>JAZRJP010000021.1:0-22715 GCA_045645865.1 Christensenellaceae bacterium | reverse complement strand
ATAAGCCCGCTTTCCTTTCCACAAGGCAAATCTATTTGAGTGATATCGCCGTTTATTAACATCTTGCTGTTTTCGCCAAGCCTTGTTAAAAACATCTTCATTTGCTCTTTGGTTGTGTTTTGCGCCTCGTCTAAAATAATATAACTATTACTTAAAGTTCTACCGCGCATGTAAGCTAGTGGCGCAACTTCTATTACGTTTCTTTCAAGAAGTTTTTGATAAGTTTCAAAACCGAACATCTCTTGAAGCGCGTCGTACAAAGGTCTTAAATACGGATCAACTTTATTTTGTAAATCGCCTGGTAAAAAACCTAACTTTTCGCCTGCTTCTACGGCTGGTCTTGTTAAAATGATTTTTTCAACTTCTTTCATTTTGTAAGACTGAACTGCTAATGCCACCGCCAAATAAGTTTTTCCCGTACCTGCCGGGCCTACGCCAAATACAACGGTGTTTGACTTAATTGCTTCAACGTATTGTTTTTGTCCAAAAGTTTTGCACTTTATTTGCCTACCTTTTGACGTTATAGCAACTACGCCACTAACCAACTTTTCAAAGCCGTCTATACTGCCGTTCCTTGCTATATCTATACAATAAATTATAACTGACTTATCTATCGTTTCGCCAAGAGTTATTATTGACGCAAGTTTATTTACCACCTTTTCGCAAAGGACTACGTTTTGCTCTTCGCCACTAATTAAAATACCCTTTTCGTTAACGTATGCCGTAACGTCAGTTTCACGCATTATTAATTCTAAATTTTCATCAAAAACGCCAAGTAACGCCGTTAACACGTCCTTTTCGTTAATTTTTACAAGAGTTTGTATTTTACTCAATTTATCCCCCTACGTATCGGCTTAGTGTTAAAGTAATACTAAAACCGCCGTCTATTATTTCAACTTCTTCACTAACAACTTCGTCGTTAAATTTAAACGAAAGTATTTTTTTGCATTGATTTATATATTCTTTACTTGTATTTTCCGTTTTAAAAACTTCATTGTACTTATAACTTATAATTACGTAGCCTAATGCAAAACTTTCGTACGTTTCTTCATTAGAGCCGATAGCATAACCACCTATTAAAACGTCGCCTACCTTGACGGTGTCGCCTACGTTAAAAAGTGAAGTGCCACGCAAAACGCTTATTTTAGTAATTACCCCGTCAACGTCGCTAATAATATCTTTACCACCATGCGATATAGACGGATTTTCAACTTTAATAAGCCTACTATCTATTATTAGCCTATTGCCACTTTTTTTACAAGTTACAAATGAAAGGTTTGGACTATTTTCTAAAATATAGGTCTGTAAATCAACAAAATCTAATTTAGAAAAATTATCGTATTTTTTTACGCCGTATTCTTCAAGTAAATGTGCCGTTTGATTAGCAACCGATTTACCAGAACCTATATAATCAATTTGCAATATGCTATTGCCTAAAAAAGACGACAATATTACAAACAATATAAAACCGATAACGACACTACTATATCTAACTAAATTAGCAAAAGGCGACATTACCCCTTTATACCATATTCTTTTTACATTATAGCACATATTTTTACAAATAGCAAAAAAAATATTGCGATAAACGTAATCAACTGTAATAATAACATTATTACAGTCCACTTTTTTTACTTTTAAAACGTCAACTCCTTTCCTGTGCAACATTTCTACCAAATAACTTTCTTTATTGCACGCAATTAAACACTCTAACCTAAGCAACCCTTTTTTAATTTTCAAGTTCAATTTTTATTACCTTTCCTATAATAGCGATATCTTTTTCATAGTACGATTTTAACTTTAAACTGCTACCAAAAACGTTTAATTTACCCTTTTTAACCGACAAAATTATTCTATCGTCTTTTACGTCGATAATTTTTAAAATACCTTCGATATAAACTCCCCTTTCTCCAACAATAGTCACCCTATAACTATCTAAAAAGGACATATTGTCTAAATTTAAACATTTTAAAATACAATCACTAAACCCCATAATATCACCCTAATTATAATTATATTAAAAAAAATATTAAACTATTCTATTGTTGAGTTTAACTTTTAATTGACAAAAATTAAAAGTATTGTTATTATATGATAGTTAATATCTTTACAAAAGGGGGTTAATATGAAAAATTTATATATACCAAAAAATTATAAATGCAAACAAGACGTAATAACTACTGAAAAGGCTATTAAGTTTGTTAAAGATAATTTTGAAAGGGCACTTAGCAAAAAACTCTCTTTAATAAGGGTATCAGCGCCTATTTTAGTATTTTCTAACACAGGTTTAAACGACGATTTAAACGGTGTTGAAAGGGCTGTTAGGTTTGATATTAAGGAACTTGACGGACGAAATGCTGAAATCGTACATTCGCTTGCAAAATGGAAGAGGACTGCTCTTAAAAAATACGGCTTTACAAAAGAAACGGGCTTATACACTGATATGAACGCAATTCGCCGTGACGACGATATTGATAATATCCATTCAATTTACGTTGACCAATGGGATTGGGAGAAAGTTATTGATAAAAGTGAAAGAAACGTTGAATATTTAAAAAAGACGGTACAAGATATAGTTGACGTTATTTACGAAGTAAATGAAATGACTAAAAAAGAATTTAGTGAACTTTCACTTAATATGACTAAAAAATGCACGTTTATCACAACAAGTGAAGCCGAAGAAATGTTCCCTAATTTAACACCAAAACAAAGAGAATCGGCACTCACTAAAAAATACGGCACCGTATTTTTAATGCAAATAGGTAAAAACCTTAAAAACGGCTTACCTCACGATGGCAGAGCACCCGATTACGACGATTGGGACTTAAACGGCGATATTTTACTTTACAACGAAGTTTTAGATTCTTCTTTTGAAATTTCAAGTATGGGTATAAGAGTTGACGCTAACTCGTTAAAATCACAACTTGAAGCAAGAAATAAAACTGAAAGGTTAAACTTATATTACCACAAACAAATAATGAATAATGAATTACCATTAACTATCGGTGGTGGTATAGGTCAATCAAGGCTTTGTATGTTTATTTTACAAAAAGCACACATAGGCGAAGTTCAAGTTTCACTTTGGCCTGATGGTCTTGAAGAAGAAGCAAAAAAACACGACATACACATTTTATAATTAAAAAGGTCAAATCATTTCGATTTGACCTTTGTTTTTTAATATTTAACTGATATACACTTTCTTTCAACCATAGTAGTTGTTATGCAAGAGCCTACCCTTACTAAGTTTACTAACCTATTTTCAGTATCTACACTACAAACGGTTAACAAGTCGGCACTTTTTGTTCCTTGAACTCGTGGTAAATCAGTGTTACAACAATGATATATATCCCCTGCCGACGCAAAAGCAAAAATGTTTTGGTCAGGGTATTTTTTATTTCTACCAACAATATCTACGTGTACGTGACCTGTAAAATAACCTATAAACGCACCCTTTTTATTGGTAAAGTCGGCTTTTACGATAATTGAAGAATATGCAGAAAATTCTTTTAAAGGATTTACTACGTAATCTAACTTTTTGCCGTTTGCCCACGCATCAACAATTGTAGCAATTACGTTATTGTCTTCGTATGCCTTTGTGATGTAAACGTTAAAAGTTGAATCTTTTTGAGTAAAGTTGCATTCTACCGTTTCACTATCTTCAAAATAAGAGTGGCACGCAATACATAAGTGATAATCGTTTGGCATTTCTTTTAACGTTTTAATTAAAAAGTCGATTTGCTCTTGATTATAACAATCTTTTCCTCTTTTAAAGATAAATTCGCCATTTTCGTCTTTATCGTCAGGTTGTAAGTAATTATCTAAAACAACTAACGTAACTTTATAATCGTCGTAATTAACGCTAAAATAAGTCTTTTCTAAATTAGGTAATTGCATTGCTTGTTTAGTAGAAGCAAAGAATTTATCAAAAACTTGTTGCGTTGAACCTTTAAAACCTTTTTTATAAGTATTACCACCATCGTGATTACCAACTACGCTATAAAACGGCTTTTTGCTTTTATTAACTAAGTTTGAAAACCACGTTCCGTCGTTATCTGAAAAACCTGATGGTTGAATATCGCCAAGTTGAATACCAAAGTCTAAACTTTTAATGTTGTTTAAGTAATAAACTGCCGACCTTAACCTTTCGTAACAACCGTGAACGTCAGCAATTGCTAAAAATGAAAGCCCTTTTTTGTAGTTTAATTTATAAGCACCGTGAACACCATATTTGCAAGAAGCGTAAACGTAATCTAACACGTCTTCGTTAAACTTTAAAACTTTTTTGTACGAACTTGAAGTAAACTTAACGTTACTCATTTTATAATGTTTTAATCTATCTTCCATTCCGTCGGTATTAGTACATATTTTCTTTAAAATTTCATAATTACTCATAAGTTAAATGCCCCTTTTATAAGTCGTCACACCTTTCAATAGTTAATATATATTTGTTTTCTTTTAAAAAATCGTCAAGTTGTGAAGAAGAATATTCTTTTGCAGTTTTTAAGGTTGCTTTATATACAATATCGCCATTGTCTTTTCTATCAATAACAAGGTGATTAAACCTATCAACTCCAAAAAATTCTTTTATTCTTTTATTTTCAACGTCTTTATCAGTTTGTAAAAACACAATTTTTACAACGTAATACTTTTCTTTTGCAAAGATTTTTAAATCGGTATGCAATAACCATTGAGCAATCATTATAAGTATTGTTGCTACTATTGCTATAACGTATAATCCTGCACCACAAGCCATACCTACGCCTGCCGTAGCCCAAATACCCGCAGCAGTTGTAAGTCCGTGTATTTCGTTCCTTTTAAATATAATCATACCAGCACCTAAAAAGCCTATACCTGATATGATTTGTGCTGCTATTCTTGCAGGGTCGAAATCAAGGGTTGCTGAAAGATTTAACGATATAACGGTAAACATACAAGAACCCAAACATAAAATAGTATGCGTTCTTATACCTGCTTCTTTTCCACGCCTTTTCCTTTCAAGACCGATAATAAAACCAAGCATTGCCGATATTAAAATACTTATACAAAGTTGTAATTCATTAACAATTTTTAACATTAATTCTTGCATTTTTTAACCCCCTTTTTTGCTCTTTTCACTTTGTTCTTTTTTTATTTTTAATAATATTTGTCTATCTCTTGAAAATTCTAACGAAGGAAAAACTTTAACCTTTTTTAAAACTTCGTCAAGAGTAATAACTAACGTTTTTTCTTCTTGTTCGTTTCTTTTTAAAAGTTCGTTTTTTTCCTTTTCTTTAATTTCGTTTTTAACGACAAAGTAATTTGCTACGCCGATAGGCACGTATTTACCACCTTGTTTATACACGTAGTATAATAAATTTCTAAAATAGTTTATGTCTTCAAAACGTATTTCTTCACTAAAAGCAAGCGATTTGCCCTCAAAAACACCTTTTTTATTTCTAACTTTACGACAAACGTTATCTCTAAAAGAGTTTATAAGTTTAGTTTTTTCTTTTTTAGATAACGAACCATCATTGCAAGGAATTATTTGATTATAGCCATTGTAACCTTCGGTAATAAACCTTTTGTTTATAAAATCTTTAACCGATAAGTTTTTTGACTGACATAAATGTTTAAAAATTAATAGCGTTGCCCTTGCATCTTCGTCTGAACGGTGTGGCAGGTATTCTTCATTTAATTCGCCCATAGCCTTTTCAAGCGAAGTCAACGTATTATTTGATTTTAATTTTTTATATAATAATTGAACGTCGTAAAATGAATACCTTATTCTTTTTAATTTAAAAACGCTACATACGTCGTTTAAAAAGTCAACGTCGTTCATTACCGAAAAACCTATAATTAAATCACAACTTTCTAAAAGAGATTTAATTTTTTCGTAGTAATGCGAAAAATTAGGCTGTTTTAAAATATATTCTTTTGAATATCTTAAAGGTATATGTACGCTAAACCTTTTTGTGCAAGGAGCCATTACAATATCTTTTTGTTCAATTATATTAAAATTTTCGTCGGCAACACAATACCCGAACGAACACATACTACCATCGCTATGTGAACCGGTTGTGCTTTCGATATCGTAGGCTAAAATTCTCATACAGTCCTTTATGATATAAGTCCGTCATAATTGACGGACTTTATCTTATTCTTCATCTTCAGGATAATTTTCTTCTAAGTAAGCATCGTATGCTTCTTTATCCTCAGAAGTCATTTTACCTATGCAAGTTGCGTGTAACGCTTGTAACTTTTCTCTATCTAACGTTTCTAATTCGCTAAGTGCTTTTTGATATTCAGAAAGCGTTTCGCCTGCTTCTGCCTCTTGCATTGCGTTAGTTATATCAACACAATAAACGTAATTGTAGAAATATTCAGCAGTGTAAACACCTAATAAATATGTTTTAGTATCAACGTTTATAATTGATGGAGCATAGAAGGTATCAGTTAACGCCATTGCTATACCGTTTAATTTGAAAAGTTTAACTTCTTGACTACTAATATCTACTACGTAATAAAAACCACTTGCATCGGCAAAGTAGAATAAATTACCATTTGCATAGTAAAGCGTATAATCTTTGCACGCTTCTTGTATCGCTTCTACTTTATTAAACTTAGTTTGCGTATAGTCGTATTTAAGTAAGCCATAATAAGTATCAACGTAGTAAATTTCGTTAAGAGATTTTACAATAGACGTTTTTGCTATTGCATTTTTAATATAATTATCTGAATAACCTAAATTTTTAACGAAAGTATAATCTTTATTTTTATTGTCTGCTCCGTCGTTATCAAAATTATTAATCATTACGCCGTTATCTAAATAATCAACACCAAAGTAAATTACTGAATTATCGTCTAATTTTGTTATAGAGTAGAATAAATATTCGCCCGTATTTTTAATTAAAGTAATTGTAAAGCCTTTATATCCACCTTCGCTTACAAGCGGATAACCTGCTTCGTTTCTGTCTCCCCTGTTTGTTGCGTAACTACCTGCACCTGAAAGACAAATTTTTGCTTCTTCATCGCCAACCGTATAACTATATAAGTCATAGAAATTTTCAGTAACGTCTTCGTCTAATTCTTTTGAGTCAGAAAGAATTGTATAGAAAATTGTATTAGAATTATCTTCTGGTAAAATAAAATCTTGGAAGGCCTCAGAAGTCCACGCTGATTTTGTTTCAGTATTTACAACTTTAAGGAAGTATTCAGAAGTTTCCGCGTCGATTTCTTCTGCGTAAGTATAAGCAAGATAAACCACGTCGTTTTTCATTGTGAACATATAATCAACAGTGTTATCAAGCGACGTTGCAATAGGATTTTTATCCATTTTACCCGTTTTTAAGTTAAACTTGTAAAATTCTGTTTGAGTATTTTTAACTTCGCCTGCTGCGTTCTTTTTATCGCTTGGAGTTGCAAAATAAACGTAGTCTTTATAGAAATATACGCCTTTGTCGTATTGACCTGTTACAAAAAGTTTAGGTATAACGATTTCAACGTCGTCTTGCGATGGAGAAGCAAGTTTTGATTTTGCTATTCTTGCAAGAGAACCTTTCGTTACTTTGCCAAATTCGTTAGCATCTTCAATATTAACCTTACCGTTTACAAAATAAATATAATCGCCCTTTTCAACAACAGCGTTACCATTCATAGCAACTTGACCTTCGGTATTACTAAGAACGGTAGTCTTATAATCACAGCCTGTAAACATAAATACGCACGCCATTATGACGATAAGTAATATAGATAGTTTTTTCTTCATTATAAATCTCCCTTTATGGAATAATTTTAAATTTTTAAAAATAAAATATATAAAGGCATAAATTACCTACTATACATTGTATTATTATATACTAAAACTCTCGAATAATCAATGATTTTTAATAAAATCATTAAATGTTTTTATAAAAATGGAGTAAATTTTGGAAAATTTTGGTTTATTTGATTTATTTAATAAAATTTTATCGCAAAAACAGTTGTTTGAACAAAAAAAAGACGACGAACAACAAGTTAAAAAACAAGTTGAAAAAACAAAGGTTTCGCATCTACCTACATACTATATTGAACCAAGCATAGTTTCTCTTATAAAAAGACACGACAAGTTGTCAAAGCAAATTGATATCGACAATAAAAAACCTTAATTTAATACATAATTATGTATTAATAATTTTATTTTTTTAATAAAAAAGACTTGTAAAATAGGTTGTTATTTTTAATTTTTTACCTATTAAACAAGTCGTTTTTTTTATTTTTTATTTAATAATCTTTTTATCTTTCTTACAGCCTTTAAGCCTGCTTCGTAACCCCTTTCATAAGCAAAAAGCAAGCGTTCAACTTTATATTGACTCATATCTTCAAGGTCAGGTCTAATTAAAACGTCGGGCTTGTATTTTTTTAAGTTTCTTTCAGTAATATAACAATCGTTTACTTCAACTACCCTTAACCCTTGCCCTATTATATTATTCGACGGCTTATAAGGTTGTAAACCACCTAAAACGTCAACGACAATAGTTATATCGCATTTTGCTTCTTTTGCTTCTTTTAGTGGAAGTCTAACGTAAACTGCTCCGTCAACTAAAACTTTGCCGTCTATTTCAACAGGTTTAAAAACTAACGGAATTGCCGAACTTGCCCTTACGGCAGGCTCTACTAAACCTTTATTTAATAAAACGCTTTCACCATTAACAACGTCAACGGCAACACAACTAAAAGGTATTTCCAAATCTTCAAACTTAACGTCGCCTATATATTTTGTTAACGTACTACGAAGTTTTATTGATTTTAAAAGAGAAGTTTTATTAAGTGGAAAAATTGACAAGTCTGCTATATCAGACATTTTTAAATTTTCTGCAATTTTTACAAGTTCGTTTGGTTTCATACCTTTACTATAACAAGCACCTACAACCGAACCCATTGAACAACCTATAATACAATCAGGTTTTATTCCTTTTTCTTCAAAGGCTTGCAAAACACCTACGTGTGCTACACCCCTTGCTCCACCTGCACCTAAAACTAAACATATCTTTTTTGCCATAATTACACCTTTATTATTTACTAAAAATTTCTTTTAATACCTTACTTTTTAAACAAAAAATGCCGTCGCTTTTGCAACGGCATTTTAGTTATTTTACTTAGAAAGTCTTTCTTCAAGAGCGTTAAGTTCTTTTTCAAGTTCTTTTGGAAGTCTATCACCAAATTGTGCGTAGAATTCTTTAATTCCCTTAACTTCTTCAAGCCATTTTTCTTTATCAACTGAAAGTAATTCTTCAACAACTTTTTCGTCGATATCAAGACCTTCAATATTAATATCTTTTGCGTATGGAATATAACCGATAGCAGATTCTCTTGCGTCAACTTTGCCTTCGCATCTATCAATAATCCATTCAAGTACACGAAGGTTATCACCAAATCCTGGCCAAATGAAGTTGCCATTGTCATCAGTTCTAAACCAGTTTACGTTGAAGATTTTTGGTTGATTAGATACGTTTTTACCCATATTAATCCAATGAGCAAAGTAGTCAGCCATATTGTAACCTACGAAAGGTCTCATAGCCATTGGGTCCCTTCTTACAACACCAACTGCACCCGTTGCAGCAGCAGTTGTTTCAGATGCCATAATAGAACCTACGAATACACCACTATTCCAATCCCATGATTGATATACAAGTGGAGCAGTTTTTGCCCTTCTACCACCAAATACGATAGCAGTTACAGGAACGCCTTCTGGTGCTTCAAATTCGCTCGAAATACAAGGACAGTTGATAGCCGGAGCAGTAAACCTACTATTAGGGTGTGCTGCTTTAACAGCCTTACCATCTGCGTCAACCATACCTGGCCACCATTCTTTACCCGTCCAATCGATGAGATATTCAGGCATTTTCTTATCAGCGTTATCTTTTTCCATTGCTTCCCACCAAACTGTGTTTGTTTTAGGGTCTAATGCAACGTTTGTAAAGATAGCGTCTTTCATTGCTGATTCAAGTGCGTTAAAGTTTGATTTTTTATTTGTACCAGGAGCAACGCCGAAGAAACCGTTTTCAGGGTTGATAGCCCAAAGACGTCCGTCCTTACCTACTCTAAGCCAAGCGATATCGTCGCCTACTGTCCAAACTTTATAACCTTTATTTAAATATTCTTGTGGTGGAATAAGCATAGCAAGATTTGTTTTACCACATGCTGATGGGAACGCTGCCGTAATATAGTTAATTTCGCCGTTAGGTTTTTGAATACCTACGATAAGCATGTGTTCAGCCATCCATCCTTCGTTTTTACCTTGATATGATGCAATACGAAGTGCAAAACATTTTTTACCTAAAAGTACGTTTCCACCGTAACCTGAGTTAACTGACCAGATTGTGTTATCTTCTGGGAAGTGGAGAATATATCTCTTTTCAGGGTCTAAATCTGCCTTTGCGTGTAAGCCACGAACAAAGTCGTTACTATCGCCAAGAACGTCTAATACTGCTTTACCAACACGAGTCATAATCTTCATTGAAAGTACAACGTAGATAGAATCAGTAACTTCAACGCCTGCTTTTGAGAAAGTTGAACCAACTGCACCCATTGAGTAAGGAATAACGTACATTGTTTTACCTTTCATTGAGCCTTTGAAAATTTCGCCAACCTTTTCGTATGCTTCGGTTGGGTCCATCCAATTGTTAATAGGACCTGCATCTTCTTTGTTTTTACAACAAATAAACGTTCTACCTTCTACACGGGCAACGTCGTTTGTTGCTGAACGGTGAAGATAACAACCAGGAAGTTTTTCTTGATTAAGTTTAATCATTTCGCCTGTTGCAAGTGCTACTTGTCTTAATTCTTCGTATTGTGCTTCTTCGCCTGTAATCCAAACAACTTTTTCAGGTTCACAAAGAGCAATACTGTCGTTAACGAACTTTAATACTTGTTCATTGTTAGTTAATGGTTTATTTGACATTTTAGCCTCCTATAAATTTCATAGAAATTTTTATTTACTATTTTATACGTGTTTAGCGACCAAAGTTCGCCAACATAATTTACTATATTTTACCATAATAAATCGTTGTTGTAAACAACTTTTTTAAAATTTTATATTTAATTTTTTTATTTTTAACTTTTAAACTATTTATCGTCATAAATATATAAAAACGTCTAAAATTTTGGTTAATAGAATATGTATAATGTAAAAAAGGTGTTTTTATGAATTTTTCTAAAATATTGATTTTAAAAAGTGTAAACGATAAGATTTTTGCAATAAATAAAATTATAGGCGTTGTAAAAGCAGAACAAGCAAACGGACAAATTTTATTAAACGTTGATTTTTACCTTACTTTACCACCCAACTTATATATTTTAGTGAGCGTAGGCGACGACGCATATATTTTTAACCTTTCTGACAACGTAAAGCAAAATTTTTCATTTAATTATAAGTTTGAAATTAAAAGCCTTTCAGTATGCATTTTTGAAAAGGTTACCAATTTTACTACTGTGCTTGCTTGCGATAAATCTGCCTTGTTAAATATTGACGATTTTGAAAAAATTATAAACAAAAATTTTATTATAAATAAGGATGAATACGTTTATGACGACGAACAAATTGCAGATACCAACTACTACGCTACAAAAGGCGTATTTGACGAAAATGAAAGTATTAAAAGCCAAAATTTATTACCGAAAGAAGAAGAAAAAGATAGGGGTTTGCCTTTTAACAATGAAACGTTCAATAATTCAAGCGAAAACTACTTTTTAACGGTTGAAAATAAGGTTAATAGTTTGCTTTTAAATAATAAAACTAACGTGTTTTTAACTAATCTATATAAAAATAGCCGTTTTGTTGACGTTGAATATTCTAAAAATAATTTTTATTCGTTTGGAGTTATTTATAACAATTTAGTTTTCAAAAAAGCCTTATACGTTTGCTACGTTGTGTTAGGAAATTACAATAACGTACCTAAGGGCTTTGAGAACGTAAGTAAATTTATCCCGTTAAATAGTTGCCTACCCTACGACGACGGCTACTACATAATTTTTCAAGATGCAATTACGGGCAAAACTATAAAACAAGTATTATAAGTTTTGATTTTGTCAATTATGATTTTGGAGGTTTTTTATGCAAAAAGTTGTAATTGTAGGTGGTGGAGTTAGTGGTCTTTCGGCAGGTATTTTTGCCTTAAAAAAAGGCTTTGACGTTGTAATTTATGAAAAGAGTAATCAGATAGGTGGCAACCTTACTTCATGGAAAAGGGACAACCTTATAATTGACGGCTGTATTCATTGGCTAACAGGCACTAACAATCACACGAAAACGTATAATTTATGGCAAGAGTTAAAAGCCTTTAACGATAACGACGTATTAAAATTAGATAGGCTTTTTACTAACGATTTTAACGGCGAAAAAGCAACTTTATATAGAGATATAACAAAAACACAAGAAAGTTTAATTGCCCTTTCAAAAGAAGACGAAAAAGAAATAAAATCGTTTATTTTAGCAACTAAATTAACGCAATACTTATTAGGTGTTGGTGGCGAAAATCACGATAAAAAGGCAAGTTTTAAAGACCTTTTATCGTTTTTGCCTTTACTTGCAAAGTATTATAAAACAAACCTATACGACCTTTCAAAAAAGTTTAAAAACAAAACTATAAGTGGGCTTTTTACTAATTTTATAGGTGGCAAGTTTTCATCGCTTGCTCTAATAATTACCTACGCAAACTTTACAGGTAATAATGCCGATTTAATTAAAGGTGGCTCCAAAATAATGGCAAAAAATTTGACTGACTATTTTCTTTTTTTAGGTGGCAAAATTTATGTAAATTGTGGTGTAAAAACTGCTTATATTAATAAAGATAAGGTTGAATACATTACCCTTGATAACGGCAAAAAAGTTTATTTAGATTATTTAATTCCAACGGGCGACGCTAAGTTTATTTACAATGATTTATTAAACATTGAAATGCCCAAACAATTAAAAAAATGGTACAACAATAAAGACGCTTTACTTTTTTCAAGTTTAGGTATTGCTTTTAGCGTTGACAAAGAAAAAGTGCCTTTTAAAATAGATTGTTCATTTAATATTCCGTTAAAATACAAAAAACTGTTAAGGACTAACCATATAAATTTAAGAGAATATTCTTACGACGACACCTTTATCTATAAAGGTAAAACGGTTATTCAGTCGTTGGCTTTTTTAGATAAAGAAGATAGTTTAAACTTTATAAATTTAAGAAAAGATTATACTCAATATAAAATTGAAAAAGAAAGAATTTGCAACTTATATAAAAATTGTATCGAAGCAATTTACCCTACGCTTAAAGGGTGCTTAAAGGTTATAGATTGTTGGACGCCCGCTACGTATAAAAGATACGTTCACTCAAAAATAGGCTCGTGGATGAGTTTTGTTATCCCTAAAAACACTAAGCCGTTAAAATGCAAAAACACTATTAAAAATCTTAAAAACGTTGTCGTTGCTTCACAATGGCTTGTTGCCCCGGGCGGACTACCTATTTGTCTTGAACAAGGCTATAACGCCGTTACTACCCTTTTAAAAATTAATAAAAGACAAGGCGCTAAAAGGGTTAAATATCAGTTTGTTAGCGACGGCAATTGACAACCTTTTTGATATATGCTATACTTTTCAAGATAAAAAATAAGCGTTCAAAATGTTATTAAACAAACGTTTTGAATGTTTTTTTAGGTAGTTATGAAATCGTTAAAAAATGCAAAGTCTTACTTTAATAAATTTGAAATTTATTTGTTTTTAGTATCTTCAATTATACTTTTTACTGTATTTTTTATTTTTGATAAGACTAATTACGTCAACTTAATAATGTCGGTTTTAAGCGTTTTTATGCTAATTTTAATAGCAAAAGGCAACGTTTTAGGCGAAATTTTTAGCGTAATTTTTTGCACTTATTATGCAATAATTTCACATAAAAATAGGTATTATGGAGAACTTATTACTTACCTTTTTATGACTATGCCTATGGCTATTCTTTCAATATTTTCGTGGCTTAAAAATCCGTATAAAAACAATAAATTACAAGTTAAAGTTAATAGCATTAAATTTAAAGAAGTTGCTTTTATGGTTATATTAACTATTATTGTAACGTGGATTTTTTACTTTATTTTAAAGCATTTTAACACGGCTAATTTATGTATAAGCACTCTTTCAATAAGCACAAGTTTTATGGCTGTTTATTTAACGTTTAAACGTAGCGAATTTTACGCATTAGCCTATGCTTTTAACGACGTGATTTTAATTGTTTTATGGAGTTTAGCAAGTATAAACGATATAAAATATATAACGATAGCAACTTGTTTTATCGTGTTTTTAATAAACGATATTTATGGTTTTATTAGTTGGTCTAAAATGAAAAAGACTCAATTAGAGCAAGCGTAACAAAAAATTAAAACAAAAATTAAAAATCACGTCAAAATATTTTGACTTTAATATAATTATATGTTAATATATGTAGGCTAACTTGATTTTTAGCAGACAATTTATACTTTGAGTTGGAAAAGTACCCAAGAGGCTCAAGGGGCTCCCCTGCTAAGGGAGTAGTACGTGATAAACGTAGCGCGGGTTCGAATCCCGCCTTTTCCGCCAAATACCGCCAAAAATGTGATTTTATTTACGTTTAGGCGGTTTTTTTATGCCTAAAAAAGAGTATTTTTAGCATTTTTGGGGAATAAATTGGGGAATTTAATAATCAATTTTTTGCGACTGCTCAATTTGATATTGTATATCAAAATGAGTATAGACGCTTGCAGTTATATTTTTTAACGTGTGTCCTTGCCAAATCGAAACAAGTTCGTTGTCAACGAATTTACGACAGCACGTCGCAAACGTATGTCTTAAATCTTTTAAACGTCCGCCGGTAATTCTTCGATATTCGTTTTGTATAACGTAAACTGAATAATTGCTCGGCATAAAATTTTCAAGTTGCTCCCGGTATTTATATAATGGCTTTAAAATAGGTATCTGACGTTCCGTTTGACGTGTACCACTTTTTACTTTTCCGTTAAGTACGGTAGCAACGCCAACGTTAAAATCAAAACGAACGCTTACAAACTCACAACTACGTATTCCGGTGTATAAAAAAATTAAAAACGGTATTTCAAGTTCACTACTCTTTATACTTTCTTTAAACGTTGTAATTTCGCCCGGCAAAAGTGCCTTGCCGTTCTCCCTTATATGCTTAACGATTTTAACGAATTTACAAGGGTTAAACGTTATAATTTTACAGCCGATAGCGTATTCTAAACATTGATTAAATATTGACTTGACGTCTTCTTTGCAACGTGGCGTCGCGTTATTTAGCGCAGTTTGTATCGTGTCGGCAGTTATGCTATCAACGTCAAGACTTTCGATATACGGCTTGACAAGATTTATATATTTTCGATATAACTTATAATAAGTTATTTCTTTTACGGTATTACGCTTAACGTCGTTGAAGAACTTTTCAAAAAAATCAACGGCTTTATTTCGCTTAACCTTTACACCGTTTAACGTTGACGTTTGATTTAACGATTTTAAAAAAATTTTAGCCTTTTCTATGGCTTTTGTTTTGCTTGTAGAGAAAAACGATTTATCATAACCGCATTTACGGAAACGGACTTCATACCCGCCCCGACGTTCTCTCATTGTAGTATCTTTAATTGTAAACATTTCTTGCTCCTTTTGAGATACTACCGAATTTTTAGTTTCGCCCCTTTTACCACCAACAATTAACTTAAACGACGATTTATACTCGTCGTGTTCGTTTAAAGTGGCTATTATAGAACGTGATAAGCCTAAAATTTTAGCGTTAATTTCGTTTAACTGCCTTAAATAGTTTTCTAATTCGTCATAAATATTCTTCATAACTCGATTATAACGCTAATTTTATAAATAAACTTATTACGTTATCTAAAAATTTTAATTGTCGCTAATTAAAATTTTTACAAAAACAATACCTTAACACCCCCCATTTTTTTATTGCTCCTGGAATAGTAATACAAAGAGAATCAACGTGTATTACAGTCCCCGGTGTATGCGAAAAGCAGTCTTTTACGACTGCTTTTTTTTGTTAGATTGCGCTGTATCTTCAAAAGAGTTTACTAAATTATCAAACAACACTTTTTCACGTTCTGACAAAGAACGGTAAATTGATATTATACGCTTTTCGGCGCTTGTATACTCGTTAACGTCTGATTTAATAATGCCGAAGTCGTCTTCACGTCCTAAAAGATAATCAACCGAGCAATTAAAAATATCTGCAAGTTTATATAGCGCCATTAAGTCAGGTTCATTTTGACCTTTAAGCCACCGACTAACCGTTTGTTGTGTTGTATTAAGTTTTAAAGCAATAGATTGTTGAGTATAACCGTTTTCTATCATTAAATTTTTAAAATTTAGTGTAAATTTCATAAAAACGCTCCTTTTTTTAAAAATTTTACACGTTTTTTGTGTAAAAATACTTGACAACACGCTAAGCGTGTATTACAATTGTCTTAACTAACACGTTTTACGTGTGTTTAGGGGGAAAAATGGAAAACTTTAAAGAATATCAAATTAAAGAACTAAAAAAACGTTATTTAAGCGAGTTAGATAAAATGTTTGTAAACTTATGCGAAGAATATTTAGCAAAAGAAAAAAACTTGCCATTACCACTTTACGAACACTTAAATAATTTGTATTGGAAATATCACGATTAAGGTGTAATTTATGTATTTAAACGCATACAAAAAATATCAAGTCAAGTATAGTTGTTTATGTAAATTTTTAGACAATGACGGTACGTTAAAAGAAATTAGAAAAGAAAAACTTTTTACTATCGGAGGCAACGGACTTACAAAAATTATAGCAGATAATATCAACGATATTAACTTTTTAGAGTGTGATATCGACGAATATACTATTACGATTATTAATTTTGACAAAGACACCGGCGAAACCGAGTTTTTGCAATATGAAATTAGCGAATTAAAATTAAAGGAGAATTAAATATGTACGGAATAAGAGATAAAGTTGTTACTGTACGTGTAAACAGCGAACTTTTAGAAAAGTTTAAACAAGCAGTCGAAAAAAAAGAAAAGTGTTATTATAAAAAAACTAACACGTCTGACTTAGTTGAAAAGGCTATGCAAGATTATATAAAGGCGTCTTAATATGAAAAAAATTGTGGTTGGTCGAACAATAAACGACGCAAAAAAAATTTTAAAAAACTTTGATATTATATCAATTCGTTTAGGTTTTAACAATAAATACACGATATATTACGGTTTTAAAGCGTTGCCAGAATATTTTAAAATGCTATTAGTTTTAAACGTATTTAGCGTATTTAAAAATGAGGAAAAACATATTTTTTTAACGATATAAAATGAGTAAATTAAATTGTCCGGCGTGTGGTGGAATACTACGTAAAGATACGCCGAAAACTAAAAAAGCAAAAATTATAATTCGTTATTGTGATAAGTGTAAAACGCAGTTTCTACCCTATCAAATTTTTAAAAACAACAAGAAAATCGATAACGTATTACAAACGACGTCAAATGTAATACAATTAACGTTGTTTAATATTGATTAACTAATAACGTAGCCCCCAGCGTTAAGGGGAACGGGCGTTGCCCGATGGAGCAAATTATGACTAAAAAACAATTAGTATCAAATTGTGGTTGGGCTATTGCCCTTATATCATTGTTAGCCGTATTAACGGTAGCATTAAGCGTAGTTTCGCAAGGCTTTACAAATTGGGACGTTAAAACGTGGTTTAACAATGATACTGAAATTGTTTGCGAACACGAATTTGAAAACGGCGTTTGTGTAAAATGCGAAGAACCGGAAACAACTTGCGAACACGAATTTGTTGACGGCGCTTGTATTAAGTGTGAAATGCCGGAAGAAACGTGCGAACACGAATTTGTTGACGGAACTTGCACAAGTTGTGGTGAATTAGAATTAACCGAATAATTAATTTAAGGGGTTTTGTATGAAAAAATTTATAAAATTTTTAAGTCTAACGCTTACGTTAATATTAACGTTTTCGTTTATAGGTTGTAATAAAAATGCGCCAACTGAAGACGAAACGTCAAATTTAAGCGTTCAATTAACGTCGGGCGAAACGGTTATTGATAGCGAAAATAATACGGTATCTAAAACAATTACTGCTACGGTATACCCGGAAGACGCGCCAAACAAGTTGGTTGACTGGTCGATTGAGTGGGACGTAAACAATATTGGCGACGACGCTATAATAAGTGATTATATAACAATTACGCCACTTGAAGACGGTAGCAACGTCGCAACCGTAACTTGTTATCAAGGGTTTGAAGGTTCTTCGTTTATGATATGGGTTATAACTCGTTTAGGTTCTTTTAAGGCAAGTTGTATTGTAACTTATATAGGTGTAGCAACTAGTTTTGAAATTATTCAAAATGGTGGAACTATAAGTTACGATGACGGCTGGGGTAAAGAAATTAATCATTTAGATGTTGGTCAAACGTATTATTTTGATTTAGCGTTTGATAATAATTTTAATAATGTTACTGATAAGTACGAGCCAAATTTTAGTTTTTCAAGCAATAGTTGCGGACAAATTCGTATTAATAATAAAAGATATACTAACACGACTGACAATCCTACGTGGGTATTACAAAGCGACACTATTGACACTATTGATTTAAGTGTAATAAATACTGGAGATAGTAGTTATTGGGCGTATGCAAATACTTATTTAATTTCAGCGACTTACGACTCTACTCTTAAAAAAATTAAAATTTCTGCACATGCAACTTATTCAAGTTTAAATGGTTCAGCAAGTCAGCGTGGTAGTAAATTAGTATATTCTTATGCTGGGTTAGTTGATAATAAAAAGCCTTATTTCGAAGTTATAATTACTGATAATAATATAGGTTACTCACAAACGTTATTATTAAGAACACAATCAGTTGTTGAAAGTTTAACTTTAGATAATAGCGAATTAGTATTTTAAAGGTAAATTATGAAAGTAAACTTATTTAAAGGGTTATTTATTTTAATAGTTTTAGGAATTGTAATTGCTGTAATAAGTTTATTTACATATCAAATTAAAACTTATAAAGGCAACGTTGACTCCTTGTGTTTAGTTATTAACGGGCAAAAAATTAACACGTCGTCAAGTGATTTTGTTGTGAGTTCAGATAACTCATTGCGTGTCGACGTGTTAAGTCCGTTAGAATTAAAGCCCGAATATACTATTGAAATTATACCAAATAAACTACCGGGTAAAAATTTTTATATAACGTTAAGTGATATATATAAAATTGAGTATTTCGACGAACCCGAATTAACTGACGGCTTTATTATAGATAAATACGACGATTTTTTTACTATTAAGTCAATAGGAACGTTGACTGACATTTTTCAAAATTATTATGTTAATTACGTTGCTAATTGCGATAATTACGTTTACGATAATATGTTTACCGCAATAGTTACGTCAAATAATAAAAGTGTAAGTTTTAATTTTTCAATAGGTTAAATATGAAAAAAATATTTATTTTAATTATAACTATTTTAGTGTTGGCTGGTGGTGTATTGCTATTTTTTAACATAGACAAAATTTTTTCTAATAATAACACTTCACCTCCTGTTTTTGAAGAAAACGAAGAAAATACACCACCTATAACTGACGATTTTGTCGGAATTAAACTCGACAAAGATATTATTTATTTTTAGGGTAGAACGTCTTCTACCCTTTAAAAAAAGGTATATTATGAAAAAGCAAAATTTTAAAAAACTAATAACGTTACTATACGTGTTAATTTTATCGTTTATTTGTATTGCGCCGTCAAACGTATATGCTAATGATAACGGACAAGATATTATAAACGAATTAAAAAACGTTGATTTAAATATTTATGAAAACGCCGGCAAAACCGACGTTATAACGCTTGCAGAAGACGATTTCGGCACGTCTAATTATAGTTTGACGTTGTACGTATATAATGCAAGTAAAACCGAACTATCACGTTTTACGGGTAGTAACGTAATTAGTTTAGCATATAAATTTGATAGTGATAATAAGCCGTTAGAATATTCAAATTTTAAGTTGAAATATATTTCAAGTTTAGAAGATAATTCTATTTATAAATTTGCAGTTTTAGATAGTTCTAAAATTTTGCAACGTGCTTTTAGTTCGCAAAATTTCGCAACCGGTAAACGTTGTTATAATATTGCGGGCGTGCAACTTTTAAGCGTTGACGACGTAAACGCAAAAGACTTTAAAATCGCAAAAACTTTTATTTACTCTGGCGAAGATAAAAACGTTACGTTAGACGTTTTGGAAACTATAGAACTTGAGTTAAACGACGTTTGGTATAGAACTAAATCGAGTAGCAAAGGCGCTAATTATCAAAATCAAGTTAATAGCGTTTATTTTGCAGTTCCAAATAGGTATTTTGAAAAGGGCTTTACATTGAACGGTATTAAAGCAGAATGGTATGAGTACAAAACTCAACCTATAATTGTTTTAGAGAACGACGAAAAGTACAACGTTTTAAAAAATTACGTTGGTCAAGATATAGGCAAATATAATAACGATTTAAAATACTCTTTAACAAGTGGTTCAAGTGCGCTTGACGGCTCTTATATATGGTACGACTACGGCTATAACGTAGATACAACTTTTCACCCTTTTGGCACAACTTTTCAAGTTCACAATCATTTAATAGCGTTGCAATATTTATTTTCAACGAACGGCGTAAGTTATAAAGATTTTGACGTTGAAAGCAAAGTTTTAAAAGATTATATATATAACTATAATGCAAGCAACGTAAACGGCTATTTAGATATTAAAAACGGACAAGTTAGTGCAGATTTATTTACGTCAGACGTCGATGACGGACGAACTAAAGGCTATAACGTTAAAACAATAAGCGTTGACGATACGTTTGATTTATTAGATTATAACGACTCGCACACGTGGTGGAATTCGGTTATAGATTACGGGTTTTTTGATACGTTATTTGGCAACGTTCCAAGCGAAGAAACGCGCAAAGACTTGTCGCCTATACAAGTTATAGACGTTAACAAAGATTTTGCCGATTTAACAAAAGTCGGCGAAAATTTACTTATTGACGAACGTTTTGTTAATGATTTTTATACATATGTTAACGATAATTTAAACGCAGAAGAACCTAAAACAACGTGTTTATTTAGGTTTGCGAATACTGACTATTTTAGTCAAGAATTAGACTCTGAAGACGGCTATTTAGCACAAGAAACAATATTTTTAGATTTTGACGTTATACAGTTAGATTTTGCAAAAGACGACGTTAAAATTGTTGTACCAGTCGTTGCAAACCCTATTGATATAGTTGCTGACGTTACGCCACCACCAAACTACGAAAGTTTTTTAAAGTATTCGTTTTTAGGCGTTACGTTATGTGTCGTGGGTATTTGTTTTTATTCGTTATTTAAAAAGGAGAGTTAAATATGTTTGTATCGTTTTTAATATTAGTTATTGTTGCAATTTTGCGAGTTAGCGTCGTCGAATTGGCGGCGAAATGGGAATTTTTTATAACGTTAATACCTTATTTAGATATATCATTATGGGTTGCGTTGGCGCTTTTCGTTGTATTTGTGGTTATAGATATCATAAAGGCGTTTAAAAAATGATAACTGTAATTTATGGTGCGCCGGGCGCTGGTAAAGGCGCTTTAATGACGTATTTTGTCAAAATGTTATATCAAACTCAAGGACGTCAAATTTTAAGGCATTGCGAAGAAACTATAAACGAATATAATTTAGAATTTAATAAAAAACTCGAACCGCCGAAAAGAGTTCCGATTTTCACCGATTACGAAGTTAAATTTCGTTGTGGTTACAATAAATATTATTCCACTTATTTTTTAAACGGTTATTATTTCGGACTTGAAAATGAAGACGTGCCGGTTATACACGTTCCGCCACACGCTAAAGTTTTTTTAACTGAAGTTCAACGTTATTATGATAGTCGTAAAAGTTCAACGTTAAAAGCGTTTGTTTCAAGACTATATGAAATGCATCGTCACAATAACATTGATATTTATTTAGACTTGCAGCGATTAAGTTTATTAGATTTAAACATACGTGATTTAGCGAAAAGAATAATTTACATTGAAGAACTATCACACCAAACCGACGGCGAAATTATATTATCTTCAACGTGGAAATGCAAGGAATTTGCGAGCGCAAGCGACGCTGACCGACATTTCGAAGACGGAGCAAACACATATATTAACGTTACTTTCAAATATGACGGAAATATTTTTAAATGTTATGATAGTTTTTCTAATAAAGATAAATTTGTACCAAAAGACAAATTTAATTATTTAGAACATAATAATTTAAGTAAAGATAATAAACAATATTATGATTTTAATATGCCAAAATTTTATCGTGGACAAAAAAAGGAGCAAAATGAAAAGAATTAGAGAATTAAACGAAACGTTTTTTGAATTATATGCACGTCTTGGTGAAAATGGTGAAGATTTAACAAAACGACAGCGTGACGCTATGTCAAATCGTCTTTTAAAGCAGTATGAAATTGAATATCAAAAAATAGCGTTAGAAAAAGAAATTGAAGATAAAAAAGAATTATTTAATTTAAGGCTTTTAAAAGACTATTTTGCCCCTTTTAGTTTTCTATTTATTAAAAATAAAATTGCAAAATTAATGTCTTTAGAAGTTGAAAAACAAGCAAGTGAGTATTTTATTATGTATAATAATAAAATAAATCAAAATAATGAAAAAG
>JAZRJP010000020.1:0-5599 GCA_045645865.1 Christensenellaceae bacterium | reverse complement strand
CACGTCCTTCTTCGGCGCCATGTACCAAGGCATCCACCTGTATGCTCTTTGTAGCTTATTCTTTGACGTATTCCTACGTCTCCGTCTCTAATTTCTTTCTTAGTTTTTACAAAAATTCATCAACAAACTATTGGTTTTACTCTCGTATTAACCTGATATTTGTTTTTTTATTTGCCTTCTGTACTTTAAATTTCGCATTAAAATCTTAAATTTTAATACTTACACTATGCAATTGTCAATCTACGGCCCTTGCATCAGCAAGGTGCTATCAAAACGACAGCCTAAATATAATATCATTATTAAAATAATAAGTCAAGTGTTTTTTTATTATTTTTTCATATTTTTTGAATATTTTTTTTGATATTGAACACACTTAATTTATAGGAGATTTTAATTATGTATAATTGTAATTGTGATTCAAATTGTAAGGTAAAATGCAACGTTTGTGAATGTATTCATAACGCAAACTGTGAAAGTTGTTCATTAGAAACAATCGAAATTACTCACGAATGTACGGGCGATAACTGTGTTAGCGTTCCGCATTTTTGCAAATCTTTTTGTAAAAAATAATTTTAATTAAAAAAGTAAACGCCTCAAAAAATGAGGCGTTTATTTTTATTTAGTTATTTATTATAAACTTTTAAGATATTCAATTCTTTCTTTAATATCAATAGTTTTGCCTGTTGCGATACTTTCATTACCACAAATACCTATCATAGCAGAAACTAAACCTGCCATATAGTCGGCACATTGATGAAGTTCATCAGTTTTATCATTACCAAAGAGTTTTGCTAAAAGTCTATTGTCACCGCCACCGTGTCCACCTGTTCCCTTAGGGAATAAGATAACTTGGTGTTCGCCATTTTCAAGGTAAATATCTAACCTATGTTTATCAGTAGGCACGTCTTCTGGACCGATATTTTCAACGTACATAACGCCCTTATCACCTGTAATAGTCATTCTATAACCTTCACCCCTAATTGAGAAAAGATTTAAGCCATAAGTTAACATTGTGCCTTTTGAGTATTGAACTGAAACACTCATACTATCGTAAATGTCTGTATCAGCAAGATAACAACATTTATCTCTAATATAACCATCTAAATGTTCACCAGCAAAATAGAAATCTTTATCAATTCTTCCTGATTGAGATAAGAATGATGGGCAAGCGTCACCCTTTGGACAATTTGAACATCTATCTCCAAATGATTTGCTTGGGTCACCATAGTAAACTCTGTTACCAAGAGCTGAAACTTTAACAGGTTCATCTTCTAAGAACCAGTTGATAACGTCGAAGTGGTGAGTTGATTTGTGAACTAACATACCACCTGAATTTTCCATTAACCTGTGCCAACGTTTAAAGTAGTCACCACCGTGGCTACGATTTAAGAAATATTCATAGTTAATATTTAAAATATTACCAAGTTTGCCTGACATAATAATTTCTTTCATTTTAGCAAAGATTGGCATAAAACGACAGTTGAACGTAGTTGCTACGCTTTTGCCTGTTTCAGAAACGGCTTTTGCAATTGCAACGCAGTTTTCATAAGTGTTAGTAATAGGCTTTTCAGAAATTACGTCGTAACCTTTATTTAAAGCCCTAATAATATATTCGTGGTGATATTTGTCAGTTGTAGTAACTAATACTGCATCTGGTTTTTCAGCATCCAACATTTCGTCAAAATCTTCATATACAGTCATTTGGTCGCCTGCAATGTTTTTAAAGTAATCTGAACGAACTCTGTTAGTATCATAAACACCTGTAACCTCAACTTCGTCAGCAAATTTTTCAACTAAGTTAGTTAAGAACATGCCTCTACAACGTGCACTTGCACCTACTATTACATACCTTTTCTTTTTCATAAAAATTCTCCTATTTTTATTGCATAATTGTTTTTGCAAAATTTTTAAACATATCTATATATAAATATTATATATTTTTAAGATATTCAATTCTTTGTTTAATATCAATTGTTTCGCCTGTTGCGATACTTTCGTTACCACAAATACCTATCATAGCAGAAACTAAACCTGCCATATAATCGGCACATTGGTGAAGTTCGTCAGTCGTATCGTTACCAAAAAGTTTTGCTAAGAGCCTTTCATCACCACCTGCGTGAGCACCCGAAGCCTTAGGGAATAATACAACTTGATGTTCGTCGTTTTCAAAATAAAGGTCAATCTTGTAGTTCTTTGACGGAACGTCTTCTGGACCGATATTTTCAACACGCATTACACCCTTATCACCCGTGATAGTCATTCTCCAACCTTCGCCCCTAATTGAGAAAAGGTTTAAGTTATAAGATAATATAGTGCCTTTTGAGTATTGAACAGAAACACTCATATTATCATAAATTGTAGAATGATTAAGGTAAGCACACTTATCCCTAATGTAACCATCTAAATGTTCAGCACCAAAGTAAAATTCCTTTTCGTACGTATCAGATAAATCTTCGTAAGATGGACATTGTTTAGCCTTTGGACAAGTTGAACACCTTTCGCCAAACGATTTGTTTACGTCACCATAATAAACTTTGTTTCCAAGAGCCGTAACCTTTACAGGTTCATCTTCTAAGAACCAATTTATAATGTCGAAGTGGTGAGTTGATTTATGAACTAACATACCACCCGAATTTTCCATAATACTATGCCAACGCTTAAAATAATCGCCACCGTGAGTACGGTTTAAAAAATATTCGTAATTGATATTTAAAATATTACCAAGTTTGCCTGACATTAAAATTTCTTTCATTTTAGCAAAGATTGGCATAAAACGACAGTTAAAAGTAGTTGCTACGCCCTTGCCTGTTTCAGAAACGGCTTTCGCAATTTCAATACAGTTTTCATAGTTCGTAGTAATAGGTTTTTCAGAAATTGCGTTGTAACCCTTTCTTAAAGCCCTACAAATATATTCGTGATGGAATTTATCAGTAGTTGTTACTAATACGGCATCCGGTTTTTCAGCATCTAACATTGCTTCAAAATCGTCGTATATAGTCATTTGGTCGCCTGCGATAGCCTTGAAATGTTCAGAACGCAATTTGTTTACGTCATAAATACCTGTAATTTCAACTTCTTCGCTAAATTTTTCAACCAAATTTTTTAAGAACATATCTCTACAACGAGAACTTGCTCCTACAATGACGTATCTCTTCTTATTCATAAAATACTCCTAAAACAAGATATTGTTGTCGTTTAAAAATTATTTTGCAAATTTTTCAAGGGTTGCAGCGTCAGTTAAACTTGCTGAATCTGGGTCAACGTAAACTGTGCAGTCAGCGTGTTTTTTCATTAACGTTGCAGGAACTAAATTAGTTTCTTCCATTGTTAAAGTATCGTGAATTGCTTGTGCTTTTTGAGCATAAGGAACTGCTGAAATAATAACTTTACAATCCATAATTTTTGAGCAAGTCATTGAAATTGCTTGTTTAAATACGTCGTCTTTCGTAGCAAACCAACCTTCACGAAGTTGTTGTGCTTTACAAGTGTCTGAAAGGTCAACGATTTTGTAGAATCTTTGGTCATTGAAATCTGCTGGTGGATCATTGAACGCAATGTGTCCATTTTCACCAATACCAATAAGACCTACGTCAACTTGTTTTTGATTTAATAATTCAGTAAGTTCTGCAATTGTTTCATCAGGGTTTTTAGTACCATCGATAAGGTGGTAGTTTTTAAGACCTACTACGTTAATAAATCTTTCAGTTAAGTATTTTTTGAAACTTGCTGGGTGTTCAATTGAACATCCTACGTATTCGTCTAAGTGGAACATTTCAACTTTATCCCATTCGATATCTTCTTTTACAAAGTGTTCAAAGAACGTGAATTGAGATGCACCCGTAGATAATAAAATACGTGCGTTACCTGTTTTTGCAATTGCTTCTTTAATACATGCAGTTGCTTGAATTGATGCTTGTCTGCCAAGGTCGTTACTGTCCTTACATAATACAACTTTCATTTTAAATCTCCTAAAATTAAACGTTAAATTTTTAGGTTTACATTATAATGTAAACGCTATCTATAAGTATTTTACCACACATAAACAAGATTGTAAATATGATATTTTGCAAAAAACATATAAAATCGTGCAAAAAAGTTTGCATTTTATATAATAAAAATTTGTTTTATATTAAAAATTGTGCTATAATTTCTATATGAATAACATTATTAACAAACACAACGAAGCAACTGACGATTTTTTGTTTCATCATTCGTTATCTTCTGGGGTTGAAATTGACACCGTTTACGGCCCTGAAACGCACACTCAATTTGAAGTTTTGTATTTAGTTCAAGGCGAAATTGAGTACGTTATCGAAGGGGTTGTTTACCCTGTTAAGAAAAACGATATCATTATCGTTCCCCCCAACGAAATTCACTCTATAAAAATTAAAAGTAAAGACTATGAAAGAATAGTTATTTTGTTTGATTACGATATTATTGAAGCAATGCTTCAAAAGGCAAATATCACTATTGATAAAACGGTTTTTACAAACAATTATTTTTATAAAATCGTGCAAAACGATATAGTAAAAGACACGAACTTAAAAAACATATTTTTTGAAACGGCTAAGTTAAAAAACAATGCTCTTATAAGAATAAAACTTATCTCTTACATAATGCAACTTATATGCGAACTTTCAAAAATTATGGATTTTGAACATATAACTCCCGTTACTCCTATCGACGCTAACGAAGTTGTTAAAAACGCTATTGCTTTTATTAACGAAAATATCACTAAACCTTTAAATATTGAGTGTATTGCTAAAAGCATAGGCGTTTCAAAATCGACGCTTAGCCATCAGTTTTCAAGTTTTATGAACGTTTCGTTAAACAAATACGTTACCATTAAAAAAATATACTTAGCAAGGGCTCTTATTAGAAAGGGTGTACCTGCAACGGAAGCATGTTTAATGGTAGGCTATTCTCAGTACGCAACTTTTTACCAAAATTATTGCAAACATATAGGCGTTTCTCCTTCAACTAACAAGCCTATTTAAAGGATTTTATGAAAAAAATTATGTTCGTTTGCCTTGGAAATATTTGTAGAAGTCCTATGGCAGAATTTATAATGAAAGATATTGTTAAAAAAAGAAATTTAGAAAAGAATTTTATTATTAATTCATCGGCTACAAGCACTTATGAAATAGGAAGTCCCGTGCACTATGGCACACAAAAAATATTAAATTCGTTAGGCATTGATTGTTCTAAAAAACGTGCCGTTCAACTTAGTAAATCCGACTATGAAAAATACGATTTATTTATAGGTATGGACGACTATAATATAAGAAAAATGACGGCTCTTTTTGACGGCGACAAGCAAAATAAAGTTAAACTTTTATTGGATTTTACACCTAATTCAAGAAGTGTTGCAGACCCTTATTATACAGGCAATTTTGACGTAACCTATCAAGATATTTTAGAAGGTGTAAACGCTTTATTAGAGTATTTACTAAAAAATTGATTTTTACAAAATTCGACCATTTTTATAAAAAATTTAATTGCACTAAAATTCGCCCTACGTAGTAGGGCGTTTTTAATTATAAAAAATATTTATTATTGATTTTAAATTAAATATATGATAAAATATAAAAAATCATAA
>JAZRJP010000019.1:0-78592 GCA_045645865.1 Christensenellaceae bacterium | reverse complement strand
ATATTAAATTATTTTTTACAAAATTCATACTTAAATAAGATATTTTTACAAAATAATTTTAAAATATTGTTTACTTTTGAAAATTTTAAGTATATAATAAATATATATTTACTTTATCTATAAAAAACCGGATAAAAAGCGTCGGTTTAGTCTTAATAGCAATATTTTTTTTAATCAATATTACAAATCTTTAAAAATTTCTTATTTTTTAACAAACTTATATTTTTATGGAACTTTTTTCAATTTATACTTGCTTAAATAACGGTGGGCAAGTTACGGCTTCTAATCTTTTTGGCGAATTTTCAAAAAACAACAATTTAATAAAAATTTCTTACCAAAGCGTTGAAGATGGCAATGCCACTTTAACTACTTTATTTATTTCAAAAAATCAAGTTCGTTTATCACGTAAAGGTCAAGTCAACTATACTTGCATTTTAAGCGAAAACGTTTCAACCGATTTTGAAATAAACGTTGATAATTTTAGGTTAAACGCAACTCTTTTTTGTTATAAAATTAATATTGAAGAAACGAGCGAATATTTTAAATTGACGCTTAATTACGACGTAATTATGGGTGAAACTACAAACAACGAATATTACGTTGAAGTAAAAAAAGGGGGAAACTTATGTTAGTTGAATATTTTGGTCATTCATACTTTAAAATTACAGGTAACGAATATTCTATTTGTTTAGACCCTTTTAAAGACGTAGGGCTTAAAGAAGTAAAAGAATCAGCAACCTATCTTTTCACGTCGCATAGCCATTTCGACCACGACAATAAAAGTATTGTCGATTATGAAAAGTTAGTTGATAAATCTAACGAAAATTTTACCATAATAAAAACTTATCACGACAATAACAAAGGGAAACTTCGTGGCGAAAACAACGTGCTACTTTTTACTCTTGACGGTTATAAAATTGCTTTTTTAGGCGATTTTGGTGAAGACGATAATAAAAATTTAATAAACCTACTTAAAGGAGTTGATTTATTATTAATTTGCATAGGTGGGAAATATACTATTGATAGTAAAACGGCAACCTATTACGCCGAAAATATCAACGCAAAATTAACAATACCTATGCACTATAAAGTAAACGGCTCAATTATCGACGTAGCAACGCCGTGCGAGTTTTTACAAAACAAACGATATATAGAATACGACGGCAGTTTAAATTTTGAAGACGCCGTTTCAAAAAATTGCAGATACGCATTTATAAAAATATAAAATTAAAGGGGATATTATGAGTAAATACGAAAATTTCACTTTTACAAAAGAAAGTCTTAAAAAATTAGGTATAAACGATTTACGTAGAATTTTACGTGAATTAGGCGACACTCCGTCGTTAAAAACAAAAGACGAAATTATTACTTCTATTTTAAAAATACAAGACGGACACGTCCCTGTTCGTAGTGGTAGGGGCAGAAAGCCTATTAAGGTTGAAGAAAATTACGTTGAAGATACTTTTTCACCTAATAACGTTAGAGAAGACGATAACGAGCAAGAGCAAGGGGTTGAAACTTTTACCGTTTCAGGGCTTTTAGAAATATTGCCAGAAGGTTACGGCTTTTTAAGGGGCAAAAATTATGAAATGAACGGTATTTCAGATATACACGTATCAAAAAACACCATTAAGTTTTTTAAACTTAGAAAGGGAGATTTCATAGTTGGCGTTGCACAAAAAACCGATTCTTCTCCGTCGCTTAAAGCAATAAAAACAATAAACTCTTTAACCATTAAGCAAATAGCAAAAAGGCCGTATTTCGACGACTTAACACCTTGCTATCCCGACCAAAGAATTACGTTAGAACGTCAAGATAGTTTGGACGATTTATCAATAAGGGCAATCGACGTATTATGTCCTATCGGTAAAGGTCAAAGAGGGTTAATAGTTGCTCCACCAAAGGCAGGTAAAACAACTTTACTTAAAAAAATAGCAAAATCAATAGAAACAAATTATCCTAAAATAAAACTTATCATATTATTAATCGACGAAAGACCCGAAGAAGTTACCGACTTAAAACGTTATTGTAATTGCGAAATAATTTATTCTACTTTCGACGAATCGGCGGAAAATCATTTAAGAGCAAGTGAAAACGTTTTAAATAGGGCAAAAAGGCTTGTTGAATGTGGTGAAGACGTTGTTATTTTACTTGATTCTATCACAAAATTAGCAAGGGCTAATAATACAGCCTTGCCGTCAAGTGGTAAAACGTTGTCGGGTGGTATCGACCCTGTTGCACTTCAATATCCTAAAAAGTTTTTCGGTTCAGCAAGGAATATCGAAAATGGTGGTAGTTTAACAATTTTAGCCACGGCTTTAATTGAAACGGGTTCTAAAATGGACGACGTTATTTACGAAGAATTTAAAGGCACGGGCAATATGGAAATTATATTATCAAGGGAATTATCTGAAAGACGAGTTTTTCCTGCCATAGACCTTTATCGTTCAGGAACAAGAAGAGACGACCTTTTATTAACCGAACAAGAATTAGATTGTGCTTATCAAATTAGAAGGTATTTTGTTAAAAACGAAAATGCAAGTCAATCAGTTCTTGAAATGCTTGCTAAAACTGAAAACAACCAACAATTTATTGAAAAAGCACCCGTTTGGTGTAAAACTTTTACAAAATAATTACAGTTTATTAATAAAATAATCAAAAAAAGGTTTTCTAAAATTTTCTGAAAGTCTTTCAGGGTGGAATTGCGTAGCAATTATAGGTAAATAATCGTGCTTAATTGCTTCTATTGTACCGTCATTACTTTTTGCCAAAATAGTTAAATTTTCACCAAGTTTATTAATAGTTTGTCTATGTGCTGAATTGACCACTATTTTACTTGAAAATAAATGGCTTAAAAAGCAAGGTTCAGTCGTTGTAATCGTGTGGTATAAATCGTATTTTTTACTATAATGGTAAGGAACGTTTTTATATAAAGTGCCACCAAAATATACGTTTAATAATTGCATACCTTTGCAAATGCCTAATATCTTTTTGCCTTTTAAAACAAAATTTTTAATAAGCGTAAATTCTAAAATATCTAAATTTACGTCAACTTTATCACTTAAACTTTTGTTTTTGCCGTAAAAATAAGGTAAAACGTCACCACCACCTGTTAAAAGTAACGCATCACATTTTTTACTTTTTTCAATATTTTTAGAAAAAACAACTTTAACCTTGCACTCTTTTAAGGCTTTTAGATAGTTCGTAAGGTTTAATCCGTTATCTAAAATAAAAACTTTCATATACTATTTTATTAAAATAACACTCATTGTGTTACGAGGTATTTATATGTTTAATAATCAATACAAAAAAATCGGTCTTGTAGTTGCTATGGATAAAGAAATTTCTCCATTTTTACAAAGTTTAGTCGAAACTAAAAATGAAATTAGCGTAGGTAACTATAAAATAATTAATTTTGAAATAAATGGTAAAGAAATTTATCTTATAAAAAGTGGAATAGGCGAAATTTTTGCTTCGTCTGCAACACAATTATTAATAACCAAGTTTGGTGTAGAATTAATACTTAATTTTGGAGTAAGTGGTAGTTTGGACGAGCAAATAGGCTTACTTTCTACCGTTTTTGTAAAAGGGGTTGTTCACTACGATTTTGATTTAAGCCAAATTGACGACGTAGAAGTAGGACAATATCCTAATTACGATAGTCCTATAATTAGTGCAACAAACTCACTTTTTGACCAAGTTTGTAAAAAATATCCTACAATAAAAACGGTTATATGTGCATCTGCCGATAAGTTCGTAGCCGACGAAAATATTAAAGAATATTTAAATAAAACTTTTAACGCAAGCGTTTGCGATATGGAAAGTGCAGGCATTTTATTAACTTGTAAAAATAATAATATCCCAACTATTATTATAAAATCAATTTCAGACGGCAAGGGTGGTGCAGATGAATTTAATAAAAGAGTAAAGGAAGCATCGCTTGTATATATCAATATAATAAAAGATATTCTCTATTAATAGGAATTATTTTACCCCTAAAACTATATTGTATAAGTAGGGGTATTTTAATGAGAAAATCAAGAGTAAGAATAATTACTAATTCAATACTAATAATACTTGTAGCGATAGTTTTTACGTTTTCAATAATACCAACTAATAGTATTATGATATACGGTAAAGATAGTAACAGCGTTTTATATAACGGCAATAGAGAAAACGAACAAGTTGCCTTAATGTTCAACGTTTACGAAAATAGTCAAATAGTCAGTGGTATTTTAGACGTATTAAACGAAAAGAAAGTAAAAGCAACCTTTTTCATAGGTGGCATTTTTGCTACGAGAGATAGTGAAGTTATTAAGCGCATTTATGAAGAAGGGCATGAAATAGGTAATCACGGCTATCTTCATAAAGACCATAAAAAATTAACGGAAAGCCAAAACGAAGAAGAAATTATGGCTACGCATAAACTTATAAAGTCTATTACGGGTTTAGAAATGAACTTATTTGCTCCGCCATCTGGGGCGTATTCTAAAACAACGCTTAAAGTGGCTGAAAGTTTAAACTATAAAACCATAATGTGGTCGAAGGACACTATCGATTGGCGTGATAGCGATATAAAAATAATAATAAAACGAGCAACTGAAAACACAATAGGTGGCGACTTAATTTTAATGCATCCCAAAGAGCATACTTTAAAAGCGTTGCCCAAAATAATAAGTACGCTTGAAAATAAAGGGCTTAAAATGGTAACCGTTTCAAAGTGTTGTCAATTACAGCCCGTATAAACGGAGAAATATGAATAAATTAAAAAAATACGAAAACGGATTAACATTAATAGTTAGTGAAGGTGGTTCTTCGTCTGTATCATTTTCAATAATGGTAAATGCAGGAACAATCAATGAAGACGAAAAAAACAATGGTATATCACACTATATCGAACATATGAATTTTAAAGGAACAAAAGAATATAATTCTTTTGAACTTTCAAATGTATTAGATTCTTTCGGAACAAGTTACAACGCATACACTTCTTATAATTGCACTTGCTATTACGCACAATGCTTAAAAGAATATGCCGAAAAGTCTTTTGAAATTATGTCAAAAGCCGTATTTAGTTCAGTGTATAACGAAAAGGACGCCGAAAAAGAAAAACAAGTAATTATAGAAGAAATAAATATGAGTGAAGATTCGCCTGACGACGTTTGCTTTGATTTAGCGTGCCAAGCCTTTTACGGCGATACGGGTTATGGTAGAACAATTTTAGGTACGGCAAATAACGTAAAATCTTTTACAAAACAAGACGTTTTAGAGTATATTAAGAAATTTTACGTAGCAAAAAACACTTGCGTTTCGTTTGTTGGCGATATCACGTTAGAAGAAGCCGATAATTTTGTTACAAAACATCTTTTACCTATAATAAACGTAGGCGAAGTAGCATCGTTACCATATTACGAATTAAACAATTCGCCAAAACAATTATATAAAAGTAAAGAAATTGAACAAGCCCATTTATGTTTAGTTTTTCCAACCGTACCTTACGGACATAAAGATAGCGTGGCAAGTGAAATTTGTGCCAACGTTTTAGGCGGTGGTATGAGTAGTAGATTATTTCAAAAAATAAGGGAAGAATTAGGGCTTGCTTATTCAGTTTACTCATTTACTTATAGATATAAAGACAGTGCTTTTTGTGGTATATACGCAGGCTTAAATGGAAGCAGGTTAGACGAAGCGTACGAAAGCATAAAAGAATTATTAGCCGATTTTAATAAAGGCATCACGCAAGAAGAATTTGAAAAGGTAAAAGTTCAACTTAAAGCAGGTTGCGTATTTAGTGAAGACAAGGCCATGATAAAGTCAAGGTTATTTGCTAAACATTATTTAATGACGGGTGAAATTTACGATTTTAAAAAGCGTTTACAACAAATTGAAAGCGTAACGCTTGAAGACGTAAACAAATGTGCAAAAGATTATGATATATCTAAAATGGCATCGGCAGTCGTTGGTAAAAATTTAAAAGCAATAAAAGTATAAAAAATAGCACGCTAATAAGTAGCGTGCTATAATTTTTAAAAACAAAAGTTTTTAAGTTTTTATACTTTATACCGTTTGTTGACACAAGCAATTAGAGGTAGTTGTTAAAAGTGCCCCTAAAAGTAAACATTGTGTAAGTGATATTGTACCGTTATTCGTAAGTAAGAATAATAATCCTACAATAGCAATATTGTTGCAGTTCATAAAATCTCCTTTTTACAAAAATTATCTTTATTCTACGATATGCGACAAAACTTTATATTATGTTAAAATTGACACATTTATTTTTACAAAGTATAATTAAATAAACGAAAGATGCAAAATAATTTAAAGGAAGTATTTTTTATGCAACAAAACGGTAGTTGTTTACTTCTTGATAAAAAAGTTCAAAGCCTAATATTAGACTACGTCCCAAGCGACGAAATTTTGCAAGAACTTGTAGGATTTTTTAGTATTTTTTCAGACTTAACACGATTAAAAATGGTGTCAGCCCTTGCAATTAGCGAAATGTGTGTTAGCGATATATCTAAAACGTTAAATTTAAATCAAACCACTGTTTCGCATCAATTACGCTTGCTTCGTGATATGGGCGTAGTTAAGTATAAAAGGCAAGGCAAAATTGTCTTTTACTCATTAAAAAACGAATTAATCAACGAAGTTTTATTAAAAGGCGTTGAATTTTTAGGGTATTAAAAGGCAATAAAAAATGGTAGCAAATGCTACCATTTAGTTTTTATTATTTGCAGCCGCAACCGCCGTTTAAGCCATAAGGTTTAGCACATGGTTTATTTGAACAGCAAAGTAAAAGCGCAATAGCAATAGGTAAAATGCAACCAGAGTTGCAAATTTTGTTTATAATATCGTTTAAGCAACCATTACCACAAAGGCAAAGCACTAAAAGAATTATAAGTATGTAAAGACTGCAATTATCATTGTTAAAACCGAAACAATTAAACATATAAATTTATTCCTCCAAATTAGCCGTAATTTAGGCTATCAATAATATTCTATTTTAATTTATAAAATTTTGTTACTACACTTGTATTTTTTTTAATTTTGTATTAAAATATAAATATACAAACACCACTACGGGTTTGATTACATATTTTTTAATTTTTCTTACGGGTATCTTTTTAGAACTCGATTGGAGGTTATTATGGGTAATAAATTAAACTTATCCGCCAAGCAAATCACGGGTATTGCTATTTTGATAGCGTTAGTAATAGTGTTGCAAGCAGTAGGTGGCACCGTTTCAATCGGTGTCGTTCAACTCAATTTCACTCTTATCCCTATTGTGCTTGGTGGTATTTTATTTGGAGCAAAAGTAGGTGCGTTAACAGGTTTTGTTTGTGGCGTTGTCGTGCTTATCCAAGTTATTATGGGTATTGCGCCTTTTTATACAATAATATGGGCAGGCGACCCTATCGTCGTTGCACTCACATGTCTTTTAAAAACAACGGTTGCAGGCTTTTTAAGTGGATTAATTTATAACTCTATTGCTAGAAGCAATAAAATCGTTGCTACCTTTGTCGCTTCGGCTATCGTGCCTATCGTAAACACAACTTTATTTGTTATAGGTTGTTTATTTATGACTAATTCAGTTTACACTATGGCAAATGGTCAAAACGTATTAAAATTTATATTAGTTTCTATCGTAACTTTTAACTTTTTTATAGAACTTGCTATAAATTTAGTTGTAGCACCTACGTTAAATAGAGTGTTTAAAGCAATTAATTTTAAGGGGTAAAATTATGATTTTATGTATCGATATAGGTAACACAAACATTAAATATGCCGTTTTCGACGGCGAAAAATTAAAAGCATCGTACAGGGTATCTTCACGTCATACAAGGACGGCAGATGAATATGGTGCAACACTCATTAATTTATTAGCAAGCAACGATATAGCAAGAAAAGACATCGACGGAATTATTTTATCTTCTGTTATACCAAACTTAAACTACACGATAATTCATATGTGCGAATATTTCTTTAACGTTACTCCTATAATCGTAGGAGCAGGCGTTAAAACGGGAATAAATATTAAAGCAGACTCTCCAAAAGAAGTAGGTGCAGATATTATCGCAAATTGCGTTTCGGCTTACAATAAATACGGCAAAGGCAAAAATTTAATCGTTATCGATTTTGGTACGGCAACAACCTTCGACGTTATAACAAAAGACGGTGCTTTAATAGGCGTAGTAATTGCTCCGGGCATTAAAACTTCGCTTGAAGGATTAGTTTCTAACACGGCACAATTACCTATGATAGACCTTGTTCCACCAAAAAGCATTATTTGTAAAAACACACGTTCTTGTATGCAAGCAGGTATAATATACGGCTTTGCAGGTTTAGTTGAAAATATCGTTAAAAAGATAAAAGACGAACTTAACGACCAAAACGTCCAAGTTATCGCAACGGGTGGTATGGGTGAAGTTATAGCAAAAGAAGTTTCTTGCATAAATAAAACCGATAGGATGTTAACTCTTGAAGGTTTAAAAAGAATTTACGATATGAATAAATAAGTAGGTAAAAATGTCAAAACAAGTAAAAGTAGGCAACCTTTTTATAGGTGGCAACAATAAAATAAGCGTTCAATCAATGACTAACGTTAAAACGTCTTTCGTTGAGCAATCGATTGACCAAATTATTAAATTGCAAAATGCAGGTTGCGATATCGTTAGGGTAGCAGTTAGAGACGAAGAAGACGCTAAAAGCATAAAACTTATCAAACAAAATATTAATATTCCTATCGTGGCCGATATACATTTTGATTATAAACTTGCAATAAAAAGTATTGAAAACGGCGTAGATAAGGTAAGAATTAATCCGGGCAATATCGGTGATGAAAGTAAAATTAAAATGGTAGCCGATTGTCTTAAAGAATATAATATACCCGTTAGGGTAGGCTCAAATACGGGCAGTATTGAAAAAGAATTCTTATCTAAATACGGCAAAAACGAAATTTCGCTTGTTGAAAGTGCTTTAAAAAACGTTTACGCCCTTGAAAAATACGGAGTAAATAACATAGTTATTTCAACAAAAGCAAGTAGCGTGCCATTAACGGTAAAAGCGTATAGATATTTAAAATCTAAAACCGATTATCCTTTACATATCGGCGTAACCGAAGCAGGTACGTTAAATAGTGGAATTATTAAAAGCAGTATTGGTATAGGTTCTCTTTTGCTTGATAATATCGGCGATACATTAAGGGTAAGTTTAACAGCCGACCCTATCGAAGAAGTTGCCGTTGCTAAAAAAATACTCAAATATTGTGGGTTAGAAAGTGAAGGAGTAGAAGTTATTTCTTGTCCAACTTGTGGTAGGTGTGATTACGATTCTATATCGCTTGCAAATAAAGTTGAGAAGTTAACGGCAGGCATTAAAAAGCCGTTAAAAATAGCCGTAATGGGTTGTGTGGTAAACGGCCCGGGCGAAGCCAAAGATTGCGACGTAGGTATAGCAGGCTCAAAAGAATTTTGCGTCATTTTCAAAAAAGGCGAAATTGTAAAGAAAGTTGCATTTGATAGTGCAGAAGAAGAATTTATTAGGATAATTAAAGAAATTGCAAACGAAAAGTGATATTTTATTAAAAAATTTAACCAACTTAATAAATATACAAGGCGAATTAAGAATTAAAGCCGTAACTTTTATAGAAAGTGAAAATAAAGTTTACGTAACGATAATATCAAACGTAGCCGTAAACGAAACGGATAAAAACTATATCCAAAGTGAGTTTATAAAAAGTTTAAACGGTATTGACGTTGAAATTGTTATCGAAAAGGCTATTGCCGACGGCGATATTACAAAAAAAGCAATATTAACTTTCGTTAAAGAAAAGTTTTATACGATAGAGCATTTTATATCGTTAGACGGCATTGAAACGATTGTCACTAAAAACAATATAAAATACTACGTAAACATTGATAAAACGATTTACGATTATTGCGAAAGAACGTCTTTTATAAACAAGTGCGACGAATATTTACGTAATAATTACGTAAACGATTTTATCGGAGAAATTAGAATAGTCCAAAAAGAAGAAAGTATAAGCGAATACGAGTTAGAAACGGTTAACGAAAGTGATTTAGATAGCGTGCCTAATCGTTTTGTAAAAATGTGTAGCGTTGAAAAGTTTTTAGACGATAAACTTTACGATACGGCAGTTTATATTGACGATGCTAAAAACACTAAGGGTTCGTTAATTTTATGTGGTAAAATTGAGCAAATTATTGAAAAAGAAACTAAGAACAATAAGCCGTTTTTTGTAATAACTTTTGATGATTACACGGGTAAAATGACGGGCAGATTTTTTACGTCGGCACAAGATAAACTTAAAAAACTTAGAAAATTAGGTGAAAATAGCGTAGTTATAATGCGTTGTGAAAACGAAGATTTTAACGGCAGTTTAAGTTTAACGATAAAAGGTATTCATTTATGCGAATTTCCAAAAAACTATACGCCTAACGAAAAACCGTCTAAAAGGGCAGGTTCTAAATATAAACTTATAAAGCCAAAAGAAGTAACAACCGTTTCGCAAGGCGATTTATTTTTTGAAGAAATGCCAACTCCTACGTGGTTTAATGAAAAAGAATTTACCGTTGTCGATATTGAAACGACAGGGTTAGACGTATCGACTGAAAAAATCACTGAAATAGGCGCTGTAAAAATAATTAACGGCAAAATAGTAAGTAGTTTTCAAACGCTTGTAAACCCTCTTGTGAAATTGACGGAAGACAACATAAAATTGACGGGTATAACTGACGAAATGCTTGAAGAAGCACCAAAAATTGAAGAAGTTTACCACGATTTTTATAAATATTTAGGAGATACTATTTTCGTAGGGCATAACGCCGACTTTGACTTTAAATTTTTAAGACAGGCAGGCAAAGAAAACGGGTATATATTAAAAAATAATATAGTTGATACTTGCACGTTAGCACGCAAGTTTTTACCTGGCTTAAAAAATCACAAATTAAATACGGTGTGCGAACATTATTCAATAGAATTTCGTCATCATAGGGCGCTTTCCGATGCCGATGCAACGGCACGAGCGTTAATAGAAATGGCAAAAACGATAAAAAATTTTAAAATTTAACTAAAAAATTGCAAAAAGCGTTTAAAATGCTTGCAATCAGTTATAAAATATGTTAATATAATCGTAGATTATACAGGCTTGTGTTTGAGGGTGACTAAAAAAGTCACTCTCAAATTGTTTTATAGGGGGTTTTATGAAAGCAAAATCAAATGAAAGTATATTTGAATTTTTAAAACCTTATGCCGAAAGTTTAAATTTAGAAATAGTTGAAGTTGAATTTAAAGTTAGCAAAAACCCATCTTTAACAATTTACATTGATAAAGAAGGTGGCGTTGACCTTGACACTTGCGAATTATTTCATAACACTATCAATGCACCGCTTGACGAGTTTGACCCGTACCCACAAGCATATACGTTAAACGTATCAAGCCCGGGAGTAGATAGACCTTTTAAAACGGCAAGGGATTTTGAAAAGAATATCGGTAAAATGGTAGAATTAAAGTTATACGCACCATTAAACGGCAAAAAGTTTTATGAAGGCGAACTTGTTTCTTACGACGGTAACAACGTTGTGATAAATGAAAATAACGTTCAATTAAAAATTGAACTTAACAAAATAGCGAAAATAAATCAAGCAATTATATTTGATTAAAATAAACGTATTAAGGAGACGAAAATGATTAGTAAAGAATTTTTTATGGCTTTGGACGAACTTGCTAATAAAGGTATTGATAAGCAAGAATTGTTAGAAAAGTTAGAAGCATCGCTTGCTTCTGCATACAAAAAGTTAGGTGTTGACGCTTGTGATTGCGTAGTTAAAATTAATGAAGAAAAGTGTTCAATTAAATTCTATATGGTAAAAACCATTGTTGAAGAAGTTGTTGACCCTAATAAAGAAATTACTCTTGAAGAAGCAAGACAATATAAAAAATCATACAAAATGGGCGATACTTTTGAAAAAGAATTTATTCCAAGGGATTTTTCAAGAATTGCCGCTCAAACTGCAAAGCAAGGCGTATTACAAAAGGTAAGGGAAGCAGAAAAGGCTAATTCTATTTTAGAATTTGAAGAAAAAGAAAATGAAATTCAAGCCGCAATCGTAAGAAAAGTTGAAAACGGCAACGTTTACGTAGAACTTGCAAGTGGTCAACTTGAAGGCGTTATGTTACCACAAGACCAAGTTTCAGGCGAAAAATATCAACTTAACGATAAAATTATCGTATATATCAAAAGGGTAAGAACGATAGGCAAAAATACGCAAATTATCGTTTCACGTACATCTCCAAACCTTGTTAAAAGATTTTTTGAAAACGAAGTTCCTGAAATTAAACAAGGCACTGTTGTAATTAAATCAGTTTCACGTGAGCCAGGACAAAGAAGCAAAGTTGCTATTTATAGTGAAGATAAGCAAATTGACGCAGTTGGCGCTTGCGTAGGTAACAAAGGTATGCGTGTTCGTGCCGTTACTGAACAATTAGGTGGCGAAAAAATCGATATTATCGAATGGAGTGAAGACCCACTTGAATTTATTGCAAAAGCATTAGCACCTGCAAAAGTTTTAAGCGTAACAATGATTGACGATAAGTCTGCAAGGGTAATCGTACCAGACGATAAACTTTCTCTTGCTATTGGTAGAGATGGTCAAAACGCACGTTTAGCAGCAAAATTAACGGGCTGGAAAATTGACGTTAAAAGCCAATCTAAGGCAATCGAAGAATATGGCGACATAGTTGAAGATACATCAATAATCGACGAAGAATAATTAAAAATATAACCGAATAAATGGAGTTAATATGGCAGTAAAGAAAATACCTATAAGAACTTGTATTGCTTGTAAAACAGAAAGGGCAAAGAAAGAACTTATACGCATAGTAAAAAGCAAGGATAACGTTTTTAGCGTTGATAGACACGGCAAAGCGTCGGGTAGAGGTGCTTACGTGTGCGACAATGCAGAATGTATGAACAAAATATTAAAAAACAAGTTGTTAAATCGTGCTTTTTTAATGGAAATACCTAACGAAGTGTACGACACTATCAGGGGGGAATTTTTTGGAAAAGAGTAAAGTTTTAACCTTTATAGGTTTTTCGTTAAGGGCAAAAAAATTAAGGTGTGGCGTAAACGCTATTAAAACAATTAAAAAAAGCGTAAAAGTTTTAATACTTTGTGCTACGGCGTCTAATAACACTTTTGACGAAGTTTTAAAAATAGCAAAAAAATTAAATTCAACGCTTATAATAAGCGTTGACAACAAGGTTGAAGACATTGTTAATAAAGAGCATTGTAAATTATTAGCCGTTGAAGACGATAGTTTAGCAAATGCAATTTTAGATAATCTTGATAGCCACTTTGTAAAGTATTCGGGAGGATATGGAATAAATTATGGAAAAAAACAATAACAAACAACAACAAGCAATTATATCCATTAGAGAAATTTTAAAAAGCGATAAAAGTTCAGACGTTTTAAGCAGTTTAAAAGCGTCTTTAAAAAGCGTAAATAAAAAAATAGTAGATAAAAAACAAGCACTTGAAAAAGAAAGAAAGGAAAGGGAAAAACAAGCAGAACTTCTTGCTATTGAAGAACAATCGGCAGTTGTAACCGAAGTTCAAAACGAAGTAGTGCAAGTTGTAGAAAAAGAACCAGAAGTTGCCCCTACTCCTAAAAAGAAATCTACAAAAGTTGAAGAAGTAGTGCAAGTTGAAACAGAAGTTCAAACAGAACCTGCTACCGTTATTGAAGACAAAAAAGAAGAAAAGGTTGCAGAAACACCTGTCGTTCAAAAAACTGATAATCCTAATATCGTTATCATAAATGGTAAAAGGGTATTTGTACCAACGGCAAAACCTGTACAAAAAGACGCTAATAAGGGTGGTGCAAGACCTGAAAAAAGAACTTACGTACCACAAAGCAATAATCAAGGTCAAAAGAAAAGGGATAATAACCAAGGTGAAAGACCTGAAAGAAAGCAAGGTCAATTTGGTCAATCAAGACCACAAGCCACTTTCACTGCTCCTGAAACTTACGTACCAAAGGAAAGTAACGTTCGTCAATCAAAAAAGAAAAATAACGAAAAGAACAACTACGAAGATAAAAAAGTTGTTAATAAAAAGTCTTTAATTAAAGGTCAAATGAGTATTGACGACTTTGACGAAAATAAGACGGGTTACAGAAAGGTTAGAAAAAAGGATAAAACAAAAGAAACTGTAACACAAACAATAAAAATTGAAAAGGCAGTCGTTACAAAAGAAATCGTATCAATTAAAGAATTAAGTGAACTTTTAGGTATTCAAGCAATTGAAATTACTAAAATTTTATTCAAAGAAGGCGTTATGAAAACTATTAACGATTCTATTGACTACGATACGGCAGGCTTTATTGCCGCAGGTTTAGGTATTGAACTTGAACTTAAACTTGATAAAACGGCAGAAGACGTTTTAACCGAAGGTTTTGCCGACGAAACGGAAGACGAAGCAAAATTTATCAAACGTCCACCGGTTGTTACCGTTATGGGTCACGTTGACCACGGTAAAACTTCTCTTTTAGACTATATTAGAAAGACAAGTGTAACAAGTGGCGAAGCAGGTGGTATTACTCAACATATCGGTGCTTATACGGTAAACGTAAACGGCGAACAAATTACGTTTCTTGATACACCAGGCCACGCAGCCTTTACTCAAATGCGTGCAAGGGGTGCAAAACTTACAGATATAGCAATTATCGTTGTTGCTTGTGACGATGGTATAATGCCTCAAACTATTGAAGCAATTAACCACGCTAAATCGGCAGGCGTTACAATTATTATTGCTGCAAACAAAGTTGATAAACCAACGGCAGATATCGAAAGGGTTAAAAAAGGTCTTGCCGACCAAGAAGTTTTAATTGAAGAATGGGGTGGCGACGTATCTTTCGTACCCGTTTCTGCAAAGACAGGTCAAGGCATAGACGATTTATTAGAAACAATTTTAATTAGTTCAGAAATGAAAGAATTAAAAGCAAATCCTGATAGAATGGCAAAAGGTGTAATCGTTGAAGCAAAATTAGATAAAGGTAAAGGTCCTATGGCAACTGTTTTAGTTCAAAACGGTACACTTAAAGTAGGCGATTATTTAGTTGCAGGCACTATAAGTGGTAAAGTTAGGGCTATGATAGACGACAAAGGTAGAAACGTTAAAACGGCAGGTCCATCAATGCCTGTATCTATCTTAGGTTTAGAATCAGTTCCAAACGCAGGCGATATGCTTTATGCTGTTGAAGAAGCAAAACTTTCAATTTTAGTTGCTAACGAAAGAAAGAATAAAGAAAGAGAAAGTATGATTAGAGAACAACAAAAAGTTTCTCTTGACGACTTATTCTCAAAAATTTCAACAGGTGATTTAAAGACGTTAAATCTTATTGTTAAAGCCGACGTTCAAGGTTCGGTTGAAGCGGTAAAACAATCACTTACCGACCTTTCTAATGAAGAAGTACAAGTAAACGTTATTCACGCAGCAGTTGGTGCTATTTCTGAAACTGACGTTAGCCTTGCCGATTCTTCTAATTCAATTATCATAGGCTTTAACGTTCGTCCAGACCCTAAGGCAAGGGCGCTTGCAGAATCAAGCAAAATCGACGTTAAACTTTATAGAATAATTTACGAAGCAATCGAAGATATTAAACAAGCAATGAAAGGTATGCTTGCTCCTAAATTTAAAGAAGTTTACAATGGTAAAGCCGAAGTTCGTGAAACGTTCAAAATTTCAGGCGTTGGCACGGTTGCAGGTTGTTACGTTGTCGATGGTAAAATCGTTCGTAGTGGTAAATTGCGTATTTACAGGAACGACGTTATGATTTGTGAAGGTAACGTATTACAACTTAAACGTTTCAAAGACGACGTTAAAGAAGTTCAAACTAACTACGAATGCGGTATATCTATCGAAAGGTTTGACGATATTAAGGTTGGCGACTTTATCGAATGTTATACAATAGAAGAACAAAAGGCGTAATATGAAATCAAGAAGAAATCAAAGGTTAGATAGCGAATTTAGAAAGGCTATTTACGATATTATCACTAATAAATTAATGCTTACAGACGGGCTTGCAATGTTCACTATAACAGAAGTGGACATTTCTCCCGATATAAAAAACGCAAAAGTTTTTGTAAGCATTTATGCTCAAAACGAAGAAAAAAAGAAGCAGGCTTTTGAAAAAATCAAAAATGCAAGTGCTGAAATTAGAAAATGTTTAGCACAAGTAATGAGTACAAGGACTGTACCTATGCTTCGCTTCGTTGAAGATGGTTCGTCTTCGTACGGAGAGAAGATTGATAGAATTTTAAGCACGATAACCTATGGGGAAGATAATGAAGATAACTGAAATTGTTAACTACGTAAAAAACGCAATAAAAAACGGCGAAGTTAAATCAATTTTAATTTTTAGCCATCATAGACCAGACGGTGACACAATAGGTTCGTCAACGGCTTTATCTATGGCATTTGACGTTTTAGGCGTTGAAAATAAAATAGTGTGCGACTCTGTCGTTCCTCAAAAATACGCCTTCTTAAAAGGCGTAGAAAAGTTCGTATTGCCAAATCAAGTAGATAAAAAATACGACTTGCATATTTCAGTCGATTGTTCTTGCGATAATATGTTAGGACAAGCCTATCCGCTTTATCTTTCAAACAAAAACACTATAAATATCGACCATCATATATCAAATTCAAGATACGCATTATATAATTACGTTGAAATAACGGGTGCTTGTTGCGAAATTTTATATAAATTTATCGTAAATTTAGGCGTTGAATTGACAAGTGATATGGCTAATAGTTTAGTGTTAGGTATTGTTACTGACACGGGCAATTTTGGACACTCTAACGTAACAAGTCAAACTATGCAAATTGTTTCAAGTTTAGTTGATAAAGGGGCAAATTTACACGTAATAACTGAAAAAATGTTTCGTTCTCAACCAAAAGAAAGGGCTAAACTTTACGGCGAAGTTATTTCAAAAATGCGTTACTTGCTTGACGATAAATTAACTCTTTTAACGATTTCGTTAAACGATTTAGAAAGAACGGGTGCAGACCCGTCTATGACCGAGGGTTTTATCGACTACGCTCTTTCAGTTGATACGGCAGAAGTAGCCGTTTCAATTCTTCAAGTAAACGAAAAAACTTATAAAATAAGTTTACGTAGTAAAGGCAAAGTTAACGTAAACGAAATTGCTTCGTTATACGGAGGCGGTGGTCATATTTTAGCAAGTGGCGTCGTAATGAACGGATATTTAGAAGATGTTATCGACAAATTATCTTATAACGTAAAACAAAGGTTATAAAATGAATGGATTTATAAATATTTTTAAGCCGAGTGGTATAACCTCGGCTTATGCTATAACTAAAATTAAAAAAATGTTCAAGGGCGAAAAAATTGGACATATGGGGACGTTAGACCCGTTAGCAAGTGGTGTTTTGCCTGTTGGAATAGGTAAGTGCAATAGGCTTTTTAATTACCTTTTAGATAAAGAAAAGGTGTATAAAGCCGAATTTACTTTCGGCTATGAAACAGACACGTTAGATAGTGACGGAAAAGTTTTAAAAGAAAGTGCAATTATACCAACAAAAGAGCAAATTTTAAGCGTATTGCCGTCGCTTATCGGCGAAGTAATGCAAGTGCCTCCGTCATATAGTGCAAAAAACGTTGACGGCAAAAGGAGTTATCAACTTGCAAGGCAAGGTATTCAAGTTGAATTACCACCTAAAAAAGTTGTTATTTCAAAAATCGAGTTGGAAAGTCAAATTTCAAATAATTGTTACGCCTTTACTATATATTGTAAAGGGGGGACGTATATTCGTTCAATTTGTCGTGATATGGCTTACGCATTAAGTACGTACGCTACAATGACAAAACTTTCAAGGGTTCAAAGTGGGTGTTTTACTATTGAAAATAGCATTAACGTTGAAGATTTAGACTATTTTAATATTGAAAAACACTTAATTAAACCTGAAAACGTCGTTACTTTTGAAAGTGTTTTTTTAAATGAAAAAGACGATACCGAATTAAGTTTTGGAAGAAAAGTTTTAGTTGAAAAAGACAATGGATTTTATAAAATTTTTAACAAAAACGGCTTTATAGGAATAGGCGAAATTGAAAATAAATCGTTAAAAATTAAGGCTTATATAAAAGATTAATATGGAAATTTTAAAATATAGTAAATCTAATAGTAACGATAATATCGTAATGGCGCTTGGCTATTTTGATAGTATTCATATAGGGCATAAACAGTTACTTGACGCCACTAATGAATTAGCCGCAACTTTTAATGCCGTACCAACGTCATTACTCTTTACAGGTGCGTTTAAAGGCGAAAAAAACGTATTTTCGTTACAAGAAAGGTTGTTAAAATTAAATATTATAGGAATAAAAAAAGTTGTTGTACAAGAATTAAATAGTGCGTTTATGCAAAAAAGTGCCATTGAATTTTTAAACGAATTAACGACTTTTTACAATGTAAAAGGCTTTGTTGTAGGCGAAGATTTTACCTTTGGATATAAAGGTCAAGGCGACGTAAATTTATTAAAAGATTTTTGTAAAAATAACGGAATTGTCGTTAAAATTTTACCATTATTAAAAGATGAAAAAGGCAATAAAATTTCTTCAACGGCGATAAAAGAACGCTTAGATGACGGTGATATTTTAGCCGTAAACAACTATTTAGGCGACAATTATTTTATAAAAGGGCTTGTTACAAGTGGTAAAAAAGTAGGCAAAACAATAGGTTATCCTACGGCAAATATAGTAATTGATAGTGAAAAATACCCTTTAAAACAAGGTGTTTATTACACTTTAACTATAATAAACGGCAAACTTTACGACGCAATAACTAACGTAGGAACTCAACCTACTTTTAACGGAAACAACTTCGTTATTGAAACGTTTATTAATGATTTTGACGGCGATTTATACGGAAAATACTTAACTGTTTATTTTATAAATCGTATTCGTGATATCGTTAAATTTAATAGTGTTGACGAGTTAAAAGAGCAGTTAAATAAAGACAAAAGGTGGTTAAAATGATAAAATTTGGGCCAAGTGGCAATAGTTTAGCATTTTCATTAGCAGGCTTTTCAGATACGGAAAAATCGGCAGTTTGGGTTAAGGAAATGGGGCTTGACGCATTTGAATATTCGTTTGGCAGGGGAGTAAATCTCTCTACGCAAAAAGCCGAAAAAATTAGAAAGGCTTTCGACGAAAATGACGTTGAAATTAGCGTGCACGCTCCGTACTTTATCAACTTTGCGAACCCCGACGACGATATGGCTGAAAAGTCTTATAAATACCTTTTAGACTCTTGCAAAATGGGCAAAATAATGGGCGCAAAAAGGGTAGTTTTTCACCCTTCGTCACAAGGTAAATTAAGTAGAGAAGAAGCCGTAAATTTAACTCATAAAAGGCTTGAAATTTTAGCCGATAAAATCGTAGAAAACGGCTTTGACGATATGATAATTTGCCCCGAAACAATGGGGAAATTTGCTCAAATAGGCACTACCGAAGAAATTGCAAAATTTTGCACAATAGCGCCGTTTTTCTATCCTTGCATTGACTTTGGACACGTAAATTGTAGAAAGTTAGGCGGTTTAAAAACGCTTGAAGATTTCATTTATGAATTTGACGTTATAAAGCACGTTTTAGGCGAAGAAAAACTTAAACATATGCACGTGCATTTTTCAAAAATTATGTATGGTCAAAAGGGTGAAGTTAAGCACTTAACTTTTGAAGATAACGAGTATGGACCAAGCCCTGAACTTTTCATTTCGGCAGTAATAAAAACGGGTGCTGAACCTTACGTTATAAGCGAAAGTGCAGGCACGCAAGACGTTGACGCAAAAAAAATGAAAGAACTTTACAATTCTTTAAGATAAAATATATCCTTGCAAAGCAAGGATTTTTTTATTTGTAAAATTTTGTTAAAAAGTTTAAATTAAAAACTTTTTTTGTCGAAATTAATTAAATAGGCTTAATAAATAACTTATAATTGTTGACTAAACTAATATAATATGTTATTATTATAACATAAGTAATATAATGGCTTAAAATTTGCTTGATAGCAGGCTATTAGTCGGCTTAGTTAAGGTAAATAAATGCAAACTAATAATTGTGTAATCATTACCGATAGCGACGTTATATTTTATTATACGTCTTGCCGTTATGATGACGGATATTTGGTAATTATAGATAATCAAAAATACGTTTTTATAGACAAGCGTTATTACGACGCTATCTCTCCGTCGTCGAACTACACTAAAATTTTACTTACAAGTGACGTTCAGTTGTTAGACTTTTTAAAAAGTAAAAACGTAAAATCGGTTGGCTTAATTTACGAATATACAACCGTCAATTTATCAACAATGCTTACGGAAAACGGCTTTACAATTTATAAGTATGACGAGCAGTATTCTAAATTATCTCAAATAAAGACGGCAAAAGAAATTGAATTTATTAGTAATAGTTGCAAGGTTTGTCAAAAATCGTTTTACCAAGCAATTAAGCATATAAAAGAAGGCATAACCGAACTTGAACTTTCAGCAATTTTAGAATATTATTTTAAGAAAAACGGTGCATCAAACACGTCGTTTGATACAATCGTAGCCTTTGGCAAGGGTGGAGCAATTCCACACTACAAAACGTCAAACGTACCTTTAAAAGCAAACACGCCTATCTTAATGGATTTCGGTTGTGTAGTTAATGGTTACGCTTCTGATATGACACGTTCTTTTTATTTTGGAACTCCGTCAAGCGAATACGTCAAAGTTTACAACGTAGTATTAAACGCACACGAAAACGCAGTTAAAAATATAACTAACGGCACACCTTGTAAAGTGGCGGACGGGTTTTCAAGGTCTGTTATCGAAAGTAATGGATACGGTGAATTTTTCACTCACGGCTTAGGGCACGGCGTAGGTGTAAAAGTTCACGAATCGCCAAGGCTTTCGTACAAAAGTCAAGACGTTTTGCAAAACGGCAACGTTTTTACTATTGAGCCGGGCATTTATTTGGAAAATTCATTTGGTATTAGAATTGAAGATACCTATTATTTAGACGACAAGTGCAAGTCGTTTATGACAGACGATAAAAAATTAATGACGCTTTAAGCGTAGATATAACATTTTAAACAATTTAAGGAGAAATATTTTTATGGTATTAGCAGGCGATATTAGAAAGGGTGTTACAATTGAGTATGAAGGTAAAGTTTATACAGTAATCGACTTTTTACACGTAAAACCAGGTAAAGGCTCAGCCTTTGTAAGAACAACGTTAAAAAACGTTATGGACGGTAAAGTATTACAATTTACTTTCAACCCAACTGAAAAGTTTGAAAACGCAGTAATCGAAACAAAGAAAATGACTTATAGTTATTGTGACGGTGAACTTTATCACTTCTTTGACGAAGATTTTGAAGAACACATTCTTAACTACGAACAAGTTGAAGATGCTTTAAGATACATTAAAGAAAACGACCCTGTTACAGTTAAATTTTATAAGGGCAAAGCATTCTCAGTAGAATGTGAAAACTTCGTTGAATTACTTGTTACAGAAGCAGAACCAAGCGTTGCAGGCAATACGGCAACAAACGCAACTAAAATTGTTAAACTTGAAACAGGAATTAGTATGCAAGTGCCTATGTTCGTAAACGAAGGTGACGTTATCCGTGTAGATACTCGTTCAGGCGAATATATGGAAAGAGTTAAGAAGTAAAAACTTTTGGCCCAACAAATTAAGTTGGGCTTTTTGTATTTATGGTAGTATTAGTTACAGGTGGAACACGTGGCGTAGGATACGCTATTTGTCAATACTTTAAAGGTAAAGGACACGACGTAATAGTAAACTATGCTAATAGTTGTCAAATTGCAAAAGAAATGGAAAACGCAGGGTTTGAAACGTACAAAGCAGACGTTTCAGACCATTTTGCCGTACAACAAATGTTTGAAGACGTTTTTAGAAAGTATGGCAAAATTGATTTACTTATAAACAATGCGGGAATTTCGTTAAAACAAAAACTTTTTATCGACACCAGCGTTGAAGATTTTGAAAGGTTATTTAACGTAAACGTAAAAGGCGTTTATAATACGAGTAAAGAATACGTTAAAAAAATGATTAATAGCGTAGGTAAAATAATAAACGTTTCTTCAATATTTTCTTTAAAAGGTGGTAGTTGTGAAGCACTTTATACGGCTACAAAATGTGCCGTAAGTGGTTTTACCCGTGCCATAAGCCAAGAACTTTGTTTTTCAAAAATTGCAGTATGTCAAGTTGTTTTAGGGTTAATTGATACTCAAATGAATAGTCACCTTTCTAACGACGAAAAATTAGAGTTTGTAAAAGAGTGTAAACTTTCTAAAATTTACACGGCAAACGACGTTGCTAAAAGGTTATATTTAATAAGTCAAAAAGACGTTGCAACTCTTAACGGAAAGACTTATAAAATAGGTGTTGGCAAAATCTAAAAAAAATTTAAAAAAATAAAGGATTTTGCAAAAAATATCAGTATAATTAGGTGAAAGGTAAAGGGGCAATAATGTCAATAAAGCAAAATTTATTTGATAAAGAAGATAAATTTTTATCTTTGTTCGCAACTAAATCAAAAAACACTAAGGGAAGACAGCGTGAAGAAGAGCCGTGTTCTATGAGAACGGAATTTCAACGTGATAGAGATAGAATTTTGTACTCAAAGGCTTTCGTTAGGTTAAAAAATAAAACGCAAGTGTTTTTCTCACCAGAGGGCGACCATTATATGACAAGGTTGACTCATACGTTAGGCGTATCGCAAGTTGCTCGTTCAATAGCAAGGTGTTTAGACTTAAATGAAGATTTAACCGAAGCCATAAGTTTAGGCCACGATTTAGGGCATACTCCTTTTGGTCACGCAGGCGAAAGAGTTTTAGATAAGTTAGCAAAAAAAGGCTTTAAACATAACGAACAATCTTTAAGGGTTGTTGACGTTATTGAAAACGATTTAAAAGGACTTAATTTAACCTTTGAAGTGAGAGATGGTATTTTGAACCACAAAATGTCGTTAAAACCAGCCACGTTAGAAGGTCAAGTAGTATCGCTTGCCGATAGAATAGCATATTTAAATCACGACGTAGAAGATGCAATAAGGGCAGGCATTATTACCGAAAACGATATTCCGTCAAACGTAAAAAGCGTTTTAGGTAATAACACTAAGGATAGAATAAACACGCTTATTAGTTCGGTGTGTACGGCAAGTTATCAAAAAGATACAATTACTTTAACAAGTGACGTAAACAATGCCATAACTGAATTAAGAACGTTTATGTTCGATAACGTATATTTAACAAAAAAGGCGTTGCAAGAAGAAGAAAAGGCGTTTAAAATGCTTTCTGCGTTATTTGATTATTTTGTGAATAACGTAAGCAAATTGCCAAAAATGTACGTTAAATTATTAGATAATTATGATACAGAAACTGTTGTATGCGATTATATTTCAGGAATGACTGATAGATACGCTACAAACGTTTTTAAACAAATTTTTATTCCAGATAATTTTTAATAGGAAGTTTATATGTCAAGTATTGACGCTAAATTTATTAGCGAATTAAAATCAAAAATTAATATAGTTGACGTTGTAGGTAGGTATTGTTCGTTAAAACGTAATGGTCCACACAATTATTGGGCGTGTTGTCCACTCCCAGGCCACGTTGAAAAAACGCCGTCTTTTTGTGTGAACGAACCAGGGCAATTTTACCATTGTTTCGGTTGCAAGAAATCGGGTGACGTTATTAAATTTATTCAAGAAGAAGAAAATTTAACTTTTTACGAAGCCGTAACCCGCCTTGCTGAAATGTATAAAATTCCTGTCCCAGTAGGCGATGATTACGACGAAAAAGAAGTGTTAAAAAAGAAAAATGAAAAGGAAAGGTTGTCATCGGTATTAAACGCAACGGCACATTTTTACGTAAATAATTTACGTTCAGAACAAGCCGAAGCGTATAGAAATTATCTTTTTAATAGAGGTTTCGATGCAAAAACTATAACTGCATTTGGTATGGGTGCATCACTTGACTTTAATTCTTTGCCAAACCACTTAAAAAGTTTAGGTTTTACCGATAAAGAAATGTTAGATGCGGGCGTATGTCAACTTTCTAAAAAGGGACAAGTTATCGACTTTCAATATCAAAGGTTAATCGTTCCTATAATCAACAATATGAATAAAGTTGTTGCTTTTGGTGGTAGGGTTATTGAAAAAAAACCGTCTTTTGCAAAATACAAAAACACGGGCGATACTCAAATTTTTAATAAAAGGCGTATAATTTTTAACGTCAATAAATTACATAAATTAGTAAAAGAAGAAAAGGTTGATTACGTAATTATGGTTGAAGGCTATATGGACGTAATTGCTCTTTGGCAAGCAGGTATTAAAAACGTAGTTGCTTCAATGGGAACGCAATTAACGTTAGAACAAGCAAGGCTTTTAAAAAGATACGTAAGTAAAGTTGTTGTAAGTTACGACGGCGACTTTGCAGGTCAAACGGCAACTTTAAGAAGTTTAGATATTTTTGCTGACGAAGGTTTTGAAGTTAAGGTATTATCGTTACCTAACAAAATGGACCCAGACGAAGTCGTTAAAGAAAAAGGCGTAAATTACTATTTACAACTTGTTGAACAAGCAATGCCTTTAATCGACTATAAATTACACGTTTTAGCAAGTGATAAAAATTTAAAAGACGTTTCGGACAAGCGTAAATACGTTTCGCAAGCGTTAGACTTAATACGCAATTTAAACGATGCGTTTATGCAAGAAGAATTGCTTAAAAAAGTGCGAGATTTAACGGGCATAAGTTATCAGTCGTTAAAACAAGATTTAGACAAAGGCACTGTTACGGTAACTTCTTCGGTAGCAAAAGACGATGAAATTAACGTAAACTTTAACGATAATAGTGCAATAAGTAAAACTGAAAGGTTTATACTTTCAGCCCTTATCTTTAAAAAGCCGTACGCAAAATTAGACGACGAAATTTACTTTAATAGTGCGGTAAGGGAAACAATTTACAACCACATTTTATTTAATGAAGATTTTGACGTTAAAAACTTAATCTCATTAGTAGGGGAAGAAGGTGCTAACGAATTGACGGCTATTTTATCAAGTGGGGATAATATTTTTGATACTCCCGTTGAAGAAAAGTATTATAACGGCTGTGTAATATCTCTTAAAAAGCACAATATCAATAACGAAATCAAAAAACTAAATTTAGAATATCAAAACGAAATAAATTTAGATAGAAAAAACGAAATAGGCAACACAATTAACAAATTAACACAAAAATTAATTAATCTTTAACGGAGGATAAAAATGAGTGTTTCGGAACAATTATTAACAGATTTAATTAATGCTATAATAACTGAAAACGGCAAAAAAGGTTCAATCACAACCGACGATTTAAACGACAAAATCGAAAAGATTGACTTAACGCCTGAACAATACGAATTATTGTTTAAAGAAATTGAAAACGCAGGCATTAAAATCGTAGATTCTTACGTTGAAAGTAAAGATATTTACGACGAAATTGATAGCGTTGCAATCGACGACCCTGTAAAAATTTATCTTAAAGATATCGGTAGAATAGCACTTTTATCAACTGACGAAGAAGTTGAACTTGCTAAAAAAATGATGGAAGGCGACGAAAAGGCTAAAAGACGTTTATCTGAGGCAAATTTAAGGCTTGTTGTATCAATAGCAAAAAGGCACGTTGGTAGGGGTATGCACCTTTTAGACTTAATTCAAGAAGGTAACTTAGGTCTTATGAAAGCCGTTGATAAATTTGATTATACAAAAGGTTATAAGTTTTCAACTTACGCTACTTGGTGGATTCGTCAAGCAATAACAAGGGCAATTGCCGACCAAGCAAGAACAATAAGAATTCCTGTTCATATGGTTGAAACTATTAATAGATACAAACGAATTTCTCGTCAATGTATGCAAGATTTAGGTCGTGAACCAACACTTGAAGAAATTTCTAAGGAAATGGGCATAGATATTGCCAAAGTGCGTGAAATTCAAAAAATTGCTCTTGACCCTGTTTCATTAGAAACTCCTATCGGTGAAGAAGACGATAGTAAACTTGGCGATTTTATTAAAGACGAAGTAGGTAAATCACCTGACGACGCCGTTGCACAAGAAAAGTTAAAGAAGCAACTTTTAACAGTATTAGATACTTTAACACCAAGAGAAGAAAAGGTTATTAGGCTTCGTTATGGTATTGACGATTCAAGACCAAGAACGTTAGAAGAAGTAGGCCGTGAATTTAACGTAACACGTGAAAGAATTCGTCAAATTGAAGCCAAGGCGTTAAGAAAATTAAGGCACCCTTCAAGGTCAAAACGCCTTAAAGAATATTTAGAGTCAACTTGATTATGACTAAACGTTTAAACGAAATTTACAGTTTAATAACTAATTGTAACGTTTTTGCCGACGTAGGTTGCGACCACGGTTTTATAAGTCAATTAGTGTTACAAAACCAAAAGGCAAATAAAGTTATAATTTCAGACGTTTCTAAAAAAAGCCTAAAAAAAGCCGAAACTTTACTTAAAGACTACAACGACAAGGTTGTTAGCATAGTAAGTGATGGTTTTAATAATTATAATATAAATCCCAACCAAGTCGTAATAGCAGGTATGGGTGGTGAAGAGATTATTAAAATTTTACAAGCAACTAATTTTATTTTTGAAAGGTTAATTTTAAACCCTATGAAAAACGTTGATAAAGTGCGTAAATTCTTGCACGAAAAAGGGTATAAAATTGTAAAAGATTATACTATTTTCGACGGCAAGTTTTACGACTTAATTGCTTGTGAAAGGGGAAGCGATAGTTATACTGAATTAGAATATGCGTTCGGTAGGGATAACTTAATAGAAAAGAGTTCTGATTTTATCAAAAAACTTAATTTTTACAAAAATTATTATCAAACGGCAATAGATAATGGTGCTAACGATGAGTTTTTAAAACAAAAATTAGCACAAATTAAAGGAATATTAAATGAAAATTAACGATTTTTTAAAATTGCTTGAAGAATATGCACCACTTGAATATTCAAACATATTTTGTTCTAAATATGGTGCTTACGATAATAGTGGAATAATAGTTGGTACAACTGACGATATCAGTGGCGTTGTTTTTACACTTGATTTAACAAAAAACGCCGTTGATTTAGCATTAGAAAAGGGTGCTAACTTAATAGTTACACACCATCCGGCAATTTATAAACCAATAAGCGAAATTAGTGATTTTTCAAACGCACTTTTATACGCTACAAAAAATAAAATAGCAATAATTTCAATGCACTTAAATTTAGATAGTGCCGTTCATGGTATTGACTATTATTTTGCAAAAAATATAGGTGCTACTGATTGTGAAATAGTATATCCTATTTTAGATAGTGGATATGGTAGAGTGTTTACGTTAAAAAATACAAGCATTGAACAAATTGCAAATACTATTAAACAAAATTTTAAAACTCAAAGAGTTTTAGTCTATAAAAAACAAGATAAGACTGATTTAAAGGTGGCTACTTTTTGTGGCTCAGGTCTTAGCGAAAACGAGTTAAAGTTATTAAACGACGTTGACCTTGTAATCTCTTCTGATATAAAACATAACGTTTTAATTGCTTGTGATAATTTAAACGTAAGCGTCATTAGTTTAACTCACTATGCGAGTGAATTTTATGGATTCGAACAATTTTATAACAAAATAAAAGCAAAAACGCAAGTACAAGTTTACTTAAATAACGACGAGTATTTGCTTTAATAAGGAGAATTTTTTATGAACGATAATGTTAAATTTCTTTTAGAATATCAAGAAATTGATAAAAACTTAATCGCAATTGAAGAAGAAGTGTCTAAAAGCGAAACGGCCGTAAAATACTTAACGGCAGTAAAGTTTTTAAAAACTGTAAAAGATTCGTTAGCAACAATTAACGAAAAAGCAGAAAAACTTTTAAACAAGTACAATTCTATTTTAAAAGAATTTGAAAATTCTAAAACACAAGCAGAAGCGTATGCTAAAAACGCTGAAAAATCAACAAGTGAAGACGAACTTGTTGCTTTAAAAAAGAAGTTCGACGAAACGTACGCTTACGTAACAACGCTTGAAAACGAACTTGCTAAATGTAAAAAAGAAATGGAAGAACTTAATAAAGAATTCGTTGTTCTTTACAATAAACAAAAGAAAATGAAAGAACAATACGAAGAATTTGAACCTTTATACAAAAAATTGAAAGACGAAAAGAAAGTTGATATGGATAAAATAAAGGCACAACTTGACGCTGTTAGGGAAAAGATTTCTCCTGAACTTATGAAAAAATACGATAACAGAAGAAAAGATAAAAAATTTCCTATATTACGTAAGGTTGAAAATAACGATAATATGCATTATTGTCCTTTATGTAGAACGGTATTTGCTAAGTCGGCAGTCAATAATTTGTTAGCAGGCGAAATTAAAGAGTGTGAAAACGAAAGATGTCACGTTTTAGTTTACGCTGAGTAATATTAATTTTAAAACAAAAGGTGGATTATGAAATTAAATTATAAAAAAGTTATTTTTGTAGGTTTTGCATTTTTCTTAATTACAGCGTTCTGGCAAGCATACGATAGTATCGTGCCTATGATGCTTGTAAACAAGTTTGGTTTGAACCAAACTTTATCAGGAATTATTATGGCGTTCGATAACATTTTAGCGTTAGTATTATTACCTGTTTTTGGTGCAATTAGTGATAAAACTAACACCAAATATGGTAAAAGAACACCATACATATTCGTAGGTACAATTTTGGCCATTATAGCCTTTATGGGACTTACTTTCTGTGATAATATGCAACTTAACAACGTGTATTCTAATCAAAGCGAAAGTCAATTCTTTGAAATGGTATGGGAACAAGGCGATACAATTTCTATATCAAACAAAGAATATACCGACGGTCAAGATAAAGAATACACTTTAAACGAATACGTTGCAAGGTTAACAAAAAACAAAAGTTACGCTTCGTTAACCGACGTAGAAAAAGAAGAAGTTAAACAATCGTTTATTGCCCTTGCGGAACAATACGATAAAACTTATATTTACGTTGACGGCGAATATACTTTAACCGACGCATCCGTTGAAGATAGTAAAAATATTTATAGTAATATTATAACTCCGTTCAAAAGTGCGTATGCGTGGACGGTAACCGTTCAAAATCCGTTACCACTTGTAATGTTTGTTGTCGTTTTATTAATAACTTTATTATCAATGTCAACATTCCGTTCGCCAGCCGTTGCGCTTATGCCTGACGTAACTATAAAACCATTAAGGTCAAAAGCAAACGCAATAATAAACCTTATGGGTACGGCAGGCGGTATATTAGTACTTGTAATGGGTATATTGTTTGGAACGGGTAAAGTCCAAAATCAAACAATGTCATATACCGTATTCGTTATTGCCGTATGTGCATTAATGGTATTAGGCCTTTTACTTTTCTTATTCAAGGTTAGGGAAGTACAATGGGTTAAAGAAATGGAAGAAGAAACTCTCCGTTTAGAAGAAGAAGGCATTATTAAAAAAGAAGAAGAAATAGAAGAAAAACAAGATAATAAAGACGGCGTTAAAACAAAAGAAGAAGAACTTTCAAAACCAAAGAAAACTTCATTAATTTTAATTTTATTATCTGTTGCATTATGGTTTACAGGTTATAACGCTATAACTACTAAATATTCGTTATACGCTTCAACCGTATTACACGCCGACTATAACACAACGCTTTTAATAGCACAAGCGGCGGCAATTATTTCTTACGTACCTGTTGGTATTATCGCAAGTAAAATAGGTAGGAAAAAGTCAATTTTAGCAGGTGTAATTATGCTTGCAACGGCATTTTTCGCAGCAACGTTTGTAACAAGTCAAACTCCACCTATTATTATAACTATTTTCTTTGCATTAGCAGGTATAGGTTGGGCTACTATCAACGTAAACTCTTTCCCTATGGTTGTAGAACTTGCAAAAGGCTCTAACGTAGGTAAATACACGGGCTTTTATTATACGGCAAGTATGACTGCACAAATAATTACTCCTGTACTTTCAGGTGCTATTATGGACTTATCAGGCACTATGACGGTATTATTCCCTTACGCAACAATATTTGTTATAGGTTCGTTTATAACAATGTTATTTGTTAAACACGGCGACAATAAAGTTGTTGAAAAGAAGTCGGTTTTAGAGCATTTAGACGTTGACGCCGACTAATAAAATAGTCTGCAAAATAGCGTACCTAAAAAGGTAGAAATTAAACAAGCGACGAGTGAAATTATTAATCCCTTCGTCGCTTTTTTATTTTTACAATTTACAAAGTAAATTGCCGAAATATAAAATATCGTTTCACTTGAACCGTAAATTGACGACGCTATTAGTGATATTTTGCTATCACAACCATATTTTACAAAGATATTATTTAATTCAGATAAACTCCCGCTACCTGAAAAAGGTTTAAGCAAAATTAGTTTAATAACTTCTTTTGGTACACCAAAAAATTCAAAAAAAGGCGATACGAAATTTACAACGAAATTTTCAATTCCGCTTATTGAAAAAAGTTCAAGCATTAAAAAAATAGCAACAATGCAAGGGAAGATAGAAAGGGTTAAATTAATAGCCTTTTTGCCACCTTCTATAAATGCTGAATAAACGTCAACTTTTTTAAAAATTGCATACAAAAGTAAAACTAATAAAAGTACGGGAACAATATAACTTACAAAACTCATTTAAACACCTTTACGAGCAAAATTCCTATCGTAGAAGAAATTATAGTGGTAACAAGGGTAGGAATAAAAATCAAATTAGGGTTTTTAGAGCCGTGTTCAGCCATAAGTTGCATAACGGTAATAGGAAGTATTTGAATAGACGTTGCCGATATAACGAACAACATTGTTTTTGCGTGTTCGTTTTTTTGTTTGTCTAAATATTCCATAGCGTTAATAGCAGTTGGAGTAGTGAGTGCGGAAATTCCAAGAAGTGAAGCCGTTAAATTTAGTGAAAGTTCGTTTATAGTTTTTTCGTCGTTAACCAAAAAAAGTTTTTTAATTAAAGGAGAAAAAATATTAGATATTTTGTTAGACGCCTTGCTTTTTAATAAAATTTCACTAAAACCAAGCCAAATTAAGTAAATTGCTAAAAGTTTAACTATAAGAGAAAATGCGTTGCTTGTAGCATTTGAAAAACATAAAAGTAATGCGTTAGGGTCAAAAAATATTAAAATTATGATAGAAAGTATTAATATTGTTGAAAATATGACGTTCATAGTTAAAGTTATGAAAAAAGCAAGCGTTTTATTCGTAAATTTAAGTTTACAAAAATTGTTAAATGTTATATAATAACGTATATATAATCACTAAGTATATAAAAATCTACTTTAATGTGGGGGTTTTATGGACAATAATAAATTTTATATCACAACACCAATCTATTATCCAAGTGGTAATTGGCATATAGGTCATTGTTATACAACCGTAGTTTGCGATGCTATCGCAAGATTTAATCGTATGCTTAAAAAAGACGTTTTCTTTTTAACAGGCACAGACGAACACGGTCAAAAAATTGAAAAAAAGGCACAAGAAAAGGGCTTAACGCCTATTGAATTTATCAACCCGTTAGTTGACGATATTAAAGATATTTGGTCTAAACTTGATATTTCTTACGATAAGTTTATTAGGACGACTGACGAAGAACACGTTAAAGGGATACAACATATTTTTAAACAACTTTACGATAAGGGCGAAATTTATAAATCTCAATACGAAGGTTGGTATTGTACTCCTTGTGAATCTTTTTGGACTGAATCTCAACTTAAAGACGGCAAATGTCCCGATTGTGGTAGGGAAGTTCAAAAAGGTAAAGAAGAAAGTTACTTTTTTAGGCTTTCAAAATATGCTGATAGAATTATAAAATTGTATCAAGATAACCCTGAATTTTTACAACCAAAATCAAGGGTAAACGAAATGGTTAACAACTTTATTAAACCGGGGCTTCAAGACCTTTGCGTTTCAAGAACGACTATTAAATGGGGTGTTCCTGTAACGTTTGATAAAAACCATACCGTTTACGTTTGGATTGATGCGTTATCAAACTATATTACTGCATTAGGGTATGGTAGTAACGATACAACGCTTTACGATAGATATTGGCCTGCTTCTTTACATATGGTTGGTAAAGAAATCGTAAGGTTTCACACAATTATATGGCCTGCAATGTTAATGGCGCTTGATTTACCATTACCTAAGCAAGTTTACGGGCACGGTTGGCTTTTAATCGGTGGTGATAAACTTTCAAAAAGTAAAGGCGAAAATATTAAGACGGAAATTACCGACCCTAAGGAATTAGTTGAACGCTATGGTTCAGATGCGTTAAGATATTTCTTGTTAAGAGAAATTCCATTTGGTAATGACGGCGTATATACTAACGAAAGTTTGTTAAAGCGTATCAACGTTGATTTATCTAACGACTTAGGTAACCTTGTTTCAAGAACAACGGCAATGGTAAATCAATATTTTGGTGGAGTTTTACCAAGTCCTAACCAATTTAACGAATTAGATAACGAAGTTATCTCAATGTGCAATAGTCTTTTTACTAACGTTAAAAAATACGTTGAGTTAATAGACGTACCAAGTGCTCTTAGTGAAATTTTCAAATTAATTCAAAGGGCAAATAAATACATTGACGAAAACGAACCTTGGAAATTATCGAAAGACGAAACTAAAAAAGATAGGCTTGCAACAGTAATGTATATGCTTTGCGAATGTATAAGAATTTCGGCAATTGCATTAAAACCTTTCTTAACAAAGTCAACTGATAAAATCTTATCGCTTTTTGGTATAGAAAATGAAAATACTTTTGAAAATCTTGTATTTGGAGTGTTAAAGGGTGGTGTTATCGTTGAAAAAGCACAACCTATCTTTCCAAGAATAGATATTAAAAAAGAACTTGAAGAAATTGAAAAAATGATGGTAAAACGCCAAAAAGAAAGTCAAAAAGAAGTAAAAAAAGAAGAAAAGGTTAGTGAAAAAATGGAAGAAAAAATTGAAGAAATTTCTATTGACGAATTTTTTAAAACACAACTTAAAGTAGCAAAAGTTATTGCTTGTGAAAAGGTAGAAAAGTCTAATAAACTTTTAAAATTAACGCTTTCACTTGGCGATGAAGAAAGAACTGTTGCATCAGGTATTGCTAACTACTATAAGCCGGAAGAATTAATAGGAAAAAAGGTAATTTTAGTTGCTAACTTAAAGCCTGCAAAACTTTGTGGTATTGTAAGTCAAGGTATGGTGCTTTGTGCTGAAAAAGACGGAAAAGTTGTTTTAGTTTCGCCAGAAGTTGATATGCCGGAAGGCTCAATCGTATGCTAAATTTAATAGACACGCACGTTCATTTAGAAGACCCTATTTATAGCGATAATATTAACGTTGTTAGAAAAAATTATTTAAAAGACGGGGTAAATACACTTTTAAACGTTGCTTGCTCAAAATTAACTACTAAACAAGTTTACGAAAGGTCAAAACAATTTAGCGAAGTTTATTTTACAATAGGTTGTCATCCTGCAACGGCTTATGAGGTTGACGAAAGTTTTATTGATTATATCGATAAATTTTCAAACGATAAAAAGTGCTTAGCCGTAGGCGAAATAGGGTTAGATTACTACTATAAACCGTTTGATAAGGACGTTCAAATCAAAGCGTTTGAAAGGCTAATTGAATATGCAATAAAAGTAAATTTACCTATCGTCGTTCATACAAGAAGTGCCACGAAAGACACGGTTGATATATTAACGTCATATAAAAATAGTTTAAAAGGCAAATTTTTAATGCACTGCTACGGCGAAAGTAAAGAAATTACTAAAATTTTATTAGATTTAGGCGGATATTTTGCTTTTGGTGGAGCGTCAACTTTTAAAAACTATAAAAAGCACGACGTTATCGAGTATATCCCGCTTGACAGAATAATGTGTGAAACTGATTGTCCTTATATGACGCCAGAGCCACATAGGGGTAAAGTAAACGAGCCTTGCAACGTAAAATACGTGTATGAACAAATAGCCAAGGTAAAAAGCGTTGATATAAATACGCTTGCTTGTAACGTTGAACAAAATTTTAAAAGGCTATTTACAAAATATAATTAAATTATGTAAGGCCGACTTAAAGTCGGCTTTATCTTTGGCGTAATGGTAAGACAATGAAAATTTTTCACGCTGTTACCCCTAATAGTATAATCTAAAAAATAATTATTATAGGTTTTTTATGAATATAAAAGAAATTTTAAAACAAAAGAATTTCACTTTTGAAAAAAGGTATGGTCAAAACTTTTTAACCGACACAAATTTACTTGCTTCAATAGTAGATAAATCGGGTGTTGATAAAAACTCTACCGTAGTTGAAATAGGGGTGGGAGCAGGCACGTTAACGGGTGAAATTGCAAAAAAAGTTAAAAAAGTTTACGGTTTTGAAGTTGACACAAAACTAAAACCCGTTTTAGAAGAAACGTTAAAAGATTATAATAACGTTGAAATTATTTTTAACGATATTATGAAGATAAAAACAAGTGAAATTGAAGAAAAAATTGGTGGTAATTATAGTGTTATTGCCAACTTGCCATATTATATAACTACACCTATTTTAATGAAATTTATTGAAGAAGGCGAAAACGTTGACGCCGTTATCGTAACCGTTCAAAAAGAGGTTGCCGAAAGAATATGTGCAAAACATAGCACAAGTGATTATGGTGCTATTACCGTAACAATCAACGCAATTTGTGATACTCAAATTATAAAATATATTGATAGAAGTATGTTTTATCCTGCACCAAACGTTGATTCGGCAGTGTGCAAAATCGTATTAAATAAATCTAAATTTTATATCAAAGATATAAACGCTTTTAGAAAACTTGTAAAAATAAGTTTTTTAATGAGAAGAAAAACCCTTGTAAACAACTTAATTAAAGGTTACAATATTTCAAGAGAATTTTGTGAAAATATTTTAACTGAACTTAACTTAAATGCAAACGTTAGGGGTGAAGATTTATCGCCAGAAACGTTCGTAAATTTATCAAATAAATTAATAGAAAAAGGCATTTTATAAAATTAGTATCAAAATCCTTATAACTATCATATATTAAAATGAATGGTTAAAGGAGGTTAAAATGTCATTTTTCTCAAATTTTAGTCAAGACAAATGTCCTTGTCAAATTTCAGGCAATCCGCTAAACGGCTTGTGTGAAAAAGTTTGTATTCAAGTTAAAAAAGTTTTCGACGCTTGTTTAAAACAATCACAAGAACAAGGAGTTGTATTGACTTTAACAAATTTAGTACCACAAAATCCTACATATCCGCTTACGTTTATTAGTGCTAAAAGTACGCAAACACTTGCTACAATTACTTCACTTAACGTAGAACCACTTGCCGACAGACCTAATTTAAGTAGAGTGCAAGTAAGTTATTCTATTCCTGTCGAAGTTATTTACCAAGATGCTAACGGCGTTCAAGGTAAAGGTAGTAGCACAATGTCTTTCTCACAAGACATTATATTGTTTGCTCCGTCTCCGTCAATTATGCCTTACGAAGTAGAAGCAGTCGTATCAGTAGTAGCAAGTGAAGGCACTTATACAAGTGAAAATACCTTTACGGTTACTGCTTGCACAACGTCTATTTTAAAAATCGTAATGATGGTTGAACTTTTAATACCATCGTACGGATATTGTCAAATCCCTACGTGTCAAGAATACACGCAAGAAATTTGCGCTGGATTTTTTGAATTGCCGTTATTCCCACAAAATTTGGGTTAATAGGTTAAAAATTAAGGCTAAACGTGAGTTTAGCCTTTTATTTATGCCTCATATACTTGATTTTTATTTTAAATTTATGTAAAATAGCATTATGAAAGTATATGCAATAAGCGATTTGCATTTATCGTTATCTGGCGAAAAGCCTATGGACATTTTCGGCGAAAAATGGGACGGTTATTTAGAAAAGATTGAAAAAGATTGGCAATCAAAAGTAACTGACGACGACGTCGTTTTAATCTCAGGCGATATAAGTTGGGCTATGAAACTTGAAGATGCCGTTAACGACTTGCAATTTATAGCAAAATTAAAAGGTAAAAAAATTTTAATAAAAGGTAATCACGACTATTGGTGGCAAGGTATAAACAAGGTTAGAAATAGTCTGCCTAAAAACGTTTACGCTTTGCAAAACGATAGTATAAAAATAGGCAACTACGTATTTTGCGGTTCAAGAGGTTGGACGGTAGAAGGTGCTAACGATTTTACTTCGCAAGATTTAAAAATTTATCGTAGAGAAGCAGAAAGGTTTAAGTTGGCGTTAAAAAGTGCTCAAAATCTTATTTCGGACGGCGATAAATTAGTATGTTTAATACACTATCCTCCATTTAATATTCGTTTAGAAAATTCTCTTTTCACAACTTTATTTGAAGAATATAAAGTGGACAAGGTAGTATATGGTCATTTGCATGGCAAAGACGTAAAGACTTATCCTAAAATTTCTAAAAACGGGGTTGAATATTATTTAACTTCGTGTGACCAAACTAAAAATCTATTAATCGAGGTTTACTAAAATGGCTAAAAACAAATGCAATATTAAAGAAACTATAAAAAACTTATCAAATCGTTGGTTCATAACTGCTTTTTCAGGTATGGCACAAGGTTTGTTTTGTACGTTAATAGCAGGTACGATTATTGCTCTTATAGCAAAATGGGTAGGTACAGAAAATCAAGTAGGTTATATGCTTAACGTTTTCGCAACGCTTGCTAAAATCTTAATGGGTGCAGGCATAGGCGTAGGTATAGCGTATAAATTAAACGCAAAACCACTTGTTATTTTTTCTGCTGCCGTTACAGGTTTAATAGGAGCGTACGCATTAGAAATCACTAATGGTGCGTTATCAGCAGATTTTTTCCAAGGCGTATTCTTAAAAGGTAAGCCGGGCAACCCTATCGGAGCATACGTTTTATCTCTTTTGACGGTTGAAATTTGTTCTCTTTATGCAGGCAAAACTAAATTAGATATAGTTTTAATTCCGCTTGGAGCCATTCTTTTAGCGTTAGTTGGCGTGTATATCGCTTGGCCGTTCATTAAACTTATCGACCTTTTTGCTGAATTATTAGTAATTTTAATTAATGCAGGTTCGGCAGTAAAAATTATTACAGGCGTAGTTATAGCAGTAGTAATGGGTATTTTATTGACAATGCCAACGTCGTCTGCGGCAATATGGCTTGCAATCGCAACGTCAAATACAGCAAACGCAAATCCTGAAGTTTTCGCAATAGCAGGTGGAGCAGCCGTTGCAGGTTGTGCAGCACATATGGTAGGTTTTGCCGTAACGTCATTTAAAGAAAATGGTTTTGGTGGACTTATATCGCAAGGTATAGGAACAAGTATGTTACAAATTCCTAACATTATGAAAAAGCCTATTATAATGGTGCCTGAAATTATTTCAAGTGCCGTAGCAGGTTTAGTTGCCGTATTACTTAATTTAAGGTGCGACGCATCGGGCGGTGGTATGGGAACAAGTGGTCTTGTAGGCGTATTTGGTGTAATAAATGCATCAAGTGGTGTTTTAGAGCCGTTTATGATAGTTTTAGGCATTGTTTTATGCTTATTTGTAATTCCGGCAGGAGTAAGTTTATTAGTAAGCGAATTAATGCGTAAAAAAGGCTTAATTAAATTAGGTGATATGCGTCTTGAAGATTAATAAAACATAAAAAATATAAACCCTTCATATTTATATATGAGGGGTTTTTTGTATGGAAAATAATAATTATAAAGTAATAGTTGAAAATAGAAGCGACGTTTTAATAACGTCAGTTTTAGAAGTGTTATCTTTTACAGAAAAGGAAATTAAAATTAAACTTTTTAACGCAACTATTATAAAAATTACGGGAGAAAATTTAAAAATAATAGGCTTTGATAATCAAAGTGGGAATTTTAAAATGAAAGGTTTAATAAGTAACGTTGCTTATAAAGGTAAAGAAGAAAATTTCTTTAAAAAGGTTTTAAAATAATGTTTTTAACTTTATCGCAACCACGAATTATAGTTATTTGTTTAGGAATAGGCATTGTTTCAGGGTTAATTTATGATTTTATATATTTGTTTACCGGCTATTTTAACAATAAAATATTAAACTTTTTTAAAGACTTAATATATTTTTGTTTAACAGCGTTTTTATTCACTTTCGTTTCAACTATAAGCAATTTAGGTAATTTTAGGTTGTATATGGCATTACTTTGCTTTGTTGGAGCATTTTTATATATGAAAAGTTTTCATAAAATCATTGCAAAAACGCACATAAAAGTGTATAATGTAATTAATAAAGTATTAATTAAGGTTAAAAATGCAAGAAGAAAAGAAAAAAAGAGTGGTGTCTGCCGTAACAAGCGGAATAGTAATGTTACTTGTTATATTAATAACAATAACAGTATATCAAATATCAGGCATCATAAAAAGAAAAAACAAAATAATGCAATTAAACAACGAAATCGTCTATTTGCAAACGCAGTTAGAAAATACTAACGATGAAATTGATTCTTGGTCTTTAAAATGGAAGATTGAAGAAAGGGCAAGGGAATTAGGGCTTGAATACCCTGTTGAAAAATAGTATGAAAAGTGCAGTAATAGATATAGGTAGCAATTCCGTAAGAATAATGTATAAAGACGGGCTTACACCCTATAAAGAATTAATTACTACAAGGTTAGGTCAAGGTTTAACTACTTTAAATGGTTTAACTAAACTTGCGATTGAAAGAACGGCAAACGCCGTTCTTATTCTTTATAAAAGGGCTTTGGAGCGTGATATAGACAACGTTTATATCTTTGCAACGGAAGCAGTGAGAAGTGCTGTAAACGGAAAGGTTTTAACCGATACAATTAAAAAAACAACGAATATTGAAGTTGACGTAATTTCAGGCGAAAGGGAAGCCGAAATAGGCTTAATAGGTGCGTTAGGACTTAACGCTACGGGTGGAATTATCGATGTAGGTGGAGCATCTACCGAAGTTGTTTACGCTAATGACGGCAAAATAATATATAAACGAAGTTTAGATATAGGTGCAGTTCGTATTTTTGATAAATTTGGTCGAGATAAGAATTTAATTGAAAATTACTTAAAGTCAAAAATTAAAGAATATGGCGAAATTTGTAAAGGAGAGTATAAAGTTATAGGTGGAACTGCTACGGCTCTTGCAAGCGTCGTTTTAGGGTTAAAAGAATACGATATGACTAAAACTCACGGCTTATATATAAGTGTTGACGAGTTGGAAAAAATAGTTGACCGTTTATATACGCTTACCGATAGTGAAATATGTGAAGAATATTGCGTTTCTAAAACAAGAGCAGAAATTATCCGTGGTGGTGCGTCTATCTTTTTAGAAATATTAAGATATGCTAACATAACGGGCGTTACCGTTAGTGAAAGTGATAATTTAGAAGGTTATTATTTAACAATTTAGGGGAATTATGAAAAGTAAAAAATTTAAAAAAATTAGAAACTTAATATTCTTATTGTTATCTATTGTAATATACGTTTTATTGACGTATAAATCGGCTATACTTATAATGCCACTTGGAATAAGACCTTTTTTCTATTTGTTTGTATTTGTAATGTTAGCGGGTATAATAGACGCTATTATTAAAAATTCTATATTACACGAAATTGGGCATACAATATTCGGTTTAATTGCAGGATTAAAATTGATTTCAGTAAAAATACTATTTTTTAAATTTAATTTTGAAAAAGGTTTTAATATTAAACTTGAAAAAGCCAATAATTTAGGCGAAACTGTCTTTATTCCTAAAAAATATAAGAATATTTCATCAAAAGTAGCATTTTCAATTTTAGGTGGTTTACTTGCAACAATATGTTTGCTTATTAAATCTATTTATGCTTATAAAGTATTTTCTCCTTCGTTCGAATTATCGTATGGAATAGAGTATGTGGTAGCCGTAATAAAAGTATTTAATGCAGGTTCAATCGTTGTGGCTATTTATGTTTTGCTTACTAATATTTTTGGCGAAGAAACTTGCGACGGCCGTCAATTAGGACGCTTGTTATTTGCAAATAAAAATAAAAGAATAATATCGTCAAACGCTTTATACATAGGTTGCTTGCTTTATAACGGAGTTAATCCTACGCAAATCGACCACAAATATTTAAGCGTTTATAACGAAGATTATTCTTTTTATTCAACCTTGATTATTTACTATCGTTACCTTTCATTAATATCGGTAAACGAAGAATACGCCTTAAAAGAAATTTTAAAAATAAGCGATATCAATAAACTTAAAGACGTTGTTTTTGATACGATAATGTGCGAACTTTATTTCGTTGCATATTTAAATAACGATAAAATATTTTTAAACAACAACAAAGAATATATCGAAAATATCGTTGAATACGACAATAATTTATACGCATTAAGGGCACACGCCGTTTTAAGAATTGTTAACAATGAATTAGATTGGGCTAATATATTAATCAATCAAGGGTTAGAGCAAACAACAAATGTTTGCTATGGTTTAAATGCCGTTGAAAATCCGTTGTTTAAAAGGTTGTATAATAGCATAAATCAATAAAAATACATAAAAAATCTACGCTAAACAGCGTAGTTTTTTTATATTTAAAAACTTTATCGTTTTTTATCGATTAATAATATGAAATATTATTAATTTTTTATTAAAAAGTGTTTGCAAAATTAAATATATATGTTATAATAGTATATATTATATTATAAGTATATTTATATACTATTAAGGAGTAATATGGAAAGTGATAACAAAGTTGTAAACGCTTATGGCGCCGACCAGATTAGAGAGTGTAAGGGTCTTGAACATATTAGGTTAAGGCCAGGTATGTATATTCGTAACACTGATAGTTACGGCTTGCACCACTTAGTTAAAGAAACGGTTGATAACTCTATTGACGAAGCGTTAGCAGGTTACTGTGATACTATTTCAGTTGTAATTCATAAAGACGGTTCTTGTTCTATTCGTGATAACGGTCGTGGTATTCCAACAGGTATGCGTGAAGAAGGTATATCTACCGTTGAACTTGTAATGACGCACCCTAACGCAGGTGGTAAGTTCGGTGATGGTGGTTATGAAATTTCTTCGGGTTTACACGGTGTAGGTTTAAAAGCCGTAAACGCATTAAGTGAATATGCAAGTGTTGATGTTTACCAAAACGGCAAACACTATCGTCAAGAATATAAAATAGGTGTACCTCAAACAGCCTTATTAGAACTTGAACAAGTTAATGAAACAGGAACTTGCATTACCTTTAAGCCAGACGCAACTATTTTCTCTACCGTTGATTTTAGTTACGATACGATTAGAAGTATGCTTAGGGACTTTGCCTACTTAAACACAGGTGTAAAACTTATTTTAACAGACGAAAGAGAAGGTAGGGAAAAAACCGATACTTTATATTCAGAAGGTGGTATTAAAGAATACGTACAAATTCTTAACAAAAATAAAGAAGTTATACCTTTTGAACCTATCTATTTCAAAAAGAAATATGGTAAAGAAACTATTGAAATCGCACTTCAATACAACACCGGTTACGACGAACATATTTTAGCCTTTGCAAACAACGTAAACAACGTTGAAGGTGGTACGCACCTTGATGGTTTTAAAGCGTCTTTAACAAAACTTATCAACGATGCAGGTAGAAAGTTAAACGTGTTAAAAACTGACGATGATAAACTTTCAGGCGAAGACGTAAGGGAAGGTATTGCAGCCGTAATTTCAGTTAAACTTGTAAATCCTCAATTTGAAGGTCAAACAAAAACTAAACTTGGTAACACTGATATGAGAGCATTAGTCGTTAAATCAATGACAGAAGAAGTAGGCTCTTATTTAGAAGAAAATCCGTCGTTTACAAAAGAACTTATATTTAAGTGTTTAAACGCTAAAAAGGCTCGTGAAGCGGCAAGAAAGGCTCGTGAAGCAACACGTAAAGGCGTGTTCGAATCTTCTTCTTTACCAGGCAAACTTTCAGATTGTTCAAGTAAAGACCCTGAACTTTGTGAAATTTACCTTGTAGAAGGTGATTCGGCAGGTGGTACTGCAAAACAAGGTAGAGATAGGCGTTTCCAAGCCGTTTTACCACTTAGGGGTAAAATCTTAAACGTTGAAAAAACAAGAATTAACAGGGTTTTAGAAAATGAAGAAATCAAGGCTATGATAACTGCTTTCGGTGCAGGTATGCTTGACGACTTTAAGGTTGAAAAACTCCGTTACGATAGAATTATTTGTATGACCGACGCCGACGTTGACGGTTCGCATATTAGAATACTTTTATTAACGTTCTTCTATCGTTTTATGCGTCCGCTTGTTGAAGAAGGCCACGTTTATATAGCACAACCACCATTATATAAAATTACAAAAGGCAAACAAGATTATTACTTCTATACAGAAGAAGATAAAGAAGCATTTTGTAAAGAAAATGAAAAGTGCGATATCCAACGTTACAAAGGTTTAGGTGAAATGGACAAAAATCAACTTTGGGAAACGACTATGAATCCTGAAACAAGAACGTTAAGGCGTGTAACTATACAAGACGCAGTTGAAGCAGATGCTCATTTTACAATTTTAATGGGCGACCAACCAGAACTTCGTCGTAAGTTCATTGAAGAAAATGCAAAATTTGCAAATACAGAACTTGATACTTAATAAAGGGGGGATAGAAAATGGCTAAACAAAAAATAAGCGAAGAATTGACGGCTGAATTTAAAAAGACCTTGTCAATGACAAAACTTGTTAATATTGAAGTTGATGCTGAATTACGCCAAAGTTTTATAGACTATGCGATGGCTGTAAATAGGTCAAGGGCTATTCCCGACGTTAGAGACGGTTTAAAACCTGTTCATAGAAGAATATTATATTCTATGAACGAAATAGGTTTAACGCCCGATAAAGCCTTTAAAAAGTGTGCTACAATCGTCGGTGACGTGCTTGGTAAATATCACCCACACGGCGATAGTTCAGTTTACGATGCACTTGTAAGATTAGCGCAAGACTTTTCAACTAATTTACCACTTGTTGATGGTCACGGTAACTTCGGTTCAGTTGACGGCGACCCTGCCGCAGCGTACAGGTACACCGAAGCAAAAATGACTAAACTTGCACTTGAAATGCTCCGTGATATCGACAAAAATACCGTTGATATGAAGTCAAACTTCGACGATACGAGAAAAGAACCGGTAGTTTTACCAGCAAGGTATCCAAACCTTTTAGTAAATGGTTCTGATGGTATTGCCGTAGGTATGGCAACTAATATACCTCCACACAATTTAGGCGAAGTTATCGATGGTGCAGTAGCATTAATTGATAATCCAGAAATCTCTATTGACGAACTTATCGACTTTATACCTGCCCCAGATTTTCCAACAGGTGGTATATTAATGGGAAGAAGTGGAATTAGGAACGCATATAGAACGGGTAGGGGTAATTACGTTTTACGTTCAAAATGTGAAATTGAAGAATTGCCTAACGGTCGTACACGTATAATCGTTACTGAAATTCCATATCAAGTAAATAAACAAAAACTTATTGAAACTATTGCCGACTACGTTAAAGAAAAACGTTTAGAAGGTATAGCAAACGTAAACGACGAATCTGATAGACAAGGTATGCGTATCGTTATCGACGTTAAAAAAGACGCAAATCCACAAGTCGTATTAAATTCGTTATACAAACAAACAAAATTACAAAGTTCAGACGGTATAATATTACTTGCTCTTGTAGGAACAGACCCTAAGGTTCTTAATTTAAAAGAAATTTTAGAATATTATTTACAACATCAAAGGGACGTTGTTTTAAGGCGTGTTAAATTCGATTTAGAAAAAGCAGAAGAAAGGTGCTTAATCGTAGCAGGTTTATTAAAAGCGTTACAAGATATTGATAAAGTTATCTCAATAATCAAAACGTCTAAGGACCGTAACGATGCTTCTATTCGCTTAACAAACGAATTTGATTTAGATGCACAAGGTCGTCAAGCAGGCGCAATTTTAGATATGAGATTGCAAACGTTAACAAACCTTGCCGTATCAAAACTTCAAGCCGAATACGATGAATTAATGGCGTTAATAACAGACCTTAAAGATATAATAGCAACTCCAAGTAGAATAGACGCTATTATTAAACAAGACTTGCTTTTAATTAAAGAAAAATACGCAGAAGAAAGAAAGAGTGAAATTTCAATTGCCGACGGCGATATTGAAGACGCTGCTTTAATTCCAAAAGAAGACGTAGTAATTTCAATGACGCACTTAGGTTACGTAAAACGTTTACCTGTAAAAGAATATCATTCACAACGCCGTGGTGGTAAAGGTATTACGGGACACAAACCAAAAGAAGAAGACTTTGTTGAAAATATGTTCGTAAGTTCAACGCACGACGATTTATTATTCTTTACTAACTTTGGTAAAGTATATAAAATCAAGGGCTATGAAATACCTGAGGCTCAAAGAACGGCAAGGGGTAGAGCAGTTATCAACCTTATTCAAATTTCAGAAGGCGAAAAGGTTAACGCAATAATACCTTTAAAGGAAACTACTACGGGCTATATCGCAATGGCTACAAGAAAAGGTCTTATTAAAAAGACTGACCTTAAAGAGTTTGAAAGTATTAGAAAAACGGGTAAAATAGCAATCAGTTTAAATGAAGGCGACGAACTTGTTTCAGTACAATTCACAACGGGTGAAGACGAAATATTTATTGCAACTAAAAAAGGTAAATGTATTCGTTTCTACGAAGGCCTTGACGAAGAAAGAGGTACGTACGGATTAAAACCTATCGGCAGAGATACGCAAGGTGTTAAAGCGATGGATTTAGACGACGATGAACTTATCTCAATGGCAGTTGTTAATAAGGAATTAGAATTAATTACTATTACTGAAAACGGCTATGGTAAGCGTAGTAGAATTGACGATTATAGGCTTCAAGGTAGAGCAGGTAAAGGTATTAAATCGGGCGTATATAATGAAAAAACGGGCTTACCATCGTATATAGGTTTTGTGTCAAGCGACCAAGATATTTTACTTATATCTGACAACGGCATTATTATAAGAATTAAATCAGAAGATATTTCGCTTTTAGGTAGAGATACGCAAGGCGTAATAGTAATGCGTTTAGACGGAGGTAAAGTTGCAACGGTAGCAGTTGTACCTCACGAAGAAGAACAAGAAATTGAAGGCGAAAGCGCTGACGTTCAAGAAGAAAACCAAGTAACTGAATAAAGTTAAAAGAGATAACCTTGCGTTATCTCTTTTTATTGTAATGAAATTGTAAAATAAAAAACCCTGTAAAGAAATTTTACAGGGTTTAATAATTATTCGTACACGTTAATTTTCTTGTTTTTAGTTATTTTTTTAGTCATATTAATTAATAAATTAATTAAAGGGAAATTAAGTTGTGTTATTGAAAGAATTAACAACGGATATTTCCACGAATCGCCACTTAAAGTAAGTGCTTGTAACTCAAAGAAACTTTGTGGAGCGTCAACAGGTAATCTAAAATCAAGCAAGAAGAATGCCCAAACAACCATAATAACTATAACAGCCGTAACAACAATTGAACGCCATAAGTTTAAAGGTTTACAAATTTTAATTAAGTAAACAACGCTTGCAAACGAGAATGTAACGACTTGAACTGTTCTTAATAAAAGTTCGTTATCTGCACCGAAAATACCAAACATATTAAGGAATTCTATTAGGTAAACGTTAAAAAGTAATATCAAAGCGCCAGGAATTGCGTTGCTAATTATAGTAAGCAAGAAGTCGCCTTCAATAGGTTTGTTGTTAGGTTGAATAGCAAGTAGAGTAGTAGCAAAGCCTAAAACGACCGTTTCAAGCATAGTTAAGTGAGGTGTTTTGAAAGGGAACGGTGTAAGCGATGCTATTGAAATTATTGAAAGTAAACATATAAATATGTTTTTCATTACGTAAAGGGAAGCCGATTGTTGAATATTATTAACAACTCTTCTACCTTGTGCAACAACCTTTGGCAACGAATTAAAGTTATTATCGGTTAAAACGATATGAGCAACGTTTTTAGCAGCGTCAGCACCACTTGCAACGGTAACGGCACAGTCGGCATCTTTCATTGCTAAAATGTCGTTTACACCATCGCCCGTCATAGCAACGGTATGTCCTGCACGTTTCATAGCCCTAACTAAAATAGCCTTTTGGTCAGGAGAAACACGTCCAAATACCGTATAACTATTAGCAACAAGTTCAACTTCGTTATCGCTTAAACCTTCTAAACTTACCCAGTTAGAAGCGTTTGTAATACCTGCTCTTGACGCAATTTCCGAAACGGTAACAGGGTTATCACCAGAAATAACTTTTACTTCAACTTTATTTTCTTTAAACCATTTAATTGTATCTAATGCCTCAGGTCTAATATTGTCGGTAATAATTATTAAAGCAACGGGTTTCATTGTTAAAGGTATCGTATCTTTCGACGTAATTTGACTATTAGAATGTGCAAGTAATAAAACACGGTTGCCTTTTAAAGCGTATTCGTCAATTTGAGTTCTTAATTTTTCAGGAATATCCGTTAAAACAAATTCAGGAGCACCAATAGCATAAGTGCCTATATCTTTAAAGGTAACGGCGCTTAATTTTCTTTTTGACGAAAATGGTAAAGCCTTAATCGACGGCAATACGTTTTCAGTAATAAATTCGTCACGAAGGGCAGTAGCCGTTTGGTTAGTATCTTCTAAAACCTTCTCCATTGAGCCGATAATATCGTTTAACGAATAAGGGTGTTCGCAAAGTGGTATAGTTTCAACAACTTTCATACGTCCGTCAGTAATAGTTCCCGTTTTGTCAAGACATAAAACGTCAACTCTTGCAAGCATTTCAAGAGAATACATATCTTGAACAAGCGTTTTATTCCACGAAAGCCTTATAACACCAAGAGCAAAAGCAATAGTTGTAAGCAAAATTAATCCGGCAGGTATCATACCTAAAATAACAGGGCCGGTACTTTCAACTACGGCTTTAACTATATTTTCAGCACCTAATAACTGATTATAGTTTACAAGTCCGATACCAAACGCCATAGGAACAATCAAAATACCAACTATTTTAACTATCCACATAATCGTTTTCATAAGTTCGCTTTGTGGTTTTTTATATTTTTTTGCTTTCGCCGTTAATTTTTGAACGTAACTTTCATCGCCAACTTTGTCGGCAATAGCAATACAAGTACCGCTTGTTATAAAACTTCCCGCCAAAATAGGGTCGCCAACCGTCTTTTTAACGGCAACCGATTCACCTGTTAAAAGCGATTCGTTAATTTCAACGTAACCTGAACGAATATATCCATCAACAGGAATTTGATTACCCGTAGATATTTTAAAAATATCGTCTAAAACAACTTCACTTGAAGGAATTTCTTCTTCAATGCCATTACGGATAACTGTTGTTACGGGAGATTGTAAAATTGAAAGTTTTTCTACGGAATATTTAGCGTTAATTTCTAAAATAATGCTAAACAACGTATTAGGAATAACTACAACCAAAAATAAAAAACTGCTTGGTTTAAGTTGAGCAATAGAATAGGCAATAAAAACTATAAGGTATAAAAAGTTAAAAAACGTTAATAAGTTAGACGTAATAATTGAAAATACGCTTTTAGAGTATTTTGTCGTAACTTTATTAGTAAGTCCGTCGATAATTCGTGATTCAACTTGTTCAGTTGTAAGCCCTTTATCAATAGACGGATTAAATCTTTCAGCATCTTGATGCTTAACTTTAACCCTTTTTACCTTTAATTTACGCTTAACGTTTTCTTTATTTACAGCCATTTCGTCAGTCGTTAAAGTAGTTTCTTGTACTATTTCGTTGGTAGTTATTTGTTTTTTATCTTTATTTTTCATTAATTTGCCACCATTTTATTGTTATTCAATAACAATATAGCATTTTTTTAGCATTTTTACAAGGGTTTTGACAATATTTATTACAATATACTTGCCATTATAATTTTCTTAATAAAAATTTTAACAAATTATTGACAAATTAATTATAGTATATTAAAATATTAATATATTTTGATATTCGTTTATATCAAGGGGGAACTAATGAACAAACAAATAAACTTAACAGAAACTAATATCGAAAGTTTATGTAATGATTTTAAGGCCTTATCTGACGTAAATAGGTTAAAAATAATATTATTTTTATTAGGTGGAGAGCAAAGTGTAGGGGCTATTAGTCAACATATAAATTTAGGTCAATCGGCAACGTCGCATCATTTACGCATATTAAAAGACGTTAAAATTGTAAAAGTAAGGCGTGATGCAAACGTAAACTACTATTATATTTCTGACGAACACGTAAAAACAATAATACAAACGTCAATTAATCATTTAGGCTGTTAATTAGGGGGGCAATATGAATAAAGGAAGAATTAAAATCAACACCAAAAACGTTGAAATAAATATAACAAACGAACAAATTAAATCGGTAAATGGTTTAAGTAGCGTTCAAATAGATAAAAACGTATTGTATTACGAGTATTTAGAAACGGCAAACGACTACGACGTTATGGTAGCGCTTTTAAATATTTTAGAAAACAATAATATCGATGCAGAGCCAATGTTCGACGATGAAGAAATTTATTCTTTAAACGACGATAACGCAATATCTAATCAAAGTTCTGCAACTTTCGATAGCGAAAGCCAAAACGAAGTTAGTAGCGAAGAAGAAATTGCCGACCAAGACGAAGAACACGAAGAGCACGAAGCCGAAGAAGAGCACGACGACGGACATTCTCACTCAGACGCAAAAGAACGCAAAGTAAAATTAATACAAATGGGAATATCGGTCCTTTTACTCATAGCAAGTTTTATCGTATCTTCATTAGTTGACGAAGTTGTTGCAGGTTACGTTCAAGTAGTTGCTTTCGTTGTAGTTGGTTACGAAGTAATTTTCGAAGCCTTAAACAAAATTATTAAAAAGAAATTTTTTAATGAAAATTTATTAATGAGTATTGCTTCTCTTTCGGCAATAGCAATAGGTCATACCGTTGAAGCCGTAGCCATTATGATATTATTCACCGTAGGTGAACTTTTTGAAGACACTATGGTTGACAACTCTAAAAAAGTTATCGAAAAACTTAAAAATCTTAATCCGTTAACTGTAAATCTTTTAAAAGAAGATGGTTCGTTAGAATCCGTTGACCCTAATAGCGTTCAAGTAGGACAAATCGTAGTTGTAAAAGCAGGTGAAAAAATTGCTATCGACGGCGTTATAATAGAAGGAAGAGCAAACGTTGATACAAAAGCCTTAACGGGTGAAAGTTGTTTAAGAACGGTTGACGAAGGCGAAGAAGTTTTAGGTGGCTTCGTTAGTACGGACGGTCTTTTAAAAATCAAAACTACTAAAACTTATAAAGAAAGTGCGATAAATCTTATTATAGATATAGTAAAAGAAAGTCAATCTAAAAAGTCAAAAAGTGAAAAATTTATTGAAAAATTCTCAAAATTTTATACACCAATCGTATTAATTAGTGCTTTAATATTAGCCTTTGTAGGCCCTGTTTTCACAGAAGATTATTCAACTTATTTAAGTGATTTTATCTTAAAAGGTATTATGCTTTTATGTATTTCTTGCCCTTGCTCAATAGCAATTTCAGTACCACTTACTTATTTTTGCGGGCTTGGAAATTGTGCTTTAAACGGAGTGTTAGTAAAAGGTTCAAATTATTTAGAAGCATTATCAAAATGCAAAGTAGTAGCGTTCGATAAAACGGGTACGCTTACGCAAGGCAAGTTTGAAATTTCAAAAATTCAAGCCGTTGAAAAGTATAAAGGTCAAATTCTCAATTTAGCAAACGTGTGCGAACAATATTCTACGCACCTTATTGCCGTTGCTATCAAAGAAAAGGCAAACCAAAAAATTGACGGAATTACTGATTATGTCGAAATAGCAGGTAGGGGAATTTCTTGTAACTATCAAGGACAACAATTATTATGTGGTAACGCATTATTAATGATTGAAAACGGAGTTAATTTCGTAGAAAATAAAGATATAGGAATGAAACTTTACCTTGCAGTAAATAAAGAGTACGCAGGTGTTATCGTTTTAAACGATAAAATTAGGGATAGAGCAAGGGGTGCAATTTTAGAACTTTACGACGCAGGTGTTGAAAATACCGTAATGTTGACGGGCGATAATAAAGAATACGCCGTTAAAATTCGTAAAGAATTACAAATAAAACAATCGGCTTCAAACTTATTACCACAAGATAAAGTTAATGAAATTGAAAGGTTAATTTCTATAAATAAAAACAAAAAAGTTGCCTTTGTCGGCGACGGCATAAACGATGCTCCGTCATTATCAAGGGCAGACGTAGGTATAGTTATGGGAGGTATAGGTAGTGATTTAACTATTGATAGTGCCGACGTAGTTATTACAAACGACGACTTATCAAAAGTACCTTTCTTAATTAAAATAGCAAAAAGAACTAATGCTATTGCAAAGCAAAACATAGTGTTATCGTTACTTGTAAAATTAGTAGTAGGCGTATTAGCAATATTTGGTTTAAGTTCAAGTTTATTTTTAGCAATAGGTGCAGACGTTGGTATTTTAATATTAGCAATATTAAACTCTACAAGAAATAATCTTAAAGTTGTTTAAAGTAAGTAAAACACGTTGACTTTATTTAACGTTTATGCTAAAATAACAATAACTTAATATTAAAGGCTATGAAAAGAATAGTAAGTTACCGTAAGTGTCAAGAGAAGGGGCGGTTGGTGCAAGTCCTAAACTAAAAGTTTCTGAACCTGTCTTTGAGCCACGTGTGAGTATTAATTTTTAATTAATAGTAAGCAACGTCGGGTTCTCCCGTAATAGAGATGGCATTTTGTCGCAAAGTGCGGGTGCAAGCCCGAATTTAGGTGGTAACACGGACTAAATAGTTCGCCCTAAACTAACAAAAAGTGTTAGTTTAGGGCTTTTTATATTTAAAAAGGGGTTTCTTATGAAATTAGAAAAGTTAGTAGGTGAAAGGTTTAAAGAAAGACCGTCTGATTGTACGGTAGATAGTCACGCATTAATGGTGCGTGGAGGTTATATGAAATACGTTGCAAATGGTATTTTTTCTTCATATATGCCGTTAAAACGTATTACACGTAAAATCGAACAAATTATTCGTGAAGAAATGGATAAAATTGACGGACAAGAAGTTCAATTTCCCGTAGTAATGCCTGCTTCTTTATGGAGTGAATCAGGTAGATATGAAAGTATCGGTAAAGAGTTAGTGCGTTTTAAAGATAGGAATGAAAGTCCGCTTGTTTTAGGTATGACGCACGAAGAAGCAGCCGTTCAACTTGTTAGGGAATATGGTCAAAGTTACAATAAATATCCGTTTATGATATACCAAATTCAAACTAAATTCCGTGACGAAGCAAGACCAAAATCTGGTCTTATGCGTGTTAGAGAATTTACAATGAAAGACGCATATTCTTTCCACACAAGCCAACAAGATTTAGAAGAATATTACGAAAAGTGCCATAAAGCCTACCAACGTATTTTTGAAAGGGCAGGTATAGGCGAAGTTGTTTCTGTTAAGTCTGACTCAGGTATGATGGGTGGTAGCATTTCTCACGAATTTATGCTTTTAACCGATATAGGTGAAGATACAATCGCAATATGTTCTGAATGTGATTATCGTGCTAATATGGAAGCCGCCGAAAATATCGTAGAATATAATAGAAGCGAAAAATCTAATCTTTTAAAATTAGAACACACGCCAAATCAACAAACTATCGAAGAAGTATGTTCTTTCTTAAAATGCGACCAAAAATCTTCTTGTAAAGCCGTTATTTATCAAAGGAATAGTGACGATAAGTATATCGTATTATTCTTGCGTGGCGATTTAGAAGTAAACGAAACAAAATTAACTAACCATTTAGGTTTTGAAATTCACCCGGCAGTAATCACTGAAAATTGTGGCTTAACGGCAGGTTTTATAGGTCCTGTTGACTTAAATGGTGACTTTATTGTGTTATACGACCGTTCGTTAAAAGGATTAAATAACCTTATTTGTGGTGCAAATAAAACAGATTACCATTATAGTGGCCTTGACTTTGAAAGGGATATTCAAAACGCTGAATTTTACGATTTTGCTAAAATTCAAGCAGGTGGTATTTGTCCTTGTTGTGGTAAACACTCTATCACCGTTTCACGCGGGGTTGAAGTAGGTAATATCTTTCAATTAGGCACAAAATACACAAAATCAATGAATATGACTTACGTTGATAGCGACGGCAATTTGCAATACCCAATTATGGGTTGTTATGGTATCGGTGTTGGTCGTCTTGCGGCATCTATTTGCGAAGTTCATCACGATGATTACGGCCCAATTTGGCCAAAGGCTATCGCACCTTATCAAGTGCATTTATGTGCAGTTCGTTCAGATAATCAAGAAGTTAAAGAAATTGCCGATAAATTGTATAACGATTTACAAGAAAAAGGCGTTGAAGTTATCTACGATGATAGAATGGTAAGTGCAGGAATTATGTTTTCTGACGCCGACCTTTTAGGTGTACCTTTAAGGGTAATCGTTAGTCCAAGGAACGTTAAAAATAGCGTTGTTGAAATTGTAGCAAGAGATAAAAGTTTCTCTTTAACTGCTCCTATTGATAGTGCTTTTGAAGAAATTTTAAAACTTGTTTATAATTATTAAAAAATAACAAAAAGCGTTGCAAATGCAACGCTTTTTAATGTTTTTAACTATTAAACGATAATATTTACAAGTCTGCCTTTAATAATAATTATCTTTTTCATTTTCTTATTCCTTTATCCATTTTGCATAGAGTTTTGTTTCTTGATAAATCTCTCTTTCTTGGTCATCATATTGTGCTTGCGGTAGAGTATCCGTTTCAAAATTCCACGCGTTGATACACTCGCTTTCTTTATACCAACCGATGAACGTGTACCCGTCACGGATAGGTTGTTCGGGGATATATTCGATTTTTTCGCCATAACCATAATTATCAATCCAATAATACCCGTCATTAGGCGAATTTTCATAATTGTAATCATAAGAAACGTTTGCGGTAGTTCTAACCTCGTTTGCTTTAAGACTTGTGCGATAAAATTTATTTGTAAATTTCACGTCGGCGTTAGAAATATAAAATACTTCTTTGTCTGAAAAAAGCCCTGAACTTACCCACGCATTTATTATACCAATACCTGATACAACAAATACTTTCTTTAATTTTTCACTTTCATAATTTATGTCTTCTGGATTACCATACTTTCTTTTTGTCCTATAAACATCAAATGTCATTTCACTAATACAATTTACTTTTTTACCGTCTATCGTTTCAGGTATAATCAAATATTCTTGTTCTTTGCCCAAGTCCGTCAACCCAATTATATATACTTCGCCATTTTCGTGAGAAACTTGATAAATAAAATACCCACTATCGTAAGTATCATATTTTTTGAATATACACCCCGAAAGGCTTACACTCATACAAAGCATAAGCAAAATCGCAAGCCCGATTGTCAATAATTTTTTAATCTTTTTCATAGTTTTATTCTCCGTGTGGAAAAGCCACGAGAGCCAAGAATATACTTCGTTCGCTTTCATCATATACAACTTGATACACGTCGGTATTTCCTTGTTTCTTTCCGCCACAAAGAAGTATATCTAACAGCGTTCTATATTTATATCCTTCAAAATAAATCTCCCCGTCTTTTTCAACGATTTTTGCTTTATAATCACAAGAACCGCTTACCCACATCTCTGCTGTATCCCCGTCAATTACCCAACCATGTCCATCGCGAATATCGTTTTCAGTAAATAGATAAACAGTTTCTTTTTGATTTTTCATACGATAATAACCGTTTGGAATCGGCCCCGTCTTATTACACCCGATAAGGCTTACACTCATACAAAGCATAAGCAAACACACAAACCCGATTGTTAATAATTTTTTAATCTTTTTCATTGTTATTCTCCTTGCATAGAAGACGAAAATAAAAGAATTTTTACTCACTAAAATACTAAATTAGTTTGAAAATAAAAAAGTGCGCAGCCGAAACCACGCACCGAAAAACGCAGTCTCGCTTCTGTTGCGACACAGTTCACATCGTCCTAAGAGATGGCAAGCAAAGCCTACGTTTTTACCAAACGTAAACTTAGGACGAAAATATTTAACTGTGTCGCACAATCATTATACCATATCCTACGAAAAAAATCAATACCTAATGAGAGCTTTTCAAAAAGTTGATTTCGGCATAATAAAAGAAAAATCAGACTCCTTGTGGAATCTGATTGTTTCTCCGCTTGAAAGTGCAATTTCCTATAAATTTTTAATTCTCTAAAAATCCCTTATAGGGAACGCCTTTTAAAGCGTTTGCTTTTTTATAATTATTAAAAAAAATAACAAAAAGCGTTGCAAATGCAACGCTTTTTAATGTTTTTTAACTATTAAACGATAATATTTACAAGTCTGCCTTTAATAATAATTATCTTTTTAATTTGCTTATCTTCAAGCAATTTAACGATAACTTCGTTTGATTTAACGGCGTCTTCAATTTCTTCATTAGTTAAAGAACTTGAAATAACCATTTTACTTCTAACTTTACTATTAATTTGAATTGCAACTTCAACTTCGTCTTTAACAAGTGCCGTTTCGTCGCAAACAGGGTAACTTTCAGTAAATATTGATTTTTTATTACCTAACGTCTCCCATAATTCTTCGGCAAAGTGTGGAACGAAAGGAGCAATAAGTAATACAAGGTCGCTAATACATTCTTTTAAGAATGCAACGTTTTTAACTTGTTCGTCTAACGTGTCGTATTTATATAAAGCCGTAACGTATTCCATAAGTCTTGCAACGGCAGTGTTGAACGAGAAGTTATTAACGTCTCTGTCAACGTTTTTGATAGTGTAGTTCCTTACGTAATTAAGTTGTTTTTCTTCGCTACCGAAAGTAGTGACTTTATTATTTTTATAACTATTAACCGAAAGAACTAATTTTTCAACTCTATCTAAGAATTTAGCAGTAGATTTAATACCGCCGTCGTTCCAAGGGCCACCTTCTGTATAAGAGAAGCCGAACATTAAGTAAAGCCTAAATATATCAGAGCCGTACGCTTTAACGTAATCGTCAGGAGAAATAACGTTACCTTTTGACTTACTCATTCTATTGCCGTCAGGTCCTAAAATTACGCCTTGATGAACAAGAGATTTAAAAGGTTCGTCAAAGTCTAAATAACCCATATCTCTTAATGCTTTTGTAAAGAAACGTGCATATAAAAGGTGCATACAAGCGTGTTCAGCACCGCCAACGTATTTGTCAACAGGAAGCATTTTATTAATAAGGTTTTTGTCCCAAGGTTGCTTGTCGTTATGTGCGTCTGGATATCTTAAAAAATACCAACTTGAACATACGAACGTGTCAAGCGTATCGACGTCTCTTTCAGCATCACCACCACATTTTGGACATTTACACTTAACAAATTCTTCGCATTTAGCAAGTGGAGACTTGCCGTCAGGCTTAAATTCAACGTTATAAGGGAGTTTAACAGGCAATTGTTCTTCTGGTACGGCAACTTCGCCACACTTTTCACAATATACCATAGGAATAGGAGCACCCCAATATCTTTGACGAGAAACAAGCCAGTCTCTTAAACGATAGTTGATTTTGAACGAGCCGTTTGATTGTTTTTGTAAGTCGCTTAAAATTTTCTTTCTCGCTTCTTCGCTTGTTAAGCCGTCGTAATCAATACTATTAACAACAATGCCATCGTTGCAGTAAGGTAAATCGTCGTTTTCGCCGTTAGCACTTTTAATAACACGGGTAATAGGTAAGTCGTATTTAGTAGCAAATACAAAGTCTCTTTCATCGTGAGCAGGAACGCCCATAACACAACCCGTACCATAAGAATATAAAACGTAATCACTAATCCAAATAGGAACTTTTTTGCCGTTTACAGGGTTGATACAATATGCACCCGTAAATACGCCGGTTTTTTCTCTATCAAGTGAAAGTCTGTCAATTTCTTTTGTTTTTGAAGTGTATTCGATATATTTTAAAACTTCTTCACTTTGTTTTTTAGTCATTAACTTCTTAACAAGTGGATGTTCAGGAGCCAAAACAACGTAAGAAACACCAAAAACCGTATCGGCTCTTGTAGTAAATACTTTAAATTCGTCAACGCCGTTTTCACACTTAAATAAAATTTCGCCACCGATAGATTTACCTATCCAGTTTTTTTGCATTGACTTTGTTTTTTCTGGCCAATCTAAGTCGTTTAAACCTTGTAAAAGTTCTTCGGCATAATTAGTGATTTTGAAGAACCATTGAGTAAGATTTTTTTGAATTACCGTAGAGTGACATCTTTCGCATTCGCCTTGAATAACTTGTTCGTTAGCAAGAACCGTTTGACAACTTGGACACCAGTTTACAGGGGCTTCTTTTCTATAAGCAAGTCCGTTTTTGTAAAGTTGTAAAAATATCCATTGAGTCCATTTATAATAGTCGGGCATACAAGTTTTGATTTCTTGCGACCAATCGAACATAGCGCCCATATCACGCAAAGTATTTTCCATCGTTTCAATATTAGAAACGGTAGAATCTAACGGATGAACACCTGTTTTAATAGCATAGTTTTCAGCAGGAAGACCAAAAGCGTCAAAGCCCATAGGTTGAAAAATTTCAAATCCTTTCATTTTTTTATATCTTGCAAAACTATCAGTAGGACCATAGTTGTACCAGTGACCAACGTGAAGTTTAGCAGCAGAAGGATATGAAAACATTTCTAAGCAATAATATTTTTTGTCAATATTTTTCTTGTCAAAATTATTAATTTTGCTTTTCTCCCATTTTTGTTGCCATTTCTTTTCAATTTCGTGCATATTCATAATGATTAAATCTCCTACACAAAGTAAAATAATTACAATGTTTAAACATTATATCACTTTTTTTTAATTTTGTAAAAGGTTTTTTATTAAATAAAGTTAATATATTATTTTTATTTTAAAAGTAATTAGCCTTATTGACAAAGAGTTTAAGTAATGCTAAAATGAAATGGTTAAGGAGAATTCTATGTCAAAATTAATTACAATACAAAACGATTATTTGCAAGTTACAATCTCAACTTACGGTGCAGAAGTGCATAGTATTAAATATTTAGGCGAAGAAAAATTATGGAATGCAGACCCTAAGGTTTGGGATTGCCATAGCCCTGTACTTTTTCCTATCTGTGGTAGGTTAAAAGACAATTTTTATACGTACGAAGGTGTCCGTTACGAAATGAAAATTCACGGGTTTGCGTGGAAAAGTGAGTTTGAACTTATCTCTCACGAAAAGACGTCGGCAACCTTTTTATTAACTTCAAATGAAGAAACTAAAAAGTCTTATCCTTTCGACTTTGCCTTTAAAGTTATGTACAAATTAAGTGGCGAATCAATGCAAACTTATTATATCGTTGAAAATACTGATAATAAGCCTATTTATTACAACGTAGGTAGCCACGAAGCGTACAAAATTAATGGTAAAGAACTTGAAAACCACTCAATTTTATTTGAAAAGGGCGAAACGGTAAGAGCAACAACTATTGTAGAAGGATTAATCATTGATAACATTTACGATTTACCTACTCAAAATGGCAACTTTCCATTAAGAAAGGCTTATTTTGATTCAAAAAGCATAATGCCTAACGGGTTACCGTCGGGCGATTCAGTTATTATTGAAAGTATTCCTTCAAAGAACGCAACGTTATTACATAATAACGAACCTATTTTATCTACTTACTATAACGACTTTGAAAATTTAGTTATGTGGACTATTATTGACGCCGATTTTCTTGCTATTGAAGCGTGGAATGGCGTTGACGATTATTACGATACTTGCACGCAAGTTTTACAAGAAAAGAAGGGAATTGAAAAGTTAGAAAAGGGAGAAATGAAAACTTTTTACCACTCAGTTACTTTCAATTAAACTTAAAAATTTTGTCAAATTAAAAAACGCCATTTGTGGCGTTTTTTTTAGTTTTTGCTTGAAAAATACTACATATTATGGTAAAATATATTATAGTGAAAAAGTTTCGCTTAAAATTATATAATTTTAAATAAGCGATTTAATGGAGGAATTTGTTTTGGCTAAATCTTATAGTTCCCAAGATATTCAAATTTTAAAAGGGTTAGAAGCCGTAAGGACAAGACCAGGTATGTACATTGGTTCAACAGGTTCAAAAGGCTTACATCATATATTATGGGAAATTATCGATAACTCTGTTGACGAAGCGGCAAACGGCTATGCAAAAAAAGTTACCGTAACTCTTTACGCCGATGGTAGTGCATCGGTTGAAGACGATGGTAGGGGTATGCCGGTAGATATTCACCCAGAAGCAGGCATAAGTGGTGTAGAAGTTATCTTTACACAACTTCACGCAGGTGGTAAATTTAATAGTGATAACTATCAGTTTTCAGGTGGTTTGCACGGTGTAGGTGCATCGGTTACCAACGCATTAAGCGAATGGCTTAAAGTTGAAGTTTACAATAAGACTATATATCAAATGGAATTTTCTTCTTATGAAGATAAAGAGCAAAAAAAGATTTTATCAGGTATCAGAAAAGCCCCTTTAAAAAATACGGGTATTAAAACTTTAAAGCGTGGTACTTACGTTAGGTTTAAGCCAGACGCAAGGGTTTTTGAAACTACTGATTTTTCAAGCGATATTATCGAAACAAGATTAAGGGAAACTTCATTTTTAAACAAAGGATTAGAAATCGTTTTTTACGACTTGCGTAAAAACGAAAAGGCAGAACCTATTATTTTCAAAAGTGAAGGGGGTGTGTGCGACTACGTTAAATATATAAACGACGGCAAAACTGTTTTATACGAACAACCATTATATATCAGTGGCGAAAACAATGGTATTCATATGGAAATTGCACTTCAACACAACGACGGATATAGTGAAAGTATATTTTCTTTCGTAAACAATATACCAACGGTTGACGGTGGTACGCACGATATAGGTTTTAAATCGGGTTTAACAAGATTTTTTAACGATTATTTAAAAGAAAATCGCAATTCTAAAAATAAAGACGTATCGTTTAACGGTGACGATTTTAGGGTAGGTATTACGGCAGTTATCGTTGTTAAAATGAAAAATGTTCAATTTGAAGGTCAAACAAAAGGTAAGTTAGGTAACGTTGAAGCAAGGTCGGCAGTTGAGAGTGTAACGTTTAACGGCTTACTTGAAATTTCTAAAAATAAAAAGCAAGCAAAAGTATTTGAATTTATTTTAGAAAAGGCTTTAAACGCCGCAAAAGAAAGGGAAGCCATTAGAAAAACCAAGGAATTAAATAGGGCGAAATCAGGCGCCGAATCAACAAGGCTATTAGGTAAACTTGCAGGATGTTCAAGTAAAGACGCTTCTAAAAACGAAATCTTTATCGTTGAAGGCGATAGTGCAGGTGGTAGTGCAAAAGAAGCAAGAGATAGAAAACATCAAGCAATTTTACCACTACGTGGTAAACCACAAAATTCACAAAAAACGTCTTTAATCGAAGTTTTGAAAAACGAAGAAATGAAGACGATAATTGCCGCATTAGGTACAGGCATAGGTCAAGACTTTGATATAAACAACTTAAATTACGATAAAGTTATAATTTTATCAGACGCAGACGTTGACGGCTACCATATTAGGTGTTTACTTTTAACTTTCTTTTTCAGGTATATGCCAAAATTAATAAGCGAAGGGCATTTATATATTGGTATGCCACCACTTTACAAAATCCATAAACATAACGGAACAATTTGTGAGTATGCCTACAATGATAAAGAAAGGGAAATAGCCAAACAAAAAGTTGGTAGGGGTTGCGAAGTACAACGCTATAAAGGTTTAGGTGAAATGAACCCAAGTCAATTATGGGAAACGACGTTAGACCCTGAAAAACGTATGTTAATTAAAGTAACTATCGACGACGGAGCAAATGCCGAAAGATTAATTACAACGTTAATGGGCGATTGTGTTGAAGATAGAAAGTCTTATATACAAAAATACGCAAACTTTAACAAAGAAGATAATTTTGAAATAAAAAACAAGGATAATTGATATGCAAGAACAAGAAAATTTAAAAAATATCATACTTAGCGATATAGAAGCGGTAATGCACGATTCTATGATTCCGTATGCAGAATCAGTTATTCTTGAAAGAGCATTACCAAGGGTAGAAGATGGTTTAAAACCCGTTCAAAGAAGAATTCTTTACGCTATGCACGAAATAGGATTAACTCCTGATAAAGCATATAAAAAGAGTGCAAAAGTTGTCGGCGAATGTTTAGCTAAATATCACCCACACGGCGATAGTTCTGTGTACGAAGCAATGGTTCATATGGCGCAACCGTTTAATATGGGTATGACGCTTGTCGATGGTCAAGGTAACTATGGTTCAGTTGACGGCGATAGTGCGGCAGCAATGCGTTATACAGAAGCAAGGCTTAACGTTTTAGCGTTAGAACTTTTAAAAGATATAGATAAAGATACGGTTGAATGGGGCAACAACTATGACGACACGTTAAAAGAACCAAAAACTTTACCTTGTCGATACCCAAATATACTTGTAAACGGTGGTATGGGTATTGCCGTAGGTTTAGCAACTAATATTCCACCACACAATTTAAGTGAAGTTATCGATGGTGCTGTTGCTTTAATCGATAACCCTAAAATTAAGTTAAACGATATGATGCAAATAATTAAAGGACCTGACTTTCCAACAGGTGGTTTTATTATTGCTGGCGAAGGTTTGCAAAGTGCGTACGAAACGGGTAAAGGTAAAATTCTTATTCGTTCAAAACTTAACGTAGAGTGCGAAAATAACGGCAAACAACAAATTATCGTAACGCAAATACCTTATCAAGTAAACAAGGCTAAACTTATACAAAAAATCGGTCAACTTATGGTTGAGAAAAAAGAAGAGTTTGGTGGTATTCAAGACGTTGTTGACGAATCTGACAGACAAGGTATGCGTATCGTAATTAAATTACGTAAAGACGTTGATGCAAACGACGTATTAAATTTACTTTATAAAAACACTAATTTACAAGTTTCATACAATATCAATATGGTAATGATAGCCGATGGTAAGCCACAACAATTAGGTTTATTAAGCATTTTAAATTACTATACTGAATATCAAAAACAAGTAGTTTTAAGAAGAACGAAGCACGACTTACAAAAGGCAAAAACAAGGCGTGAAATAGTAAATGGTTTAATTATTGCCGTAACAAACATCGATAAAGTTATTCAAATAATCAAAAAATCAGAAGACACGCCAACAGCAAGGCAAAATTTAAGAAAGGCTTTTGATTTAAGTGAAATTCAAGCACAAGCAATTCTTGATTTAAAACTTGCAAGATTAACACGTTTAGAGATTGATAATTTAAAAGACGAACTTGCATATTTAGACAATTTAATTAAAAACTTACAAGAAATTATTGATAGTAAACGTAAATTAAACAGCGTTGTAAAAGAAGAATTAATTGCAATTAAAAAGAAACATAAAATAGCAAGGCGTTCAGTAATCGTAGGGGAAGAAAGCGACGTTTTAACTGAGCGCTTTGACGATGAAAAACCTGTTGAAAATTACGTTTTAGGTTTTAGTGGTAAAAACTTAATTAGAAAAGTTAAGTTAATGAGTTATTCTCGTTCAAAAGTTGATAAACCTACTCCGGCAGAAGTATTCTTATTTAACGTAAATACAACAAATCAAGAAAACGTTTATGCGTTTACAAACAAAGGTAACCTATTTAGGTTAATTATGGATAATATTGCAGAAGCAAGGGGAGCAGGTCAAGGTGGCGTAACCTTTACGTCACTCTTTAAAGAAGCGTTACCTGACGAAGTGCCTGTTAAATTCTTTACTCAATCTGAAAAAGATAAGGGTGGTAAACTTATAATGTTTACAAAAGATGGCTCAATTAAAGCCATAGAATTTAGCGAACTTGAATTCTCTAAAACTTCTTGCAGTGCGATAAAATTAAAAGACGGCGACACGTTAATAAACGTAGAATTACTCGACGAAAATAAAGATTTATTCTTTGTAAGCGAAAAGGGTATGTGCTTGCGTTCTAAAAACGAAGTTCCACTTTATGGTAGAACGGCAGGCGGCGTAAAAGGCATGGAATTAGATGATAACGACACCGTTGTTTACGCAACTCAAATTAATGCCGACGAAGATATAGCACTTATAGGAACAAGTTTTGGCACGTTCAAAAAAGTTCTTTTAGGAGCAATTACCGTAACTGCAAGAGCAAGAAAGGGTGTTAAAATTGTTGAAATTAAAAACGGCGTTACCGATGAATTAGTAGTCTTTGCTAAATGTATTAAACAAAGTGAAAAAGCAACGCTTACTATCGTAGATAGAATAGGGGCTGTATATCACGTTACCACCGACGAAATTTTAATCGATGGTAGGACGACGAAAGGTAGATACGTATCAAGTATAGGTGCTTGTCAACCATTAGTTGTCTACTGTGCCTTGCGTTAGATGGCAGGGAAAGTTAATAGATGCTGAAAATACTGTATATGAAAACACATATACAGATTTTAGCGTATCTAAAAATGACGATTTAAAAGAAAAAACCCTTGCCAAAAACCAAGTTGTAACTGATAAATCTATTAAACAAGAAAAGGTTGATACTAAAAAAGACGATATTTTAGCAAATGACACAATTGAAGAAGAACCAATAAACACTCAACCTAACAAAATTAAAGAAGATAAAATAGAAAAAGACAAGATAATTAAAACAAACATAGAAAAAGGCAAAACGGAAAAAACCGATACAAAAACAAATTATGTTTTTGACGATTTAACTGACAGCAGGTCAAACTTTAAACAATGTGAAAGTTTAATAAACGAACTTTACGAAAAGGTATTTTCAAAATCGCCAAACTTTAAACCAACCAAAAACGAAACGATAGGCGACTTATTAATTTATTTAGGTTATAGGGCAAAAAGCGTCGGCGTATATGAAAACTTTAAAAACGTTTATAAAATATCGCTTATCGATGATAATTTTAGAAGCAACGAAAATTACGTGCCAAACGCCATAAAATTATGTGTATATGTTGACAAAAAGCAAGATAAAGGCTATACTAAAAAAGTGGTTGGATATCTTCTTAAAGCAATTTTATACTTATTTGACGATATAAACGACGATAACGTAATTTCATTAACGGTAAATAGTATGGGTGCAGTGTACACGTACTTAATAAATAATAACATAGACGTAAATTAGGGGGCATTATGGAAAAAGAATTTAATCCTATTGAAAAAATATTACCCGATGGTGGTATGACTGCAATTTTAAATAGAGTTGGTTGTATAGGTGATAGTTTATCTGCCGGCGAATGCGAATGGGTAAACGACGAAGGCAAAGTTAAATATCACGATTTCTACGAAGCATCATGGGGACAATTTATGGCAAGAAAATGTGGTTTAGAAGTCGTAAATATGTCTAATGGTGGTTTAACTGCTTTAACTTTCCAAAGTTTTTCAAGATATACAAAATCTTTTTATTTTGAAAAAAAATGTAAGGCTTACATAATAGCATTAGGCGTAAACGATATGACGCATTTAGATAGCGTTTACGAAGGTGGCTTTGGTACTATGGACGACGTTGATTATGAAAATCTTGAAGGTCCAAGCAACACGTTTGTAGGAAACTACGTTAAAATAATTTTAAAAATAAGGCAATTAGTTCCTGATGCTAAAATCTTCTGCGTAACCGTACCACAAGACGACCGTAAAGAAAATGATAAAGTTGCCCTTTACGATAAACACGCTGAATTTATTAGAAGTTTACCAAATTATTTTAAATCTTTATACGTTATCGATTTAAGAAAATATGCTCCAAACTTTGGCGAAGAATTTACTAAAACTTATAGGTTAGGCGGACATTTAAGTCCATTAGGCTATAAATACGTTGCCGACCTTATGGCTACTTATATCGACTATATTATTATGAATAATATAGAAGATTTTAAAGGCATAATGTTTGTTGGAACGGGCATGAAACCAAGGTTAAATTAATTAAAGGCAAAATAAAAACTGTTAAACGCATGTTTAACAGTTTTTTTTAATTATTTTTTTAGTTTATTTTTATAATGCTTGTAAATTTCTTCTGTTGCAAGTTTTACCTTATAAACGGGCACTTTTTGATTGATAGGGAAGCAGTAATATAATATTTTTTCATTACCTACGGCAATTACGTCGCCTATTTCATACCAATAATAATCGCAGTTTGCTGTGTGAGTTGCTAATGGTGGTTGGTTAAAATTAATTAAATTATCGTCGCTTGTCAAGTTAAAGCCGTTTATGTTATGGCTTAATACTCCTTCGCCAACAAAATATAAACATTTTGAACCTTTAAGCACGGAAATTTTAACTCTTTCGTTAAAATTGTATTCGCCACTATCTAATTCTTTTTTAACACACTCCCTTTGATAGTCAACCCACGAAGAAACGCTATTATATTCAGTGTTAGAATTAGTTGCTTGCATATAGCCTTCTTTTGTTAAAACGTATTCTTTATTACATTTTAAACAAGTCAACTTTTCACCTTTACCTTGCATTGAAAATTCGTCTTGACAGTTAGGGCATTTATATAAAACTCTTTCAAGAGAATCGGCCCTAAAAGGTTCGTCAACTATAACACCATTTTGTTGTTGATTTAAAAAAGCGTCAAAAGTAAATTTTTCAAAAATAATATCACAAATTTGACTATTTGAAAGATTTTCTATTTCATTAGGAGTTAAAACGACTTGCGCTTTTGCACTAACGTTAACTTTTCTTAATTGTAGGTTATTGTATAAAGGGTCACGCAAAAATGCTCCGTCCGTAATAATAGTAATAACGGGAACCTTTAACATTTTAATAAGTTTACCAATACTATCTGAAATAAAGCCTTGTCGTCCGTCCATTGAATAAGAGCCTTCGGGATAAATAAGCACCGAAGTCTTCAAAGTTTTTAAGCAGTAAGAGATATCTTTTATAAGTGCAACGTCGGCAACGTATTTGTTTGTAAACATACAACCAAGTTGACGCATAATCCACTTTTTACCAACGCAGCCGTCAGTCGTACTAACTATATTATAAGAAAAATCTTTTAATATGCGTGAAGCAATTTTAACGTCTATAAAACTTGAATGGTTCATTAAAATTAAGCAAGGTTGTTTTTTGTTAATTTTTTCAAAGCCGTCAAGTTCGTAAGTAAAATTAGTTGCTTTTAAATCGCCTATCGAAAGTAATCTTACAAGCGTTTTAAAAAGCCAAGACGGTCTTTTTGGTTTAGGCCTTTTTTCAAAAGGTATAGCGTTTACTTGCTCAATCGTTAAATTTTTTGTTTTAATTTTCATAAACAGAATCCTATTTGGTAAATTATAGTTATATTTTAATACATTTTAATCAAAAAATCAATGCTTTTATTTTTTTAAGTTGCAAAAAACTTTAAATAATGCTAATATAATAGCAAGGTGAAATATGTATATTAATTCAATTTTAGAAGCAGTAGGAAAAACTCCCTTATTAAAACTTAATAACCTTATTAAAAAGTATGATTTAAAAGCCAATCTTTATGCTAAACTTGAATACTTGAATCCAACGGGTTCGGTTAAAGACAGAACTGCTCTTTATATTATCGAACAAGCCGAAAAGCAAGGCGTGTTAAAAAAAGGAGCAACTATCATTGAAGCAACAAGTGGTAATACGGGTATAGGCTTAGCAATGGCAAGTCAAGTTAAAGGTTATAAATTAATTTTAACAATGCCATCTTCAATGAGTGAAGAACGTCAAAAAATATTAAAAGCGTATGGAACAGAAATTGTTTTAACCGATAGCGAAAAGGGTATGCAAGGAAGCATTGATAAAGCAATACAACTAAACTCACGTATAAAGGGTAGTATTTTAGCAAATCAATTTACGTCAAAGGCAAACGTTTTAGCACATTATGAAACAACGGGTAAAGAAATTTACAATGATTTAAACGGCAATATCGACGTGTTTATAGCCTCTGTTGGAACGGCAGGAACTCTTATAGGAACGGCAAAATACTTAAAAGAACAAAACTCAAATATCAAGGTATATGGAGTAGAGCCGTCAAGTTCGCCACTTTTAAGTAAAGGGTATAGTGGAAATCACTCTATTCAAGGTATAGGCGCAAACTTTGTTCCACCTTTATTTGATAAAAATTATTGCGACCAAATTTATACTTGTTCTAATGAAGATAGCGTTAAATTCGCAAAAGAAATTGCCTTAAACGAAGGTTTATTAGCAGGTTTTTCATCAGGAGCAACGTTAAGCGTAGCAATTAGTTTAGCACAAAAAGAAGAATACAAAAATAAAAACATAGTTATAGTGTTTGCCGATGGTGGCGATAGGTATTTTTCTACGGAGATTTTTAATTAATGTTAAAAAAATTATTTATAAAAAATTACCAAAACGTCAACGACCAAAGTGTTAGAAGTAGATACGGTGTCGTTGCAAGTGCGTTTGGTATAATAACTAACTTTATAATATGTACGCTAAAAATAGTTGCGGGTATAATTTTAGGTAGTATATCTATTATAGCCGATGGTGTAAATAATTTAACTGACGCAGGTTCATCTATTTTAACGCTTATAGGTTTTAAATTATCTTCAATGCCCGCCGATAAAGAACACCCTTACGGGCATGAAAGATACGAACAAGTTACGGCACTTATTATATCGCTTGTTATGTTTGCAATAGGTGTAATTTTCTTTTATTCTTGTATCGAAAAAATTATTTATAACAACGTTATTAATCAAATTACTGTATTTACTTACGTGGCTTTAATTGTTTCACTTATTTTAAAATTAGTGCAAATGTTCGTGTATTTAGATTTTTCTAAAACTATTAATTCTTTAACGCTTAAAGCGTCGGCAATCGATACAAGGAACGACCTAATTACAACGACAACAACTTTAATTTCTATAATTATAATTGACGTTGTAGGGGTTAATATTGATGCTTACGCAGGGTTAGTAGTTAGTTCGTTTATCATATATTCGGGCTTAACTATGTTAAAAGAAACTATCAATCCACTATTAGGAGTTTTGCCTGAAAAAGAAGAAGTTGAAAAACTAAAAAGCATAGTTTTAAAGTATGATAAAATCTTAGGTGTTCACGATATTATTATTCATCAATATGGTAAAACCGTTCGTTTTGCAACGTTGCACGCCGAAGTTGATAGTTTGGAAAATTTTATTGAAATCCATGATTTAATCGATAATATTGAAAGGGAAGTTTTCAACGAAATGAACGTTAGACTTTCAATACATTTAGACCCGCTTGACGTAAATAATAAAGATAGACAAAAGTATTTATGTTTAGTTGAAAAAATCTTAAAAAATTACGATAATAACGTAAAATTTCACGATTTTAGAATTGTTGACGGCGTTACGCATTGTAATATAATTTTCGACCTTGTTATACCTTTTGATAAGAAATATAATATTGAAGAAATTGTTAAAATGCTTGACGATGAATTTTCAAAAATAGGCAAATTTTACTTTGTAATTGAAACAGAGCCAGAATACGTTTAACAGCAAAATAATTTAAAATAAACCCCTAAAACAAAGCGTTTTAGGGGTTTTAATTTTTGTTAATTTTAAACGTTACCTTGTGCTTTCATTGCTTCGGCAACTTTAATAAATCCGGCAATATTTGCACCTGCCATATAGTTACCTTTTAAGCCGTAAGTAGTAGATGCTTCATCACACGCTTTGAATATGCTAACCATAATGCCGTGTAATTTTTCGTCAACTTCTTCAAAAGACCAACTATACCTTATACTATTTTGGCTCATTTCTAAACCGCTTGTAGCAACGCCACCAGCGTTAGCAGCCTTAGCAGGTCCGTAAAGCATACCGTTTTTAAAGTAAACTTCAATAGCCTCAGGAGTTGAAGGCATATTTGCACCTTCTGAAATACAGTAGCAACCATTTTTAGCAAGATTTTCAGCATCTTCTTTGTTTACTTCGTTTTGAGTAGCGCAAGGAAGTGCTATATCACATTTAACAGTCCAAATACCGTGGCAACCTTCGCAATAAACAGCGTCACTATGGTAGTTAAGGTATTCGCTAATTCTCTTTCTATCAACTTCTTTAATTTGTTTAATAGCGTCAAGGTCAATACCATTTTTATCGTAAATATAGCCGTTAGAATCACTCATAGCAACGACTTTTGCGCCAAGTGTAGTAGCCTTTTCAGCAGCGTAAATAGCAACGTTACCAGAACCAGAAACAACAACCGTTTGTCCTTTAAACGACTTGCCGTTAGCCTTTAACATTTCTTCTGTAAAGTAGCAAAGGCCAAATCCTGTTGCTTGCTTTCTTGCAAGTGAACCACCATATTGTAAACCTTTACCTGTTAATACACCGGTAAATTCGTTTTGAATACGTTTATATTGACCAAACATATAACCAACTTCTCTTGCACCAACACCAATATCACCGGCAGGAACGTCGGTATCTTTACCAATATAACGGTAAAGTTCAGTCATAAAACTTTGACAAAATCTCATAATTTCGTTGTCCGATTTACCTTTTGGGTCAAAGTCAGAGCCACCTTTACCACCACCCATAGGAAGTGTAGTTAAACTATTTTTAAAAGTTTGTTCAAAGCCAAGGAATTTAATAATACTTAAATTTACCGAAGGGTGTAATCTAATACCACCTTTGTAAGGGCCGATAGCACTATTGAATTGTACTCTAAAACCCCTATTTACGTGAGCAACGCCATTATCGTCAGTCCAAGGAACTCTAAATATAATTTGTCTTTCAGGTTCAACAAGTCTTTCAATAACGCCTGCATCAATTAAGTCTTGCCTTTTTTCTAAAACGGGTTGAAGTGAAATAAGAACTTCTGTAACTGCTTGAATAAATTCAGGTTCGTTAGCGTTCCTTTTTTCAATTCGCTCCATAAGGTCAACTAAGTATGGATGAGTTAATTTCATAATAATACCTCTATATAAAAAAATTTTTATTTGTTTTGTATATTGAAAATTATATTACAAAATTGTAAAAAAATCAATAATATAATAAATAAATATTTAAAATTACTTTAATTTTATTTGTTTATATGTTAAAATAAACGAAAGGGGATAACAATGAAACGTATAATTGCAATTGGTGGTGGCAGTTTAAAAGAAAAAACGACTATTGAAATTGACAAATACATAGCAAACCTTGCAAAAGAACGTGCAAACGGCAAAAGAGCGTACGGGCTATATATCGGTACGGCATCTCACGATTTTTTGCCGGCATTTAACTCTTTTAGAAAGACTTATACGTCAGTTTTTGATATTAAAGTTGACGTTGTTTTAACGGTGAATACCGTTATGGACGAAGAAAAAATCAATGATAAATTTTCAAAGGCCGATTTTATATATATAGGTGGTGGCGACACGTTGTTTATGCTTGACAGGTGGCAAAAAGATAATTTGTTAAATAAAATTATTCAAGCGTATAACAGGGGCGTAATAATAGCAGGTCGTTCGGCAGGGGCAGTATGCTGGTTTGAAACAATGTACACTGATAGTGAGTATTTTAATAAGACTGATGCGTACTCTATACAAAAAGGTTTAGGAATACTTAAAGGTATATGTTCGCCTCATTATAATTTACGTAAAGACGATTTATCTAAAACTATTATCGAAAATAATTTTAGTGAAGTTTACGCTATTAGTGACGATAGTGCGTTAGAGTTTATCGACGGCTCTTTTACTAAAAGTATATCAAGTGGTGGCAGTAGTTATAAAATTATAAATAATGGTGGAATATTAAAAGAACAATTATTATAAGGTGATTATGAGAGCGTTTGATATTATCAAAAAAAAGCGTGACGGCTTTGAACTTTCAACTAATGAAATAAATTATTTCATACAGAATTACGTTAACGGAAATATTGCCGATTATCAAGCATCGGCATTACTTATGGCAATATATTTTAAAGGTATGACTAATCGTGAAATAGTTGATTTAACCTTTGCTATGCGTGATAGTGGTAAGACCCTTTCGTTTGATGGAATAGACGGCGTGCGTGTAGATAAACACTCAACGGGTGGCGTAGGCGATAAAACAAGTTTAATAGTAGCCCCTATCGTAGCAAGTCTTGGCGTAAAAGTTGCTAAAATGAGTGGTAGAGGTCTTGGTCACACGGGTGGCACTATTGATAAACTTGAATCAATTAAAAATTTCAACGTAAATATTGATATAGATAACTTTAAAAAAATTGTAAACGAAGTAGGCGTTGCAATTATCGGTCAAACTGAAAATTTAGCACCGGCAGACAAAAAACTTTATGCGTTAAGAGACGTGACGGCTACGATAGATAGCATACCGCTTGTTGTTTCAAGTATAATGAGTAAAAAACTTTGTGCCGACGACGATTGTATAGTTTTAGACGTAAAATGTGGTAGTGGTGCTTTTTGTAAAACGCTTGAAGAAAGTCAACTTTTAGCAACGTTAATGGTAGAAATAGGTAATAAAGCAGGTAAAAAAACAATGGCTTTAATTACCAATATGGATATGCCGTTAGGTAACGCAATAGGCAACTTTTTAGAAGTGCAAGAAGCCGTTAAAGTGTTAAAAGGCGAATACGTTGAAAATTTAAGTGAAATTTGCATTGAACTTTCTACCTATATGCTTTATTTAGCAGGCATAGGCAGTTTAGAAAGTTGTAAAAATAAAGTTATTGAAGTTTTAAAAAATAACAAAGCGTATGAAGTATTTTTACAAATGGTAAAAGCACAAGGTGGCGATATTTCTTGCTTGAACGAAGAAAATAAAGCGAAATATTCATATAGCGTAAAGGCGAATAAAAAAGGTTATATAAACAAAGTTGATACCGAAAGTTATGGTTTAGCAAGTTTACATTTAGGAGCAGGAAGAAACAAAAAAGAAGACGTTATCGATTATAGTGCAGGCATTATTCTAAACAAAAAGGTAGGCGACCTTGTTGAAAAGGGCGACGTAATAGCAACCCTTTATTCTAACGACCAAACCTTGTTTGAAAAGGCAAGTCAAATTATTTTAGAAGCAACTATAATAAGTAATGATAAGTGCGATAAAAAACCATTAATTTTAAAAGTTGTAAATTAGGAGTTTTATGAATATTAAAAAAATATTAAATTGTTGTGACCATACTTTACTTAGTCAAACGGCAACAAGCGAACAAATAAAATCGTTATTAGACGACGCAATGAAATTTAAAGTTGCATCGGCTTGTATTCCGCCTTGCTACGTAAAGATGGCAAAAGAATACGTTAAAGATAAATTAAAAATTTGCACTGTTATAGGTTTTCCTAACGGAAACGTGACAAGTGCAATAAAAATTCTTGAAACAATAAACGCAATTGATAATGGCGCCGACGAAATCGATATGGTAATAAATATAGGCAAATTAAAAGAAAAAGATTACGATTACGTCTATAATGAGATAAAAGATATAAAAAAAGTATGTAAAAATAAAATTTTAAAAGTTATTATTGAAACTTGCTTGCTATCTGACGAAGAAAAGATTACAATGTGTAATATAGTAACTAACGCAAAGGCAGATTATATCAAAACGTCAACGGGTTTTTCGACGGCAGGAGCAACTTTTGAAGATATTGAACTTTTCAAAAAGCACGTAGGCAAAAATGTTAAAATAAAAGCAGCGGGGGGAATATCTTCATTAGAAGATGCCGAAAAGTTCTTATCAATAGGTGCAAGTAGGTTAGGCACAAGTAGAATTGTTAAAATATTAAAAGAAAATAAGGGGGAATAATTATGTCAATACCAACTCCACATATCACGGCGAAAAAAGGCGATTTTGCACAAACGGTATTAATGCCAGGCGACCCCCTAAGGGCAAAATTCATAGCCGAAACTTTTTTAGAAGACGCAGTGCTTGTAAATAACGTTAGGGGTATAAACGGATACACAGGCTACTATAAAGGCAAAAGAGTTTCAGTTATGGCATCTGGTATGGGTCAACCATCAATGGCCATTTACTCATACGAACTTTTTAATTTTTACGACGTAGAAACTATTATTAGAATAGGCTCTTGTGGTGCTATCGACGGCGACTTAAAATTAAAAGATATCGTAATAGCAATGGGTGCTTGCACTAACGGAAATTATGCAAGCCAATATTCGCTACCAGGCACTTTTTCAGCAATAGCCGATTTTGAACTTGTTAAAAACGCAGTTGAAATATGCAAGCGTGATAACGTAAGGTTTAAAGTAGGTAATATATTGTCGTCAGACACTTTTTACGACGATTCAAACAGCACTTTAAAATGGGCAAAAATGGGCGTTTTAGGTGTTGAAATGGAATCTTACGCCTTATATTGCAACGCATTAAGAGCAAACAAAAAGGCTCTTTGTATTTGTACGGTAAGCGATAGCATCGTTCATCCCGACCAAATCACAAGTGCAGAAGAAAGGCAAAATTCTTTTACTCAAATGATGGAAATAGCACTTGAACTTGCGTAGGTAGAATATGTCTAAAAGGGTATTTTTAATAGTATTAGATAGTTTAGGCATAGGCGAAATGCCCGATGCTTATAAATTTAACGATATAGGCAGTAACACGCTAAAATCAATACGCACGTCAAAATATTATGATACGCCAACTCTTGAAAGTTTAGGCTTGTTTAACATTGATGGCGTACAAGGTGGAGTTGAAAATCCACAAGGCAGTTATTGTAGAATTTTAGAATCTTCTAATGGTAAAGATACGACTATCGGTCATTTAGAAATTGCAGGCTTAATATCAGATAAAGCCTTGCCAACTTATCCAAATGGTTTTCAAAAGCACATTATAGATAAGTTTGAACAATTAACGGGGAAAAAGGTTTTATGCAATAAACCGTATTCGGGTACGGAAGTTATTAAAGATTACGGTAACGAGCATATAAAAACGGGCAATTTAATTGTTTACACTTCGGCAGATAGCGTATTTCAAATAGCCGCACACGAAGATATCGTAAGTATTGACGACTTGTATAATTATTGTCAAATAGCAAGGGATATATTGCAAGGTGACGATGGTGTCGGTAGGGTAATAGCAAGACCGTTTGCGGGTGAATATCCGTTTGTTAGAACGGCTAACAGAAAAGATTTTTCATTACCGCCACCAAACGATACTATGCTTAATTTATTAAGTGATCAAGGTTATAGTGTAATTTCAGTTGGTAAAATATACGATATTTTTGCAGGTAGTGGAATAACAAAGTCGTACAAAACAAAAAGTAACGACGATGGTATGGATACGGCAATTAGTCTTGTAAAACAAGATTTTACAGGCTTATGTTTTATCAATTTAGTTGATTTTGATTCTAAGTTCGGTCATAGGAACGATATTGATGGATACGCAAAAGCGTTATCTCAATTCGATATAAAATTAAAAGAGTTTATTCCATTGTTAAAAGAAGAAGACGTTTTAATAATTACGGCAGACCACGGTTGTGACCCTAAAACGTTATCAACCGACCATTCACGTGAATACGTGCCGTTAATTATTTATGGCAATCAAATAAAAAGCGGAATAAATTTAAATACAAGGCAAACTTTTGCCGATATTTCGGCAACGATATTACATTATTTTAATGTAGATAAAAAACATACAAAGGGAAACACTTTTTTAGCAAACGTTAAAAAATAAGGAGAATATATTATGAAATTTACGGTAGCAGTTATAGGTTGTGGTTCAAGGGGTTGTAGAGTATATGCAAGTCAGTTACACAAAGACCCTGAAAAGTTTGAAATTGTGAGTCTATGTGATATAGACCAAAAGAAACTTGACTTGTTTGGCGAAATGTTCAACGTTAAAAAAGAAAATTTATTTTTAGACGAAAATGAATTTTTTAAAGCAAAAAGAGCAGACGTTTTAGTAATCGCAACGCAAGATAGGGACCACGTAAGGCAAGCAATAAAGGCAATTGAATTAGGTTACGATATCTTACTTGAAAAACCTATTTCTCCATTAAAAGAAGAACTTTTAAAGTTATTAGAAGTAGCGAAGAATAGCACAAGCAAAATTATGGTATGCCACGTTTTACGTTATGCACCAGGTTTTGTTAAAATTAAAGAATTATTAAATTCAGGCATTATAGGTAAATTAATAAGGCTTGAAACAATCGAACAAGTTTCATATTGGCACCAAGCACATAGTTTTGTTAGAGGAAATTGGCAAAACGAACAAGACACTTCGCCTATGATAATGCAAAAATGTTGCCACGACCTTGATTTAATTCAATACTATGTTGGCTCAAAATGTGAAAAAGTTTATTCAGTTGGCGACCTTTCATATTTTAGAAAAGAAAATCAACCCGAAGGTGCAAGCGATAGATGTGCCGAATGTAAATATATAAAAACTTGTCCATATAGTGCCGAAAACCTTTACGTAGGTAGATTTAAAAAGGCTAATTGTAGTCAAGCATGGCCTTATAACGTTGTAGATTTAAGTGTACCTATAACGGAAGAAAGTCTACGTCAAGCATACACAAACAATCGTTATGGACAATGCGTATTTGCTTGCAACAACAACGTAGTTGATAATCAAATGTTAGATATGTATTTTGAAAACGGAGTAAAAGCAACTCATTTTATGACGGCGTTTACTAAGGCAGGTGGTAGGGTAATGACTTTCCACGGTACGTTAGGTGAAATTTCATTAAACGACCCGGCAGACGAAATTAGAGTTTCAGTATTCGGTCAAGACGACGTAATTATTAAAGTTAGTGAACTTTGTGAAGAAGACGAAGATAAAGGTATGGGTCACGGCGGTGGCGATGCAGGTATCTATCGTGCCTTCTACAAATTAATCACGGGCGAAGGCGAAGCAGAAACTTCTATCGAAGCATCAATCGAAAGTCACTTAATTGCTATTTGTGCCGAAGAATCAAGAAAAACAGGCAAAATCGTTAAATTAAGATAATTTTTACAAAAACAAAACACCATAGAAATACAATTTTCTATGGTGTTTTTTTGGTAGTCCCATGGTGTATTGAACTTATTATTAAATCGAAAAATTGCAGACATAATGCCGAATTTTCAGTTAATTAAAAATGAAATAACAAAAAATAATTTATTTAAAAAGAGCCTTTTTAGTAGGCTCTTTTTTATATGCTTATGTATAAGCAATACTGTCTACGTTTTCTAATAATTCTTTTAATGTTAGACCATCATATTTAAAATTTTCAATTAAATCTTCTATATTTTTAAAAGTAAAAAGAATTTCGTCACTATTACTTTTATAAAAAATAAAACCATTAGGTTTAAAATCATTTTCCTTATCATATAAAATACATATTTCATAATGTACTTTTTTATAAGAAAATTCAACATAGCAACCATTTAAGATTGCTTTTTTAAATTCTAAAATTTTACTCATGTTTCACTCCTTTTATTAATATTTTTTCTACGCATTTTATTAAACATGTTCCTTTCTTTTTTAGTCTTCATAAATATCAGTAGCGTTGTGAATTATTTGTCTTAAACTAATACTATTAATAAAAGCATTATCTAGCATGCTGTCAATATCTTTATACTCTATACCGTTAAAAGAATATGCGTAAAATTCTGCATTTTTATTTTTAACTAGATAAACTAAGTTAATAGAATAAGTTTGACCATTTTGTATTAAAATATATCATACATACAATAATTTGTAAAGTTAATTTATTAATTGTCTTATAATTTAAAAACTTTTAATTAAATAATATCGGTATTATATCAACTGCTAACCCGTTCAATTCCCAATAAACAAAGTAAAAAACACGGAAAAAAATCCGTGTTTAATGGTAGCCCCAAGGGGTTTCTGCCCCTTAATAAGGGGAAGGCAAACTTAGTTTGCGAGGGGATAGCCGTCGCGGCAAGCGATTGAACCCCTTTTTATAGGTATTATTTAGTTGAATAACTAACGAAGTTTTAATAAAAAAACACTACAACGTTTGTTGTAGTGTTTTTTGGTAGCCCCAAGGGGAATTGAACCCCTGATTTTGCCTTGAGAGGGCAACGTCTTAACCTCTTGACCATGAGGCCGTGTGTTATTGCAATATATATAAAGTAAATTGTTATCAAAAGTTACCTACCTGTGCCGTGCTGATAAGCCTTATTATACTCCCAAAATGGAAGTGTGGGTAATTTCTATTAACTTACTTAGACTTTTCGATTTGACGGGGCAATTCCCCACGAAATACGCTTTATAAATTAAACGCGAAATCCCTTTTTAAAGATGTGGAACAACAAAAACTTCGCTTCGAACACCGTAGGTAATTATAGTATAAATAAATAATATATTTTAGTCAATTGTTTTGCGTAGGGTTGACAATTTATTTGTAATGTTTTATTATTTTTACAGGAGATTATTATGGAAATTAAAATTTTAGGGAAATACGGTCCGTATTCAAATTTAGGTTCAACTTCTTCATATCTTGTAAAAGGTAAAAATAGTTATGCTTTACTTGATTGTGGTAGTGGCTCAGTTAAAAAATTATTAAATGAAAATTGTTTAGATAAACTTTCATTTATATTTTTATCGCATTTACATTTTGACCATATTAGCGATATAGGGGTGTTATCTTACGCTTTAACGCCTATTTTAAAAGGCAATAAAATTAAGTTGTTTACAACTGTAAACGATAGTATAGCCTTTAAATTATTAGAAAGTTTAGGCACTTTTGAAATTATAGCCGTTGAAGAAAACAAAACTTTTATCGTTGGAGAATTTTCATTTGAATTTTACAAAATGACGCACCCTGTTGATAGTTTTGGTATAAAAATCAACAACGTGTTTGCATATTCGGGCGATACAACTAAAAACGAAAATATTTACAACTTGATAAAAGGCACGTCTTTAATTTTATTAGACGGTGCGTTTTTGCAAAAAGATTATGCCGAAACCAAACCGCATATGTCGATAAAACAAGTGTGCGAAATAGCCAAAGAAAGTGGAATAAAAACAATAGTTACTCATTTTTCACCTACTAATTTAGATAAAGACGTTGAAACTGAATGCAGGTTGTTTGGAGGTAACGTATTAATAGCAAAAGAAGACGAAGTTTATATTATTAATGAATAGATTTAATTTTAGGCCTATCTTTATAATTGCCATTTCATTTGTTGTAGGAATTCTTGTTGCAATTATAAGTGCATATTATAAAGGGGCAATAAGTTTAATAAGTATAATTTCTTATTTTTTAATATGCTTAATACTCTTTTTTATAAGGCGTAAACTAAAATTAAGGGCTTTAATCGTTTACTTGTTAGCGTTTATTACTTTTTTATCGTCAACCTTAATTATCAAAGATAATTGCATTAGCGTTTTAAGCCCATCTAATACAAGTTACGAAAACGTAATAGTAAGTGGTGAAATTACAGAAATTAAAAGTTTTACACGTAGTGCAGGGCTTGAAGATAGTTATAGCGTAGAAATTGTCGGCAAAATTAAAAATACCGATAGTTTATTAAAATTAAACGTTTATTTTAAAACGTCAAACGAAGTTTATTCGGGCAGTAAAATTACCATAAATTGTTCTTTATCCCATATAATCCCTAATACTTTTGACGAATATCTTACAGCTTTAAACAATCTTTATTCTTACAACGTGTATGATTGCACACTTATCGATATATCAAATCCAACAAACCTTACAAGTCTTCTAAAAAGCAAAATATTAAACAATCTAATAACACTTGCACCAAAATCGGCAGGAGTAATTTACGGGCTTATCACAGGCGAAGAATACGCTATGACAAAGGACGAAATGCTTTCTTTTAGAAAGTTAGGTGTTTCGCATATATTTGCCGTATCGGGTTTGCACGTAGGCTTTTTATATGCGTTAATTTCGTTTATATTTTCATTGTTTAAACTTAAAGGTAAAAAGACATTTTTTATAAGTTCAATTATTCTATTTTTATACGTCGCTTTTTGCGGGTTTTCTCCATCGTCAATAAGGGCGTTAGTTATAATTTTAGTTTCAAAATTTGCAATAACTTTTTCATTTAAAAACGATAAATTAAACACCTTTTCAATAGCGTTAGCAATAGTTTTATTAATAAATCCGTTCAATTTAATAAACGTAGGAACAATATTATCTTTTTGTGCTTATTTTGGAATTGTATTTGTTTCTCCGCTTGTAATACGATTACTTTCAAAAATATTACCAAAAACTTTTGCAAAAACGATAGGATTATACTTAGTTGCGTTTTTAATAACGTTACCTGTTGTTGTTGACAATTTTGATGGAGTTTCACTCTTTGCGTCAATTTTCAATTTCTTTATAGTTCCTATAATATCTATAATTTATCCGTTTGCATTAATAGGTGCGTTCTTAACTTTAATAGCCCCTTTAAAATTCTTTTTATTAGTTTCACATTTATTAATTAGTGGAATAAATTATCTAATTTCTTTCGTTTACGTTGATAATTTTTACGTAACAAATCTA
>JAZRJP010000018.1:0-36707 GCA_045645865.1 Christensenellaceae bacterium | reverse complement strand
TAGTTGTCAATTAATTTTAGTCAATTTTTGTAATTTTTTTAAAATTCTCACTTTTTTAATATTACTTTTTATAATAATAAATTTTTTATCAATTTTACATAAATATTTTAAGCAGTCACAAACTAAAATAAATGAAAACTTTGGCTAAAATATCAATTTTTATACTTTCAGTTATTTTTATATTTTCTATATCTATACTAACACATTATTTGATTATTACAAAAAACGTTAATTTAGATGAAAATAAACTTGTGAAAACTATACAAAACGTCGAATATTACGACGGAGATAATAAGGTGATAAACACGGGAGTTATAAATGAAAATAACGTATCTATAAATAATATAAATAAAAATACAATAAATGCATTTGTTTATTTAGAAGACAAAAGATTCTTCAAACATAAAGGCGTTGACGTTATTAGAATTTTTGGAGCAATTAAAAATAATATAAAATCAATGTCTTTTAAGGAAGGTGCTTCTACAATATCTCAACAATTAATTAAAAATACTCACCTTACAAGTGAAAAGACCTTAAATAGAAAATTAAAAGAATTAAAATTGACAAAACAATTAGAAAACAGATATACAAAATATGAAATTTTAGAAATTTATTTAAATACAATATATTTTGGTAAAGGTGCTTACGGCATACAAAACGCTTCAAAAGTGTATTTTAATAAAAATTGTAACGAACTAACGTTAAACGAAAGTTGTGTTTTAGCATCGATTATAAAAGCCCCTAACCTATATTCGCCGTATAATAACTACGAAGCGTTGTTAAATAGAAAAAATTTTTTACTAAAAACCCTATATAATGAAAACGTCATCACTAAAAGAGAATACGAATATTCGTTAAATGAAAATATTGAATTTTCTTCTAATAATGAAAACGTTTTAAATGATTATTTAGTACAAGTCAATAAACAATTAGACGACGTTTTATTGTTTAATCCATATGAAAAATCTAATATAAAAATATACACCTATTTAGATTTAGAAGTGCAAAATGCTATTGCGTCTAATATTGAAGATTACAACTATAAACAAATTGTAATAAATTCTAAAAATAACGGTGTTATGGCATATTTTGGTAAAAATTATAATTTAAGAAAACAGGTTGCTTCGTGTATTAAGCCTATATACGTTTATGCCCCTATGATAAACGAAAAACTAATTAGTCAAAGTACGGTTATAGTTGATGAAAAGATAAATTATAACGGATATGAACCTAAAAATTACGGCAATATATATTACGGGCCTGTAACGGTAAAAACGGCTCTTTCAAAAAGTTTAAACGTTCCAAGTGTAAAATTGCTTGATTCTTTTGGACTTGAAAAAGCAAACGAATACGCAAAAAAATTCAACGAAAATTTAGTTGGTAAAGATTTAACTGCATCATTAGGTAATACCGAAAAAGGATTAACGCTTAAAGAACTTACCGACTGCTACTCTACCTTTTCAAATGAAGGGAATTATAACGTATCTTCATTTATTAAAGAAATTAAAGTCAATGATATTAGCGTTTTTAAAAATACGTTAAACGAAAATTCAATTTTTAGTAAAGAAACAGCATTTATTATGAACGATATATTAAGTGAATGCGTAAAAACCGGAACTGCTAAACGATTAAAGGAATTTAATTTTGATTTATGCTCTAAAACGGGTACAAACGGCACTTTAAAAGGTAATTTAGATGCATACAACATAAGTTATACAAGCGAACATATTATCGGTGTTTGGGTGGGCAATAAAGAAAATTCGTTATTAGATAATAAAATTTCAGGCTCTACCATACCTACAATGTACGCTTACAATACTTTAAAAAAATTGTATCAATATAATACACCTGCAAACTTCGTAAAACCTACTAACGTAATATCTTGCAAAATTGATAACGACCTACTATTAAAGGAACAAAAACATTATTTATCTGATTTTGGCGTTGAATATTTATATATAAAAGGCACTGAGCCAACAACTTATAATGAAAATATAATAAATAACAAAATTTTCGATATTACCTTGAATTTAACGAAAAATTCTATTTGTTTAAAGTATAAAAATATAGGTTTTGACGGAGTAAAAATTGAAAGACAATTCAAAAACAATAATACGATAATTTATAGCGGAGATGACACTGAAATTTACGATACTTTATACAAATCGGGCGAATATTTATACTCTATTACACCTTATAAAATTTTAAATAACAAAAAGGTTTATTACGATAAAATAAACCTTTCACGAATTAATTTTAATAGCAATCCGTCTATAATTAAAAAAGACGAATGGTGGAGATTTGATTAAAAAAAAGTTACGCAAAACAGCGTAACTTTTTTGATTTATAATGAATATTTTTCAATACCACTTATTGCTTCGTCTACTAATGCTTCAACGTCTAAAACACTTTCACAACTTTCAACGACCGAAAGTTTTGGTTTAATTGCCGGAAATTTTGGTAAAAATACCGTACAACAATCTTCATAAGGCAAAATTGACGTTTCATAAGTGCCAATATCTTCTGAAATTTTGATAATTTCAAGTTTATCAAGGGCTATTAACGGCCTTAAAACAGGCATTTTAACTACTGAATTTGATGATGTTATACTTTCAATAGTTTGCGAAGCAACTTGACCTAAACTTTCACCAGTGATAATTGCTTGTGCGTGCGTTTTATAGGCTAATTTTTCACTAATACGCATCATAAAACGGCGCATTAACGTAATCATTAAATCTTCTGGACAATTTTTGTGTATTTCTTCTTGAATTTTTGTAAAAGGCACAACGTATAAATTAATACAACTTGTGTACTCACCTACCATTTTTGCAAGTGTAATAACCTTTTCTTTGGCAAGTTCACTTGTATATGGATATGAGTGAAAATGTATTGCATCAAGTTTCATACCCCTTTTAGCCATCATATAACCTGCAACGGGACTATCTATACCACCCGAAATCATAAGCATACCACGACCTGCCGAGCCGTTTGGCATACCACCCATCATTTTTTCAACGTCGGTATAAATTAACGTGTCTTTACTTTCTCTTATATCAACGTATAAAATAAATTCGGGAGTATGTACGTCAACTGATAAATTTTGGTTGTTTTTAAGTATTTTACCACCTAAAAACGCCGAAAATTCAGTGGAATGCATTTCAAACGATTTATCAGCACGCTTAGTTTCAACTTTAAACGTGCCTTCTTTATTGTTAGTTAATAAAAGTGCTGTATCAATTATATTTTGAACGTCAGTTTTAACTACTTTTGCTACCGAAACAGTGTGTATTCCACTTATCTTTTTTAATTTTGAAATTATTAAATCGGTATCGCTTTCGTCAAAATCTTCAAGTAAATATCTACCATTTATTTTAATAAAGGTATAATTTACGTCTTTTAATGAAGATTTTATATTATCTTCAAGCATTTTTTCAAAATATCTTCTATTTTTGCCTTTTAGGTGAATTTCACACCACCTAATTATTATTGCATTTTTCATAAATTCACCATATTAGATAGTTCGCTAACGCATAAATTAATTTTTTCTACGGCATAGTCAACTTCTTCAAGCGTTGTTTGACTTGAAAAACTTACCCTTAATACACCGTCAAGCACTTTATCAGAATATCCAATACTTTTAAGCACTCTTGAATGCCTATTTTTTGAAGAACAAGCCGAACCCGTGCCAACAATTATATTGTAATTTTCAAGTTTATGTAATAAAACTTCGCCTTTTAAACCTACTGCTGAAAAACTAATTATATACGGAGAACAATTTTCACTTGATATAATTTGCACTAAATTTTGATTAATTTTACTTAAAAATCTTTCTTTTAGGCATTTAACGTGGTTATAATTGTCTTTTAATTTATTAAAATGTTCTAAAAACGCATATTCAAACACTTTTATTCCAAAAACGTTTTCCGTTCCACTTCTAAATCCGTTTTCTTGTCCACCACCGACAATAAAAGGTTTTAAAGTGTTCAATTTTTTATTTTTTATAATTGCTCCTACACCCTTTAAACCATTAATTTTATGTGCTGAAAGAGAATATAAATCAATATCGTTACTTAACGTGTAAGGAATTTTCATAAAGGCTTGAACACCGTCACTATGAAAAACTAAACGTGGATTTATCTTTTTACAAAGTGAAGCAATTTTATTTATATCGTTAATAGCGCCCGTTTCGTTATTTACGTGCACAATAGATACAAAAACAGTATTTTTATCTATTAAAGAAAGTAAATTTTCAACGTTAACGCTTCCATCATTGTTTAAGGTGGCAAATCTGCAATCGTAACCATTATTTTTATATTGTGTAAACGGACCGTGAACTGCCGAATGTTCGCCTAACGTTGTTACGGCATTACCCCTTTTTAAATATGAATTAATTGCCATATTATCACTTTCAGAGCCACACGACGTAAAAATAACGTCAAAATTATTGCCAAAGTATTTCAATAATGAGTTTTTAGCGTCTTGAATACTTTTTGCACATTTTATTGCGTTATGGTGAACTGACGACGGATTATAAAACAATTCATCATTATATATAGAAGCCTTTTCGATAGCAAAACTATAAGGTTTTGTCGTTGCTCCGTTGTCAAGATAAATAAATTTATCCATTTAGTTTAATCCACCTTGTTTAATATACTCTATAAAGTCTTTATCTAATTTTTTAACCGTTGCACTTTTAACTAAATACGATGTATATTTAACGTCGTTAGATAAAAACAATAACGTTTGTTTATCACCATGATTTAATAATACAACAATGTCGTTTTCAGTTATATTAAATCTATTTTTAGCGTATTTTCTACGTGTTACACCATCTCTATAAAAGGTATTAAAAGTTTCTCCACCAACTTTTCCTATTGAAACAATGTTTCTATAATCGAAAATAGCCACCCTTTTACGATATTTGTTATTAACTAACTTAAAAATTCTAAAATCGCCGTCAACGTAGGTATAGTCGTAAAAAATGTAAAAGCAATTTCTAATAAGCATTGAAATAATCATTTGTACTAAAAATACAAGCGCTATTTCAAACCACCACATAAATACGCATAAAAAGATTAACGCAAAATACACGTATGAAATTACGTTGAACGTTATTGCCAATGCTTTTTGTAATTTTGCCTTTTTTGGCGCTAATGAAAATTCGTATATATTACTTTCCATAAATACTCCTATTAATTTAGCGTTACTATTGTAACACCGTCCTCACCCTCGCCATACTTACCAAAACGATAACTTTTTACCCTTTTATCATTTTTTAAATAAGAGTGAATATTGTTTGCTAATATTTTTAAACCTTTACCGTGAACAATTCTAACTTCTTCATAAGAAGATAACACCGATTTATCTAAAAATGCGTCAACTTCAAATAATGCGTCGTCAACGTTTTTACCAATAACGTTAAGTTCGGTTATTGCTACGTTAATTGATTGAGCCCTTTTAAAAGTGTATTCCGTTTGCTTTTTTGACGGCTTTTTAGCGTCGGAAACAAAGAATAATTCGTCAATTTTAGCGTTGAACTTAACTTGTCCTACTATAACCCAAACGGTGTTTTTACGAACGCTTACACTGTCAACTACACCTTGACTATTTAATGATGAAACAAATACAACGTCGCCGTTTTTTAACTTGTTTATATCAACCTTTTTATATAACGTAACGGATGTTTGTTCACTTTCAGTTAAATCGCTTTCTTTATAAATATTGTTTTTTAAAGTAGCCATTTTAACTAAATCACTTTTATTATATTCGTCTTTTGCAAAAATTTCTTTCATTTCTGAAAGCATTTCTTCTGCTTTTTCAAGTTTATCGTTAAAAAGTTTTTGTGCTTTTAATTTTGCTTTTTCTATGAACGTTTTTTTATCGTTTTCAAATTTTTCTTTCTCTTTTATAAGCGTATCGTAAGTTTTTTGGCTTTCTTCTTTTAATTTTTCGATATATTCTTTATCTTTTTCGGCTTCAAAACGCACTTTTTCGGCTTCTAATATAATATTATCAAAATTACGCTTGCTTTCAGTTAAATTTTGTTTAGCGTTTTCATATAGCGTTGTAGATAAACCAAGCCTTTTTGCTATTTCGATAGCGTTTGACGAACCCGGATAGCCTATTTTTATTTTATATAACGGCTTAAAGGTGTTTACGTCAAAATCCATACTCGCATTGACGATATTATCGTTTGTTAAAGCATATTCTTTAAGAGCCGTATAGTGTGTTGTTACAACACCGAAACTGCCCTTTTCAATTAAATGATTTAAAATAGATTTTGCAAGCGCACTACCTTCTTCCGGGTCTGTACCTGCTCCTATTTCGTCAATTAAAACAAGAGAATTACTATCAACCGATTCAGTTATATTTATAATGTTTTTAAGGTGAGATGAAAAGGTTGATAAACTTTGTTCAATGCTTTGTTCGTCGCCTATATCAACAAAAATTTTATTAAATACTGAAATTTTACTATTATCAAAGGCAGGTATAAACATACCACTCATACTCATAAGCGTAAATAAACCTATAAGTTTTAAAGTAACCGTTTTACCACCCGTGTTTGGACCTGTTATTAATATATAGTTATAATCTGTCCCTAAATTAATAGATACGGGTACAACTTGATTTTTTGCTATTAACGGATGCCTACCATATTTTATATCTATTTCGCCATTAGACGTTAAAATAGGTTTTGTTGCTTTTAAATTAAAAGCAAACTGAGCCTTGCTATATATAAGGTCAAATTTAACTAAAACGTCTTTACTTGCATTTAATTTATCGGCAATTTGAGCAACTTTTAACGAAAGTTCAGTTAAAATGCGTTCAATTTCGGCTTGTTCTTCTAAAATTTCGTTACGTAAGTCGTTGTTTAATTCTAAAATTTCAGTAGGCTCGATAAAAAGCGTGCTACCACTTTGCGACCTATCGTGAATAAAACCTTTGACTTGTGAACGATTTTCCGTTTTAACGGGTAAAACGTACCTACCGTTTCTTATTGAAATAGTCTCACTTTGCAAATATTTTGTAGCATCTTTTTTAATTAATTGACTTAACCTTTCTCTTATTCTTTCATTTATGTTTTTAATGTTTTGTCTAATTATAAACAACTTTTCAGATGCGTTGTCACTTATAGTATCTTCATTTATAATTTTAGTAAAAATTTCCCTTTCTATCGCAAAATTATAGAAAATTTCTAATGATAAATCTTTTAATAAAACTATGTCATTATCAACAATTTCATCAATAGACGTTGCTAAAATTCTAAGTGAACGAAGCAACCTTGCTACCTTTAAAAGTTCACTAAACGTAAGCACTGCACCACGTTTTGCCCTTTCAAGTTCGTCAGTCAATTTATCACAATACTCAATTTGACAAATACCGTGCGTGTAAAATAATTTGTAGGCTTCCTCGGTGTAATTAAGCAACGTTTTGCACGTTTCGTAATCAGTTGACGGCAAAGTATTTAATATTAAATTTTTAGTGTCTTCTAATACTGCGTATTTTTGAAGCATATTTAAAATTTTATCAAAATCTAATGCAGTATAAGTTTTATTGTTTATCATAAAATTCCTTTATTTAAAATGCCTTGCGTATGATTTTTTATAACTGATTTAATATCGTTTATATTATCTTTTTGTAAAATTTTTGCATATTCGTTTGAAAGTGAAACAAAATTATGTATTTGATTATTAAAGTTTTTGCCAAGTAAAATATCTAAGTTATAAACTTTAAAGTAGCAACTATCAACTTCGTATCGTAAAAGCGGAAAAGTACGCCCAAAATCGTCGTTTAAGGCGTATAAACTACCCTTATTACAATTATTGCAATCTTTATTGAACGGGCAATAGATTAAATCCATTATTTCGATAGCACCCTTATTCAAAACAAATGCGTCAGGAGAAAAACTTGCAATCTCATTATAAGACAATTCTTTTGAAAGTGCTATACGTTCAACGTTAGGTATGTTATTTAAAATACCGTAAGATATAGTATTAAAAACGTTTAAACCTAAGCCGGCAAACACTTTTAAATTATTTTTAAAGGCATATTCTAAGCCGTAATAACCTTGTACGTAAACACCATAAAATTTAGAAATAATTTTATCGATTATTGCTATACCTTTATAAGAAAGGCATGGTGGCATATAAAGCCAAATACGTTTGTTTTGGTAATTCAAATTTTCTATATTATTGTAATTTTGTGGCATATAAATTACGTCAGTATAACTATCGTCTAATTCAATATACCTACTAACTATTGCAGTTTTTTGATTTTTAAGTTGACTATTTTTATTTGATTTAAAAATAGAAAAATCTTCATATTTTGCGATAGTATCTACATTTTTAATATTTTTATAGAATAATTTATAATAAAGTTCTGCTCTTAAATTGTTTAAAACGCTTTTTGGTACGAAACAATCATTATCATAATTTAAGGTTAAGTTTACTTTATATGGATAGACGTCAACCTTATTAAAATTGTTACGTATTTCTTCATTAGACGTTGGTGTTTTTAAAGCCGCTTCAATAACGTTTTGACTTTCTAAAACAACGTCTTGACATTTTAAAATAATTTTTGAATTAGGTTTAATTGTTGCTTCAACAAAAATTTCTTTATACAAATTATCGTCGTTTATTTTAGTTATTAAAGACACGTCCTTTGTAATATTAATATCGTCACCGACTTTAACGTTGCCTTTAAATACTATTTGTAATTTATTATTACGATTAATTACGGTTGCATTACCAACTTCTTTATTATTCCTTATAATTTTAAATGCGTCACCGTCTTCAAAATTGTAATAATCTTTAAAATAAAGGGTATCGTTTACAATTTTACCTACAACACCAACTTTTAAACCTTTATTACTTTGAATATCTCTTGAAATAAAGTTAGATTTTTGTGAAAAAGCCAAGCCTTCGGTATAATCACCCCTATTAAAAGTTGTAATTAAGCCTTTTTTCAAGTCATGCCTTTCTTTTTTATCTATAATTGACCTATAATAACCGGTGGCAAAAGCAACGTATTCCCTGCTGCGCAAACGACCTTCAATTTTAAATGATTTAATACCTAAATTAATAAGATAATCTATTTTATCACTTAAACACAAGTCGCTTAACGATATAGAATACCCCGTTATTTTGGTATTGTTTCCTAAAATAGAGTATTTTTTACGACAAGGTTGCTTACAATTCCCCCTATTACCACTATTTCCTCCAACAACCGATGAGAAATAACAATGGCCTGAAAAAGACGAACATAATGCACCTTGTACAAAAACTTCGGTATCTATAATCTTGCAAATTTCTTTAATATCTTCTAATTTAGTTTCACGGGCTAAAATCACCCTACTAAAACCATATTCTTTTGCAATCTCGGCTCCTAAAACGTTACACACGCCGGCCTGAGTAGATAAATGAAGTTCGGCATTAGGTAAATATTTTTTAATTACCTTACCTAAAAACATATCTTGTAAAATAAACGCATCAACACCTAAATTATATGCTTTTATAACACTATTTACAAAATCTACAAGTTCTTCGTCCTTAATAATAGTGTTTACGGTAAGATACACTTTAACGTTAAAAGTTTTTGCGTATGCAACCGACCATTTTAATTCGTCAAAATCAAAATTAGCGCAAGGTTTACGTGCCGAAAAGTCCTTTAACCCTAAATAAACTGCATTTGCTCCGTGTTTTATTGCCGTTATTAAATTGTCTTTATTCCCTGCCGGAGATAATAATTCAACCATAATTTTAGTATATAATAAAGCACCACAAAAAACAAGTGGTGCTAAATTTTATCGTAATTCTATTCCACTATCTTTAAGTTTTGCAAGAATTTTGTTTACTTGAACGTCAACTTCTTCCATAGTTAACGACCTTTCTTGACTATTGAAGACTAAATGGTATGCCATATTCTTTTTGCCTTGCGGTATTTGGTCGCCTTCGTAAATGTCGAACAATTCAATATCAACAAGCGTTTTATCACTTGCACGCTTAATAATTTTAACAATTTCGCCATTTTGGACTTGTTTATCGCAAATTAACGCAATATCTCTTTCAACTGACGGATATTTTGGTATTTGAACAAATTGAATTCTTTTGTTAAACATATTAGAAATTTCTTCATATTGAATTTCGCACGCTAAAACACGTTGGTCGATACCTAATTTTTCTAAAAGTACAGGGTTTACTTCACCAAAATAACCAATTTCTTTATTACCTATAACGATATCAGCACTTCTTGTTGGGTGCATGAACGTTTTTTTGCACTTTTTATAATCAATTTTAAAGGTTGCCTTTAAGGCTTGTAATAAACCTTCGATATCGCCTTTTAACGTAAAGAAATCAACGTCACTACCATACGCACCTAAACATAATGCTAATTTTTCGTTAGGGAGTTCGGTAAGTGGTAATGCTTTTGGATGATATTGTTTAGCAAATTCAAATAATTTACCATTTAAATTCTTTTTATTAATATTGTTTAGAATTACCCTAATCATTGATGGAAGTAACGTAACTCTCATACAAGATAAATCTTCGCCAAGCGGATTAAATAATTTTATATATTTATAGTTATCACATTCGGCATCAAGATTATACGTTTCAAAATCTTTTTCAGGTACGAAAGAATAAGTTATAATTTCGTTATAACCACATTGTGTTAAATAATTTTTTGCCTTATTTAAGTCTTTTTGTTCTTTATTTAAGCCACCAACCGTGATAGAAGCGTCGTCTAATAACGTATCTATAATATTATCGTAACCATACATTCTAATAATTTCTTCTGCAATATCAGGATAATCTTCAATATCGTTTCTATAAGGTGGTATTTCTAATCTTAAATTATCGCCTTCTAATTGTGGTTTAAAATTAAGCCTTGACAATATATCAAATATCGTTTCGTTTGGAACTTGAATTCCTAAAACTTTATTAATTTTTGATACTTTTGTTTCAAAAACGATAGTTTCAGTGCTTATATTTAACACGTCGATAATATTTTTAGCAATTTTACCTATTTTAAGCGAAGAAATTAACGATAACGCCCTTTTACAAGCAAGCATAGCAATATATGGGTCAGTTCCTTTTTCAAACCTTGAAGAAGAATCTGAACGTTTGCCAAGTGTACGTGAAGTTTTTCTGATACTATCACGCTTAAACATAGCACATTCAAAGACAACGTCTTTTGTTTCTTCGTTGATTGAACTAAATTTACCACCCATTATACCTGCGATACATTGCGGTTTCTTACCATCGCAAATAACCAAGTTTGAGTTATTTAAAACGTAGTCTTTATCGTCAAGAGTTGTAATAGGTTCGCCATCATAAGCACGCCTTACGATAATTTTATTATCTTCTAAATTAGCATAGTCGAAACTGTGCATAGGTTGACCTATTTCCATTAAAACGAAGTTTGTAATATCTACGATATTATTTATCGCCCTAATACCTACGCTGGCTAACCTTTTTTGCATCCATTTTGGCGAACTTTCAATTTTAATATCGCTAACGTATGACGCTACGTAACGTGGACAAAGTTCACTATCTAAAACTTCAACTTGTAATTTGTCGTTTATATCAATATCGGTTACTTCATATTCTAAATTAGGCATTTTTAAAGGTCTTCCTAAAACTGCGCTAACTTCCCTTGCTAAACCTAAAATGCTTTGACAATCAGGTCTATTTGCCGTTACACCGATATCAAAAATAATATCGCCAAGACCTACGATAGGCTTAATATCTTGACCATTTTCACAAGAATTATCTAAAATCAACAAGCCGTCGTACGAAGCGCCTTGATACATTTCTTCACTAACGCCTATTTCCAAACCTGAACAAAGCATACCATTAGAGTCATAGCCACGCAATTTACCTGCTTTTATTGTAAACGTTCCTACAACTTCATTAGTTTGCCTATCAACGTCGTAAACTGATGCTCCTATTAACGCACAAGGGGCTTTAATACCTACCTTAACGTTGTCTGCACCACAGCATATTTGTAAAATACCATATTTACCAACGTCAACCATACATTTGTGTAAATGAGTACCTGGTATGCTTTCACATTCAATAACTTCACCAACTACAACGTTAGAAATATCTTTACCATTTTCAATAACTTCTTCTACTTCAAAGCCACAAGAGAATAATTTTGACTCCAAATCTTTTGGGCTAATATCTGTAATATCAACGTAATCATTTAACCAAAAAAGTGGTAATTTCATAATTTTATCTCCTTACTTAAATTGTTTTAAAAATCTAATATCGTTTTCAAAGAAAAGCCTAATATCAGGTATTTTATATTTTAAAATCGCAATACGTTCAATACCCATACCGAAAGCGTAGCCTGAATACACTTCACTATCAATGCCACAACCTTCTAAAACCTTTTTGTTTACCATGCCTGCACCTAAAATTTCTATCCAACCCGTGCCTTTGCAAAGTTTACAACCTTTACCACCACATTCGCTACAAGAAACGTCAACTTCAACACTTGGTTCAGTGAAAGGAAAATATGATGGACGAAGCCTTGTTTTAGTATTTTTACCAAATATAATTTTAACAAACTCGTCTAACGTGCCTTTTAAATCACATAAAGTTATACCCTTATCAACAACTAAACCTTCCATTTGATGAAACATTGGAGAGTGAGATGCATCGTCGTCTGAACGATATACTTTACCAGGACTTAAAATTTTAATAGGTGGTTGTTTATTTAACATTACCCTTGCTTGTCCTGACGAAGTTTGTGTTCTAAGTAATATGTTGTTAGTTATATAGAACGTGTCTTGCATATCCCTTGACGGATGTTCAGGCGGGATATTAAGCATTTGGAAGTTATAATAATCTTCTTCAATTTCGGGGCCTTCAAAAACTTCAAAACCCATACCCATAAACGCATCGATTAATTCATTTTTTATAAGCGTAATAGGATGTAATGCACCTTTGTTTTGTACTTTTGCTGGAAGTGTTATATCAATTGCTTCCATTTCAAATGCTTTTTGCGTTTCAATTTCCTTTAAAACGGATTCACGTGTAAGCAATACTTCGTCAATTGAATTACGAAGTTCGTTTACAAGTTTACCTACAATAGGTCTTTCTTCTTTTGGAATATCCCTCATACCCTTTGAAAGTTCGGTAATTTCGCCTTGCTTGCCTAAATATTTAACTTTCACGTCGTAAAGTTCTTTTAAAGAATTGCACGCTAAAACATCGTTTTTAGCATTTTCTAAAATTACTTTAATTTTGTTTTCCATACTTTCACCTTTATATAAAAATTTAGTTTTTGTAATAAAAAAAGCGTCCCGAAAAGGACGCATAATATCGTGGTACCACCTTAATTTATGTGTAAAAACACACCTTAACCCTTTAACGCAACGGATACGGCTACCCTTAACTACTCGGGGTGCAACTCGAAAGTGAATAACGTTTTATCAGTAGTAGTTCTATTACAGCAAACAAGAACCTCTCTTACCTACAACAAAAACGTCTGTCTTTGTCTTAGTTTTTAATATTATAATGTAATTATACATTATAGATTTACGTTTGTCAATTATTTTAAACGCAACTATTCGATACTTTTACTAATATCTACCCAACCTGCAAAATTTGTTGAATATTTTTCAAGTTCTAAATACGTCATTTCGCAAGCACTGTTTGAAGAGCCACAAGCCGGAAATACGGTTGGATATTTTTTTAATGATTCGTCTAAATAAACTGAAACGTTTTCGTTTACTGCAAAAGGACAAACTCCGCCTGCATCGTGCCCTATAATTTCACCTACGCTATCGTATGGTAACATTTTAGCCTTAGTATAAAAGGTTGCCTTATATTTTGCATTATCAACTTTAACGTCGCCTGTCATTACGATAACGGCATATTTGCCGTTTATATCAAAAGACATTGATTTTGCTATTCTTCCACAAGTTGTGTTTAATGCTTTTGAAGCAAGTTCAACCGTTGCCGAAGAAACGTCGAATTCAATAATTTTATCTTCAATATTTAACGTTTTAAAATAGTTTTTTACCTTTTCAATCATAACCCACCTAAAAAATCAAATAGAAACAAGCACCTAAAATTGCAGGTAACATATTTGCGATAGGTAATTTTTTAATACCTAAAATATTAATACCTATCATTGTAACAAAAACACCACCGATACAAGTAAGTTGCGCTATAAAATTAGGAAAACTTGCTAAAAAGTCACCGCAAATAAACGCTACAAGAGAAATTGAACCTTGAATTATTAATACAGGGAGTGCTGAAAAGGCTACTCCTATACCAAATTTTACAGTTAAAAGCAATGCCATAACGCCGTCTAAAACTGATTTAATAAGTAAAGTTTGTGGATTACCAAGTCCGTCGGCAATAGAACCGTAAATTACCATAGCACCTATGCAAAATATCATTGTGGCTTGCGTAAAACCTTCTGAAAAAGAGCCCGACTTTTGATTTTTAGTATTTTTCATTACTAATTTTTCAAAATTCTTACCTAAATTGTCTAAACCTTTTTCAATATTTAAAAGTGCGCCTATTAGACCACCTATGGCAAAACTTATTACCATTACAAGTACGCCTTGAACACCATTTACAGGTTTAATTGCATCGGTTATACCTATTATCATAACGCATACGCCTAAGCCTTGCATTATGGTATTTTCAATTCTATCGTTTATAATTTTTTTACATAGTAACCCAACAATTGAACAAACAATTATGGCTACCGTGTTTACCGTTACGCCTACAAACATATTAACCCCTTATTAAATTTACAACGTATTCACCATTTTCGTAACTTACGTTAACAACTTTGTTTATAGTATTATTAAAATTAATTGCACGAATTGTAACGGGAGTTTTTCTTAAAAATTCATATAATCCTTGTTTAGCCTTTTCATTGCCCATACTGTAACAATCAATAATTTTATCTATTGACGAAAAATCCACTAATTCAGACGGCCTTGAACCACCGAACAAGTCTTTTGTTTTTGAAAAGAATTCAACTGACGAATATTCACTTGTTAAATACTTTTCGGTATGTATAATTAACGATTCAACGTCGTCTATATCAAAATGTGCATTTTGAAAGCCGAACGTCATAATCATTTCAGTTTCTTTATAATAAATAATTAAATCGCTACCATTAATATCGTTTACAAAACCTGTAACTAAATCATCGCCATAGTTTAAGGTAACGGGATTATATTTTTTTAATTTTTCTTCAATAATGGTTACGTTCTTTTTAATTTTGTCCATAATTAATCTCCATTAAATAATTAAGTGCCGAATTTATTAAAATATCTTCAATATCGCAATTTTCTAAAATAGAATAAATTGCAAAATCAACATTTTTATCTAATTTTTTAAAGTTTTTTATATTTTCAATCACATTTGTTTCACCGCTATTTAAAACGCTGTAAACAAACTCGTTTTCTACCCTTTTAACGTCGTTTATATACACTTTTGAAATATATAAAGCAAATGATTCTTCGTTATCAAAAGGCGTGTTTACTGCCTTGAAATAAGATGAAATATCTAAACATAAGAATAAGCCTTTAACGTTTTTTAAAATGTCTAAAAGGTCGTTTTTAGTGCTTATATTTGATATTGAGTTAGCATTTTTAATCATTATTTTTACGTTAAAATTATTTGCATATTTAACAATTCTACGTAAATTCTTTTTTAAAATAGAAAGCGTATTTTCGTCTTTAATAAAATCTTGCAAAACAATTACAACGCCTCTTATATTGTAATGAAAGCAAAAATCTATAACTGAAAGTTCACTTATAACGTTTAAACTATCAGTTAAATTACTATTTACTATAACCGAAGAAACGCTAAATCCGTTTTTAAAAATGTTAGATAAAATACTACTATCACCATATATTAAATTGTAATCAACGTCAACGTAATTATAGCCGTTAAGTTTTAACTGATTTAATGCAGTTGAAACAGATACGTCTTTTTGTTTTGCTAAACTTAAAACGTTGTCGTAACAAATTCCAAGAGTTTTCATATTAATCTACGTGTTCCGTATCGTCGTCAAAGGTTTCACAAAATCGTGCCATAAACGACGGAGTTTCATTATTTATATATAAATGTGTTGTTGAGCCGTATTCTAAAAGGCGAAAAATTGCTTCCCCCCTCTCCCTTTCTTCACTAACAAGCCTTGTAATTGCCGTTGGACGTGATACGGTGAAATTTAATAGCGCTAACGGCGAAAGGTTTAGTAAATGCGAAAGCATATAACTAATTATACCAAAATGGCATACAAATACAATTTTATTATGGTTTGGTTTTATAACTTTAAAGATATTTCCGTCTTTTTTATATCCGTGCTTTTCTAATATTGATAATAAAGCGTTTTTATTTTTATTATACAAATTGAAAACGTCGGAATTATTCATATAATCAATTTCACGCCATTTTTCGTTATCGTAAATTTTATCGTCTTTTAAAAGAGACGTTCTAAAATCCCACGTGTGACTTTTTTTCCTATAAGGTAAATCGACAAGAGCGTTAAATTCTTTAATTTCGTCCAAATATTCAACTTTGAAATCATTATTGTATTTTAAAATAGCATTTGCAGTAAACCTTGCCCTATTAAGCGTTGAAACGTACATGGCGTCAATCTTTTCGTTTTTTAAAAATTGACCTAAAAATTCTGCTTCTTTAAATCCTTTTTCAGTCAACGTATTATTTTCATAATCGGGTTCGGCGTGGCGTATAAAAATTAATTCCATAATAAAAATTTTAATTAATAAATTGGGGGTGCAAAAACTGCACCCCGCTTAAATTATTACATTGATTCGTGAATAGTACGAGATATAACGTCGTCTTGTTGTTCCTTTGTAAGTTTAATAAAGTTTACAGCGTAACCTGAAACACGAATTGTAAGTTGTGGATACTTTTCTGGATGTGCTTGTGCATCTAAAAGAGTTTCACGGTTAAAAACGTTTACGTTAAGGTGGTGACCACCATCAGCGCAGTATGCATCTAACATACTAACTAAGTTATCAACTTGTTGAGACATAATTTTACCTCCTAATATATTTTATTCATCATCCTTACCTAACGAACTTGGTGTGATAGAGAACGTGTTAGATATACCGTCTCTTGAATAGTCGTAAGGAAGTTTTGCTACTGATTCAAGCGATGCTAATGCACCGTGAGAATCTCTACCATGCATTGGGTTTGCACCTGGTGCAAGTGGTGTACCTGCTCTTCTACCGTCAGGTGTGTTACCTGTCATTTTACCATAAACTACGTTTGACGTAATTGTTAAGATAGACATTGTTGGAACAGAATCTCTGTAAGTATAGTGAGTTCTAATTTTGTTCATAAACGATTTAACAAGGTCAACTGCTAATTGGTCAACTCTGTCGTCGTTATTACCATATTTAGGGAAATCACCTTCAATCTTAAAGTCAACAACGATGCCGTCTTCATTTCTAATTGGGTAAACTTTTGCATATTTAATTGCTGAAAGTGAGTCAGCAACACAACTTAAACCTGCAATACCTGTTGCGAAGAATCTTCTAACTTTTGAATCGTGTAAAGCCATTTCGATTGCTTCGTAAGCGTATTTATCGTGCATATAGTGGATAAGGTTAAGCGTATTTACGTATAAACCTGCAAGCCAATCCATCATTTGATTGTATTTTTCCATAACTTCGTTAAAGTCAAGTGCGTCGTTTGATGTAATTGCTTCGAACTTAGGTGCTACTTGCATTGGTTTGCCTGTAACTTTATCCTTAGTATGTTCGTCTTTACCACCATTAATAGCGTAAAGTAAACATTTAGCAAGGTTTGCTCTTGCACCAAAGAATTGCATATCTTTACCAACTTTCATACAAGATACACAACAAGCAATAGCGTAGTCGTCACCCATATCGGCTCTCATAAGGTCGTCAGATTCGTATTGAATTGAAGACGTTTTAATAGAGATTTTAGCACAGAATTTTTTGAAGTTAGATGGAAGATTTTTTGACCATAATACAGTAAGGTTTGGTTCAGGAGCAGGTCCTAAGTTGATTAACGTGTGAAGTACACGGAAAGATGACTTAGTAACAAGCGTTCTACCATCAACACCCATACCACCGATTGCTTCTGTTACCCAAGTAGGGTCGCCTGAGAAAAGTTCATTGTAAGATTGAATTCTCATAAATCTTACTAAACGAAGTTTCATAACGAAGTGGTCGATAAATTCTTGCGCTTCTTCTTCTGTAATAATACCGTTTTGAATATCTCTTTCAATATAAATATCAAGGAAAGTTGATACACGGCCGATACTCATTGCGGCACCATTTTGGTCTTTAACTGCACCAAGGTAACCGAAGTAAACTGCTTGAATTGCTTCTTGTGCAGTAGTTGCTGGTTTGCTAATATCAAAGCCGTATGCTTGCGCCATTAATTTAAGGCCTTTAAGGGCTTTAACTTGTTCTGCGATTTCTTCTCTATCTCTAATCTTGTCTGGTGTCATTTCGCCACAAAGAAGTGCTTTATCTTCTTCTTTCTTAGCGATAAGGTAATCGATACCATAAAGTGCTACTCTTCTGTAATCGCCGATAATTCTACCCCTACCATAAGTATCAGGTAAACCAGTTAAAATGTGTGCTGAACGTGCAGCCCTCATTTCAGGAGTATAAACGTCGAATACGCCATCGTTATGCGTTTTACGATATTTAGTGAAAATTTCTTCAACGTCTTTATCGATTTGATATCCGTACATTTCAAGCGCTTGTTTAGACATTTTAAGTCCGCCAAACGGTTGTAATGAACGTTTAAGTGGAGCATCAGTTTGGAAACCAACGATTTTTTCAAGGTCTTTATTAATATAACCTGGACCGTGACTTGTAAGAGTTGATACTATCTTTGTATCTGCATCAAGTACACCGTTGTTTGCCCTTTCCTTAGCGCAAATTTCCATAACTTCTTTCCAAAGTTGTTTTGTTGCTTCTGTTGCCGGAGCAAGGAAACCGTCATCGCCTTCGTAAGGCGTGTAGTTCTTTTGAATGAAGTCCCTTACGTCAACTTCGCCGTTACACCATTTACCAGGAACGAAACCTTCCCAGCCCTTATAGTTTGCCATAAATAAAATCTCCTTATTTATAATAAATTTTTATTTAAAGTGCTATTGCACTATTTTTTACTTTTGTATTCTTCAAGCATAGCATCAAGCCATACTTCAAAAATTTCTTCCGGTTGAAAACCCGTTGCCCTTGCAAATTCTTTACCATCGTCTAACAATAACACGGTTGGAACTCTATCAATTCTATATTCTTTTAATACGTTTACCGTATTTTCGTCGGCTTCAACGTGTAATAAAGGAATATTGCGTTGAGTACATAATTTAAAAAGTAACGGCATAAGCGTTAAACAATTAGCACAAGATTCACCACTAAATTCAACCACTTGAATACCTTTAAAACTTTCTTTATAATTAGCGTCATTAATCATTTTAACTTTAATATTTCCTTAGCGTTTTTTACCCTTTCTTTCGTAGGTGGTAAAACCCCTTTAAGTGCATAGTCAATACCCATTTTTTGATATTTAACTTCGCCCATTGTGTGATATGGTAAAACTTCAACCTTTTCTACCGTGTTAAGTGTTTTGATAAACGAAGACAATTTTATTAAATCTTCGTCAAAATCGGTGTAAGAAGGTACTAAAACGTGCCTTATCCACATTGCCTTGCCATTATCATTTAACCATTTAGCAAATTCTAACGTATTTTTGTTTGTAACACCTGTTAAATTAATGTGTTTAACGTTATCGATATGTTTAATATCAAGCAAGAATAAGTCGGTATATTTTATAAGTTCAACATATTTTTCGTAAATATTAGGAATATCTTTATTAAAAGTGTAACCTGACGTATCAATCGCAGTGTGTATTCCATGCTTTTTAACCGCTTTTAAAAGTTCAATTACAAAATCAATTTGCATTAATGGTTCGCCACCACTGATAGTTAAACCACCATTTGAGCCAAAATAATTTTTGTACCTTATAATTTCACTAACTAAATCTTGAACAGTTCTATACTCACCGTCAGAATATTGCCAAGAATCAGGGTTATGACAATATTTGCAACGAAGTGGACAGCCTTGCATAAAGACAACAAATCTTATTCCTGGCCCGTCAACCGTTCCACCTGAAAATACGGAATGTATTTTGCCTTGCATATAACCCCCGACACTATATTTTGTTTAAATTCTTTACCACATATAATATTAACACAAAATATAGTCTTTGTAAATACTTTATATAAAATTATTTTTATAATTTTTATATATTTACCGAAACGTTTTTGTCGCAAATATCTTTGTAAACGACACAAAGTTCTTTAACGACGATTTCAATAATTGAATTTGTTATAATTTCTTCTAACGTATCGCCACTTAAATTTTTAACTATAACCTTCCATACACTTGTTGGTGAAATTAGTTTAGCAAACCAACTAAAAAATTCAATTATTTTAAGCGTGAGAGCAACAAAGAATTTATTTTTAATTTTTATCGTTGCATTATACACTCTTAAACAATATAAAACGACTGAAATTGGCAAACGTTTAAGCCATATTATATTAGACGAAGAAATTAAACTATTTAACCTATCTTTAAGCGAAATTGCTATTAAAAACACGTCCCTTTCTGACAAACTTAAATATGTCTTATTTTCTTTATCGTTAAAGACGTTAAACACCTTTTGCAAAACGTCGTTAGATATATTCTTAAAGTTCTTTTCAACAACTATTTCTTCCTTTTGTTTTAAATGAAAAAATTTTAAAAATCGATTATTTTGTCGAATTTTTTTGTTGATTTTATTTTGTTGTGCAAGTAATGATAATTCTTGTTTTGCAGTAGTAATAATTTCGTCGCATTTTGCTTGTTCTTCTACTGATAATTTATGGTAATTTTTATCACTTTCAAAACGTACTTTTTTAATAGTTTTCGTTATTAGCAAGTTTACCGCTAACGATACACCAAACAACACGCTTGTAACGGCAAAAACATAAAAAATTACTTCACTAAAAAGGTTTAATATTTTATCAAGCATTTTGCACCTCTACTTCCTGCTCTAAAACCTTAATAGGCTCTTTTAATCCTTTACTATATACCTTAAACGCTTCTAAGCAAATAAGCGATATAATTTCGTTTATAGCGTTTTGAATTTTGTTTTTGAAAAGAAAAATCCCCGTATTTACAACTGCGTTTCCTACACCTTTTTTAATTTTTGATAAAACGTTGTCTTTTACTACATTATCGACAGGTTTTTCGTCTTCAATAACTTTATGTAACGTTTTTTCAATAAAAGATATTGGCTTATCTTGAATTTTAAACGTTTTAAATACTCCGTCTATCTTTTCATAGGCAAATGCAACTAAATTGCCGTAAATTTCAATTGCGTCGTAAATGGTGTAATTAAGATAAAAATATTCATTATTTTTACCACAAATGGTTGCCACCGAAGAAATTACGCTTTTTGAAAGTTCAAACGCACTATTAAAATTTTCTTTAACTGAAAATTTCGTATCGTAAACAAATTTATACTTGTCGTTTTTAAGAAAATCGTTTACCTTGTCGTCACAATTTATAACGGCGTTCTTTTTGGTGTTTTCTTGTATTTTGTATTTTATTTTCGTTATAAAATATATGATAAAATAAATAAGATAAAATGCTAAAAAACCTGCAAATATAAATATTAAAAGATATAAAAATCGCAAGTTCGTTACACCAAAACCATTAACTATTACCGAAATAACGTACGATAAAATTAATAGTAACGATAATAACAAAAACTTAATTATTTTATTTTTGTCTTTATTTTTAGTGCTACTCATAATAAATCCTACACGTTATTTATGAATTCAAACAACAATTACACGTTCCGTCAAACACTACGTTTAAGTCGTCAATTTTAAGCGAATATTTATTTTCAACTTCACTTTTAATGCTTTCAACGTTAAGTTCTAATAAGTCTGTTAATTTACCACATTTAATACATTTAAAATGTGCGTGAGAAATTAAGGTTTTATCAAACCTATCACCGTCGTTTTGTGAAATTTTATTAATTGCTCCTTGTTTTACAAGTGCCGACAAGTTACGATACACCGTCGCCAAGTTAATTGACGGAATTATTTGCTTACATCTTGTAAGCACTACTTCTGCCGTAGGATGGTCGCAACTTTCGTTTACAACATTTAAAACTGCTTGCCTTTGCTTAGACATAATATACTCCAACTAATAATGATTATCAATATTATATAATATTCTACGCATTTTGTCAAGATTTTTAAAAAAAATTACTATTTTTTATTTTTATTAAATAAAATTTAATTGTTTTTTACAAAAATTGTGTTAAAATAGAATATATTACACTAAGGAGAAGGTAATGAAATACTTTTTTATTATAAATCCATCTGCAAATGCAAATACGTCAAAAGATTTTTTGCTTGACGAAATTATAAAATTAAAAAATGATTACGACGTTTTATACCATTTTACAACTCCCGAAGAAAATGCTACCCGTGATTACGTTAGGGGTTATTTAAGCGTACATAACGATGAAAAAATTAGGTTTATTGCTTGTGGTGGCGACGGCACTATTTGTGAAGTTGCTAACGGCATTGTTGGTTTCGAAAACGCAAGCATGACTGCCTACCCTTGTGGTACTGGCAACGATTTTGTTAAATCGGTTGGTGGTATTGAAAAATATAAAAACGTTTTAAATCTTATTAACGCAAAAGAAAAGAAAATTGACTTAATTAAGGTAAACGATATGTATTGTATTAACGTTGCTAACTTTGGTTTTGATGCCGACGTTGTTAAACACGCCAATAAACTTAAAGGCAAAGTTAAATCACCTTATACTGCCGGCATTTTTAAAGGTTTATTTACGTCGCTTTCTAATGATATTCAAGTTGAAGTTGACGGCAAACTTATAAACGAAGGCAAAACAATGTTGCTTGCTAACGTTGCCAACGGCGGTTATGAAGGCGGTAAATATTTTTGCGCTCCAAACTACGTTATTGACGACGGCTTAATTGAAGTTTGTTACGTTAAAAAATTGTCTTTTTTTAAACTTTTAAGTTTGGTTAAATGTTACGAAAAAGGACAACATTTATCTAATGAAAAATTAAAAGATTTACTTTATTATGCTCGTGCTAAAAAAGTTAAAATTTCTTCAAAAAATGATTTTTGTATTTGTATTGACGGCGAACTTTTTGAGGGTAAAGAATTCAACGTTGAAATTTGCCCAAATTTAATAAATTTTGCCATTTGTGAATAATTTATGAATGAAATTTCCACTTTAAATACTAATGAAAAATACGTTGCTATTATCCCCTGCTATGAGCCACCTAAAATTGTTATTAATTATTGTAAAACTCTTTTAGAAAACGGCATTAGCGAAATTGTTATTGTAAACGACGGCTCTTCAAGCGAATATGACGGCGTTTTTAATAATTTAAGGGAATTTTGCAACGTTTTAGTTTATAAGGAAAATAAAGGCAAAGGACACGCTTTAAAACACGCTTTTTTATTCTGTAAGAATAAATACGATAATTCTTACAACTTTGTTACGTGCGATTGTGATGGTCAACACGGCTATAAAGACGTTTTAAAATGCGTTAACGCTTCAAAGGAAAATAATAATTCGCTTATATTAGGCGTTAGAAATTTTTATGAAAAAAACGTTCCTTTAAGAAGCAGATTCGGCAACAACTCTACTATAAAATTATTTAAGTTTTTATACAAAACTAAAATTAGTGATACTCAAACGGGTTTAAGAGCATTTTCGTATAGTCAACTTGATTTTTTGCTTAATATTGACGGCGATAGATTTGAATATGAAATGAATATGCTTGTTCAATATGCTAAAAAACGTAAAGATATTAAGGAAATTATAATTGAAACAATTTACGCTAAAAAAGAAGATGACGTTAAAAAACGTTCACATTTTAAAACGTTTACAGACAGCGCAAAAGTTTGGGGCGTTTTATTTAAAAATTTTTTCATAAAACGTTGACTTTTTTATAAAAGTTGCATATAATATTTATATCAAGTGTTAAATAGTAATATATTAACACACGTCAACACCCCATCTATTAGTGTGGGTCTAAAGGTAGAATTCATATTCTACCTTTTTTATTTTAAAAATTTCCCTATTTTTAAAATTTTTTCATAAAATGTTGACTTTTTTATTAAAGTTGCATATAATAACCATGGAGTTAGATAGGTTATACGTTGGAAGTAATCAATGTGTAGACGCACGTATAAAATGTCGCAGATTAAAGGTATAACTGATTCTAACCAAGCCACGACTTAATCGTGGCTATTTTTTTATACTAAATTTATCTTTTTGTATGCGTTTTAACATAATTTTTTCCTTTTTGTTAAGAATTGCTTGACTTATAAAAGTATAGATGTTACTATAAGGTTACGACTAACAAAAAATTAATATTTTTTTGGCTTTAACCTTACGGTGTGCGCACTTTATTCGTAAGACTTATGGCTTTTTTTTTGCACTTTTTTATCTTCTTTATAAAAAGATGGCAATTACTACCCGTTCGAATCCATAATCAACGTAATAAAAAAAACCTAAAACGACAAAATTCGTTTTAGGTTTTTTATGACGGGAAACTTTTGACCTCAACTGAACACTAGTCTTCATATTGTTCACTTAAGACTAATGCTAATAATTTATTCTCAAGAATTAAATTGTCAATATTATAATTTTTATGGTCATATATACAATAAAAGAAAACCTTTTGTTTTATATATGTGTCAAAATAAATTTTGTCTAGAAAGTACATTATACACGCAACATCTAAATTTCTAAAAGGTAATTCTTTATTAAAGAAAGGGCCTTCTGTAGTGAAGAAGTTTTCTTTAATTTGATTAAAATCATAAAATTCTAATTTGTTTATTTTCATAAAATTAACAATAAATCTTAACAAATAGTAAGCATTTGAATTTGGTGATACTAGATTTGCTTGTTTTAGTTGATTTAGCAATAAATCTAATGCAACAGAAAATCTATTACAAACAAAGTTGCCATTAATTTCATTATTAACTTTATTTATTATGTTTGAAACAATCTTGTCAATTGAATTTCTTGCCTCAACTCGTGTTGTTGCATCAAAATTAAATTCCATTTCTTTTGATATGTATTCAAAGTCAAGATTGCTTTCAATATATTCAAGCCCTTGTTTTCCATTAAAAGCTTCAAAAAACATTTTTTCAAATTGTTTCATTTTTTAATTCTCCTAAAATAAAACCCAACTGGGTTCAGTTGGGTTTTTTTGGCGGAGAGTTAGGGATTCGCTCCGTAAAACTACGTTTTACTATCACGCCTGTGTGGCAAATAGTGGGTGTCCACTATTTGTCGGCAACTATACGATATACATATACTTTTAAGTTGCCGATTCCCACCCGTTCGAATCCCTATTAAACTTTTCAATCAAAAAACCACGATAGCATAAACTATCGTGGTTTTTTGGCGGAGTATGTGCTTCACTCATTGAACTCTTAATTGAGTTTTAATACTAACACAAATGATAATAGACTGGTTATCCTTTAACTTTCTTTTTTCCCTGTCCAATAGTTTCTTCTTTTTTTACAGTATCTTGATTTGGCATTTCAACATTTGGTTGTTCTTTTGGAATAATCATTTCATACCTAGAAATGTTTTTCTCTCCAATTCTATTGCGTTCTAATTGAACAACGTGAATTATGTAATCTACAGGATGTACATTAGTTAATCCACTATTTTCTTGCATAATAGAATAAGTTTCGCCGGTTTGTCTACTAATTAGAGCATCTTGATATGGAATATAACTATGCAATATCCCAATTAATGCAGATTGATGTTGTGGCTTTGAACCAATTACCGCTGTTAATTCAGGCCTTAAAATCACAGGACCACCTGAATTACCAGGGAAAGATTGTGCATCAACTAAAAAATTAACCTCCGGATTTCCTTCAATATAAAGGTCTGATATTCTTGATATGCATCCTAATCTACATATGGGATTTTTTTGAGACGTGTCACCCAAGTTGAGAGGATATCCTAAAGAATATACTAAATCGCCTTCAAAAACGCCTCTTTGTTTCATTTCTGCAATGGTGAAGGCTTGTTCATCCAATGGGAAGAAGTGGTATTTCGCGTTCATATTGTTTAAAAAAGAAGCGTTAATACTTAGAGCTATAATATCCACTTTGGGATTTACATGTTCAGAATAAAATAACCTTTGTCCATCGGTAAGATTCACAGGAAAATCATAAGATGCCGTTCCTCCATTCTGATTAAATCCAATAAAAATTTGGTTTTGATTTCTTACAACATGCTTATTTGTAATTAAATATAAGCCATATTTTTTTGAACCTTCATCATTTTCCATTAAATCACCGACTAAAAAACCCGTCCCAATACATTTTTTAGTAGTATTGTTTACTAAAACACTTATTGTCACGACAGATTCAATATAAAAATTTGGTATTAGTGCCATAATATCTCCTTTATAGATTTATTTTCTTAATATTTTTTTCAAATGCTGAAATTTCTTATCTATTTGGTTTGCAACATTGACGCAACCTTTTAACGAGTTTATCTCGTGTTCGTCAATATTTTTGCTTTTATATTTTAATATTTTGTTATGCGTTTTGTTTAGCAATTTATTAGGGGTGCAAATTTCTCCATTTTTATTTATAACAACACCTGTAATTTTTTTGCTTTGATTAGCGTTGTAATATTTAACCTTTCTTTTTGAAACGAAATGCCCATATTTTTCTGCTATCCTTATTATCGCGTTCCTATCGCTATATAGAATAGGGCTTCTTGAAGACATCGTTACGTCGTCAGCATACACAGTGAAGATATAGCCTCTTTGTTCACAAAAACAATTTAACTCTTCAAACATTGGTCGATTCGCTAAAAAAGACAATAACATACTAGTTGGCGCACCTGTTGACAAGTGTGCAATTTGCTTAATTTTATACTCTTCTAAAAAGTTAACAATTTCGTTATGATGCTTATCGGAACTGTAATTGCGTAAATCTACTGTTGTGCAATCAGTAAGTATTGTAGCTACGTCTGACGATGTATTAAGGTCTTTCTTAAAAAAGTTATAAACCTTGTTTCTGCTTGTATTGGGAAAGAACTTTGATATATCAATTTTAAATGTGTAATATTTACCCGAATGTTGCTTAGCGTTATCAATAAATGAAACACCTTTTACACCTGAAAACAAATATTCAGGATAATCAAGTTTCTTTAACATCCCTAAAATTTTCGTTTGAACAAATTTTAACTTTTGGGATGACACCTCTATTAAGCGCTTTTTATTTTCTTTATTATCAATGTATGGGTGATAATTTTTCGCAATATTTTTGCTATGAAAAAAGCTCGAATCATCGATTTCGAGCCATTCACGTAAAGTTTTTTTGGATTTTAGTCCATATAATCTACATAATTTATAAGTCAACGGCTACCTCACGCCAATAATATTTAGAATGCATTTTGGTATTACACTCTTGGCAAGAACATAGTTTTTATTTTGCTAACAATTTTTCCTATGATTTTGCCTACTTTGTCAAATAGTTCACCTAACGCACTTTTTTTCTCAATCGCTTTATTAGATTGAGAGCCATTTTCAACAATGGTGTTACCATTGCCTATGATTACGTTCCCGCTAATGTTTAAATTAACCGTAACGTTGACAACAACCTTGTTGCTATCAGTTGTTTTGTTAGCAGTTGACATTTTTTCACCTCCTCGTTATTAGTAGTCTCCAAAACGGAGCCTCTCGCTTAATTCACTCTAATAACAATTTAGTTGTCAATGCTAAGGCTTGAACTATAATACCAAAAGTCTACCAGATAAACCTCTCGCTTTAGCGTTATTGAAGTTTATCGGGATATAGGGAATGAAGCATATAAAGACTAGCATACCCCATTTAAAATACATCAAAAGATGTCCATCTGCATAGCAGACCTTGCGAGAGAGCAACCTGCCTATGCGTTAGTGTCTATATTTTATCATAAACTATTAGCACTGTCAAGGATAGAGTGCTAATTTTCAAAAGTTTTTAAATAAATTTAAAGGCGAGAAATTTCTCGCCTTTATCCTTGTTATTTAATTTTTAAGAAGCCTTTTATCAGAACAGCTATTTTTTACGAAATAAATTAAATATACTTTTAAAAACCCAAACTATTGCACTAAAAAGTAATACTCCAACAAAGAAAATACTTTTCAATGTTTTTTCAATATCTTTTTGACTTATTGCGGGTTTCATTTTAATCACTCAAGGAAAAACGACTGGTCGTTTTATTATTTAAGTTTGTTTCTAAACGTATAAGTTCATCATAAAATTTTTCGTAAAGTTCTTCACGACTAAAAACGTCTACAAGATAAGCACCACCTAAAAATGATACATATTTTACTATACCATTATAGATTTCTTTCTTTTCGATACTTCCGCCATCTCTTTCATAGTCACGTAGTGCTTGTATTAAAGCAAGTCTAACGTTTTTAGAGCCAGAATAAGTTCTTGAATAAATACTAATTAAAAAGTCCTTGTGCTTAAAGCAAAACTCTGTTAATTCATAAGGGTTTTCAAGCGAATCGTCGTATGTTAAATATACATACCACCAAAGCATTGAAATGCCTTGTCTAAACAAATCGGCTTTTCTACTTTGACCTTGGAACAGCCATTTATTCTTAAAATACTTATTATTTGTTGCCAAGTTGTATCTATATTGCATATAAGAATAAAATTTACCAAAGGTTAAACCCTCCCATAGTCTTGTATCACAAGCAGTGCTTTCCGAAAGATGCTTTAATGCTTCAAATAATCTTTTAGCGTTTTCAAAGTCGGTATCTTCAGGTCTTTCAGCAGACATATCCATTTCAAAATCTTCCATATCTACTTTAGATAAAGTAAATGGTTCATCAACTTTGAATACGTCTTTTAACCACTCATTTGTAGGATTGTCTTTAATATATTTTTCAATAATGTCTAAATTTTCTTTAGTTGATAAAGTTTCTAATTTTTCTTCAGAAAGTATCTTAATCTTCATTTGAACTTCCTCCTTCAATAGCAACTTTATTCAAGTTAATAATGCCGTTTGCAGTTGTATTTTTCATAATCTTTTGTGCAACGTCAAAAGTATCAATATTATTGATATTTTCTTCGCTAATATCAATATTTAACTTCTTTGCTGCCTTCTGAATTGACCTAAACCATCTTCTTTCTTCATAAAGGTAATAATCATCACCAGAATGCTTGACTTCTTCTAAACACTTAATAAGAGCAGGGATAATAAGCATAGCGTGCAAAACTGGTTGTGCATTAGGGTTGTTGCTATTTTGTGTTACAAACTTTCTATAAACAGGTGATGGAAGCCTTAAACCAATTTTGTCACTAGAATAGTCAATAACAATATCCGTAACCTTTGGGTCAATAATTTCAGTGACAGAGAATATAGAAGGAACGTTTGCAAGGTCATCATCTTCTTTTTCAATTCTAATAACCTTTTCAAAACCGATAGCCATAATACTGCCTTTGTCTAATTCAAAGGAAACACCTTCATATTCAGCGTTAAATTTACTGTTTTTATAATCGTAAATATCTCTTTCAGCAACAATAAAAGGACAAAGGTGCATAACTTCTTCAACCTTGTTTGCAGAAATAGTAATAGTCTTGCCTTCAAAAGGAACTTCTACAAGTTTTCTAAAACAAGTAAAAGCACATTCAATGTGAACGACAAAAGAGGCGTCATTAGAACGTATTACATTTGCCAATTCTTCGTTATCAAGTTTAGGTGTAAACTTCAACGTAATTTCTTTTTCAGTAATAATTTCTTCTACTTCAATATCAAATGAACTACCTAAATAATCATTATTAAATGATGCTAATACGGGATAGGGATATAATTTAGCCTTTATATGCATATATCTTTACCTCCATAGAGCAATAGTCTTGACCTTCAATTTGAACGTCTATTGATTTTGTTAAACCTTCTTCAAGTTCAACATAGCCTACTTTGTTTTTGATAATAGTAGGATTACCAATACCTTTTACAGATAAAATCTTTACAGCCTCTTTTTCAGACAATTCAGCAACTTTATTTATTGCTAAATATGCCTTTTTACTACTTTCGTTTGGTGTAAAAATCAAACGATAGAATTGATTTTTCTTGTCAATACAGAAAATTCTAAAGTGTTTTGCTTTGACAAGAACAACTTTCTTGCCAGTGTTTCCATCACCTTCTTCAAAAGAAACTTCTTCTGGGTCACGTTCTCCATCACCGTGAGATTTGCCACCGTGATGCATAAAGCCTTCTTCATCAGTTCCTTCGATAATATTACCTTCAGAATCAACTTTTTCTCTTAAATCTTCACCAATTTCAAAAGTAGAAAGATTTGCAACACTGTCAACTTTGGTTTTAACTTTCTTTTCAATATTGACAATTCTATTGATAACTTCCGTTTTCTTAGTAGGTTGCTTTTCTTCGCCAGCGCTGATATCGTCAGGTAAGAACTCGCCAGCACCTTCAATATCAACAGTAGAACTAAATGTTTTTTCTGCAAACTCATTTAACTTATCTTTGATAAGGTCATACATTGTATTGAGTAACTTTTGAGAAGTAGCGGGGTCAAAACGTTTCGGCTCCCATTTGTTATGAGAAGGGTTTTCTAACTTTATAAGTCGTTCATTAAGAACTTTACCTTCTACAACAGCAATGCCAACAAATCTCATTGTAGGGCATAATTTATCTTTATCAAGTATTTTCATGCCCGTACTTCTAATCATAGAAATTTTGTTATTACCATCGTGTCTTAAAGAAATCGCTAATTTAAGAGAACCAATTTTAACATTAGCAATGCTAATATCAATAGTTTCCCATTGTACGTCTTTTGAAAGCAATTCAAAGTTCATTATAGTAGAAGAACTTAATTTGTCCTTAAACTTTTCAATAATGGTAGGTAGTGTAGATTTATTGATAACAAATGAATTTACTCTTACTTCAAGTTTTTCGTTCCAAATAGCCATAATAAAGCCATCAAGCACTTCATTTATTATGGTTGCTTGTAATTCGTTTGTATCTTGGTATATATTTTCTCTTAAACCTGCAATATAAATATCAGTTCCAGACGTTTCTCTCTTAAAAGACTCGTCTAAAACAAGCATTTCATTATTTGGTAATATTTTGTGAGGTTCTTGAATACCAAAATAACCAACACCTTGAGAAATGTCGTCAGAGCCATCTTCAAATTTGCCTAATTTAAAAGAAGTCAAACGAGATACACCTTGGCTTGCCTTTTGGCCTTCACAATCTAATGTGCTATAAAATACTGTTCTTAAAGCAGAGCATGCAAAAGGAGCGCCTTTACCAATACCAAAGCTACCGCCTTTTTCTCCGTTTTTATCAGAAGAACCTGTTGACCTAACAAGGTTGCTCCAGTCAGTTCCACGTTCTTTGTCAGAACCACGTAAACCTTTTGTGTTAAAGTCGCTTATTCTTAAAAAGTGTATTTTATCAGACGCTAAAACCTTTTTAGCGTCTTCAAAGAACTTAACAGTCTTTTCGTTTCTTGCAAACTCTTGACATTTAACCATAATATCGCTTAATTCATTACAGCCCGGAAAAGCATCACGAATTAAACTAAAAGACTTAAATTCAACTATAGCTTGCTTGCCTGTTAGAGCAGCGTCTAAAGAGTTTTGAACAATTTCTCTTGCTAAAGATTTAATAGGCGAATCGTTAAAGGTTTCAATCAAAGAGTTGTTCAAACCTTGTTCGTCGCCACCACTATTAGAAGGGAAACACCATTTACTTATAGCCATAATCACACCCTCCTAAATCAACTTGAATTTGTCAGGCCCACCGATATCGGTAAACTGCTTTTTTGCAAGCGCCGTTTCAGTTTCAATAGCCTTAAAAATCTTTTCTACATCTTGTGCAGTATAATCATATACTGATTTGTTTGCTAAATTGCCGATAAGCCTAATCATTTCAAGAACCTTATTAGTCCTATTTTCGGCAAGTCTAACAAATTTTTCCTTCTTAGTTTCTTGCATAAAATACTACCTCACAGTTAATTTTATCAAGTAAATTATAGCATCACAAAATAATATTGTCAATATATATTGCAAATATTTTGCATATATTTTCAAAATATTATTAAAATGTTAAAAAACCAAGTTTCTTTCTTTCATATAAATTGCCATCTGCGTATCATCAAAACCACGATTATTTTTAATAATGTTAAGCAATTCTTCTAAGTCTTTTGGTTCTTCTTCTAATCTATAAATAATAGGAACAGAATATCTAAACTGAGATGAACTCATCATAACTTTATATTTATTAGACCATTTATTGATAACGCTATAAACGAGCCAATCATTCCATTGAATATTTATTTTAGGCAAAAGAGAGTAATTAAGGTTATTTAATACAAGAACTTCGTTACTTTTAATAATTTCATCAATATATTCTTCAACGTATTCTGCTTTATATTTGTTTAAGCCAGTTGAATCAATACTTATAAGGGTATTTTTGTTTTTAAGTAAGTATATATCGTTAAATGCGTTTAGCTGAGTTAATATGTTCCACACAACAAACGAATTGTCTCTAACAAATTCCATAAATTCGTCAATATCAACTTCATCTTTGCCTTCCAAGTAATCACGCATACGTTCTTCTTGTTTACCAATTTCAATGCCTTTTAATGCAAAGAACGGACGGGATAATGAAAATTCATCCTTAAACAAAGCCTCAACAATACTAAACAAAGTATATCTTGACTCAATTTCAAAAGCTTCAATTATATCAAGATGCATTAAACTTAATATAGACATTAGGTCTTCAGATTTATGTATTTCACCATCTTCAACCATTTCTGAAATAACATTTCTTAACGTGTCAACGTATTCGCTTTGCTTTTCAATGAAATCTTTTGACATATAAACTGAAAAACCACAAATAATGTTTTCATCTTGCATTGCAAAAGATATAACAACGTCAGTAACACCCGGAAATTCTTCTCTAAGTTGAGCCTTAGTAACGGGACTATCGCTTTGACAAACAAATTTAGTTATTTCAGCATAAAGAGAAGTCGCCTCTTTGGATTTGCTAACATAATCTCTCTTGAAAAAATATTTATTAGGTAAAGATGCGTGTAAAACACCTTGCATATAATATTTATTGTTAATTCCTTCAGACCTTAATTTATCCTCAAACAAATTAAATATGGTATTTGTAATAAATATTTCTTTTTCACTTGAATCAATATAATCACAAATCTCTTTAAGCAATTCATCGGAAATAAGAGTCTTAGGCTTAATTTTATATTCTCCACGGCCACAAAGGATACCAATGCGCGTTAAAATTCCCGCTATAGAACGATCACTATACTCCTTATTGTCTCCAAAGGTTTTGCTATATACCTTCTTAAATTTTGTCAAGAATTCATCATCGTATATATTGATAACTTCGGGAAAATATTCTTTCCAAATAAACTTATATTTTTCGGCTAAGTTCATTTTGTTTTTAGAGTAAATATCTCCAGACTTCTTATAAAGAGAAAGTATAATTTTTCTACAATCATCTATAGAAATTACAGTCTCGTTTACAAGTAATATATTAACAAGCTCATTTGAATAATTATTAACATCCGCTTCGTCTAATTGTTCTGGAAGGTTTTCTGCATAACGAATAGCTTCGTCATACCATCGATAATCATCCACATAATAGAACTTGCCTAACTCTTCCGCGTATTCAAGATTATTATTGTTTGAATTTAGCAAAAAGAACTTAAATAACAATGGATTAAATGAGAATAATTTTATTATATCTGCATCTTGAACAAATAAATCATCTTCAACCATTGCTCTCAAAATACTAATGGGATAATTTAATTTTTGATTAAATTTGTTAAACAACTCAAAATATTTGCTTTCTAATTGTCGAACGCGTTCTCTAGTTAATTCTAAATGTTCTCCAGATGCTTCTAATGTTTTTCCTTTAGCTCTGTTTTCTAATATAGATACATAATTTTCCCATAACTTATTGGGCTTATTTTGCTTGTTGGCTAATTGTACTAACAACTTAAAATCTTCATTTAGTTTTTCTTTCAAACTAAATTGCAAAGCTTTTAATTTGTTTATGATATTATTTTCATAACTTTGAAGCTCTTCTAAAATATCCTCTTTTAAATCTTTTAGTTCTTGAACTGTTTTGATATTATGCGTAGACAATACTTGCGACACTGTGCCTGCAAATAAATATTTTACTAGCAAACCTTGATTATCTTTATGAACATATTCTAAACGGAAATTAATGTTCTTTTTAAGTTGTTGACATTTTGTTTTTCTTTGCGTAATTTCTATAAATGATTCTATTTTATTTGTTATGGCTTCTTCATCTTGCAAAATAGTAAGCAACTCATTTTCCTCATATCCCTCAACAAACATATATAACAACGAAAAATTCTTTGTCTTTATATTGGTTTCTTCGTTTTTGTCCAAGAATTGATTCAACAAAATTAACCATCGTGAAAGACCATTAGAAAGCATATCTTTTAGAGAATCTAATCCTAATGCGTTTATAAATTCTATTACTCGTATTCTATTTTGTATAAATATCTTATTTAAAATATCATAATTGACACTTTCTTCTTTGCTTGTTTCAACTACATATTTTACATACAAATCTTTAACGGCATTAAAACTAACGTCTCCAGATGAACCCAACAACTCTATTAGATTTGCACGATTAAATGATTTTGCGTTAAATTGCTCTCTTAAATATTCATAAATATCCGCTAAACCAATAGACGTTTTATTAGTTGTGCTAAATAAGTCATAAATTTTTTGAACAACCTTCTTAATAGGGAATCTTATATATTTAGAGCAATAATAATATTTTTCTTCCATTTCTTCCTCTTTTGATAGTAATATGTTTATATCTTAAAATATCTTTGATTTCTGCTGTTTGGTTTGTCTGGGTCAGTCATACCGATTAATCCCGATTCTAATGCAGGGTTTATATAGTTTTTACGGAAAGTATCTCTTGATTTTAGACCAACTTTTTCCATAAGTTCGGTGAGCGACATTGGATAACTTTCTATAACTGCCATAAGCGCCGTTATTTGATTATTAATATGGTTATAATGATTTCTCGTATCTTTAATAATATCGTTTAGTGCAGACTTGATAACACCAAGCATAAACACAATAAATCTATTTGACTTTCCTTCAGACGTTGAAAGAGTTATCGCTTTATAATAATCTTCTTGATTATCTTTAATTATGCTCTCAATAGGTATCCATCTAAATATAGGCTTCCAACTTGCAAGTAATGCCGTTTGCCATAATCTTCCCATTCTTCCATTACCATCACGGAAAGGGTGAATAAATTCAAACTCGTAGTGGAACACACTTGACTTTATAAGCATTTGGGTTTTACTAGTGTTTACCCAATCAAAAAGTTGGTTAATTAAGCCGTTCACCATACTTGAAGGTGGCGCAACGTGTATTACTTCGCCATTTTGATTAATAACGCCAACGGGTGAAGTTCTAATTTGTCCTGCTTCCTCTACAAGCCCTTTCATCATAACGCCGTGAGTGTTTGTTAAATCACTAATAGAAAATGGATTTATATTTTCTAAAGTTTTATATACTTCAAAAGCATTTTTAACGGCAATAATATCATCTTTAGGTCCTAAAACTCGTTTGCCTTCAATAACTTCAGTAACTTGTTTTAGTGTGAGAGTATTATTCTCAATAGCTAGCGAAGAGTGTATTGACTTAATTCTACTAACACGACGAAGCCTTGGAAGTTTTTCAAGGTCGTTAACGTTTTTTAATTCGCCTAATAATTCCATTATTTCAGACGTTAATTCAAGCATCTCTTCGGTTATATCATAAGGTGGAATATATTTATCCATATTTACCTCCAAAATCAATTATCTATATTTTAACACGATAAAAATTGAAAGTCAACAACTTGCACGATAACTTACATGATAACTTATATGTTATTTTTGTGAAATATCTAATTATCACTTGATTTAAACTCGATAATATATTACAATGTAATTGGTTTCAAAGTATTAAACTAAAGTGGGTTTCCCACTTGTTTTAGAGTCGAAATTGCAATTTGGTGCAATTTCCTTAACCTGCTTAGGCGTTGAAATCCGCACCATTTTTTCGGGAAAAATTGCACCTCTAAAAATCTTCAAAAAAGCTTATAAATATGACACATTTTGTCATCATTACTTTGGTATAATAGGACTATGGATAAATTAGCATATCATTATAATAAGAAAAAACTACCCGCTAAAACTGAGGGTAAATATCTATACTATTATCCTTGCGATGATACAGAAAACGCCACCGCTTATATGGGTGGGCGTGGCTTTGTCACGATTCAAGTAACCGAAAAAGAATGGGAAGCGTTGATTGAGTTAGATAGGATTGAGTATAACAACGAGCATAAATACGTTCGCCATACTACTGAGCTTCTCGATGAAGAAGATGAAACTTTAACCGCCAAGCAACTAGAAAACTTCCACGTTAAAGATACCCCTATTGATACAAAGGTGGCAAACTATTACTACAAAAAAGACCTATATAACCAACTGACCGAGGATGAAGAAAAAGTTCTTAAAATGCTTGAGAACGGCGCTACTCAAAAA
>JAZRJP010000017.1:0-15101 GCA_045645865.1 Christensenellaceae bacterium | reverse complement strand
ATTGTAAAAAATAAAGATATTTACATTTTACAAACTACATATAAAATTCTGTATAATTATTTATAATTAACGTTTCTCATTTTAAAGTTTTTGACGTTATCAATTTCAAAAATTTGTGGATTTGAAGAACTGCGTTTTAATATTGTAACGTCTTTTAAGGTAACGTTTTTAATTTCGTTATCTTTATTTGCAGGTCCAACTATTGATATTGCCTTAATTTCTTTTTCAACGTTTGAAAGCACTTTTTGTTCGTCTCCGTTTGAGTTACGCATATTCCAATAACTATAACCTATACCCGTTAAGAATATGTTTTCAAAGTAGAAATTTTCAAAGGTCGTTGGCTCTTTTGCGCTTTCGCCGTCTAAATTACAAAAATACTTTGTTGTAATAGAAATATCGCAAAGCGTACTATCTAAAACCTGAATATTTTTAATATAGCCACCCCTTACGATAGGTGCTTTAATTCTTACTCCTAAACTACCTTTTGACGTGTCTATATCCCACATAAATACGTCTTTAACGCCACCTGACATTTCACTACCGATAGCAAATCCACCACCACTATTAATTTTACAATCGAAGATATAAACGCCGACAGTTGGCCTATTAATAACGTTACCTTCTGGATTTTTGCCCGATTTAATTGCAATAGAATTATCGCCTGTTTCAAAGCCTGTACCGAAAATTACACAATTTTCACTTGAATCTGGGTTCCAACCATCACCGTTATGGATAGGTCTTGAATATATATAACAATTTTGCGTTACGATATTTTTACTATATATAAAATGAGTTATCCAAGCAGGGCCGTTTTTAAAGCAAATATCGCTTAAAATTACGTTATTAGTGTTGGCAACACATAAAAGCCTACCCCTTGCTCGCCCTGGCAAAGAATCTGAATTGTCAAAAGTTTTTGCTTTATCGCCAAGAGAAAGCATATATTCTTTAAGGGCTTCTTTTTCGGTTTCAATAACGTTTACAGCAAGTTGATAGCCACCACCACAAATAGTGCCACCACCCCTTATAACAACGTTTTTACAATTATAAACTTTTTCACGCGTCATAGAGCCTACGTTGATAAGCGAACGATAACATTGCATTTCGTGACCTTCAAAACGGCTATTTACTTTTGGCAAATAATCACAAACGTTTGAAGTACCTTGCAATATAGCGTCCTTTTCAACGTAAAGTTCCATATCACTATGTAAGTCAAGAGCACCTGTTAAAAATACGCCCTTAGGAATATAAACTCTTTCGCCTTTTTTACAATCGTTGATTGCACGTTGAATTGCAAACGTATTAAGCGTTTTGCCGTCACCAACGGCGTTATAAGGGCTTTTTGTTACGTCGATAGTTTTAGGTTCAAGTTTAGTTGTAACTTGACTTAAATACGTCTTTTTAAGTTGATTGTTTATGTATATTTCTAGTTTAATTTCGTATTTAGTGTTTGCTATTAAATTATTAAAAGTATAATGTGTTTTATCTATTTTAGAAACAACCTTATTATTTAAATAAATTAAATAATAAAATTCTTCTTTAATAGATTTATTCTTTTTCCAATAAACAGTAACACTATCGTTAAATATAGTAAAATTTAAACCATTTAATTTCATATTGTAATCCCCAAATTTTTTATTAAAGTTTAAGTTTAGTTCGCTAATACTTTAATTAAATTTTCTTAAAATCTTTTACTTATGTGATTAATAATTTTATCTTATTCTATTGTAAGAATATCGATAAAACCTGTAATATCGAACACTTCCATAATACTATCGTTTACGCCTGTTAACTTCATTGAGCCTTACGTTTCGATATTTACAAATAAATGTTGTGTTGTTCTGTTTTTAATCATAAAAACTCCTTTCATTTGTAACAAAATAAACTAAATTTTTGTTAATAAAACTATTGTTTCAACGTGTTTTGTTTGTGGAAATAAATCAAAAGGTTTAACCATTTCAATTTTGTATTGTGACGACGGATTTTCGTTACGCATAATTTTACCGTCTTTATAATTTAATTCGTCAACTAATATTCCAACGTCCCTTGCAAGCGTTTGTGGAGAACAAGAAACATACACGATTTTATCAGGTTTTGATTTTAAAATTGCATGTAAAACTTTTTTGTCACAACCTTTACGTGGTGGGTCTAAAACTAAAACAATTTCATTTTCTACATGACGCTCTTTTTCAATAATATTAGGTAATAATTCTTCACAAGAACCTAAATGATTGAACATTTTATCTTGTAAGCCGTTTTCGGCACTTAAAATATCGGCGTTATTTACGGCTTCTGGAACAATTTCAATACCGATTGCTTTTTTAGATTTTTTTGAAAGCATTGCCGTTAATAAACCTGCTCCACTATAAGCATCGATACATACTGTATTTTCAGTAGGATTTGCACATTTAATTACTTCGTTATAAAGTTTTGAACGCATACTATCGTTTACTTGCATAAACGAATATGGACCGATAGAATATTTTATTCCATTTTCGATAGCGTTGAACGTTTCTTGCCCGTATAGCAACTTAATTTCTTTGCCTAAAATTACGTTGTTTTCAGACGTATTTTCACTTATAAATAAAGAATATTTGCGTGAACTTTCATTAAGCATTTCAATAAGTTTTTTATAAAATGGCAACTTTTTGCCGTTGATTACTAAAACTAATAAAATACTGCCTGATACGTTACGTGCTACGATATGTTTAATTAAACCTTTCTTTGTTTCGTCGCTATAAGCCGAAACGCTATATGTAAACATATAATTACGAACTATTTTTATAACGTCATCCGTCCACGATTGTTGTATAGGACAACTTTGTATATCTATAATTCTATGCGAATTTTCTGCATAAAAGCCAAAAGTTGCAATACCATTTTTTTCTCTTACAGGTAATTGCAATTTATTTCTATACTCATAATCGGTTTCACTACGAACTACGTTTGAAACGAAAACGTCTAAGTTGGCAATCTTTTTAAAGCAAGTTTTTACAATTTTGCGTTTAAGTTTTAACTGCTCGGAATATTTTTGGTGTTGCAACTGACAACCACCACATTTTGTAAACACCGAACATTTTGGTCTTACACGATTATCTGCCGGTGTTATAATTTCAAGTTGTTTACAATAAGCAACGTTACCTGCAACCTTTAAAACTTTAAACTCTACTTTTTCGCCTATTAAGGTGAACGGCACGAAACACGTAATTCCGTCCACTTTTGTTATACCCTCTCCATTACAACCTAAATCGGTAATGGTCTGAGTATAAATGTCATTTTTCTGCATAATTTTACCTAAATATTCAACCTTTCAACTATTTGGTCGGTAAGTTTTTGAAAACGCTTCATCATATAGTCAAACATAAAAAATATGATTAAACCACCAAATATAATTAATGCTACAATATACTTTTCTAACGCTTGATTTGTTAAAACAAACATTTTAAATACAAAGTACATTAAAAAACAAGTTCCTATAAACCAAATAGCCTTTATAGGATAACTAATAAATTTATTTACTTTTTTAACCCTTTCAACGTGTAACGCTAATGGGTAAAGCCCAAAAAACGCTACGTACATAACCGTTATTGAAAACCTACCTGTTGATGCCGTAAAAATTAATGATAATATTGATACGGCAAGGTAGCAAAGCACTGCACTTTTAAAACTATTTTTTGCAAGTGGTAGCATAATAAATAAAGATGCTATAAATAAGCACGATAAATCTACTACTTCGATATAAGTGCCAAGCGCTAAAACGATAAGACTAAGCGCCGACGTAACGCCTGCTACGGCGATTGTTTTTGAATTTTTCATTTTATCTACAAGGGCAACAACATTGAATTCCTATATTGAACATAGCGTTGCATATTGCCATTTCACAACACCATTGACAACAACTATCGCCACCCATTTGTTGTATAGGTTGGTCTTCTTGATTAGGGGCTTTGTAAGCGTTACCCGACTTGTCCCAACCTGCGTTATATTGTGCGTTGTCTTGTCCGTTTATTTTGATTTGTATTTTATCAAGTGCGTTTTTGTATTTTTGTTCGTTTGGATTCATTCTTATAGCAATTTCAAGTTGAAGTTTACTTTCGTTTATCCAATTCTTTTTATAAAACACAACCGATTGATAATAGTGCCATTCGCTATCTCTTTCATTGAAACTATCAAGTTTTTCTTGCGCTGATTGTAAATCGCCTTTTTTAATGTCATTTTCAATTTCACTGAAAATACCGAAAGTTGACGTATCTTGTTCTTTTCTTAAAGATAAAATGATATTGTAGGCGTTTTCAATTTCGGTAAGCATTTTTGCTGCGTGATTACCTACTTCGCCATCTTCAAACCTTTCTTTTTGATATCTTGTTTTTAAAGTTTGATATGCTATTTCAATTTCTTCATTAGTTGCGTCTTTTGATACGCCTAAAATTTTGTAATACTTATTTTCCATTATTCTCCGTCCCTTTATTCATTCCTTTTTCAAGTATAGTTTTAGTTTGATTTGGTATTCCCCTATAAACTATATTTGAAGATAAATCATTGTTAAATTTAAAATTAATTTTTTGGTAACTTTCAGTCATTTGTGAAAAAATGCTACCAAATATTGCTACGATTTGTTCGTAATTGTTTTTTATTAAAGACTTATAATCGCTTTCACCATATAAAGCCTTAAACACGTTGAAATTTGACTTTTTAACGTCTTTATCATAATCGTCTAACGCATCAATTAAATATATCCATTTACCTATCGTGTAAAAAAGTAAATTAGTATGCTCGTTAGCACTTTCGCCTAAAACGTAAATAGATATTTCTTCAAGCATTTTAGCAAAACAATCACTAACCATATCTATACTTGCACAATTAGATTTTTCATAATTTGTTAATAAGCCGTATTGTTTTTTAACAATTTCGTCAACCTTTTTATGCCTTTTAATTGCTTTTTTATAGCCTTTATTTATAAATAACCCTTTAATTTTACCCTTGTTTTCGTCTAAAATATCGTCGCTAACCTTGTATTTTGCTAAAATTAAGTTTACGTCGGCTAAAATTAAGGACAATTCGTCAACTTTTGCCATAGGTCTTTTTTTAATGCTATGAGCAACGCACCTTGAATTTTTAATTTCTACGTCAACACCTTTAATTGAGTGAACTAAAAGCGACATAAATGCGATATCATACGTTAATGAAAACCTTGCTAAATTGCCGTTTGCTTTTTTAATGCTTTTACACATTCCACAGTACAAAGCACGATAAAGCGTATCGTCTTTCATATACAAATATGGGTAATTGGGTTTTACGTAACCAAACATATTAAATACCGTATAATCCTACTTTTCTATAAACTTTTGATAATGTTTTTCTTGCTAAATAGTTTGCCTTTTCGCTACCGTCTTTCATAACTTTTTCAAGATAATCTTTATTCTTTAATAAATCAAGACGCTTTTTAGTAATAGGTTTTAAACCTTCACAAACAACGCTACCTACTTCAAGTTTAAATTCGCCGTAGCCTTTATTTTCAAACCTTTCAACTGCTTGCTCTATCGTGCATTTATTAAACACGGCGTATATTGTAAGCAAGTTGCTTATGCCCGGCTTATTTTCAACGTCGTATAAAATTTTATTTTCACTATCGGTTACTGCCCTTTTAAACTTCCTAATAATCGTGTCGTCATCGTCGTACATTGAAATATACGCATTAACGTTTACGTCACTCTTACTCATTTTTTTAGTCGGGTCGGCAAGCGACATAATTTTTGCACCGTATTTTGCAAATATACATTCAGGAACAACAAAAGTATCACTATACCTACTATTAAAACGAATTGCTAAATCACGTGTGAGTTCTAAATGTTGTTTTTGGTCAATACCGATTGGTACAACGTGAGTTCCGTAAAGTAATATATCAGACGCCATAAGTACAGGATAATCCATTAAACCTACGTTTACGTTGTCTGCGTGAGATTTTGACTTATCTTTATACTGCGTCATTCTATTAAGTTCGCCCGGATACGTCATTGTATTTAAAATCCACGTGAGTTCAGCGTGAGCAGGCACGTGTGATTGCACGAAAATAACACACTTTTCTGGGTCGATGCCACAAGCAAGATATAACGCAAGTAAATTAAGCGTTTGTTGGCGTAATTTTGCAGGTTCTTGCTTAACCGTTAAAGTGTGTAAATCGGCAATTGAATATATACAATTATACTCGTCTTGAAGTTTTACGAAATTATTTATAGCACCAACGTAATTACCTATTGTTGGTATTCCGCTTGGTTGCACCGCACTAAATAATGTCTTTTTATCGTCCATAATGTCCTACCTTAATTTTATTTATTACATAAATAATATAACAATTTAGATATTTTTGCAAGTATTTTGCTATTAACTTTCAATTTAATTAAATTAAATTGTCTAATATTTTTAAAAAATCATCGTTTGTTAAATTGCTTTTAAAACCTACTAAATTATTTTCTAAATTTTCTAAATTAGAAGGTATTTCTTGCGCTGTTTCTTCGTATATTTTTTTATTTGCTAAATTTGCCTGTAAAACTTTGCCCGATAATTGTTTAAAAGTTTTTGAGCTTGTTAAATAAGGCGACATAAACGAAAAGAAAATTGTGTTTGCATTCGTATCATAATTACATAAATAATCTTCGTATGCAAAAACCTCGCTTGAAGAATAACTATCGAAAATAATTCCGTAATCTTCTAAAAACTCGTTTAAATAAGTGCGTGCTTCGTTAGTGTCGTAAGGTGGCTTATAAAAAGATTTTTTATCAATAAAATTAACCTTTTCGTCACCTGCAATAACAAAGTTTAAATTGCTAACGAATTTTTTGAAAATTAATGCCGAAACACAAGCAGTTTTATTATCAAACGGGAGTACGAAATCAACGCTTTCAGTTTGGTCTAAATAGTCGTCAAACAAGGCTTTGTAAACTAAATAATAAAGTGCTATATAAGAGCAAATTTCTCGATAAAATGTGGAATTATCAACAATTACACTGCTATATGAAAGACTATTATTGACGGTTAAATCGACATTGTAAATATCGTCGTCTAAACATATAACTTCAAACAAATTATGAACGTTCAAAATACGATTTTTATTTTCTTTGCTAACACTTTCACCTGAAATATTTTCATAAATTTTTATGAGTTTTTCATTATCAGAAAGACTGCAAATTTCCTTAAAAAACGCATCTTGTGGTAAGAAAAAATCAGCAAGTAGAATATACCCGCTGATTTCCACGTTATTTTTAAAAATTCGTAAATTTTTATTTAACATATTTTTTTACGTATGCTGGTAATTGGTCGTAACCTGCACTTACCGATACTACAAATTTTAAATTATTATATTCTTTTTGCAACTTATTAAGCGTATCAAATAATTTTTTACCACCTAACATTTTGTCGCCGATAATACGTTTTAAACCGTCGATAAACACGTATTCAATATCACTATTGCCTGCAAGTAAGCCGTTTATAAAGCCCCTAAGTACTTGTGTAGAAGTAACGTCGTAATCCTCAGTATAAACACATCTAACGTTGAAATCAATACTAACAGTGTCAAAGCGTTTGTCAGTAATAAAAACTACGTTACCATTTGCATTTTTGCCTGCTTGATTAACTTCGTCAAGCATAATTTTAGTTTTACCGAATCCTTTTGGTCCATACACTATTTTAATCATAATTAAGGTCTCCTTTCCTTTTATTACTTTTATTATAATGCATAGAACGCAAATTTTCAATACCCATTTTAAAAATTTTTTAAATTTTTTGACTAAACTTATCGTCTTTTAATTAATTTTTGCTAAAAATTCTTTTAAAATGTAAATTCCGTTAACTATATCTTCGTTACTAATAGCGTAAGACATTCTTATATAACCTTCTTTTTCAAAAGGTAAACCTGGTATTACTGCTACGCCGTAATCTACAAGATAGTTTGCAAAATCTAAACTATTTTTAATAATTTTGCCGTCGATTTGCTTGCCTATATAATCTTTAATGCAAACGTATATATAGAAAGCCCCTTGTGGTTTTACATATTTTAAATTAGCATTATCTAAAAGACTCATTATTAACTTTCTTCTTTCGTCGTAAACTAAACGCATACCTTCGATAATCTCTTCACCACCGTTTAATGCCGTTACAGATGCGTGTTGCGCAAACGAACAAGCGTTACTTGTTGTTTGACTTTGTAATTTTGTAATTACCCTTGCTAATTCTTTATTACAAGCCAAATAACCTATACGCCAACCCGTCATTGAATAACTTTTACTTAAACCATTGATTACAATTGTATTTTCGTACATATAGTCGCTTAAAGTTGCGATTGATACGTGTTTTAAATCGTCGTAAATAAGTTTTTCGTAAATTTCGTCACTAATTACAACAAGGTTGTGTTTTTCAATTACCTTTGCTAATTCTTCTAATTCTTCTTTACTATATACTACGCCCGTTGGGTTGCAAGGTGAGTTGATAATAACTGCTTTCGTTTTAGGACTAATAACTTCTTCAAGTTGACTTGGAGTAAGTTTGTATCCGTTTTCCTTTACCGTGTTTACAGTTACGGGTACACCACCACACATTTTAACTTGTTCTTTATAAGTAAACCAATATGGTGCAATTAAAACAACTTCATCTCCGTCGTCGCAAATAGCGTATAATGCGTGATATAATGCTGATTTTGCACCATCACATATTACGATTTGTTCAGGAGCATAAGTTAAATTATTATCTTTTTTAAATTTTTCGCTAATTGCTTGACGTAAAGACATAATACCTGCTACTGCCGTATATTTAGTGTAGCCGTCGTCTAACGCTTGTTTACAACTATCAATTATATATTTAGGAGTGTTTACGTCAGGTTCACCTGCTGTAAAACCTATAATTTTTTTGCCTTTGCTTTTTAAATCGTTTACTTTTGCAGTAATTTCTAATGTCATTGATGCTGGAATTTGTTTTGCTTTTTCTGAAATTTTCATAACGCTACCTTTACTTAAATTTTATTATTTTTTACTAAATTTGACTTATTTTAATTAAGTTATATTTAGTTTTACTTAAATTTTTTAACATTATATACCATTAAACTTAATTTTGCAAGCATTTTACACCCCTTTTTTAAAATTTTTTAAAAAAAATAAAAAACTGCTAATTTTTAAAAATTAACAGTTTTTTTAAGAGTGCTTTTTAAGTTTTAAAGGTTAAAAAATTTTAAGAATTTTCTTCTTCGTTTAAAAGCTTTGCTTCCCTATCGGCAATTTGAAGAGCATTTATCATTTCTTCAATATTTCCTGCTAAAAACGATACCAAAGAATACAACGTAAAGCCTATTCTATGGTCGGTAATTCTACCTTGTGGGAAGTTGTAAGTTCTAATTCTTTCAGAACGGTCGCCCGTACCTATTTGGCTTTTACGCTTAGAGTCGTATTCTTTTTGATATGCCGAATTATAATGGTCGTAAAGTCTTGATTTTAATACTTTTAACGCTTTTTCTCTATTTTTAATTTGTGAACGTTCGTCTTGACAAGTAACTACTATACCCGTTGGCAAATGCGTCATACGAATACAACTTTCAGTTTTATTAACGTGTTGTCCACCTGCGCCCGAAGCCCTATAAGTATCTATTTTTAAATCTTTTTCTTCAATTTTTATTTCAACGTCTTGTGCTTCTGGTAATACTGCAACCGTTGCTGTTGACGTTTGAATTCTACCTTGCGATTCAGTTTCAGGAACACGTTGTACCCTATGAACTCCACTTTCGTATTTTAATTTACCATATACTCCTTTACCCGATACTGAAAATACAACTTCTTTTACACCACCAAGTTCAGTGTTATTAGAGTCGATTTCTTCCGTTTTCCAACGATTTTTTTCGGCGTAGCATACGTACATTCTATAAAGTTCGTAAGCAAATAATGCGGCTTCTTCGCCACCTGCTCCTGCCCTAATTTCAACGATAACGCTTTTATCGTCGTCTGGGTCTTTTGGAATTAACAATATTTTAAGTTGTGCGTTTAAATCGTCTAAACGAACTTTTAAATCTTTAATTTCTTCTAAAATAAGTTCTTTCATATCACTATCTGTTTCACCTGATAATGATAATTCGGCTTCTTCTTTTTCGTTTAACAATTTTTTGTATTCTTTATAAACGGTTACCGTTTCTTCCATATCGGCAATTTCTTTTGTGTATTTAGTATAAACTTCCATATTAGAAAGCACTTCTTGTGAAGAAATTAACTCGTTTAACTTTTCATACCTTTCTAAAATTGCTTCAAGTTTTTTATTCGCCATAAAATTCTACCTTTATAATTCTTTCTATACCTTGAATATCTTTTATAACTTTAAAGTTTGCGTATTTACTTACGCTATTTACTATATTTTCTATATCTTTTGCTTGGTTTATACCTATTTCTAAATATAATAAGCCACCTTTATTTAAATATTTGTAGGCGTTATTTATAATATTTTTATAAAAATCTAACCCGTCTTCACCACCATATAAAGCCAAGGACGGCTCGCATTTAACTTCTTTTTGAAGATTTTGCATATCATTTTTTGATAAGTATGGAGGATTTGAAACGATAATATCAAACTTGCTATTTATATTTTCAAATAAATCAGACAACACGAAGGCAACGTTTGCATTTAACCTTTTAGCGTTTAACGTTGCCGTTTCAAGTGCTAACGGCGAAATATCGCTTGCTAAAACGCTAAACTTATTTGATAATGCCAAACTTACGCCTATTGCTCCACTACCCGTACACAAGTCTAAAACACTGCCACCATTATTTTCTTTTATAATTAAATCGACAAGTTCTTCTGTTTCTGGTCTTGGAATTAATACGTTTTTGTTTACTTTAAAATCATATCCGTAAAAGTTTACGCTACCTAAAATATACCAAAGTGGAGTTCCTTTTACACGTTCGTTTACTATATCGTTAATTCTTTTAACGTCTTCAACTGAAACTAATGCGTTAGAATTAAGACTTGAACGCTTAATATTTAAAACTATACTAACTATCCACTCGGCTTCACTTTCTTCGGTAATGCCTGCTTTTTTTAAGGTCAATTTTACCCTTTCTAAATTGCTTTTTACGTTACCACTTACGCTAAATTTAACTTCGCCTATACTTTGGTCGGCATCCATTTGTAATACCGTGTTAAACGCTGTAATTGCAACTTCAATCATTTTATCGTCGGGTTCCTTAGTTGTAATGCGTTGCAATAATAATCCTGGCCATTTAAATATATTGAAAAAAGGATGCGTACGCTTTGATAAAAATTTTAAAATTTCATAAGAAATACCCGAAACAATAGGCAATGAAATTAATTTTAAACCAAACCTAAATAATTTGTTTGAAATGCCCGTTCCACTAATTCCTAATGGTTGAACTAATAAATTAAGTAAGGCAAATACTAAAATGCTTACCGTCATTACGATAAACATAAAAGTCGTTCCACACCTATCGTGTACACGTGTACACTTTCTAACGTTTTCAACAGTTAAGTCCATTCCACTTTCATAACAAGAAATAGTTTTATGTTCTGCTCCGTGATACATATACGTACGCTTAACGTCTTTAATTAAAGAAGTTAACAAAATATACACGATAAAAATGGTAATTCTTACACAACCTTCAATTAAAAAATACCAAAGGCTGTTTTTTTCAATAAACCAAAAAAGGTCGGTAATTGTTTGTGGTAAAAAGAAAAATAAAAATCGCGACAATATAATACCAATGAACGCACCTAAAAATACTGCAACGTCCATTACGTTGATTTTGATTTTTTCTGCTACCCATTTTTCAAATTTTGTTGGTTCGTCGTCACCGAAAACTGATGCCGAACGCATTAAAACCTTTGTTCCACCAACAAGTGAATTAACAAAGGCTACAACACCCCTTATAAATGGTAGTTTTAAAAATTTATTTTGTTTATTTGGTGATTTAAGACGCTTTGTTTCAAGTAAAATTTCGCCGTTTTCTGCCCTTACGGCAGTTGCCATTGAACTATTACCACGCATCATAACGCCTTCAATTACTGCTTGACCACCTATTGACGTTCTATTACACGCTTTACTTTTAGATTTCATAATTACATAAAAATAAAATGGCTCAAAGTGAACTTTGAGCCGATTTATATACTATATAGTATATTAGATTAAATGCCGTATCTCTTTTTGAACTTGTCTACACGTCCACCAGAGTCAACTAATTTTTGTTTACCTGTAAAATATGGATGACATTTAGAACAGATATCAACCTTTATAACATCGGCTTTTTTTGTAGAACCTGTATAAAATGACGCCCCACAGGCACATTGAACTTTAACTTGATTATACTCAGGATGAATATTTGCTTTCATTTTAACACCTCGCTTCTAATTACTTTGCTATTATATATTAAAAAAAAATAATAGTCAACTCATTTTTGCCTATTTAATAATATTTTTATATTTTTTTTGTTTTTTTTGTATATAATTTTAATTTGTCATTAAACACTTGCAAAATTTATTGTTTCATTATATACTAAAAGTACAAATAGTTTTAAGGAGTAATTATGTACGCTTGGCAAATTAACCAACCTAAACAATTAAAAAAAGTTTCACTTGAAAAGAGTTTGGAACAAATTGACGACGTTAAGGTTAGAATTACAAAATGCTTAATCACAAGACAAGACTTACTTAATTTTATAGGTAATTCAAAAATCAACTACCCTATTATTCCATCAAAAATTGCAGTAGGACAAATTACTGAAACGCTTATTGAATCAAATTATTTTTCAAAAGGGACTAAGGTTTTTCTTGCTCCCGAAATGGTTTGTAAAACTTGCTATAAGTGTTTAAACAACCAAACGGACGAATGTGTAAATTTATTGTACGCTTCTAAGGATTTTGACGGCTATTTAAAAGAGTTTGCCGTTGTTCCAAAAGAAAATGCACATATTTTAACACCAAAAATTTCTTATTACGACGCTTTGTTTTTAAACCACGTTTCTCTTGCCCTTTCTGTTATTGATAATTTAAAAATTTCAAAAGGTCAACACGTTTGTATTTTAAGCGGTGGTATTTTTGCTAATATACTTGCTCAATTAATTTCGTATTATCAAGGCGTTCCTATTTTAATAGATAATAATGACGATAATATTGAACTTGCTAAAAAATGCGGAATTTACTACACTTATACTGCTAACAAAAATTTAGAAAAGCAAATTTTAAGCATTACCGGTGGCAGAAAGTGTTCAAAAATTATTTATGACACCGAAAGTTCTATTAGCACCGATTATATTGCTAAACTTTGTGCTAATAACGCAAGTGTTGCCGTTGCAGGTATGGTTGAAACAAAAACTAAAATCAACTTTGAAGCATTGTTTAATAAAGAAGTTAACGTTTCTTGCGTTAAGAGTAGTTTTAATAACATTTCTTCTGGCATAAATCTTATTGTTCAAGGCGTTTTAAATCTTAACTTATTTGATATTAACGAATATAAGTTTGACTACGCCGACAAACACTTTGAAAATTTTGCTAACAAGTTATTAAACGAAAGCGACAAAAACGAATTCATTATCGACTTAATGTAAAAATAAACACACTATCTTTACTTTTGTAAACATAGTGTGTTTTTTATTATTTATTTATTTGTTCTTTAAACTTACAATACAATTCGCCTGCTCCTAAAACTAACACGTTTTGAAAGTTTGACTTTTTTACCGCTAAAAGTAACTTATCAAAACTTTCGTAATATTTTTTATTTAAGTCGGTTGATAGTTTTTGACTGCTACCTAGATATAAATAATCTTCCCTTGCAGGAAAGGTTTTATAAAAATAGACGTTTTCGTTTAAAAAAACTTTAATAAAATCTTCATACAATAATTTTGTGCGTGAATATGTATGTGGTTCAAAAATTATAAGCAAATTATCTTTAAAAACTTGCTTTGCCGTTGTTATTGCATTTTTAATTTCCGTTGGATGATGTGCATAATCGCTAATTACACTTTTTTTATATATTTTACCTAAATATTCAAAACGGCGTTCTACCCCTTTAAAAGACGCTAAACCTTTAATTATTGTATTGATAGATATTTTCATTAGATAACACGTTGCAACGGCACACAAGGTATTATAGACCGAATATTTACCAAAACTATTTAAATTTATTCTACCATAATTTTTGTTATTAATTATTAAGTCAAAAGAATATTTGCCTATTAAATTAGTTACGTTTTTTGCCATTACTACGCTTTCATTTTCAATGCCGTACGTTATAACGTTTTCGCCTTTATATTCTTTTAAATACTTATTATCATTACATATAATTTTATATTGGCTTCTATCTAAAAAACTAAAAAAGGCTTTTTTAACGTTTTCAATATTATAATAACAATCTAAATGATCGTCGTCGATATTTGAACATATACCTATTAAAACGTTAACGTCGTAAATGGCTTTATCATACTCGCACACTTCGCTTAAAACTAAATGTTTTTTGCCGTCGGTATAAAGGTTATTAAAATAATAATCGCACCCGCCTATAAACGCCGTGAACGACTTATTAGCCGTATATAGAATATGTGTTACGATAGAAGTAATTGTCGTTTTACCGTGACTTCCACTAACTCCTATACTATTTTTAAACGACGATATTATTAAGCCTAAAAGTTGACTACGTTTATAAGTTGGCTTATTAAGTTTTTTTGCTAAATTAAGTTGAGTATTATTGCTTTTAACAGCCGAAGTATATACTACGATATCGCTTTTTTCAACACTTAAAAAGTTATCAATATAATCGATTTTTATTCCGTTTTCTTCTAAAATTTTAGTTTGTTCGTTTTTAGAAACATCACTTCCGTAAACAACAAAACCTTTTTTTAATAGGTATAAAGCCAAACTACTCATACCTACTCCACCTATTCCGATAAAATATATTTTTAAGTTTTTATTTATATTTTCCATAAAATATTTTATGAAAACTTATAAGTAAAATTGACATTTTTTATTAAATTTTAGCTATTTTATGCAAAAAAGTGCCCTTTTTTACATATTTTTTTAAAAAAGGTATTGAAAAACGCAAAAATTAGTGTATAATATATATGTTATATTAT
>JAZRJP010000016.1:0-45494 GCA_045645865.1 Christensenellaceae bacterium | reverse complement strand
TATATTTTTAATAATTAAATCAGTTTTTTCCATTTTTTGTTTGCTCCTTGTTTGTATTTTACCATTTTAGATAATATTTGTAAAGTATTTTAACAATATTTTATATAAAATGATTATTTTTTAAACCGATTGTATAAAAATTATTAATATTTAAAATATTTTATTTTATTTTTTATATTTTGTTGTATTTACATTTTTATAGTGCTATAATATGCTAAGCATTTAGTATAATTGTTTAAAAAACACATAGGTTTATTATGAAAAAACACAACGTTGACATGCTATCGGGCTCTATAACAAAAGGGCTATTCGCTTTAACAATCCCTATAATGATTATGAACGCTTTTCAGTCGTTAGTTGGCATTATTGACATGTCAATTCTTGGCATTTTAGTTAACGACGATGCCGTAGGTGCTGTTGGTGTTTCATCGTCACTTATATCGTTAATTACAGGTTTAATAATAGGCATAGCATCAGGCGCTAACGTTGTAGTCGCTAAACACGTTGCTTGTAAAAATCAAGAAAGTGTTGAACGTGCCGTTGGTACATCAATGTTTTTTGCTGTTTTCGTAGGAATTTTAGTGTCTTTATTCGGCGTTATTTTTTCTAAACAATTATTAATTTCAATTAAATGCTCTGAAAAATTATTAGAAAAAGCATCTCTATATTTTATGCTTTATTTTGCAGGCGTTCCATTTTTATTTTTATACAATTTTTCGGCTGCAATATTGCGTTCAATAGGCAACACTAAAAGCCCTATGATATATATGTGTATAGGCGGTTTTTTAAAAATTATTTTAAACTTCATATCAATTAAAGTTTTTAATACTACCGTTGAAGGCGTTGGTATTGCTACCGTTTTTTCTTGGATTTTTGCAAGTCTTCTTTGTTTACGCTTATTATTAAAGAAAAATTGCAAAGCCCCACTTAAATTAAAACATTTTCGTTTTTATATAAAAGAACTTGGCAACGTATTGTTTATAGGCGTACCTCTTGGCCTTCAAAGTGCGTTATATTCGTTCGCTAACGTTGCAATTACGGCTACGGTTAACGCAATCGGCGACACCGCTACAAAAGGTATGTCGATAGCAAATCAGTTTGACGGACTTATTTATTATATCGCAATGGCTCCTTCATTTGCCGTTGCTCCATACGTAAGTCAAAATATGGCAGTTAAAAATACTTACAGAGCAAATAAATCGGTTAAAAAAGCCGTATTATTAACTATATTACTCGGCGCAGCGCTTGGTGGATTATTTGCTATTTTCGGCCGTCCGTTATGTTCTATAATGTCTAAAAATCCAGAAGTAATTACTTATGCTTTACAAAAAATGGTTTTAATTTCACCGTTATATTTCTTACACGGCATATCAGAGACGATAGGCTCGTCTTTAAGGGCGTTAGAAAAGCCTATTATGCCAACAATTACTACACTTATATTTATGTGCGGTATCCGCTTCCCTTGGGTATGGTTCGTATATCCGTTATACCCTAACTTAACTTTCTTGTATTTAATTTGGCCTATCGGTTGGATATCATCAATAATTACGCTTTCGATAGTTTATATTATAGAATTTAAAAAGTCTAAAAATAAAATTGAAGCCGAACTTGAAAATCAACTTAACGTAATTAATTCAGCAATTTAACACAAAAGCGACAACCTATGGTTGTCGCTTAATCTATATTATTTAATTGTACTCGCGTACTTAGTTGTCATTTATAAAATAATCTTTGCAATCTTTTGCACTAATATGACCTACTACGCTTTTAGAATATATCTAAACTGTTCATTGGCCTACTCCTTTTTTATTTTTTAATTTGAGAATTAATACATAATTTTTTTAGTAAATACATTTTAGTTCCCCCTATATATTTGCTAAAATTTTAGTACATTGGCCTATCTCCTTACTTATAATCGGTTTTGTTACTTTGCAACACTTTTAAAAACTACTTAAACTTTTGGTCCGTACCCCCTTTTTAAATTCCGATTATTAACTTCTCTTTGTACTTTAATTATAAAATTAAAATGGTTTAAAGTCAATATAGTTTGCTAAAATTTTACCTAACTTTATTTTCAAAAAACATATTGACCACACCTAAAAAATATGGTAAAATAAAAGGGTGGGAAGAAAAAATTTAACAAAACTAAAAATGCTAATCGCTTGATTAGCATTTTTTTGTTTTATAATTCGTCGTTTTGTGGAGTTATTAATTTGCAATTTGTTTTACTTATTGCATCTAAAAATTCTTTCGGCGGCATTTTTTCAGTAATTAAATAATCAATTTCATCAAACCAAAAGTCGTGACACATAAAAGTTTTTCCAAATTTAGTTGAATCGGCTATTATTGCAACTTTGTTAGAGTTTTTACGCATACGTTGTTTTAATTTGGCTTGCTCGATACTTGCGTCGTTTACGCCCGTTTCAATAGAAATACCCGTGCAAGAAAGTATAGATATATCGGCGTGTATTTGCGAAATATAATCCATTGTATCAGTGCCCGTAATTGAGTTAGAGTGGTTAGATACAAGACCACCTGCTATATACACTTTAACCTTATCGGTTGAAGATAAAATCGTAGCGTTTCTTATACCCGTTGTCGTTACGGTTATGTTAGTAAAATCTTGTAATAATTCCATAACGTAACCCGTTGACGACGAAGAATCAACGAAAATAGAATCACCATTTTTTATAAGCCTTACGGCAAGCGACGCTATCTTCCTTTTTGCTTGTGCATCTTTTTGTTCCCTTACTACGAAACTTGTTTCTGTTGAACTTGACTTAAACGGCATAGCACCACCGTGAGAACGAATTATCATTCCTTTTTGTTCCATTTGCTTTAAGTCACGACGAATTGTTGCCCCCGATACGTACAAACTATTTGCTAAAAAATCAACGGTTGCCGACTTATTTTTGTTTAAAATTTCTAAAATTTCTTCTTGTCTTTCTAAACTTAACATAAATTTTACCTTTTTGTGTTCATTTTTGATTATTTATGCTCATATTTTATCATATTTTCTATCACTTTGCAACTTTTTTTCAAACAATTACAAAAATAATCAAATGTTATATAATATAGAAAAATTAATAATTATACTATAAGGAGAATTTTTTATGGCAAACGGCGTTTTAATGCCTAAACAAGGTATAACCGTAGAAAGTTGTATTTTAACTTCTTGGAACGTTAAAGTTGGCGACACGGTTAAAAAAGGTGACGTATTATTTTCTTATGAAACTGATAAATCTGCTTTTGAACAAGAAAGCGAATTTGACGGTGTAGTTTTAGCATTGTTTTGCGAAGAAGGCGACGAAGTTCCCGTTCTTACAAACGTATGTGCAATAGGTAACGAAGGTGAAGATTATTCTTCATTAGCACCCGAAGGAGCAACTAAGGTTGAAGTTAAACAAGAAGAACAAAATTCTGAACCTACTAAAACTGAAAGTGTAACTGAACAAGTTGTTGCAACTGCTCCACAAAATAATGATGGTGTTGTTTTTGCTTCTCCAAGAGCTAAAAATTTAGCACAAAAACTTGGCGTTGATTTACAAACTGCAACAGCAACAGGTCCTAATGGACGTATTATTGAAAGCGACGTTAGACGTGCAAGCGTTAACCCTACTAACGTAGCAACAGCGCCACAAGCAAAACAATATACTATTGAAGACTTTAAAGCATTTAAAGACGAAAAGATGCCTAATATTAGAAAAGTTATTGCTAAGGGCATGATGAACAGTTTATCTTCTATGGCTCAACTTACTATGAACATTTCGTTTGACTGCACTAACATTAACGAATTTAGAAAGTTCTTAAAAGATAATGCTGAAAAACTTAATCTTCCTGCAATAACTATTAACCACATTATAATATTTGCTCTTTCAAGATTACTTAAAAAACATAAAGACTTAAACGCTCATTTAGTAAACGGCGATACAATGCGTTACTTCGACCACGTAAATATGGGTATTGCTACTGATACGCCAAGAGGTTTATTAGTTCCTACTCTTTTTGGTGCTGATACGTTAAGCCTTTCACAAATAGCAATTCAAAGTAAAGAATTATCAAGTCAAGCAATTCAAGGCGGTATTAACCCTGAACTTTTACAAGGTGGTACGTTTACTGTTTCAAACGTTGGTACTATGGGTATTGAAAGTTTCACCCCTGTTATTAATCCACCACAAACTGGTATTTTAGGTGTTAACACGTTAGAAACAAAAATTAAACTTGGTAAAAACGGTGAAATCATACCTTATACGGCAATGAGTTTATCTCTTACTTTCGACCACAGAGCGTTAGACGGCGCTCCTGCTGGTAGGTTCTTAAAAGAACTTAAAGAATATCTTGAAAACTTTACATTTAACCTTTTAGCAGAAGGTAATATTTAAGGAGAAATTATGGACATTTATGATTTAGTCGTTATAGGTGGTGGCCCTGCCGGTTATCTTGCAGCAGAAAGAGCTGGTCACGCCGGTTTAAAAACGGTTGTTATTGAAAAAAGAGAATTTGGTGGCGTTTGCTTAAACGAAGGTTGCGTTCCAAGTAAAACTTTTTTAAATAGTGCAAAAGTTTTTGATTATGCTAACCACGCTTCAAATTACGGCGTTAAAATTGAAGGCACTACTACAATTAATCAAAAAGAAGTTGTTGAAAGAAAAAACAGCGTTATTAAAATGCTTGTTTCGGGCGTTAAAGGTCAACTTAAAAGAAATAAAGTTAAAACTATTAAAGCCGAAGCTTTTATCGAAGGCAAAACTGACGACGGATTTAAAGTAAAAGCAGGCGAAGAACAAATTATTGCTAAAAGACTTATCATTGCAACCGGCTCTATGCCTGTTGTTCCACCTATTCAAGGCTTAAAAGAAAATATTGAAAGTGGACTTGTAATGACAAATAGAGAAATTTTAGATTTAGACTACATACCTAAAACTCTTACAGTTATCGGTGGTGGTGTTATCGGTCTTGAAATGGCAAGTTATTTTTCATCGGTTGGTACGAAAGTTACCGTTGTTGAAATGCTTAACAAAATTGCCGGCCCTACTGAAAATGAAATTTCAACTATTTTACAAAAATCTCTTGAAGCAAAAGGCGTTATATTTAATTTAGGCGCAAAAGTTACGGCTATTGAAAGTGACGGCGTTGTTTATGAAAAAGACGGCAAAACTGAAAAAATCGTTAGTGAAAAAGTTTTACTTTCTATCGGCAGACGTGCTGTTACACAAGGCTACGGCTTAGAAAATATTAACGTATATTTAGAAAGAGGTGCTATTGTTACCGACGAACAAATGAGAACTAACGTTGCTAACGTTTACGCTTGTGGCGACGTTAACGGCAAAGTAATGCTTGCTCATACTGCTTACAGAGAAGCCGAAGTTGCTATCAACACAATTTTAGGCAAAAAAGACGCTATGAGATACAACGTTATTCCGTCAGTTATCTACACTAATCCCGAAGTTGGTAGCGTAGGCGAAACGGAAGAAAGCGCTAAACAAAAAGGTCTTGAAGTTAAGTGCGTAAATATTCCACTTACTTACTCAGGTAGATACGTTGCTGAAAACTCTGAATTAAACGGCATTTGTAAACTTGTTGTAAACGTTAAAACCAACACTTTAATAGGTGCACATATTATCGGTAGTTATTCAGGCGAATATATCGTAGCCGTATCAAGTATGATTGACCTTGAAGTTGATATTGAAAATATCAAAAAACTCGTATTCCCTCACCCAACGGTTTGTGAAATTATACGTGAAGCAATATTTCAATTATAATAAAGGAGAAATAAAATGAGTAAACAATTATTTGTAGACCCTATTGAACTTCGTAAAGCAGGTAAAATTTCTTTTGAAGATATTCCTGTAAATCAATATAATAAAACGATTGAAGACGAAAAGAAAAACTTTTCAAACGACGATTTCGTTCGTATCTTTAACGATATAGCCGTTCTTCGTGAATTTGAAAGTATGATTATGGATATTAAGGTTAAGCAAGAATACCAAGGCTTTAAAACTAACTATCCTGGTCCTGCTCACCTTTCTATCGGTCAAGAAGCGGCTGCCGTTGGTCAAGCATACAACCTTGATTTAGACGATATGACCTTTGGTTCTCACAGAAGCCATAGTGAAGTTTTAGCAAGAGGTTTAAATTCTATTTATAGACTTCCTGACGATAAACTTTACCAAATTATGAAAGACTTTATGGGTGGCGAAACACTTGCCCCTGTTGAAAAAATTAATAAAACGGGTAACGTTAAAGATTTAGCAGTTGACTTCTTACTCTATGGTTTTATGAGTGAAATTTTCGCAAGAAAAACAGGCTTCCATAGAGGTATGGGTGGTGCAATGCACGTATTCTTCTTACCATTTGGTATCTACCCTAACAACGCTATCGTTGGTGGTGCTGCTCCTGTTGCTCTTGGTGCTGCTCTTTACAAAAAGAACAACAACAAGCCTGGTATCGTAATTAGTAACCTTGGCGACGGCTCAGTTGGTTGTGGCGTAGTTTACGAATCAATGAACTTTGCGTCTATGGACCAAATAAACAAACTTTGGGAGAAGAAAGGTGGTCTTCCTATCTTATTTAACTTCTTTAACAATAGTTACGGTATGGGTGGTCAAACTCGTGGCGAAACTATGGCTTACGACTTCTTAGCAAGACTTGGTGCTGGTATTTCTCCAAGCCAACTTCACGCTGAAAGAGTTGACGGCTTCAACCCTCTTGCAGTTATCGAAGCAATGAAGAGAAAGAAAGAATTATTATTAAAAGGCGAAGGCCCTTGCCTTATGGACGTTGTTACTTATCGTTTTGGTGGTCACTCTCCATCTGACGCTATGAGTTACAGAACGCAAGAAGAAGTTAACGCTTGGAAAGAATTTGACCCTATCGTTACTTATAGAAAATCACTTGTAGACGCTAAAATTGCAAGCGATGGTAAATTTGACGATATCTTATCTTCTATTAAAGAAAGAATGCTTAAACTTTGCCGTCTTGCTTCTGACACAACTGAATCTCCTTACCTTGATTTTAAAACTGACCCTTACTACGTTGAAAACTTAATGTTCTCTAACGGTCAAGTTGAAAGTATGGATAATCGCCCTGTTGAAGTTGGAACTGACGTTAAAATGCCTATCGAAGAAAACCCAAGGGTTAAACAAATTGCAGGCAAAATACGTTACGCTTTCGACGAAAAGGGTGCACAAGTTTCAAACTTAAAACGTTACAATATTCGTGACGGCTTATTTGAAGCTATTATTGATAGATATTATAAAGACCCTACACTCACTTCTTATGGTGAAGACGTTCGTGACTGGGGTGGCGCGTTTGCCGTTTATAAAGGTCTTACAGAAGCATTACCATATCATAGATTATTTAATAGCCCTATAAGTGAAGCTGCTATCGTTTCAAGTGCAGTAGGTTACGGCCTTTGTGGTGGTAGAGTTATAGTTGAACTTATGTACGCCGACTTTATGGGTCGTGCCGGTGACGAAATATTTAACCAACTTGCTAAATGGCAAGCTATGAGTTCAGGTATTTTAAAAATGCCTGTTGTATTAAGAGTTTCAGTTGGTTCTAAGTACGGTGCACAACACTCACAAGACTGGGTTGCTCTTCCTGCACACGTTCCTGGACTTAAAGTATGCTTCCCTGCTACTCCTTACGACGCTAAGGGCTTAATGAACGCTGCTCTTAATGGTACTGACCCTGTTATCTTCTTTGAAAGCCAAAGAATTTACGATAAGGGCGAAGAATTCCACAAAGAAGGCGTGCCAGAAGGTTATTATGAAATTCCTCTTGGCGAACCTGATATTAAGCGTGTTGGTAGCGATATTACTATTTTAACTATCGGTGCAACTTTATATAAAGCAATGGAAGCCGCTAAAATCCTTTCTGAAAAATATGGTATTGAAGCCGAAGTTATCGATGCAAGAAGTATTGTTCCGTTCAACTACGAAAAGGTTGTTGAATCAGTTAAAAAGACTGGTAGAATTATCTTAGCGTCTGACGCTTGTACAAGAGGTTCTATACTTAACGATATGGCTACAAACATTACTAACCTTTGCTTTGACTATTTAGATGCTCCACCTGTTGTTTGCGGTGCTAAAAACTGGATTACTCCTCCATTTGAATTCGATGCAGAATTCTTCCCACAAGCAAACTGGATTATCGATTATATCAACGATAAGATACTTCCACTTAAAGGACACGTTAGCACGACTAACACTTCACAAGCCGAATTTATTAGAAAATCTAAAAAAGGCGTTTAAAAAGGCGTTTAATTAAATAACTTAACTAAAATAGCCTACTATATTGCTTTTATAGTGGGCTATTGAATTATATTATGAAAAATTTTAAATTTATTTTATCTAATCAAACTAATCCACAATTTAATATTGCGTCAGAAGAATATTTATTAAAATATACTAACGATTTTTACGTGTACTTATGGCAAAACGATAAAAGCGTTATTGTTGGCAATAATCAAAACACTATTTTAGAAGTAAACTTGAAAATTGCAAACGAAAAAAACGTTAACGTTGTGCGTAGGCTTACCGGTGGTGGCGCCGTATATCACGACCTTGAAAATATTTGCTATACTATTATTGCTCCGTACAAACAAGGTGAAGATTATTACGTTAAAATGACGAAACCTATTATCGACTACTTAAACAAATTAGGCGTTTCAGCAACTTTTTCGGGACGAAACGATATAACGGTTGACGGCAAAAAAATTTCGGGCAACGCACAAGTAGTTTATAAGGATAGAATTTTACACCACGGCACTATTTTGTTTAACACTAATTTAGAGAACTTGCAAAATCTTTTAATTCAAAACGATATTAAAGTTCAATCAAAAGGAATACAAAGCATTAGAGCAAGGGTTGCTAACGTTAAGGAATATTTAAAGGACGATATTACTTGTAAAGAGTTTTTACAAGGTTTAAGTGAATATTTAAAAGAAAATTTAACGTCTTACACCTTTACTGAAAGCGACGTTTGTAAAATTAACGAATTAGTTGAAAATAAATATTCAACTTATGCTTGGAACGTAGGCAAATCGCCAAAAGGTAATATGAGAATTGATTTAAGACAAAATTTTGGAACTATGACTATTACTTTTGACTTAATAAACGGCATTATTTCAAATTGTGAAATATTTGGCGATTATTTTGCAATTAAATCTTTAACTAATATAAGCGATAATTTAAACGGCAAAAAGTTTGATAAAGAAAGTTTCATTGAAGCATTTAAAGATATCTCGTTATATATATCTAATGCCGACGCTTATGAAATAGCAAATAAAATATTTTCATAAAATAAAAAGACTAACTAAAAAGTTAGTCTTTTTTTATAAAAAATAATTATTCTACGTCAAGATTTTCAAAAATAAACACGTCATTATTTAAAAACTCAATAAGGCTCATACCAAAGCCGTTGGCTAAACGAATAACTGTTGAAAAGGTTACCGTTTTACTTTTACCACTCATAATCCATTGCATATGTCCGTGCTGAATACCCGAAAGTTGCTCTAAACGATATTGAGACATTTTCTTTTTCTCTAATAATTCAACTACTCTTTTTACTACGGCGTCATTTACTGTCAAAATAAATCCCCCTAATACAACACTATGGATGTTCTCTTTCTTATTATATTCGTTTTTAAAATAAAATATAAGAATGTACACTTACATATTTAAGAAATATTAAAATTATTTTTGCAAACAAAAAAAGCAACTGTGTTTAACAGTTGCTTTTTATTTTAACCAACGAAAGTATCTTCTTTCCATTCTCCGTTTAATTCTTCGCCGTTTGGTTTTGTGCCTATGCCGTAGCCGTGACGTTTACCGCTTATCCACTCGCCCTTATACTTCTCGCCCGTTGAGTAAACCATTTCGCCGTAGCCTTCACGCAAGTCTTCCTTCCATTCGCCCTCATAGACGCCACCTGTGTACCATTTCATAACGCCGTAGCCACAGAATTTGCCGTTTTCAAAATCGCCGTCATAACAACTACCTGAATGGTAATTGTATTTGCCTTTGCCGTGCATTTTATCGTCTTTCCATTCACCGTCGTACGTATCCTTATTAGGCGATTCCCAATGTCCTATGCCGTTACGTTTATCGTTAATCCATTGACCTTTATAGTAATAGCCGTTGTGGTAGAACATTTCGCCCTCGCCCCAAAGTTTACTTTCAACCATTGTGCCAACGTAGTACGTTCCCGAAGCGTAGGTGTATTTGCCTGTGCCGTGCATTTTGTCTTTTACAAAGTCGCCTTCGTAAGTATCGTTATTAGAGAATTTTCTAAAACCTTTGCCTTGATAATAGCCGTTTTCAAACTCGCCTTCGTAAAAGCCACCACTATTATAAACGTACCTGCCTTTTCCGTTTAATTCGTCGTTTTTCCACCTGCCTTCAAGTTTATCGCCGTTATTAAAATATTTTACGCCGAAGCCGTTAAAGCGACCGTTACTATGCTCACCTTCATATCTATCGCCGTTTGCAAAGTGATAAATACCGTGTCCGTGCATTTTATCGTCTTTCCACTCGCCTTCATACTTGTCGCCATTACTAAAAGTGTTAGTGCCTAAACCACAAAACTTATCGTCAACGAATTGACCTATATATTGCTTGCCGTCAGCATACGTGTAAATACCATCGCCGTGAAATTTATTGTTCTTCCAATCGCCTTTATATTTTTCGCCGTTGCTACCTATCCATTCGCCAAAGCCGTCCCTTGCCCCCTTATTAAAGTCGCCTTTATACACAGAGCCTGATTTGTAATAGTAAACGCCCATGCCGTGCAATTCGTCATTAACGAATTCACCTTCGTATTTATCTCCATTTGAGTATTTTAAACAGCCTACGCCTGAAAAATGATTGTTTTCAAACTCTCCCTCGTACACGGTGCCACTTTCGTATTTGTATCTGCCTGCTCCGTGCATTTTATCGTCATTCCACTCACCTTCGTAAGAAGCGCCTGAATACCAATAAAAACATCCAAAGCCGTGAGGGTTGCCTCTTCTATTCAATTCACCTTCATAATAGCCATCTTGATAATGTTTTTTAGCCATAAATTTCTCCTTGAAAATATTGTAACAAATAAATGAAAAATAGTCAATATTCAAAATGAAATCTTATAAAAAAACTACGCTATTAGCGTAGCCTTTTTTAATTAAATTTTTTAAAATCTTTTTTAAGTCGTTCAACTATCTTTTTTTCTAAACGTGATATGTAGGACTGAGATATTCCTAATAAGTCGGCAACTTCTTTTTGCGTCATTTCATCGCTTCCGTCAAGACCAAAACGAAGGTTCATAATAGTTTTTTCTCTATTTGAGAGTTTGCTTATTGCATTATGCAAAATTTTTCTTTCAACGCTATCTTCGGCACTTTTATACACCACGTCAACGTCTGTTCCTAAAATATCTGAAAGTAATAATTCGTTGCCTTCGTAATCAACGTTCAACGGCTCGTCAAAAGATATTTCGCTTTTAATTTTACAAGTTTTACGTAAATACATTAAAATTTCGTTTTCGATACAACGTGAAGCGTAAGTGGCTAATTTTATGTTTTTATCTATTTTATAAGTGTTTACAGCCTTTATAAGACCTATTGCTCCGACGGAGATTAAATCGTCTAACTCAATGCCTGTGTTATCAAATTTTCTTGCTATATAGACAACTAAACGCAAATTATGCTCAATTAAATCTTTTTTAACGCTTTCCTTGCCCGAAAGCATTTCAAAAATTTTTTCTTGCTCTTCTTCTTTGGTGTATGCCTTTGGTAACGCTTCACTACTACTTGTATAGTATAGTGAAGAAGTGTTTACATTGAAAATTTCACTTAAAATTTTTTTGATTAACGCAATTACACTCATAATTACTCTCCTAAAATTATTGACGAATTTAAAAGCAAGTCGTAGTCGACTTCGTCGTAAAAATCACTATTAGCACGCCCTAATAGTACGTTATTATATATATTCACACTTTGTCCGTTATATATCATAAGTTTATCAATATTATAAACTTTTATTTGACTATATCCACCTACCGTTTTTATTTGTATGTTTGAATACTCTTTAATATTTTTTTGTAAACTTTCAATTTTATTAAATAATTTTTTTGAACCTACTATTATAGGCAAGCCCGTTTTTATATCAAATAACCTATTCCCGCTATCAATAAAACCTACAACGCTAAAACGCTTACTATTTATAACAATAATACATTTACGAATAAATGGATTTACACTTTTAATTTTTAGTATTTTAGTTATTAATTTTATTAAAATTTTATAAACGAAAAAGGCTATTACTATCGTAATGCCGATAGGTAAAAAACTATCGTAATTAAAATTAAAGTTTGTAGTAAAATCAATACCCGCTAAATAAAATAATGCGATTATTAGTCCGCCTAATAAAAAAGTGAACGCAAAAAAACTAAGTAGCGTTATTAGATATTTTTTTAATGATAAAAAACTGCCTGCAACGTAGCACATTAAAAGTGCTAAAAAGATTTTGATTAAAAAAGAGTAAAAATCGTTTAAATTTAATAGTGGCATAACAACGGCAACAATAGTTCCTAATATAGAAGCCGATATTAATCTAAACTTATTAGTTCTACAATTAGAAACTCTTAAACTTAACGATAATAGCAAATAATCTATTATTAAATTATCTATTATAACGTATTCAATATACACTTGCATTGTTTGATTATACTTTTTTACAACACAAAAAAAAGAGTAACTTTTGTTACAAATTACTCTTTTTTGTCTTTTTAATATTTTCTATTTTACTGATTTTTTATCAAACGTATCGTGTTCGTCGTTTAATTTAGTTAAATTTTTTAACTTTTCTTGAACGGCTGGTGTAAACGTTGACGTATAACTTGAAGAAGAAATTAAAGTAGAATAATCAAAATTTTCATAAAGGCTATCAGTTTTTGACGTTGGATTGCTCCTACGAACAATACCTTTTACGTCGTATGCAATAGGTCCACTTGCTTCGATATTATTAAACACTAAAACTTCCCTTATACGCATTTTTGTTTTTGTTCCTATATAAAAATGCACCGTTAAGTAATTTATAGGTGAATTATTCCTATCGTAAATACAAATCCAACCATCGCTATCTTTTTTAAGTTCTTCGCCCGATAAATAGTATTCGCCTAAAAGCGTAAGGTTTGAAACCTTAGAAGAATCTTCGCCGTTATACAAATAAATAACTGAATCTTCTTGCATATCAGAAACGTTTATCCACACGTAATACACTTCACTATTGTTTGGCCTTATATGCATAAGTTCGATAATGTTTGACGTTTTTTCAGTTTGATAGTACGTTTCAGGATTGCCTTTTTTATTAAATGAACCGAATATGCCTGATAAACCAAAAACGTGGTAAGGTTTTGGATTATATATAGCAGTAGAATTAAGAAGCAATAAAATGCTAAATAAAAATAATATTACCGCTAAGCATATTGCAGTTATTTTTACCCATAATTTAGAGAAAAATTCTTTCACAATTAAGACCCCTTTGTAAGTTTTTCAAGTTCTTTAAGAAACGTTGAAATATCTTTAAAAGAACGATAAACTGACGCAAAACGAACGTAGGCAACTTCGTCAATTTCTTTTAAGCCTGCCATAACCATTTCGCCTATTTCCTTAGAAGTTATTTCCTGGTCTAACGAATTATATACTTGTTTTTGTATATCTTCAACAAGTTTTTCAATTTTATACATAGGTACGGGACGTTTTTCACACGCTTTGATAATACCGTTTTTAATTTTGTTAGGGTCAAACGTTTCACGGTTGCCACCTGCTTTAATTACAAGTACGGGCGTTGTTTCAACAGTTTCATAAGTGGTAAATCTTCTACCACATTTGATACACTCACGCCTACGCCTTATCATTGCATTTTCATCAGTTGAACGTGAATCAATAACTTTACTATCCACGCATCCACAGAACATACATTTCATACTTAAATCTCCTTAATAAATATTTTAACATATTTATTATTTTTTGCAAGTATTTTTCTATTTTCTTTTAGAGTTTTTTGAAGATAAACTCTTTTTAAACACTTCTTGCCCTTTTATTTTGCGTTTTACTACGCTTACGTTATTAGTCGCTTTTTGCTTTTTGCCTTGCCCTGTTGATAGGTTGGCTAAAACGTACGCTTCTTTAATTAATTCTTTATTTTTAGGTAATCTATATTGTAACAAAGCACGTTGCAATTGCTTTTCTTTATTAGTTGGCACGTACACCCTTTCAAAAGTATCGGGGTCAATGCCCGTATAATATATGCACGTTGAACGAGTTGATGGTGTTGGATAAAAATCTTGCACTTGTTCAGGCATATAGTTTATGCTTTTTAAATATTCGGTAAGTTTTATTGCATCGTTTAGCGTACAACCTGGGTGCGAAGATATTAAATAAGGCACTAAAAATTGCTTTTTGCCTTCCTTTTCGTTAAGTTCTTTATACTTTTTTGAAAAGGCTGAATAAACTGAAAACGACGGCTTATTCATTATTTTTAAAGTGTTTTCTGCCATATGTTCAGGGGCAACTTTTAACTGCCCGCTAATATGGTGCCTAATTAAAGTTGGTAACACTTGTTTATTTTGGTCGTACGTTATATAGTCGTATCTAATACCGCTACGAATAAATATCTTTTTAACACCTTTAATTTTCCTTGCCTTTTCAAGCAACGCTAAAAAGCCCGTATGGTCAACTTTAAGGTTTTTACAAGGTTTATATCCTATACAATATTTACCTTTGCATACACCGTGGCTACATTGTTTATCACAAGCAGGTTCTCTAAAATTAGCCGATGGACCTGATAAATCATGTATGTATCCTTTGAAATCTTTATCTTTTGTTAATAATTCAATTTCTTTTAAAATACTTTCGTCACTACGCTTTTGTATTCTTCTACCTTGATGATAATTTATTGAACAAAACGAACAACTACCAAAGCAACCCCTATGACTTACTACTGAAAATTTAACTTCTTCAAGTGCTTTTATACCACCTTCGCTTTCGTATATAGGATGATATGTTCGCATATAAGGTAAATCATAAACGTAGTCCATTTGAGCAACGGTTAAAGGATACGCCGGCTTATTTTGAACGACAATTTGTCCATTTGATTGTTCTTGAAACAATACGTCGGCATTAATACAATCGGTATTCATACTTTCGATTTTAAAAGAACGTGCATAATTTGCCTTGTCTTTTAAAATAGAGTTATAAGACGGCAACTCTTTAAAACCTTTAAGCAATAACTCTTCTTTTTTAGAAGCGTCAACTTTAACGCAAGTACCCCTTACGTCAATCATCTTTGATAAAGGTATACCCTTAGATAAACGTTCTAAAATATCAAACGTAGGATTTTCACCCATACCGTAAATTAATAAATCTGCTCCACTTTCTGTTAAAATTGACGGCATAATTTTATCTGCCCAATAATCGTAATGAGTGAAACGACGTAAAGACGGCTCTACCCCTCCGATAATAACAAGACTTTCGGGGAATAATCTTTTAAGCGTTTTTACATAAGTTGTAACTTGCCTATCGGGACGTTTATTTTGCTTAGAAAGTGGCGAATATACGTCGCCCGTCCTTTTCTTTTTAGCAACGGTGTAATTGTTTACCATACTATCAACTACTCCCGATGAAACTAAATAAGCGTATTTTGGCACAGGCAAAGCGTAATAATCTTGGTCGCTTAACGGTTGTGGTATAATACCTATACTATACCCTTTATCGTAAACTATGCGCGATATTACAGCGTGACCAAAAGTTGGATGGTCAACGTACGCATCGCAAGATATTAAAACAAAATCTATTTGGTTTGATTTTAATTCATTTTTATTAATAGGTAAAAACATTGTAATAAACCTTAAATTATTTAACATACTAAAAGTATGATAGTATTTTTTAGAACGCTTATTATCGTTTATTTATTAGCAATTAACTTGTTTGGATATATGCTAATTTTAACCGATAAACGAAAACTTGACAATGCCGAAGATATTAAAAGTGTAAAATCTGTTAAATTTAGTAAACTTATTTTTACTGCTTTTTTAGGTGGAGCATTAGGTATTTATTTATCACTTTTTATCTTAAAATATAAAACTAACAACTTGCCTCTTATGATAACTATGCCGTTGATATTAGTAGTAAACGTGTACGCTATATTATTTTTATTTTCAATAACAAACGGAGTTATTATGCCTACTACTGCTTAATTTTGCAAAGATTTTGCGTTAGCAAAATATTTACTTTAATAGATTATAATACAAAAAGTTTACGCTTTGTTTACAAGGAGCGAAAACTTAGCCGTTTTTCAATCTTAAAGTGTAAAACGTTAGTTTTACGGCAAAATTTTTAATTTTGCAAAGATTTTGCGTTAGCAAAATATTTACTTTAATAGATTATAACATACTTTTAAATATTTTTAAAGCAAAATGCAGTATCTTTTGATACTGCATTAACTATTAAACTTTTTGTTTTTTATATATAAACAAATATTGATATATTAGCACTCCTCCAACTATTATAATACCTATTACGTCGGTTACTAAGCCAGGAATTATTAAAAGCAAACCACCTATTAAACAAACTATTCTTAATACTACGTTTATTTTGCTAAAACAATATCCTTGTAAACTCATTGACACACCAAACATACCTATTAACGAAGTAACAACGGTTAAAATTGCTTCATACCAAGCGGCATTTATTAAAAGCATTGATGGATTAAGCGCAAATATATATGGTATTATAAACGCTCCTATTGCTAACTTTGTAGCGATAACTCCCGTTTTCATAGGATTTGATTTTGCTATTGCTGAGCCTGCGTAGGCTGCAAGAGCAACAGGTGGAGTTATGTCGGCAACTATGCCGAAATAAAATACAAACATATGTGCGGCAAGCATTTCGACGCCCATTTCAGTTAAAATAGGGGCAGTAATTGTAGCCATAATAACGTAGTTTGCCGTTGTTGGCACACCCATTCCTAAAACTATACAACATATCATTGTTAAAAATAAGGCTAATAATAAAGACTTTTGTGCAATAGGCACTATCAATGCTACAAGAGTTGAACCAAGCCCTGTCATAGCAACAACACCTGAAATAATGCCTGCCATAGCACACGCTACAACTACGCCAAGTGAATTATTTGTTCCAACATATAAGCCATCAAATACAACTTTTTCGTCAATAACACTATTAATTTTTACTCGCTTAGGTATAAACGACAACAACATAGCCGTAGCAATTGATATGAAAAGAGTTTTTGTTATATTTTTACTACCTAAAACACAATTTAAAACAATAAACACTATTATAGGAAGAACTGTAAAGCATAAACTTATTATAGATTTTTTGATTTTTATTTTGTCTTTTGAAATAAAATTATCAACAAAATTAACGTCTAATAAACTAATAGACAACGCAAACATTAATGCAAAACAAGCTGAAAGTGCAGGCGTATATCTATTCATACACATAACAAGAGCAATTATAGGTATAAGTAAATATCCTTTTTTAAGAATAAGTTTAAAAAACGATGGTATAGATTCTTTTGGTAACCCTTTTAACCCCATTTTTTTTGCTTCTAAATGCACCATTATAAATATGCCTGCAAAATATAACACGGCAGGAAGAATAGCGCAAACAACGATAGTTGCATACGAAACGCCTGTAATTTGACTCATTAAAAAGGCTGCCGCACCCATTATAGGTGGCATTATTTGTCCACCTGTTGAAGCAGCAGCTTCTACTGCTGCTGCAAATTCTGGTCTATACCCTGCACTTTTCATAACGGGTATAGTAATTGAACCTGAACCAACCGTATTTGCAACTGACGACCCTGAATACATACCTTCTAATGCAGAAGATATTACGGCTACTTTTGCAGGGCCACCTGCTTGATTCCCTACAAGAGAGTTTGCTAAATCAACGAAAAATCCACCTACACCTGTTTTTTCTAAAAATGCTCCAAAAATAATAAATATTACTATAAAACTACAACAAACACTTACAGGAGTTGAAAATATACCACAATTTAAATTGTAATATAAGTTATAAATTAGGTTGTTAATTACAGTTTTAGGGTTATTATCAAATAGCCATATAATAGCAAATACAATAAAACAACTTGCAACAACTACCAAAGGCAATCCTATTGCTCTTCTACATAATTCTATAAGTAATAAAATTGCAACAATACCAACAATTATTTGTTCAACACCTATTTTACCACCCATATAAATTATGTCGTTTTGCTTAACAACGTAGTATAAGCACGTGCATAAAGACAATAATGCAAATAACACGTCGTACCACGGCAAGTAATTTTCTTTTTCACCGTCCTTAGCACATGCAGGGTATTTTATATACCCTAAAAACATTATTAAACCTAAAAATAATGGTAATTTAGTAAACTCAGTAGCCCCTTGAATTAATAACGCTAAAAGTATAACGAATAAAGCAAACGCCATAAATAAAACGTTATAAATTGTTTTATAAACTCCCTTAAAATTACGGCTTTTACTATCTTTATCATATTTTTTCATTATTTCTTCATTTGAAACTTCTACACTGTTTTTTATGATATCAACGTTTGTCATAACTCTCCTAAAATATAAGACGAGGCAATTAAACTGCCCCGTTTTACTTTTGTTTTTGTTAATTGTAGCAATTTATAAAAAATTAACCCCTTAATTTAATTCGTCGTAAAATTTCTTTGCACCAGGGTGAACAGGTACGTTACCGATAGTAATTGTTGCAGTTGAAGCGTTCATTGTAGATTCAACTGAATGACCGATACTACCTTTACTTGCCCAAATTGCCTTAGTAATATTGTAAACAAGGTCGTCAGAAAGACTATTTGACACGATATACGTAGCACTTACGCCTATCGTATAAATTGTTTGTCCGACAGGTATAAATGAATATTGTTCGTTTGTAATTGGTTGTTTAGAATAAACATCGTATTGATTATTAATTTTATTATCGGCAATAAATTCATTAATAACACTATCACTTAAACCTAAAATATAAATTGTATTTGTAGTTGCAAGTTCAGTTATTGACGTTGCAGGTGCACCAGACGTAAAGAAAAATACGTCTAAATTGCCATCTTTCATAGCGTTTGCAGAATTTGCAACTGAAAGATTTTTAATAGTTATATCACTTGAAACGTAAGCATTATTATTTCTTTCAATATTTACGCCGTATTTCTTTAAAAGTGCAACGGCATTTGCTTCAACGCCTGAACCAACGTCGCCTATTGAAACCCTTTTGTTTGAACCTACTAAATCAGCAAGAGATTTAATAGAAGCATCGTTAGTAACTATTTGTACTACCTCTGGATAAACTTGACCTATTACTGAAAAGTTTGTAATAGCACCCGTAGAGAAGTTATCTGTTAAACCATTGTAAGCATTTACCATTGTATCGTTTTGAACGATAGCCATTTTACAATCGCCTGAGCCGATTGCTTTAAGGTTTGCTACCGAACCACCCGTATCGCCTATTACATTGTAAGTATAAGGTGTTTTTGAACGAAGTTGATTTACTAATCCGTTAGTAAACGCATAATAAGTACCGCCCGTACCACCTGTATAAATGGTGATTTTTTCGCTACCGCAACCTATTAACGAAGTAGTAGTTAAACCGATAATTAAAGTTAAAATAAACGTGAGAAATTTTTTCATAATACACTCCTTAAATAAATTCTAATGGCCATTTATTCTTAATATTGCCATTATAACACACCGTTTTTAAAATAGCAATTATAATTAAATACATATAATTATATAAATATTATAACTTTTATTTATAATGTGAGCAATTTTTTTATTAAGCAAGCAAATTAGTTGCTTTTATATTTATATAGTGTTATAATTATAACACTTGTTTAAGATATAAATTATTTTTATGGAGCTATTAGATTATGACTGAAAGCGATTACATTTACGAAGTCTATAAAGAACGCAGTTTTTCTGTTGCTGCAAAAAATTTATTCGTTTCGCAACCTGCGTTATCGGCGTCTATTAAAAAAGCCGAAGAAAGACTTGGTTTTTTAATTTTTGACCGTTCAACTTCACCTATAACCATTACGCAAGAAGGTCAAATATATATTGATTCTCTTGAAAAAATTAAGCGTATCCACGAAGAAACGTTGACTAAACTTTCAGATATAGGTAAATTAAAATATGGTCATATAGCCGTATGTGGCGAAAATTTTGTTGCTTCACTTATTATGCCTAAAATTATTTTAGAGTTTTCAAAAAGATATCCTGGCATTAACATACAACTTTATGAATTTAACCCGTCAGATTTACGTGATTTAATTTTAAATGAAAAAGCCGACCTTTTAATAGCACACGATTTTAACCCTAACTTATTCGATTGCGAACCTTTATTTAACGAAATGTTATTACTTGGCGTGCCATCTTCATTTGCTATAAACGACACGTTAACTCAATATCAAATAACAAGAGAAGATATTTTAGAAGGTAAACACTTACGTGAAGATTGCCCTACCGTTGATATTAACGTTTTTAAGGAAGAACCATTTATTTTGCTTAAAAAGAGCAACGACACTTATAAGCGTGCGAAAGCCTTGTTCGACGAACAAAACTTTACGCCTAAAAACGTAATACTTTACCTTGACCAACATTTAACAAGCCACAACTTAGCCTGCTCTGGCCTTGGTATTGTTTTTGTTTCAGACGAAGTAATTAAACTTTCTAAAAGACAAGGTATTACCCTTTATAAAATAAAAGGTAGTTCACTTCATAGAACAATGCATATAGGCTATAAAAAGAATAGATATATGTCGAAAGCAATGATAGAATTTATCAATATAGCAAAAGAAGTTTATAAAAATCATCAATAAAAAAAACCGTTATACATTTTGTATAACGGTTATTTTTTTATTTAAATGCTTTATTTATTAATTCTTGCGTTGCATCGTAACCTGTTTGGTCAAGCCTATATTTCCTTGCAGCCGTTTCTATAATAACAGGAATATTTCTACCCGGAGAAACCGGTATAGTGTGTTTTGGCAATTCAATGCCTAAAATGGTTTGCGTTTGTTTTACGTCACCTAACCTTTCATAGCATTTACCTTCTTCCCATTTTGCTAAGTCTATTACGATATCAACCGTTTTTAAAAGCCTAATAGCACCTGGACCGAACATTGTTTGTACGTTTATAATACCAATGCCTCTAACTTCCATAAAATGTCTTATATTTTCAGGTGCTTTACATACAAGCGTTTCTCCCATATTTTTAATTACAACAGAATCGTCTGAAACTAACCTATGTCCCCTTGTTATAAGTTCAAGTGCCGTTTCGCTTTTACCTACGCCTGCATTACCCGTAATTAACACGCCTACGCCGAATACTTCAACAAATACGCCGTGCATAACTACCGTTGGCGCTAAAAGTTCGCCTTGAAATATAGTTAATTCATGCGTAACTACGGCTGCAATTTGTTTTGAAGTTAAAAGTGGACAATTATAATTTTTAGCATATTCTAAAATTTCAGGCATAACTTCAAGATTATCAGTTACTACTAAGCAAGGTATTCCTTTACTAAATAAAAGGTCTAAATTCTTTTCCCTTTCTTCTTTATCCATACTTGATAAATAACTATTTTCAGGCCTACCGATTAATTGAATACGGTCGTTATCAAAATAACTAAAATATCCCGTTAATTGAAGCCCTGGTCTTGAAATACTAATTGAAGAAACTATCATTTCTCCTCTACCTTCAAAAACAATATTTAAGTTAAGTGCTTTTGCAAAATCTTGAATTTTAACTTTTTCAATATTACTTGTTAAATCGTGTGTTTCAGTGTTTATTACGTTCATTTTTAAAAAACTCCTTTATCAATAACGCTTGTTTTTCGCCTATGCCGTCAACTTGCATAAGTTCTTCTTTGGTTGCACTAATTATTCCGTTTATATCTTTAAACTTGTCCATTAGCGCATTACGCTTTGCTTTGCCGATACCTGATATATTTTCAAGTAACGACGCTAAATTCTTTTTAACCCTTAAATTTTTATTGTAGGTTATAGCAAATCGGTGCGCTTCGTCCCTTATTCGTTGAAGAAGCCTAAGCGAATAATCGTTTTTATTTAAAATTATAGGCTCTTTATTGTTTGGAACAAAAATTTCTTCGTCTCTTTCGGCAAGCGATATTACGTCGATATCAATGCCCTTTTCTTCTAAAACTTCCATTACGCTTGACAACTGACCTTTGCCACCATCAATAACTATAAGGTCTGGTCTTTCAAACTTTTCTTCATTTTCGCTTCCTAAATAATCTAATCGTCTATTTAAAACTTCTTGAAGCGAAGCAAAGTCGTTATTACCCTCAACCGTTTTGATTTTAAAGCGTCTATACTCTGTTTTAGCACTTTCGCCATCTATAAAAACAACCATTGAGCCTACTTTTAATTCTCCACTTATATGCGAAATATCGTAACACTCAATTCTTTTAGGATACTTTTTAAGACGTAAAAGTTCCTTTAAATGTTCACAAGCAATTTGCGTCATATCATTTTTATGTTTTATAACGTTTATTTGCTTTTCTAAATACTCAACGGCGTTTTTATTTGCCATTTCAACAAGTGATTTTTTAACGCTTTTTATAGGGACAGAAATTTCAACCTTTTTTTCGTATATTTTAAAAAGTTCGTCAATTACTTGTTTTTTATCTTCAATTTCTTGCGATAACAATATTTGGCTTGGTAATTCTCTTTTACCATTATAATATTGCATTATAAAGGCTAAAAGCCTTTCACTATCGCTATCAGCAAGCGTCTCAACGGCAAAACTTGTTGAACCTAACATTCTACCACTTCTTATAAATAAAAGGTTTATAGTGGCAAATATGCCGTCGCTACTAATTGCTATTACGTCACAAGATAAATCACGGCTAATTGCTGTAATTTTCTTTTGCTTGATTTTTTCAAGCATTTTAAGTCTATCGCGAAGAATTATTGCGCTTTCAAATTCTTCATTCTCAATAGCCTTTTGCATTTTTAAATTTAAAATTTTTTCAGGCGTTTTATCGTCGCCTTTTAAAAATTCAATGGCTTTTAAAACTTCTTCTTTATACTCTTTTTGCGAACATTTTTTACTACAAGGCGATAAGCATAAACCTAAATGATAGTTTAAACATTCTTTTTGCTCTTTGTCGCCTATATTTGATTTTTGACAAGGTCTTACCTTGTAAACATCTTTTATAATAGATAAAATATCGTCAACCTTTACGCCTAACATAAACGGACCAAAATATTTTGCACCGTCCTTTTTAAACGTTCTTGCAATTTTAAAGGTTGGATATTTTTCTTTTAAATTAATTTTTATATAAGGATAACTTTTATCGTCTTTTAATAACACGTTATATTTAGGCTTATGTTTTTTTATAAGGTTATTTTCAAGCGTTAAAGCGTCGGCTTCGGTTGGAGTTATTATATAGTAAAAATCAACTATGTTTATTACCATTTTTGAAACTTTTTCCGTTTTATAACCATTCCTAAAATATTGAGTTACCCTGTTTTTTAGGTTTTTTGCTTTACCCACGTAAATGACGTTGCCGTCAATATCAAGCATTACGTAAACGCCCGACTCTTGTGGTAAAAGTTTTAATTTTTCGTTTATATTATTCATTATATTAATTTTAAAAGGGTGTTTCTATCGTTTTTAAACTTTTCGTTTATAACGTCGTATAATATAGACGTTAACTTTTCATTTATCTCTACGCCTTTATACCCTTTTTTTATTAAATCGTCCCCTTTAATATTTAATTGCTTTAAAGTAAAACACTCGTCGTTTTTTATAATTTCGTCAATCAATTCAATCGTTTGTTGTGCTTGCGTCAGCCTTTTTTGTATATGATTTATCGAATGCGCTTTTGCATCGGCAATTTTAACTTTCATTAAGTTTTTAACGTATTCAACACCGTGTTTATAAAGCCACAACTTAATTTGTTGTTTGTTTGGTTCGATAATAATATCGTGATATTTTATTAAAAAATATACTTGATGTTTAGTTTTATTATCAACCTTTAAGTCGTTTAAAATTTCTTTTGCTAAATTTGCACTTTTTTCTTGATGAGTGTAAAAATGCCCTACACCGTTAGCGTCGATAGAAAAACAACTTGGTTTTTTAATATCGTGAAATAAAAGGGCTAACCTTACTACCTTGTTTTTTTCACTAAACGCAACGCTCTTTACTATATGAGTATATACGTCGTATGAGTGAAATTTGCTTTTTTGGTCAAAGCCGTCGCAATAACGCAAATCGTTAAACAAGGTAAAAAAGACTTCTTTAAAATTAAGCAAAACGTATTCAACGTTATCGCCTAATAACGTTTTTGTAAGTTCAGAATAAATCCTTTCCTTACTTATATTTTTTAATAATTCTTTATTTTTTATAATGGCTTTTGCCGTATTTTCTTCAATAGTAAATGAAAGAGTTGAAGCAAACCTTAACGCTCTTAAAATACGCAAGGCATCTTCATTAAACCTTTCGTCAGCGTTGCCAACCGTTTTAATTATTTTATTTTTACAATCGTTAATACCACCGAATAGGTCGATAAAACCTTCAATTTCATTATAGCAAATTGCATTTACGGTAAAATCACGCCTTTTTAAATCTTCTTGTAAATCGTCAACGAAACTTACTGAATTTGGCTTACGATTATCTAAATAAGAGCCGTCCTTTCTAAAAGTTGTTATTTCAATTAATTCGCCGTCGATATTAACCGTTACCGTGCCGTGTTTCAAGCCCGTTTCGTAAATTTTATAATTAGAAAAAACTTGCATAATTTGACTTGGCGTTGCATTTGTAGTTACGTCAACGTCGGTCGTTTTGTCTTTTAAAAAATGATTGCGACACGCTCCACCAACAACGTACGCCTTAAAATTATTACTATAAAGTTTCTCAATTACTTTTTTGCTTGCTTTGGTTAATTTCATACCGATAAATTTTCTGCTATTTCTACTATTTTCCTTAATCTATGGTTAAGACAACTTTTTGTTATTCCTAATATGTTTGAAAGTTCAGTAAGCGTGCTATCAGAGTGTTCTTTTCGTGCTATTGCAACAACTTTAAGTTGTGGCGAAATGCAGTCAAGCCCTATTGTATTTTCTATTTGTTCAATACATTTTATTTGCTTTAAAGACGCTTCAACTTGTTTGTTTAAATTGCTCATTTCACAATTTATAATTCTATTAGTATCGTTTCTAATATCTTTTTCAAGGGCAATTTCTTCTAATGCAAAATAACTTTTCATAGTTTTAAAAAAGGCTAAAACTGATAAAATATCTTCAATGCTATTAAAATAAACAACCTTTTCATTTTTTCTATTAACGTTTTTAGGCAAAAACCCACAAGTTGATAATAAATGGCAAAACTCGTCTGCCAACACGTTGTTTGAAAAAGCAAACTCTAAATGATAGCCTGTCCTTGATTTTGTATCGATTTTAGGCACGGTTATAACGCCAACGGCTAAAAACACTCCTAAAATATAAGCCTTTTTGCAACAGTCGTTTTCAATTACGTATTTATCAATGCCTAAAACAATACTGCTTTCGCCCTTTTCAGACACACTTATTATGCCTATATCTTTTAAAAGTTCAACAGCCCTATCGTTACTTGCGTACAAAATATACCTTTCTTTTTTGGACATAGGGTCAACGTACTTGCTTTCGTTAACGATTTCACCATACAAATCAATTATTATATTTTTAAAAAAGTCTCTAATTAAAATACTTTCCGTTGCAAACTCAAAGCCTTTTATTATTACGCCTTTACTTTGCATTGTGCCGTCTAATGAACCTGCACTTCTTAAAAAACCTGAAAGTAAAGCCATTTTACAACAGCCTTGCTTGTATCTTTTTGAAAGTATTTCAGACTTTAATTGTTCTGAAAAACTCATAACTTGTCCCCTTATTTTAACGATTTTTAAAATCGCTAAAACGCATATATTTAGGTAATTTTCCGTCGATATTTACAATTCTTTCCCTTGGAATATTTAACCTTTCAATCATTTCTTGCGCCTGAGTAATAACCCCTACGTTACTTGGCACGTGAGCATCACTATCTAAAACAAAATTTACACCCGTATCTAAAATTTCCAACCACTCGTCGTCGGTTAAATAGTTTTTGCGTGAGTCTATTTCAAAATACGTGCCGTAATCTCTACAACATTTTGCGACTTCTTTTAAGTCGGCATGAACTAAATAGCCTGGGTGCGCTAAAATATCGATAGGATTATTTTTTATTGTGTTAATATAAACTTTTGTGTTCCTTTTAATTAAGTCATCAGACGGTTTAGTTTTAAAGGCTCTACATAATGCTTCCCTACCTAAAAGCAAATACCACTCTTTAAGACGGTCGTATAAAATAAACCTATGAATACCTGCTAAATAAACGTCAAAATTATCGTAGTCTTTAACTTTTAAATCTGTTTTACCACTAACGCCTAAAATATTAGACTCTATACCCATTAAAACGTTTACGCCCGTTTCTATTGTTGCTTGACGGCACAACTTAATCATTTTAGGAATTTTATACTTTCTTAACCCAAAAGCAGGGTGCGAAAAGCCGTGGTCGGTAATCGCTATATATTGTAAACCCATTTCCTTAGCAGATTTGGCGTTTTCAAGAATTGTTCCTTTGCCATGGCTAAATATAGTATGAGTATGGTAGTCTGCCGTTATTTTCATTAAAATTCCCCTAAATATATTACTTCTTCTTGTAAATATATTTGTTTTTCTTTATAAACTATTTCTTTTACGTGTTTAATTAAATTATATATGTCACTTGACGTGCAATTTTCTTTTGCTATTATAAAATTTGCGTGCTCTAACGATATTGATGCCGAACCTACGCTATAACCTTTTAGGTTACACTCGTCTATAATTTTACCTGCAAAAAAACCGTCGTTTTTAAATATTGAACCACAATTCCTACCCTTAGGATTTTTCCTAAAAGATTTATATTCTAAAATTCTTTGTTCAATATTATCAAGTTCGTCTGGCATTAGCGAAAAGCACACTTCTAAAATAACTTCGCTATTTAAAAACCTGCTTTGACGATATGCAAACTGACAATTATATTTATTGTAAATGCCTTTATTAGTTACTACGTAACTAACCCTTTCAGACACGCTTTTGTTGTAGCAACCACTATTCATTGCAACTGCCCCGCCTACACTTGCAGGTATTCCACAAGCAAACTCTAACCCACTTAAACTATTTAAAGTAGATTCGTTGATAACGTCTATTAATTTTGCCCCACTTTCGCAAATTAATAAGTTGCCTTTTATATTAATTTTATTTAAATATTTTGTTACGATTATAACGCCGTCAAAACCTTTATCACTAATTAAAACATTGCTTCCTAACCCTAACACGTAATAATTAATATTGTTTTCAATTAAAAAATCGACTATACTTTTTAGTTTAGATTTTTCCTTAGGATAAACAACGAAAGTTGCATTTCCGCCCGTTTTATATCTGTTTAAATTTTTAAGCGAATAGTTTTCGTAATACTCAACGTTTTCAAACCTTTGTAAAACTGCGTTTTTTTGAATATCGGTCATTACCGTCTCTCCTTATTATAAATCATAGATTAAATTTTTACAACTGTTTAAGATAATTTGCTAAATCGTTGTTATAATCTTTGGTTAAAAAACTTGTTTTTGACTGATTTTTTAAATTTTCGATAGTTTGCAACTGCAAAAATGGCGATATAGTATAGTTTACTGACGTGTTTTCGTATTTAGCGTAATGCTCGTTATCTTTATAAATTTTAACGTCGGTTACTGAAAACAAACCTAACTCAACTAACTTGCTTTGTACTTTTTCGCTTAGTAAATAGTCTATAAAAGTATTTAAGTAGGATATTTTTGGTCCATCACAAGTCATAAGTGATAGATATTGAAAGTTATCGTTAAACTCTGTTAAAGGTGTGCTTTCAAACTCAACGGATGCCTTTTGCAACCTTACGATATTACGTTGATTGCCGTATAGCGTTGCGTTTTTGCTTTTTAAAAATAGCGTATAGGCATATTCTTCGTTACAAATTTCAGCGTTAGATACGTCAATTTGTTCATTTTTAAGGGCTAAAAATATATTAGTATTTTGGCTGTTTTGAATTATAATTTTTTCGCCGTTGCCTTTTTTTATAGCAAAATAACCACCTTTACACCAACTAACAGCATACCTGTTTTTATTCCCACTATCGCCGTCGCTAATTTTGTAATTTTTTAATTTTGTAAACTTTTCTAAAAATGAAAATCCACATGCACCATACGAAATTAAATCGGGCATTTTGCCTTGGATAATACTTTCAGTTGCACTTTCAACCGTGTGATTAACCACTATAAATAAAACTTCGGGATGTTTTTTTGAAAATTCGTTTGCAACACTTCTTAAAAATGCTGTTCTTGAACCTTTGCCACCTGTAAACGTATCTATTTGCCATATACTTAAAACATTTGAATATTCTTTTTGTGGATACAAGCCGTCTTCGTTGGAAGAATTTATTAAAAAAACTGAAAAAACCACTATTAATATGCAAAGAATTATTGCTATTATTTGTTTTGCTTTATTCATATATTAAAGTTATGCTAAAATAGGCTTTTATATGAAAAAAGGCATAAAAAAAGTAAAGCAAAAATGCTTTACTTTTTAAATTAATCTAATATATAGTTTTTAGCATTAAGTTTAAACAAACTATCAGCAACTTTTACACTAAATTTTTTCTTAACTAATTCGTAGGCTTCTTTTATGTGATTTTCAGTATCGTGATGAACGTCACTTGCAACAAAATCAACTAAACCTTCTTTAATTAATTTAAATATAAAATGTTGTATGTGTCTGCCCATACGGCCTACAACGGCTGCGGCGTTTACTTGTATGTATCCACCGTTTTGCTTAATTGCTATTATAGTGTATCTGTCAATATACACGTACCTTTCAACATGAGCGATTATAGGATAATATCCCAATACGTTAAAATTATAAACGTAATCAGCAATATCAGTTTCTTCTTTGTAATTAAATTCTAATAAAACTGCTTTGCTATTACCTAAACAAACTATTTCTTTATCTTCAATACGTTTATATACGCCTTCGTCACAAAAAGTTTCTTGTCCTAAATATACGTTAGGTAAACCTTCAATTCCTTCAAGTTTTTTAATAAACTCATTAAATTTTTCAGTTATAGTTTTTTTATCGTATTCATATTCGCCAACCCTAAAATGTGGAGTTAAAAAAACGTCGGTAACACCTAATCGTTTTTCTTCTTTCAACAATTCAATTGACTTTTCAACTGAATCACTTCCATCGTCAACCAATGGTAATATGTGCGTATGAATATCTATCATTAATTATTTCTCCTGCCCGTAGTTTCCGTAATTTTTGCCATAATAAGCGTAAGCGTTATATGATGGCGATTGTTTTTCATTTTCATACGTCATAACCGTACCAAAAATTTCAATGTCGTTTAATTTAAGCATTTTTACCGCTTCTGCTAATTGCGATTTTTTAACAATACCTGCTGAAACAACCATTATAACTGCGTCAGAGTGTTTTGCTATATGCATATATTCAGAAACTTGTAAAATAGGTGGACAGTCGAATAAAACAACGTCGTAAGTATCACGTAACTTATCTATTAAGTTTTTAAATTTTTCAGCCGTAAAGATAATTGATGCGTTGTGAGCAGATTTACCCCTATTTACAACGTCAACACCATAACTTGATTTTTTAATAAGTTTTTCTATTTCGCATTCGCCAAGCATATATTCGGCAATACCACTTGTATTTAAAACTCTAAAACATTTGTGCATTTTAGGGCTTCTAAAATCAAGGTCAACTACAACTACTTTTTTATCGTTTTTAGCAAGTGCTACGGCTAAGTTGGCTACTATTGTCGACTTACCTTCACCTGCAATTGACGATTCAATTTGGAATATTTTACGTTTACCATCGTCAATATAGTAAATGATATTATCTTTTAACCTATTGTAACTTGAATTTGCTGAGCCTGATGCTTCGCCTACGATAATTGCTGGAATATCGTTTACCCTTTCACTTGGCATCTTGCTTTTTCTTTTTGAGAACACGTTAAGCTTCATTTTTTTGTCCTCCTTCCCTATTAAAGTTTGCACTTATTGAAATAGCGGCGATAACCGGAGCACCAACAATACTTTCAACAGTATCTTTATTAGTAAGAGTATCGTCAACGTAAAATCTAATAATTAAGAAAATTATTGATAACGCTATACCTGCTATTAACGCAGTTACTATAGAATTTGCTTTATTAGTTGTTTTAACTACGGCGTCGTATCTTGCTTCGTCGTATAAAATACGATTTTTAAGCGACGTCCAAATAGAATTTTCATCACTATCTACGTAATCGATACACCAAGAAATATAATCGTTAAGTTGATTAACAACCTTTTCAGATAAATCGTCCCTACTTTGAAGAGCGTATGAAATTTGAATATCAAAACGTTGGTCTTGCGATTCTATTTCAATAGAATTAATGTTGATTGATTTACCCGTTTCTTGTTTATAACGGAGTGCGTTGTTTTGGTTTTTGAAAACACCTTCACAGAACGGAGCAAGATAAACTGAATAACTAAAATAGTTAAATTCGTTACTTGTTCCACCCGTTTGCAACCCTTCAACCTTAACGATAGCCGTGGTTGAAACCTTATAAACAGTCTTTTTAATTAAAAATGCGTGTAACGTACCAAAAGTAAGACACACTATTATTATTAACAAAACAAAGACTAAATTCTTTTTAATAACGCTCCATATATCTTCAAAAGATAATATTTTCGTTTCTTTTTCGTTCATAAAATCTCCTTATCTTATAGTAGTTTTATAAATATATATTATATATTAACATATTTAATATATTAAGTCAACCTTAATGGTTTTTTATTTTTTACCTTTTTTATCCCTTAAAAGTTTAATTTGACTTTCATAGCCGTTATCCGTCGGTTTATAATAAACCTTACCTACTAACGAATTTGGCAAGTATTGTTGTTCTACGTATCCACCAAAATCGTGCGGGTATTTATATTTTGCACTTTTTAACTTATCTTCTTTACTTAAATAAACAGGATTTATTAAATGCGACGGAATATTATCGTCCTTAATCGTTTCAGCATCTGTTTTTGCAAGTTGCATAGCCGTAATAACACTATTTGATTTAGACGTTTCACAAACGTAAATAATTGCTTGACTTAAAGGAATAAGTCCCTCAGGCGAACCAAGTTCTTTATACGCTTGCATAGCACTTGTAGCAATAACCAAAGCGTTAGGGTCAGAAAGCCCTACGTCTTCTGCTGAGTGAACGATAAGACGTCTTGCAATTAAAAGTGGGTCACACCCTGCTAAAATTAAGCGTTGACTATAATATAACGCTGCGTCGCTATCACTTCCCCTTAAACTTTTACAAAACGCACTTAAAAAATGGTAATAAGAATTTTCGTCAATGCTTAACGCCTTTTTTTGAATTGATTGTTCTGCGTCTTTTAACTCTACTTCAACAATTCCGTCATTGTTAACAGGCGTTGTTAAAACAGCAAGTTCTAATGCGTTATACGCCGTTCTTAAATCTCCGTCGCTAATTGTTGCAATATGATTTAAGGCTTCGTCACTAACCTTGCAATTTATTTCGCCTAAACCCTTATTTTTATCGTTAAGCGCCTTTATGAGCGCCTTTTTTATACTTTCAGTTGAAAGTTTTTTAAATTCAAACACACGGCAACGTGATATAATAGCCGGAGTCATTGCAACGTAAGGATTTTCAGTTGTAGAACCTATAAAAACAATTGTTCCACTCTCAATAGCAGGAAGCAACGAATCTTGTTGTGTTTTGTTAAAACGATGGCATTCGTCTAACAATAAATATGTCTTTTTACCAAAAGTTTTTAAATCAACTTGTGCTTGTTCAACTGCCTTTTTAACGTCGCTTACGCCACTTGTTACAGCGTTTAACTTTATAAAATTGTCACTTGTAGAATTAGCGATAATATTAGCCAAAGTCGTTTTCCCCGTTCCAGGTGGTCCGTAAAAAATGCAACTGCCAAGCCTATCTAACGTAATTGCTCTACGAAGCAAACTTCCGTCGCCTGCAATTTCTGTTTGACCTAAAAATTCCCTTAACGATAAAGGGCGCATTCTTTCTGCAAGTGGAGTTGCGTATTTATTTGTTTTTTGTGTTAAATCGAATAGAGTGTTCATAATTATTTCTCTTTTTAATATAAATTAGTATGACTAATTTTATAAAACTTTTAAAAGTTAATATAAAATCAATTATAATTTGTTTTATCTTAATTTTTTTTATGATTGTTTTTATCTCTTTCCCCGAAAAATACTTAAAAAGTTGTTATCGTGGACTTACTTTATGGGTTTTAAACGTGTTGCCTTCGTTATTACCATTTTTCTTTTTAACGGCCTTGCTAACTAAAACGGCACAAATTAGTAAATTAAGCAATCTCCTTACGCCTGTTAGCAAGTTTTTATTTAATAATAGCGGTATTTGTTTTTACCCTTTTATTATGAGTGTTTTATCAGGCTACCCCGTTGGCAGCAGCATTGTTAGCGACCTATATAAAAACAACGTAATAAGTAAAGAGCAAGCCACTAAAATAAGTGTTTTAGCGTCAACATCCGGTCCACTTTTTATAGTAGGTACGGTTGGGATATGTATGTTTAACAATAAACTTTACGGCTTTATAATTTTAATTTCACACATTGTTGCCACTATATTTTCGGCAATAACTATTAGAAATTATAAAAAAGACGTATCGACTGATAAAAGTTTTACTCCCCTTATTAAAACAGATAACGTTTTATATGAAAGTATGTATAATTCAGTAATTTCAGTATTACTTGTTGGCGGTTTTATTTCTATTAGTTACGTTTTAAGCGATATTTGTAACGACTTAAATTTACTTTACCCTTTTGTTAAAATTTTTGAGTTTATTTTTTCGCCTTTTAATATCGAATATAGCCAAGCGCAAGGTTTTTGCTACGGCCTTATAGAATGTACCCGTGGTAGTCAAATGCTTTGTTTAGCAAGCAACTACGCCCTTTCCGTTTCACTTACGGCAAGCGTAATCTCTTTTGGTGGGATTTCTATTTTTTTACAATCAATTACGCACTTAAAAAAGGCTAACGTTAATATAAAAGTCTTTTGTTTTGGTAAACTTTTAAGTTCTATTTATGCTTTTATTATTTGCTATTTAACATTTATTATTTTTCGTTTATAATTTTAATAACTTCGTTTGATAACAAGTTTTCAAGACTTTCGCCCTTTTTAATTTTTTCACGAACAAGAGACGAACTAATAGAAGAAAGTTCTTGTCCGCAAGGCAAAAATATTGTAACGATATCACTATATAAGCCACTATTTACTTGATGCATATAATTTTCATAATTATAATCGGTATCGTTCCTTACTCCCCTTACGGTGTAAATTACGCCCTTTTCTTTCATTAAATCAACAAGCATACCTTCGTGATAGCAAACTTCAACGTTTTTGTATTTTTCCGTTACGGCTTTTAGCATTTTTATACGTTTTTCTACGCTAAAAAGATTATGTTTTTCAGGATTTACACATAACGCCACGATAAGTTTATCAAATAATTTAACTGATTTTTCTATAACGTTTTCGTGTCCTTTTGTAATAGGGTCGAAAGAGCCTGCAAAAATTGCCGTTTTCATTATTCTACCACCTTGTAAAAATCAAAAATTGCTATGCCGTACTTTCTTGTGTCGGTAAGTTCTACTCCATAAAAGGCTTGACTTTGCCTATCGTTGCCGTGTTCGTAAATTATTAAACCATCTTTATTTAATAAATTATTTTGTATTATTATTTGCACTAAATCACCTACGTCGTTATATGCGTACGGAGGGTCTAAAAATATAATATCAAACTTTTCAGAGCAACTTTTCAAATAATCTTTTGCGTTTATTTTTATAGGTTTTATATCACTTTTTACACTTTTAAGATTATCCAAAGTCAAATTAACGCTATTATAATTTATATCGGTAAAAACGACCTTTTTTGCTCCCCTTGAAAGTGCTTCGATACCCATAGAGCCTGTCCCACAAAATAAATCTAAAAAACTTGAACCGCTAATTTTAAAATTTATAATGTTAAACAAGGCTTCTTTTGCCCTGTCACTTGTAGGGCGAATATCTTGTCCTTCAAAAGATTTTAATTTTTTACCACGGAAAATTCCGCTTACAACTCTCATATAAACACCTTTTCTGCCCTTTTTGAAACGTTTACTAAAACTTCGTACACGGTACAATTATACTTTTTAGCGTACGCTTCGGCATTGTCTAAAATTACCGTGTAGTTTGTGTCGGTAACTTTGCTTACGGCACTTAATTCCATACATAAAGGCTTAATAGAATTCTTAATGCCTTTACCTAAAAAGCCGTCACTATAACCTATTCTTACAATATAGGCTTTATCATTATTAACTACGTCGTCGCCATAAAGTAAAGTTTTACCTTTTAAATTGCTTCTTTTAAGTAAAACTTTTGCTTTGATTTTCATTATAGGCGATACGTCGATATTTGCCGTTTTTATAGGCTTATAACCATAAAATAAAAGCCCAACTCTTACCATATCTAAATGGTATTTACTATTTTTAATAAGCCCTGAACTTGCTGAAACGTGTAAAATTACTTGGCTATCATACCTTTTAATAGGTTCTGATAAATATAAAAATAAATGGTATTGGCTATTTGTCAACCTTTCATTTTCAACTTTTGCAAAATGAGAAAACGCACCCGTTATTTTTACGTATTTGCTATTTTTAATCAACTCTATTGCCTTATTTATAGAACTAATATCGTCAAAACCAAGCCTATTCATTCCCGTATTTATAGCAAAATGAACGCAAGTTTGTTTTTCAAGTAAATTTGAAGCGTTTATAACGTTTAATACTTCTTCAACGCTATTTACCGATATTGTAACGTCGTTTTCAATTAGTTTTAATAAATTTTCTTTAAAAGACGGCGTTAATAATAAAATAGGCTTATCTATACCACTAATTCTTAAATCGTAGGCTTCACTTTCTAATGCACAAGCGTAATAATCAACAAAATTATATAAAGCATTTGCAACTTGAATAATGCCGTGACCATAAGCGTCAGCCTTTACAACGGCACAAAGTTTTACGCTATTTTGCATAAGATTTTTAACACTTTTAGCATTGTTTTTAAGCAAACCTAAATCAATTTCACTAATTAATGGTAAAGACATAATTAAACCTCTTTACCTATTATATGCCTAAAAGTTTTTTTTGATTATTTTTTTAATAATAGTCAACAATAAAATTATGAACTTTTTTATAGGATTATTATTAGGTGGAAATTTAGGGTTTATTATATCTTGTTTGCTTGTTAGTAGTAAAAAAGGTTAATTCACCTTTATTAACGAGCCGTTTTCGTATTCGTAGATAGTATCACAATAACTTTCTGTTGCGTTTTTATGCGAAACGGCTATTATTGTACAATCGTAATTTTTAAAAATATTTTCTAATATTTTATTTTCAGTTTGAATATCTAAACTACTTGTAACTTCGTCTAAAATAAGTATTTTAGGATTTGTAAAAAGAGCCCTTGCTATTGCCACCCTTTGACGTTGACCTTCACTTAAAGCCATACCCTTTTCGCCTATATACGTTAAATCTTTACAAGGTAAACTTTCAATTAATTCTTCTAAACATGCCGTTTTAATTGCTTTTTCATAATCGTCTTTATCGTATTTTCTAAAAAAGCAAACGTTGTCTTTAAGCGTTGTTGAAAATAACATATTGCCTTGAAAAACAGGTGAAAAAAGATTGCAAGTATTATATAAATCTATCACTTCGTCACCTGCTTTTACTACGGCTTGACCTTGCTTAACTTTATAAACGCCCGTAATAATTTTAAGTAAAGTACTTTTACCTATACCAGATTGACCTTTAATTAATACCTTTTCACCATTTTTAATATTTAAAGATAAGTTGTTAGCAATTAACGTTTTTTCGTTATAACTAAACGTAACGCCGTTTAATTGTATATCGTCGAACTTATCTATTTTTTTATAGTTGTTTTCTCCTTTTTTATCTAAAATTGCTTGCACTCTATCAAAAGAAACTTTCGTTTCATACATAGTAGTAACGGAATTACCCAAAAAGGCAAAAGGTGAACGAATTTGCATTACAAGTTGCAACATTGCCGTCAATACGCCAAAATCTATGCCTCTAACGTTATTAAAAATACCAAAAGCACACCAAACAAGCGTAGCAACGTAAAAACTCATAAACATAAGCCCTGTTACGTCACTAATAATTTGGTTAAAATATTTTTGCTTCTTTTTAGCAACTTTAAAGCCTTGTAATTTTGTTAAATTCATATCAACAACAACGTCTTCTGCCCTATTAGATTTTACTATTAAAGCATTATCAATATTGTCGTTTATAAAATTTAAACATTCACTATCGTGTTTTAAAGTGTTTTTATATAATTTTGCACTTATCTTTCTAACAAAATAAGTTATAAAAACAATTAAAATACCAACGGCTAATAAAATTAACGTAAATATAGGTTGCAATAAATAAAGTACGACAACGGTAGTAATAAGTTTAACTAACGTTGAAAAAATTGCAGGCAATAAAGTTACGTATGCACTTGATATAAGCACCGTATCGTTATTTAATACCGATATTAACTGACCACTTTTAACTTTGGTTAATGCGTCGTAATCGTTATTTATATATCCCGAAAAAACTAATTGTTTTAAATTGATTTCAGTTTCTATTTTAAGTTTTTCACTAATAAGTTTAACTAAAACGGATAACACGTATGAAATTAAAACGGTTACTACGCAAATAACGCATTTTAAAATTAACTCGTTTACGCTATTAAAATTAGTTGCTACGTTAACTAAGTCTTTTACCGTTATAGCAAAGTAAACGGTTATTATAGACTGCATTATTGAAAACACGTAAACTAAAACGTGTAAAAAACCAAGTGAACCTATTAAATTTTTTATTTTTGTAAATACCTTAAACATATTACTCTCCGTAATAAAAATTAATGGTTATCTATTGTGTAAGTTGGTACAAGTTGAGAAACTAATTCTTTAATATTATCAACTTCTTCGTAGGCTGATTTTTTAAGTATTTCTAAATATTCGTATAATTTTTCGTCATCGAATTCAATAGGTTTGCCTATGCTAATTAATTCATTATCAGTTTTAAGCATACCTTCTTCGTCCATAAGCCTTTCTTCATAAAGTTTTTCACCTGGTCTTAAACCTGTAAAAATAATATCAATATCAACGTATGGTCTATACCCTGCAAGTTTAATTAAATTTTCAGCAAGGTCAACGATTTTAACGGGAGTACCCATATCTAATACGAAAATTTCGCCACCCTTTGCATATACGCACGCTTGTAAAACTAAACTTACGGCTTCGGGGATAGTCATAAAGAACCTTGTAATATCTTTATGAGTAACGGTAATAGGTCCACCTTCTAAGATTTGTTGTTTAAAAAATGGAATTACCGAACCGTTAGAACCTAATACGTTACCAAACCTTACTGCAACGAAATTAGTTTTGCTTTTTTTAGCAAATGATTGAATTATCATTTCACAAATACGCTTAGTTGCTCCCATTACGTTGGTAGGATTAACAGCCTTGTCAGTAGATATTAAAACGAATTTTTTAACGTTGTATTTATCTGCCATAAACGCCGTGTTATAAGTTCCTAAAACGTTGTTTTTAACGGCTTCGTTTGGCGATGTTTCCATTAAAGGTACGTGCTTGTGTGCGGCTGCGTGAAATACTACGTTAGGTTTATATTTTTTGAACACGTCTTCTAACTTAGTTTTATCCCTTACACTGCCTATAAGCGTTATAAAGTTAAGTTCAGGGTATAATTTTTTAAGTTCCCTTTCTAAAACGTAAGTCGTATTTTCGTAAATATCAAAAACTATTAATTGTTTTGGATTTTTGCTTGCAATTTGACGGCAAAGTTCACTACCTATCGAACCACTACCACCCGTTACTAATACAACTTTGTTTTCAATAGTTTTCATTATTTCGTCATTATCAACGGTAATTTGCTCTCTACCTAATAAATCTTTAACGTCTATTTCGTTCATTGTAAGTTTATTAGACGAACCAAGTTCACAAATTTCTTTAACCGTGTAAACTTTAAGACCCGTTTTAACACATTCTTCATAAATTTCTTTTTTACGAAGCACAGAAGCCGACGGCAAGCAAACTACGATTATTTGTGCTTTATATTTTTTAACGTATTTTTCAACGTCGTCGATAGGGCCTGCTACCTTAACGCCTAACATTTCAGTGCCTTGTTTATTTTTGTCATCGTCTAATAAACAAACTGGCATTAACTTGTTTTTGTTAGATAACCTAAGTTCCCTAATAAATAACGTACCCGCTACGCCTGCGCCTATTATTATTGCTCTTTTATAATCTTTATCAGTTTTTTCAACAAAGATATGTATTACGTGAATATACACCCTGTAAATTACCCTTGACGTCATAAACAAAATAAAGAATATAAGCAAGAAACAAATAAGCCATCTATCTGTTAAAGAATACTTTGTAAATGCAATAGAAAATAGTAACGTTACCAAAGTTGTTAAAACAAATACTATACCCGATTTTAAAACGTACGAAGTCGTTACCCTTGACGGATCAAAGAAATACATTCTAAAAATTGCACTAAACAAATAAAAACTTACTACCGTAGCGATAATAAAAGCATATTTTGAAAATAATGCTACGCCATCACCACTAAGTAATAAGCCTAAATATAATGAAAGTAAAATAATAGCAAAGTCTAATAAAACAAAACCTACTGCTATTACTATTTTATTTGCATTAAATTTTTTGTTTGACATAATACCCCCGATTGTACACTTAAATATATACAATATATTTAATTTTACTATATTTTAAATAAAAAGTCAATATAGCGTTAAAATTTAATAAAATTAATTGAAAAGGTTAAAATATTGTGATAAAATATAAATATGAGTTACAGTATTTCAACAATGTTCGTATGGCGTTTTTTTAACGACGAATGCGACTGCCCGTTATGTAAATTACAATTAAAAATTGAAAACGATTTACTAAATTTATATTTATCAGAAGCCGTTATGGAGGACGAAGAGCGTAAACTTGTAAACGCTTACGGATTTTGTGCTAAACACTACGATGCTATGTATTCGGCTAAAAACAAGTTAGGTCTTGCTTTGCAAGTTAAATCACGACTTTATACGATAAATAAGCAAATAGTTTTACCAAAAGATTATAAGCAAGCAAAAAAACAAGCCGAAATTTTAAAAGATAAAACTTGTAGTTGTATTATTTGTAAAAGGCTTGACGATACTATGCAAAGGTATTACCAAACTATTAGCAAAATGTACGATAAAGAAGAAAAGTTTAAAAATGAAAACTTTAATCAAATAAAAGGGCTTTGTTTAACGCATTATACTAAACTTCTTGAACACGCTAATTATGCTAAATCTTCTTGTAACGACTTTTTAAAGGTCATTTACGAAAAAGCAAAATCGTATGCCGATAATTTGTATGAGACGGTAGATAATTTTACCCTAACCTTTGATTATAGAAATTCAAAATTGCCCGATAAAGAAACGGCTTCGGCATTAAAAACTGCAAGGTATTATTTTTATACTTCGCCAACTAAAACGCCTGACGTTAAATAAATTATTTACAATAAAACAAAAAAAATCTCAATTTGTATTGAGATTTTTTTAATGCTTTTATTTTTTAAATTTATCGATTATATCGAAAGAATTTACAAAGTTGCATAATTTCTTTTGTGGATTTTTTTCAATATAATTATAGACAAGTTTTGTTATAAAGTATGCTATTACACCTGTCAAAGAACCTGTAATAATTCCCGCTAAAACGTCTGACGTGTAATGTACAATTAAGTAAATTCTTGTAAATGCAATAACTACGGCGAATATATACATAGCCCAACTATATCTTTTGTTTTTACTTAAAAAGAAAGCCGTTGCACTTGCGAACGCTGCCGTTGTATGCCCTGACGGAAATGAAAATTCACTTTCTAACGGAGCACCCACAACTTGCCATAAAAGTTGAAATTCTTCAACCGTGTATGGTCTTGGTCTTTGCACTAAATTTTTTAAAATAACGTTAGTAAATAAGGCTCCTACTAATACTGAAAGCAATATACATAAACCCGTTTTACGATGTTTTAAAAACAATAAAAGTACAAGACCTAACGCAAGAAAAAACCACCCTTTATCTCCAAAAAAGGTAATAAATTTAATTATAGGCGTTAAAATTCCCCCTGCTACGTTTGCTATCTTATTGACAAATAGAAACATTGATTTATCAAAATTGTAAAATACCGTATTTAAAAATCCAGCCATAGTAACTCCTTATACATAAATATATTTATGCCCTATTTTTAATAATTATTTTTTAAATTAAAATATTCCAAAACAACATATACACAAGTGGTATTGTTATTACTGCAAGCACGTGTGAAAATATTGCAAGCCCTGCCGGATACGAAGTATCTTTACCATAAGCCGTAGGCACTATTACCGTATTAAGACCTAACGGCATAGCCATATAAGTTAAAATACAAATATTACAAATAACACCTAAATTTAATAGTTTTAAAACAAAACCTGTGATTATAGGAATAACTAAAAGTCTTAAAAACGTAACAATATAAAGTCCTATATCTTTAAAGGCGTTTTTTAAATTGTATTTTGCAACTACCATACCCGTAAGCAACATAGCTACGGGCGACATTGTTGATTTTAAAGTATCAACGGTGTTTACAACAAAGTTAGGTATAAACTTTTTAAGCCCGAAAATACCTATTATAGCACCTATAACCGTAGCGACAACCATTGGATTTAAAAAGGCTTTTGAAAAGTTTAATAAATAAGTACTAAACGATTGCTTTTTATTTTCGCTTTCATTTTTAGGTATTAGTAAAGCACCTATACCCCAACCGAATATTATTAAAAGTGGTGGCAAGGTAAATAATACGTACGTTAATAAATGCTCAGGAAATACTGCTTCAATAACAGGTACGCCTACGTATGAAAAGTTTGAAAAAGCAAGCACGTAGATATAAATTTTTTGCTTAAAATCATCTTTTGTTAATACTTTGCTTAAAATAATACCTAACGCTAACGAAAGTAACGCAACTACAAAGCCTGCGATTAATACTTCATAAGAAGTTTTAAAGGCATCAATGGTAAATTCGTGCATAAAGGTTGATAATGCAAGAGCCGGTATTAACAAATAACTTTCAAGTTTTGATAATACTTTTGCACTATCTTCTGGTATTACTTTTAATTTTTGAAGCACAAAACCTATAAAAATTAACAAAAACATAAAAAGCATTTGGTTTAGTGTTACTAAAAAAATCTCACTCATTATTCTTCGTCCACGTCGTCACTTTCTTCACTTGTTTTAAAAAAATCATCGTTAAACACGCTTAAAACGTGGTCTAACTTTTCTAAAATTTTGTCTTTGCCGTGCCCTGTTTCGCTTGAAACGGCAAGCACGCTTTCTTTTCCGATTGCAAAAAACTTTCCTATTTCATTAAGTCTTTGGTAAATTCTTGTCTTGCCTATCTTGTCTGATTTTGTTGCAATTACGGTAAAAGGAAGTGCGTAATGATGAAGATAGTTTATCATATTTACGTCGTCTTTGGTTGGTTCGTGTCTAATATCTACAAGTGATAAAACGTGCGTAACTTTTTGCTTGCAACTGAAAAACGCTTCTAAAAGTTCGCCCCATTTTTCTTTTTCGGTTTTAGAAACTTGTGCAAAACCGTAGCCTGGTAGGTCGGCAAGGATAAAATCACCAAAATCAAAGTAATTTACAAGCCTTGTTCTACCTGGCGTAACAGAAGTTTTAGCAAGTTTTTTTCTGTTTGCCAAACAATTAATTAATGAACTTTTACCAACGTTTGATTTGCCACAAATAGCAATTAACGGTTTATCTACCATTAAAAAATTCTTTTTGTCGGCAACTGACGTTATAAATTCAGCCTTTTTTATAATCATAATACACCCTACTTTTCAATACAAAGTTCATAAACTTCATCAAACTTACTTACAGGGTGGAAAGTAATTTTTGATAAAATTTCACTTGGTATTTCTTCTAAATCTTTTAAATTAGATTTAGGAATTATTATATCTTTAATTCCTATTCTATATGCCGAAAGAGCCTTTTCTTTAAGCCCGCCTATTGCTAAAACGTTACCACGCAAAGTAATTTCACCCGTCATAGCAAAGTTGCGTTTAGATTTTTTATTTGTAAACGCTGAAAGCATAGCCGTACAAATAGTTATACCTGCACTTGGCCCATCTTTTGGAGTTGCCCCTTCGGGAACGTGCAAGTGGACGTCTGTTTCTTCAAATATACTTGGATTTAATTGGTATTTATTAGCGTTTGCCCTTATGTAATTTAACGCCGTTTTTGCACTTTCTTGCATAACGTCGCCCAATTTACCTGTAAGCGATAAAACGCCCTTACCTTTCATTAAAGCAACTTCAATAGTTAAAGTTGTTCCGCCTAAACTTGTCCACGCTAAGCCCGTTGCAGAACCTATTTCGTCCTTTTCAATTTGATTTTCTTTTAAGAACCTACGTGAGCCTAAATAGTTTACTACGGAATTTTTAGTAACCGATTGCTTTTTAAAATCTTCACTTGTTGCAAGCATTGTTGCTATACGCCTACAAACTTCGCCGATTTTTTGGTCAAGTTTTCTAACGCCTGCCTCTAACGTGTAACCTTCTATAATTTCTTTTACGGCACTTTCAGTAAAGGTAACGTGCTTTGATGTAAGCCCGTTTGCTTTAATTTGTTTAGGACATAAATATTTTAAGCCTATTTGCACCTTTTCTTCTAACGTGTAGCCTTGAATTTCAATAACTTCCATTCTATCTAAAAGAGGTGCAGGTATAGTATCTAAACTATTTGCCGTTGTTATAAACATAACCTTAGATAAGTCGTAAGGAATTTCTAAATACCTATCTCTAAAAGTAGCGTTTTGTTCAGGGTCTAAAACTTCAAGTAATGCACTTGCAGGGTCGCCCCTTAAATCACTTGAAAGTTTATCAATTTCGTCAAGTAAAAATACAGGGTTAATAGTGCCTGAATCACGCATACCATAGATTATTCTACCTGGCATAGCGCCTATATAAGTTTTTCTATGTCCCCTAATTTCGGCTTCGTCTTTAACGCCACCTAAACTCATTCTAACTAACTTCCTATTAAGCGCCCTTGCAATAGAAATGGCTATTGACGTTTTACCTACCCCTGGTGGCCCTACTAAACATAAAATAGGCCCTTTTAACGATTTAGTTAATTTTAATACGGCAAGGTATTCAACTATACGTTTTTTAACTTTATCTAATCCAAAATGGTCTTTTTCTAATATTTTTTGACAATCAACTAACTTTTCAGTATCAACGCTTTCGGTGTTAAAAGGCAAATCGATTATCCAATCAAGATATGAACGTATTACCGTATAATCAGGAGAAGAAGGTTGCATTCTTGACATTTTGTTTAATTCTTTAAGCACCTTTTCTTGACTTTCCTTAGGCAACTTTTTACCTATAATTTGCTCACGCAAGTTGTCTATTTCTTCTTGGTCGTCGCCAAGTTCTTTATGAATTGCTTTAAGTTGTTCCCTTAAATAAAACTCTTTTTGCCCTTTTTCAACGTTCTTTTTAACGGTATCGGCAATACGCTTTTCAGTTTTAACAATTTCAATTTCTGAAAGCATTAAATCTTTTAACTTATTAAGCCTTTCAATCTCGTCAGTGCACTCTAACAAATAGTGCTTATCTGCAAATTTAAACGGCAAGTTAAACGTTACTGCGTTAATAAATTCTTCGGCCTCGTCAAAATCAATAATGGCATCAACAAGTGATGACGGCAATTTGTACATTGAAGCATTTTCTAAAAAGATTTGTTTAAGCGTTCTTAATAAGGCTTCCGTTTCAATTTTGTCGCCTTTTATAATTTCAAGTTTTTCAACTTTAAAACAAAAATAATTTACGCTATTATCTTGCATTAAAATTTTTGCCCTATATAATCCTTCGATAGTAACCCTATAATTATCTCCGTTAATTTTACCTAAATTACCTACACGACAAACTGTTCCTATCGAATATAAATCGTCGCTTTTTGGTGCGTCCAAAGTTTTATCTTTTTGGCTTACTACGAATAATAATTTTTCTTCTTTAATAGATGCGTTAATTGCGTTTAATGATTGTAACCTGCCTACGTCTAACGAAGTATATACGTTTGGCAAAACAACCTTGCCTTTTAACGCAACGGCAGGCATAAATTTAATTATCGTATCGTTTGTAGTTAAAGTATTTTGCATCTTATCCCCTATAATTTAATTTTATAAAAATTAAAAACTTTCCTATTATAACTATTGTAATACATTTTTTAAGATTTTTCAAGTATTTAGACGAAAGCAAAATAAATAATAAATTAATAGACTAATATATGTTTTTGTGCTAAAATATAAATATGAGCAAATATGAATATAACAACAAAATAGCAATAGTTACCGGGGCTTCGTCTGGCATAGGTAAAGAATTTTGCAAAATTTTAATTGAAAAGTATAACGTTAAAGTTATTGCGATTGCAAGAAATGAACAAAAAATGCTTGATTTAAAAAAATCAAGCAATAAAATTGATGAAAATTTAACGTATCAACTTTTTGACGTTGGCAATTTAGATTGCTGGAAAGCCTTTTATGATTATTTGGTTTGTAAAAATATTACGCCAAATATTTTAATAAATTGCGCAGGCGTTTTACCACCTTTTAAAAAAGTTGAAGACACTTCTATTGAAGAAATTGAAAGCGTGTTTAAAACTAACTTTTTTTCTCAAGTGTACGGCGTTAAAACTATTATGCCGTTACTTAAAAAAAGTGACGACGGACTTATTATTAATATATCAAGTTCGTCAAGTTTATGCACCTTTGGTGGAATTAGCGCGTATTCTTCTTCAAAAAGCGCAAGCACCTTTTTTACGCAAAGTTTAGCCTCGGAAGAAGATAAAGTTAAGGTTGTAGTTGCAATGCCTGGAACTACTAAAACGGACATATTTAAAAGCCAAAATAAAGACGAAAAGGCAAATAAAATTATTGATAAAATCGCCCTTTCACCATACAAAGTTGCAAGCAAAATACTAAACAAAACTAAAATGGGTAAAAAACGCATTATAGTTGGCTTTGACGCGCATTTAATGAATTTTTTATATAAATTTTTCCCTAATTTAACGCCTAAAATCGCAACTAAATTTTTAAAAAATTCTAAATATAAAATTTTTGAAAAATTGTAATTTAATAGCGACTTGT
>JAZRJP010000015.1:0-97891 GCA_045645865.1 Christensenellaceae bacterium | reverse complement strand
AACGGATAAAAGCTACCTCGGGGATAACAGGCTGATCTCCCCCAAGAGTCCACATCGACGGGGAGGTTTGGCACCTCGATGTCGGCTCGTCACATCCTGGGGCTGAAGCAGGTCCCAAGGGTTCGGCTGTTCGCCGATTAAAGTGGCACGCGAGCTGGGTTCAGAACGTCGTGAGACAGTTCGGTCCCTATCCATCGTGGGCGCAGGATATTTGAGAGGCTTTGTCCCTAGTACGAGAGGACCGGGATGAACGCACCTATTGTGCACCTGTTGTTGTGCCAACAGCATAGCAGGGTAGCGAAGTGCGGAAGAGATAAACGCTGAAAGCATCTAAGCGTGAAACTCGCCTCAAGATAAGATATCCCATACTTTAAAGTAGTAAGACCCCTTGAAGACAACAAGGTTGATAGGTCAGGTGTGGAAGTGCAGTAATGCACGTAGCTAACTGATACTAATAGGTCGAGGGCTTATTCTCAAAGAAATGAGAAAAGCGCTTTAATTAGAAACTTAGAAAACAAGAAAGAATGCAGTTTGTACAATAAACAAGACACTATGCAGTTGTAAATCTACGGAGATAAAAAAGTATATTATCTGCGCAAGCAGTTATATAACCATTGCGGTGACGATTACGTTGAGGACCCACCTGTACCCATTCCGAACACAGAAGTTAAGCTCAATCGTGCTAAAAGTACTTGGCTGGACACGGCCCGGGAGGATAGGGAGTTGCCGCATTTCATTTTAAAAACACGATTTTATATCGTGTTTTTTTATTATTAAAAATGTAATCTATATATAATATATAAAGGAAATTAACTATTAAATTTATTCTTTTTTATAAATAAAAAGGTATATAAATTCGTATTTTTTAACAAAATTTTAATAAAATTATTAAAGGGTAGTTTATTTGATTGACACTAAAATTAAAGCGTGCTAAAATGTTAGAGTTCTAACAATTTTTAAAGGAAAAAATTATGCAAAACAAATCAATTTCACAAGAATTAAAAGTTCTTACAAATTTAATTCGACGTAAAACTTTTAGCCACGAAACGTTGAACGAAGTAGGGCAAGTTTTAGGTTCACAAGGGTACGTTATTAGGTTTTTAAGTGAAAATCAAGATAAAGACGTTTTTCAAAAAGATATCGAAAAAGCGTTTAAAATTAGGCGTTCAACGGTAACGGCAGCCCTAAATAGAATGGAAAAAGGTGGCTTAATCAAGCGTGAAAGCGTTGATTTTGATAGTAGGCTTAAAAAAATTTCTTTAACAGAAAAGGGATTATCAATTCATAATTTTATTAAAAAAAGTTTTGAAAACACTGATAATGAGTTAAAAAATGCTTTAACTCAAAAAGAAATGGACACTTTCTTTTCAATATTAAGTAAATTGCAATCGGTTTTAGAAAAGGTGTAATATGATTAAAAAATTAGCAAAAAGTTTAAGGGAATACAAAGGTGCGACTATATTAACGCCTGTGCTTATGGTTATAGAAGTTGCGATGGAGGTTACTATTCCATTTTTAATAAACTTGTTTGGTGGTGCGCTTCAAAATCAAGACGCTAAAAATATGTTATTATACGGCTCTTTAATGGTGTTATGCGCTATAATTTCATTAATTGCAGGTATGCTTGGTGGAAAATTTTGTGCAAAGGCTTCAACGGGTTTTGCTAAAAACTTGCGTGGGGATATGTATAAAAATATACAAAGTTTTTCATTTTCAAACATAGACAAGTTTAGTTCTTCAAGTTTAGTAACAAGGTTGACTACTGACGTAACAAACGTTCAAATGGCGTTTATGATGATTATTAGAACGGCAATTCGTAGCCCGTTAATGTTCATTTTCTCAGTAATTATGAGTTTTGCCGTTAGTACGACTTTGCCTGCAATATTCTGTATAACGATACCTGTTTTAGGTTTTGGTATTTTTATTTTAATTAGACTTGCAATGCCTATATTTAAAAAGGTATTTAAAAAGTATGATAATTTAAATAAATCAGTGCAAGAAAATATTAATGGTATTCGTGTTGTTAAAGCGTACGTTAGAGAAGATTATGAAAGCAAAAAGTTTGCAACCGTTTCAAATGAATTATGCAAAGATTTTACAAGGGCAGAAAGAATTTTAGCGTTTAACTCACCTATAATGCAATTTTGCTTAAACATTTCACTTCTTGCAATAGCCTTTTTTGGTTCGCAAATTATTTTAAGGGGCGAACAAAATTTAAGTGTATTTGGTTTAACAAGTTTACTTACTTACTCACTTCAAATTTTAATGTCGCTTCAAATGCTTTCTATGATATTCGTTATGATTACAATTTCGTCTGAATCGGCAAGACGTATCGTTGAAGTGTTAGACGAAGAAAGCAACTTATCAAACCCTGAAAATCCATTAACTATCGTAAAAAATGGCGATATCACTTTTGAAGACGTAAGTTTTATGTACTCAAAAGACGCTGAAAAATTCGTATTAGAAAACGTTAATTTAGAAATAAAATCAGGTCAAACTATAGGTGTAATCGGTGGTACGGGTTCTTCAAAAACAACGTTAATTAGTTTAATTTCAAGGCTTTACGACGTAAGTAAGGGTAGAGTTTTAGTTGGTGGCGAAGACGTAAAAGACTATGATATGGAAATTTTAAGGGATAACGTTGCCGTTGTTTTACAAAAGAACGTGCTTTTTTCAGGCTCAATTATTGAAAATATGCGTTGGGGAGATAAAAACGCAAGTTTAGAAGAGATTGAAAATGCTTGTAAAATTGCACAAGCGCACGAATTTATTACTCAATTTCCCGAAGGATATAATACTCATATTGAACAAGGTGGTACAAACGTTTCGGGTGGGCAAAAACAAAGGTTATGTATTGCAAGGGCATTACTTAAAAATCCTAAAATTTTAATATTAGACGACTCTACAAGTGCCGTTGATATGAAAACTGACGCACTTTTAAGAAAAGCGTTTATACAAGATATTCCACACATAACAAAAATTATAGTTGCCCAACGTATTAGTTCTGTTGAAAACGCCGATAAAATTATCGTTTTAGACGGTGGTAAAGTCAATGGTTTTGGCACTCACGACGAACTCATTAAAAACAATGAAATTTATCGTGAAGTATATTATTCACAAAACAAAGAGCAATTAGGCAATAATGCTACGCAAGGGGGTAACGAATAATGGCAAGATTTTCTGGTGCAAGAAAAGGTTTTAACCCTAAGGGTGGAAAGGCTAAAAAAGGGACGTTTAAAAGGCTTTTAAAAATGCTTTTTAAAGACTATAAAATTCTTTTATTGTTTGTTGCAATCGGTTTAGTTATTAGTGCGATAGCAGGTTCGGTTGGTGGCTTATTCTTAAACAATATATATACGGCGCTTGACGATTGTTTAATTAGGAATATGGTTACGGCAGAGCAAGCATTTTCAACAATTGTAAAAACTCTTGTTGTTTTAGGTTGCGTGTATATAATAAACGTAGTTTCAACTTTATTGTTCAATCAAGCAGGAGCAATTTTAACGCAAAGATTTTTAAGGGATTTGCGTAATAAAATGTTTGATAAAATGGAAAAGTTGCCTATTAAATATTTTGACGGAAATAGCCGTGGCGATATAATGAGTGTTTACACTAACGATATTGACGCTTTACGTCAACTTATTTCACAAAGTATTCCACAACTTTGTTCAACAATAATTACTCTTATTGTTTTAACCTTTGTAATGATTTATATTAGCGTTATTTTATGGCTTGCAGTAGTTGCAGGGTTAATTGTAATAATGTTTGTTACAAAAGTAATTGGTGGCAATAGTGCTAAATTCTTTATGGCTCAACAAAAGGCTGTTGGTCAAATGGAAGGCTACGTTGAAGAAATGATTAACGGTCAAAAAGTTGTAAAGGTGTTCTGCCACGAACAAGAAGCAATTAAAAAGTTTGATGAAATCAATGAAAATTTATATAAAGTTTCAAATAGTGCTCACGCTTTTTCAAATATGCTTATGCCTATTATTCATAATATAGGTAATATAATGTACGTATTAATTGCCTTTATAGGTGGTGCAATTATTATCGCAACGGGTGGTCAAGGCGTTCATATCGGTTTTAAACCACTTTTTGAAACGGGTAATATGGTTGAAGTATTGCAAATTGCAACGGTTGTATCTTTCTTAGGTATGTCAAGGCGTTTTGCTAATACTACCGGTCAAGTTTCAAACCAAATAAACTCAGTTGTAATGGCTATGGCAGGTGCAAGTAGGGTGTTCGAATTGCTTGACCAAACCGAAGAAGTTGACGAAGGCTACGTTACGTTAGTATTCGCTAAAGAAAATGCCGACGGCTCGGTTACTGAAAGTGAAAAAAGAACAGGCTTATGGGCGTGGAAACATCCACATAAAGCCGACGGAAGTGTAACTTATACCAAACTTACGGGTGAAATTGTTTTAGAAAACGTTGATTTTGGTTATCGTCCTGATAAAGTAGTTCTTCACGAAGTAAATTTAACGGCAAAACCTGGTCAAAAAATTGCTTTCGTAGGAGCAACAGGTGCAGGTAAAACAACAATCACAAACCTTTTAAATAGATTTTACGATATAGCCGATGGTAAAATTAGATACGATGGTATTAACGTAAATAAAATCAAAAAGAGTGATTTAAGGCGTTCGTTAGGTATAGTTTTACAAGATACGTGCTTATTTACAGGTACGGTTATGGAGAATATTAGATATGGTAGGCTTGACGCTACCGACGAAGATTGTATCGAAGCGGCAAAATTAGCAAACGCACACGACTTCATAACAAGATTGCCACAAGGCTATAACACTATGCTTTTAAATGACGGAACAAACTTGTCGCAAGGGCAAAGGCAGTTATTATCAATAGCAAGGGCAGCCGTATCAGGTGCTCCCGTAATGATTTTAGACGAAGCTACGTCGTCTATCGATACTCGTACAGAACTTTTAGTTCAACGTGGCACTAACAAACTTATGGAAGGTAGAACGGTATTTATTATCGCACACAGACTTTCAACTGTAAGAGATGCCGACGTTATTATGGTGTTAGATAAAGGTAGAATTATCGAAAGGGGTACGCATCAAGAATTGTTACAACAAAAAGGTCATTATTACAGACTTTACACAGGCGACTTTGAACTTGATTAATACTTTTTGCGAGTGAAAATTTAATTTTTTAGGGTGATAGTGTTTGATATAAACACAATCACCCCTTTTTTGTGCTTGTAATAAAAACTTTTTGTTTTTTATGTGCAAACACTTGTTTTTTTGCGATAAATATATTATTATATTTATAATAATAAATAGAAGGAAAAATGTATGTATATTTCTACTCGTGGGGGCGAAAGTTTATCGGCAAGTAAGGCAATTCTACAAGGCTTAGCAAAAGATGGTGGACTTTTTATACCAACAAAAATTGAAAAATTAAATATTGATAATAACTACGTTGAAAAATCTTATACAGAAATAGCGTTTGACGTTTTAAGAATTTTTCTTGACGATTTTACTGACGATGAAATTAATAGTGCAATTTCATTAGCGTATAACAAAATCAATTTTACAGAAGATTTTTGTAATATCGTTGATATGTGCAACGTTTCGTTTTTAGAATTATTTTACGGGCCTACTCTTGCATTTAAAGATATGGCTCTTACAATGTTGCCGTTTTTAATTGAAATTGCTAAAAAGAAAAATAACGTAACTGATAAATCGTTAATTTTAGTTGCAACAAGTGGCGATACGGGTGGAGCAGCACTTTCAAGTTTTATTCAAAATCCTTTATTTGATACAGTTGTTTTATATCCTGACGGTGGCGTTAGTGAAATTCAAGAAAGGCAAATGCTTTATTATACTAACGAAAAGACTAAGGCAATAGCCGTAAAAGGCAATTTTGACGATTGTCAATCATTTGTAAAAGACGTGTTTGCTTCATATCCAAAGGATAACGGCATAATTTTATCTTCGGCAAACTCAATAAATATAGGTAGGCTTATACCACAAATTATTTATTACGTTTACGCTTATTGTTACAGCGTTAAAAAAGGCTACTTAAAATTAGGCGAAAAATTTAACGTTAGCGTACCTACGGGAAATTTTGGTGATATATTTGCTGGATACCTTGCTAAAATGATAGGTGTACCTATTGAAAGGTTTACTTGTGCTTCTAACGTAAACAACGTTTTAACAAAATTCTTTAACGAAGGTGTTTACGATAAAAATAGGGAGTTTTATAAATCAAATTCACCTGCAATGGATATTTTGATTTCTTCAAACTTAGAAAGGCTTTTATACTACGTTGTAGATAAAAACTTTGATAGAGTTAACCAATGTATGGCGTCTTTAAAAGAAAAGGGTGTTTACAAGTTAACCGAAGAAGAAATGAATAGGTTAAACGAATTTACGGCAAGTTACTCAACAGAAGAAGAAACGTTGCAAACTATAAAAAGGGTGTTCGATAAATATTCGTATTTAATAGACCCGCACACGGCAGTAGCATATAATTCTTATGAAAAGACGGCAGATAACGGTTTAAAAACTATAATCGTTTCGACGGCAAGTCCGTTTAAGTTTGCTTCAACAATAGCGTTGGCACTTGATATGGATATTTGTAAAAGCGAATTTGATTTAGTTGACGATATATCTAAAAAAGCAAACGTAAAAATTCCTTACGGAATAAAGAAATTAATTGATTGCGACAATAAAAAAGTCGTTATGAAAAAAGAAGAAATAATCGATTTAGTTCAATTTAAAAATCATAGAAAGGTTACTATAAAAGTCCCTTGTTCTACGGCAAATTTAGGTTGTGGATTCGATTGTATGGGCTTATCGTTATCTTTATACAATACTTTCTCGTTTGAAAATAGCAAGTTTGACACTCTTGAAGGCTTTGGCAAAAACGACGTTAACAACAATTTGGTAATGTATTCTTACAAAAAAGTTTTTGAAGTTATAGGTAAAAAATACGTGCCTTGTAAAATAACTATGGTTGATTGTCAAGTACCTACTGCAAGGGGTTTAGGTAGTAGTGCTACGTGTATAGTTGCCGGCGTTCTTGGTGCTAACTATATGCTTAAAAACATTTTGACAAGCGACGAAATTTGCAAAATTATTACTATGATTGAAGGTCACCCAGATAACGTAGTACCTTGCTTTAAAGGTGGTTTTTCAATTTCAGTTACCAAAGAAAACGGCGAAATTATAACGGTAAACTCAAAAATTAGTAAAGATATTGTTATTTACGCTTTAATTCCTAACTTTGAACTTTCAACAAAAATAGCAAGGCAAGCGTTACCAAAACAAATTTCGCTTAAAGATGCAATACATAATATTTCACGCACGGCAATAGCGTTTAAGGCTTTTGAAAGTGCCGATATGAACACTATTAAAGAAGTGTTTAACGACAGGTTGCATCAACCATATCGTTTCTCTTTAATAAAAGGTGGGGACAAGGTTAAAAAAATAGCCGAAGAAAACGGCTATGCAGTAGCAATTAGTGGTGCAGGACCTACACTTTTAGCAGTTGGCTTAACTGATGGGCTTGAAAAGGCTATGCCAAAAATTATTGATAACGCAAAATGGAAGGTTATTAAACTTTCTGTAAGCGACGGAGCAAAATTAGTATGAAGCAAAGTGATTTTCTAATCGTTAAAAAAGACGTTTTACCAAGTTTCTTTTTAAAAGTTATAAGGGCAGTCGAAATGGTAAACGATGAAAATAAAAGTGTTAGCGACGTTTGTAAAGAACTTGACATAAGCCGTTCAACTTTTTACAAATATAAAGACAAGGTTTTTGAGTTTAGAAGTGATAAAGGTAAAAAAGCAATTATAACTTTAAAAACTGAAAATCAAAAGGGCGTACTTTCTAACGTGTTAAACTTAATAGCCTTTTATCAAGGCAACGTGTTAACGATAACGCAAGAAATGCCTATAAGAAATATTGCGTTTATAACAATTACGTTAGACGTAAGCGATTTAAGCAACACAATATACGAATTAATATCTAATTTAAAAAGCATACAAAAAGTTAAAGACGTAACGTTAGTTGCGTTTGAATAGGAGAAATTATGAACATAGGAATACTTGGTTGTGGAGTAATAGGTGGAGGCGTATTAAAACTTGTTGACGACTTACAAGGTAAGGACGGCATAAAAGTTTTAAAGGTATTCGACTTGCCTACTAAAAAAGATTTACTTAAAGAAAGGTTTAGTGAAACTATTGACGAAGTCTGTTCAAACCCTGAAATAGACGTTGTTGTTGAAGCGATGGGTGGCGATAAATTTCCTTACGAATGTATCATTAAAGCATTATCTAATGGTAAAAGCGTTGTTACGTCTAATAAAGAAGTTGTAAGCAAGCATATGGAAGAATTTTATTCATTAGCAAAAGAAAAGGGAGTATATTTTCTTTGCGAAGCGTCAGTTGGTGGGGGAATACCTATCATTTGTTCTTTAATAGATAGCATAAAAGCAAATAAAGTTAATAGAATATACGGTATAATAAACGGAACGACAAACTATATTTTAACACGTATGGTTGTTGATAAACTTTCGTTAGAAGATGCGTTAAAAGAAGCACAAAAGTTAGGTTTTGCCGAACTTAATGCAACTGCCGATTTAGAAGGTCTTGATATGGTAAGAAAAATTTGTATCTTATCAAGTATTGCTTATGGTGGTTACGTGCCTTACAACGAAATATACAATTATGGTATAACAAACGTTACCGACGCTATTTTAAAAGACGTAAACGATTTAGGATATACTCTTAAATTCGTTGCCGAATCAATTTTTGATAATGGTAACGTAAAAGTTTCAGTAGAACCAGTGCTTTTAACAAATGAAAATCCATTAAGTTCAGTAAATTACGAATTCAACGGAATTTATTACGACGGCGAAAGCAACGGCACACTTGGTTTTTACGGCAAGGGTGCGGGTAGGTTCCCTACGGCAACGGCTATGGTTAGTGATATTATTAGAATTAATAATAAAATTTCGCCTTACTATTTTGAAAATAATAATAAGTTTAACGTTTCAAATAGGTTTGACGATAGCAAATATTACGTTTATGACGGCGTAAAAGGTAAAATCATTGATAAAATGGATAACGTAAACAATTATAAATTTGTTGCGAGAATTTTTTAAGACAAGGAGTAAAATTATGAAAAAGTATAACGTGGCAGTAGTAGGAGCAACAGGTTTAGTTGGCTCAACGTTTTTAAAGGTATTAAAAGAATATAACTTCCCTATAAAAGAACTTTCTTTATTCGCTTCTTCAAGAAGTGCAGGTAAAGAAATTGAATACGATGGTCAAAAATATATCGTTAAAGAATTAAAAGAAGGTTGTTTTGAAGGTGTTGAAATTGCTCTTTTCTCAGCAGGTGGCGATATTAGTACTAAATGGGCTCCCGAAGCAGAAAAAAGTGGTGCAGTAGTTATTGACAATTCAAGTGCTTGGCGTATGGCAGAAGATTGTGCGTTAATCGTTCCTGAAATCAACGTTGACGATTTTGGTAAAGGTAGAAATATAGTAGCAAATCCAAATTGTAGCACAATTCAATCGGTATTACCTCTTAAACCTTTACAAGAAAACTTTGGTCTTAAAAGAGTAGTTTATACGACTTATCAAGCCGTTTCAGGTAGTGGTCAAAAGGGTAAAAACGACTTAATTAGAACTTTAAACGGTGAAGAACCACAATTTTATCCGTACAACATTTCAAAAACTTGTATCCCTCATATCGACGTATTTTTAGATAATGGTTACACAAAAGAAGAAATTAAAATGGTAAACGAAACAAGAAAGATTTTACACTTACCAAATTTACCTGTTTCAGCAACTTGCGTAAGAGTACCTGTTTTAAACTCACACGCAGTATGTATTATGGCAGAACTTGAAAAGTCGTTTACTCTTGACGAAATTAGGGAAGCGTTTAAAAGTCAAGAAGGTATCGTTGTGTTAGACGACCCTAAAAATAACGTTTACCCTGTTGCAACTGTTTCAAATGGTAACGATGCAGTTTACGTTGGACGTATTAGAAAAGACTTGTCTTGTGAAAATGGTATTATTTTCTACTGCGTAAGCGACAATATTAGAAAAGGTGCGGCAGCAAACGCTGTACAAATTGCTAAAAAACTTATTAATAGTGACAAAATTTAAAGAAGGAATTTTATTATGATAACGGTAACTAAATTTGGTGGTAGTTCAGTTGCGAACGCTACTCAATTTGCAAAAGTAAAAAGTATTATTGAAAGTGATAAAAAAAGGAAGATAGTAGTTGTATCGGCTCCTGGCAAAAGGTATAGTAACGATACTAAAATTACTGATATGTTATATCTTTTATCTTCTCACGTTAAATACCATATCGATTATACGAATATATTAAATCAAATTTTTGATAGGTATATTGAAATTGCTAACGAATTAAATATAGCAGTTGATTTTGAAAAAGAAAAAGAAATTTTAGTTGAAAATATCAAAAAAGGCTTAGGCGAAGACTATATTGTTTCACGCGGGGAATATTTATGTGCTAAACTTATGGCTAAATATTTAGGCTATATTTTCGTTGACTCAACTGAAATGATTTTTACAAATTTCAATGGTAAACTTGATAAGCAAAAAACTAAACAAGCAATAATTGAAAAGTATAACGAATTTAAAAACATAGTTGTACCAGGCTTTTATAGTGCGTATCCAACGGGCGAAATTCACTTATTTTCAAGGGGTGGCTCAGATATAACAGGTTCAATTATGGCTATGGGCGTTAAGGCGGAAAAATACGAAAATTGGACTGACGTTTCTGGTATTTTAATGGCAGACCCACGTATTGTTGAAAACCCTAAAAAGATTAAAGAAATTTCTTACGATGAACTTAGAGAACTTTCATATATGGGTGCAAGCGTTCTTCACGAAGAAACGGTTTATCCTATAAGAGAAGATAATATCCCTATTTATATCTTAAATACAAATCGTCCCGAAGACGAAGGAACTATTATTTGCCGTGAAGTGCAAGATAATCCTGATTGTTTTATTACAGGTATTTCAGGTAAAAAGAATTTTAGGGCGTTTACTATCGTTAAAAAGATGTCAAGGGGTAAGTTGGCTATTATTAGGGAAGCGTTAAACGTATTTGATAAATATGGTATTGACGTTGAGCACGTGCCAACGGCAGTCGATTCATTTACTATTGTTGTAAACGGAAAGGGTACTGAAAAAATCACCTACGACTTAATTAGCGATATAAAAAATATCGACGGCGTTTTATCAGTTGAAGTTGATAATGACTTGTCGTTAGTTGCCGTTGTAGGTAGTAATATGGTATTAAAGCCAGGTATTTCGGGAACGATATTCTCAGTATTTGGTAAAAACGACATCAATATTAAAACTATTTCACAAGGTATTAAAGAGTTCGATATTATCGTAGGCGTTTCAAATAATGATTTTGAAAAGGCTATAAAAGCTCTTTACGACGGACTTGTTTTATAATTAAAAACAACAAAAAACACCATAAAGCGAAAATGCTTATGGTGTTTTTTATAAAACGTTTTCAATTCTTAAAGCAAAAGTTTTAGGTATTTGTTCAACTAACTCCATAACCACGTTTAGTTTTGAGATGGCGTCATCGTACTTTTCATTTTCAATTAAAGTAACGCTTTCGCTTATCCATAAATCCAATTCCTTTATTTCGTTATGTGGAATAAAAACGTGTAAAAATTCTTTCTTTTTTATCCAAAATTTTTGATAGGCTAAAACGTCGTCTTTAACGGCAGTGTGATTTTCAGTTTTATCATAAACAACTACTAAACGTTCGCTTAATTCATTAAAAGTATTATCGATAATTTTTTGCTCAAATATCGAAAGCGAAACTAATAAAATTATAGCAATAGCCGTTGAAATTATTGATTTTACCATTTTGCCCCCTTTATTAAATCGTACTTGCCCGTAATAAATTTTTTGTTCTTTTCTTGCAGATAATAGTTGCCGTCTCCGTCAATAGTAACCACCTTTACGTTCTTATAATTTTTAACGTTACACTCACTAAAAATTGCGATAAAATCTTCTTTTTTAACATTTAATAGTTTTGTGTTATCGGTATTTTCTTTGCCGTTTTTATATATTAATACGGGTAAAGAATCCCCCCCTTTTTTATTAGGGTTTTCAACGGCTGTTAACGTGCCGTTTGATTCGTAAATAGCATAAAGTACGCTATCTAACGAAAAGTAGCCTAAACCTCTTAACGACTCAATTAAATCGTCAACGTCAAGGTTGTTTTTTTGCAATTCTTTAAAATCAATTCCGTCCTTGTTTATAACGACGGAAGGCTTGCCCGAAATTAGTGTTTTAAATACCGTTTTATACGCCGATAAAAGAGCCATTAGTTGATGTATTATAAATACGGCAATTATTGCCGAAACTCCGTATAAAAGTGGAATAGAAACGTCACTCATAGGAATACAAGCAAGTTCAGCGATAATTAACGTAACAACAAGTTCAAAAGGTTGCATTTCGCCGATTTGTCGCTTGCCCATAAGCCTAATTATAACTAAACACGCAAAATATATTATCGTTGAACGAACAAATACAAGTACCATATTAAAATTATTTCGTTAAACTAAAAAAATATACACTTTTGCTTTGCAAAGTTTTTTAAAATGTGTTATTATATTACCAAGCAGAGTAGCCCGATAGCGTTAAGTGTCATAGAATGGGATGTTGTCTATGAACGAAAACGAATTCGTTGCGGTTTGAGGGTGCGTCCGTTGCTTTTGGGTAAAACCTTTTTAACGGACCTTCTGTATGCAGGGGGTTTTTATTATGTCAAAAATACTTTTTTCAAAATTTTTAAGTGGTAAGTCACACGCGCAAAAAATAGCGTATTTAGGATTACTTACGGCAATAAACGTTGTTTTTAATTCGTTTTTTGAGTTTAAATTACTTGATACGCAATTTTCATTTACTATAATGATTTCGGCTTTAACGGGTGTAATTGTAGGGCCAATAAGTGGCTTTTTTGCGTGTATGTTAGCCGACTTTATAGGTTATTTGATAAATTCGGCAGGTTATATGTATATGCCGTGGGTAGGGCTTTCTACCGGTGTTTTAGCCTTTTTATCAGGCTTAATTTTTATAAAAAATAATGAAAAGCCATTATTAAAAACGGCTTTAATTTGTGTTTGTTCTCTTTTTGTATGTACAATTCTAATTAATTCTACGGGTTTTTATTTTTACAATAAAATAATGGGATTTTCAACTGCCGTTTTAAATTACGTTAACGAATTTTTCGGCACAAACGTTAGTTATTTTGCCTACGTTTGTTATAGGCTAATATTTAAAATGCAAATATTAGTTAGTATATTTAACTTTGCGTTATTGTTTATATCAATTCCCGTGCTTAAAAAAATCAAACTTATTTAATGTAGTCTTTAATATTAATTAAGTCGAAAACTCTATAAAACAAATAACTAAATAAAGTTGTAATACTTCCACAAATTATAATGCTAATAAATTTAGGAATAAAACGTTGTAAAATGCCGTTTAACAAATAGCATAGAAGTGTTGAAGGAATTATAAATATTAAACTTGCAATTAAAAACGCTATAATTTTAGGTGGTTTTTTGCAGGTTTTTTTTAATAATAAAAGGTTAAAAGTTGAAGTTATTAAATGACTTAATAAAAGTCCTAAAACAAGAGAATAAACGCCTATATATTTAGGTAAAAAGTAAATGCAAAATAGTAAAACGCCTGCACCTATAAGATAGTAAAAAAGTGTCTTTTTTTCTAAGTTTAAACTATTTAACATACTTGTTGTAATAAGAGTAATGCTCATAGGGAACATTATAATACACGCTCTTGAAACGTAAATGCCTGCATTTATATTTGAAAATAATAAAACGCCTAAATCTTTACCAAGAGCAATAAACGAAGGGATTATTAGGCACGCAATAAACACAGAACATTTTATAGCCTTTTCAATATTATTTTTTAAAGTAATTTCGTTATGGCGATAAAAATTATCCGAAAGTTCAGGAACTAAAACAACAGCAATAGAACCTATTACGGTTGAAGGTATTGAAATTAATGGAATACACATGCCTGAAAGTTCGCCAAAGCGAGATAAAGCGTCTTCATTTGAAAGCCCTGAAAGAACAAGTTGCATAGGCAAAATTATGGCAATTAGGGTGTTTATAAGTGAAGCCGTTGTTCTCATAACGGTAATTGACGACGACGAACTAAATAAAGGCTTTAATTCTTTAAACGGGTTTTGTAATCGTCCGCCGTTTATAAAATATAGTATCGAAGCCGTAACAAACGAAAATATGTATGAAAATAGTACGGCGTAGCCTGCTTTTATAACGCCGTCGTAAATAGATACGGCATTAGAAATTAAAATTATGCCGAAAATAAGCATAACCACTTCTTCTAAAAGTTCAATAATAGAGTAGGTAAAGAACTTTTTTTCGCCCCAAAAATAACCACGAATTACAGCGTAAAGTGAAGTAATAACAACGCCGGGGAGCATTATGCTTAATACTTTTGAACAAAGTGTATCGGTAAAAATAAAATCGAAAAAGTTAGGAAATATAAGCAAAAATACAACGATAGGCAGAGAAATGATAAGAGACAAAAATAGCCCTGCCGATATTGTTGTAAAACTATTTAAAGTGTTGCGTTCGGCTTTATATTTTACCATTAATCGTGAAACGGTGATAGGAATTCCCGATGCCGTTAAAGTCATTAAAAGTCCTATAACCGATAGTGAAATTTGGTAAATGCCCATACCTTGACTTTCTAACGTGCGTGATAAAAATATTCTATAAACAAAGCCTAAAAATCTTTCAATGCAAGAAAATAAAGTAACGAAGAACATCGTTTTAGCAAGTTTTTTAATAATAGCACCTCATACGATATATTTTATTAAATAAGTGACGTAAGTAGAATACTTTTTGCACAAAACAAATATATTAAATTATGGAAATTTTAGAAAACGTTATTTTAAAAAACGGCAAAGGATTTTACGTAGTGCAAGAAGGTGAAACGATAACTGACGTCGCTAAAAAATTTTCAACGACGGAAAGGGTAATTTTTATAGAAAACGTATTGAAAAATCAAGATATTAGTGGTAAAATACTATATGTAAAAACGTATAAAAAGATATACGAAGTTGAAGCGTTTGACGATATCGATAGCGTGTGTAAAAAGTTCAGCGTTCAAAAAGAAGTGTTTAAAAAGATTAATTACGTTGACTACGTTTTTTGTGGTCAAAGGGTGATTGTTGATGGTAATAATTAAATGTTAACAAAAGTTAAAAACCTTATAATAGAAAAAATTAAAGAAAACGTTTTTCCTTTAAATTACACTTGTAATTGTTGCGATAAAGAAATTTTTAATAAAGAATATTTTTGTCAATCTTGTCAAAGCGAAATTTATAAAATAGGCGAAGCAAGGTGCAACCATTGTGGTAGAAAAACGGCCTATTCTACGCCTTATTGCGATTCTTGCATCGATAGGAATTTAGAGTTTTTTGAAGCACGTAGTATTTATGAATATAAGGGGAATATTCCTAAACTAATTAAAGACGTAAAGTATAACGAAAAGACGTATTTGTTAGATATTTTTATTGAAGATTTAAGAGAATTATACTATAAAAGATTTTTTAATTGCGACGTTATAGTGAGTGTTCCTATGACTAAAAAATCATTGAGAGAAAGGGGATATAATCAGTCGCAAATATTAGCAAAAAAGTTAGCAAGCGTTTTAAATTTAGAGTATAGGGATGATATTGTTTTTAAGGTTAAAGAAACAAAACGTCAAGCCACGTTAGACGTTGTTGAAAGGGGCAAAAATTTAAAAGGTGCGTTCAAGGTAAATAAGTTAGATAAAAAGTATAAAAACGTATTACTTGTTGATGACGTATTAACAACGGGAGCAACTTGTAACGTAATTAGTAAAGAACTTGTTAAAAAGGGAGCAGAAAAGGTTTTCGTGTTAACGATAGCGTCTGTTCAAAAGGATTATGAAAGGTAGTAAAAATTAGCCGTTTGATTTTATAAAATCAACGGCGTTTTTCTTTTTTAAAAAATTTTAACGAAAAAAATATTAAAAAACCTTAAATGAAGTTTAAAAATAATGGCAAAAAATGCAAAAAAATTAATAAAATATTAATTTAAGCCGTTAAAAACTATAAAAATTGTTTACTAAAACGCTAAAATGTTGTAAAATAAAAAAGTATATTATTTTTAGGGAGAGAGTTATGGGTCTTATAAAATACATACTTAATCACGATACAAGGGTAAATTTACGTAACATAGGCAAACTTGCTGATAAAATCATTGAAAAGTCGCCTATATACGAAAAAATGTCAGAAGAAGAACTTAAAAATCAAACTAACATTTTAAAAGGTAGATTATCTAACGGCGAAACGTTAGACGATATTTTAATTGATGCTTTCGCAACGGTAAGGGAAGCAAGTTTCCGTGTACTTAATATGCGTCACTACAAAGTTCAATTAATGGGTGGTATATGCGTATTCCAAGGTAGGGTTGCAGAACTTAAAACAGGTGAAGGTAAAACTTTAATGGCAACGCTTCCCGTTTATTTAAGTGCGTTAACAGGCAAAGGTGTTCACGTTGTTACGGTAAACGACTATCTTGCAAGCCGTGACGCTGAATGGATGGGTAAAGTTTATAAATATTTAGGCTTAACGGTTGGTGTAAACGTTCACAACTTAACCGACGACCAAAAAAGACAAGTTTATGCTTGCGATATCACGTACGGAACGAACAACGAATTCGGCTTCGACTATTTAAGGGACAATTTAAAAGTTAAACTTGAAGATATGGTACAAAGGGGACTTTCTTTTGCTATTATCGACGAAGTTGACTCAATTTTAATTGACGAAGCAAGAACTCCACTTATCATTTCGGGTCGTGGTGGCAAGTCAAGTGAAATGTATATTCAAGCAAACAGGTTTGTTAAAACCCTTATGAAAGAAGTTGACTTTACGCTTGATATTAAAGACAAAAGCGTTCAATTAACTGAAAGTGGTGCAGTAAAAGCCGAAAGGTTTTTTGGCATAGCAAACTTTGCCGATATCGAAAATGCCGATTTATCACACCACATACAACAAGCGTTAAAAGCACACCACATTTTCAAAAGGGATAACGACTACGTAGTTCAAGATGGTGAAATTATTATAGTTGACGAATTTACAGGCCGTCTTATGATAGGTCGTAGATATTCTGACGGGCTTCACCAAGCAATCGAAGCGAAAGAAAACGTTACCGTTAGAAACGAAAATAAAACTCACGCAACTATTACTTTCCAAAACTATTTCCGTCTTTACGATAAACTTTCGGGTATGACGGGTACGGCTAAAACGGAAGAAGAAGAGTTTAGAACAATTTACGGGCTTGACGTTCTTGAAATTCCAACTAACTTACCTATGATTAGAAAAGATATGCCAGACATTATCTATTCTACCGAAAAGGGTAAAATGCGTGCAATTATTGCCGATATTATCGAAACTCACGCAAAAGGACAACCTATATTAGTTGGTACAATTACAGTTGAAAAGAGTGAGGAAATTTCTAAATATCTTATCAAAAATAGAATTAAGCACAATATTTTAAACGCTAAAAACCACGAAAGAGAAGCGCAAATTATTGCACAAGCAGGTAAAAAAGGTGCAGTTACTATCGCTACGAATATGGCAGGTCGTGGTACGGATATTTTACTTGGTGGTAACCCTGAATATCTTGCTAAACAAGATTTAAAAAATAGGGGATTAGACGATGCTGTTATCGAACTTGCTACAAGTTACGTTCAAAACGTTTCAGACGAAGTTTTACAAGTAAGGGCAGAATACAAGCAATTACTTGCTAAACATAGTGCTGAAACTGAAAAAGAAAAACAAGAAGTTATGGCAGTTGGCGGTTTACACATTATCGGTACAGAAAGGCACGAATCACGCCGTATCGACAACCAACTTCGTGGTAGAGCAGGCCGTCAAGGCGACCCGGGTTCTTCGGTATTCTATATTTCTCTTGAAGACGATTTAGCAAAGCGTTTTGGTGGAGATAGGCTTATGAAAGTTTACGATATGTTTAAAGTGGACGAAGATACGCCTATTCAGTCAAAAATGATGTCTAACCAAATTGAAAACGCACAAAGAATGATTGAAGGTAAAAACTTTGGTATTCGTCGTCAAATTATTGAATACGATGACGTTTTAAATACTCAACGTCAAGTTATCTACGACGAAAGAATGAAAGTTTTAAAAGGTGAAAACGTACACCAAGACGTATTAAACTTAATTCCTGATATCGTTGCAAGCGTAATTTCAAATACGGTTAATATTTCAAAAGAACCGTCTAAGTGGGATAAAGATGCGTTAAACAACGCCTTAGAAGAAAAACTTTTACCAAAAGAAACTAACTTTATTACTGATAGTAGGCTTGAAAATTGGGACTACAACGAATTTTTAAATAGAATTATTGCAAAGGTTATTGAAGTTTATGAAGAAAAGATTAAACGCTATAACGAAATGGGCATTGATTTTAGCGAAGTTGAAAGGTTCATTTTCTTAAAGAACGTTGATTCTAAATGGATTGAACATATCGACGCTATGACTATTTTAAAACGTGGTATTTCGCTTCGTGGTTATGCGCACGAAAATCCTATTAACGCCTTTAAGCGTGAAGGTCTTAATATGTTTGAAGAAATGGTTGAAAATATTCAAAACGATACTGTTAAAACGTTATTAAAGGGCGAAATTAGAGCAACTCCTGTTAGACGTGAAAATCCTACTGATGCAACGGCAAGACCACAAGGCACTATAACACGTACCGTTAAAAAAGTTGGTAGAAACGATTTATGTCCGTGTGGCAGTGGCCAAAAATATAAAAATTGTTGTGGAAAAAATTAATTAACTATGATTAGAACTGATTTATATAGGCAAAAAATTATAGACTTAAAAGCAACTTTAAAGGAAGCAGGTTATTCCCTTGATATTTCAAAAGCAAGGGAAGAACTTGAATTTTACGAAAAAGAACTTGAAAAAGAAGAAGTTTATACTAATTTGCAAAAATCAACTGAATATTCAAGAAAGGCGCAAGCTATAAGAAACAAAATTGAAGTTTTTGATAAAGCCGAAAAGGCGATTGCCGATGCCGAAGAAATTATCGTTTTAGCAGAAGAAGAAAATGACGATACCTTTTTAGAAGAAGTTGACCTTGATTTAAAAAAGGCAGAAGAAGATATTGAAGAAATAAGGCTTCAATCACTTTTAAGGGGCAAATACGATGGTTGCAACGCATTGATGACTTTGCATGCCGGTGCAGGTGGAACAGAAGCATGCGATTGGACGGAAATGCTTTATCGTCTTTACATTTTATACGCACAAAAACACGACTATAAAATAACTGAACTTGACCGTCTTGAAGGTGATAGTGCAGGTATTAAAAGCGTATCTTTTAGGGTAGAAGGTGTAAACGCTTACGGTTATTTAAAAAGCGAAAAGGGTGTTCATAGGCTTGTTAGAATTTCTCCGTTTGATGCTAACGCACGTAGGCAAACGTCTTTTTCGTCAGTTGAAGTAATGCCTGAAATTGAAGATAGCGACGAAATTGAAATTAGGCAAGAAGATTTAAAAGTAGATACTTTTCGTTCGTCGGGTGCAGGTGGCCAACACGTTAATAAAACGGAATCGGCAATAAGAATTACGCATATACCGACAGGTATTATAGTTGCGTGTCAAAATGAACGTTCACAAATTCAAAACAGAGAACAAGCAATGAAAATGCTTATGAGTAAACTTGTTGAAAAGCGTGAAGCCGAAAGAATGCAAGAAGCACAAGAAATTAAAGGCGAAATTAAAAAAATCGAGTGGGGTAGCCAAATTCGTTCTTACGTATTTTGTCCTTACACTCTTGTTAAAGACCATAGAACGGGTGCAGAAAGTAGCAACGTTCAAGCCGTTATGGACGGAGAAATTGATAACTTTATTATAGAATATCTTAAAAAATCGTAATGTATACAAATGACGTTTTTAAAAAAGGCATTAAAAAAGATGCCGTCATATTAGCCATTGAATCAAGTTGTGACGAAACGGCGTGTGCTATATGCCGTGGTAGGGAACTTTTATCTTCGTGTATTATGAGTTCTTGTACCGAACACGTCAAGTTTGGTGGCGTCGTGCCTGAAATTGCGTCAAGGGCTCATACGGTAGCAATATCTCAATGTGTCGAAAAGGCAGTCAACGATGCTAATTTAACCCTTAAAGATATTGACGCTATCGCCGTAACTTATGGTGCAGGGCTTTTAGGGGCGTTGCTTGTAGGCGTGTCGTATGCAAAGGCACTTGCTTATTCGTTAAACGTTCCACTTATACCCGTAAGTCATATAAGGGGGCATTTATCGGCGTCGTATTTATGTGATAAAGATTTAAAACCACCTTTTTTAAGCGTTTTAGCAAGTGGTGGACATACGGCAATTATAGGCGTTGACGATTACGATACTTATAAAATTATAGGCAAAACGCTTGACGATGCCGTTGGCGAAGCATTTGATAAAATTGCAAGAGTTTTAGGTTTAGAATATCCGGGTGGACCTAATATCGAAAGAGTTGCTAAATTAGGAAGTAACGTAATAACTTTTCCTAAAATGCTAAAAGGTAAACAAGGTTATGATTTTTCGTATAGTGGTTTAAAAACGGCAGTAATAAATTACGTTCACACTAAAAAGCAAAAGGGCGAAGATTATAGCATACCCGACGTAGCGTGTTCATTTCAAGAAAATGCGATAGGAGTTATCGTTGATAAAACTGTAAAAGCAATTAAAGAGTTTGGCTATAAAACGGTAACTGTTGGTGGTGGCGTAGGAGCAAACACTTTGCTTCGTGAAAAAATGACTACGGCTTGTGAAAAATTAGGCGTAAAATTAGTTTTACCAGAAAAATGGCTTTGTACGGATAATGCAGGAATGATAGCAGCAGAAGGTTATATACAATATTTAAAAGGCAATTTTGCCGACCTTACCTTAAATGCAAAGGCAAGGGTAGATTTAGAATAATTAAGAATAAACTTTTTGTTTATTCTTTTTTTATTTTCATTTTTTATAACCTTAAAAGTTGTAATTTGAATACATAAAAACAAAAAAATGCATAAAAATTAAAAATATTCATAAAATATTGCATAAAATTTAAAAAATATAAATAAAAATGAAAAAATATAAAAAATTTTGAATATTTATGCATAATTTGTTGACTTATGAAAAATAAAGGTGTAATATATTCGTATCAAAGCAAAACACGGCTTTGAATAAACAAAAAATAATTTTTTAGGAGATAAAAAATATGAAAAAGTTTTTAACAGCGATATTAGCTGGAATTTTAGCAGTAGCATCGTTATTTACTTTTACAGCGTGTGGTAACAAAGATGTAAAAATCGGTGTTCAAGAAGGTACGACAAGTTTAATGTATGCTGAATGTTTAAAGGGTGTTAAAATTAGTTCTTATGAAACTTTCCCTCTTGCAGCATCTGCAATGTTAAACGGCAACATTGATTACGTTATGTGCGATAAGGCAACTGCAACAAGCATTTGCAATACAATGCAAGGTATTAAATATATTGATATCGCATTTTCTACTGAATTCTACGGTATAGCAATGGACAAAAATCAACCAGAACTTAATGCAGCGATTAATGATATAGTTGCTAACAAATCTGCTGAAATACAAGCAATTATTGACAAGTATATGGCAGAAGACGTAGAAAGTTACGTTGGTGTTACATCAGCAACTAAAAACAACGAAAATAAAGCAGGTCAATTAGTTGTTGCAACAAACGCTGAATTTCCACCTTGGGAATACTACGACGAAGAAAAGTATTATGGTATTGATATGGAAATTGCACAACTTATTGCTAACGAACTTGATTTAGAATTAGTTATTGACGATATGCCTTTCGCAAGCGTTGTAACGTCTGTTGGCGCTAACGGTGTTGATATTGCAATGAGTGGTATTACAATCACAAACGAAAGAAAAGAAGTTGTTAATTTCTCAACAAGTTACTATACTGAATCAATCGTTCTTCTTTGCAAAGAATCTGATTATAGTAAATTAGCATCAGCAGGTACGGTAGTTGACTTATTAAGCACTATTTGCGCAAACAAATAATTAAATTAAACAAATAAGGTTGTTAAAGGCTTGGTTTTATACTAAGCCTTTAATTTGGTAATTGATATGAATAATGATTACAAATTATTGTGGGAGAAATTCATTGATGCTCTCATAACAAAAAACGGCTATAAAATAGTTTTAGAAGGATTGTTAAATACTGCATTAATAGCCGTATTAGGCTTGCTTATAGGTATTTTAATAGGAACGATTATAGCGATTATTAGGGTAATGCCTAAATACAAACGTTTACCAAGAATTTTAGATAAAATTTGCGGTTGTTACGTAGAACTTTTTAGGGGTACGCCAATGATGGTGCAACTTCTTATAAGTTATCACGTACTTTTACCACTTATGGGTATCGCTGTTGATAGTGGTTTACCTGTTGCGATTGCAATTTTTGGTTTAAATAGTGGTGCTTACGTTAGTGAAATTATGCGTGGTGGTATTAATTCGGTTGACTCAGGGCAAATGGAAGCAGGTAGAGCAGTTGGTTTATCTTATTGGACTACAATGTTTAAAATTGTAATTCCACAAGCAGTAAAAAACATTTTACCTACTCTTGGTAATGAGTTTATCGTTTTAGTTAAAGAAACGTCAATTACAGGTTACGTTGCAACAATCGACTTAACAAGGGCGTTTACAAAACTTGCCGGAGTAAGTATGTCTTACGTTATTCCTTACTTAGCATTAGGTGTTGTATATCTTGTTATCGTTTTACTTATCTCTTGGGGCGTAAGAGTTTTAGAAAATAAATTAAAAAAGAGTGAGAGATAATATGGAAAAGAAGAAAGTTTTATCAGTTCAAAAATTGTGTAAAAGTTTTGACAACGTAGAAGTTTTAAAAGGGTTAGATTTAGACGTTTACGAAGGTGACGTTGTTGCAATTATCGGTCCGTCGGGCTGTGGTAAATCTACCTTTTTAAGATGTATTAATTGTATGGAAGACCCAACGGGTGGCTCAATATTTTTCAATGGCGAAGACCTTGCCGATATGAAAGTAGATATAAACGTTCATCGTCAAAAAATTGGTATGGTTTTTCAACAATTTAATTTGTTTAACAACCTTGACGTTTTAAGCAATATTACGTTAGCACCTATAACTATTGCTAAAAAGAAATTAAATAAAATTAAAAGGAAAAATTTTATTAATAAAATTTTAAACGTATTCCGTAAACAAAAAGTTGAAATGATACCTATTACTAAAACGCTTGACGAAATCAAGCAAGAGGCTGAAATTCGTGCTTATGATTTATTGCGAAGAATAGGGCTTGAAGATAAAGCAAAAGTTTATCCATCAACGTTATCAGGTGGGCAAAAGCAACGTATTGCAATAGTTCGTGCGCTTGCTATGGAACCTGACGTTATGTTGTTTGACGAGCCAACTTCGGCATTAGACCCAGAAATGGTTGGTGAAGTTTTAAACGTTATGACAAGTTTAGCAAAAGAAGGTATGACAATGGTTGTCGTAACTCACGAAATGGGCTTTGCTAAGGAAGTTGCAAATAGGGTAATTTTTATTGACGACGGCGTTATCGTTGAAGAAAACGAGCCTAAAGAATTTTTCAACAATCCAAAACATCCAAGACTTAAAGAATTTTTATCAAAAGTATTGTAAACAAAGAAGTTAAATCTTTTGCTTACGCAAAATCTTTGCAAAATTAAAAATTTTGCCGTAAAAACTATGGTTTTTACACATCAGTTTGAAATACGGCGAAGTTGCAAACCCTTGCAAGCAAGTTTTCAATTTCTTGTATTAAAAACAAAGAAGTTAAATCTTTAAAAAGTATTAAATTATAGAAGGTATTTATTATGAAAAAATCAGACATTAAAAAAGTTGTTTTAGCATATTCTGGTGGACTTGATACGTCTATCATTATTCCATGGCTTAAAGAAAATTATAATAATTGCGAAGTAATCGCAGTATCAGGTAACGTAGGTCAAGCCGACGAACTTGAAGGTTTAGAAGAAAAGGCTATTAAAACGGGCGCTTCAAAAATTTATATCGAAGATATAACAGAAGAATTCGTTAACGATTATATTATTCCAACAGTTAAAGCAGGCGCTTTATATGAAGAATATATGTTAGGCACGTCGTTTGCACGTCCTATTATCGCAAAAAGAATAGTTGAAATTGCTAAACAAGAAGGAGCAGACGCTATTTGTCACGGTTGTACAGGTAAAGGTAACGACCAAGTTCGTTTTGAACTTGCAGTTAAGGCATTGGCTCCTGAAATTACAATTATTGCTCCTTGGAGAGAATGGAATATCAAGAGCCGTGAAGAAGAAATCGAATACGCTGAAAGCCATAACGTTCCTTTAAAAATTAATAGAGAAACAAACTATTCAAAAGATAAAAACTTATGGCATTTATCTCACGAAGGTTTAGATTTAGAAGATGCAGGCAACGAACCTTTATATGAAAAGAAAGGCTTTTTAGAAATGTGTGTATCACCTATCGATGCACCAGACGTTCCAACTTATATCACGTTAGATTTCGTTAAAGGTGTTCCAACAAAACTTAACGATAAAGAAATGAGTGCAAAAGAAATTATTTTAGAACTCAATAAAATAGGTGGAGCAAATGGTATCGGTTTACTTGATATCGTTGAAAATAGGCTTGTTGGTATGAAATGTAGGGGTGTTTATGAAACACCAGGTGGTAGCATTTTATACTTTGCACACAACTATCTTGAAACTTTATGCTTAGATAAAATGACGGCACATAAAAAACAAGAACTTGCAATTACTTTTGCCGAACTTGTTTATAATGGACAATGGTTTACTCCACTTCGTGAAGCATTATCTGCTTTCGTAGATAAAACGCAAGAAAACGTTACAGGTAAAGTAAAACTTAAACTTTATAAAGGTAACATTATTAAAGCAGGCGCATGGAGTGATTATTCGTTGTATTTAGAAGAATATGCAACGTTTGGTGAAGATAGCGTATATAATCAAGCCGATGCAACAGGCTTTATAAACCTTTTTGGTTTACCACTTAAAGTTCAAGCAACGGTTAATAAAAAAAATAAAAAGTAGGAAATAATAATGGGTAAAATGTGGGCAGGAAGAACGGATGGTGTAACAAGTAAAATTGCCGACGACTTCAATTCTTCAATATCATTTGATAAAAAAATGTACAAGCAAGATATTCGTGGCTCAATAGCACACGCCACTATGCTTGCCGAAAAAAATATAATATCGGCAAAAGACGCTGAAATTATCATAGACGGCTTACTTTCAATTTTAAACGACATAAATAATGGTAGTTTAATTATTGATAACGATAGTGAAGATATACACATGTTCATAGAAAGCGAATTAACTAAAAGAGTAGGCGACGTAGGTAAAAAACTTCACACTGCAAGAAGCAGGAACGACCAAGTTGCAGTTGATTTAAAAATGTACGTTAAAGATACACTTTTAGAAATTAAAGGGCTTATTTATGAATTGTTAAAAGTATTGTGTGATTTAGCAAGCCAAAACGTAAAAACGGTTATGCCGGGTTATACGCACTTGCAACGTGCACAACCTATATCTTTTGCCCAACACCTTTTAGCCTATGCCGAAATGTTCAAAAGGGATATTTCACGTATTAACGACGATATCGATAGGCTTAACTATTCTCCTCTTGGTAGTTGTGCGTTAGCAGGAACCACTTATGATACTGATAGGGATAGCGTTGCAAAAGCGTTAGGCTTTGATGGTGTAACTTTAAATAGTATCGACGGCGTTAGCGATAGGGATTTTTGCGTTGAAACGTTAAGCGTATTATCTATTATAATGATGCACTTATCAAGGTTTAGTGAAGAATTAATTTTGTGGACAAGTTCTGAATTTAAGTTTGTTGAACTTGATGATGCTTTTACTACGGGTTCAAGCATAATGCCACAAAAGAAAAATTCAGATATGGCAGAACTTGTTAGGGGTAAAACGGGTAGGGTTTACGGCCATTTAGTAGGAATTTTAACCGTTTTAAAAGGATTACCACTTGCTTATAATAAAGATATGCAAGAAGATAAAGAAGGTATTTTCGACGGCTTAGAAACGGTTATAAATTGCTTAAACGTGTTTATTCCTATGATACAAACAATGACTGTTTTGAAAGAGAATATGTTAAATGCTTCTAAAAAAGGTTTTATCAATGCAACTGACCTTGCCGACTATTTAACAAAAAAAGGCGTACCGTTTAGAGAAGCGTACAAAATTACAGGTAGCATAGTTGGCGATTGTATTAAAAACGATTGCGTTTTAGAAGATTTAACTATTAGTGATTATAAAAAATATCACGCTTTATTTGAAGAAGATTTATACGATGCTATTTCATTATTTAATTGTATGGAAAAGCGTTCTTCAAAAGGTGGAACGGGTGTTAAAGCCGTAACCGAACAATTAGTTGAACTTAAAAAGTTTATAAATGAATAAGACAAAAAGTTTTTTAAAGTTTTTTTAAAAAACTTTTTATTTTTTGTTTCTTTTTTTAAAGTAAAGTGCTATTATATGTTTAGACTAAAATTTTAGGAGGCAAGAAATGAAATTTACACCTATTTACGATAAAGGTTACTATCCAATGATAGTAAAACTTAATGAATATCGAAACGCTGTTAAAAATGCAAAAAGTAAGCCGTTTAGTATTTGTGTTGAAAGAAATAAAGGCTACAACTTTGTTTATTCGCTTAATATTTTTGACGACGCAAGTAAAAATGAAGAAAACTACGGAATAGTTGAAAGAATTGTTAAAACTATTTTATGGGTTGCAGGTGGATATAAAATTTACCTTTTAGGCGACGATTATATTTACGATAGAATTAGTAAAGACTATACAAGCGAAGGTGCAAGGGCGTTTGACGCAAAATTTATGTCGGGCGTTTATGAAAAACCTTTTGAAGTTGTAAACGCTACAACAAAAACTTTTCCTAAATATAAAGGTTGTTCGTTAAAAGTTGGTGGTCATCTTGACGGTTGTCGTATCGGTTTTGATGCAGGTGGCTCTGATAGAAAAGTTTCGGCAGTTATCGACGGCAAAGTAGTTTATAGTGAAGAAGTTGTATGGTTTCCTAAAATTAATTCAGATTGGCACTATCAATATAACGGCATTTTAGAATCAATGAAAACTGCGGCAAGCAAAATGCCAAGGGTAGATGCAATAGGCGTTTCTTCGGCAGGCGTTTACGTTGACAATAAAATTATGGTTGCTTCGTTATTCTTAAAAGTTCCCGAAGAAGATTTTGAAAAGCACGTTAAAACAATGTATTTAGATATCGCTAAGGAAATAGGTGCACCTATTGAAGTTGCTAACGACGGCGACGTAACTGCTCTTGCAGGTGCTATTGATTTACAAGACAATGCCGTATTAGGTATTGCTATGGGCACAAGTGAAGCAGTAGGTTACATAAACGACGAAGGTTGCTTAGAAGGTTGGCTTAACGAACTTGCTTTTGCTCCTGTTGATTATAGCAAAGACGCTATGGTTGACGAATGGTCGGGCGATTATGGTTGTGGTGTAAAATATTTTTCACAAGATAGCGTAATTAAACTTGCCGAAAACGCAGGCTTTAAGTTTGATGAAACTTTATCACCAGCCGAAAAACTTAAAGTTATTCAAAAATTAATGGCAGACGGCGACGAAATGGCACAAAATATCTACAAATGTATAGGTATTTATTTAGGCTATACAATCGCATATTATAGCGAATTTTATAATATTAGACACGCTCTATTACTTGGTAGAGTAACGTCAGGCAAAGGTGGAGATATTATATTAGATTACGCTAAACAAGTTATTGATAGCGAATTCCCTGAATATAAAAATATTGAACTTCAAATGCCAGACGAATCAAATAAAAGGGTAGGACAATCAATAGCCGCTGCTTCTTTACCAGAAATTAAATAATAGATAAAAAATAAAACACACGGTACGTTTAGTATCGTGTTTTTTTTGCTATAAAATATAAAGTTTGACAAAATATTCTCTTTAAAAAATGTTATAAAAATATAAAAGGGGGTATTTATGGCTGAAAAAATAGTAATAACATCGGGTAAAGGTGGAGTAGGTAAAACGACTTTTACCATTAATTTAGGGCTTGCTCTTGCAAAAAAAGGCAAAAGAGTTGTTCTTTTAGATTTTGACTTTGGTCTTAATAATTTAGACGTTGTTTCTAACGTTGAAAATTTAGTAGTTTTTGATTTAATCGACGTTTTAAATAATCGTTGTCGAACCAAGCAGGCGCTAATAAAATGCCCTTATAATGAGAACTTGTTCGTATTGCCTACGTCGCACTCACTAAATAAAGAGATTGAAAATCAAAATTTTAAAAGTGTTATTGAAGACTTGGACGTTTTATTTGACTATGTTTTAATTGATTGCCCTGCGGGGATTGATAAAGGTTTTCATCGTGCCGTTTCAAATAGTGATAGTGCAATAGTTGTAACAACAGCACATTTATCAAGCATAAGGGACGCCGACAAAGTGCTTTCAATTTTAAAAAGTTATAATTTAACGCAAGTTAGTTTAGTTGTAAATAGGTATAGGGGCGATTTAGCCTTACAAGGCGTAATGTTCTCACTTTCAGACGTCGAAAACACATTAAACGTGCAAATTTTAGGAGTTATACCCGAAGACGATAATTTTATAAACGGAGTAGTTGATTACCCCGATACAGAGTGTTTTAAGTCGTACAAAATAGTGTGTGAAAACTTGCTTAAAGGTGAACGAAAAATTTACGATTGTTTTAAAAAATACAAAGGATTTTTTGGTAGCATTAGAAAGGATTTAAAAAGAAAGTTATGAAAAATATAAAAGTAAATAATAGGCTTAAAAAATTAATTGAAAAGGATAGGCTACTTCTTGGTAAAGACGTTTTAGAACTTATTGAGTTTGATTTATATAATCTTTTAAACAATTATTTTAACTTATCAAGAGGGGTAGAACTTTCAATAGAAACGCTTAAAGACAGGTATGAAATTACTATAAAATGTAATGCAAGTGGCGTTAAGCCGTTTGGAATTATAAAATAATTGACAATTTAATAAAAAAAATGTATTCTATAAATATATAAAAGGAGTATATTATGGAATTTTCACAAGTTTTAAACAATAGATTTTCTTGCAGAGATTATAGCCAAAAACAAGTAGATACAAGCGTTATAGAAAAAGTGCTTCAAAATGTAAAAATTGCACCAACGGCAAAAAATATGCAACCGCATCAAATATTAATTTTAAACGGCAAAGAAAAAATTGATTTAATAAGAAGTGCAAGTCCTGCGTTATATAACGCACCACTTGTTTTCGTGTTAGTGGCCGATAAAAATAGAGAGTGCTACTTGCAAATTAACGATAGGTTTTTAACTGAAACTGACTTAGGCATTGTAGGAACGTATTTAATGCTTAGCGCTGAAAACGAAGGTTTAAACACTTGTTGGGTATGTAATTTCGACGATAAAAAATTATCTTCATTACTCAATTTAGACGAAAATTTAAAACCTTATAGTTTAATTTTAGCAGGTTATAAATCTGAAACGTGTGAGCCAAACCCACGCCATTTTGCCCGCCGTGAATTAAACGAATTTGTAAAATTTATTTAATAAAATATTAAAATTTTAAACATACTAACTAATTAAAATGTAGCATAATTTCAAGTAAAATTGAAGTTATGCTTTTTTTATTTAGAACTCTTAAATTTTAAATTATTAATATTTTTAAGTAATACTTAAAAAATATTGCTATTATGTATAAAAAATGATAAAATAAAAGAACTAAATAATTTACTGCTTAACAAAGGAATATTTATGAAAAAGAAACTTTTAACACTTTTATTAACAATTTTTGCTTTAAGTGCGTGCGTGTTTACCCTTACGGCGTGTAACCATCAGCATTCATATACAGCTGAAGTTTTTGAGCCAACTTGTACTACGGGTGGCTATAGTAAGCATACTTGCAGTTGTGGTGGTATTTATACTGATAATTTTGTTAATTCGTTGGGACACTCGTTTACAAACTATATTTCTAACAATGACGCTACCTTTGATGCAGACGGCACGAAAACTGCAACTTGTGATAGAAACGGTTGCAACGTAACTGATACAACGACCGATATCGGTACTAAATTTTCTAAGGGGTTAGAATTTGCTTTAAATGCCGACGAACAAAGTTATTCAGTAACAGGATTAGGTACTTGTATTGATACAAACGTTGTAATACCTTCAACTTATCAAAATAAGCCTGTAACAAGTATAGGTGAGTGGGCGTTCGATGATTGCGATAGTTTAACAAGTGTAACAATAGGTAACGGCGTAACAAGTATAGGTGGTGGTGCGTTCGATGATTGCGATAGATTAACAAGTGTAAAAATAGGTAACGGCGTAACAAGTATAGGTGGCAGGGCGTTCTATGAGTGCTATAATTTAACAAGTGTAGCAATGGGTAACAGTGTATCCAGTATAGGTAATTTTGCGTTCTATGAGTGCTATAATTTAACAAGTCTAACAATAGGTAACAGTGTAACAAGTATAGGTAATTGGGCGTTCTCTGGTTGCGATAGGTTAACAAGAATAGAAATACCAGACAGCGTAACAAATATTGGTGGAGGTGCGTTTTGTAATTGCAGTAGTTTAACAAATATAAAAGTAAATGCTAATAACACAACTTATAAAGATATAAACGGTAATTTATATAGTAAAGACGGCACAACTTTAATACAATATGCAATAGGTAAACAACAAACGTCTTTTATAATATCAAATAGTGTAACAAGTATAGGCAATTATGCTTTCGAAGGTTGCAGTAGTTTAACAAGTATAGAAATACCAAGCAGTGTAACAAGCATAGGTTCTTCTGCGTTTTATAATTGTCCTATAGAAATAGCAATAATGCCAACATCAGCAATTTTTTCTATTCCAAAGGGAAAATTAAAAAAAGTAGTTATTAATAGTGGGGAATCTATAGGTTATCAAGATTTTTTTCGATGTGATAGTTTAACAAGCGTAACAATAGGTAATAGCGTAAAAACTATAGGAGAATATGCGTTTGCTCATTGCTATAATTTAACAAGTTTAACAATCCCAAACAGCGTAACAAGTATTAGTGATTATGCGTTCTCTGGTTGCTATAAATTAGTTGAAGTAGTAAACAAGTCACCACACATAACAATCACAAAAGGCAGTTACAATAATGGCGATATTGGTTCTTATGCTTTAGCAGTATATAATAGTAACGATACTTTTACTGGCACAAAACTTACTAACGATAACGGCTATGTTGTCTATACTGAAGGGCAAGAAAAGATTTTAGTTGGTTATTTAGGCACTCAAACTGAGTTAACCATACCAAATTACGTTACTAAGATTTACGATTATGCGTTTTATTATTGCGATAGTTTAACAAATGTAACAATAGGTAACAGCGTAACAAGTATAGGTGATTATGCGTTTTGTTATTGCGATAGTTTAACAAACGTAATAATAGGTAATAGCGTAACAAGTATAGGTTTTGGTGCGTTCTATGATTGCGATAGTTTAACAAATATAAAAGTAAATGCTAATAACACAACTTATAAAGATATAGATGGTAATTTATATAGTAAAGACGGCACAACTTTAATACAATATGCAATAGGAAAAACGCAAACTACGTTTACTATCCCAAACAGCGTAACAAGTATAGGTGATAGGGCGTTCTATGAGTGTTATAATTTAACAAGTATAACAATAGGAAACAGCGTAACAAGTATAGGTAATTTGGCGTTCGCTGGTTGCTATGATTTAACAAGACTAACAATAGGTAACAGTGTATCCAGTATAGGTAATTTGGCGTTCTATGATTGCAATAGTTTAATTTATAACATACAAGGTAACTTAAAATATTTAGGCAATAGTAGTAACCTTTACTTATATTTAGCAGGTACAGTAAAGACAAACATTATAACAGCAATTATTGATACTAATTGTAAATTTATAGGTGAAGATGCGTTAGCATATTGCCGTAGTTTAACAAGTATAGAAATACCAAACAGTGTAATAAGTATAGGTGAAGGTGCATTCTATTGGTGCAGTAGTTTAACAAATATAAAAGTAAATGCTAATAATACAACATACAAAGATATAGACGGTAATTTATATAGTAAAGACGGTACAACTTTAATACAATATGCAATAGGGAAAACGCAAACTACGTTTACTATCCCAAACAGCGTAACAAGTATAGGTAATGGGGCGTTCTTTGAGTGCGAAAATTTAACAAGTGTAACAATAGGTAACAGCGTAACAAGTATAGGTGATGAGGCTTTCTTGTTTTGCAGTAATATAACAAGTGTAATTTTTAGTGATATTTCAACTTGGTATATGGTTTTTGACTATGATGATTGGCAAAATAAAACAGGCGGCGATATAATTGACGTAACAAACTCGTCAGAAATTATTTTCTATTTTACAACACATGTCGGTTGTTACTGGTACAAAAAATAAAATAAAACGGAGAGTTTAGTGGCGTAGCGATAGATATTATCGCTACGCCACAACTATATTTGCTAACGGCAAGTTATATTGCTAAAAGCAGTTAGATTTTGCTATGCAAAGTTTTATTCGCCTTTGGCGAGTTAAAGGCAAATATAATATAACTTTGACTGCAAGTCAAAATATAACACAAAACTTGTTTTGTATAAAATTTTTGTAAAATAAAATCAAATTAATTTTCTAAAAAAATTTAAAAAAATCACTAAAAATTGGCAAAAAGGTGTTGACAAAGGGTAAAGGCTAATATATAATAAAATTGTTAGCAGTCAAAGGGCGAGAGTGCTAACAGTTTAAATGGGGAATTGCTAAAATGGAACTATCTGAAAGGAAGAAAAAAATACTTCAAATAGTCGTTGACGATTATATTGAAACGGCAGTGCCCGTATCAAGTAAGGCGATTAGCGAAAAGTATTTACAAAACGTTAGTCCGGCAACTATTCGTTCTGAACTTGCAGGGCTTGAAGAGTTAGGCTATTTAACACAACTTCATACGTCAAGTGGTCGTGTGCCATCAAGCGAAGCGTACAAATTATACGTTTCTGACTTAATGACAAAAGGCAAACTTTCACAAAAAGAATTAACGTATATTAAAAAGATTTTCGTTGAAAAGGCTGATAATATTGAAAACGTTTTAAAAAGTGCCGTAAAAGTCATTAGTGAACTTACTGAATATACGTCGGTAGGCGTTTCGGCAAGTGACTTAACTGAAAGGGTTAAAGAAATTCAGTTTTTTAGGTTTAAACCCGACCAAGCACTTGTTTTAATTGTAACTGATACAAAACTTTTAAAAGACAATTATATACAAATCCCTAAAACAATGACTGACGACCAGTTAAAAGAAGCCAACTTGATGGTTCGTAAAATCTTTATAGAAAAAACCTTTAAAGAAATTTGTGAAATCGAAAACGAGTTTTTAGAAGAGTTTAACGATTATAAAACCATTTTCGTTAAAGTTATCGATGCGTTAAAAGAATATTTTTCTTCTTCGGCAAGAGATATCGTTATGGAAGGCGAAGAAAAGATTTTAAAACACGCAGAATACGGCGACATTAATAAAATCAAAGAATTTTTAAACGTTGTTACAAGTAAAGACAAAATAATGAGTATAATGCTTGATAACGACAAAGATATTAAAATAAATATTAAAATAGGTAGTGAAGGTTACGACGAAATACCAAAAGATTGTTCGGTTGTTTCGGCAACTTACACTATTCAAGGTAAAAAATTAGGTACGTACGGCGTTATCGGTCCAAAGCGTATGGATTATCAAAAAGTTGTTTCAGTTTTAGAAAACGTGGGCAAAATATTAGAAAGTATATTAACTGATAGGTGTTAAAATGAGTGAAGAAAAGAAAGAGCAGGTAACAGAAGATTTCGACTTAAAGGTTGAAGACGTAAAAGGGTTATCGGCAAAAGAAGCAAAAGAATATTTAGCAAAATACATTGTAGCAAACCAAACTATGCAAGCAAATTACGACAAATTGCAAAAAGAAGCCTTTGCTTATAAAGATAGTTGGTACAGAACAAGTGCCGATTTTGATAATTTTAGAAAGCGTAATTCAGAAGCAAGAAGCATAGCGTATAAGGACGGAAAAATTGATACAATTACTAAAATTTTAGTAGTTGGCGACAATTTAGAAAGGGCTCTTACAATGCCACTTGACGAAAAGACTAAGCAAGGCATTGAACTTGTTTTAAGGCAATTTAAAGAAACGTTACAAAGTTTAGACGTTTTTGAAATTAACCCGCTTGGCGAAATTTTCGACCCAACCACGTCAGAGGCAGTAATGAAAATGCCAAAAGAAGATGGCGAAGAAGAAAATGTGGTAAAACAAGTATTTTTAAAAGGATATAAACTTGGCGATAAAATTATAAGATACGCACAAGTAGTAGTAATCGGTTAAACGATTTAATATATATAAAGGAGAATAAAAAAATGGGTAAAATTATAGGTATAGATTTAGGTACAACAAATTCATGCGTTGCAGTTATGGAAGGTGGCGAACCTGTCGTTATAACTAATGCAGAAGGTTCAAGAACTACTCCATCAGTAGTAGGTTTTCAAAAAGACGGCGAAAGGCTTGTTGGTCAAGTAGCAAAACGTCAAGCAGTTGCTAATAGTGATAGAACTGTTATTTCAATTAAAAGACATATGGGTTCAGACTACAAAGTGTCTATTGACGATAAAAAATATTCACCGCAAGAAATTTCAGCAATGGTGCTTGCTAAACTTAAAAAGGATGCCGAATCTTATTTAGGCGAAACGGTTAAAGATGCCGTTATTACTTGTCCTGCATACTTTAACGATGCTCAAAGACAAGCAACAAAAGACGCTGGTAAAATTGCAGGTCTTAACGTATTAAGGGTTATTAACGAGCCAACGGCGGCTGCACTTGCTTATGGTCTTGATAAAGACGCAAAATCACACAAAGTTATTATTTACGACTTAGGTGGTGGTACGTTCGACGTTTCTATTTTAGATATCGGTGACGGTGTATTTGAAGTTTTAGCAACAAATGGTAACTGCTTCTTAGGTGGTGACGACTTTGATAAAAAGGTTATGGATTACCTTGTTGAAGAATTTAAAAAGACTGAGGGCATTGACTTATCTAACGATAAAATGGCTATGCAAAGACTTAAAGAAGCAAGTGAAAAGGCTAAAATTGAACTTTCTACGTTATCAAGCACAAACGTAAACTTGCCGTTCATTACTGCTGATGCTAACGGCCCTAAACACTTAGATATTACTATTACAAGACAAAAATTCGATGCTTTAACAGAAGACCTTGTAAATAAAACGGTTGAACCATTACAAAAAGCAATGCAAGATGCCGACTTAACTTATAGCGATATCGAAAAGGTTATTTTAGTTGGTGGTTCTACAAGAATTCCACAAGTTATCGATAAGGTTAGAAGCGTTACGGGTAAAGAACCATTTAAAGGTATCAACCCTGACGAATGCGTTGCTATCGGTGCAGCAATTCAAGGTGGCGTATTAACGGGTGAAGTAAAAGACGTATTACTTTTAGACGTAACTCCATTAACTCTTGGTATTGAAACGTTAGGTGGTATTTGTACTCCGCTTATTGAAAGAAATACAACTATACCTGCTAAAAAATCACAAGTGTTCTCTACTGCACAAGATAATCAAGCAGAAGTTACTATTCACGTTTTACAAGGCGAAAGAAAATTCGCAAAAGACAATAAAACGTTAGGTCAATTCAACTTAACGGGTATTGCTCCTGCTCCACGTGGTATTCCTCAAATCGAAGTTACTTTTGATATTGACGCTAATGGTATCGTTCACGTAACGGCAAAAGACCTTGGCACTCAAAAAACTGCCGACATTACAATTACGTCTTCTACAAACCTTTCAGAAGAAGAAATTGAAAAAGCAGTTAAAGAAGCGCAACAATACGAAGAAGAAGATAAAAAGAGAAAAGAAAGCGTTGACAATAGAAATGCTCTTGACGGTATGATTTTCCAAATGGAAAAAGCACTTAAAGAAAATGGAGATAAACTCCCAGAAGAAGACAAGGCTAAACTTGAAGAACTTATAAAAGAAGCAAAAGTTGAACTTGAATCAAACGACGACGAAAGAATTAAAAAGGCTACTGAAAAACTTTCAAACGAAGCACAAGCAATTTTTGCTAAATTGTATCAACAACAAGGCGGTGGCAACGGCGATGCAGGTGCTGGTGCTGGCGACGGAGACGGAGATACTGAATTCCATCAATAATTAAATAGGTTAGTGAAGATTTTTTAAATCTTCACTAATTCATTAAAGGTACATTATGGCTAACTATTATGAAATACTTGGCGTAGATAAAAACGCTACGCAAAGTGATATTAAAAGTGCGTACAGAAAACTTGTTAAACAATATCACCCAGACTTACACCCGGGTGACGAAACTTGTGCTGCAAAATTTAAAGAAATAAACGAAGCAAACGAAACTCTTTCCGACCCTGAAAAAAGAAAAAAGTACGACTTTGAACTTGAACATCCAAATATGGGCTTTAACGGTTTTGAAGGTTTTGGGCAAGGTGGTTTTAGTGGCTTTGGCGACTTTTTTAGCGATATTTTTAGTGGGTTTTCGTCGGCTGGTGAGGCTCAGGACGTTGATAGACGTGGCGAAGATATACAAATTACCGTTGACTTATCATTTTTAGACGGAGCAAAAGGTTGTCAAAAAGAAGTTAAGTATAAAAGAAAGGAAGCGTGTGCTACTTGTCGTGGTACGGGCGCTAAAAACGGCACAAGTTATACAACTTGTCAAACTTGTAAAGGTAAAGGTCAAGTTCAGTACGTATCGGGCGGTGGCTTTTTTAGAACTATCAGTAATAGACCTTGTCAAGATTGTAACGGCACGGGTAGAAAAATTATTGAAAAGTGTAACGATTGTTTTGGTAAAGGCTACAACGTAACGACAACTATTGTTAATTTAGACGTGCCCGCAGGTGCAGATACTAACTCTTATATGAGAAAAAGGGGTTATGGTAACGCATCAACAAAGGGTGGCGAAGCGGGTGATTTAATAGTTGTATTCAACCTTTTACCACATAAAATTTTCAAGCGTAAAAATTTCGATTTATACGTTGAATTACCTATTTCGTATAAAGTTGCCGTGTTAGGTGGTAAAGTAAAAATACCTACGTTAGACGACGTTGTTGAACTTACTATACCTGACGGCACGCAAAGTGGTAAAACGTTCATTTTACGTGGCAACGGCATTAAAACACGAAGAACTACGGGTGATATGTACGTAACGGTTGTTGTTGAAATTCCTACAAGATTATCTCGTGAAGATAGAAAAAATCTTGAAAAGTTTGATAACGGCATTGATAAAAAGCGTTACGATAAACTTAAAAAATTCTCAGACGATATGAGTAGTTTGTACGGCGTTGACGATTACATTTAAAAATTAATAATTAAAGCATTGACTAATTACGTCAATGCTTTTTTTAGTATAAAACACTTGTTTACAAAATTAAAATATGTTAAAATAAACGTATGATATACACTGAAATTACTATAACGACAACTCCCGATGCACAAGATTTAGTTGCAAGCAAAATTTGGGAATATTCTTCTTACGGCGTATCTATTTGTGACGACAACGACGTTTTAGAGTTAATTAATAATCGTAGGTCAACTTACGACTATATAGAAGACGGAATTTGTGAAAATATAGATACAACCGTTACGCTTGTTAAAGGTTATTTAGACAAGTCTAATAGTGATAAAATTGCTATTTTAATAGAAAAGGACTTGCTTGAAATGAAGCGTTTATCTAACGGTTCACTTAATTTTGGTAGTTTAGAAATTGTTAAAAGGGACGTTGACGGCGACGATTGGATTGAAATTTGGCGTAAGCATTATCGTCCTATGGATAAAGGTAAAGTCGTTATTTGTCCTGAGTGGATTGATTACGATAATAAAGACAATAAAATAGTGGTAAAAATTGATAGTAATATGGCGTTTGGCACGGGTGAGCATGAAACGACTACAATGTGTATTGAATTTTTACAACAAGCAATTAGTGGTAACGAAATTGTTTTAGATATAGGCACAGGCTCAGGTATTTTAGGTATAACGGCTATAAAGTTAGGTGCTAAAAAATCAGTTATGACAGATATTGATAACGTTGCCGTTGTAACTGCTAAGCGTAACGCTAAATTAAACGGAGTTTATGATAATTGCTATATAACTCTTGATAATTTATTAGATAAAGACCAAAGCGTTGCCGAAATTATAGTTGCTAACATTACGGCAGACGTATTAGTTATTTTAGCAAACGATATATTGCGTCACACTAAAATAGGCACAACGCTTATTATGAGTGGTATTTTAAAAGAAAAAGTAGAACTTGTATTAGAAGCCTACCAAAAATTAGGTTTTAAAATGCAAGGTAGTAAATGTATGGGCGAATGGGTAGCCTTAATGATGAAAAAGGTATGAAAGCAGTAGTTTTTACACTTGGTTGCAAGGTTAATTCTTGCGAAAGTGCTTCTTTACTAAATGGACTTAGTAAATTAGGTTACGAAGTTTACGAAGAACTTTGTCCTGCCGATTTATATATTATAAATACTTGTGCAGTTACAAAAGAAGCCGAAAAGAAATCACGCCAAGCAGTTGCAAGGGTATTAAAACTTAATAAAAATGCAAAAGTAATTATTACGGGTTGTGCTTCTGAAAAAGACGCTAATTCGTTTTTAGTAAAAAAAGGGGTTACGGTAGTTACAGGCACTAAAAACAAAGATAAAATTTTATCTTTATTAGAAGATAACGGTGTTTTTATTGAAACTGACGATACCACTTTTGACGAATTATTATCACCAAAAACAGAAAAAACAAGGGCTTACGTAAAAATTCAAGATGGTTGTAATAACTTTTGCTCGTATTGTATTATTCCTTATTTAAGGGGGCGTAGTAGGTCAAGAAACCCTGAAAATATCGTAAAAGAGATTAAGTCGCTTAAAGTTAACGAAGTCGTTTTAACGGCTATAAACTTGTCAAGTTATAATTATAACGGAGTTAAACTTAACAACCTTATAGATATGCTTAAAGACGTTGACGTAAGAATTAGGCTTGGTTCGTTAGAAGATAATATCGTTACTGAAAATTTCTTGCTTTCGCTTAAAAATCTCAAAAATTTTGCTCCACATTTTCATTTATCGTTGCAATCGGGTAGTGATGCCGTTTTAAAAAAAATGAACCGACACTATACAAGGGCGCAATTTTTAGAAAGCGTAAAATTAATAAGAAAATATTTTAGCGACGCTTGTATTACAACTGACGTTATCGTTGGTTTTCCTACCGAAACGGACGCTGATTTTGAAGACACTTTAAATCTTTGCAAGGAAGCCGAATTTTCAGATATTCATTGTTTTAATTATTCTAAAAGGGAAGGCACTATTGCAAGCAAACTTGCCGATTTACCTGACGACGTTAAAAAACAAAGGTTACAACGCTTGCTTTTATTAAAACAACAATTAAAATCAAAGTTTATTTTAGATAATTTAAATACTAAAAAACAAGTGGTAATTGAAGAATTTGACGGCACGTATAGTCAAGGCTATACCGAAAATTATATTAAAGCCTATATAAAAGGCAATTTTGAAAATAAAATTTTAAACGTAACGCTTAAAAGCACTTATCAAGACGGTGCTTTATGTGAAATAGGAGATTGATTATGAACGATTGTTTATTTTGTAAATTTATAAGTGGAGAAATTCCTGTAAATAAAGTGTTTGAAGACGAAAATATGATTATTATTCGTGATATAGACCCAAAGGCTAAAAATCATTATTTATTGATTATAAAATCGCATTTTAAATATCTTGCCGAAATGACTGAAAAAGATAGTGAAATGCTTAGAAAATGCCTTTTAAAATTACCAACGCTTAAAGATTTATTAGGTTTACAAGACGGATACAGGTTAGTTATTAATCAAGGCGACGATGCTGGGCAAACTATAAATCACCTACATATCCATATATTATGTGGTCAAAAAATGGGTTGGCAACCAGCATAATTTGTAATTATTTGATAGTTAAAATAGTTGACAAGGGTTTAAACTTTTGTTATACTATTTAGCGTACATTAATTGTCAGTAGGACAAAGGAGGGTTGTGTATGTCTACTGTTAGAGTTGGTGAAAATGAATCACTTGATAGCGCTTTAAGAAGATTTAAAAGAAAGTGCTCACGTGACGGTATTATAGGTGACCTTCGTCGTAAAGAATTTTACGAAAGACCTTCTGTAAGAAGAAAGAAAAAGGCTGAAGCAGCAAGAAAAAGGAATATTAAAGGTTAATTTAATATTAAATAAAAAACAATTTTTTACTATTCGCTAAAACACTAAAAATGCGAATAGTTTTTTTATTTTAAGGAGTAATAGTGGATAACAGTTTTAGGGCTTATTGTAAGCAAGCAAAACTACGTATGAAAAGCACTTTTTGGCAAGAGTATAAAGAAAATATTGAAAAATCCGTTCAAAACGGAGAGTGTAATGAAATACAAACGTCGAAAGTTGTAAAATATTATCAAGCAAAAGCAGTTGAAAGTATAAGAGGTGTAAGTAGTGAAGATAACGCCTTTTATGAAAAGGTAAAAAACTTATTATCAACGTATGGTGAAGTTAGTGATGCAATAGGTAGGTTGACTGATTTAGAGTATTACAACACCTTATCTTATGAACAAAAACAAAGATATTTACTTGATTTATCATCAAAATATTTAAAGGCAAAAGAACGTTATTATAAAGAATTAAAATACGAAAAAGTAGGCGATAATTAAAGTAGTTCATCTTTTTCGGGCATATTTTTGTGATAGCGTTTAGGTAAAAAATTAAGCATTGTTGTAGTATTTTTTCGGCAAGCAATATTAACGCTATCGTGGTATAATTTAAACAATTTTTTAACTTCTTCGTCGCAATTTAGCGTAAAAAAATTAGTATTTCCGTAGGTTATAAGCGATTTTTCGTTGTTTGAAAGTGCTAAAATATTGCGTTTAGTATCGTGTAAAACAAAGGGCATACTTTTAAATCGTCTTTTGAAATGAGGAAAAATTAATCTAATTATATCGTTATCGGGTGAAAATTTAGCAATAAAAACGCCGTTTTTTGACTTTTCAAACCTAATAAAACCTTTAAAACGGTGGCTCTCTAAACGAATTTTTTGTAATAATGAGTTAAAATTAAATATATCAATATCACTTAAATTTGACGTGCAGTCCTTTTCGCACTTAATAATTTTTACTAAGTAGTTAAAAATTATTAAGTGTTTTTTATTTTCTCCACTGCAAAAAGAAGTAAAAATATTGTTGTAATTAGTTGTTGTTAATATTTTTTTTAGTTTATTTTTTACCCTATTTGCCTTTTCTATATCGTTTTTTATTTCAATATAATTATTTAAAAAATCTCGTTCAAAATAGTCAATTCTTACGTCTTTTACGTCGTTTTTAGTTAAAAAACAATCAAAAATTGCAGTAAAAATGCCGTCTAAATTGTCTTCTATTAAGTAAACAATACTCATAATTCACCCGTTATTACCGACGTTATCAACTCTTTTGACGAAAACATATTAAGTTGCGTGTAGTTTAAATCAACGTCGCCACAAGATAAAAGTTTTTTAACTTCTCCTTGCTTTTCGTTGCCGTTAAATTTGCCTTTTACCGTTATAAAATGTACGGCTCTTTTTAGTGAAACTTTCATTTTTAATAAGTCTGAATAGTCTAAACTTCCGTATCTTCTTGCCGAAAGTATCTTGTACGCACTTTTAATTCCTATGCCGGGAATTCTTAGTAAAAGTTCAAGTGGAGCAGTGTTTATTTCGATAGGGAATAGTTCAGGATGCTTTAAGGCATAAGCGCATTTAGGGTCGTATTCAAGGGGTAAATTTTCATTTTCGTTTGCTATTTCGCTTGCCGTAAAACCGTAAAATCGCATAAGCCAATCGGCTTGATATAACCTATGTTCTCTAAGTTGGCCAGAGTAGTTTAAAGGTAGTATTTTACTTGTTAAATTTACAGGGACGTATGAAGAAAAATACACCCTTTTTAAGTTGAATTTTTTATATAATGCGTTAGATAATTTTAGTATTTGTCCGTCGTTTTCAGGGCTTGCTCCAACTATCATTTGCGTAGTTTGTCCAGCAGGTAAAAACTTAGATTTTATCGACTTATTTGCTTCTTTTTCGCCATATAAAAAACCCATAGGTTTTATTATTGCGTTCTTGCTTTTTTGTGGTGCTAAAAGGCGTAAACTTTTTTCTGATGGTAGTTCTAAATTAAAACTCATTCTATCAACGTATTCGCCTGCTCTCATAATCAATAAATTGTCTGCCCCGGGAATTCCTTTTAAGTGGATATAACCGTTAAAATTATATAGTTTACGAAGTTTAATTACCGTTTCAAGTAGTAACTCCATAGTGTAGTTAGGATTTTTGTAAACGGCCGACGATAAAAATAAACCTTCAATATAATTTCGCTTGTAAAACTCCATTGTCGTTTGGCAAATTTCATCAGGAGTAGATATAGCCCTTTCAATGTCGTTAGAACGCCTATTACAACAATATTCGCAGTTATAAATGCAAATATTAGTCATAACTATTTTAAGTAAAGATAAGCACCTTCCGTCAGGGGTAAAAGAGTGGCATATCCCACCATAATTAGTCGAACCTATTCCGTTATTGTATTTTTTGTTTGAACCGCTTGACGAACACGATACGTCGTATTTGGCACTTTCAGTTAAAATTTTTAATTTTTTCTCATCAATCATAAAATTCACCTAAAACAAACATTTGTTCATATTATACACTTTAATTATATAAAAGTCAAACAAATGTTTGTATTTTATAAAAATATATTTTAACTAAAATAGTAAGGTGTTTTGTTAACGGGCAAAAAATAAATAAATTTATTTTTATCGTGCAAAATGCCTTGAAAAAACGGGACAATTAGTGTATTATATAATAGTATAACTATATAAACTGCTAATAGGAGGTCTTAAATGGCTAACGATACTAAAAAGAAAGGTTTATTTTCAAAAATTATAGACGGCCCTGAAAGGTCAGAAGATTATGCAAGAAGCACGCTTCCATCAAACAGGTGGGCGCTTGGTTGGGATTTAGTAAAAACAAACTTTGGTAAATTAGTAAAAATCAACTTATTAATGTTTTTATTTTTATTCCCATTGTTCTTGCTTTTAATTTTTAGAACAATGTTAATAACGGCACAAGCATACGATTCGCCGTTCTCACAAAATATGGGTATTGGATATCCTATAATACCTAATATGGTTGGCATTGAACAAAGTATAATTATACGTGTTGACGTAGTATTCTTCGTGCTTTTATTTTTGGCAACCTTTTATATGTCGGTTGGTATAAGTGGTGGTTTCTACGTTATGAGAAATCTTGTTTGGACAGAAGGTATTTTCGTTTCTTCTGATTTTTGGACGGGTGTTAAAAAGAATTATAAAACGGTGCTTAGCACTTCGTTGACTTTCGTATTTTTATTTGCTCTTTCAAAAATAACTATCGACGTAGCCAACTATCAACTTGTAACAGGTCAAGGCAATTCGGCATTTTTATCAATTTCAAAAGTGGCGTGTATTATAGGTATGATATTTTTAGTAATATGTTACTTGTATTCGTTAACGCTTGGCGTAACTTATAAACTTAGATACTTTAAAATTTTAAGGAACTCTGTTATTTGTACGATAGCATTAATACCACTTAATTTATTCTTTGCTTTATTGTCGCTTTTATTATTTGCATTGTTACTTTTAGAAGCAACAAATATGCTCTTCACAATAGGCGTTTTATTAGTTATCGTGTTATCAATTAGTATTATGGCGTTGATTTGGACAAACTATTCTCAATGGGTATTTGACGAATTTGTTAACGATAAAGTTGCCGGTGCTAAGAAAAATAGGGGTATTTACAAGAAAAATCAAGTTGAAGAAAGTGAAGAAGATTTCGACTTTACAAGAACGTATTTCTATTCAAGGCACGTTAAACCTGTTACCGATACTGAAATTGAAATAGCAACTCTTTCTGAGGGTTATTCAAGAAAAGATTTAGTTCGTTTACAAGAAAGTAAAGAAGCAATGATACAAGATAGTGACCGTTACGCTGAGGAGCAAAAGAAAAAGGCTGAACAATTAAAACAACAAGCCGAAGCACGTTCAACAAGCGAAAAGGGAAGCAAAAAAGGTAGTTCTTCTAAACAAGCAATAGATACCTTTATGCAAGAAGATGACGGAGATGAAAACTAATAATTTAAACGGATATTCAATATTGTCAAAATATTACGATAAACTTATATATGATAGCGAATATCAAAAGTGGGTAGAATACGTAGTTAGCACGGTAAAAAAATACGCCGTAAACAAAAAAGGCGTTGACGTAGCGTGTGGCACGGGCATTTTTACAAGAGCGTTAAAAAATAGTGGTTTTGACGTGATAGGTATTGATTATAGCCAAGAAATGCTTAAAAAGGCTATAAACATATCGGTTAAAGAAAATCTTTCAATAACCTACCTAAAACAAAATATGAAAAGCCTTAAACTTTTTGAAAAGGTAGGCTTTATCACTTGTATTAACGACGGGCTTAACTATTTAAACGCTACCGATTTTGAAAAGGCTATTAAAAATTTTTCAACAAATCTTGTAAAAGGTGGCTTACTTTTATTTGATATTTCTTCTAAATATAAGTTAGAAAATATTTTAGGCAACAATTTATACGGCGATAATAGTGAAGATTTATCTTACGTGTGGTTTAATACCTTAAATAGTGATAGCGTTGAACTTTCCGTTACCTTTTTTGAAAAAAGTAAAGACGGATACGTTCGCTATGACGAAACGCAAGTTCAATATATTCACTCACTTGATTTTGTTAAACAAGCGTTACTTAAAAACAATTTTAACTTAATTAGCGTTACGGCAGAATTAGGCGCTAAACTTTTAGATAATTCACAAAGGCAAATATTTATAGCAATTAAAAATTAAAATGGGTAAAATTTATAAAACACTTATTTACGATAATCAAATTTCACTTTCTATAATTGAAGCAACTGATATTTGTAATAAGGCTATACAATTTCATAATACGACACCTCTTGCGACCGCAACCTTAGGTAGAACAATGATTGCGTCTTTATTTATGGCTTCAACGCTTAAAAATAAAGGTGATAGGCTTTCGGTTACCGTGGCAGGCGACGGCGTTGGTGGTAGGGTTATCGTTAGTTGTGATAGCGATTTAAAAGTTAGGGGCTACATTGAAAATCCTAATGCTACGTTACCATTAAAAGAAAACGGTAAATTAGACGTTGCAGGTTGCGTAGGTAAGGGCAGAATAACTATCGTTAGGAATATGGGTATGAAAGAGCCTTACACAGGTTCAAGCCAAATAGTTAGTGGCGAACTTGCAGAAGATTTTTCATACTACTACGCTTTAAGCGAACAACAACCAACGGCTATGGCTCTTGGTGTTAAAGTTCAAAACGATATTTGTATCGGTGCAGGTGGCATAGTAATTCAAACTATGCCGTTTTGCAGTGAAAAAGCAATTACAGATGCAGAAAATTTAATTGCAAACTTTCAAGATATAAGTGAAAAAATACGCACTCTTGGAGCAAAAGGCATAATTGAAAAATATTTTAGTGAATATTCTTTTAACGAATACGACGCTAACTACGAATGTATTTGCTCAAACGATTATATTACTTCTATGTTAATAGCAATAGGCAAGCAAGAATTGTTAAATATTTTAGATGAAGTAGGCAAAATTGAAATTAAATGCGAATATTGTGATAAAGTTTATTTGTTTGATAAAACTGACGTAGATAAACTTTTTGGGGAATAAAATGTCGGTAATCGAATTTAAAGCAAATCAAGAAAATTATAAAAAATTATATGAAATAAGAAAGCAAAAAGGTGATTTGCTTGGGTGTCTTACAAGTTTAAAAAATTTAGAAAGGAACTTGTTTAAAGACTTTTTTTTGTATTACGAAATGGGCTTGTGTTATCTTAAAATGGACCTTTACTCATTGAGTATTGATTGCGCTTTTAAGGCATTTAAGTATGCTACTCTTCAAGAAACGCCACTTTTATACGCACTTTTAGGTGCAAACTATTATAAATTATCTAACGATGATATGGCAGGGTTTTACTTGCAAAAATATATAAAAAGCAAGGCTGTAACCGACGACGATTACGTTTACGATACAATTAAAGAATTTATCGAAGAAGTTACAAGCGTTGAAAATAATTTCTATTTAGCCTATCCGTATGAAAAGGCTGATTTTTCAAAATTATTAGAACAAAGTGAAGAAGTTTTTAAGCGTGGCGACTATAATGAAGTTGTTAAAATGCTTGAAGTTATACCCGAAAAATCACCTTTTTACGTTGAAAAATTATTAAAAAAATCTGTGTGCAATTATTTGCTTGGCGATACTGAAAAAGCAATTTCTGATATGAAAATTGCCGTTTCTATCGATGAAAACGACGTTTACGCCCTTTGCAATTTAATTAGTATGTTATATGATAATAACGACAAAAAAACTGCCAAAGAATATCTTAAAATTCTTGATAAAATAAATATTGCTGACGACGACGAACTTTATAAAGTTACAATGTTAAATTGTGAAATAAATAGGCATAATAAGGCCATTTATTATGGCGAAAAATACTTAAAAATCAAGCCTTTTGATAAACTTGCGTTGCATATGATAGGAATTGCGTACTATAACGTTACAAACTTTGAAAAATCGTATGAAAAGTTTAAAAAAGTGTTTTTGCTTACAGGTTCTTTTATTTCTTCAACCTATCTTGCCGTGTGCGAAAATGCATTAAATTATGGTAGTGAAAGAGAATACAAAAAATTAAATTATATTTTTGATTTACCTAAGAACACAAGAAAATTAGTAATAGATAAATTAAATAAAATAATAGCCGATAAAAACTTTGAAATTACAGAAGATAACGCTAAGGAGTTTTTCTCTTTAATGGATTATTGTTTTGAAGGCGATAATTATAGAATACAAGCGTCGGCTTTGACTTTACTTTCTAAAATTTCTTCTTTTTTAGTTGACGAATTTTTAAAAAATTTACTTTTAAAATCTAACGTTTACGATAGAATTAAGCAAGGCATAATAGGGCATTTACTTGATAGCGATTATATTGACGAACTTGCCGTTTCAATAGGTTGTGTTTATAAAGAAATAAAAATGTATAGGCCTAATTTTAAAAACCAAGATAAAGAAAGCGTATTTTTTACAGCCTACGTTTATGCCTTTGCAAAACTTGTATTTTTTGAAAATGATTTACAAAAACTTTGCACTACTTGTGAAGACCTTTACGAAAAAGCCAAAATGTATAATATAAAAGTTTCAAATAGCGATGCAAAAGAATTAGGGGCAGTTATTTATGAACTTGCAAAATTTAGAAAGGTTGTAAAAAGGCGTGAATTTGCAAAATTTTTCGACGTTAATTTAAAAAAAGTGAAACAATTAAAAGAAACGTTTTTATATTATTAAAATTTTATATCAATTAGAAAAACCCGTTATTACTAACGGGTTTTATTTTATTTTATTTTTTATATCGTTTTAAAAGATTTTCAATTAAAGCAATAATTCCGTACATAGCACCTGCTAATATACACAATATTACCGTGCTTGACATAACTAAATCTAACCTAAACACTTGCCCGCCGTAAACGATTAAATAGCCTATACCTTTTCGTGAGACAAGGTATTCGCCCATAATTGAGCCTATCCAACTCATACCGACGTTGATTTTTAAACAAGCCATAAATGTAGGTATAGACGATGGAATTACAAGTTTTGTAAGTGTTTGCCATTTAGTAGCACCCATTGATTGCATAAGTAGGATTTTACCTTTATCAGTTTGTAAAAATCCATTTTGCATAGTGATAATCGTTACTATTATCGTTATAATTATAGCCATAAAAACTATGGATTTTGTACCTGCACCAAACCAAACTATAATAATAGGACCAAGTGCTATTTTAGGAAGACTATTTAAAACTACGATATAAGGTTCTAAAACACGTCTTAAAAAATCGCTATACCATAGTATTAGGGCAATTAGCGTACCTAAAACGGTGGCAATTAAAAAGCCAAGTAGCGTTTCATATAGGGTGATGCCTACGTGCATAAAAAGTTCGCCACTTTTTGTTAAACTTGTAATAGTCGCTATTATTTTGGACGGCATACTCATTAAAAAAGAATCAATAACTTCAAGCCTTGCTAAAAATTCCCATAAAAAGATAAATGAAAATAAAATTAAAATTCTTGTAAGGTGAGTTATAAAAAGGTTCTTTTTTTTGTTTTTTATATAAAGTAATCGTTCTTTTGAAAAGTTATTTGCCGTCATAGTTAAGTTCTCTCCATAGTATTTCAAAATTTTTTCCAAAAGTAGGTAATTCTCTCCGTTTTAAAGGCGGAATATTTTTATCATAATTAAAGGTATGCACCGATAAAACTTTGGCAGGGCGTTTTGTTAAAACAATAACTCTATCCGACATAGAAATTGCTTCTGAAATATCGTGAGTGACAAGTAAAGTCGTTTTCTTTTCTCTTTGAATTATTGAATAAACGTCGTCGCAAACTGAAAGTCTTGTTTGGTAGTCAAGTGCAGAAAAGGGCTCGTCTAAAAGTAGCAATTTAGGATTAGAAGCCAACGTTCTAATGATAGCCACCCTTTGTCGCATACCGCCTGATAATCTATCGGGGTAAGATTTTATAAAATCTTTTAGCCCGTATTTATTTAGTAATTCTATACAACGGTTTCTGTTCTCATTAGTGTTAATTTTTTTAATTTCAAGGGGTAAATACACGTTATTTTCAATAGTTCTCCATGAAAATAGGTGGTCTCGTTGTAGCATATAGCCAACGCTTGATAAGTTGTCGATATTTTCTTTACCACTTATATAAATTTTACCTTTCGTAGGCTTTAATAAGCCTGAAATTAACGACAAAAGGGTAGTTTTGCCTGAACCTGACGGGCCTATTATCGAAACAAATTCACCTTCGTTTACGCTAAAACTTAAATCTTCAACGGCTAACGTTTCCCCCTCGTCGCTTTGATAGGCGTAATGCACGTTTTCAAGTTTAAGAATTTCCATATTTTCCTTATTTATTGTTTTTAGTAACTTCCAATGCAATTGAATTATCTACAACGTTTATAAATTTTACAGTAGAAACGTCTTCGCCTGCGTTAGAAATTACGTTAATTAATTTATCGAACATTGTTTCAGTTAAAAGTAAATCGCTTGCCCAAGCATCGATAGAAATATAACTTTCAAGCGAAGCCTTTAACGAAGTTTTAGACGTTGTAGTAAAGTGTTTTTGTAAATAAGTGCTAACTTCGTTTACGTCGGCAGTAGAAACGTAATTAATAGCGTTATAAAGTGCCTTTACAAACTTTATGGCAATATCTTTTTTAGTAGTTAAAAAACTTTCAAGCGCAATAAACGAAGTGTAAGGTATTTCACCACTAAATTCGCCTACCGACGCAACTATATGACCTTTACCACTTGCAACAAATTCAGATGCAGTTGGTTCGAATAGGGTAACGTAATCTCCTGTTCCGTTATCGAAAGTTGGTCCCATTAGCGCAAATTGAATATCTTTTCTAAGCGTTAAGTCAACGTCGTTTTGCATACCTAAATTATTAACTACGTATTCAAACGTCATAGCAGGTAAACCACCTTGACGGCCTATAATAATTTCTTTACCACGTAAGTTTTCAAAAGAAAAATTAGGTTCGGGATTTCTTGAAATTAAAAAGCAGCCGTCTTTTTTAGTTAATTGAGCAAAAACTTTTGGTTTATCTTTTTTGTTTTGCCTATCAACGTAAACGGCAGTTTCAGGGCCTGCTAAAATGATATCTGCTCCTTTAGACAATAAAGCCGTCATTGAAACGTCAGAACCACTACCGTTAGTCAAGTCAATTTTTAAACCTTGTTCGGCAAAAAATCCTTTTTCAATGGCTATGTAAAAAGGTGCGTAGAAAACGCTATCGGTAACTTCGTTAACTTTTAAAGTAGTTAAACTTTCGTCTTTGCAACCTACAAACGATAATGGTAACAAAGATATGATAAGGGCTAATAGCCCAACAATAATTTTTTTCATATAAACTCCTTAAATGCATAAATTCGCATTAATATATTTATATGCTATTATTTATTTAATTGACAATCACGATAAAAAGTTATATAATCTAAATTACGACAAAAATATTTTAATGGAGAAAGTTAAATGAATTTATCTACGACTTACAACCCAAAGGAATTTGAAAATAGAATTTATAAGGAATGGATGGATAACGGTTATTTTAAAGCAGACCCAAACCCTAAGAAAATACCGTTCACAATCGTAATACCACCACCAAATATAACAGGTCAATTACATATGGGTCACGCACTTGATAACTCTATTCAAGATAGCATTATTCGTTTTAAAAGAATGCAAGGTTATGAAACGTTGTGGCTTCCAGGAACTGACCACGCATCTATCGCTACCGAAGTTAAAATCGTTGACGCAATGCATAAAGAAGGCTTGACGAAAGAAGACGTCGGCCGTGAAGGTTTTTTAAAACGTGCTTGGGCGTGGAAAGAACAATACGGTGGCAAAATTATTGAACAATTAAAATGTTTAGGTTGTTCTTGCGATTGGTCAAGGTTAGCCTTTACTATGGACGAAAGATGTTCAAAAGCCGTAAGAGAAGTTTTCGTTAACTTATACGATAAAGGACTTATTTATCAAGGTAAAAGAATTATAAATTGGTGTCCAACTTGTAAAACGGCTTTATCTGACGCAGAAGTTGAATACGGCGAAGAAAGTTCTTCACTTTGGCACTTCCGTTATAGAGTAAAAGATAGTGACGAATATTTAACGGTTGCAACAACAAGGCCTGAAACAATTTTAGGTGATACTGCCGTTGCAGTAAATCCAAAAGATAAAAGGTATTCACACTTAAAAGGCAAAACTTTAATTTTACCTATCGCAAATAGAGAAATTCCTATCGTATTTGATAGTTACGTTGAAATGGAATTTGGTACGGGTGCAGTTAAAATAACTCCTGCACACGACCCTAACGACTTTGAAGTTGGTTTACGTCATAATTTACAAGTTATTAAAACTATGAACGACGACGGCACAATGAACGAATTAGCCCTTCAATTTAACGGACTTGATAGGTTTGAATGCCGTAAGCAAATAGTTGAAGAATTAGATAGGTTAGGGGCTCTTGTTAAAATTGAACCTTATACTCATAACGTAGGCCACTGCTATCGTTGTCATAGTTCAGTTGAACCTATTATTAGTAAACAATGGTTTGTTAAAATGGAAGATTTAGCAAAACCTGCTATCGAAGTTGTAAAGAAAAAGAGTATTCGCTTTACTCCTGATAGATTTACTAAAATTTACTACAATTGGATGAACAACATTAAAGATTGGTGTATTTCACGTCAACTTTGGTGGGGACATAGAATACCTGCTTTTTATTGCGACGATTGTGGCAAAATGACCGTTGCTAAACAAGACGTTACTATTTGTCCACATTGTAATAGTAAAAACGTTCGTCAAGACGACGACGTATTAGATACGTGGTTTTCATCGGCATTATGGCCGTTCTCTACTCTTGGCTTCCCTGATATTACAGAAGATATCAAATATTTCTATCCAACCGACGTATTAGTTACAGGTTACGATATTATATTCTTCTGGGTTGCAAGAATGATTTTTTCTGGCTTAGAACATATGAATAGAATACCTTTCAAAGACGTTTTAATTCACGGATTAGTAAGGGACGCACAAGGTAGAAAAATGAGTAAGTCGTTAGGTAATGGTATCGACCCGCTTGAAGTTATAGACGAATATGGTGCAGATACGCTTAGATATGCTTTACTTAACGGTATTTCGCCAGGTAGTGACACACGTTTTAGTAAAGAAAAATTAGAAGGTTGCAGAAACTATATTAATAAAATTTGGAACGCTTCAAGGTTTGTTTTAATGAACTGCGAAGGTAGAAACATTAAAGATATTAGTGATTGTCAACTTGCAATTAGCGATAAATGGATAATTTCAAAACTCAACCAAACTATTAGAAAAGTTACCGTTAATATGGAAAAGTACGAAATAGGTCTTGCTTGTTTTGAACTTCAAAACTTTGTTTGGAACGATTTTTGCGATTGGTATATTGAACTTTGTAAACCATATTTATACGGCACTGACAATGATAAAAAAGATAATTGTTTAAGCGTATTATGTTACGTTTTACAAAATACTTTAAAACTTTTACATCCGTTTATTCCGTTCATTACAGAAGAAATTTACACTAAAATACCAAATACTAACGGTAGTATTATGGTAAGTGATTTTCCAAGGTACAATTCAAAATTAAACTATAAAAAAGATGCAAACGCACTTGAATACGTAATGCAAATTATCTCAAAGATAAGGGAAATTAGGGTAGAAACGGGCGCAGCACCTTCTAAAAAAGTTGATTTGTTGTTAATAACAGAAGAAAGTAAAGTTATTAAAAACTCATTAGTGTATATTCAAAAACTTGCAAACGTTGGCGAAATTAACTTTGTAAATTCAAAAGAAGAAATTTCAGTAAAAACAATTTCGGCTGTAATTGATAAATGTGAAATTTGCATACCATTTGGCGAACTTGTTGATAAAGATAAAGAACTTGCAAGGTTAAACGGCGAACTTAGTAAAGTAGAAAACGAAATTGCAAGAGCAAACGGTAAACTTTCAAACAATGGATTCTTAGCAAAAGCGCCAAAATCACTTGTTGACGCTGAAAGAGAAAAACTTGATAAATATATCGATATGCGTAATAAAATTATTAAAAGCATTAAAGATATTGAAACGTTAAACTAATTAAATAACACGCAATACTTCGCTAAAAACGTTGGTGTTGCGTGTTTTTTTGTCGAAAACAAAAATTATTAATTTTTAGAGGCTTTTTAATTGTTTACAAATAGATTAATATATGTTAATATATTAATTAAGGTAAAAAACAAAACAAAAGGTAAGATAATCAATGAACTTTACAGAAATATTGCTTCCTATATTAACTATATTCGCTTACGTGCTAATCGGGTTTATTATTAGAAAGGCTAACGTTGTTGATTTTAATTCAACAAAAGTTCTTTCTAACGTCATAGTTAACGTATGTTTACCTGCGTTAATTATACAAGTTTACGTAAAAAACATATCTGTTAATAATATTGCTTTAAACTTAGAATTTATTATGTGGGGAGCAATAATTCTTGCCGTTTTATATGGTTTATCGTTTTTTCTTTCAAAATTATTTACAAAAGACGAATATGAAAAAAAGGTGTATAGATATACCTTTTCTATTTCAAATTACGGTGGCGCAGGCTATGCTTTGGTTTTAGCCTTTTTTGGCGAAACGGGGCTTTTTCATTATATGATGTTAGTTTTACCTATTTCATTTTTCGTTTACACAGAAGGTTTTAGAATTTTAACCGATTCTAAAAAAGTTGATTTAAAATTTTTATTAAGTCCATCTGTCGTAAGTATGGCAATAGGTATTGCGTTAGGTTTATTAAACGTAAAATTACCAACTTTTGCTACTAATATAATGGATACGTTATCAAATATGTTCTCTCCTATTTCTATGATTATTACAGGTATTGCAATAGCAAGTTATCCGTTTAAGCAAGTGTTTTTAAACGTAAAAACTTATATTGTTGCTATTTTAAAAATGTTTGTTATGCCTTTAATTATTATGGGAATAATGTTACTTATCGGCGTTAATAAAGAAGTTATTATTTTAGTAACTACCTTTGTAATGTTACCACTTGGTATGAATACGATAGTCTTTCCACGTACGCTTGGTAAAGATTGTTCGCTTGGCGTTCAAACGGTATCAATAGGAACTATTTTATCATTAATTACTTTGCCGTTTTTCGTTTGGCTTTTTACCTTAATCTAATTTAAAGGGACTATTATGAAAAAAAACAATAACAATTTAAAAATCCGTTTTTTAGGTGGCGTTGGTGAAATCGGTAAAAACATGACGGCACTTGAATACGGTAAAGATATAATTATTATCGATGCAGGCTTGACTTTTCCAACGCAAGATATGCCGGGCATTGATTTAGTTATACCTGATATTACTTATTTATTACAAAACAAAGATAAAATTAGGGCAGTATTTTTAACTCACGGTCACGAAGACCATATAGGTGGTTTACCTTATTTATTAAAAGAAATAGACGTGCCTTGTTATGGAACTAAATTGACTTTAACACTTGCTGATAATAAAGTGAGAGAGTTAAAGGTTAAAAGCCCTAAATTTTTTGCAGTAAAAGAAAAAAGCATAATAAAAGTTGGCAGTTTTTTAGTTGAATTTATTAACGTCAACCACTCAATACCGGGGTCAGTTGCCTTATTTATAAAAACTCCGGTAGGAACGCTTTTTCACTCAGGCGATTTTAAGGTAGATTTAACGCCTATCGGTGGTGAAATTATTGATTTAGCACGTTTAACTGAATTAGGAAAAAACGGCGTTGACATTATGCTTTGTGAATCAACCAACGTTGAAAGACAGGGCTATTCTATGAGTGAAACGGTCGTTTCTGAAAATTTAGATAGGTTGTTTTTACAAAATAGATTTAAGCGTTTAATAATTGCTACTTTTGCTTCAAACGTTTATAGAATACAACAAATATTAAATCTTGCTAAAAAGCATAAAAGAAAGGTTGCGTTGCAAGGTAGAAGTATGATAAACGTTATAGAATCTTCTGCAAAAATAGGTGAACTTATAATACCAAAAGACGTGTTAATCGACGTTGATAAAATTAAAAATTACGCTGATAAAGACGTAGTTGTAATAACCACGGGTTCACAAGGCGAACCTATGAGTGCTTTAACACGTATGGCTCTTGGCGAAAGCGATAGGGTTACGATAGGCAATAACGATACGATTATTATTTCGGCAAGTCCTATTCCAGGTAATGAAAAAAGCATTTATCAAGTTATAAATAACTTATATAGAAAGGGTGCGGAAGTCGTTTACGAATCGCTTGAAAAAATCCACGCATCAGGGCACGCTTGTCAGGAAGAATTAAAAATATTACACTCTCTTATTAAGCCAAGATATTTTGTTCCCGTTCACGGCGAATTTAGGCATTTAAAAAAGCACGTTGAACTTGCAAAAGAAGTTGGTATGAAAGAAAGTGCAACGTTTATTTGTGATATTGGCGATACGTTAATTTTCAACGGCAAAACTTGTAAAAAAGGCGAACAATTTCAAGCAGGTAGCAGGTTTGTTGACGGGTTATCTATTGACGAAACTTTATCAACAATTCGTGATAGAAAATACATTTCAAGCGAAGGTATAATAGTTGTTGTATGTTGTGTATCAAGTGAAAGTGGTTACGTTTTACAAGAACCCGACGTAATAGGTAAAGGTACGGAATTTACTGAAACTCAACTTGACGAAATTAAAAATATAGCAATTAAATGCTTAGATAGTTACAATATTAAAAAAGCAGGCGACAAAACGATTATTTGTAATATAATTAGAAAAAAAGTTAAAGATTTCATTTTTAAAAAGACAAAGAAAAATCCTATGATATTGCCTATTATAACGGAAGTGTAAAATGTATAACGAATATACAAGTAAGTTAAACTTTAAAAATTTACAATTTAATATACCAAAAGAATTGTTAAAAATTAGGGACGAATATCGTGAAGAAGGCGTACCAACGATATTAGTTGAATCGTTAAACGAACTTTTATTAACCGTTTCGGCAACAAAACCTAAAAATATTCTTGAACTTGGCACGGCAACGGGTTGTTCTGGTATTGCAATGTTGCACGTATGTAAAGAGGCAAAATTAGTTACCATTGAAAAGTTTGAAGAAGTTAGAAATAAAGCCGTTGAAAATTTTAAAAAATTCGGCGTTTACGATAGGGTTACTTCAATTCTTGGCGATAGTGTTGAAACGGTAATGAAAATTGCAGAAAAGTTTGACTTTATATTTTTAGATTGCAACAAAGCGTCGTATATTACGTTGTATCCGTTACTCAAAGATTTATTAAACGACGGTGGCATATTGTTTGTTGATAACGTGCTTTTTAGGGGTTACGTTAGTGGCGAAGTTGAAACTAAAAAGCAACATAAAACTTTGGTAGGTAAAATTGATGCGTTTAATCAATTAATAGCAAGCGACGAAGATATGATAACTTGTTTCTTCGACGTAGGCGACGGAATATGCGTAAGCGTTAAAAAGGGTAAAACTAATGAGTAAACTTGAATTATTAGCCCCTGCGGGCAATATGGCAAAATTAAAAACTGCAATATATTTTGGTGCCGATGCTGTTTACGTTGGTGGCAAAAGTTTTTCTTTAAGGGCGTTTTCTAATAACTTTACTGACGAAGAACTTGAAATTGCTACTAAATACGTGCACGAAAGGGGCAAAAAAATATACGTTACGGTAAATATTTTTGCAAAAAATAGTGATTTTGAAAAGGCAAAAGAATACTTTATATTTTTAGAAAAAATTAACGTTGACGGCGTAATTATTACAGATTTAGGTTTGTTAAGTTTGTGTAAAAGCGTTACAAAAAATTTAGAAATACATATTTCAACGCAAGCAAACACTCTTAACAAATACGCAGTTGAAACGTATAAAAATCTTGGTGCTAAAAGGGTTGTTTTAGCAAGAGAACTTTCTTTAAAAGAAATTAAAGAAATTAGCGAATATAATAAAGACGTGTGCTTAGAAGCCTTTGTTCACGGCGCTATGTGTATAAGTTATAGTGGTAGGTGCTTACTATCTAATTACCTTAACGGACGTGATAGCAATAGGGGTGAGTGCGTGCAAGCGTGCCGTTGGGAATACTCTATTCGTGAAAAAAGTAAAGACGGCGACTTTTACGATATTGAAGAAGACGAAAGGGGAACTTACATTTTAAATAGTAAAGACCTTAATATGATTGATTATATCGATGAAATGGCAAAAAGTGGCGTTTATTCTTTTAAAATCGAAGGAAGAATGAAAGGCGAATACTATTTAGCAACCGTTATAAATGCGTATCGTAGGGCGTTTGACGACTATTATAAAAATGGTGCAAAATATAAAGAAAATTCTCTTTATAAAGAAGAACTTTTAAAAACTTTCCATAGGGCGTTTACAACGGCTTATACGTTAGGTAATAACGACCAAACGGTAAACTACGGTGATAGTCAGTCTAACGGCAATAGAATTTTTATTGCAAACGTTTTAGATTACGACGCAAATAAGGGTGCGTACGTTATCGAAATGCGTAATCGTTTTAAGGTTGGCGACGTGTTAGAAGTTTTATCTCCAACAGATTCTTTCAACAAGCGTTTTGAAGTTGCAAAACTTGAAAATATGCAAGGCGAAGAAGTTTTAGACGCTAAACGAGTTCAAGAAAAGTTGTATCTTTATACCGACGTAAAATTAAGTAGTGGCGACGTATTAAGACGTGATAATTAATTTTTAATAAATTCGACATATTAACTTATTTTGTTACATAATTTAACAATGGTAGGTTAATTATGATATTTGAATTTTTAAATTTTATCGTTGGTAAATTCTTATTCTTTTGTGGTTCAATTTACGGTGATAGTTTTCCAAAACCATTATCAAAAGAAGAAGAAAATAAATACCTTAAACTTTACAAAGAAAATAACGATTTAAAGGCAAAAGAAATTTTAATTAAGCACAATTTGCGTTTAGTTGCTCACGTTGCTAAAAAATATCAAGGAGCAGACGATACCGACGATATTATTTCAACAGGTACAATAGGTTTAATTAAAGCAATAAACACTTACGATAGTTCAAAAGGAACTCAACTTGCAACTTATACGGCAAGGTGCATTGAAAATGAAATTTTAATGCTACTTAGACAAAATAAAAAATATTCTAATACCGTGCTACTTAGTGACGGCATAGGCACGGATAAGGAAGGCAACGAACTAACGCTTATGGACTTACTTGCTGATGACGGCGATAGTTTAATTAATCAAGTTGAAAAGAATATTGAAAAGCGTAAATTAATTGAAATTATGCAAAAATGCCTTTCAAAAAGGGAATTTACGGTAATGTGCTTACGCTACGGCTTAAAAAATGGCAAGCCGTTACCGCAAAGAGAAGTTGCCTTATTTTTAAAAATTTCAAGGTCGTACATATCAAGAATTGAAAAAAAAGCCATAGAAAAAATTAAGTATGAGTTAAAAAAGGTTTAAAATGAATTACACTATAATAACGGGTGCGTGTGGTGGATTAGGGCAAGTTTTTGTTGAAAATTTATACACGCAAAATAAAAACTTAATATTAATAGGTAGAGATATTAAGCGTTTAGAACTATTAAAAAGTAAAATTTATAAAGATAGTTTAGGCGACGTGAAATGTTTTCAAGTAGATTTGAAAAACGAACACGAAATCAAAAATCTTTTTACTACGCTTAAAAATTATAACGTTAAAATAGACGGCTTATTTTACGTAGCAGGCGTTGATACGCAAAAACCTTTTATCTCTTACGACGAAGATAAAATTATTTTACAATCACGCGTGTGCTATGAAAGTGCATTACTTTTTACTAATTTCGCCCTTAAAAACAAGGCAAGTAAAATTGAAATTTTAGTTGTTTCGTCAGCGTGTGGTTTTTGCCCTATGCCATATTTTAGTGAGTATGCGTCGCTTAAAGGTGCGTTAATATCTTTCTATAAAGGCTTAAAGGGTGAAGTTGATAAAAAATCGGTAAAAATATCTGTTGTATGCCCGTCAAGTATTCCTACAAGGCAAGATATTAAAGAAGATATTATAAAACAAGGTTTTACGGCAAAATTATTAAAAAAATCGCCTGAATTCGTTGTAAAACAATCGTTAAAAGGCTTAAAAAAGAATAAAACGGTAATAATACCAGGCTTTTTTAACAAAGTTGTGTATTTTTTAAATAAAATAACGTTGCCTTGTATAAAAAATAAAATTATAACAAAAAAATTCAAAAATAAGCAAAAGGACGCTTTTTAAAATAATTGTTGAAATTAGATTAAAAGTGTGTTAAAATAATAAAAATTAACAAAAGGGTGAAATTATGAGTTACGCAGATAAAGTATTTATTCAAAATTGTAACGATATTATCGAAAACGGGTTTTGGGATACCGAATTAGACGTTAGACCACATTGGGAAGACGGCACAAAAGCACACACCGTTAAAAAGTTTTGTATAGTTAATAGGTATGATTTGACAAAAGAATTTCCTATACTTACAATTAGAAAAACTTTTTTAATGTCAGCCATTGACGAAATTTTATGGATTTGGCAAAAAAAGAGCAATAAAATTGAAGACTTAAATTCTCACATTTGGGATAGTTGGGCAGGTAAAGACGGCACGATAGGCAAAGCCTACGGCTATCAACTTGGCGTAAAACATAAATACAAAGAAGGCGAAATGGACCAAGTAGATAGAGTCCTTTTCGACTTAAAAAACAATCCTTATTCAAGAAGAATAATGACAAATATTTATACGTTTCAAGATTTGCACGAAATGAATTTATATCCTTGTGCCTACTCAATGACCTTTAACGTTTCAAACGGCGTATTAAACGGCATATTAAACCAACGTTCAAACGATATGATTACTGCAAACAATTGGAACGTTGTTCAATACTCTGTATTACTTATGATGTTTGCACAAGTTTCTAACTTAAAAGTAGGCGAACTTGTACACGTAATTAGCGATGCTCACATTTACGATAGGCATATACCTATCTATAAAGAAATGATTAAAAACGAACAATACGACGCACCAAAACTTACAATCAATCCAAACGTTAAAAACTTCTATGATTTTACCGTTGACGATTTTAAACTTGTTGATTATAAGGCAACGCCGTTAACACAAAAGTTGGAGGTAGCAATTTAATGAAAGCAATAGTTGCAGTTGACGTAAAATGGGGCATAGGTAAAAATAATGATTTACTTTTTTCAATCCCAGAAGATATGAAATTTTTTAGAGAAAAAACAAGTGGTAAAGTAGTATGTATGGGTTATAACACTTTACTTTCTTTTCCTAACTCTAAACCATTAAAAAATAGAACTAATATAGTTTTAGCACCAAACGACGTAGAAAGGGACGATTGCACGGTTGTTCATAGTTTAGAAGAATTATTTGCCGTGTTAAAACAATATGACGACGATGAAATTTTCGTTATAGGTGGCGCAATGTTTTACAGGACAATGGTTGACTATTGTAGCGAAGTTTACGTTACGAAAGTTGATGCAGACGGCGAAGCAACTGTATTTTATCCAAACTTAGACGAAAAGGACAACTTTAAACTTGTTTACGTTTCAGAACCTATAACTACAAACGATTACGAAATTCGTTTTACAACTTATAAAAATGAAAGTCCATTAAAATATTAAGGAGTAATTTATGGAAATTTTATTTAACGGAAGAAAATTTAACGTTGTTGAATATGATAAAGAAGTTCACGGCGAACTTAAAAATTTACCAACTGATTTTGCTAACGATATAGTAGGGCAAGATTTAGAAACGCAACTTAAACGTTTTAGGATAGATTATTCTGATTATACCAAGGAAGTTTTTTATAAAGATTATTACGAAAAAGTTTTTAAGTATTCTTCATACATAACTTATAAAGATTATTATTTTAACGTTAATGATATTGTTGTAAAAGACGGCATTGTAGTTGCCGTTACCTATAACGGTGGTTACGATAAACCAAAAACGTTACAACTTTTTGATTCTCATTATTTATACGAAGCCGAAGATAATAACGGTGCAGGCTATAAAACAAGCGACGTTTACGTTACGCTTTTATTTAAGTAAGAGGTAAATTATGTCAATAAGTTCAATTAATTTAGAAAGTTTAGTAAGTAATGCATACTATTGTAAAAAGAATTTTAGTTACGAACAATACGTAAATCAAGTAGTTGACCTTTTATATCAAGGATTTACAAATTTTGATATGTTTGGCGACGTTGTTTTTAAAAAATATAATAAGTGCGGTAACAAACATCCTGCATTTACTATATGCCATAATTTTATAACCTTATTTATTTACGAAGATAAAAGGCTTTTTCAAAACGAATACGACGTGTACAAAAAATGGTGTGAAAGATGTGGACACAACTATTTTAGCCCACAAGAATTAGCCGACCATCGCAAAAAATTAGATGATAGAGATTTTAATGCATTAACTGCTTTTTTTAGAGAATTGCGTCAACATATAAGTTCGGGTTATTATCAAAATTTTGTGTACGGAATAGTTATGCTTTCTCTTTTAGACGACGGAGAATTTAGTTTATATACTTTTAACGGGCTTACTTGGATTTTAGATAAAAACGTAGATAATTATCCGCCTTATAATCAATTAATGTCAAAAGTTTATAAATGGTAATTTAATAAAGTAACGTTAAAAACGCTGATTTTATCAGCGTTTTTTTGTTGTGTATTTAATTTGTTGGTAAAGGTCTGCCTTGATTTATTAACGATAATTTTTGCCACGTATTAGGCCCTATAATTCCATCAACTTGCAAGCCGTTTTCGCTTTGAAATTGTCTAACGGCTTCTTGCGTTATAACGCCGTAAACGCCGTCTATTTCGCCAACGGGATATAATTTAGAAAGTAGTTTAAGTTGTGCGTATTTAACGCTTGAAAGTTTGCTTCCACGCTTTAAAATTTGGTTTTGATAACCTATATTTAATAAAGCCCTATACGTATTTACGCCAACAATTCCATCGGCAGTTAAATTATTATCACGCTGAAAATCTAATACGGCGTTTCGTGTTTGATTTCCAAAAACTCCATCTAAATCTAAGTTGTAACCATAATAATTTAATAAATATTGACATAGTAAAACGCTTTTACCACTATAATTTATTTTTACTAAACGATAGTTAGATAAGTTGTTTCTTTCTAAATAATCAACGTCAAGATTTAAGCAAATTTCTCTTGCAACGGCTTCGGCTATATTTAAAACGTAGTCAACGTCAAGCATAAGTTTTGCTTCGTTGAAGTTAGTCATAAAACCAGGTTCAAGCAAGGTTGAAGGGCAGTTTACGTTTTGTAAAACGCCAACGTTATTTATTTCACTTGTACCCCTAAAACTTATGTACGGAAGTGGTGCTATCGCAACGCCTAAATCTTCGCTTAAAATCCTACTTTCTTCACTAAATCTATTAATAGGAGAATAAAAATTTATTGCTCCAAAAATAGAGTTAAAAGTAGAGCCACTACCAAAAGCATTGTAACCAAAATTTACTAAATATGTTAAATTTTGTCGGTTAATTCTACTTACCCTTGTTGATATTGATACGTCGTTTATTTCAGGTTTAACGTCATAGACGTTAAAACCACAACGTAAAAGGGCAATTATAAAGTCGTTTTTACATTGGCGGTTAAATTCATTTTCGTAAAAACTTCTATTAATATAAGGCATAATGGGTGTTCTTTTTCCCGCTGTTGGTGGATTTAATCCGTGTTCGTCATTTGCACCTATAATAAAACTATTTGCATTAGCCATAAAAAAACTCCTTTAATAATTTATGTAAAATGGCAAGTTTTTGTTAAAGTCATAACGATATTGAAATTTTAGTTTTTAGTATTATAATAATTTGGGGAATTACGGTTGATAAAGGAGATTTATGAAAGGTACGATTACTGGTAGAAGAGTTATACCTGACAGATACGAGATTTTTGAAAACGATAATAACGTAAAAAGCATAACTTTTACCGTTCCTAAAATAAACGACGGTATAGACTTAACCAATTTATATGCTTTTGTTAATTTAGAAAATGAAAATTTTGTAACAAACAAAACGTTGTTATCAAAAATCGTCAATGAAGAAGAAATTGTTTTAACTTTGAACATTGACAATGCTATATCGTTAGACGACGGCGTAACCAAAGCACAAATTTCTTTTGAAAGTGCTGATTTATCTATCGTTTATAGTACGGCAATATTTTATATTGACGTAAAGTCGTCGGTAGATAGTTATTCTAACACCTTAGTAAGTGCAAAAGCACTTTTAGATTTGCAAACTAACTTAACTAAAACTCTTGACTCAGTCAACGATAAAATTGCTCAGGCGTTAGAAGAAGCAAAAGCAAGTTTTAAGTTTGCCGAACTTAAAATTGACGGTGTCGTTTACGATGGTAGTGAGGCAAGAGAAATTAAACACTCAAACATTAAAATTAATGAATTTCCAAAAGCAGTAGTTAGTGAATACGAAGGTGAAACTGACGAGTTAACTTTATATGGTACGTATAATTATCCGGGAATGGGTAGTGCTATGGGCAACGGCATAGATGAATGTATCGTTGAAGGTGTAGGTGATTTAGTTGAAGATACAAATAGCGAATATTACGGCAAATATCGTATAAGAGTGCAAAATAGTAACGGAAACTATTTCGACCCAGTACACGGCAACGAAATATACGACGGCAATTCAAGAATAAAATCAATATTAGACCAAGGTACAATTTACGTTTATTCTACTGAAATAAGAAATTTAACTATTGACTTACCACTTAAACAAATATTTAAACGCAACACTTATTACAACTTAAAACTTAAATACAAATCGGGTACAATGACTGCTTCTAATGCTGGTCCGACTTTATCTATTTCATTATTAAACAAAACCACGCTTGAAGAAAAGAAAATAGATATTCAACACTTATGTGGTGAAAATATACCTATGCGTAATTCTATGGGCGAAAGATTTTTCACCGGAGATACGGGTGAAATTTGTATGAGAGTTTACATTAATAACAAAATAGGCCATGGTGCATCTATAAAGGGCATGAATTTTTACGTTGTTATAGAAGAAAGTGACAACCCGTGTGACGGCTTTCCTCACAGAGAAGTGACTTATACAGACATTTATTTAAAAGAACCTTTATACAAACTTGAAAACGTGAATAAACAAACGGGTGAATTAATAGACGTTTTATACGACGAACTCGACCTTAAAAATGCAAGAGTTATTCGTAGGGTAAGAAAATGTTACGTAGAATACGATTACGTTAATTATGACGAAGAAGCAAGCGTTGGTTATCGAATTTTTATATTGTGTCACGATTTAAACGGTCCACCAGGGGCTAATTTTTATTCGTCGAGATCGGGCTTATTTAGACCGTCTATAAAATTAAAATCGCCGTCTAATAATTATATGGACGAATATGTTAAATTCGACGAATCAGGCAGCACTCTTTACTTTGATGAGGACTTTTTTGGCGAATGGGAAATGATTATACCAGAAATGATATATTTTTCAATCATTTATCCGTTACGTTATCCATACGTTGAAAATTTTACACCTGTAAAAATCCCGTATCGAAAAGGGTTAAACGTTTTTGAACTTGTAAATAAATATTCGGCTGATAAAGTATATTTAAAGTTGTAATAAAATTAAAAAAGTTGCTTAAAAGATTGACTTTTTTTTAAAGTAATACTAAAATAATATACATAATATTATTAGGGGTATTACTATGGCAGAATTTATGAACGGTTTAAAAAGAACTGATTATGCAGGCACTTTAACTGAAAGTGACGTTGCTCGTCAAGTTGTCGTAATGGGTTGGACGCAAAAGAAAAGGAATTTAGGTAGTCTTATTTTCGTTGACCTTCGTGATAGAACGGGCATAATTCAAGCTGTTTTTGATAAAACGATTAATGCTGAACTTTTTGAAAAGGCTGAAACTATTCGTTCTGAATACGTATTAGCAATTTCAGGCGTTGTAAGAGAAAGACAAAGCAAAACTGATAAAATTAAAACGGGAAATATTGAAATATTAGCAAGCGATTTAAAAATTTTAGCAGAAGCCGAAACTACGCCTTTTGAAATTTTAGATAATATCGACGTTAATGAAAATTTAAAATTAAAATATCGTTACCTTGATTTACGTAAACCATCTTTACAAGAAAAGTTGTTTACAAGGTTTAAAATAACAAAATCTACAAGAAATTATCTTGATGATAACGGCTTTATTGAAATTGAAACTCCTATGCTTGGTAAATCAACGCCAGAAGGAGCAAGGGACTATTTAGTTCCTTCAAGGGTGCATCCAGGTTCGTTCTATGCGTTACCACAATCACCACAACTTTATAAGCAATTATTAATGATTTCGGGTTTTGATAGATATTACCAAATTACTAAATGTTTTAGGGACGAAGATTTAAGGGCTAACAGGCAACCCGAATTTACGCAAATCGATATTGAAATGAGTTTTGTTGAAAAGATACAAGACGTAATTTATCCTATCGAAGGTTTAGTTAAAAATATTTTCAAAGAAAGTATAGGGCTTGACCTTGGTGAAGAACATTTCCGTCAAATGCCTTATGCAGAAGCAATGTCACGTTACGGCTCTGATAAGCCTGACACACGTTTTGGTTTAGAACTTGTAGATTTATCAAGTTATCTTAAAGATTGTGAATTTTCAGTTTTTAAAAATGCGTTAGAAATGCAAGGTTTTGTAAAGGGTAGCGTTAGGGCTATCAATGCAAAAGGCTTTGCCTCAAAACTTTCAAGAAAAGATATAGACGCTACTATCGAATACGTTAAAACGTTAGGCGCTAAGGGTTTAGCATGGCTTTCTTGGCCAAACGGGGCAGAAATTAAAGGTTCTTTCTTGAAATTTTTAAGTCAAGAAAATATTGACGTAATCACTAATGTTATGAACTTCGAAGAAGGCGACGTGTTATTTTTCAGTGCCGATAAAGATAGCGTAGTATTTAATACGTTAGGTGGATTAAGACTCTATTTGGCTGAAAAATTTAACCTTATCAACAAGGACGAATACGACGTTTTATGGGTAACGGAATTTCCTATGTTCGAATATAGCGAAGAAGAAAATAGGTTTGTTGCCGTTCACCATCCGTTCACGTCTCCTATGGACGAAGACTTAGATTTAATTGAAACTTCACCTGAAAAGGCAAGAGCAAAAGCCTACGACCTTGTTATTAACGGTCAAGAAGCAGGCGGTGGCTCAATAAGAATTCATAGACGTGATATTCAAAAGAAAATGTTTGAGATTTTAGGATTTAGTGAAGAAGAAATTCAAAATCGTTTCGGATTCTTCGTTGATGCCTTTAAATATGGTGCTCCTCCGCATGGTGGTTTAGCGTTCGGTCTTGATAGGCTTGCAATGTTGCTTTCAAAAACTGATAGTATTAAAGACGTTATTGCCTTTCCTAAGGTACAAACGGCATCATGCTTAATGACAAATGCACCAGACGTTGTTGAAGATAAGCAACTTGACGAACTTTGCATTAAAACAACTAAAAAATAAAATTTTTACCCTATGCTTGCATAGGGTTTTTTAGTATAAAAAATTTAAAAGGTGGCTATAATTTTTATAAAAAGGGGGTAAAAATTATGGACTTTTTAAAAACAAAAACTTATGATAACTTAAAAAAAGCATTTTTAAGTGAAAGTCAAGCAAGAACAAAATACGAATTTGTCGAATACGGACAACGTATGAAAGGGTATGAAGGTTTAGCAAGAATTACTGATAAAATTGCATATCAAGAATTTAACCACGCAAGAATGATTTATACAAAACTTTGCGAAAAGGTTAAAGATAATCCGTTAAATAACGTTGAAATATGCTTTGACGTACCTTTAAGAGAAAGGTGGGATATTTTAGATAATTTAAAATTTATTTCGCAAGACGAAGAAGACGAAGCAAAATTTTATTTAAAGGCATCTAAAATTGCTATTGAAGAAAAATTTAAAGATATTAGCACGTTATTTGAACAAATTAGGCAAGTTGAGTTAAAACATAAAAAGGTTTTTGACTATTTATATAAAGGTTTTAAAGATGGAACTTTATATAAAAGTGAAAGCAAAAAGCGTTACGTTTGTCCGTCTTGTGGTTATGAAACTATTACGGCAGAGCCAGAAGATAAATGTCCTTTATGTAAAGCAAAAATCGAAACTTATGAAATTATTTTGCCGTCAAACCTTGTTTTTTAGTTTTTTATTAGATATAAAATAAACCATTAAATACGCTAAATACATTATAAAAAATATAGCGTAGCAAAGGTTGAAACTTATGCTTTTATCGTCTATTAAAAAGTATAAAATTGCCAAAAAAATAGTGATAAAATTTATCAAAATAAAGGAGTTTTTTAAGTAGTTTTTGCTTGAAAAATATAGTAAAATTATTATAAAAATTATAGACGTAAACACTCCTAAAAAGTTAATTAAAACGTCGGTAAATAAAGCATTTCTATGATTAGCAAAAAGTTGTAAAAATTCGCTAAATATAGATATTAAAAGGCAAATAAACAAAGAAAAATATAGGGTAATATTAAACTTTTTTAAAAGCAAACTATATCGTAAAAATGCAAAAAATCCTATTGCAAAAAACAGGCAAAAATGCCCAAATAATTTTCTAACCAAACTACTTATAATTTTGCTATCAATTTTAACGTTAAAAAGGTAAATTACACTGCTTAAAACATTAGAAAATTCGTCGCTACTATGTTTAGAATTTTCACCCGATTTTAATGAATGGTAAAAGCAATAAAAAACTAAAAAATAGTAAAAAATAAAAATAAAACAGCGTATTATTTTTCTCATATTAAGCACCATAAATAAGGGGTAAAGTTATGTCTAAAAAAGCAAATAAGATAAAAAATTTATCAAAAGTAGAGTATGAAACTTACTTAAACGATTTACTTTTAGGGGAAACAGCAGATATTCCCGATATAAACAAAGACTAATTTAGTTTATTCAAAACTAAAAAATTTATTTAATTAACGCTAAAAGCAAGGTTATTTTATGCCTTGCTTTTAATTTTTTGTCAAAAATAGTTAACTTTTATAATTTATTATAAAAAAGTTTTTCTAAATTGTAGCATAAGAACGGAATTTGTGGTATAATAGAATAAATTTTGTTTAAAAGGTTAAAACAAAGTTTTAAGTTTAAAAAATTAAAAAGTTATTATTTTAAAATTCAACTTATTTTAGGGGTAGTTATGGACAGAATTTTTGTTAAAGATTTATTTGGTAATTCAACTTCTTTTAAAGATGCTCACGTTTTAGTTAAAGGTTGGGCAAGAACTATTAGAGATTCTAAGGCGTTTGCTTTTATGGAATTGAACGACGGTAGTTATTTTAAAAGCGTGCAAATTGTAATCGATAGGGAAGCCGTATCTAATTACGACGAAGTTGTAAGCCAAAACGTAGGCTGTTCATTTGTTATCGAAGGTCAATTAATTTTAACGCCTGAATTAAAACAACCGTTTGAAATTCGTGCATCTAAAATTGAAATTGAAGGCAAATCAACGCCTGATTATCCACTTCAAAAGAAAAGGCACTCATTAGAATATTTAAGAGAAATTGCTTATTTAAGACCACGTACAAATTTATTTAGTGCCGTGTTTAGAATTAGAAGTGAAGCAGCGTACGCAATTCACTCTTTCTTTAATGAAAACGGCTTTGTTTACGTTCATACTCCTATTATCACGGGTTCTGACTGTGAAGGAGCAGGTGCTATGTTCCAAGTAACTACAATGCCACTTGACAACGTGCCTAAAACAGAAGATGGCAAAGTTGATTATAAAAAAGACTTTTTTGAAAAAATGGCAAGTTTAACCGTATCGGGACAATTATCTGCCGAAGCATACGCAATGGCGTTTGGTAAAGTTTATACTTTTGGTCCAACGTTTAGGGCAGAAAGGTCAAACACGGCAAGGCATGCGGCAGAATTTTGGATGATAGAACCTGAAATGGCGTTTTGCGATTTACAAATTGATATGGACGTTGCTGAAAAAATGGTTAAACACGTTATCAATCACGTTTTAAAAACTTGCAGTGCCGAAATTGAATTTTTAAATCAATTCGTTGATAAAGACTTAATTGAAAGGCTTACTCTTGTTGCTAATAGTGAATTTGTTAGGTTGCCTTACACAAAAGCCATTGAAATTTTAGAACCTATAAAAGACAAGTTTGAATTTCCTGTATATTGGGGTTGCGACCTTCAATCTGAACACGAAAGGTATATTACTGAACAAGTTTTCAAAAAACCTGTATTCTTAACAGATTATCCAAAGGAAATTAAGGCTTTTTATATGAGACTTAACGACGACGGCAAAACAGTAGCCGCTGCCGACTTACTTGTGCCAGGTATAGGCGAACTTGTTGGCGGTTCACAAAGGGAAGAAAGAGAAGACGTTTTAATTAATCGTATGAAAGAAATGGGGCTTAATCCGGACGATTACGATTGGTATTTGAATTTAAGAAAATACGGCGGAACTAAACACGCAGGTTTCGGTTTAGGATTTGAAAGACTTATTATGTATTTAACAGGCGTAGCGAACATTAGGGACGTAATACCTTTCCCAAGGACTGTTTCTAACCTTGATTACTAAGAATATGATTTTTAATTTAACTGAACTTGAAGAAATTATTGAATATAAATTTAAAAACCCCGAACTTTTAAGACAATGCTTTGTTCACTCGTCTTACGCTTATGAAAACAAGGGTGAAAAAGATTTTGAAAGGTTAGAGTTTTTAGGGGATAGCGTTTTAGGATACGTTGTTAGCGAATATCTTTACAATACGACTACGGTTGACGAAGGTAGTATGACAACTCTTAAACAATTACTTGTTTCGGGCACTACGCTTAAAGATATTTCTAAAAGATTAGGACTTAACAAGTTTATTATTGTAAGCGACGCATTAAAAAATAATATCACCGACGCTTTGTGTGAAAACGTTGTTGAATCGTTAATTGCAGGGCTTTATCTTGACGGAGGTATTGAAGTTGCTAAAAAATTTATATTTAAAAATATAATTAAATACACAAAAGAAAATTTTCGCAGTCAAGGGGCTAATCAAGATGGCAAAACACTCTTAAAAGAGTATTGCGAAAAGTTAAAGTTAGGGCAAATAACGTACAAAGTTGTTAATAAAAGCGGGCAAGACCACGCACCTGAATTTAAGGTAGCAGTGTACGTTGATGGAAGAAAAATATCAGACGGAATAGGTAAAAGTAAAAAAATGGCAGAACATAAGGCTTCGCTTCTTGCTTACAACGTCTTAAAAAATAATAAAAAACGGAAAAAGAAAAATGCTTAATTTTGAAAGAATTGAATTATTAGGTTTTAAATCTTTTGCAGACAAGGTTAGTATTGATTTACTTGACGGCATTACGGCGATCGTAGGGCCAAACGGTTGTGGTAAATCAAACGTTGCCGATGCAATTAGATGGGTGCTTGGCGAACAATCGGCAAAGAACTTGCGTGGTTCGTCAATGCAAGACGTAATATTTAACGGTACGCAATCAAGAAAATCTTTATCTTATTGCGAAGTATCGTTATACTTTTCTAATACCGATAAATTGTTTCCTACACTTGAATATCCACAAGTAGTATTTACAAGGAAACTTTTTAGAAGTGGTGAAAGTGAATATTATATGAACAAACAACAATGCCGTAAGCAAGACATTGTTGACGCTTTGCATACTTGTGGCGTTAGTAAAGACGGCTACACAATTATAAGTCAAGGCAAGGTTAGTGAAATTTTATCTTCAAAACCAGAAGATAGGCGTGCCATTTTTGAAGAAGCAGTTGGTATTGCTAAAACTAAGCGTGATAGAAAAGAAACTATGAGCAAACTTGGTAGGGTTGAAGATAATATTACAAGGCTTTCAGATATTATTACTGAAAGGCAAAATATTTTAGGGCCTATGTCAAAACAAGCCGAAAAGACAAGGACTTACAATATTTTATTCAACCAACTTAGAAATCACGAAGTAAACACTTATTTATACAAAGTTGATAATGCTAACGTAACCAAAAAACGTATTACTGATAGAATTCAAGGTTTAAGTGAAGAAATATCGGCAAGGAAGATTGAACTTGACCAAACGCTTTTAAGTTATAGGAAGCATTTAGAAGATATAAATAGTGCCGACGAATACATTAAAGATTTAAACGACAAGATTACTGAAAAAGCCGTTTATATTGAAAAAAATTCAGGTGAAGCAAAAGTATTTAACGAAAGAGCACAATTTTTAAAGGCTGAAATAGCAAGGCTTGAAGCCGAAATTAATCAGGCTAACTTGCAAATTAAAGACTTAAACGAACTTTTACAAAGTAAAAGTTTATACCTTGCAAGTTGCAACAAAGAAATAGACACGTTAAGTGAAGAAGCCGTTTTAGTAGGTAACCAAATTGCCGAATTAACAAAACTTATAAACGACCACGAAGACGAACAAAGAACAGTTCAATCAAAGGTTATTAAAAGCGTTGAAAGTCTTGCCGATATCAATAAAAACATAGGTTCGCTTTCGACTGAGCAAACAGTTATTACCGAAAGGCAAAAAGGTGTTGTTGAAAAGGTAAACGCACTTGTAGATAAATACACTCTTATAGAACAACAACTTGTTGTAGCAAAAGAAGAATATAAAAACGTAGAAACTTTCATTAGTGATACTAAGGAACAAATCAAAGATAAGGAAGAAGAAGTGCGTTCTTCTAACGAATATATTGAAACTTTATCTCGCAAAATTTCTACCTTACATATTGAACTTTCAAGCAAAAACACAAGTCTTAACTTGTACAATGGTTTAAAGGATTCATACGACGGTTATAATAATTCAGTACGTCGTCTTATGCAAAACGCTAAGTCAAACGCTACCGTAAATGCTAAAATTAAAGGTTTAGTTGCAACGACAATTTCTACTGACGAAAAGTATGAAACGGCAATTCAAACGGCAATAGGTAGCGCTATGCAAAACGTTATCGTTGATACTCCTGTTGATGCCGAATATTTAATTAATTACCTTAAACAAAATGATATTAAGCCTGTTACTTTCTTACCTATTACAAGTGTAAAAGTACGCCATAATACAAAAGAAATGGAACTTGCTTTAAAAGAAACGGGCGCTATCGGATATGCAACCGACCTTGTAAATTACGATAGTTACTTTGTAAATATCGTAAACCATTTATTAGGTGGAACGCTTATTTGTAAAGACTTACAATCTGCAAGAATTATTGCTCAAAAATATAGTTTTGCGTTCAAAATTGTAACACTTGACGGCGACGTTTTATCTCAAAGTGGTTCAATGACGGGTGGTTCAAAACGTAAAGACGATACTAACTTATTATCTATCGATAGAAAAATTAATGAACTATCAAGTGAAGTTGACCTTTTAAATAATGAAATCAAGCGTTTAGAAGATAATAAATTACAATTACTTACTCTTGTAAACGGACAAGTTGACGAATTAAATAGTTTAAACAATGCAGTTACTGATGCTAAGCAAAATTACGTAAAATTAAAAGAAAAAATTGAAAACTTAGATGGTCAACTTAAAAATATCGAAGTTGAAATTGAAAGTAATAAAGACGAAATTGCTTTAATAGGTGCAAGGCTTGCTCAAATCGAATTTGAGTACGATACTATTAAACAAGGCAACGACGAATTGATTAAAGAAAAAGAAAGTGCTTCAAAAGAACAAGACGCTCATAGGGAACAATTTGAAGATTTAAGAGCACGTAGAGATAAGGCTCTTGATAGAAACACGGCAATTCAATCACGTCTTTCACATTTAAGAAGCGAAATTGCAAGTATTAATAGCGACGTTGAAAGAATTTCAAAAGACGTTGAAAATTTAAAAGAAAAAATTGATAATAATTTAAAGACGATTTCTTCTAACGAAATTATTATTGATAAACTTAAAAAACAAGCCGAAAACGTTGCTCTTAACGATGACGAAAAATCACAACTTGAACTTTTAAGGCAAAAACGTGATGAGTTTGGTAAAGTAAAAGCAAAATTAAACGAAGAACTTGAAAAGGACGATATTAAGAGGGGTGCTCTTCAAGAAGATATCGACAAAAACACTGAAAAATTGACTATTGAAAGGGGTGAACTTATCAAAGTTGATAGCGATATCGAACACTTGTCTGATAAAATTTCTTCTTCGTACGGCTTAAATTATGACGATTGCAAAAAACTTCGTGAAGAAAATTACGACGTAATCAAAGGGCAAGAAGAAATTGCTAATATAACAAAAAGTATTGCACGTTTAGGTAGTATTAATCCAAGCGCTATTGAAGAATACGAAGAATACAACCTTGCTTGTCAAGAATGTATTACTCAAAGGGACGATTTAGTTAAAGCAAAAGAAGACCTTTTGAAAGTTATTGAAGATTTAACAAAAGAAATGACGCTTACTTTCGACAAAGGCTTTAAACTTATTAAAGAAAACTTCTCTAAAACGTTTAAAGAATTGTTCGGTGGTGGTAGTGCAAGTTTAGAAATATTAGAAAGTCAAACGGGCGACCCTCTTGACGCAGGCATAGAAATAGTTGCCGAACCACCAGGAAAGAAATTGCAAAAAATCTCACTTTTATCGGGTGGCGAAATGGCACTTACGGCAATAGCAATATTGTTTGCAATACTTCGTATGCGTCCAATGCCTTTCTGCGTTCTTGACGAAATTGAAGCGGCACTTGACGATGCAAACGTTGATAGGTTCGCAAGGTATCTTAAAAACTTCTCAAAAGAAACGCAATTTATTTGTATTACTCACAAAAAGGTTACAATGGAATACGCTGACGGTTTATTTGGCGTTACAATGCCTGAAAAAGGTGTATCAAGTATCGTTTCAGTTAAACTTGCCGACGTTGAAAATATTGATAATTAAGGTTAAAAATGGGCATTTTTTCTAAAATAAAACAATCGCTACTTAAAACTAAGGATAAACTTAAAGAAGCGCTAAACAACCTTTTTTCGTATGATAGAATAGGTGAAGATTTTTACGACGAATTGACTGAAATTTTAATTTCGGCAGACATTAGCGTAAAAACTTCAATGGATATCGTTGAAAGTTTAAAACAAGAAATGATTAAAGAAAAGGTTAAAGATAAAAACGTTGTAATTGCTAAGTTAAAATCAGTTTTATTAAACCTTTTAAATGAAGCGGGCGAAACGTTAATTGAATATCCGCTTGTAATAATGGTTGTCGGCGTGAACGGAGTTGGTAAAACTACTTCAATAGGTAAAATGGCTAAATATTTTACGTCGTTAGGGAAATCTGTTACTTTATGTGCAGGCGATACGTTTAGGGCTGCCGCAAGTGAACAACTTGCCGTTTGGGCAGATAGGGCGAAAGTTAGAATTATAAAACAAGGCGAAGGTGCAGACCCGTCAAGCGTTGTTTACGACGCCATTATGTCGGCAAAATCTAAAAATACTGACGTATTAATAGTTGATACGGCAGGCAGGTTGCACGTTAAAACAAATTTAATGGAAGAACTTAAAAAGTCGGCAAGGGTTATTGAAAGGGAATATCCTAACGCAACCTTTATAAAACTTATAGTTTTAGATGCAACGACAGGTCAAAACGCAGTAAATCAAGTTGACGCTTTCGACGAAGCCGTTTTGCTTGACGGAATAGTTTTAACTAAACTTGACGGCACGGCAAAGGGTGGCTTTATCTTCTCACTTTCTAACGAAAAACAATTACCCGTTACCTTTGTTGGAGTAGGCGAAAAAATCGACGATTTAGAACTTTTTGACGCTAATCAATTCGTTGACGGACTTTTTGATTAATTTTATAAAAAAATATAACTGTCAAGTAAAAATGCTTGACAGTTGTTTTTATTTATTGTATAATTTGCGTGTAAGTGAGTTTTTATGTTAAAAAATTTAAAGTACGACCAACTTTTTGAAGAGTATAAATCATTATTAACTGAAAAACAACAAGAAGTTTTTCATTTATATTATAGGTTAGATTTATCTCTTGGCGAAATTAAAGAAATTAAAAATATTTCACGTCAAGGTGTATTAGATACACTCAATAAAGTGTGTAAACTTTTAGACGAATATGAAAGCAAGTTACACTTATTGCAAAAGAAAAATGAAATTTTATTAAAATTAGATAAAATAGGCGACGAGAAACTAAAAGAAGAAATTATTAAGATTTTATAGGAGTATAATGGCAAATCTTTTCACAGGTTTACAAGAAAAGTTAAATCACGTATTTTCAAAACTTAAAAATAAAGGAGCGCTTACCGAACTTGAAATTAAACAAGCGATGCGTGAAATTAGAATTGCCCTTTTAGAAGCCGACGTAAGTTTATTAGTCGCAAAAGATTTTGTAAACAAAGTTTCTGAAAAGGCCGTTGGTCAACAAGTTTTAAAAAGTTTAACTCCGTCGCAACAAGTTGTTAAAATCGTACACGAAGAATTAATTAACTTAATGGGTAGTGAAAATAATAAGTTAAACGTTTCACCTAAGCCACCTACAATTATAATGATGTGTGGTCTTCAAGGTGCAGGTAAAACTACTTTATCTGGTAAACTTGCTTATTATTTAAAAAGTCAAGGCAAAAAACCTTTACTTGTTGCTTGTGACATATATCGTCCAAGTGCTATTACGCAACTTAAAGTAGTTGGCGAAAAGGCAAAAGTTGAAGTTTACGAAGAAGGAACTAAAAACCCTGTAAACGTTTCAAAAAACGCCGTAAAATATGCTGAAAAATTCGGTTTTGACACCGTTATTATAGACACGGCAGGTAGGTTGCATATAGATAGCGACTTAATGCAAGAATTAAAAGATATTGTTAAAGCCGTTACCCCTACTGAAATATTGTTTACGGTTGACTCTATGACAGGTCAAGACGCTGTAAACGTAGCAAAAACATTTAACGAACAACTTGAAATCACGGGCGTAGTTTTAACAAAACTTGACGGCGATACAAGGGGTGGTGCTTGTTTATCTGTTAAAGCAGTAATGGGTAAACCTATTAAATTTGCTTCGGTTGGCGAAAAACTTGGCGATTTAGAGCAGTTCCACGCCGATAGAATGGCAAGCCGTATCTTAGGTATGGGCGATGTGTTGTCTTTAATTGAAAAGGCACAACAAGTCGTTACCGAAGAAGAAGTCAAAAATATTGAAAAACGTATGAGGGAAAATACTTTTACTCTTGACGATTATTTGGCTCAATTCGATATGGTAAAGAAAATGGGTGGCGTTCAAGATATAATGAGTATGCTTCCGGGTGTTCCAGGGCTTAATATGGGCAAACTCAAAAACTTAAAAGCCGACGCCGTTGACGAAAGTAAACTTGAAAGAACTAAGGCAATAATTCTTTCAATGACTAGAAGGGAAAGAAAAGACCCGTCAATATTAAATTTTTCAAGAAAGCAACGTATAGCAAAAGGTAGTGGAACTACCGTTCAAGAGATAAATCAGTTGCTTAAACAATTCGACCAAATCAAAACACTTATGAAAAGTATGAAAAACGGAAAAATGAGATTGCCGTTTTAAATAAAAAATAAAATTAATTATAAATTTTTTGGAGGTTATTAATTATGGCTTGTAAAATGAGATTAACAAGACTTGGTGATAAAGGTAACGCTTTATACAGAATAGTAGTAGTTGATTCAAGGGTAGCACGTGACGGAGGTTATATTGAAAAAATTGGTCATTATAATCCAAACGTTAATCCTGCCGAAGTAGTTGTTGACGTAGAAAAGGCTAAAAAATGGCTTGCTTGTGGTGTTCAACCAACTGAAACGGTTAAAAATATACTTGTTAAAGCAGGTGTTATTGAACAACCAACTAAACTTTCACCATCAAAAACAAATCCTAAAAAGAAGAAAAAGTAATAGGGTATTAAAATGATTGAACTTATTAAGTATATTGTAGGTAATTTCGCAGAAAAAACTGACGAAATTGAATACGTAGTAGAAGAAAATGGCGATAACGTTAACGTTACCATTATTTTAGATGAAAGTGATATGGGTAAAGTTATAGGTCGTCAAGGCAAACTTGCTAAGGCTCTTAGAACGTTAGTTCGTGCAGGTAGTGGCAAGGAAGGTAAAAAATACAATATCGATATTAAGGAAAAGGGAGAAATTGAATAAATTTCTCTCATATTTTTATGGAAAAGATTTTATTAGGCGTAGCGTTAAAACCTCACGGTATTAAAGGCGAATTAAAAATTAAATATTATGCCGATAGTTTTGAAAGCATTAAAGGCGTAAAAACGCTTTTTATCGACGGAACTGAGTATAAAGTTAAAAAATTAAAGTTAGATAGTGGCGAATTTGCTTTTTTAAGTTTAGACGTTGTTTTAGATAGAAACAATGCTGAACTTTTTAGGAATAAAGAAATTTTCGCTTTAAAAAGTCAAATAAAAAAATCTAACGATACCTTTTTTATTTCGGATTTAATCGGTTTAAACGTGTACGTGCAAGGCAGTCTTTTTGGTGTAGTTACCGACGTTTTACAATCTAACGTTGATATGTTTTGCATAAAACTTTTAGATGGTAAAACGGCGTACTTGCCATTTTTAAAAAGTTTAAATTTAGACGTAAATATTGCGTCTAAAACTTTAAAAATCGTAGGAAACGACTACGAAAAGGTGATTTTTTATGAGAATTGATATTTTAACTCTTTTTCCTGAAATGTTCGCTCCTTTAAAAGAAAGTATTATAGGTAGAGCAGTTGAAAAAGAAAAAATACAAATTAATATTCACGATATAAGAGATTATACTGAAAATAAGCATAAAAAATGTGACGACTATCCTTTTGGTGGTGGCGCAGGTATGGTTATGACGGCGCAACCTATCGCAAGTTGTATCGACGCTATCGATTTAGAACATAAGGCTCACCGTATTTTTATGTCGCCAAAAGGCGAAACCTTTTCACAAAGCAAGGTAAAATCTCTAATTGAACGAGAACATATCATTTTACTTTGTGGCCACTACGAAGGTATTGACCAAAGGGTAATAGATTTATATATTGATGAAGAAATTTCTATCGGTGATTACGTCTTAACAGGGGGAGAGTTGCCTGCTATGGTCGTAACCGATGCTTTATCAAGGTACGTTGACGGTGTTATTAGTGAAAGTTCTTTAAGTGAGGAAAGTTTTTCTAACGGACTTTTAGAATATCCGCAATACACTCGTCCACAAGTTTTTAAAGGTGTAAAAGTGCCCGACGTATTACTTTCAGGTAATCATGCCGAAGTTGAAAAATGGAGAAAAGAGCAGTCTATTAATTACACAAAATTAAAAAGACCAGATTTATTAAAAGGTAAAAAATAATGTTTTTACAATGGTTTCCAGGTCATATGACCAAAGCGTTAAGAATGATGGAAAAGGAAGTAAAACTATGCGATGGTATTATATATACCTTAGACGCAAGAGCTCCTTACGCTTGCTTAAATACCACGTTAGAGCCGTTTTTTAATGATAAGCCTGTAATTTATTTGCTTAACAAAGCCGACTTATCTGACGACGCTAAACTTAGTGAAATTGTAAAAGATTTCAAGCAAAAAGGTAAGCACGCAATTATTTTTAACGCTACGATTGAAAAGAATTCTTTAAAACTTTATAATGAAATTATAAACGCTTTAAAACAAGTTAAAGAAAAGTATTTGTTAAAGGGCGTTAATAAGCCTTTAAGGGTTATGATTTGTGGAATTCCTAACACAGGTAAATCAACAGTCATAAATCTTCTTTGTGGCGTAAAAAAGGCTAAAACGGGCGATAAAGCAGGCGTTACCAAAGACAAACAATGGCTTAGGGTAAAAGATTTAGAACTTTTAGATACGCCAGGTACAACTTCGCCAAGTTTTGACAACCAACAAAATGCAAGTTATTTAGCCTTTATCGGTAGTATTAACGACGATATTTTAGATTTTGTTGAACTTTCTTATAAACTTATTGATTATTTAACTCTAAATTATCCTAACAGAATTAGCGAAGTTTACAAAATTGAAACAGAAAACAAGTCAAGTAAAGAAATTTTTTATTTGATAGGCAAAAAACGTGGAGCGTTGAAAAAGGGTGGCGAAATTGACGATGAAAGGACGTCTTCTCTTTTAATCAATGATTTAAGAAAGGGCAAATTAGGTAAAATTTTATTTGTATGAAAGAACAAGTAGATAAATTTTTATACGAAAACGAGTATAAAAGTAAAGGTTACAAATTAATAGCAGGCGTTGACGAAGTAGGCCGTGGTCCGTTAGCAGGACCCGTTGTGTGTGCTTGTTGTATTATGAGTGATAATATTGTTGAAGGTGTTGACGATAGTAAAAAACTTTCAAAATCTAAAAGGGACAAATTGTACGACCAAATTATAAAAAACGCTATTAGTTATTCAATATGTGAAATAAGCCACGAAGAGATTGACGAAATCAATATTTTAAACGCTACTAAAAAATGTATGACAAATGCTATAAACACTCTTAGCGTCAAGCCCGACGTTGTTTTTATCGACGCCGTTAAATTAGACGTTGACGTAGAAACTCTTTCAATAATAAAGGGCGATGCTAAAAGTTATACAATAGGTTGTGCTTCGATTTTAGCAAAAGTTTATCGGGATAGATTAATGGAAGAATACGCTAAAACTTATACAGGCTACGGCTTTGAAAAGAATAGTGGCTACGGCACAAAACAACACATTGATAAGATTAAGGAGAGTGGACCTTGTCAAATTCACAGAAAAACTTTTATAAAAAACTTTTGGGATATTTAGGCGAAACAAAGGCTTGTAAATACCTAAAAAAACACGGGTATAAAATACTTATTCGCAACTACGTAACGCCATTTGGCGAAGCCGATATCGTCGCAAGTAAAGACGAAGAAATTGTCTTTATCGAGGTAAAAACAAGAACAAACGAAAAGTTTGGCAGACCTTGCGAAGCCGTCGATAATAAAAAACAAGAAAAATATAGGCGTATTTGCGAATATTATTTTTTGCAAAATAAAATTGATAGTCAAAACGTATCTTTTTGTGTAATTGAGATATTGAAAAATCAAATAAATTTCATAAAAAACGCATTTTAATATCAATATTAAGTAAAAAAGTATAAAAAATGATAGTAAAACGCTTGTCAAAAACAAGTGTCTATGATAAAATATCTAAGGACTTCGGGTGGTCCTCTTGAATTTCAATGAACACCTTGTATATAGGAGGAAAAGTCAATGACAATTATTGAACAAATTAACAATGAAAACATTAAGAGCGAAGTACCTAAGTTTAACGTTGGTGATACTGTTAGGGTATCGGTAAAGGTTATTGAAGGTACGAGAGAAAGGCTTCAAGCATACGAAGGTATTGTTATTGCAAAGCGTGGTGGTGGCATCAGCGAAACGTTTACTGTTAGACGTATCAGTTTCGGTGTAGGCGTTGAAAGAACGTTCCCACTTCACTCACCAAAGGTTGCTGATATTAAAGTTGTTAAGAAAGGTGCTGTTAGACGTGCTAAACTTTACTACTTACGCAAACTTACTGGTAAGGCTGCAAGAGTTAAAGAAGTATTATAATGTTATTAAAAGCAAGGTTAAACCTTGCTTTTATTTTTTAATTTAAAAACGGTTTGTATATACCTTACAAACCGTTTTTTTATTATTTAATTTTCAATACTAACAAATTGTTTTTCGATAGTATTTAGTGTAGATGTTTTACCTAAGAACGCCATGCCAAGTATAACTAAAATCATATCAGGTATAAGGTAAGTTACGTTATAAATAAGCGAGTAAATAAAAGCACTATTTGTAGGGAAGCCGTCGCTAATTATACCAAAGTTAAATATAATCATACCTGATAAAACGTGGCAAGTAATTCTAACAAAGTAAACAAGTAACGTGCCTAAAATCAACGATAACGTCTTATTTTTTACAACTTTTTTAAAGGTTGGTGCTAATAAGATTGCCGAATAAGCAAGCACGTAGTCAAGTAAAAAAGTTTCGATAGTTAAAACCCATGGCGAAGATATAAATTGTAAAAGCGAAAACACTAAACCAATAAATACGCCAAGTGAAAATCCACCAAAATAACTTGCTAATAACACGGGTAACATACTCATTAAAGTAACGCTACCGCCTTGTGGTGCTATCTTAACTTTTATAAACGATAACACAAAAGAAAGTGAAATTAACATTGCCGAAACGGTTAGTTTTTTAGTGTTAATTTTTTTTGAAAATCTTGTCAACAATAAAGTTAAAATAATTGTCAAAGCAAGCGTTACGATAGAAATGATTTCAAACGTTTCAGTTGCCTCATCGGGCAATGCAGTGAATAGTAATAAATTATTTAACATATAAGTCCTCCATAAACAAAAAATGCGTCCTAAAAAATTAGGGCGTCACGAAAAAAAGACTTTGCTTCTGTATAGGAATTATCCTGCACAGTTCAAAGGGTATAATCTCAGCCGTAAACAGCACCCCTGCATTTTATTGTTTACTTAATTTTAGACCTAAGCAAATAAAAAGTCAACTAAATAGCATAAAATTATTGAAAGTTAATTTTTTATATGTTACAATATTAAAAAGGAGTTATTATGAATTTTAATTTTTTTGCATACTTAAATAGAATGAAATATATTAAACGTTGGTCGCTTATGCACAGCGTTATTGAAGAAAATATTATGGAGCATACTGAACAAGTTTCAGTAATAGCGCACGCACTTGCTATAATTAAAAACAAGATTTTTGGTGGAAACGTAAACGTTGAAAAGGTTATTTTATATAGCCAATACCACGAAACAAGCGAAGTTATAACAGGTGATTTACCAACGCCTATAAAGTATTATAACAAGCAAATTATCGGTGCGTATAAAGAAATTGAAGAAAAGGCAAATTATAAACTTTTATCAATGTTACCAAGTGAACTTGTTGCTGAATATGAAAGTTGCGTTATTCCTGATAAGGATAGTGAAGAATATAAAATTATGAAATGCGCTGATAAAATTTCGGCATATATTAAGTGTGAAGAAGAAGTCAAACTTGGTAATAACGAATTTTTAAAAGCAAAAGAAACTATTTATAACGATATTATGAAAACTGATAGGGAAGAAGTAATTTATTTTATGAAAAACGTTGCCCCTTGTTATAGTTTAACGTTAGACGAATTAGAAAGTTAGTCAGCAATAAAAACAATTAAATATTGCAAAAAAAATACCTTAAACACAGTTTAAGGTATTTTATTTATCTAATATACTTTTTATCAAAAACGTCTAAATTACTTGCAGTCTTTTCAAAAATAACGTTTTTAGCGTATTTTTTAGCAATCATAATATCGTCGTTACTTTTAGCAGTCCAACAAATTACGTTGTAATTTTTAGCACGTTTTTTATGAAATTCTAAATCTTCAACTCTTATATTTAAAAAGTCAAATTTAACAAATAATTTAAAACCAAATCTTTGCATAAAAAAGTCAACGATTTTAGGGTAGTTAGGTAATTTTTCGTTAGTAGTTAAAACTCCACGAATAAAACTGCTTTCAAGTTTTTGAACACGTTTTATCATAAATGGGTCAAAACTTTGAATAACAAATTCGCCTTTGTAATTTCTCAAAATTTCAACGATTTTTTCTTCTAAACCACTATTTTTTTGTTGTTTTAATTCAATACAAAGTGGAACTTGTCCATCAACCAACTCTAAAACTTCTAAAAAGGTAGGAATTTTTAATCCGCTGTCTAAAATTTCTAATTCTTTAACTTCTGAGTATGACATTTCTCTAATATCTTTATCAACACCACAAAGCCTTTTTACGTTATTGTCGTGGTAGCAAATTAAAACTCCGTCGGTAGTAATGTGAACGTCAGTTTCAATAGCATAGCCATTTTTAATTGCATTTTCAAATGCGGGAATAGTGTTTTCAGGGCAAGTATCGTCAAACAAACCCCTATGAGCAATGGCAACGTTAAAAAGCCAATAATTTTTATCAATTCTACTTTTCATAAACAACCTCTACGTTATTAATGACTTTATTATATAATAAAATTATATAAATTGCAATTATTTCTTGATATTTAACAATTTTTATTATATAATGTATAATACGGAATTTTATTCTATATTAGTAAGGAACTTATGGCATTAATCAATAAAGAAAATATAAGGAATTTTTGTATAATAGCACATATCGACCATGGTAAATCAACGCTTGCAGACCGTATTATTGAAATGACAGGTCAAGTTGCTGAAAGGGACATGCAAGAACAAATATTAGACTCTATGGACCTTGAAAAAGAAAGGGGTATTACCATTAAGTTAACTCCCGTTAGAATGCTTTACAAAGCAAAAAACGGCAAAGAGTATATTTTTAACTTAATTGATACGCCAGGTCACGTTGACTTTACTTATGAAGTGTCAAGAAGTTTAAAGGCTTGCGAAGGTGCAATTTTAATTGTTGACGCTTCACAAGGCATACAAGCGCAAACTCTTGCTAACGTATATTTGGCTCTTGATAACGGGCTTGAAATTATACCTGTAATAAATAAAATAGACTTACCGTCTGCCGACGTTGAAAACGCCGCAAAGGAAATTGAAGACGTTATTGGTCTTGACGGCACTAACGCACCTAAAATTTCGGCAAAGCAAGGCATAAATATTGATAGCGTTTTAGATAAAATCGTTGAAGAATTACCTTGTCCACAAGGCGATGACGAAAAGCCGTTAAAAGCATTAATTTTCGATAGTTATTACGACAATTTTAGGGGAGTAATATTATTTGTTAGAATTTTTGAAGGGCAAGTTAAAAGGGGAACGAAAATCAAAACGTTTATGAGTGATAAAACTTTCGACGTTGTTGAAGTTGGTACGTTTAATCCTGCTCTTATTGAAAAAGACGTGTTAAGTAGTGGTGAAGTAGGTTATATTGCCGCTTCAATCAAATCAATTCAAGATATCGAAGTAGGCGACACCGTTTACGACGTCGATAATCCGACTGATAAGGCGTTAGACGGCTACAAAAAAGCGCAACCCGTTGTGTTTAGTGGTGTATATCCTTTGGACGGCTCACGTTTTAACGATTTAAAAGAAGCACTTTTAAAATTAAAACTTAACGACGCCGCATTAACTTTTGAACCTGATAATTCAACGGCACTTGGCTTTGGTTTTAGGTGTGGCTTTTTAGGTCTTTTGCATATGGAAATTATACAAGAAAGGCTTGAAAGGGAATTTGGTCTTGATATTATTACAACAGCGCCGTCAGTTTCATACTACGTTCACAAAACGGACGGACAAGTTTTAACGGTTGAAAATCCAACAAAATTACCACCTTTAACTGAAATCGATTATATCGAAGAACCTGTAATTAAAGCAAACATATACACTCCACCTGAATATTTAGGTGCGATTATGGAATTATGTCAAGAAAAACGTTGTACTTTTAACGGTATGGATTATATTGACGCTAAGCGTGTAAAACTTGACTATACTTTGCCTTTAAACGAAATAGTATTCGACTTTTTCGACGGCTTAAAATCAAGAACAAGAGGTTATGCTTCGTTTGACTACGAACTTGCAGGCTACGTAAAAAGCGACCTTGTAAAACTTGATATATTATTAAACGGCGACGTTTGCGACGCTTTAAGTATTATCGTTCATAAAGAAAAGGCGTATGCAAGGGGTAGGGCTATGGCTCAAAAGTTGAAACACGTTATTCCAAGACAAATGTTTGAAATACCTATTCAAGCAGCCGTAGGTGGAAAAATTATTGCAAGAGAAACTGTAAAAGCACTTCGTAAAGACGTATTAGCAAAATGCTATGGTGGTGATATCACACGTAAGAAAAAACTTTTAGAAAAGCAAAAAGAAGGCAAAAAGAAAATGAGAAAGTTAGGTTCTGTTGATATCCCGTCAGAAGCCTTTATGTCGATACTAAAATTAGATTCGGGTGATTAATATGGCAGGAATATATATTCATATACCTTTTTGTAAAAGCAAATGCACCTATTGTGATTTTGCATCGTACCCACACGAAATAGGTAAGGCAGAACTTTATTTTGCGTGTTTGTATAAAGAAATGAAAGCGAAACTTTCGCAAATGAAAAATAAAGTTTTTAACTCTGTTTATTTTGGTGGAGGCACTCCAAGTTTTGTAGAGCCAAAATACATTTATGGTGCTATGAAGTTAATTTATAACGAGTGCAAACTTACAAAAAATGCCGAAATTACATTAGAAGTTAACCCGGGAACTATCGATGAACAAAAGGTAAAAATTTTTAAAAATGCAGGAATAAATCGTTTTAGCGTAGGGCTTCAAACGGCTAACGATAGCACGCTAAAAGATATAAATAGAATACACACAAAGCAAGATTTTATTAGGTGTATGTATTTATTAAAAGATTTTAACACGTCGGTTGACGTTATGATAGGGTTACCAAATGAAACTATTAGCGACGTAAAAAACACTATTGATTTTGTTTGCTCATTTAAAAACGTAACGCATATTTCACTTTACACGCTTAAAGCAGAAGAAGGCACGCCTATGTTTACAAAATACTTAAACGGCGAACTTTTAAGTGACGACGAAATGGCAGAAATTTATGAAGAAAGCGTTAAATATTTAAAAGAAAAAGGCTTTAATAGATACGAAGTTTCTAATTTTTGCAAAGATAATTATTATTCAAGGCACAACTATAATTATTGGAAGAGAGGCGAATATATCGGTTTTGGTGTAAGTGCTTCATCGTTTATTGACGATAGACGTTTTACTAATACTGAAAGTATTGATAACTATTGTAAATGTATTTTATCTAACAAGGTTGCCGAAATTTATAGTGAAAATATTGACGGCTTTGAACGTAATAAAGAATACGTTATGCTTTTATTAAGAACGGCAAACGGAGTTAATTTGAAAGAATATTACAAAATTTTTAATAGCCATTTTGATAAAGATTTTGAAACGGCAATTAAAGATAATATGAATTATTTAGATATTACAAACGAAACAATCAAAATAAAAGACGAATACTTATTTGTTCAAAACAGTATTTTAGTTGATTTTATTAAGTGAGGATTAAATGGGAAATTTTGTTCATTTACACGTGCATACCGAATATTCAATGCTTGATGGTATGGCAAGAATAAGTGAAGTTACAAAACAAGCGTCAAAATTAGGTATGCCTGCTTTGGCAATAACAGACCACGGCAATATGTATGGTGCAGTGGCGTTTTATAATGCTTGCAAGTCGGCAAAAATAAAACCTATCATAGGTACTGAATTTTACGTTTGCGACGATTTAACTATGCATAGTAAAAACAAAATAGACGAAAACGACGAAGGTTATAAAGATAGACGACATTTAGTTCTTTTAGCAAAAAACGATACGGGTTATAAGAATTTATCACTTTTAAACGCAATTGCGTTTAGAGACGGATTTTATTATAAACCACGTATCGACTTAAAAACTTTAAAAGAACACGCTGACGGGCTTATTTGTTTATCAGGTTGCATCGGTGGCGATATTCCACAAGCAATTTTAAGCCATAACGATACTTTGGCTGAAAAGTTAGTTGAATTTTTTAAAGAAACTTTTAACGACGATTTTTATTTAGAACTTCAAAATCAACATTTAGAAGAACAACAATACGTTAACGCAAAATTAAAATATTTAGCAAAAAAATACGGTGTAAAAACTGTTGCAACAAACGACGTGCATTACGTTAATAAAGACGACGCATACACGCACGATATACTTCTTTGCGTTCAAACCCGTAGAACTGAAAACGACCCTAATCGTATGAAAATGCCGTGCGATGAGTTCTACCTTAAAACGTATGAAGAAATGCAACAAGTTTTTCCTGACGACGAAGACGCTTTACAAACAACGCTTGAAATTGCCGAAAAATGCAATTATAGTTTTGAATTTGGTAATTATAAACACCCAAGATACGTACCTTCTAACGGCTCAACGCCTATGGAGTTTATTAGACAACTTATCGACGAAGGTATTAAAACTAAAATGGACGGAGAAACTAAGGAAATTCGTGATAGAATTGAAATGGAGTTATCCGTTATAGCAAAGCAAGGCTTTATTGAATATTATTTAATTGTATGGGACTATATCAATGCCGCACGCAATATGGGTATTTCAGTAGGTCCAGGCCGTGGTAGTGGTGCGGGTTCGCTTGTTGCCTACTTAATAGGTATTACCGACATCGACCCACTCAAATACGACCTTTACTTTGAAAGGTTCTTAAATGCCGAAAGGGTATCTGCTCCCGATTTTGATATTGACTTTGAAGATGCACGTAGGCAAGAAGTTGTTGAATACGTAAAAGATAAATATGGCGAAAATAGAGTTGCTAAAATCGTTACCTTTGGTACAATGGCGGCAAAAGCCGTATTAAAAGACGTATGTAAGGTTATGAATATACCTTTTGCCGAAAGTAACGCCTTAACAAAATTATTACCTAAAAAGGTTACGAACAACGGCAAAACAGTTGATTTAACACGTCCAAACATTTTAGCAAAGGCTTTTGGTTATTATACTCCAACGGCCGAAGAAAGAGATAATAACGGCTTAACAACTCAATCGTTTATCGTTAAAGAATTACTTGATTTATATAACGAAAACGAGCAAATTAAAAAGGTTGTTGATATAGCAATTAAACTTGAAGACTTACCACGTCAAGCAAGCACGCACGCTTGCGGTGTTATTATCGGTCACGATATTTTAGATAAGCATATGCCGTTATCTAAAAACAAAGAAGATATCACTACTCAATACGTAGGTGGCGAACTTGAAAGTTTAGGCTTTTTAAAAATGGACTTTTTAGGCTTGCGAAACCTTAGTGATATTAAACTTTGTATTGATTACGTTAAAAAAATACATGGTGTTGACGTTGTTTTCGATAGAAATGGTTATAACGATAGTAAAGTTTTTGACCTTATATCAACAGGTAATACTACGGCAATATTTCAAATAGAATCAGCAGGATTTAAAAACTTCTTATCAAAGTTAAAACCAAACTGCTTAGAAGATATTATAGCCGCCGTGTCATTATTTAGACCAGGCCCTATGGATTCTATTCCTAACTTTATTAAAAATAAGCATAACCCCGATAAAATCGTGTACGCACACCCGTTATTAGAGCCTATTTTGAAGCAAACGTACGGTTGTATCGTATATCAAGAACAAGTTATGAGAATTGTTCAAGATTTAGCAGGATATACTCTTGGTCAAGCCGATAACGTAAGGCGTATGATGGGTAAAAAGAAAATTGCCGATATGGAAAGGGAAGAAACTACCTTTATATATGGCAAAGAAGAAACGGTTGATAAATACGGCAAAGTAAGTAAAGCAATCGATGGTTGCATTAAGCGTGGCGTGCCAGAAGACGTTGCTAAAAAGATTTGGAACGAAATGAAAGACTTTGCTAAATATGCATTTAATAAGTCGCACGCTGCTGCATATTCTATCGTAACTTACCAAACGGCGTACTTAAAGTGTTATTACGAAGCCGAATTTTTAACGGCAGTTTTAAATAACCGTATCACAAAAAGTGACGAAATTATCAACTACGTAACGTATGCTAAAAGTGAAAATATTAAAGTTTTACCACCAGACGTTAACGAAAGTGAAACGTACTTTTCAGTTAAAGACGGAAACATAAGGTTTGGTTTAGCAGGTATTAAGCACGTAGGTATAGGCCCTATCGATTTAATTATTGAAGAAAGGACTAATAACGGCAAATTTGCTTCGTTTGAAGATTTTTGTTTAAGGTGTAGTAGTTACATTAATAAAAAACTTGTTGAAAGTTTAATTTTTGCAGGTGCTTTCGATTCTTTTGGAGTTTACAGGAGTAAACTTATTGCGTGTTATGAAGAAGTTTTAGATAAAGCGCAAATCTTAAACAAAGCAAAAGACGATAATCAAATTTCAATTTTTGGTATTTTAAACACAAAAGAAACTATTGACGTTAAATATCCAAACTTAAACGAATATGATTTAAAAACAATGCTTTCGTATGAAAAGGCGGTTGCAGGTGTTTATATTACAGGTCACCCGCTTGCTAATTATCAAAAGGAGTTAAATAGGTATTTCTTTAATACTTCGGTATTAAGCAACTACGAAGAAGATGAAGACGGCGAAAAAACTTATTTAGACGTTAACGACGGCGAAAACGTTGAAATGGCAGGTATAATAACTTCGGTTAAAAAAATAAACACAAAATCGGGACAAATAATGCTTGCTGTACAAATTGAAGATATGTACGGCTCAATCGAAGGCGTTGTATTCCCTAAACTTTACGATAAATTAAAAGACGTTTGCGTTGCCGACAATATCGTAAGAATTAAAGGTAAAATTCAAATTCGTGACGAACGTCCGCCAAGCATAATTATTGACGAAACAAGCCTTTTAAACGAGCCTGCAAAAGATAGTGAAGCAGTTGAATCGCAAGTTAAAAAAACACAATATTTAGGCATAATTTTTAGTGGTCAATCAGTAGAAGAAACGCAAGAAATTTTATCAGCGTATCCGGGTGACGTAAAAGTAGTGTTTAAAATTGACGGCAAAAATTTAATGTCGTCGTTTATGGTTAGAAAATGTAACGGGTTAATTAGCGAATTAGCAACGTTATTTGAAGAAAAAGACATTTTATTTTTTGAAAAATAATAAAAAATAGTATTGTAAAATTTTTTAGTATATGATATACTAAAAAAGTTAAAATTTTTAGGTGGTGCATTATGAAAAAAGTGGCAATTATTACAAGTGGTGGCGATGCTCCTGGTATGAATGCATGCGTTAGGGCGTGTGTTCGTTATGCGATTTATAACGGTTATCAAGTTTTTGGTTCTGAACGTGGTTACGTTGGTTTAATTAACAATAAAATATATGAGTTAAATAAACGTTCAGTTTCTGATATTATTCATAGGGGTGGTACCGTTTTAAAAACTGCAAGGTGTGATGAATTTAAGCAAATCGAATATCAACGTAAAGCGGCAGAAAATCTCCGTTCTCACGGCATTGAAAACTTAATTGTTATCGGTGGCGACGGTTCTTTTAGAGGTGCAAGAGATTTATCTAATAATTTTGGTATAAACGTAGTATGTATTCCTGCAACTATTGATAACGACTTAGCATATACTGACTATACGTTAGGTTTTGATACGGCAGTAAATACTGTTTTATCTGCTATCAACAACTTGCGTGATACAATGACTTCTCATGATAGAGTTTCATTAGTAGAAGTTATGGGACGTAAGTGTGGTGATATCGCCTTATATGCTGCAATAGGTGGTGGCGTTGAACATTGTTTAACTCCCGAAGTGCCTATCGACGTGCAACAAATATGCAAGTCTATTAAAGAAAGTTGTGAAGAAGGCAAAACTTCTAATATGATTATTTTAGCAGAAGGCGTTGTCAATAAAGAAGAAATTATTCAAACTATCAAAGACGAAACGAAAGTTGATATAAAAGTTACTCACTTAGGTCATACGCAAAGGGGTGGCTCACCATCAATGGCAGATAGGCTTTTAGCAGCAAAGTTTGCCGTTCATGCCGTTGAACTATTACTTGAAGGTAAAACGAATAGAACGGTTGGTATCGTTAATAATCAAATTATTGATTTAGATATAAACGAAGCCGTAAGTATGCCTCATAAGTTTGATGAAAAGTTGCATAGAATAGCACATATTATATCACTTTAAAATTTTTATATTTAAGGAGACGATTTATGAAAAATTTAGTTGGAGCAGCCATATTTGCTCAATCAGGTGGTCCTACGTCAGTAATTAACGCAAGTGCGGCAGGTGTATTTACCGAAGCCTTAAAACAAAAAAACATTACTGCTGTTTATGGTGCTGCATATGGTATTCATGGTGTTTTAAACGAGAATTTTTACGATATATCTAAGGAAGATTTAAAAGAAATTAACTTGTTAAAATATACTCCGTCATCGGCGTTAGGTAGCGTAAGATACAAACTTAAAGATTATAAAGTTGACGATACCGATTATAAAAGAATTTTAGAAGTTTTTAAAAAGTATAATATTCGTTACTTCTTTTACAATGGTGGTAACGATAGTATGGATACTTGTAACAAAATTTCTAAATTCATTAAAAAATCAGGTTACGATTGTAACGTTATAGGCGTACCAAAAACTATTGATAACGACTTGTATGGAACTGACCACTGCCCAGGATTTGGTTCGGCGGCAAAGTACATAGCAATGTCTATTATGGAACTTAGCCTTGACGCAAAAGTTTACGATATACCAAGTATTTGTATTATTGAAACAATGGGTAGGAACGCAGGTTGGCTTACGGGTGCATCAGTTATAGCATCTTATAAAGGTGAAGGTCCTGACCTTATTTATTTACCAGAAGTGCCGTTTAGTGTAGATAAATTCGTTAACGATATTAAAGCCGTTTGTGATAAAAATCGCAACAAGTGTATCGTTGTTGTTTCAGAAGGTGTTAAAGATGAAAACGGTACGTTAATCGGTGAAATTTTAAGTCAATCTCAATCAACGGGAACTGATAGTTTCGGTCATAAACAATTAGGTGGCGTTGCTTTACATTTAGCAAGCATTGTTAAAGAAAGGCTTGGCTTTAAAACAAGAAGTATTGAGTTTTCACTTTTACAAAGGTGTGCAAGTCACGTAGCAAGTAAAGTTGATATAGAAGAAGCGTTTAAAGCAGGTGTTAAAGCTGTAAAATCGGCTGTAAACGGCGCAACTGATAAAATGGTAATCTATAAGCGTGAAATGGTAAACGGCAAGTATAAGTGCAAAGTAGCCCTTGGTAGTTTAACGTTGGCTGCAAATACTGAAAAAACCGTACCACTTGATTGGATTACAAATAACGGCACTTACGTATCGCAAGAATTTATTGATTACGTATTACCACTTATTCAAGGCGATGCAAAAGCACCACTTGAAGACGGTATGCCAAGATACGCACGTTTAAAGAAAGTTCAAGCAGGTAAAAAATAATAAACAATTAATTAAAATCCACGATTATATCGTGGATTTTTTTTGTGCAAAAAAATAGAATATTTTAATCTTTTAATAAATATAATAATATGTAAAAATCTTTCGACAACAGGTAGAGTTATTCGTCAAAAATTTACATAAAAAAACAATCGAAATAAAATATAATAGGGGTAGTGTTTTGAATAAAAAATTAATATTAAAAATTATTGCATTAACGTTTTGTTTAGTATTCATAGGTAGTTTAGTTTGCATAAATTATACTTATGGTTTTGCGACGGTATTTTTTGGTGGTACGGTTAGAAAATTGCCTATTTACAGCGTTGATAGAAACGACAATAAAATTGCCATTTCTTTCGATTGTGCTTACGGCAACGAATACACTAAAAAAATATTAGACGTTTTAGACGAATACAAAGTAAAATGCACTTTTTTTACCGTCGAATTTTGGGCAACTAAATACCCCGACGATTTAAAAGAAATAGCAAAACGTGGACACGAAATAGGCACTCACTCTAAAACGCACCCTAATATGAGTAAATTAAATAAAGAGCAAATTTTAACTGAATTAACTTCGTCAGTTAGTGTTATAGAAAGCATTACAGGGAAAAGGGTTGAACTATTTAGGCCACCGTTTGGCGATTATAATAATTTAGTTATTGAAACGGCTTCAAGTTTAAATTTATATACTATTCAATGGGACGTTGACTCTCTTGATTGGAAAGATTTATCAAGTAGCCAAATTGTAAATAAAATAGTTTCAAAAACAAAAAGTGGTTCAATAATATTATGTCATAACAACGCTTTACACACACACGAAGCGTTAAGGTACGTGCTTGCTTCATTACAAGAAAAGGGCTATACCTTCGTCCCGATAAGTCAACTAATTTATAAAACAAATTACACAATTAATTCGTTTGGAAAACAAATGCCAAACTAACTATAATGGAGGAATTATGAACAATTTAGAAAAACAAAACAATAAAGTGTATTTGAGTGGAGAAATCGTTACAAAAGCACGTTTTTCACACGAAATATACGGCGAAGGCTTTTACGAAATGGACGTTTTAATTAAAAGATTATCAGGTCAAAGCGACGTTTTGCCTATAACTATTAGTGAACGACTTATAGAAAAGAGTGATTTAAAAATAGGTAGTTATTTATCGGCTATCGGTCAATTTAGAAGTTACAATAAGCAAATTGACGGCAAAAGCAAGTTAATGTTGACGGTATTTATAAGGGAGATTTTAGACGTTACTTATGCACAAAATCCTAACGTAATAGTTTTAACGGGTTTTATATGTAAGCCACCAATTTATAGAACAACTCCTTTTTGTCGAGAAATAGCCGACCTTTTAATTGCGGTAAATAGAGCATACAATAAAAGTGATTACATACCTTGTATAGCGTGGGGAAGAAACGCAAGATTCGTTAAAAACTTGCAAGTAGGCGAAAAGGTAATGTTAAGTGGACGTATTCAATCAAGAGAATACCAAAAAAAGATATCTGAAAATGAAGTTAAGTTAATGACGGCGTATGAAGTTTCTATTTCAAAATTAGCAATATGCGACGCTTACGAAAGTTTTGATATCGAAAACGAATTTTTAAACGAATTAATTATTGAACAAAAAGAAAGCGTTTAATCGTTTAATTAAGAAAAATTATACAATACTTATAAGTTGATTGATTATTGACAATAACTATTATATATGCTATTATAATACAGGGTAAAACCTGTATTTTTTAGTATAAAAGGTTTAAAATGCAAGCAACTTATTTAATTAGCGAATTGTATATTAAAATTGAATATAACTTTGATTTTACTACTCAATATTTAAAAAATTATCAAGTTGAAAGTGATAAGGTAGATTTTTCAATTTCAGTTAGTTTAGAAGAAGTTTACAATGCTTTTAACGAAAAAAGTGAAATTCCGTTAGAAATGCATGAAACAATTTGTATATATGGGAAAATATGTCGCAAAATTTTAACTGAATACGACGGGTTGTTGTTTCACGCATCGGCAATTTGCGTTAATGGTAACGGCTACTTATTTACAGCGCCAAGTGGGGTTGGTAAAAGTACGCACACGTCATTTTTAAATAACTTGCTTAACGAAAAGTTCGAATATATCAACGACGATAAGCCTTTACTTCGTTTTAATAAAAAGGAAAATTGTTTTTACGTTTACGGAACTCCGTGGGACGGAAAGCATCGTCGTAGCCAAAACATAAAAGCACCGTTAAAAGCAGTATGCTTTTTATCGCGTGGCATTGAGCCTAAAATTATTAAAATCGACGTTATTGATGCAATACCGCTTTTAATGAAACAAACTTTGCGTTGGCATAATGACGATAGTGTTGATTTTTATTTAGAAATGTTAAATAAATTATCTTTAACGGTAGATTTTTATGCTATGAAATGCACTAATCATATCGAAAGTGCAAAGTTTAGTTATGAAAATATTATTAAAAAGTACGAATAGGACGAATATTATGAAAATTGCAAATGGTTTTAAACTTAAAATATTACAAGGTAAAGACGGCTCTGAAAAAGGTGTTATCGTAACAGTTGGCGAAGCATCTAAAAAATTAAACGGCATTATTTCGTTAAACGAACAAGCAACGCTTATTTTTAAATGTATCGAGCAAGGGCTTAATAAGGAAGAAATAGTATCTAAAATGCAAAGCATATACGACGCCGACATTTCAGTAATAGAACGTGACGTTGAAAATGCTATAAACTCTTTTAAAGAAATAGGGGCTATAAATGATTAATTCTACACTTGAACAAACGCTTAATGACGTTGGCTTTATATGTGTTGAAACAAAAGGTACAAGTATGCAACCTTTACTTGTTTCGGGCAAATGTAAGGTTTGTATCGAAAAGGTTAATGGAAAAATAAATAAAAAAGACGTTGTTTTGTATAAGCGTAGCGACGGTACGTATATATTGCACAGGGTAAAAAAGGTGTATAAGAACACTTTTACAATGTGGGGCGATAATCATACAGGGCTTGAATACGGCGTTAATATATCGCAAATTTTAGGTGTAGCAGTTGGCTTTTATAAAGGGGACAAATACGTTGATTTTAAAAAATCGTTCAAGTATAAACTTTATAAGTTTTTTTGGTGCAATTTTGTGTTTGTTCGTAAAGTCGTATTTAAATTGAAAAAAGTTTTTAAAAAAGATAAATAAAAAATCCACGATATAATCGTGGATTTTTTATTTTTAATTAATTAAAGTTTATCATTGAACAATAACTTCTTTTCTAAAATTAACGCTGCAACGGTAACTGCTAACGCTATGGCAAGAACGGCAAGCACGTTTGAAATTTTACGGCTTGCATCGTCAGATACAATAGTTATATCGTTGCTTGTTGTCGTGTTATCGTAAGCAAGTTCGTTTTTAAGGTATCCGTTTAAGATATAGCCTGTTGGTGTAAGAGTATCGTCTTTACTTATTAAAGTAAGCGTTTTATTGTTAAAGGTAATAGTTTTTAAAAGGTAAACTTGACTGTTTTTAGTTAAACTTTCTATTGCAAAATTGTCGTCGATTATAGGACGAGTGTAAACGTAAGTGTCGTTAGTTATATATTTAACTTGACCATTATTATCGCTAACGCTTATGCCGTTATTAGAATAATTTTCAGGGAGAATAAGCGTAGCATCGGCTTCAACCGACGTTTTTCTAACAAGGGCGTAAAATGTTGGCGAATAGGAAATTAAATAGTAGTTTTCAAGTTCGCTAATAACTAAATAAATTTTAGTCGTGTTAGGGTTTGTAATTGCTTCAATGTTTTTAAAGTAATAGTTTTGTCCGTCAACTAAATAGTCGTTAATATTAACTTTAAACATTTTTGCATTTTCATTTACTTGAATAAATTTTAAATCTATCGTAACGTTTTGTAAGTTAACTTCGTTTGCCGAAATACTCTTTAAATGTTCTATTTGTAAAGCGTTATCGCTACTTTTTAAAATGCAAGCATTTGAAAGAGCATAGAAACAATCGTTTAAATAATTAAGTTGAAAATCGGTTATTTGTAGATTGTCTATATTTACGTTTATTAAATATTCTAAATGGTTAAATTCTTTACTTTCAATATTATAAACGTATTTATGAATAACGTTTTCGTTATCAAGAATATAAACATTACCATTAAAGTCCGTTTGAATATTGACTATTTCAAAGTCAATTTCAGTAGGGGTAGTTGTTGTTCCGTTATAATATCTAATTAAATAATTTACGTCGTTTTGGCTATAAATTAAATAGTGGTTGCCGAACACGTCAATAGTTGCGTCAATTAAAAGCCCGTTAAGTTCAGTGTTAGACGTAACTTTTTTATTATAAACGCTAATTGCTCCGTTGTTGTCGTAAGAGTAAGTAATTTTATTAATATTGATATAATTGTTAGCGTCGAAAGCGTTGTATTTGTCAGTATAGTAAAATTCTTTACTTAAATAATATAACGACGAAACGCTACTATTTTCAATTTCATAAAGTTTTTCAAGTGTAATTACGTCGCCGTCAACTTGTTTAAATAAACCTAAATAATAAGTAGTTTCAGTTAAAGTAGTGTTTATATAGTTGATAAAAACTAAATCGTCACTTGCTGTAAATGAAACAATTTCAAAACTTTCATATTCTTCGTAAAAAGAAGATAAATCTATTTTTTTATAAGTTTTGTTTTGGCTATTTATTGAAATCTTTACAATACGTTTTTTACTATCAATAGTGTTGTCAAGTGCGTAAATATAATTTTCAGAAAGTATTAAATTTTCACAACTTGCAGTAAGCCTATAATCGCAAGTGGCTTCGGTAGTTATAGCAAAAGACGTAAATTTATCGTCTAATGTAGAAATTTCTTGCACACAATTTAACCTTTTATCAGCAACTAAAATAGAACTTTCAGTAGCCGTAATGCCGGTAGGTTCAACGATGTAACCAAGAGTAGTTTGGTTAGAAACTTCGTAAATTTTAGTTAAAGTGTATGGTGATTCTTTATGTATTTTATATACACCGTCAGGTGAAGTAAAGTATATAAAATTGTTAAATTCAGTAAAGTTTATAACGCTTGTAGTAAGTTTTGTAATAGGAAGGTCAGTGCTTGTCGTATTAATTATGCGAAGTTCGTTATTCTCTTTTAAATAATAAATACAACCATTTGAAGAAAATAAAACGTTAATAGGGTTTTGAACTTCACTAACAACGGTGTGATTATCAACTTTTAATGTTCCGTTATCGTTAGAAAGAGTGTAAGCGTTAATCGTACTTGTTTTTGTTGTAATAAGTTTATTATTGTTAACTGAAAAACTTGAACAACCAAAATCAGTAGCCGTCTTTTGTGGTTCGCCCGTTAAGTTAGATAAATTGAGATAATAAACGTTGCTGTCCATTAAAAGTAAAATAAATTCGTCGTATTTAGCAATGCAAGAAACGCTGTATTTAATATTGTCGTTCGTAACGTATTTGTTAAGGGTAGGGTCGTAAATAACAAGCCTTGACTTGTTTGGTTGACCGTTCACACCTTCAACGTATTCGGCAACGATTAAATATCCGTCGCAATAATAAACGTCTTCTGGCGAATTTAAATCGTAAAATTCAATATAACTTGCAGGAACAAACATATCGGTATTAAGTTTTGTGCTTGAATAAGCAACCGAATTATTAATTGAAAGTACGCCGATAATAAGCGTTATAATAAGCGTTGCCGTTAAAATTAATAACCTTTTCATTAGTTCCCCCTATATATATTGATTAGTTAATATATATTATAACAAATAATATAAACAATTTCAAGTAGGCGAACGTATATTTTTTTCAATATCAAAAATATTTTTTTATGGAAATATTTGGTAAAAAATTAAATTTTTGTAGTAAATATGACAAATTCTGACATATTTATTTTTTTATACTAAAAACGAACAAATGTTCGTAATTGATTATTTTATTACG
>JAZRJP010000014.1:0-12307 GCA_045645865.1 Christensenellaceae bacterium | reverse complement strand
ATTATTTATATTTTTGTTTTAACTATATATAATTCGTTTTTTATGCTAAAAAAATTTTTTATAAAAATCTTTTCGCAAAATACTTTCATTTTACGTAAACTTGTGTTATTATATAATTATGAGTGACAAATACGTAAATTTAATTATTTTAATGGTTTTAATTATTGTATTTATAATTTTACTTGCTTGTTTTATTCGAAAAAAACGCAAGCCTTTAAAATACGCTTATCGGTCAAAAAAATGCTTAATGACTAATACTGAATTTAAGTATTTTGAGGCTTTTAAACGTATTTTACAAAATACACGCTACGTAATTTTGCCACAAGTTTGCTTATCTACTATCGTTGAACGTAAAGAAGTTCATAAATTTCAAAGTGAATTATCAAGAATTGCTGATTTTTGCATATTTAATGAAGATTACAAGCCGTTGCTTGTTATTGAAATTAACGATAGTTCACACAATTTACGTGAACGCAAAAATCGTGATAGCAAGGTAAAATACATATTAAAATCGGCAAAAATACCATTATTAACTATTTGGACAAAAGACGAATTTAACACGTCTAAATTTGCTCAATTATTTAAAGAAAACGGCATAAAAATCAATTCAAGAGGAAATTTTTAATGGCTAAAACTGAAAACAACTACTATAAACAAAGAGAAATTAATTGTTTAAACAAAATATCGGCTTTATGCGAAGATTTACCTTATATGGTAATGGAGTTTGTTATAGGTATTTCAAACTACACTTCGCCTTTAACTCGCTTAAACTACGTTTACGATTTACGTATTTTCTTTGATTTTTTATCTAAAACTAAATTTAAACGAACTGTTATCGAAGATATCACCCTTTCTCAATTAGAAAGCCTTGATTTAGATGATTTTGAGTATTTTATGGCTTATTTATCAAGTTATACAATAAACGGCAAGTTAGAAGTTTGTAATGAACGTGCAAAAGCACGTAAATTATCTACAATTCGTGCTTTTTTTAAGTATTTTTATAATAAAGGTAAGTTACAAACTAACGTTTCTTCAAAATTATCGTTACCAAAACTTCACGAAAAAGAAATTATAAGGCTTGAACTTAACGAAGTTGTTGACCTTTTAAACGTTGCTGAAAGTGGCGAAAATTTAACAGAAAGGCAAAAAGCCTACCATAAAAACACAAAAATACGTGATATTGCAATTTTAACGCTATTTTTAGGCACAGGCATACGTAATAGTGAATTAGTTGGCTTAAACGTTGAAGATTTTGACTTTGAAAATATGAGTTTTACCGTAACAAGAAAAGGTGGTAATCGTACAATTTTATTCTTTAATAATGAAGTTGCTCACGCTTTATTAGATTGGATTAACTATCGTAATTCAATAAAAGACTTAAATAAAGATGAAAAAGCCTTGTTTTTAAGTTTACAAAACAAAAGAATTAGCGTAAGAACTATACAAGAACTTGTAAAAAAATACGCACGTATCATTACCCCGCTTAAAAAAATTACCCCTCATAAATTAAGAAGCACTTTTGGTACTAATTTATATAGAGAAACAAGTGATATTTATATGGTTGCCGATTTTTTAGGACATAGTGATATAAATACGACTAAAAAACACTACGCTGCAATTGGCGAAGATATGCGACGTAAAGCCGTTAAAGTAGTAAAATTAAGGGAAGATAATCAAGAAAATAATGATTGAGTTAGATAATAAATTGATTGAAAATGCGTTTTGTATTCATATTATTAATGAAAGCACTATAAATATTGATACGCAAATTAACGAATTAAAATCGCTTGTTTTAACAAGTGGAGCAAATTACGTTGGTTATATTTTAGTTAAACTTCGCCAAATATCGCCTGCAACTTATATTGGTTCTGGTAAGTTGGACGAAATAAATAGAATTTTACAAAAAAATAACGGTAATATCGTAATTTTTGACGGATTTTTAAGTCCGTCACAAACGGTAAATATGGCAAATATTTTAGGTGTAAAAGTTGTTGATAGAACTACTTTGATACTTGATATTTTTGCAAAACACGCAAGAACAAGCGAAGGCAAATTACAAGTTGAACTTGCTCAACTTGAATATATGTATCCACGGTTAAAAGGTAAAGGCGAAGAACTTTCAAAATTAGGTGGCGGTATCGGAACACGTGGCCCTGGTGAAACAAAGTTAGAAACAGACAGGCGTCATATTAAAACGAGAATTGATGCCTTAAAAGATAGCCTTAAAGAAGTTGAACAACGCCGTCAATTAACCTTAAAACGCAGAAATAAAAATAAAGAAATTTTAATTAGTTTAGTCGGTTATACAAACGTGGGTAAATCTACGCTATTAAATACCCTTTCTAACTCTGACGTATTGTGTGAAGATAAACTTTTTGCAACACTTGATACGACGACAAGAAAGGTGGTTTTAAGGGATAAAGAAGTTTTAATAACTGATACGGTTGGTTTTATAAGAAATCTTCCTACTACCCTTATAAACGCCTTTAAATCTACACTTGAAACGGTAAAACATAGTGATATAAATATAATAGTTGCTTCGTGCGATGAAGATTACCTTATGCAAATTGACGTTACTAAAAAAACTCTTGAAGAAATTGGCGCAAAAGGTAAACAAATTATAGTTTTAAATAAAATTGATAAAATAAATGGCAAAGAATTGCTAATTAACGACGCTATTTTAATTGAAGCAAAAAATAACGTAGGTATTGATAAATTAATTGATAAAATTAACGAACTTTTAAACGACGATTATATTACTGCCAAATTGAAAGTTCCGTATGAAAAATTTAATCAATTTAATAAACTTAAAAATTATACTGAAAATTTAGAATACGAATATTTAGACGACCACGTTTTATGTAGGCTAACCTTTAAAAAAATCTATGCAAACAAATTTAAAGAATACAAATAAAAAATGATTATGCTAAAAACATAATCATTTTATTTTTTATCAATTTTAATTTCCGTAATTTTTATTGCGTTGTATTCTGACTGAGTTTCAATACATTTACCGCAGTTATCGCATATTTTAGAAGCGTCTAACTCACAATAATTACATTGCCCACAATTATCACAAACTTTATCAAATAATACACATTGTTTTTCCATATATAAATTATACACCTATTATAAAAATAAATCAATTAAAAATTATATAAAAAATTTAAACATTTGTTTGCTTTTTGGGCTATTATGTGTTATTATATAAACAAGAGGTAAAAAATGGCAAAAATTAATGAAAAATTAAATCAATGTTATGAATACGTTAAAAATTATATGCAAGAAAATGGCTTTGCTCCGTCAGTTAGGGATATTTGTAAAGACTTAAATATTAAATCTACGGCAACAGCGCACCTTTATTTAAAAAAGTTAAGTGAAAATGGTCTTATTGACGTTAAAACTGATAAAAAGCGTGCAATAAGTTTAAATGCTTCTTACGTAAGTGGCGTGCCTTTAATAGGTACGGTTACGGCAGGTCAACCTATCTTCGCTACTGAAAATTATGAAGATTATTATACTCTTCCAAAAGATTTTAATAAAATTGAAGATTTATTTATGCTTACTATTAAAGGTAATTCTATGCAAAACGTTGGCATATTAGACGGCGATAAAATCGTTGTAAAAAAGCAAGAAGATGCACAAAACGGCGATATTGTTGTTGCTTTGCTTGACGATAGTGCTACTTGTAAAAGGTTTTTTAAAAGAGAAAACGACGTTGTCTTACACCCTGAAAACGAAGATTATAGCGATATTATTGTTAACGACGTTAAAATTCTTGGTAAAGTTGTAGGTTTAATTCGAAAATTTTAAAGTTAATAAAAAATTAAAAGACTCCTTTTATAAGGAGTCTTTTTTATAACATTTTTATAATTTGGTCAATAGCAACGTCAATATCTTTTGAAACGTAATGTAAATTAGGTAATTTTTTAAAAAAGGTAATTTGCCTTTTTGCATAATGGCGTGTATTTAATTTTAAAAGGTATTCAAGATTAGAAAAATCATTTGAAATTATAGCATCGTAAACTTCTTTATACCCTATACCTTGCATACATTGATGCGATTTGTTTATGCCTTTATCTATTAATCCTTGAACTTCATTTATTAAGCCGTTATTAAGCATTTCGTCAACTCTTAGTTCAATTCTATTATAAAGTTCGTCTCTTGTTCTATCAATGCTAACGGCAACGTAATCAAACCTTGGTGTATTTTTGTCGTTTTGCATTGACTTTTTTTCGCCCGTTGTATAAAAAATTTCAAGAGCACGTATTACCCTAACTAAATCGTTTGGATGCAATTTATCTGCACTTTCTTTATCGATTGATTGTAATAAATTATACACGTATTCTTTGCCGTTTTTTAAGGCTAAATCATTTAATTCTTCCCTAATTTTAGAATTTTCACTCGAATTGCCGTAACTTAAATTATATAAAATAGAATTTATATAAAAACCCGTGCCACCACAAATAATAGGCGTTTTACCTCTTTTTAACAAGTCGTTTATTATAGGTAACGCCATTTGTTCGTAATCGAATACCGAAAAAGTTTCAGTTTCGCTTACAACGTCAATTAAATGGTGTTTTACTTGCAATTGTTCTTCTTTTGTAGGTTTTGCCGTTCCTACGTCTAAATTTTTATACACACAAAGCGAATCGGCTGAAATAATTTCGGTATTTAATTTTTTTGCAAGTTCTAACGCAAGTGAACTTTTACCCGATGCCGTTGCACCACATACGATAATTATTTTACTCATACAATCCTTTTAAACCATTTGTCAATTTCAGTTTTTTCAATTCTAATGGCTATTGGCCTACCGTGTGGGCATTTTAAGTTTATATTGCCGTTAAGTAACGAAATTAAACTATCAACTTCGCTTTTTGATAACGTTTTGCCTGCTTTAATTGCCGATTTACACGCTTTTTGCATTAATTTTTCGTTTATAATTTCAGGTATTTGTTGAATTTTTAATGAATTATCTTGTAAAACGTCGGCAAAAAATTCGTCAAAATCAATATCAATAAGTTCATAAGGTAATGCGTGTATAAAATAATTATTGTTAAAGCCTGCTTCTAAATCTAAACCTATATTAGATAAGTATTCAATTTTAGTTGAAATAAAGTTATATTCTATTGAGTTAAGTTTTAATTCGTAAGGCACTAAAAGTGGTTGAATAGCAAAATCGCCTATTTTAAATTGATTTATTAATTTATCATATAAAAGTCTTTCGTGAGCGGCGTGTTGGTCGATAAAATAAATATCAGAATTTCTTTCAAATATAAGATACGTGTTTAAAACTTGACCTACGTATTTTAAAGGTTCATCATATTCGATAGCAACTTGTTTAAGTTCTTCATTTTTTTTGCGTTCAAGTTCTAAAATATATTTTTTATTTTCTTCAAAAACGTCAATTTGAGCGTCGGTTGTCGTCGTTATAGGAGTTTCAGATTGCGAAACCATACCAAATAATGAACTATCTTCATTTGCTTTTGCAGTTGTTTTAAAATAAGAAAAATCGTCTTTTGGATATTTAACGTCGTCACTTTCTTTTACAACGTTTTTTAAATTAACGTCTGAGATTTCGGTATTTTTTAATTGCTCAGGAGCAGGATAATAAACGTTTGTGTCTTTTATTATAATATCAAGTGCTTTATCTGTGCCGTCTAAAACCTTTGAAATGGTTGAATAAACAGTGCCGTAAACAACTTGATTATCTAAAAACCTAACGTCACTTTTTGTTGGTGTAACGTTTACGTCAACAACTTCGTTAGGCATTGTTACGTTTAGAACGTAAAACGGATATCTACGCTTCATTAAATATGGTGCGTATGCGTTATGAATAGAAGATTGTAACGTTTGGTTAACAACGTATCTTCCGTTTAAAATTAGCGTTTGATACGTTCTGTTCGATTTTGTAAAATTGTGTTTTGAAATAAAACCTTCAATTTTAATGCCGTTTTTATAGTTGGAAATTTCAAAGCAATTTACAAGATATTCATCGCCGTAAATTGAAATTATTGCTTCTTTTAAGCCGTCACCAAACGTTTGTAAAGTTAACTGATTATCAACATAACATTTAAACGAAACGTATGGATTTGAAAGTGCTAAACGGGCAACCAAGTCAACAACGTCGTTTTCTTCTTGTCGGTCGTTTTTCAAAAACTTTTGCCTTGCAGGAGTATTAAAAAACAAGTCTTTACAAATAATTTGCGTTCCTTTAACAATAGGACTTTCACTAATAGGTTCTACTTCGCCACCTATTGTGGTAATTTGGTAACCCGTGTTACTATCTTTATATATAGAAGAAATAGTCAATTTAGATACTGCACCTATTGATGCTAACGCTTCTCCCCTAAAACCTAACGTTTTAATAACTTCTAAATCGTTTAAAGTGGCTATTTTACTTGTAGCGTGAGGCATTAAGGCTAAGGCTAAATCATCTTTTTCAATGCCGTGTCCGTCGTCGCTAACTTCTATATAACTTTTACCGCCGTTAACGATACTAACGCTAATATTTTTAGCACCTGCGTCAATAGAGTTTTCAATCAATTCTTTGCATACTGAAAAAGGTCTTTCTACAACTTCGCCTGCTGAAATTTGATTATATATTTTTTTGTCAAGAATATTAATTTTTCCCATAAATGCCTTTTAATCAATAAGTTTTTTTAATGAATACAATAAATCAAGTGCTTCTCTTGGCGATAAGTTGTCAACGTCGATATTTAAAAAAGCGTCTTCAAGCGGGCTAATAGCCTTTTCTTCTTGCGAAGATTCAAGCACTCTATTACTATTGATATCGTTGTTTTCAAGGTTTTTAAGCACTTTTTTTGCGTAAGAAGTAACTTCGTTAGGTACGCCTGCAAGTGAAGCAACTTCAATACCAAAACTCTTATTTGCACTACCAACGCAAATTTTACGCAAGAAGATAATTTTACCATTAAATTCTTTTACGGTAACTTTGTAGTTCTTAACGCCTTCAACCTTGCCTTCAAGTTCGCTAAGTTCGTGATAATGCGTAGCAAATAAAGTTTTTGCTTTAATTTTGCTTGCAATATATTCTACAACTGCCCAAGCAATTGATAACCCGTCATACGTTGAAGTACCACGTCCAACTTCGTCTAAAATAATTAAACTATTTTTTGTTGCTTTGTTTAATATGTTAGCAACTTCACTCATTTCAACCATAAACGTTGATTGTTCTGAAATTAAACTATCACTTGCACCTACCCTTGTAAAAATTTTATCCACAAGTGGTATTTCAGCACTATCACACGGCACGAAAGAACCTATATGACTTAATATTGTTATAATTGCAGTTTGGCGCATAAAGGTTGATTTACCCGCCATATTTGGACCTGTAATTATAATCATTCTATTATCTTCGCAATCAAGCGTTGTGTCGTTTGGAATAAATTGTTCGTTTATTAAACTTTCAACAACCGGGTGACGTCCGTTTTTAATTTTAAACGGTGTTCCAAAGTCGTTCATAATAGGTCTTGTAAATGCGTATTTTTTAGCAACAATTGATAAAGAAACTAAGCAATCTAACACGGCTACGCATTTAGAAGAATTGATAATATAATTTATATTTTCTTTTAAAACACCTTTAATTTTAGCAAATATTTCACTTTCGATTTGCTTTGCTTTTTCGTTACTATTTAAAATTTCTTCTTCTAAATTTTTAAGTTCTTCGGTAATAAACCTTTCGCCGTTTACAAGGGTTTGCTTTCTAATATAATTGTAAGGCACTTTGTCTTTAAACGAGTTAGAAACTTCAATATAATAGCCAAATACCTTGTTAAAACCTATTTTTAAAGTTTTAATGCCCGTACTTTCTTTTTCTCTTAATTCAAGTTCGTTTAAAAGAGTTTTTGAGTTTGTTTTAATTTTTCTAAGTCTATCAAGTTCTTTATCAAATCCGTCGTTGATATAATCACCGTTTTTAGTGTCGGCAGGTGGATTTTCTTTAATAGCAAGTTTAATTAAGTCTGTAAGCGACGAAAAATCGTGTAAATTATTAATAACGTCGTTTAAAATTTTACTTGTAGCACCTGATAGAGAAAATTTAATTTGTGGTATTAAAGAGAGTGAGTTTGCAAGCGTAACAACGTCTTTTGGTTCAATAACGTTGTTTGAAATTTTACCTGCTAACCTTTCAGTGTCACGGCACGTTTCTAAAAGAGTGTGAACGGCGTTACGCATTAAGGTATTTTTGTAAAGTTCTTCAACGCCGTCAAGACGATAATTGATTTTAGCCTTATCTTGTAATGGTTTAGTTAAAATATCGTATAAATACCTTGAACCCATTGGAGTTAAAGTATTATCTAAAAACCAAAGTAACGAGCCGTACCTTTTGCCGTCTCTTAACGTTTTAACAATTTCTAAATTTTTTAACGCAACCGAATCGATAGACATATATTGTCCGTCTTCTTCAACAATAATTTTAGAAATGTTTATAAGAGTGCGTTTTTGCGTTTCGTTTAAATATTCGATTAACGAGCCACAAGCCGAAATTAACGCTTTGTTATTTTCTATGCCAAAACATTGTAAGTTTAATAGGTTAAAATGTTCTTTTAGCACTCTTTCTGCGTGTGCAAAATTATATGCAAAGTCTTTGAAAGGTGAAAATTTAGGTATTACTTTATATTCCACGATAGGTAAAGCGTTTGCCTTTGAATAAAAGTTTTGCGAACAAATAATTTCTTTTGCATTAATTCTTACAAGCAAGTCGCTTAAACTATCAATTTGATTTTTACCCGTAATAAATTTTGTGTAAAAATCGCCCGTTGTAATATCAGTCCACGCAACGGCATAATCGTCTTTGTCATTATAAACGCTAACTAAATAATTGTTAGTTTTTTCGTCAATATAAGCGTTTTCAGTAATCGTCCCACGAGAAATTATCTTAACCACTTCCCTTTCAACAATACCTTTACTTGCTTTCGGGTCGGTAACTTGCTCACAAATAGCAACTTTTAAATCAAGTTCAACAAGTCTTGCAATATACGTATCAGCAGCGTGATAAGGAACGCCACACATAGGTGCACGTTCTGGCAAGCCACAATCACGGCCTGTTAACGTTAAATCTAATAATTTTGATACTTTAATTGCATCTTCAAAAAACATTTCGTAAAAATCGCCTAATCTATAAAAAATTATACAGTCAGGATACTGATTTTTAATGTTTTTGTATTGTATCATCATTGGTGATAATGCCATATTATTTTAATTCACCGTAAAGTGAAATTCCCCCTGTTTCAGTTATTTTTACCATAACGAATTGACCTATAACGTTAGTGTTTGACGGAAAGTAAATCATTCTATTAAGTTCGTCTCTACCCATATATAAGTCCTTTTTATTGTCGTAATCTTCGCATAATACTTCTACGATTTTATTTTGATACGTTAAAGACTTTTCTTTATTAATAGAATTTTGTAAGTCAACGAGTTTAATAATTCGTTCCTTTTTAATTTCTTCATCGATTTGGTCGGTCATTAAATCGGCTTTGGTGCCTTTTCTTCTTGAATATACAAAGGTAAACGCCCCGTCGAATTTAACCGTTTTAACCATTGTTAAAGTGTCTAAAAAGTCATTTTCAGTCTCTCCCGGGAAACCAACCATAATATCGGTAGAAATTGCAACTTTTGGTAAATATTTTTTAATTAAATTTACCTTTTCTATATAACTTTCGTGCGAGTAACGGCGATTCATTTTTTGTAAAACTGCCGTAGAGCCAGATTGTAATGGTAAATGTATGTAATTGCATATTTTTTTGCTATTTTGTATCACTTTAAGCAATTTTTCGGTAATATCTTTTGGGTGATTTGACATAAACCTTATTCTAAAATTGCCTTCAATTTTGTCAACGTCTAAAAGCAAGTCGGCAAAGTCGTAATCACTACCTTTACCATAACTATCTACGTTTTGACCAAGTAAAGTAATCTCTTTATACCCTTGTTTTACAAGAGATTGAACTTCGTTTAAGATATCGCATTTATTACGGCTACGCTCTCTACCCCTAACGTAAGGTACTATACAATAAGTGCAAAAATTGTTACAACCGTACATTATGTTTACCCACGCATTAGGATAACTTGTTCTATAAGGCGTAACGTCGTTTGGTAACGTGCCGTCGTCGTCTTTTACTTCTAAAATGCGTTTTTTAGTAGATATAAACTTTAATAAATACTCTTTAAAAAGGGTTAAATTATGCGTTCCAAATACAATATCTACAAAAGGGAAAGTTTCTTGCAACTTTTTACCAACGCCGTTTTGTTGCGTCATACAACCACACACGGCAATTATTAAGTTCTTTTTAACTTTTTTTAATGGTTTTAACGCTCCTACGTTACCGAATACACGTTGTTCGGCATTTTCACGTATGCAACAAGTGTTAAAAACGATAACGTCGGCTTCATTATCAAGCGTTGTTTCAGTATAGCCTAACTCTTGCAATATACCTGAAAGTTTTTCAGATTCGTGAATATTCATTTGGCAACCGTAAGTATAAATTTTATATTTTGACATAATTCACCTATTTTAACGTAATTATTATACTATTTTTAACGGCAATTATCAAGTATTTATAAATAAAATTATTTATAAAAAAACTCACTACCCTTTAAAATCAAAGAATAGTGAGTTTAATTTTTGTTAATATTTATTAGTTGGCTTGTTTTTGCGCTTCGTCTAAAACGTTTTTGCTTAAAAGTTTTGCCTTTTCAAATTCGTCTTGAATTTCCTTAGAAGGTTCTTTTGTTAAAAGAGAAACAACTAAAATTACGATAGAAGAAAGAATAAATGCTGGTAAAAGTTCGTATATTGCGAAAATTCCACCAAGTGGTTTTAAAAGTAACTTCCATATAAATACCATTGAACCACCCGTAATCATACCTGCAATAGCACCTGCTCTTGTTGTACGTTTGTAGAAAAGTGAAAATAACATTATAGGACCAAACGTTGCACCAAAACCTGCCCAAGCAAATGATACTAATTTAAAGATAACGCTATTTTCGTCAAGTGCTAATAACATAGCAACTAATGCAAGCACGATAATTACAATTCTTGAAGCCCACATAACTTGTTTATCAGTAGCATCTTTCTTAATAACGCCACCAAAAATATTTTTAGCAAACGCTGATGCAGCAATTAATATATATGAGTCAGAAGAACTAATTGTTGCTGCTAAAATACCTGCCATAACTACGCCTGCAATAAGTGGAGGGAATAAATTAGTTGACATTAATATAAAGATATTTTCTGCACTTGCACTTGATTCGTAAGCGTCGAAGAATAATGCTCTACCTACAACACCGATTAAAACTGCTGCTGCAAGTGAAATTACAACCCAAACGGTAGCAATTCTTCTTGACATTTTAAGTTCGCTTTGTTTACGAATTGCCATAAATCTTAATAAAACTTGTGGCATACCAAAATAACCAAGACCCCAAGCAAGAGTTGAACAAATTGTTAAAAATCCGTAAGAGTTAGCGCCGTCAAATGAGCCTGCACCCGTAGCATTAGCCGTTGTAAAGAATGAGAAGAAACCTTCAATTGATTTAGCGTTTTCGATAACTGCACTAAAACCACCGGCAGAAATTACACCAACTATAAGTGTCACGCTTAACGCAACCACCATTACAATTGCTTGCATAAAGTCAGAAACGCTTTCTGCTAAGAAACCACCTAAGAAAGTGTATACAACAACGAAAATTGCTCCTAAAATCATCATTAACGTGTAGTCTTGTCCAAATAACGTGCTAAACAATTTACCACATGTTACAAAACAACTTGATGCGTAAACTGTAAAGAATATCAAAATGAATAATGCTGAAATTGTAAGAATAACTTTATTTTTTTCTTTAAAACGATTGCTGAAAAATTCAGGTAACGTAATTGAGTTGCCTGCAACTTCTGAATAACCCCTTAACCTTTTAGCAACAACTAACCAATTTATATAAGTACCAATTGCTAAACCGATAGCCGTCCAAGCAGCGTCTGCAATACCACACCAATAAGCAACACCTGGTAAACCCATTAAAAGCCAACCACTCATATCTGATGCTTCTGCACTCATTGCAGCAACCCAAGGACCTAATGAACGTCCACCTAAAAAGAAGTTTTCACTACTTTTTTGAGACTTTTTCATAAAGTATACGCCGATACCAATAATTACAGCCATATATACGACCATAGAAATAAGGTATTGAATTTGATTTGCGTCCATAACTTTCTCCTTTTATATTAGAAAAACTAATAATAAACTAAAATTGTAATCAAATAAATCAATTATGAAGATAATATATCAAA
>JAZRJP010000013.1:0-37261 GCA_045645865.1 Christensenellaceae bacterium | reverse complement strand
TATATTATTATAATTAAAAGCGAAGTAAAAATTTATCTTTTTCTTGGCTTTTTTATTGCCGTTTTTAACCTTAATTTTTTATTCAAATTTTATCGACTTTAAAAAAATGTAAAAAAATTTTAAAAAACGGTGTAAAATTACTTGCATTTTAAAAAAGTATTTGGTATATTAATTAAGCACTCAAAAATATGGGAGTTTAGCTCAGTTGGGAGAGCATCTGCCTTACAAGCAGAGGGTCATAGGTTCGAGCCCTATAATTCCCACCATATCTGCGGGAGTAGCTCAGTTGGTAGAGCACTGCCTTGCCAAGGCAGTTGTCGCGGGTTCGAGTCCCGTTTCCCGCTCCATTTTAAACACCACTATGTCGGTGTTTTTATTTTATAAAAAATAAGGTAAAATTTATGAAAGATTTATTTTTATGTAGTTTAATATGTGATAACGGAGTTATAGGTGGTATTCTTAAAATAGAAAATAACGCAATAACTTACACTACGAATAAGTTTACGGTTGATAAGTGTTATAAAAACATTTTTATACCATTAAATAAAATTACAAAAATTAAGTGGAGCCGTTTAATTTTACCTATTGCAACAATTTGTTTATTAGGTGGCGAGCAATATAAATTTTTAATGTTTAATAAAAAACGCTTTGAAAACGTTTACAACACAAAAACCAACAACTAATTAAAAACACCGTAAAGTCGGTGTTTTTTGTTTTTCAAAAAATTAATTTAGTATTGACTTTTAATTATCTATTTGTTATTATCAAATAATCAATACGTTTAAAGGAATTATTTTATGACAATTAATGAACGCATTAAACAAGAGTTTAACTTAACTATCGAACACACTAACAATATAATAGCGTTACTTGACGAAGGCAACACAGTGCCGTTTATAGCAAGGTATCGTAAAGAAATGACAGGGCATATTGACGACCAAGTATTACGTAATTTACTTGACAGGCTTAACTATTTACGTAATCTTGAAAAAAGAAAAGAAGAAGTTACAAGGTCGATAACTGAACAAGGTAAGTTTAATGAAGAAATTGCCGTAGCCTTAAATGAAGCCTCAACTTTAACCGAAGTTGAAGATATTTATAGGCCATATAAGCAAAAGAAAAAGACAAGGGCTACGATAGCGATAGCAAAAGGGTTATCTCCACTTGCCGATATTATTTTTGAACAAGACCCAAACGGCGAAGATATTAAGAAAATTAGCAAAAATTATATAAACGAAGAATTAGGTGTATTAACTATTGACGACGCAATTAAAGGTGCGTTAGATATTATTTGTGAAAAAATTAGCGACAATGCTGAAATAAGAAAAAAATTAAGGTATTTTTATCTTAAATTAGGAGTTTTATCTACTTGTTTTTGTAAAGGTGTTGACGAAGACGACGCAAAAGTTAGCGTTTACGAAATGTATAAAGACTTTCAAGAACCAATCTCAAAATTGAAAGCGCACAGAGTATTGGCTTTTGACCGTGGCGAAAAAGAAGACGTTTTAAAGGTTACTTTACAAATTGATAAAGAGATAGGTGTAAAAACGTGCGTTAATTTTAGCGTTAAAGGAAATAGTCCTTATAAAGAATACGTTATATCGGCGTGTGAAGACGCTTATGAAAGACTTATTAAGCCGTCTATTGAAAGAGAAGTTAGGGCACTTTTAACCGAAACGGCACAAGAAAAAGCAATAAAAACCTTTGAAATAAACTTAAAACCTTTACTTATGCAACCGCCAATAAAAGGTAAAATCGTATTAGGCTTTGACCCAGGTTATAGAACGGGTTGCAAACTTGCCGTTGTTGATAAAACTGGTAAAGTTTTAGATAAGGCAGTAATTTATCCTACGATAAATAGCGAAAAAAAGACGCAAGAAGCAAAAATCATAGTAAAAGCGTTAATTGAAAAGTATAAAGTTGATATTGTTTCAATAGGTAACGGTACAGCATCAAAAGAATCTGAAATTTTTATAAACGACGTTATAAAAGATTATAAAGGCAAGGTAAGTTATATCGTTGTTAGTGAAGCAGGTGCGTCAGTTTATTCAGCAAGTGAATTAGGAGCAAAAGAATTTCCTGATTACGACGTTTCCGAAAGGTCGGCAGTATCTATTGCAAGGCGTTTACAAGACCCGTTAGCAGAACTTATAAAAATAGACCCTAAATCAATAGGTGTAGGGCAATATCAACACGACTTATCAAAGCAAAGGCTTGACGAAGTATTAAACGGAGTGTTAGAAGATTGTGTTAATAGCGTTGGTGTGGACTTGAATACGGCGTCAGTTTCACTTTTATCTCACGTTGCAGGTTTAAATAAAGGCATTGCTACAAAAATTGTCGAATATCGTGAAAAGAACGGCAGTTTTGTAAACAGAAAACAATTGTTAAAGGTTAGTTCGCTTGGAGATAAAGCCTTTACTCAATGTGCAGGCTTTTTAAGAATAGTTGGAGGAGAAAATATACTTGATAACACGGCAGTTCATCCAGAATCTTACGAAGGTGCTGAAAAACTTTTAAAAATGTTCAATTATACTGACGACGACGTAAAAGCATTAAAACTTTTCACTTTAAAAGAAAAAATTGAAAAGATTGGCTACGACGAAGTTTGTGAAAAGTGTAAATTAGGTAAAGATACGGTAATTGATATTGTTTCTGAACTTATAAAGCCGGGTAGAGATGTTAGGGATAGTTTACCGCAACCGATTTTAAGAACGGACGTAATGACGCTTGAAGATTTAAAAAGCGGAATGGTGCTTACGGGAACTGTTCGTAACGTAACCGATTTTGGTGCGTTCGTTGATATCGGCGTACATCAAGACGGATTAGTTCACTTATCACAGATAAGTGAGAAGTTTATAAAACACCCAAGCGACGTTTTAAAAGTTGGTGAAATTGTTAAGGTTAAAGTCATTGACGTTGACGTAAAAAAGAATAGAATTTCTTTAACAATGAAAGGTTTAGCGTAAAAAACTTAAAAAATTGTTGACAATATCAACTTGTTTTGGTAGAATAATTGCATATTCTATGTACCGATTAAGGAGGATTTATGAGTACGTTTGATAAAATTAAAGAATTATTAGTAGATAAATTAGGTTTAGAAGCAGAAAAAGTTACACCACAAAGTGAAATTATTAAAGACCTTGGTGCAGACTCTCTTGACCTTGTTGAAATGTTATTTTCATTAGAAGAAGAATTTGGTATTACAGTTCCAGAAGATAAAACTGAAAGTATTGTTACTGTTCAAGATATCGTTGATATTATTGAATCAGCAAAATAATATATAAACTTTTGTTTAAAAGGCTTATGCCTAAAATGTTTCCTTAAAAATTAACCTATTGTGTTCGATATTCGTGCCGATAGGTTATTTTTATTAAAAAAGAATAAAAAATTTAAAAGAAAGTTTATAAGTTGTAAAAAAAAGAAAATATATAATTAAAATAAAAAAAGCATTGATTAATATAAATATTTATGATATTATATATTCATAGGTGAAACAATGAGTAACGGAATTAAACAAAAACAACCTGACAATAAATTTTTTACCATAGAATTTTTTGGTGTAACGCTAATAGTAACAACGCTTACTTTATTTGTTGCACTCTTTTTTGGTGAAGACGTTTTATTTGAATTAGGTAGTGAAATTCAATATTTCTTATTAGGTGTTTTCGGTTATTTTTCATACCCGTTAATAATAGGTTTAAACGTAACGGGCTTTATGTTACTTTTTGGTAAAAAAATTCAAAAAAACAGTTCAATAAAAACGGTTAAAAGGTTAGCCTTATTTTTGCTTATTTTGTTAGTTCTTTTAACGGCAGTTACAGGTCAAAAGAAACCTGTTGATTATAACTCTTACTTAAACTATGCCTATATGCAAGGTAGGTTAGGCTTATCTAACTCAGTTGTAGGTGGTTATTTGTTTTCTTTAATTGCCTACCCGTTTGTAAAATACTTAACGTATATAGGCGGAATAATCGTTTTATCAATTATTTTATTAGTTTACGTTGTTATCGTTATAAAAATAAGAATTAACGAAAGTAAGGTTAAACAAGATGATAATTCGACTGATGCAAAATCGCAACAACAAACGCAAACTCAAAACGTTCAACCGCAAGTAATTGTTGTAAATCCTATGCAAAATAACGCATATCAACAACAAGGCTATCAACAAGGCTATCAACAACAAAATATTGTGCAAGGCTATAATCAAGGCTACGGCTATGGTCAACAACCTGTAAATCAACAATACGTTCAAAACAATACAGGTTACGATAGCGCTTTAAGGGAACGTAATATGCAAATTTTATATGGTGATAAGCCGTCGCAATATTACGATAGTTATTCCGAAGGTTATAATCAATCGTTTAGCCGTGATAGGTTAAATTTATCAAATCCAAATACAACAAATCAAAATCCTATCGATTATAACTCAACAGGTGGCGTTTCAAATCCTATATATACACAATCGCAAGCGCCGTCTTTCGACCAAGAAGATAGGACTGAATCTTCTACGCAAGAATTTTATAATCAAGATATTCCATATGAAAGGGTAGAAGAACAAACTGATTATACAGACGATTTTGATAGTCAAGATTATACAACTTCTGATTCAGACACTTTTGACGACGATTTTAGAGATACAACGTCGCAAACAACTTTTGATAGTTACTCTTTGCAAAATGATATAAACGACGAAAGTGATATTGAATCTGAAAGTATTGTAGAAGAAAGTACAATTTCTTCTTCGACCGAACACGAAGATATTTACGAAAATATTCCTGTTGATTATAAGTATAATCCACCACCTTTATCATTACTTGAAAATTCAGTTGTTTCAGACAATAATTATCAAATAGAAGTATTCAAGGCAGAAATTAAAAACGTGATTTTAACTACCCTTAAAAACTTTGGTATCGAAACAACTATTGCACGTGTATTCGTAGGTCCTGCTGTAACACGTTTTGATATTGTCGTGCCTGACAACGTAAGGTTAGAAGATATTACAAAACAACAAAAAAATATCAACTTACGTATTGCCGCAACAAGTGATATTCGTATGATAGCGCCTGTGCCAGGTACGTCATACGTAGGTATTGAAGTTCCAAACCAAGTAATTGAAACGGTAAAAATTAAAGATTTAGTCGTTTCGGACGATTTCTGTAACGCTTCTCAAAACACTTTAACTTTCGCATTAGGTAAAGACGTTATCGGTAAACCTATTTCGTTAGATATTGCCGAATTACCTCACGTTTTGGTTGCAGGTACAACTGGTAGTGGTAAAAGCGTATGCTTAAATAGTATGATTATTAGTTTACTTTATAAGTATAGTCCGCTTGATTTAAGATTTATTATCGTTGACCCTAAATTCGTTGATTTCGAGCCTTTTAGAACTTTACCGCATATGCTCTTTGATACAATTATCGAAGACGTAAAAACTACAAGTGCAATGCTCACGTGGGCGGTAGAAGAAATGGATAGGCGTTATCGTGCACTATCGGCAGCAAGGGTTAAAAACTTAAAACAATACAATATATTAGCAAGACAAAAAGGTGAAAAGCCAATACCACGTTTAGTAATTATTATCGACGAATTTGCCGACATAATGAAGCGTGATAAAAAAGGTGTAGGCGATAAAGTTTGTCTTTTAGCGCAAAAAGCAAGGGCGGCAGGTATGCACTTAATATTAGCCGCACAAAGACCGTCGGCAGATATCGTTGAAGGTCCAATAAAATCTAACTTGCCGTCAAGAATAGTATTCCGTGCCGCATCAAGCGTTGATTCAAGGGTAAGTTTAGGCGAAATGGGTGCCGAAAAACTTCTTGGTAAGGGTGACTGCTTATATAAAACAAATACGATGCCTACTTACGATAGGGTTATGGGTGCGTTTGTTTCAGACGACGAATTAATGAACGTTATTGACTACGTTACTCAAAATAATAAAACGTATTTTGATAAAAATGGTTGGTCAAGAATTAAAGCGTCTTGCACAACACCGGAAGATACGCAACAATCTTACACTCAACAAGTAAGTGAAAGTTCAAGTAGTGGCGTTGACCCTATAAATATAAAAGCGTTAAAATTAGGAATTGAATACGGTTCGCTTTCAATATCTTTCTTACAACGTAAACTTGCCGTAGGCTTCCCACGTGCAGGTAAAATTATAGATTGGCTTATCAGTAACGGCTACTTAGCCGTTGACAACGTAGGCGGTAAGAAAAAAATTCTTATCACTAAACAAGAATTTGAAGAAAAATTTGGTTCAAAAGATGACGAAACTTAAAAACAAGAAAGTTGGCGTAATTTCATTAGGCTGTGATAAAAATCGGGTAGATAGCGAAAAATTATTAGCCATTATCAATGAAAATTACACCATTACAAACGACATAAAAACGGCAAACGTAATAATTATAAATACTTGTGCCTTTTTGCAAAGTGCAAGGGCAGAAGCAATTGCGACAATTTTCGATATAAACGAATATCGTAATTTCGGGCAATTAGAAAAGATAATTGTTACGGGTTGTTTGCCAGAATATTATATAAAGGAAATTTTTAACGAATTACACGAAGTTGATGCTTTTTTAGGTATAAACGATTATGACCTTATAAATTCGGTAATGGAACAAATTTATAATGGCAAAAGGGTAAATTTTGTAAAACAAAACAAAAATTTTTATAAAAAAGAAAGAATATTGACAACCGTGTGTCATTATTCTTACCTTAAAATAGCAGATGGATGCAACAACAAGTGTACGTATTGCTTAATACCTAAAATTAGGGGTAAATATAATTCGACCGAAATGGAACTTTTAATTGAAGAAGCTAAAGAATTAGGCGAACTTGACGAACTTATATTAGTCGCACAAGACGTAACACGATACGGAACTGATTTATATGGTAAGCCAATGCTTGTTCAGTTAATTCAAAAATTATCTCAACTTGAAAATATTAGTAAAATTAGGCTTTTATATTGTTATCCTGATATGATATCTGACGAGTTGATAAAAGAAATCAAAACTAATAATAAAGTTATTAAATATTTAGATATTCCGCTTCAACACGCCGACGATAAAATTTTAAAATTAATGAATAGGAAAGGAACTTCTAACGAATATTTAGCATTACTTGATAAATTAAGGCGTGAAATTCCAAACGTAGCAATTCGTTCAACCTTTATAGCAGGTTTTCCAGGGGAAGACGAAAATGCCTTTAACAATTTAGTACAATTTGTTAAAAAGGCGAAGTTTACTAATTGTGGCTTCTTTGCATATTCAAAGGAATACGATACGCCGGCTTATAAATTGCCAAATCAAATAGACGAAGAAGTTAAAGAAAAAAGAGTTAAAAAATTATATTCTGTGCAAAAAAATATATCTAAAAAGTTTTTAAAAGGCTTCATAGGTAAAGAACTTGAAGTTATTTGCGACGGAATAGATTATGATAAACAATGTTTTGTCGGTAGAGCGTATTTTAACGCACCCGACGTTGACGGAAAAGTTTATTTTACAAGTGAAGATATAGTCAACCAAGGCGAAAGATACGTTGTACTTATAAATAATTGTGATAATTACGATTTGTATGGGAGTGTGAACTAATGAATTTACCAAATAAATTATCAATTGTAAGAATTTTATTAATACCATTAATGGTAGCCGTATTTTTAATAGACGTAATACCGTATAAATTTTTAATAGTAGCGTTTATATTTGCATTATCATCTTTAACTGATTTTCTTGATGGATACATAGCACGTAAATACAAATTAGTAACTGATTTAGGTAAGTTTTTAGACCCTATTGCAGACAAAATTTTAGTATTAACGTCGTTAGTTTTAATAATGGCAGACCCAACTATATTAAGTGGTGCGTTTGCTTCGCTTGCAATTCTCTCAAAAGAAGGAGCATATACTTTCTATCAAATTACAGGCGTTTTAGGTGTTTCAATTATAATCGCAAGGGAAATGATTGTTACCGTATTAAGAATGATAGCATCTTCAAAGGGTGTAGTTTTAGCAGCCGAAAAGGTTGGTAAAGTAAAAACTTTCGTAACCGACGTTGCTATTTGCTTATTGTTTTTAGCAAGACAATTTATTACGTCAATTTATGGTGTAGGAATATACTTCGTCGGCTTTGCATTATTTGTTATCGCAGTAATTTTAACGGCTTATTCGGGAGTTTATTATATCGTAAAAAATAAGGAAATGTTTAAGCAATAATGAATTTAGTTTATAAATTGTTTGATACTCAAAAATCGTTATTAGAAGACTTTTTTAAAAAATACAATGCTCAATATATAATTGAAGAAAATAACGGTGATTTTAAAGTTTCGTTTTATCAAAATTCTTTAACCGATATTGAGTTTGACGTTATAAATAAAGACTTTTTAACGTCGTTTTATAAAAGCGTCTATGCCGAAGAAGATATTTCATTAGAGTGTCAACTTGTAAAAATTTTAACAGTTCAAAACAAAATAATTTCGGTTGCCGAATCGTTTACAGGTGGTCTTGTAGCAAGCAAAATAACGTCAGTTAGGGGAGCAAGTAAGGTTTTTTACGAAGGTGTCGTTGCTTATTCTGAACAAGCAAAAACAAAACGTTTAAAAGTAAAACAACAAACACTTAACTCATTTTATCCCGTTAGTGCACAAGTTGCCTACGAAATGGCTTACGGTTTAATGCAAGAAAAACAAGTAGATTTTGTAATTTCAACAACGGGAATTGCAGGGCCAGATAGTGATGATAGTAATTTACCCGTAGGCTTATGTTTTATAGCCGTTGGTGGCGAAAAAAAGATAAAAGCCTATAAATTTAATTTTAAAGGTGATAGAAGTCAAATTGTTCAAAAGGGAGTAAATTACGCATTATTTTTAGCAATTAAGGAATTAAGAAATCCGCATTTTAACGTAATTTAAAGGGTAAACCTTTTTATAATAAATTTTAAAAAAATAATAAAGGAAGATAAATATTATGGATGAAAAACAAAAAGCATTAGAACAAGTGTTGTCTCAAATTGAAAAACAATATGGTAAAGGCTCGATTATGAAACTTGGCGAAAATTCTAAAAACGTCGATATCGAAGTTATACCAACAGGTTGTTTGGCTCTTGATGGTGCACTTGGTGTAGGTGGTGTGCCAAGGGGAAGAATCGTTGAAATTTACGGCCCTGAATCTTCGGGTAAAACAACGGTTGCTTTGCACATTATTAGCGAAACACAAAAGAAAGGCGGTATTGCAGCATTTATTGATGCTGAACACGCGTTAGACCCGTATTATGCGGCAAAACTTGGTGTAAATCTTGACGATTTGTACGTTTCTCAACCAGATACGGGAGAACAAGCCCTTGATATTACTGAAAGTTTAGTTAGAAGTGGTGCTATTGATATTATCGTAATCGACTCAGTAGCCGCATTAACACCACGTGCCGAAATTGAAGGCGAAATGGGTGACCAACACGTAGGTTTACAAGCAAGGCTTATGTCACAAGCATTAAGAAAATTAACGGGTATTACAAATAAAAGTAAAACTTGCGTCATTTTCATTAATCAGTTGAGAGAAAAGGTTGGCGTAATGTTCGGTAACCCTGAAACAACACCAGGTGGTAAAGCGTTAAAATTCTACGCAAGTATTAGAATTGACGTTAGAAAAGCCGATGCGATAAAAGGTACTGACGGTTTAATCGGTAATAGAACGAAAGCAAAAATCGTTAAAAACAAAGTTGCTCCACCATTTAAAACGGCTGAATTTGATATTATCTATGGCGAAGGTATTTCACAAGTAGGTTGTATTATTGATATGGCTGTTGAATATGGTATCGTTGATAAGGCAGGTGCATGGTTTAGTTATAATGGCGAAAAGTTTGCACAAGGTAGAGAAAAAGCAAAAGATTACGTTAAAGAAAACGTTGAATTTAAAAACGAACTTGAATTAAAAATTAGACAAGCAATGGCGGGCGATAAATCTATAAAAGGTGAAAACGACTAATTTTAAAGCGTTAAGGTAATTCTTAACGCTTTTTTGTTTATAATATAATAAATATAATAATATATTATAATTTATTTATTACTATATATTGACATTTAATAAAAATTAATATACAATATATACATATTAGGTGTATTTCAATTTATTTGTTATATAATTTAATAAATACTCACAGGGGGTCGTATATAATGACACATTTTACAACCAACCTGTTACTTAATTTATCTTTTGATATAGTAATACCTATTGCGATAGGCGTTATTTGTTTAGTTCTTGGCCTTTTAGTAGGTTTAATAGTTATAAAGAAAAGCAGAGATAAAAAATTAGGCTCAACTGAAAAGGTTGTCCAAGAAATGCTTTCTAAGGCAGAAGAAGAATGCCGTAATTTAAAAAAAGAAGCAATTGTTGAGATTAAGGAACAGGAATTAAAATTAAGACGTGATTTTGAAAATGAATCACGTGAAAAAAGGGCAGAATTCCAACGTATAGAACAACGTCTTAACCAAAAAGACGAAATTCTTAATAAAAAAGACGCTAACTTATTGAAAAAGGCAGAAGACCTTTTACAAGAAGAAAAAGAACTTGAACGTAAAAACGTTGAAGTTGAAGAACTTTTAGCAAAACTTCAATCAGAACACGATTTGTTTATTCAAGAACTTGAAAAAGTTTCTCAAATGACGCTTGAAGAAGCAAAGAAAATGCTTATTGAAGAAATTAAAGACGAAGCAAGGCGTGAAGTTGCAGGATACGTTAGAAATCTTGAACAACAAGCAAAAGACGAAGCCGATAAAAAGGCAAAAGAAATTATCAGTTTAGCAATTCAACGTTGTGCAGTTGACCAAAGTAACGAATTAACCGTTACTACAATCGCTATTCCTAACGACGATATGAAAGCGCGTTTGATAGGTAGAGAAGGTAGAAACATTACAGCGCTTGAAAATGCAACGGGTATAAGGCTTATAATCGACGATACGCCAGAAATAGTAGTTGCATCGGGCTTTGACCCTGTTAGGCGTGAAGTTGCAAGGCTTGCTCTTGAAAAACTTATTCAAGACGGAAGAATTCAACCAACAAGAATTGAAGAAACGGTTGACAAAGTTAAAAAAGATTTAGATAATATTATTAAAGAAGCAGGTGAAAATGCCGTATTCGAAATGAATTTATTTGGTATTCACCCTGAACTTGTTAAACTTTTAGGTAGGCTTAAATACAGAACAAGTTATGGTCAAAACGTATTAAAGCACTCGTTAGAAGTAGCGCATATTGCAGGCTTGCTTGCACAAGAATTAGGTGTTGACGTTAATTTAGCAAAACGTGGTGGCTTATTACACGATATCGGTAAAGCCGTTGACTTTGAAAATGAAGGAACACACATTAATTTAGGTGTTGAACTTGCTAAAAAATATAAAGAAAATAAGTTTGTTATAAATTGTATTGAATCTCACCATGGCGACGTTGAACCAAAATGTATTGAAGCCGTTTTAGTACAAGCAGCCGACGCTATAAGTGGTGTTAGACCGGGCGCAAGGCGTGAAATTGAATCAAGTTACGTTAAACGTCTTGAACAACTTGAAGATATTGCAAATAGTTTCAAAGGTGTTGAAAAATCTTATGCAATTCAAGCCGGTAGGGAAATTCGTGTTATCGTTAAACCAGAACAAATCGACGATAGTCAAGCAATGTTCTTAGCAAAAGATATCGCTAAAAAGATTGAAAGTTCGCTTGAATATCCAGGTCAAATTAAAGTAAACGTTATAAGGGAATCTCGTAGCGTTGAATATGCAAAATAATGTTAAAAAAGTAAAAAAAATTTACATTAATAAAGGAGTTTTTTATGGAAAATAAACTTACTAAAAAATATGGCTTAATTACTGCCATATGTATGGTTGTAGGTATTGTTATCGGTTCAGGTATTTTCTTTAAAGGCCAAACAATACTTCAAGCAACAAAAGGTAACGTTGCATTAAGCGCACTTGCTTGGGCAATCGGTGGTATCGTAATGGTTATTTGTGCTTCACAATTTGCTGTTATGGCTACTAAATACTCAAAAGTTAACGGTGTAGTTGACTACGCTGAAGAAACTTGTGGTAAAAGATACGCATACTACGTTGGTTGGTTTGTAACAACAATTTACTATCCAGCAATGACGTCTGTTTTAGCATGGGTATCAGCAAGATATTTCGGCGTATTATTCGGTTGGTCACTTGTATCAGCAGAAGTTATGATTTTAGCAGGCTTCTTCCTTATAATGTCATACGTTGTAAACGCACTTTCACCAAAAATTGCAGGTTATTTCCAAGTATCAGCAACGGTTATTAAACTTATACCATTAGTATTAATGGGTATTGTTGGTGTTATCGCAGGTTTAATTAACGCACCAGACGGAAACGTTGGTTTATTAATACAAAACTTTATTGGTAACGAAGTTTCTAAGTCAGCAGGTTTCTCTGAATTATTTGCCGCTGTTTGTGCTACGGCTTTCGCTTACGAAGGTTGGATTATCGCAACGTCAATTAATAGTGAAATTAAAGACGCTAAAAAGAACTTACCACTTGCATTATTATTAGGTGCTATTATAGTAGTTATTATTTACATTATTTATAATATTGCCGTTTGTGGTGGTGCTCCTATGGATGATTTAGTTGATTCAAGTAAAGGTGCTCCATTCGCATTCCAAAACATTTTCGGAACTATTGGTGGTACGTTATTAAATATCTGTATCGTTGTTTCTTGTTTAGGTACGTTAAACGGTTTAATGCTTGGTTCAACTCGCGGTTTATACTCAATTTCAGTTCGTAATGAAGGTCCAGCACCTAAATTATTCGCACAAGTTGATAGTGAAACAAATATGCCTACAAACTCAGCAATCTTCGGTTTATTAGTTTGTGGTTTATGGCTTGTTTACTTCTATGGTGCAAACTTGACAACACCTTGGTTTGGTTTATTCAGTTTCGATAGTTCTGAACTTCCTATCATTACTATTTACGCACTTTATATTCCTATGCTTGTAGTTTGGATTATTAAAGAAAAAGAATTAGGCGTATTTAAAAGATTTGTTCTTCCTATACTTGCAATAATATCTTGCTTATTCCTTGTATTCGTTGCTGTTTGGAGCCACGGTATAACACCTTACTTAAATGCGTTAGCAAATGGACAATTCTCTTTCCCTGTTCTTTTCTATCTTATTATTTTTGCAGTTGTTATGTTTGTTGGTTTCTTATTTTCAAGCGACTTCAAAAAACTTATCAAAAAATAATTAATAAACAATTAAATATTAAGCCATTACTAAAAAGTAATGGCTTTTTTTTTGTTCTAAAAAATAAGGTAAAACAATAAAATATATTATGTTTGAATATTTGCCACAAAATGCTCAAAAAGAAGTAAATAAAATTAAATTAAACGACATTTTAGAACTACGAATTAGAGCAAACGGCTATTCATTTATAAAGTGTATAGGACAAGTTTTACCTTTTAAATATAAATTTAGTCACTTAGATATAACCGAAATTATTTTAAAAGTATGTAAGCGTTCAATTTATTCGTATGAAGAAAATATAAAACAAGGCTTTATAACGACTGATTTTGGTGAAAGAATAGGTTTAGCGGGCGAGTTTGTTTTTAGCGGCAATAATATACAAACAATCAAGAATTTTACTTCATTATGTATAAGAGTGCCTAAACAAATCGACGGCTTTTCAGATAAGTTTTTTAATGAATTTTACAATGATAAAAGCGTGTTAATCGTATCGAAAACGGGTGTTGGTAAAACTACTTTTCTACGTGATTTAACAAAAAAAGTTTCATATAAAACACAAAAAAATATAGTAATTATCGACGAAAGAAACGAAATAGCGTGTAAAAACGGCAATTTTACTTTTGACGTAGGTAATAGTTGCGACGTTTTAACTTATTCTAACAAAGACTACGGCTTGCAAGTGGCTTTAAGAACACTTAACCCCGATATTGTAGTCACTGACGAATTAGTTAGCGAAAACGACTTTAAAGGTGTATTAAAAGGGCATTTAGCAGGCTTAGAAATATTTGCAACAATCCATGCCGAAAACAAGCAAGATTTACTTAAAAATAAATATATAAATCAAATTATTGAAAATAAAGTTTTTGATAAATACGTGTTTTTAAGTGTAGAAAACGGTAAAAGGGAAGTAAACGTGCTTTCATCAAATTTTGAGAATTTATGTTGTTATTTAAGTTAATTTTAGGCGTATCAGTAATATTATTGTTTTTAAAAATTGCAAAAAATAAAAACGAAAGCAAAAAACAAGTTTATGAATTGTATTATCATTTGTATATTCTTTGTGAAGATTTTTATAACGAAATGTTGTATAAAAAAACGCCGATAAACGACTTTTTAAAAAAGCGTAATGGCAATAAACTATTTAACAATATAATTGATTCGTATATTAATAATAAGTTAGATAAAAGTTTATTTAATAAAGACTTTACTGATAGCGAAATAGACGCAATTTTAACCTTTTTTTCTTCTCTTTACGACGCTAATACCGAAAGCGTTAAAAATACGCTTTTATCATATAAAAATCAGTTTTATAAATGGTATATCGAAAGGAATGAGAAAGCAAAAAAGTATGCAGTTTTATATACGAAAATAGGTTTTAGCGTAGGTTTAATGATAATGATAGTGGTGTTGTAATGGTGTTTGACGTTGATATAATTTTTAAAATAGGTGCAATAGGAATTTTAATTACAGTAATATGTCAAGTTTTAAAAAAATCAGATAGGGACGACGTTGCAACCTTAGTTAGTTTAGCGGGATTAATAATTGTTTTGACACTTGTAATTAGTATGATTTCAGACTTATTTGTAAAAATCAAAGAATTGTTCGGGTTATTTTAATGGAAGTTTTAAAGTTTGTTTTAATAGGAATAGTAGGAGCAATAATTTATGTTTTTTTGAAAAAAGAAAATAGCGAAATTGCCACGTTATCACTTGTTGCAACGTCGCTTGTAATTATTATTTTACTAATTGATTATGCAGTGCAAGTATTAAATATATTTAAAGAACTCTCAAATAAAACAGGGGTAAGTTCGCAGGTTTTTACGGTAATTATTAAAACCATTATTATTGCATACTTAACTGAATTTACCAAAAGTTTTTGTGACGACGTTGGTGTTTCGTCTGTCGGCAACAAAGTGCTTTTAGCAGGCAAAATTAGTATTTTTATTATTATTGCTCCGTTGCTTTTTAGTATAACTACGTTATTACTTTCTTTAATAAAATGAAAAAATTAGCATTTTTAATCATAACTTTTTTAGTAATTGTAAGCATTTTTTCTCCACGTTTTGATAATCAAATAAACGTTAAAATTGCCTTAACAAGTAACCAATCTATTGATAGTGATAAGGTCGTAAACGAAGTTTTAAACGGCTTAAACGAAGAAGATTTTAAAATTATAACCGAAGAATTAAACGTATTATTTAACAACGAAAAAACTTTTAAAGAAAGGCTAATCGACTTTTTTAACGGTGATTTAAAACTTGATGGCTTGATAATTTTAAACTATTTAAAAACTCGTTTATTTGGTCTTTCTAATAAGTTTTTAAGTAGTATAATATTAATTATCGTTATAGGAATTTTATGTTGTTTTTCAAATGTAATAATTTCTAAAATCAACGATATTTCAATGAAAAATACAATTTATTTTATTTGTTATAGCATTGCTATTTTGCTTTTAACAACAATGATAAGCGAATTGTTTTTATACACCTACAATAATTTAAACGACGTTTACAATTTAATAAAAATAGTCTTTCCCGTAATGTTTTCACTCATTATGCTTATAGGCAATTTTGGTGTCGAATTATTCAAGCCGTTTACTGCGTTTTTATGTTTATTTGTAACAAGTATTTCAAAAACCTTTTTTCTGCCGTTACTATCAGTTTCATCTCAGGTGACGATGTTAAGTGGCGTAAGTGACGCTATCAAATTCGATACACTTAAAAAAAGTTTATCTACTTTATACAAATGGTCAATAGGCTTAATAGTCGGTGTCTTTTCTATTTTATTAACTTGTCAAGGATTAGCAAATATTCAGTATAACGGAATAACCGTTAAAATTTTAAAATACGCAAGTGGAACGCTAATCCCTGTCGTTGGTAATTTTGTAAGTGGTGGAATTGACGTATTAATGTCGTCGTCAATTATAATAAAAAATTCGCTTGGTTTATTTTCATTACTTTACGTTTTACTTAAAAGTTTAATAAGTGGAGTTAGCCTTGTTATTTTATCACTAACTTTAAAATTTACAGTAGGAGTTACAGAGCCGTTACTTGATAATAAATTCGCAACCGTTTTAAATCAAATTGCCGATATTATTTCAAATCTTTCGGCACTTGTTTTTTTAAGTGGAGTAATGTTTATTTTAACAATTTTATTTATTATAACAAGCACGTCATTAATCATAGGTTAGTATGCAAAATTATTTATATATAACAGTTTCGGCAGTCATATTTTTAACGTTATGCCAAACAATTTTGCCAAACGGCAGTATGAAAAATATATCAAAAATGGTAGTTTCAATAGTATTTTTAATAGTTTTAGCACTTCCTATCATTGAACTTATATCTAATAGCGATAATTTTAAACCGAATTTTGATTTTGATAAAAGTTATTATGCCTATCTTGACGAAATTGAAAACGTAACGATTAAAAACGAAGTTGAAAACGTTTTAAAAAAATACAATTTTAGCGATTTTATCATACAGGTTGAAACAAATGATAATAAAAAAATAGTTAATATTTTTCTTAAAAACGTAATAAATGAAAATATTGCTCATATAGATAGTATCGACAAGGCAAAAGACGAAATTTTAAATAAATGTTTATCAAATATTGCAGGAGTTGAGTTTTTAATTGAATAACGAAAAAACAAAAAAAATTAAAATTGAATACGTGCTTGTAATTTTAATAGTTATTTCAATTTGTTTTATATTATTTGGTAATGGTTTTTTATTTAAAACAACAAGTACGGAAAATACTTCTTATTCGCAAACGCTAAAAAGTGAAATAATTAACGTTTTAAGTCAAATTAAAGGGGTAGGCAACGTAAATTGCTACATTACTTTTGATAACGACGTAGAAGAAGTTTTTTTAAAAAACACAACGACAATTACTAAAAACGATACAATTGAAGTAACCGAAGAATTCGTTTTAGTAAATGGAAAACCTTATAAAATTAAAAATCAATACCCGTCGGTTACGTCATTAATAGTCGTGTGTGAAGGTGCAGACGATATCTACGTAAAAACGCTAATTACAAACGTGTTAACAACGGCATTAGAAGTGCCGATAGATAAAATACAAATTTATAAAATGAAATAAAAGGAGTAGTTATGAGTAAAAGAAAAAAGATTGTTGTTTTAAGTTTAATGATTGCTTTATTAGCAGTTACGGCAGTATTTAATTTTGTGTTGAGTGGTGACTCAGTTTATAATGAAGACGCATCAAACGTTGCATATTTTAGTCAATATAGAAGCCAACTTTCATCTCAACGAAACGAACAAATTTTGCAACTTGATAAAATTATAAATCAAGACGATGCAAGTAACGACGTAAAAGAAAGTGCTTTAACACAAAAAATGCAACTTTTAAGTTTAACTGAACAAGAACTTCGCTTAGAATCAGTAATTAAAGCATATGGCTATGACGAAGTCGTAGTAACAATGAGTTTAAATTCTCCAAACGTAAGCGTAGTAGTTAAAGAAGACGTTTTTGAGCAAGCCGATGCAATAAAAATTTACAATATTTTATCACAAGAAACAAATATTGACTGCGAAAACGTTAATATTATACCTTATTTATAAAAAACAGGGTAAAAACGCTACCTAAAAATAAAAATATGTGATATAATTTACTTGCGTAAAGAATAATTAATTATTTTAATTAATTAATAATAGTCAAAAATTATTACGGGGGTTAATTATGGCAACGTATAAAAACAATACTAATAGTGAAAGTAAGGGTAAGGTTACGTACAATGCAAGTATAGTAAAAGGTATAGTAGCGTTAGCCGTTGCCGACGTGGGTGGTGTTGCACTTAAAAACAATGGTAAAAAAGATAATCTTGATAATATAAAAATCAATTTTATAGGTGATGATATTACCGTTGACGTTACCGTTAATATCTTATACGGTTATAGTGTGAACGACGTAGCGTACGATATACAACAAAGCGTTATTCGTAACGTAGAATCAATGTCAAAATACAAAGTTAAAAGCGTTAACGTTAATTTTGACGGCGTATTTTTTAAAGAAGAAAATTAAACTATTTAAACTGCCATACATAGTATGGTAGTTTTGTCGTTATTTAAAGGTGTTTTATGAGAAAAAACGGAAGGGAAGCAGTTTACAAAATTTTATTTAGTTTATGTTTTAATAACACTTTTGATGAAGATTTTAAAACAATCATTTATCAAGAAGAAAATTTGTCAAAAAGCGATATTGAATTTGCTGATAATCATTTAGCCTTGTATTTTGAAAATAAAGATACAATCGACGGCGTTATTGAAGAATTAGCAAAAGGCTATAAGTTAGATAGAATTTATGCTACTGATAAATGTGCATTAGAAATTGCCGTTTTAGAAATGACTTATCTTAAAGAAATACCTTACATTGTATCAATTAACGAATCGTTAGAACTTGTAAGGAAGTATTCAACAGGTGAAAGTCCTAATTTCGTAAACGGAATATTAGCAGAATACAAAAAAAGGTTGGAGGCGTAGTATGATAATACTTGACGGTAAACGTTGTTCGCAAAATTATAGGCAACTTTTAAAAGAAAAGGTTGAAGTTTTAAAAAATGAATTAAATAGCGTGCCAGGGCTTGCTGTGGTAATCGTAGGTGAAGACCCTGCATCTAAAATTTACGTAAAAAACAAAATCAAAGCGTGTGAAGAAATAGGTATTTATTCTAAAACGGTTAGATTAGAAGAAAGTGCCACTCAACAAGAAGTTGAAAACGTTGTTAAAGATTTAGCAAACGATAATTCTATCGATGGTATCATCGTTCAATTGCCATTACCTAAAAAGTTTGATAGTGCAAGCGTTTTAAAGCATATCCCTTGCGAAAAAGACGTTGACGGCTTAGGTAGTGAAAATTTAGGTAAACTCTTGATGGGGGACAAGTGTTTAGTTTCTTGTACTCCAAATGGTATTATTAAACTTTTAAAAGATTACGGAGTTTCTTTTTCAGGTAAACACGCCGTTGTTATCGGCAGAAGTAATATGGTTGGTAAACCTATTTCACTTTTATTACAACAAGAAAATTGTACCGTTACAATGTGTCATTCAAGAACTATTAATTTATCAGAATACACTAAAAAAGCAGATATTTTGGTTGCAGCCATAGGTAAAGATAGGTTTGTTACGGGCGATATGGTAAAAGAAGGAGCAATAGTTGTTGACGTTGGTATAAACAGGGTTGACGGAGCGTTATACGGCGACGTTGAATATAATAGTGCAAGTGAAAAAGCAAGTATGATTACTCCTGTACCAGGTGGTGTTGGACCTATGACGGTTACTATGCTTATGTATAACACCGTTACGGCATTTATAAGAAAAAATGGTAAAGATGAATTTTAATGAAAAATACGATAGTTATAAACAAATTATCGAAAATGAACTACATAAATATTTAGACAATTTGCAAACGGTTGATAAAACGTTGCTTGATGCTATGAAATATAGTGTTTTTGCAGGGGGAAAGCGTATTCGTCCCGTATTAATGCTTGCAATAAGTGATATTTTAGGCATTAATTTTAAAGACGTTTTGCCGTTTTGCGTAAGCGTTGAGTTGATTCATACTTATTCGTTAATTCACGATGATTTACCTTGTATGGATAACGACGATTTACGTAGGGGTAAGCCGACAAACCACAAAGTATATGGCGAAGCAATGGCGCTACTTTGTGGCGATGCATTGTTAAATTTAGCCTATGAAATTTGTTTTAGAAACGTTTCAAGCATATACAAAATAAATTCAGCACGCATTTTATCTTCGCATAGTGGTCATTTAGGAATGATAGGTGGTCAAGCCATAGATATAAATAGTGCAAACGTAAATAGCGTTGAACTTTTGCAAAAAATGCACGAAGGTAAAACGGTTAAACTTTTAATGGCTTGCACAATGATACCTTCTTGCTTAAAAATGGACGCTTATATTGAAAATTTTCGTGATTACGGCTATAATTTAGGATTTTTATTTCAAATTACCGATGATATTTTAGACGTTACTTCGTCAACTGAAAATTTAGGTAAAACTATAAATAAAGATAAAAATAGTGGCAAATTTACCTTTGTAACGGCTTACGGTATAGATGGCGCTAAAAAGATTTGTGAAGATTATTATAATAAAGCAAAATTAAGTATTCAAAACGTAGAAAATAACGATTTTTTAATAAATCTTTTAGACTACGTTAAAAATAGAAACAACTAAAATGCGAATAGATTTATTGTTATACAAAAAAGGCTTATGTCCATCACGTAACAAAGCCAAGGAAAAGGTTTTAAAAGGCGAAGTTTTATATAACGGAAAACCTTGTAAGCCTTCTGACGATTTTGAAGATATAAGTAAAATTACAATTATTGAAAGTGAGTGTACTTTCGTATCAAATGGTGGATATAAACTTAATAAAGCACTTTGCGATTTTAACTTATCGGTTGATGGGCTTACTTTTGTTGATTTAGGTGCGTCAAACGGTGGCTTTACCGACGTTTTATTAAAAAATAACGCAAAAAAAGTTTTTGCCGTTGACGTAGGCGAAAGTCAACTTGATATTTCCCTTAAAAATGATAAAAGGGTAATAGTTTTTGATAATACTAACGCACGTAACGTTTCAAAGGAAACGTTTGGCGAACTTGTTGACGGTGTCGTGTGCGACGTTAGTTTTATATCTCTTACATTAATTTTAGAAAGCGTAAGTAGAATTTTAAAAGATAACGGATTTGCCGTTTTACTAATAAAACCACAGTTTGAGTGTGGCAAACAATATTTATCTAAAAATGGTATAGTTACCGACGTAAACGCAAGGCTCAAATGCGTTAAAAATATAATTGAGTATGCAAAAAGCGTAGGGTTATTCGCTACAAACTTAACAATAGCCCCTATAAGAGAAAAAAAGAACGTTGAATATTTGCTTTTAGCGTATAAAGATAGTTTAAAATCAACGCTAAATCAAACGACAATAAATAAAATAGTTTTAAAAGGTGAATTATGAAAGTAGGTATATTTATTAACTCAACTAAAACAGAAGCAACTAAAAAAGCCAACGTTTTTAGTGGAATGCTTTTAAAAAATGATATTTCTTATAAAATTGTACACTTAAAAGAAGATTGTAAAGACGTTGACGTTATTGCAGTTTTCGGTGGTGATGGAACAATTTTAAGCGTGGTTGATTTTGCTATGACTTACAATATTCCTATTCTTGCCATAAATACGGGCAACGTAGGTTTTTTAAGCAGTTTAGAATCAGACGAACTTGAAAAAGCAATTCAATTAATTAAAAATGATTGCGATTTTGAAAAACGTTCAGTTATGAAATTAGTAATTGACGGCGTTAAATATTACGCTTTAAACGAAGTTGTCGTTGAAAGAAGAATTGACGGAGCAAGCAAAAGTGAAGTTGCATCGTTAAATTTAGAACTTAATGGTAATTTTGTTGATAAATATATTGCAGACGGTATAATTTTATCTACTCCAACAGGCTCAACGGCTTATTCGTTATCGGCAGGTGGCTCAATTTTAACTCCTGACGTAAACGCATTTTTAGCAACGCCTATATGTTCACACTCATTACATATTAAACCGTTAGTTTATAGTGATAGTATGGTTGCAAAAGTAACGGTAAATCAAGGCTCTACAAAATGTGCAGTGTACGTTGACGGCAAGTTTATTAGTCAAATCAAGGCTAATGAAAGTATCGAAGTTTCAAAAAGCAAGCGTTTAGTTAAATTTTATAAAACTGAAAACAACTTTTTTGAAAGATTACTTATTAAATTAAATAGTTGGGGTTATACAAAATAAAATGGCAACTACTGATAGAAGAAATGCAATTATTAAAATAATTGAAGAAACTGAAATTGCAAGGCAAGAAGAACTTGTTGAAAGTTTAAAAGGTTTAGGTTATAACGTAACGCAAGCAACAATTTCAAGAGATATTAAAGAACTTGGCTTAATAAAAGTTAAAGGTGACGTTAAAAAAATAAAATATGCCTTACCAAAAACCGAAGTAAATACTTTAAATCAAGAAAAAATTGCAACTTTATTAAAAACTTTCGTTGTTTCAATTAAAAGGGCACAAAATTTATTAATAGTAAAAACCTTAGAAGGTAACGGCTCTGCGTGCGGGGTTGCTATTGATAAATTAAATCACGATAAAATCGTTGGTAGCATAGCAGGTGACGATACCGTGCTTATCGTGTGCGACAATGATTTTGATGCCGAAGAAATGGTAGAAATTTTAGAGGATATTATCTACGTATGATTAAAAAAATTTCATTAAAAAATATTGCCTTAATTACAAGTGCCGAAATCGACTTTTCGTTAGGCGTAAACGTCTTATCGGGCGAAACGGGTGCAGGTAAAACGGTAATCATACAAGCCATTAATTTTGTTTTAGGGGCAAAAGCCGATAAAACAATGATTCGTTATGGCGAAGAATTTTCAAGTGGTGAAGTAGTTTTTGACATTACAAATAATAACGAAGTAAAAAATCTGCTTACCGAATATGATATTGATTTTTCTGATAACGAATTAATTATTAGACGTAAACTCACTATTGATGGTAAAAATGAAATTCGTATTAACGGGGTTAGTGTAACGTTAACAATGCTTAAAAGCATAACAAGTTTGCTTTGCGACGTGTACGGACAAAGTGAACATTATTCGCTTTTAAAAGAAAGTAACCAACTTAAAATTTTAGACTTATATTGTGGTAAGGAATTGCAAGACGAATTTGCTAAAATTAAGCAAGTAATTTCTACTGTAAAAGAAGCACAAAAAACGTTAGAAAGTTTAGGTGGTGACGAAAAATCAAGGCTTTCAAAAATTGATTTATTGACTTACCAAGTAGAAGAAATTGAAAAGGCTGAACTTTACGACGGCGAAGAAGAAGAGTTGCTTTCAAAACGAAAGGTGTTTTCAAACGTTGAAAAAATAGGCGATGCTTTACAAGTTTCTCATTTAGCATTATCAGACGACAACGGTTGTATCGATGCGTTAAATATTGCACTTAAAAAATTAAGTGTAATAGCCGATTTTAATAGTGAATATTCGGCGTTATATGACAGGTTAGAGCAAGTTTTAGACGAGTTAAACGATTTATCTTGTGAACTTGAAAATTCGCTTGATAATTTAGATTATGACGAAGCCGAAATGGCAAGAGTTGAAGAACGTCTTGACTTATACCATGCACTTAAACGTAAATATGGTACAAGTTATGAAGAAATAATGAATTTTTATCAAAAATCGCAGATAGAACTTGAAAATTTGCAAAATTTTTCAGTTTTAGCAACCAATGCCGAAAACGTTATTTTAAACGGATTTGCATTACTTGAAAAGCATTATAATAACGTAACGAATATTCGTTCAAAATACGCTAAAAAGTTAATTGAAAATATAACAAAAGAACTTAAAACGTTAGGTATGAACGACGCTAAATTCGACGTTGTTATAGAAAGTTTAGAAGATAAGAAAGTTTTATTGTTAAACGGCGTTGATTCAATTTCTTTCTACTTTACGGCTAACAAAGGCGAGCCATTAAAAACAATGTCAAAAGTAATAAGTGGTGGTGAAATGAGTAGATTTATGCTTGCTTTAAAACTTGTAACCGAGCAAGTTGAAGAGCCTATCACATACATTTTTGACGAAATTGACGCAGGTATAAGTGGTGTAGTGGCACAAATAGTAGCCGAAAAGTTTGCAAAACTTTCAGTTAAAAATCAAATAATTACTATTACCCATTTGCCACAAATTGTAAGTTATTCTGATAAATCTTTCTTAATTGAAAAATCAACCGAAAACGGCGTTACAAAAACGCAAATTAAAGGCTTAACAAGTGAAGAAAAAGAACAAGAAATTGTTAGAATTATCGGTGGTAGTGGCATTTCTGATGCAGTGGATTTAGCAAAACAACTCATAGCAAACGCTAACGTGCGTAAAGAAATTATAAAAAACAATTAACTTGCTTGTTTTTAAAAAAAAATTAAAAAAGGCTATAAAATTACTTGCAAAATATAAAATTATAATATATAATAATCAAGTAATTTATGGAGAGTTGGCTGAGCGGTCGAAGGCGGCGGTCTTGAAAACCGTTGAAGATGTGAGTCTTCCTGGGGTTCGAATCCCTAACTCTCCGCCAAAATGGACTAAAATGTTGCAAAAACAACAGTTTTAGTCCTTTTTTTATGCTAAAATTGACTATTTTAGGGCGGAAAAACGCTTTTTTATAATTTATTTTCTTTATTTTTTCTTTAAAAAGTGAAATTTAATATAAAATATTACTTGCAACTTGCTGTTGGTAGTCCATAGGAAAGTGGGTATAAACTTTAGCCGTCATATTATTGCCTAAATTATGTCCTGCCCAGTAATTTACAAGTTCGTTACCAGCAACTATCGTACAATACGTTTGAAAAGTGTGTCGTAGCCAGTTCAGCCTACCTATTTTAACAAATTCAGCGTATTTCTTCTCAATCTCTTTAATGTTTACTGTCTTCCACTCGTCTTTCATTATTTCTTCCTGGAACGGCAACAAGCCTGGCATTATCGGTATTTCTCTTGTCTTTTCTTTTTGGTATGATTTTAGTTTAGAGTTTTTTATTAGTACTGTATTTTTGTTAAAATCGAACTGTAACGACTTTAATTCGCTACCACGAACGCCGGTGTATAATAATATTAAAAACGGTATTTCATATTTAGTACCTTTAATTGTGCCTTTTAAATTAGCAATTTGTTCCTTTGAAAGTGCTTGACCGTTTTCCCTAACGTGTCTTAATACCTTAACGGCACGCATAGGGTTAACCTTTATAAGTTGGTTGCCGACGGCGTATTCGAATACCTGGTTTAAAAAAGTTTTTACGTCTTCGGCAACTCTGGTAGAGTACTTTGTTAATTCTTCAAAGTAACCTTGTAGCGTAATTGCATTAATCGAATTTATTCGTAAATTTCCTATTTTTTCTTTAATGTGCTTATTGTATTTAGACGTTAACGTGTAATAGTAAATGTCTGATACGAAAGGTTTTTTTAAATTTTCTAAGTAGAACGTAGCAATATTATGTAACGTGCTAAGGCTTGTAGGGTTGCTGTGGTTCATAAAATCTTCTAAACACTCTTTAGCGTCTTTAATTGCGCTATTCTTGTTTTTACGTGTAAAAGATTTTTTAAGTCCTTTAAAGTGAACTTGCACGTAGTAATATTTTTCTCTTTTATAGATATAAATGTGTTTCAATTTTGGCATTTTTTCTTGCTCCTTGTTTTCGATTTTCCGGACGTCCGGAATTTTTTTGTTATTTGCAGGAATTAACGCCGAATTTTCAATAATTGTAGCACCCCCTTTATTTGTATTGTCGGAACGTAAATCACGTTCGGCTGTTAAAGCGCCTAAAATTTGATTAAGTGCATTGTTTGCTGTATGTATAATTTCTTCAATTCTTGTAAGTGCTGTAATGTAATTTTCGATATTCATAGTATATGCTCCTTTTACTACATTATATCGTTAAATTTTGTTTGCAACTTAATAGCAAGTTATAAAAAATACAAGGTAATTTTTATACAAAAAGATTATTTTAAATAAACGCTTGAGCACGCACGAAAGTCTATTAAAAAGTAGAAAAGTAACGTGTCAACTATTTTCCGCACTTATGCTTTACGAGGTGATAATTGCGAGAAAAATAGTTGATGCAGTGGGTATACGCACTCACACTATTCCCCATAGGGGAACGACAAATATTTGCCGTTCCCCCTTGCCAAACGGTGAGTGAAAAGTTAAAATATAAAAAAATAATCTATATCAAGCGTTTAGGCTTGACTAAAAACAAATCAACGAAGATTAAAAAGACGGAAAAACGCAGATAAGCCTGCGTGCGTTTTCCGTCTTTTCTTATGCTTTGTCTAATACGCTAACGCTTGTACGTAGCCTAAAACTTTGTTTTGTTTCCTTACGTCTAATTTTCTATAAATAGTTAAAAGTTCGTTTTCGTCTAACGTTAAATTATTTTTACTTTCAATAATACCAAAATCATTTTCTCTACCTAAAAGATAGTCTATGCTACAACTAAAATAATCGGCGATTTTGATTAATTGATTAAAATTTAATTCGATTTCTTCTTTTTCATATCTACTAATTGATTTTTGTGTCGCTCCTATAATTTCTCCTAATTGTGCTTGCGTTAATTTTTTTTCATATCTAAGTTGTTTAATTATTTTACCGTACATATTTATTCTCCTTAATATTTTTACTAAATTTTACTAAATTTTTGACTATATTGTCTTGACACAGTCATTATTTTAGTATACAATTATTAAAAATAGTCACTTTGTGAGTATTTTAAACAAACATAAAGAGGTGGTTTTATGTTAACAAGGGAGCAAATTGAACAAATTACAAAAAATGGTATAAGCGTACTTAAAAAGAACGCTGACGCAAGTTTAACGGTAGAAGAACAAGCCGTATATTTTATACACGAAGATTTACAAGATATAAAAAACAAGTTTGTAGATATAGCGTTTAGGCTTGCCGAAGCAGATAATTATCGTTATTACGAAAAGTTTGGTTACGAGAATATAGTAGAGTTTTCCGAGCATTTATTCGGTATTAAAAAAAGTTCTACGTATTCGCTTTTGCATATAGGCAAGTATTTTTGCTCTGGTATGCACCTTAAAAAACAATATGAAGGCTTTAGCAAATCACAACTTGAAGAATTGACGCGTATGCCAGGTTTTTTAATTAGTAACGTTAAGCCAGAAATGACGGTGCAAGATATAAGAGATTATAAAAAGGCATTGCACGGTAACACGTATTATAAAAATATTTACCAAGACAAGCCTTTTGAAATAGTAAAAGCATATCGTGAAGACCAACAATTCCAGACGTCTGGAAAAGACGATGCCGTTCCGGTAACAAAAGTCGAAGAACCTAAACAACAGTTAACGGACAAAGACGTTAGCGATTGTTTAAAGAATATAGATAAACTTATTAAGCCAGATAGAAAGACAAGACTTGAACGTTTAATGAGTAAAAGAAGTCATTTTAAAGATATGGTATCTGCGCTTTTAGAAAAGAAATATAACTCATATTACGTAGAAATTAAAATGGGTGCACGCAAGCAAAATTTATCGGTATTTTTAGAATGTTTATGTGGTAACGTATTCGATATTATAGAAGAACTTATTAAAGGTTAAGTTGGTGTAAAGTGGTAAGATGTAAATAACCACCTATTTACGTAATAGTCTATAAGACTTCTTACCACTTAACATATTTTATTATTTTATAGTGATTTTTAAGTCCTGTTAAAACAGGCAAAGGAGATATATTATGAATAAAAAGATTTTTTACAAAATGTTTGCTGGAAAAAGCAAGGCTAAACAAAAAGATTTCTATAATGTAACATTTATAGAAATTAATGAAGAAAGTGGTAACGTATATGAACGTGCTGTTTTTGTTGAGAAAGAAACTTTTGAAACTATTGAGGCTAAAAAGTTTAAGTTTGGTGATGAAATTGAAATTGTAACTGCTCCACCAGCGTTTTTTGGCGCAAGTGAACGTTTAGTAGATTTAAATTTAGTTGAAGAAAGCCCTTTTATGTAATATTTTGAATAAACCTTTTCAAAATAGGGGTAAAAGGGGGTAAAAGGGGGTAAAATTCCCCTATTTATTTTTACCTTTATTACTATGTAATAACGCCCGCGCGATGACCTTGTCGGGAGCGCGGGGGTTAAAAGGGGTAAATGGGGGTAAAAAATTAACGTTTTATGTAGGTGGTTAAAATGAAACGTAAGCATTTTTGGTTTTCGGTTAATTGTGAATATTTAGAACAGCAAGGTGTTAATATCTATGACGTTTTTAATCGTTATAAAACGATTAAGTTTTGGGCGTGCATAAAGCACGATAAAGATATTTACAATGAACAAGACGAATTAGATAATCCTGAACATAGAGCAGGAACTCATAAAAAAGACCATTATCACGTTTATTTAAATTTCGGTAAACAAAATATAGATAGTGAAATGGTCGCAAAGTGGTTTAGTATTAATGAGCATAGCGTTAAGATAATTGAGACCACTAAGGAAGCGTGTTTATTATACTTTGTTCACGGAAACGAAGAAAGTATAAAGAAAGGCAAATATATATACGATTGGAGCGAAGTTAGGCATAGTTCTAATTGGAATCCGCAAGTCGTTGCAGAACAAGAACAATATATAGGTCATTTTGAACGTTTTAGTTATGAAGAACAAATTGAAAAGATTAATCAGATACAAGATACTGCAACTAAGGTAAGGTTAAAAAAATTGTTAGACGATAGTTTTAATTTAGATAACGACGTTCAAAATTTACAGCGTGATAGGTTTTTACAAGTTATTTTTATAACCGGGGACAGCGGTTCGGGTAAAACGACTTTCGCAAAGCAGTTTTTAGAAAAAATGAACTATTTTGACGTTGTTCCTAAAGAATATTGGAAATATAAGCCTTTCGATTCAAATAATCCTTTAAGGCGTGTAGATTACGGAATTTCAAGTGCAAAAGATACTGACGTGTTCGGTATGTATAAAGGTCAAACGGCATACATACTTGACGATTTAAGAGATACAACGTTTAAGTTTGACGTTTTACTTAAAATATTAGATAATCATACGAACTCGCCAGTTCCTGCACGTTTTAAAGATAAGGTTTTAAAGTGTAATATACTTGTTATAACAAGTTTTAAGCCTTTAAGTACCTGGTATAAAAAAGACGATGACGTTGATGGTGAAAGTCTTATACAACTTTATAGGCGTATAGGAACGTATATCGAAGTTGACGATAAAGAAATAACGATATATAACGAACTTAATAATAAAGGTGAACCTGTTGGTGAATTTTCGGTAATACCGAATAGAACTTCTGAATATTACGGTGATAAACCACAAGGAATAAATATGCGTAAGTATATTTTTAATATGTTTGACGGTGAAAATTATCAGTCAACGATAGATAAAAAAATGACTAACCCACAAGTAACTATTGACGATATTTTTTAATTGTAATTAACCTGGCTCCCCAGGGTTAAGGGGAACGGACTTTTAGTCCGGTGGAGGTATATATGGCAAAAAATAATTATGCAGTAGTAAAAAAGCATAAACAAGGGGTTGTTTTGGTTAATACTAAAACAGGTGAACAAAAAGTTTTGTTAAATCCTAACGGTAAAGGTGCAAAGTATGCAAGAGAATTAAAAACTAATTTAGCATATACAAATGACGGTCACGTTAAGTTAGATAAAAAAGGTAATAAAACTACTTTATCAAAGGTTCAACGTAGTTTTCGCGCAGGTTATTTGCAAGCACAAAGTGATAATGCTAAAGCCTATAATGCAACAAAAGGTATAAAGTTAATAAAATAACTGAACCTAAAAAAATATAAAATCAAATAGTTAATAATTTTAAAAATAAACGTGTTGTTTATTTAGTTAAAAAATAATAGTCGTGCGGACTTAAAACGTAAGGATTAAAAATGGCAAGATATAATTATAGTAAAAAAATAAGTGGTTATAAGTGGGCAATAGCATTAATAATTTTGTTATCACTTTTAGTAGTTGCTTTAGCAGTTGTTTCAAGTGGCTTTAAGAATTGGGACGTTAAAACGTGGTTTAACAATGATACTGAAATTGTTTGCGAACACGAATTTGAAAACGGCGTTTGTGTAAAATGCGAAGAACCGGAAACAACTTGCGAACACGAATTCGAAAACGGCGTTTGTGTAAAATGTGAAATGTCTGAAGAAGAAATGTTTGAAAACGACGAAATTATTGAAAACGAATTACAATCTGCATAAGGGGAATTATGAAAAAATTATTAAAATTTTTAAGTCTAACCTTGACTTTAATATTAACTTTTTCGTTTATTGGTTGTAATAAAACAACGCCAACTGAAGAAACGGAAAATTTAAGCGTACAGTTAACGTCAAGTGAAACGGTTGTTGACCGAGAAAAAGGAACAGTTACTAAAACTCTTACGGCTACCGTATACCCGGAAAATGCAACGAATAAAAAGGTTGATTGGTATATCGAGTGGAATGAAGAACCTGCATTAAATTTAAACGTAACTGATTTTGTAACGGTAACGCCGATTGAAGATGGTAGCAACGTAGCAAAAGTTACTTGTTATAGTTGGTTTGAAGACGATATAAAAATTACTGCTGTTACACGTGCAGGTAATTTTTCGGCTGTGTGCTATGTTATATACGATGGTGCGCCTGAAAATTTTAAAATAAGAATTGATAACACAACTTATACTACTGACAGCCCTTTAATTAACGTATACTCAGGCGATACTTATACCGTTGATTTAGAATTAGAAAATTTTTTCGGTAAAGTTGGCAGTAAATATTCTAATTTTTACGTTAGCGATTATGGTGGGAGTGGTATTATTAATGTTTTACTCGAAGAATACGAGCCGTTGTTTTCTGATGAAGGAACATTAATAGGACGCGGCGAACTTTTTTATACAACGGAAGAAGATATAGTTTTGAGTGATAAAAATGCTATTGAAAGAATTAAAAATGGCTATGGCATTGATATATTTAAGTCTTTGTTTTCTTGGAAAATTAACGATAATACTCTTGAAATTAAATTTAAAGGTAATGAGTCATATATTGACATTTGGGATTTAGAGCGTATAAATCATATTAAGTATATCGAAACCGTAAAACCTTGTACTTTTTATATTACAGTAGAAGAAGCAATTACCGGAATAACTTTTAAGTTTAATTTTAAAATTGAAAATCGAGCAAGTAGTGTTTCGTTAGATAATTCAACGATATATTTTTAATATTTATTAAATTATGAAAAAACAAACAAATATTTTTAAAGGCATTTTTATTTTAATAATATCAACTATTTTAGTTGCAATAATAGGTTTTAGCGCCTTTAAAATCAGTAAGCACACCGGCAACGTTAATACATTTTACGTTGAAATTGACGGTAAAAAAATAACGTCATTAGAAAGCGGTTATCAAATAAATAAAAATTCGCCTTTAAGCGTTGAAATTAAAATGCCATTATCAAAAGAATCTCCTAACTATATAGTTGACGTTGTTCCTAACGTTATTAAAGGTAAAGATTTTAATTATTTAATAGATAACCATTTTTTAATGACGTACAGTAACGAAGAAAACTTGTTCGACGGTTTTATCGTAAATAAAAATGATAATTCGTTTACTATAAAACCGGTTGGCTCTGCAACTCAGGTTATTCAAAAAAGTTATCCGGTTAATACCGTTGAAGATATTAGTCAGTATGAGTATGACGATATGTTTTCGCTAATTGTATACTCGTTAGACGAAGATATAAAAATACGAATTAATTTTACTATAATTTAAGGTTTTTATGAAAAAGATTTTTATTATATTGTTATCGTTAATTATGATAGGCGTTAGCGTGTTATTGTTTTTAAATATAGATAATTTAGTTGCAAATACACCTAACGCCGATACCCCTAACGAAAATGAAGATTTTACAAATGATACACCGTTGTGGGGTATTGTATTAGACGAAGAAGAAATTTATTTTTAATTATAAAGAGAATTTTATTCTCTTTTTATTATAGGTTTTTATGAAAAAAATAAAATTTAAACAAGTATTTACCTTAATATTTTTATTTACGTTAACCGTTTTAAATGCAGGAATAACACCTATTATAACAAAAGCAAATACTGTACAAGGTGGCGATATATTAATAGATTTACGTGATACTGATTTAAGTGAATATGAGAACGCCGGCAAGACTGACGTTATTTATTTTGCTGAAAAGGGATTTAATTCAGATAAATTTTCGTTAACCGTTTACGTTTATAACGCTGAAAAAAAAGAATTAGTCAAAGATACTGAAAGTAACGTTATTAATTTAGCGTGTGGTTTTAACAGTAAAAACGTAGCAGTTGAATACGCTAATTTTAGATTACAATATATATCTCATTTAGAAGATAATTCAATTTATAAGTTCGGCGTTATTGACGAAGATAAAAAATTAGAATACGCTGTAAGAAACTTAAATAATAAAATCGGTAAACGTTATTATAAAATAGCCGGTATTCAACTTATAGGCGTTGGTGGCGTTTTAGCAACTGATTACCCTATCGGTAAATCTTATAACTATTCGGGCTATGAAAACGGCTTATCGCACGAATTAGACGTTGTAGAAACGATTGAACTTGAATTAAAGGACGCTTGGTATAGAACTGCGTCAAGTGATAAAGGCGCTTATTACCAAAATCAACTTAATTCGGTATATTTTGCCGTTCCTAACAAGTATTTTGACAACGGTTATACGTTAAACGGTATTAAAGCCGAGTGGTATGAATATAAAACACAACCTATTGTTGTTTTAGAGAATCAAGCAAAATACGACGTTTTAAAAAATTATATAGGACAAGATATCGGTTATTATAATAGTAATATTAGATATACCGACGCCAGGGGCAATAAAAGTTTGATTAGTTTAACTTATGGCAGAGAACGCTGGGTTAATGACGCCGGTGGTGGCGCTGATTATGATTGGGGCTATAATGTTCCTTATACTACGTCTGAAAACATAAGAAATGATAACACCGTAAAAAAACACGATACAGCCCTTTATTATGCTTTTTCGACGAACGGTAAGCCTTATAATGAATTTACTGTTGAAAGTGAAATTTTAAAAGATTATATTTACAACTATAATAAAAGCAACGTTAACGGTTATTTACCTATTAAAAACGGTAAAATTAGCGCTGATTTATTTCAAGCAACCGTTGACGACGGTCGAACTAAAGGTTACAACGTTAAAACTATAACGCTTAACGACAAGTTTGATTTATTAAGTTATAAAGATACGCACAGTTTTTGGAATACTATATGCGATTATGGTTTATTTAAAGCGTTGTTCGGTAATACGCCGTCTGACGAAAGTATAACTGAAATATCGCCTATACATATTGTTACTGAAAATGATTTAAAAGATATTTCTAAAATAAGTAACAATTTGCTTATTGACGAAAAATTTGTCAATGACTTTTACAAATACGTTAATGATAACGCAAGCGCCGAAGAGCCAAAAACGACGTGTTTATTTAGGTTTGCAAATAATGAGTATTTTTCACGCGAGTTAGACAACGACGTAGGTTTTAAGTCTGACGGTTACGTATCAGAAGAAACTGTATTTTTAGACTTTGACATTATTCATTTAGATTTTGCTAAGGGCGACGAGCATATTATTTACCCGGTTGTTTCAAGCCCTATTGATATTGTGCCGTCTATTACACCACCACCTACTTACAAAAGTTGGTTAAAATACGCTTTAATAGTCGTTTCATCGTGTCTTGCTGGTATAGGAATTTATACTTTAATTAGAAATTTATTTAAAAAATAAGGAGCATTAAAAAATGTTTGTATCATTTTTAATTTTATTAATAGTCGCAATTTTGCGTATTAGTTTAGTTGAATTAAGTAGTAAATGGGAATTTTTCTTTACTGTAATACCTTACGTAGATACGGCTTTATGGGTTGCCGTTGGCTTATTTATTGTATTTACACTTATAGCAGTTATAAAGGCGTTTAAAAAATGATTACTGTAATTTGTGGCTTGCCTGGTGCTGGTAAAAGTTCATATATGGCAAAATTAATTTATGATATTTATTTTAGCGAGGGTAGGCAATTATTAAAGCGCTGTTGTGATTTTTTGGAGCGTAAAAATTTATCACGTCGAAATAAATTGACTTTACCAGATAAAGTTCCGATTTATAGTGATTATGAAGTTAAATTCTTGGTTGGTTATAAGAAATATTTTTCTACGTATTTTCTTAATGGGTTTTATTTTGGTTTAAAGAATGATGATGTACCTATAATTCGTGTTCCACCATTTAGTAAAATATTTTTAAGTGAAGTGCAACGTTATTATGATAGTCGTAAAAGCAAGACGTTGCCGGACTTTGTAAGTAGACTTTTTGAAATGCATAGGCATAATTTTTATGACATTTATTTAGATATTCAACGAATTGGTTTACTTGATTTAAATATTAGAGATTTAAGTGCCAGGATTATTGAAGTATTAGGAATGCAACACGAATATGATTTTTTAGGTAATATAATTTCTACGACTTGGGAATGCCATATATTTGATTGTTGGGAAGATTTTGATTTGTATCTTAATAATCCTAAAAAAAGTCGTGTAAAGACGGAAAAATTTGTTCATATAGGTAATATATTTAAGTGCTACGATAGTTATAATTATCAATCTGAATTTATGCCGGAAGAAAATGAAGATTATACATATTTAAAACATAAAAGTGAAGTTGGTTCTGTTTCTTATATTCTAAGTAAACTTAGTAAATTTTATAGTTTTGCTATGCCAGAGAATTATAGAAGGAGGGAAAAGTAATGTTAAATAAAATATTTACTTTAAATGATAATTTTTTTCAATTATATGGTGCAATTCGTGAAAACACCGAAAATTTATCACCTAAACAATATAGTTTTATGCAAGAAAAATTGTTTGAGCAATATAAGATTGAATATACAAAATTAGCAATTGAAAAAGAAATTAATGATAAAATTGAATTAAAAACTTTAAAAATGCGTTTTGGTGGTTACGTTCCGTCAAATTTCTTGTTTTTCAAAAATATTGCTTTTAAGTTATTGAAAAAGCAAATTGAAAAAGAATTAGATGAATATTTTGAAATAAATTTTAAAAATTTAAATAAACAATTAATGACAGAAGAACAGCCGTTAAAATAAAATTAAAGGGGTTTTTATGAGTAAACGAAAACATTTTAAATGTAAGAGTCAAGCACAAGTTTATGCTATACGTAGAAGTTATGCAGAAAGGCAAGAAAAAGAACGTTTATTAAATAATATTAATAATTCTAATGATAATTCCTTTAAATTACCATTAAAATCTGGTGAGCATATATGGAATATTTATAGAGTTCCTAATTCTATTTTAAATGGAAAACAAGATAATAATGTTCACGGTGGATTAGTTTTAGATGAGATTAATAATAAAGTTATGCTGGTTGAAGTAACGCATCAAGAATATGCAAAAAGAAATAGAAAAAATTTAGAGATTGAAAATAAAGTAAGTAGTGATGTAGACGAAAATGGAGAACTTAGGCGTTCTTTTTTGAAAAAAAGGTTAATAATGTCCGTTAATAGGAAAGGGGAAGAAATAGGTATTGATAATTTTTCTTTACTAAAACAATTAAATGATAAAGAATTTACATTAGAAGAAAAAAATTATATTTTAACAGAATTAAGTCGGTTAAGTACCGCTGAAGAAAAATATAAATTATTTTTAAAATTAGTAAAAGAAAAAGCGGACGTTTAAGTCCGCTTTTTTTAGCAATGTTCGACGATATTTATAATCACAAACCAGCCGTTCTTAAGGTCGAGTAATTTAAGACGCTTTTGCTATTTGCACGCCCCTCGTAATGGAACGTCAACCTATATTGGTATTTTATAATATAAATTATTATTTGTCAACTATTTTTTTAAAGAATTCATTTTTGTTATTTAAATTTTAAAATATTAAAAATTCGGCATTATATCTGCAATTTTTCGATTTATTAAAGGGTTCGAATCCCTAACTCTCCGCCAAGAGCAACTCGTTTGAACTTTTTACGTTCAGACGAGTTTTCTTTTATTTCTTCTAGGTTTTTACCACTTTCAATTTCCTTTAATTGCTTTTTGTTAAGACGTTTAGTTTCTCTATCGTTTGAGTTGTAAAGAATGATAACCTTATCATCATATAAAATAACACGGTTTATGAACGAGTTGAAGAACTCGTTTTTTTCTTCGCCTTTTTCGTATTTCATATAGGCAAAGTATGTTAAATACTTCTTAACTTCATTAGGTTGTAAAGGTTTAACTTGTCTTGCTTCTTCAACGGCTATCTTGTTTTCAAGGTCGGCTTGATTTGCTTCAAGGTTTAGTAAGCGGTCTTTTGTCGTCTTTGTAAAGATGCCGTTTTCTATTGCCGTCATAATGCTGTTTATTGACTTATTTACTTCTTTAAGCTCCTTTTGTAGCGATAATAAAACGGTTGGCATAGATAGTTCTGCGTTAAACTTATCTGCAACCAATTTAGCGATTTTATCAATAACCTTTGGGCGAAGTACGTATTTTATGGTTGCTTCAAATACAAGTGTTTCAATAAAATCTTGGCTAACGTTTTTCTTGTGGCAGTCATTTGGGTTTAGTTTTTTGCCGTAGCACTTGTAGTAATGGTAAACACGCCCCGTTTTACTCGTGCCTGTTTCTGCGGTAATTGCCGACTCGCAATACCCACAAAAGAGTTTACCGCTTAAAATGTAAGGTTGTTCGTCATAGTTCTTTCTTTGTTTATGTTTATGTAAATCCATAATTAAATTACACTCCCTAAATAATTTTTCATCCACGATAGGTGGAATTACGTTCGTATAGACTTTGCCGTCCACGTTAACTATTCCCATATACTTTTCGTTTCGTATAATACGGGCAAGTTGGCTCATTGAAAACTTTTTGCCTGACTTGGTTTTGATACCCGATGCGTTAAGGCGGGTTATAATATCTTTAGCTTTTTCGCCGTTTCGGTATCTTGTAAAAATATCTCTAACTACTGTTGCTTCTAAAGGGTTAATAGTCCATTTCTTGTCAACTGTATCATAGCCTAAAAGTCCGTGACCACCTATAAAATTGCCTTTTATAAGGCTTTCTTTAATACCACGTTTGACTTTTTGAGAAAGTTCGGCGGAGTAATACTCCGCCATACTCTCTAACATACCCTCAACGAGTATTCCGCTTGCATCGTCAGTAATGTTTTCTTTTGCAGACAAAACTCTAACACCGTTTTTCTTTAGTTTTGCTTTATAGTTGGCGCTGTCATAACGGTTACGGGCAAAACGGTCTAATTGATAAACTAAAACGTACTCAAAGTTCTTTTTCTTGCTATCTTCAATCATTTTAAGAAACTGTGGACGTTTATCTGACGTTCCCGTTAAAGCTCTATCTATGTACTCGCCAACGATTGTAATGTCGCTTCGCTTTGCAAAATCG
>JAZRJP010000012.1:0-95770 GCA_045645865.1 Christensenellaceae bacterium | reverse complement strand
TACTATCTTTGACTTTAAAAAATTAAGTTAAAGTGCTAAAATCGTTATTTAATTTACTCAAATTACTATTGACCTTTACTTTATAATATGATAAAATATATTTATTAAAGTTTAGGAGTAAAATTATGATTTTTGACAATTTACAATATGCTGAAAAATACTCTTTTTTAAGTGAAAATTTTAAAATTGCTTTCGACTTTTTAGCAAAAACCGATTTATCTAAATTAGAAGTAGGCAAAGGCGAAATTTTAGGACGTGAAGTTCACTACTCTGTTACTGAATATTTAACAAAAGACGTTCCTGCTTTCTTTGAAGCACACGATAATTACGCTGATATTCAAGTAATTATTTCAGGCAACGAAAGAATTGATTATTTCTATCGTCCCGAAGGTGTTGTTACTGTTGAATACAACCCTGAAAAAGACATTTTAAGGTTAGATTGCGAAAGTTATTCTGCACTTAAAATTAAGGCAGGCGAATTTGCAGTATTTTTACCACATGACGCACACAGACCAAACTTATCTGACGGTGCACAACAAAACGTTAAAAAGATTGTAGTTAAAGTTAAAGTTTAATTACAAATTGTTTTTACTACACAATAAAAAGCAATTATTTTTTAATTGCTTTATTTAATGAAATATTATAAAGGTGAATTTATGGATTTTTTACTACAAACTATTTCGGCAATTTCTTTAAAACACGTAGTAATGTGGGCTATCGGTGCTTTACTTATCTATTTAGCAATTAAAAAAGATATGGAGCCTGCCCTTTTATTACCTATCGGCTTTGGTACGATTTTAGTTAATATTCCGTTTGCTAACGTATTAACTGACGGCGCAGAAGTTGGTATTATTGAGTGGTTATTTAATGGATTAATCGGGTCATCAGAAGCGTTACCTATTTTATTATTTATAGGTATCGGCGCTATGATAGACTTTGGACCATTACTTTCTAACCCAAAACTCTTCTTGCTTGGTGGTGCTGCTCAATTTGGTATCTTTATCACTATTACGTTAGCAACCTTATTAGGCTTTAATATTTTTGACGCCGCTTCTATCGGTATTATCGGTGCGGCAGATGGTCCTACATCAATCGTCGTTGCAAACGCATTAAAAAGCACGTATCTTCCACAAATAGTTGTCGTAGCATATTCATATATGGCTCTTGTTCCCGTAATAATGCCACCTGTTATTAAACTTGTAACAACTAAAAAAGAACGTATGATTAAAATGGAGTATAAGCCAGCAAGCGTTTCTAAAACTACTAAAATTTTATTCCCTATCGTCGTTAGTTTAATTGCCGGTATAATTGCTCCTAAATCTCTTGCTCTTGTTGGATTTTTAATGTTTGGTAACTTAATAAGAGAATGTGGCGTATTAAAGAGTTTATCTGACACAGCACAAACTACTTTTGCTAACATAATAACTTTACTTTTAGGTATTACAATTTCTTTCTTAATGACGGCTGACGGCTTCTTAAAATGGGAAACGTTAATGATTATGGCTCTTGGTATTTTTGCTTTCGTATTCGATATGATTGCGGGTGTTATGTTTACTAAATTATTAAACTTATTTAGCAAAAAGAAAATTAATCCTATGATTGGTGCTGCTGGTATTTCGGCGTTCCCAATGGCTTCAAGAGTTATTCAAAAAATGGGTGTTAAAGAAGACCCTACTAACCACTTACTTATGCATGCTGCAGGTGCTAACGTTTCAGGACAAATCGCATCGGCCATCGTTGGTGGACTTATTTTAGGTATTATTTAAGGAGGTAATTATATGTTGAATTTATTTTCGTTATTAATTAATACGGCATACGTTTTACAATCATTAGATATAATGTGGAAAGGCGTTGTTTCAATTTTTATAGTTATCATTTTAATTATAATATCAGTAGTTTTATTAAACAAAATAGTAAACTATTTTGAAAACAAAAACAAAAACAAATAAAATTTGACCGTTTGAGAAATTCAAACGGTCTTTTTTTAAAGGTATTTAATTAACATTTTAGAAAGTTCGGCTAAACTTGTTAGCCCTACGCTACTCTCTTTTAACTCACCATTATGATAAACGGCTAAATAAGGTATTGAATTTACGCCTAAATTTTCGGCTAAACGTTCACTTTCGTCAATATCAATTTTGTAAAAGTTAACTTTATCTTTTAGAATTTCGTAAAGTTCTAAAATAATAGGTTCTTGCATTTTACAAGGCGTACACCATTTTGCGTAAAAAGTAATAAGTATCGGTTTTTTATCTTTTTTTACGACTGTATGAAAATCAAAGTCGTTTATTCTTTCAATTTTATTATTCATAAACCCCCTACAATAATTTGTGTAGGGGGTTAAAAATTATACTAAATTATCTTTTATTTGGTCAAAAGTTATTGTTTTGCTTTCGCCTGTTGACATAAGCTTTAACGTGCAAGTACCACTTTCAAGTTCATTATCGCCTATTGCTATTACGTATTTCGCTTTGATTTTATCGGCATATTTAAATTGTGCTTTAAAACTACGGTTTAAGTGGTCAATTTCAACACTTATTCCGTCTTTGCGTAAATTGTAGGCTAATTCGAAAGCCTTTTTATTAGCAATTTCACCCATTGAAGCGATATATAAGGTAACTGTTTCGTTATCAACGATTTCAACGCCTGATGCTTCCATAAGCATTAAAACTCGTTCTAAACCCATACCAAAGCCTACACCTTGAACAGCGTTGCCACCTATTTGTTCGATTAAACCGTCGTATCTACCACCACCACAAACGGTGCCTTGCGTACCTAATGCAGTTGTAACAAACTCAAATACCGTTCTTGTATAATAATCAAGTCCCCTTACTATGTAAGGATTTACTTTATAATTTAAGCCTGCTACGTCTAAATACTCTTTAAGTAATGAGAAATGTTCACTACATTCGTCACATAAGAAATCAGTGATTTTAGGAGCATTTTTAGTCAATTCTTTACAACCATCTTCCTTGCAGTCTAAAATTCTTAAAGGGTTTTTATTAAACCTTTCTTGACAATTAGGACACATTTTTTCGATATTGTTTTTAAAATATTCTTTTAAAGCGTTGTTGTAATTTTGACGACAAGTTTTACAACCCATACTATTGATATTGAGTTCAACTTGTAATCCTAATTTAGTTAAAATTGTATTTGCTATTAAAATTACTTCGGCATCAATAGAGGCTTGACTTGAACCATAAAGTTCAACACCAAATTGGTGATGTTCTCTTAATCTACCTGCTTGTGGCCTTTCATACCTAAAAACAGGCGTAATATAGTACATTTTAAGTGGCATAGCCGTGCTTGCTAAGCCATTTTCAACAAACGCTCTCGCAACACCTGCCGTACCTTCTGGCTTTAATGTTATATCACGATTGCCTTTATCTTTAAAAGAATACATTTCTTTATTAACGATATCGGTTGTATCGCCTACACCCCTTAAAAATAGTTCGGTATGTTCGAAAGTAGGCGTCCTAATTTCTCTTAAACCAAAATCGTTTGCTACTTTTTTAACTAAATTTTCTACGTAGTGCCATTTATAACTTTGGCTTGGTAATACGTCTTTTGTTCCTTTTGGAATATTTATCATAATATTCTCCTACAAAATATATTTTTTAAGATTTCTTGTACTGCTTGTGCAATTTAAGTGGTCTTGAACGTATTTTTTATCAATAACCACTGTAGTAAAAGGAATATCTCCACCCGCGTTAAACGAAATATCTTCTATTAAGTTTTCCATAACGGTATGAAGTCGTCTTGCACCTATATCTTCACTTGATAAATTCATTTCAACGGCAACTTCGGCAATTTCATCGATAGCATCGTCGGTAAAGACTAATTCGATATTATCAACAAGTAATAAATGTCTGTATTGAAGGGTTATTGCGTTTTGTGGCGTTGTTAAAATACTTACAAAATCTTGTTTAGATAAACTTGAAAGTTCCACCATTATAGGAAATCTACCTTGCAATTCAGGTATTAAGTCTTCTACCTTTGATATATGGAACGCACCTGCTGCGATAAACAAAATATAGTCGGTTTTACAAGGACCGTATTTTGTCATTACCGTTGAACCTTCAACGATAGGTAATATATCTCGTTGAACGCCTTCTCTTGATACGTCTGCACCACCTTTATTTGTTTTTGATGCAATTTTATCAATTTCGTCAATAAAAATTATACCGTGTTCTTCGGCACGTTTTATTGCTTCTTGATTAACGTTATCACTATCAATTAACTTGTCGCTTTCTTCATTAATAATATATTGCATAGCGTCTTTTACCGACATTTTACGCTTTTTCTTTTTAGCCATCATATCGCCAAAAATTGAGCCTAAATTAATTTCAGCGCCAACGCCTGCCATAATATCTAATTGTTTCGGTTTATCTAAAACTTCAATTTCAATGATTAAACCGTCAAGTTTGCCTTCTTTTAATTCATATAAAATTTTATCTTTATACTCACTATCGTTTAAGTCGTTTTTCTCAACTAATAAATTATCATAGATAATTTTAAAAATCTTCTTTTCGGCAATACCCGTCGCCCTTTGTAATACTTGTTTGAACTGCTCGTCTTTTACTAAACGAACGCTACATTCAACTAAATCACGCACCATTGATTCAACGTCTCTACCAACGTAACCTACTTCGGTAAATTTTGTTGCTTCAACTTTAACAAAAGGAGCATTTACAAGTTTGGCAAGTCTTCTTGCAATTTCCGTTTTACCAACACCCGTAGGTCCTTTCATTATTATATTTTTAGGCGTAATATCGTCTTTCAATTCTTGCGACAATTTACTTCTTCTATATCTATTTCTAAGAGCGATAGCAACTGCACGCTTAGCCTTATTTTGTCCGATAATGTATTTATCTAATTCTTGAACAATTTGTTTTGGTGATAATTGCATATTTCCCCCTTAAACGCTTTCAACTATTATATTTTTATTTGTAAAAATACAAATATCACTTGCTATTTCTAACGCCTTTCTTGCTATAACTTCGGCTTCGTAATCAGTTTCGTTGACAAGTGCTTTTGCAGCAGATAATGCGTAATTTCCACCACTTCCAATCGCACAGACTCCGTCGTCCGGCTCTATAACTTCACCACCGCCCGAAACGACAAGCAAACAATCTTTATCGGCACAAATCATCATTGCGTCAAGTTTCCTGCCCACCTTATCTTCTCTCCACGTTTCAGCAAGAGAAACAGCACTACGCATTAAATTGCCCGAATATTTATTAAGCATTTCTTCAAAACGTTCAGTTAAACTAAAAGCATCTGAAACTGAACCTGCAAAACCTACAACAACGTTGCCGTTAAAGATTCTTCTTACTTTAATGGCGTTATTTTTAAATACAATAGATTCGCCCATTGTTACTTGACCATCGCCCGCTATTGCAGTTTTCCCATTTTTCTTAACGGCACAAATGGTAGTTCCACGAAATTCTATACTCATATTAACTCCTACTTTTCAAAATTACAATTTTTATCAGAACATTTAACTTTTTTATCTTTTTTAATTAAATGTTTACCACACGTTGGGCACATTTCACCCGTTGGAATATCCCAACTTCTAAAAGCACAAGACGGATAACCCGAACATCCGTAATAAACTGTGCCTTTTTTAGACATCATTTCTTGTGCAGGTTTATGACAAAGCGGACAAACTCCTATCTGTTTTGCCAAACTTTTTGTTGCTCCACATTTAGCACATTTAATATACTTACCGAATTTACCCGTTTTTTCGTACATAACGATATTACAATTAGGGCAAATTTCGTTAGTAGGTTTATCAGTTTCTTGAATTTTAATATTACATTTATCACAACTATAATATTTACCGAATTTACCTTCTTTTAATATCATATTGTCGCCACAAGCAGGGCAAACGATTTCACTAACCTTATCGTTTAAATTTTTTGTTTTTTTACATTCTGGACAATATAAGAATTGACCAAAACGACCACTCTTTTTAACGAATAACGCACCACAACTATCGCACACAATATCAGTTTGTTCGCTATTATCACTCATAGCGCCTTTAAGTTTATCAATAAACGGATTATAAAAATCACCGACAACTTTACGCCAATCTTTACCCGTTTCGGCAATTTCGTCAAGCGAAGTTTCCATTTTCGCAGTAAAACCGACGTCCATAATGTCGCTAAAATATTTAATTAATAAATCAGTTGCTTCAAAGGCGATTTCAGTTGGTACTAAATATCTACCTTCCCTTGTGATATACTTCCTTTTTGTTAACGTACCGATAATCGTTGCATAAGTTGACGGCCTACCGATACCATTTTCTTCAATTTCTTTAACTAACGAAGAGTCGGTATATCTAAGTGGAGGTTTAGTAAATTTTTGTTCTTTATCAATTTTGTTACATTTTAAATTGTCGCCACTTGATAAATCAGGTAATAACTTGTTTTCACTTTCATCGTCATCGGCTTTGCCTTGAACAAAATCATAAACCTTAGTATAACCTTTAAATTGAACACTCTTACCCGATGCTTTAAACGTGTAAATACCATTTTCAATGGTTACTTGCATACTATTGTATAAAGCGTCTGCCATTTGAGATGCTAAATACCTTTCGTAAATCAATTTATAAAGTTTGAAATGGTTTTTATCAAGTAAATCTTTAACACTTTCAGGAGTAACGTTTATATCAATAGGTCTAATTGCTTCGTGAGCGTCTTGTGCGTTTTTCTTTGTAGTGTAAATATTTGGTTTTTTAGGCAAATATTCACTACCGAAAGTTTGATTAATAAAACCTAAACATTCTTTTTGTGCGTCTTCTGAAATTCTAGTAGAATCCGTTCTAATATACGTTACAAGTGCTAAATGCCCCTTTTTAGTTTCTAAACCTTCGTACAAATGTTGAGCAAGTTGCATTACTTGTGGTGCTGAAAGCCCTAATTTACTTGAAGCGTCTTGTTGTAGCGTTGACGTTGTAAACGGTGGTAATGCGTGTGACTTAATAACGCCTTTTTTAACGTCAGCCACTACGAAATTGCCTTTCATACAAGCGTCGTACACTTCTTGTGCTTCTTGTGCGTTTGACGGCTTAAACTTTTTGCCATTTTTTAACGCTAAACTACACTTGAATTTTATTTTATCGTCCTTTTGTAAAAGGGCGTTTATATTCCAATATTCAGTTGATACGAAATCACGAATTTTTCTTTCTAAATCAACAACAAGTCTAACGGCAACCGATTGCACTCTACCTGCCGACTCGCCGTCTTTAACCCTACTTCTAACGAACGGAGAAAGTTTGTAGCCAACTATTCTATCTAAAATACGCCTTGCTTGTTGAGAATCAACTAAGTTATAGTTTATTCTACCCGGTTTTGCCAATGCGTTTTTAACAGCCTTTTCGCTTATTTCGTTAAAGGTAATTCTATGTGTTTTACCTTTAATTTCTAAAACTTCGTATAAATGCCAAGCAATTGCTTCCCCTTCTCTATCAGGGTCGGTTGCTAAATATACTAAATCGGCTTTTTTAGAGTATTCTTTTAATTCTTCAACAGTCTTTTTTTGCTTTGGTTCAATTTCATAAGACGGCTCGAAATTATTTTCAACGTTTACGGCAAATCTTTTTTCGGGCAATCCCCTAACGTGACCACCACTACCTATTACTTTATAATCTTTGCCTAAAAATCTTTCAATTGTCTTTGCCTTTTTTGGTGATTCTACGATTACTAAATGCATAATACTCCTATAATAAATTTATATACTCGTTAGAGTTGTTTTTTATAACGTATCCTTTTATTTCAAGAGAAGAAAGTAAAGGGATTAATTCATAAACCTTTAAGTTTAATTTTTCTATTAAAAGTTCTACTTTTACTACGCCGTCTTTAATTTGATTATATACGGCTTGTTCAACGTCTGTAAGTGGAACTTTTTGTTTTTTACTTACGTTAAAATTGCAAACTTGACATATATCTTCAACACTTTCGGTTAAGTATGCCCCGTCTTTTATAAGTTTGTTACACAATTCGCCACTATTACAATTTATTGAATAAGGTAAACAAAATAAATCTTTATTATAATTTTCAGCAAATTGAGCCGTATATTTCGTGCCACTTTTAAACGTTCCACTACATATTAAAACGCCTTGCGATAAACCTGCAAATATTCTATTTCTAATAGGATAATGATATGCAAGCGTAGGGATGTCAGGCGGGTATTCGGTAATAACTAACCCTTTTTCAATAGCCTTTTTAATTAAATCACGATTTTGCTCGTTATCAATATAATTAAAGCCACCTGCTAACACTAAAATTAAATTACCACTATCTATCGCACCTAAAATAGCACTTTTATCAGCACCATTAGCAACACCTGTAATAACCACTACGCCACTTGTTGATAATGATGACGAAATATCTTGACAATGTTTTAAATATTCGGGTAAAGTTTTGCGTGAACCGACTATTGAAAACTTGTATTTAGCGTTCAATAAACTTTCGTTACCCTTACAATATAGACAAATAGGTCTAAAATCGATATTTTTTAACGAAGTAGGATAATTATCGCTTTGTTCTGTAACAATGGTATAATCGCCATTTTCGACTTCATTTATAATACTATCGTAAACCTTTAACTTAAAACCATCTATAAACGTTTTTGCATAATTAGGGCTTGCATTTTCAAGTAAATAATCATAACATATCGACGGGTCTTTAAATAAATTACCAATATCGTCGTATAAATCAATAATATTGCGTTTGTGTTTATATTCTAAATGCGTTAAAAAATCAAGATAGATTATCGCCTTTTCTCTATCGTTCATTAAATATTGCTCCTATAACCTATTGCTTCTAAAATATGTTTAGGTAAAATATTTTCAGAAAAATCTAAATCGGCAATAGTTCTTGCAACTTTTATAATACGTGTTCTTGCTCTTGCTGATAAATTTAAACTTTCAAACGAAGTTCTTATTATATCTTCGCTTTCCTTATTTAATTTACAATATTTTTTTAAGTGTTTTTCACTCATTTGAGCATTTGTAGTAATATTATCGTCTTTAAAGCGTTCAAGTTGAATTTTTCTTGCTAAATTTACTCGCCTTTTTACCGATTTACTACTTTCTTCAACACTTTCACTTGTTAAATCGTCGTATTTTACACCTTCAACCGTTACTTGAATATCAATTCTATCAAGAAGTGGCGCTGAAAGTTTTGCTTTATATTTTGTAATTTGCGACATTGTACAATTACAAATTTTATCTTTCATACCATAATTACCACAAGGACAAGGATTCATACTACCACAAAGCATAAAACTTGCCGGATATTGTATTGACGCTTTTGCTCTTGATACGGTAATTACCCTATCTTCAAGTGGTTGACGTAAAGATTCAAGCGTTGACCTTGTATATTCAGGCATTTCGTCAAGATATAATACGCCGTTATGCGCTAAACTAATAATACCTGGTAATGCGTTTGGACCACCACCTATTAAAGCCGTGTTGGTTGCCGTATGGTGAGGTGTCATAAACGGCCTTTTTGTGATAATTCCTTCTTTATTGTTAAGCAAACCTGCAACGCTATGAATTTTAGTAGTTTCAAGTGCTTCAACAAACGCCATATCAGGCATAATTGTAGGTATGCATTTAGCAATCATAGTTTTGCCTGCCCCTGGTGGACCTACCATTAACATATTATGGCCACCGGCTACGGCTACTTCTAACGCCCTTTTACAAAAGGCTTGACCTTTTACGTATGACAAATCATAAGTATAGTTATCTTCACAATCACTTACGCTATATTCTTTTTCAGCAAGTTTAGAAAATTCTTTTTGTTTTGATAAAAGTTCAACAACTTCGCTTAAAGAATTTAAGGCATAAATAGTCGTGCCGTTGATGTAACTTGCTTCAAACTCATTTTCTTTTGGTATAATAAACTTATTATAACCTAAACTTTTTGCAGAAATTAACATAGGCATAATTCCGTTTACGCCCCTTAAACTTCCGTCAAGCGATAATTCGCCAAGCATAACGTAATCACTTACGTCGTCAAGATTTTCTTCGCCTTGTGCTTTTAAAATACCAACGGCAATAGCCAAATCTAAGTATGCTCCTTGCTTTTTAACGTCGGCAGGTGCTAAGTTTATTGTTATTTTTCCGTTGCGAAAATGTTTGCCACTATTTTTAATAGCAGAACGAACCCTTTCTTTACTTTCTTTTACGGCTGTATCAGCAAGACCTACAATTTCAAAAGACGGCATACCATTAAAAACGTCAACTTCAACTGAAATCGGCAAGCCTTCTAACCCATATAAAGCAAAACTCGTTATCTTTGCAAGCATAGTTATCCCCTATCGTTTAATACAAATAATTGTATAACATAATTAATAAAAAGTAAACACTTTTTTGAAAAATTTTTCTTTTCTTTATATATAATATATACATACAAAAAATTTGTAAAATTCTAAATATATTATATATATTTAATAGTAATCGTTGCAAAAAATCTTTGCTTGTGTTAAAATGATTTTATGATTACTTTTAACAATAGTTGGGACGAAATTTTAAAAGACGTATTTATGACTACTGAATACGAAAATATACGTTCCTTTTTAAAAACTGAATATGCAACTCACACTATCTACCCTAATATGTACGATATTTTTAACTGTTTTAAGTTAACTAATTACGACGATATTAAAGTAGTAATTTTAGGTCAAGACCCTTACCACGAAATTGGGCAAGCACAAGGTATTAGTTTTTCTGTTCCCGACGGAGTAAAAATTCCTCCATCACTTAAAAACATTTATAAAGAACTAAATAGTGACTTAAATATTCCTATACCAAATAGTGGCGACTTAACTAAATGGGCAAAGCGTGGCGTATTACTTTTAAACACCGTTTTAACCGTGCGTGAAGGTCAAGCAAACTCTCATAAGAACTGTGGTTGGCAATGGTTTACCAACCAAGTTATTAAAAAAATTTCTGATAAAGAAACGCCCGTTGTATTTATTCTTTGGGGTGGCAACGCAAGGTCAAAAAAGGCTATTATAGACGTAAACAAGCATTTTATAATAGAAAGCGCACACCCGTCGCCTTTATCGGCTTACAACGGCTTTTTCGGCTCAAAACCATTTTCTAAGGCTAATGAGTTTTTAAAACGCAATAATTTAGGCGAAATTGATTGGTCATTATAAAAAACACAAAAAAAAGCACTTGCAAATTGCAAGTGCTTTTAGTTTTAATTAAATTATACAGGACTAAATATTCCAAGTAAAATTATACCTATTACGGTAATTGATATAGTAATATAATGTTTTAAAGATAATTTTTCTTTAATAACTATTCTACTCCACAAAAGCGATAATACGCAATACGCTGAAATAATAACCATACCTACGCTATAATCAGCAAACATAACCGCCATATAAAATATTTGACCTATAGTTTCACATATACCACCCGCGTATAATAAGCGGTTTTGCTTTGCAAATAAGGTATCTTTTTTAACAAACTTAACCCAAATAAATGCAAATATTGCAAGTATGAAGAAAGTAAGTTCAAATGCTGAATTAGATGCGTAGTCAGTAATAATACCTGTCGCTTCTAACATACTTTCACTATGAAGTAAGCCACAATTTACACAAGTGTCAGTTATTAAAAATAATTTACCGCATTCCATACATCTATGAACTGAGAATAAAAGTTCATCGCCTACCGTTCCTAATGCGTCGATAATTAAATAAAGGACAGGCAAAAGTAACGCCCAAATTGACTTTACGTATTTTTTATTACTTTCTTTTCTTCTTAAAACTTTTAATTCTTCATCTTCATTACTTTCAACAAAACTTAATGAAATTATACCTACGGTAATTAAAACAACGCCGATAATTGAACCGATATCCAAAGTTAAATCGCCCCACCAAATAAGCGCGCATAATAAAAGGGCTAACGAACCTGAACAGTTACAAATAGGTGAAGATATTGAAAGTTCAATATATCTTAAACCTATATAACCAAGCACCATTGCAAATATGTAAAGTCCCGCAACGGGTAAATAAACTAAAAAGTCAGAAAAAACAAAGTCGGTATAAAACAAACTGCCAATAAACTTTGGTACGTTATCAATACCAACCGTATTATCAATAATTTGACCACCTATTAAAGTGATTAAAAAGTGAATACCCATTATAAAGCCAACGGCAAAAACTACTTTCCAATGGCTATTTTTATCATTTTCAGAAGTTCCCATTTTAGAGAATAAATCTGAGCCACTCCAAGCAAGGAGTGCAACAAGTGAAAATATAAAAAACATCTAAGTTCTCCTATAAATTTACAAGACCAGCATCAACCATTTCTTGTAACGATTTTAAAATACCAAGTTTAGCGTGGTAAAAAGTTAAACCACCTTGGAAATAAATTGCGAAAGGCTCTCTCATAGGACCGTCGGCTGAAAGTTCAATTGACGAACCTTGAACGAAAGCACCCGCAGCCATAATTACTTGACTATCATAACCTGGCATATCACCGGGGACAGGGCTTACGTAACTATCAACAGGGGCTGAACTTTGAATACCCTTAGCAAAGGCTATCATACCTTCGCTACTTTTAAGTTCAACGGCTTGTATAATATCAAATCTTTCTTCTGTTGAGTTAGGAACAACCTTAAACCCTAATCTTTCATAAATATTTGCGGCAAAAATAGCACCTTTTAAAGCACCTGCCGTTACGGTAGGGGCTAAAAATAAGCCTTGATATAACTTTTCTAATATACCTAAGGTTGCACCTACTTCTTGACCAAGTCCTGGAGCAGAAAGCCTATAAGCACACCTGTCAATACATTTTTTAGTTCCTACGATATAGCCACCGATAGGGGCAAGTCCACCCCCTGGGTTTTTTATTAAAGAGCCAACAGTCATATCTGCGCCTAAGTCGCTTGGCTCGATAGTTTCAACAAATTCGCCGTAGCAATTATCAACCATAACGATAACGTCTGGTTTAATTGTTTTAACAAATTTAATTGCTTCACCTATTTGTTCAACGCTTAACGTAGGTCTTGTTTTATAACCTTTTGACCTTTGAATTGCTATTAATTTAGTTTTTGAATTAATAGCCTTTTTAATGTTATCAAAATCAAAATTGCCATCGTTAGTTAAATCAACTTCGTTATAAGTAACGCCGTATTCCATTAAAGAACAAGGACTTGACCTTATTCCAATAACTTCTTCTAACGTATCGTAAGGTCTGCCACTTATTGACAACAACTCGTCACCAGGCAATAAGTTTGCCGATAAACTGATAGTTAAAGCATGTGTACCACAAGTTATTTGAGGACGAACAAGCGCACTTTCAGTATGAAAAACGTCGGCATAAACTCTTTCTAATTTATCACGGCCGATGTCATCATAACCATAACCGGTAGTCGTGTTAAAGCAAGTAGCGTCAACCCTATTTTTTTGCATTGCTAAAAGCACTTTATTTTGATTATACTCACTAATTTCGTCAATTTTTTTAAAACGGCTTTCTAAACCTTTTAAAATTTCTTCACCAAAATCAAAAACTTTTTCGCTTACGTTAAATTGATTATAAATAGATTTTAATTGCATAATTCACCAAAATTCCTTAAAACATTATAACAATTTACGGCTAATTAGTCAAATATTTGAATAAAATTTGCTTTTTAACAATTTTTTAAAGAAAAATAGCACGCTAAATTATCTATTATAAGATAATAACGTGCTATTCTTGTCCGTAAAAAATTATTATTAAAATCTTAAAGATTTTAAATTAATTGTTTTTTAAGAATAACTTTAATACTACACGGATAAATTTAGGGGGTTTAAAACAAAAAATTTTCATATAACTACTCCTTTTTTATTATATGCTAACCCCTTTAAAAACTTTACCTTATAAATTTCTTAAAAGTTCAATGGCTTCACTTCTATTTGAATGATTAAACACTGTTGAGCCTGCAACTATTACGTTTGCACCTGCTTCTTTTACCCTTTTAACGTTTTCAAAAGTGATACCACCATCAACTTCAATATCAATATCTAAACCACTTTCGTCAACCATTTTTTTAATTTCTTCAAGACGTGGAATAGCGTCTTCCATAAACTTTTGACCACCAAAACCTGGTTCAACACTCATTAAAAGTATCATATCAAGGTGAGGAAGTAATGGTTTTAAAACGCTAACGGGAGTTTTAGGTTTAATTGAAACGGCACTTTTAACGCCGTAAGACCTTATTGTATCTAAAACGCTTGCAACGTCTTGTTCGCACGCTTCGTAATGAATAGTAACGATATCAGAACCTGCGTTACAAAATTCTTTAATATATCTTTCAGGCTTTGTTATCATTAAATGAGTGTCAAACACTGCTTTTGAATAAGGCCTAATTTCTTTAATTAATTTATAACCGAACGACATATTAGGGACAAAAACTCCGTCCATAACGTCAAGGTGAATATAATCTGCACCATTTTTAGTAATTTCAGCCGTTTCTTGACCGATAATAGCAAAGTTCGCCGATAAAATTGACGGCGCAATTTTAATTTCTTTCATAATAACTCCTTTAATTATTTATAACGCTACGTCTAAGTTGACCACAAGCACCTTCGATATCGGCCCCGTTAAGCCTACGCACCGTTGCCGAAATGCCATTTTTTTCTAAATAACCTGCGAAAGCGTATGCTTCCTTTTCAGTAGTTGATTTTAAATTGTTTTCTTTAACTTCGTTAAGCCTTATTACGTTTACGTGGCAAGGCCTACCCTTTAAAATTCTTATAAGTTCGTTTAAACATTCTTGCGTATCGTTATGACCTTTTACAAGAGAATATTCAAAAATGTAACGCCTACCCGTCTTTTCAAAATAATATTCGCATGCTTTTAAAATTTCTTCAACCGAATATGCTTTCGTAATAGGCATTAACTTTTCCCTTTCTTTTGTGAACGGCTGATGAAGTGAAATTGTTAAGTTAACAGGCAACTTTTCTTCACTAAATTTATAAATTTGTGGAACTAAACCCGAAGTTGATAAACTAATATTACGCAAACTTACGTTTATGCCGTGTTCGTTTGAAACGTGTCGAAGAAATTTTACAGTATTGTCGTAATTATCAAACGGCTCACCACTACCCATTAAAACGATGTTTGTAACAGCCCTTTTTGAAATGTTACCACCACCTAAACGGTTGACAAGGCATACCGTTGCAAGCATTTCTCCACTTGATAAATTCCTAACAAGACCACCTATACCCGAAGCACAAAAAACACAACCCATACGACAACCTATTTGCGTAGATAAGCATTGTGTATTGCCGTAATTGTTTTTCATATAAACGCCTTCGACTATATTGCCGTCGTGCAATTTAAAAAGGTATTTTTCAGTGCCGTCAACCGAAACTAATTTTTTGTATAATGAAACGGGTTCGTCGTAATATTCTTGCAATAATTTATCTCTAAACAATTTTGAAATTTCGGTAATTTCACTAATTTTTAAACCATTTGCAAGAGCCCTATATATTTGCCCTGTTCTATACTTTTTTTCGCCGTACGAAAGTATAATTTCGTTTAATTCTTCGTACGAATAATCTTGTAAAATTTTCATTATTTTATCCTTTTTAATTTAACAAAATAAAAGCCAGCACCATTAGATAAATACGGCAAAAATTGCACTCCAAACTCTTGATTTTCGCACGGTAATTTACTAACTGTTTTCTCTTCTTTAAAGTTATCGAATTTTGCTAAAAATTTAGCAATTTGTCGAACATTTTCGTCTTTTAAGATACTGCAAGTCGAATAGTATAAATATCCACCTTTTTTAACGTATTTACAAGCCGTTGAAAGTAGACTAAATTGTTCGTTAATTATAGAAGATAAATCTTCTTTTTTTCTATTTAAAAATATGTCGGGATTATCTTTTACAACGCCAAAACCCGAACAAGGTGCGTCAAGCAAAACAGCGTCGAATTTATCCTTAAAAGGCTCGTAAAATTGCTTCATATCTTTACATAAGCAAGTGACGTTTGTTTTATTCATACGACTACAATAACTTTTTAAAAGTTCTAACCTATGTTCGTGCAATTCAGTTGCCGTAACAGAAGAAAATTTTGAAGTTAAGTTTACCGTTTTGCCACCAGGAGCACTGCACACGTCAAGCAAACTTTCGCCCTTTTCTACACTATCGCAAATAGCAACGCTACCTATAGACTGAAAGGTGTAATCACCATTATAAAAACCTTCTTCCATTTTAAATCCGTCAACAAAAAAAACGTTTTCAAAAGGTGTTTTCTCATAAGAAAATTGCAAGTTTTTTAAATATTCTTCGCCATTAATATTATCGTTAAATCTAACGCAAGTTCTCTCGTTATACTCTTGCATTATATTTTCCGCAACTTGTTTTCCATAGTCTTTTATAAGAATTTCAACTACGTATTTTGGATACGAATATTTAACTGATAAATAATCTAATTCGCCTTTTGGCATCGGATAGCCGTTACGTATATAATTACGCAAAACGGCGTTTAAAAAGCCTTTCATCCCACCCTTGCCTAACTTCTTTAAAAGTTCAACGGCATTATCCGTTACCGAATAAGGTGTTTTATTCATATAAACAATTAAATAAAGGGCTATTTTTAAAATTGTACGTACGGCAAGTTTAGGTTGTTTGTCGCAAAGAGTTGATATTATATAACTTAAAGTAACGTCTTTTTCTAACACTCCGTAACATATTTTCGTTACCTTTGCCCTATTTAACGGCTCAATTTGTGTGTCTTGTATTGCTTGTTTTAGAAAAGCACCTTGACTATATACTTTTGTTAAAATATTGTAACTGTCGTACATTGTTATTAACATTGTTAAAACCTATATCCAAGTGGAATTTTTTTGCCAAGTAAAAAGTCTTTTATAGGCATTTTTTTGCTACCTTCAAGTTGTAGTTCTTCAACTTTTAATAAACCTTCGCTTGTGCCTATGACTAAACCTGATTTTGCATCACTAACTACAACTTCGCCACAATTTGCGTTACCGTCAATTGCCGTTGCCTTATAAATTTTAAGCATTTTACCATCGTAATAAGTGTATGCCGTTGGCCAAACTGATAAACCTTTAACTAAATTAGCAATTTGCGTAGCCGTTTTAGCAAAATCAATTAAACCATCTTCTTTTTTAAGCATTTTAACGTGAATCGCCTTAGATTCGTCTTGTTTTATATATTTTGCATTACCACTTTCAATTAAATCTAACGCTTTTACTATTAAATCTGCTCCTAAAATTGATAAACGTTCGAAAAGTTCGTCAACGTAGTTGCCGTTAATAGATAATTCTTCTTGCAAAATAATGTCGCCCGTATCAACGCCTAACGTCGTTTTCATAATAGTTACACCCGTAACATCGTCACCATTAATAATAGACCATTGTATAGGTGCAGAACCCCTATATTTTGGTAAAAGCGAAGCATGTACGTTGATAACACCGTGCGGAGCAATATCTAAAATTTCTTGCGATAATATTTGACCATATGCGCACGTAACAAAAACGTCAGCATTTAAACTTTTTAATAACTCTACGCCGTCAGTTGAAATTTTTTCAAAAGAATATACGGGTAAATTTAAGTTCAACGCTTGCGTTTTTACTTGACAAGGCGTAATTATAGCCTTTCTACCAACCTTTCTATCAGGTTGAGTTACAACGCCAACTATTTCGTGAGAAGAGTTATATATTGAGTTTAAAACTCCTACTGCAAAATCGGGCGTTCCTAAAAATACAACTTTCATTAATCAACCACCCTTACGTCGTTTGCTTTATCGATATATAATATACCTTCTAAATGGTCGTATTCGTGCATAATTGCCTTAGCAAAAAAGCCGTTTGCCGTTAAAGTGTAATAATCGCCTTTTCTATCTTGAAATTTTACCTTTACAGTATAAGGTCTTTTTACGTTACCTTGCTTACCTTTTACCGATAAACAGCCTTCCGGGCCGTATTGCGAACCACTTTGACTGATAATTTCAGGGTTGATAAATTCAAAGTAACCTTCTTCTACCTTAACTACGAAAATACGCCTTAAAACGCCAACTTGTGGTGCTGCTAAACCTGCCCCGTCAACTTTATATAACGTATCTTTCATATCGTCTAATAATTTATTAGTTTTTGCGCCGAAATCAGTTACAATATTACTCTTTTTTCTTAAAACTTCGTCGCCAATTTGCACTATTTGTCTTATTGCCATAATTTCACCTAACTTAAATTTGTTGGATTAATTTCTACGTAGCAAAGCACTTTTTTATTTGAATATTTATTGCTTATTTCGTAGAATATATCTTCAATTTCCTTTCTATTATCAGTAATTCTTGCTAAAATTTGATATCTAAACTTGTTTTTTATACGTTTTAAAGGACTTTTCATTTTATTAAAGTAAATAAAACTATCCCTATATTTTTCGTTTACTTGTTTACACTCAAAATACACGTTTTTAAGCGTTTCAATAGCAAGAGCATCGTCATCGCTTTCTATCATAATTCTGACAATGTCAGAATATGGCGGAAAACTCGTTGACAACCTTAAATTATTTTCTTTTTGATAAAAACCTTTGTAATCGTATTTAATTGCGTAATTTAACACGCTATTTTCAGGGCTATACGTTTGCAAAACAACCTTACCTTTGCTACCTGCTCTACCTGACCGACCTGCAACTTGCGTAATTAACTGAAACGTTCTTTCGCCCGAACGATAATCGGAAAAATACAAACTCATATCGGCGTCTAAAATACCAACTAAGGTAACAGATGGAAAATCGTGCCCCTTTGCTATCATTTGAGTTCCTACTAAAATATTTGCTTTTTTACTTGCAAACTCACTTAAAATTTTATAATGTCCTTCTTTTGTCGAAGTCGTATCGTTATCCATACGCAATATTTTAGACGACGGATAAAGCGATTGCAATTCTTCAACGACTTTTTGCGTTCCTGTACCTGAATAATTAATCTTAATAGAGCCACAATCAGGACAAGCAGTTGGAGTAACGTAAGTAGCACCACAATAGTGGCATTTCAATAAATTGTCGAACCTGTGATACGTTAACGAAACGTCGCAATTGTTGCACTTAGCAACAAAACCACACTCACGGCATATGATTTTTTGCGAAAAACCACGCCTATTTAAAAATATGATAACTTGATTATCATTTTCTAATGCTTTTTGAATTTCGCTTTTCAATACGCCTGAAAACATTGACGGATTACCACGCCTTGCTTCGTCTTTCATATCGCTTATGATAATTTCAGGCATAGGCTTACCATTAACACGCATATTCATTTCACATAGTTCGTATTCGCCGTTTTTTGCTTTAAAATAACTTTCAAATTTAGGAGTTGCACTACCTAAAACGACTTGTGCATTGTTTAATTTTGCCCTATATAAAGCAATATCACCCGTAACGTAACGTGGGTTAGTTTCACTTTCATAACTTTGGTCGTGTTCTTCGTCAATAATAATTAAACCTATATTTTCAAGTGGAGCAAATATTGCACTTCTTGCACCGATTGCTATTTTTGCTTCTCCGCTACGAAGTCGCCACCACTCGTCAAACCTTTCGCCTTTTGAAAGCCCACTATGTAAAATTGCCGATAAATCACCAAACCTTGCCTTTAAACGTGAAAACATTTGAGGAGTTAAGGCTATTTCTGGCACTAACATTATTGCCGTTTTGCCTTTTTTAACAACGTCTTCAATTAAATTTAAGTAAACTTCCGTTTTACCACTACCCGTTACACCGTGTATAAGCACAGGTTTATTTGCGTTTAACACTACGTTTATAGCATTTTGTTGCTCGTAAGTTAATTTATGCTTATTGTCTTTAAAATCAATGCCTTTATAAGGAGTTCTAATTTCTCGCTCTTGAACGATAATTAAAATTCCGTCGTCAATTAACGCTTTTATTACGCTTGCCGACGCTATATCGGTTAAAGTTGACCTTTTTGTTTTGCCGTTTTCTTTTAAAAATTCAACAACACGCAATTTAGCCTTTGATTTATTAACAAAAGAATTTACTAACTCTTGATAATTTAAACTATTGTTTAAAATAACAAAGTCAACAGTCTTTTTTCTCACTGTGCCTTTACGCATTTCGGTTGGTAAAAACAACCTTAAAATAGGTGCGTAAGGAACGTGGTATAATTCGTGCATATAATTGCATAATTTTAAATTTTCACTTGTCAACGCAGGAATATCGTCAATAACACGAATAATATTTTTTAATTTTTCGTATGGGTAAGTCGAAGAACTTTTTAATCGCATAACAAAACCTTCGGTAACGTATTTACCGAACGGAACGACAACCCTACTACCTTCATAGACGGTAAGGTCGTTTACTTTGTAATCGAAAATTTTATCAAGTTCAGACGTTGCTACGTCAATAATTACTTCGGCTACCATAATACCCCTAAAAAAAAGGTCAAGAGAGCCTTGACCTTAAAATTTTAACCTATAATTGCAGAAATCTTGTCTTCTTCAATTTCAATTGCTGCCTGAGTCAATGGCTTATTAGTGTATTGAATAGCCGATGCTTGACTTTTACTCAATTCTATAAGTTGCCTTGCCCTTTTTGCTGCTACTACGCAAAGAGCGTACTTTGAGCCTTTATACTTTTCGCCTATTTTATCAGTTAATTTATCGATAGGTGGTTCGTTAATCATATATGTAATCTCCTTTATTCAATGTTTTGGATTTGTTCCCTAATTTTTTCAATTTCACATTTTAATTTTAAGGCATTTTCAGTAATTTCAATATCGTTTGACTTACTGCAAACGGTATTTGCTTCACGGTTAAATTCTTGAATTAAAAAGTCAAGTTTTTTGCCTATTTCGCCATTAGTTTCACATATTTTATAAAATTGCAAAATGTGTGAGTTTAAACGCGTAAGTTCTTCGTCTATGTTAGATTTATCTAAAAATAACGCCGTTTCTTGCAAAATCCTTGTTTCGTCAATTTGTGAAGAAGATAAAACTTCTTTTACCCTTTCAGTTAATTTTTCACGATATTCTTGTGCTATTTTTGGAGCACGTAATTTAATATCGTCAACGATTTCTTTAATAACTTGTACCCTTTTTAGCAAATCTTCTTTAAGTTTTGCACCTTCGATATCACGCATTGAATTTAAGTTTATGCAAGCATTATTTAAAGTTTCTTCTAAAATCGGTGCAACCTTTTCAACGTTAAAGGTTTGTTGTGACGACTTGATTACGTCGCTAATTTTCATTAAAGACGTAATAGTTAAATCGTTTTTGATATTTGGAAATTCGTTAGACAATTTTTCGCTTGCGTCAACATACGCTTTTGCTAACGCTAAGTCAACGTCTAAATTTACGTCTGTAATAGTCGTATCTTGATACGTGATAAATAAATCAACCCTACCACGTGATAAGTTTTTTTGTACCGTTTTTCTAATAACGTCGTCTAAACTGATAAAAGCACGTGGATATTTTGGCGTTAAATCTAAATAACGGTTATTTACAGTCTTTAACTCAACGGTTAAAGTAATGCCGTCATTTACATACTCGGCCTTGCCGTAGCCTGTCATACTTCTCATAATTAATCCTTTATTATTGCGTTTTGTTTGATTTTTTTACTTATTTAGCAATAACCTTAATTATTATAACATAATAATTTTAAAATATCAAGCATTAATCATAATTTCAAATTGACTTTCGTCAATTATTTTTATTCCTAACTTTTTAGCCTTTTCAAGTTTAGAACCTGCATCTTCCCCTGCGATAACTAAGGTGGTTTGAGCCGTTACGCTACTTAAAACTTCTCCACCTAAACTTTCGATAATTTCACTTGCTTTTGAACGCTTGTAATTTTGTAAAACACCCGTTAAAACAACCTTTTCACCCTTAAAAACGCCGTCCTTTTCCGCATCGTCAACTTCGTTGATTTTTACACCTAAACTTAAAAGTTTATTAATTTCTTCAATATTTTCTTCATTTTTGAAATAATCGTAAATATTTTTACTTAAAATTTCGCCGATTTCTTCAATTTTTGATAAGTCTTCAAGCGTTGCATTTTTTAAATTTTCTAAATTTTTATATACTTTTGCTAAATCTTTTGCCGTTTTTTTGCCTACTCCGTCAATTCCTAACGCATAAATAAATGAAGAAAGTTCAACGTTTTTAGAATTTTCGATTGCATTTAACAGATTATCAACTTTTTTGTCTTTAAAGCCTTCTAATTTTAACAATTCTTCTCTATCTAACGTGTATAAGCCTGAAAATTTAGTAACTGAAAATTTATCAAACAAAATACCTGCCGTCATTTCTGAGAAGCCGTCGATATTCATACCCGTTTTACTTGCAAAGTTTACAAGTTCGCCTATTACCCTTGGACGACAATTTTTATTTGGACAAAATATGTTTGCACCATTTTCGTAAAGAATTGCGTTACAATATGGACAAATTGTTGGTTTTACAACGTCGATATCAATATCGGTATGTTCGGTTGCACCTAATATTTCAGGTATAACTTCATTACTTCTTCTAATCAACACTCGTGAGTTAATTTTAACGTCTTTACGAAGAATATCGCCGTAGTTATTAAGCGTTGCCTTACTTACGGTTGCACCACCTAATTCAACAGGTTCAACTAAGCCAAGTGGCGTTAATTTACCCGTTCTACCTACTTGCCAAATAACGTCTTTTAAAATGGTCGTAACTTCTTCGGCTTTGAATTTAAAAGCCATAGCGTAGCGCGGGAATTTATCGGTATAACCAACTTGTTCACGCACGCTATATTCGTTAACTTTTATAACGGCGCCGTCAGTTAAATAATCTATATTTTTCCTTTCATTATCGATAATTTTAATAATTTTTCCAACTTCATCAATAGTTGAAGCAAGGTGTAAAAACGAATGCACTTTAAAGCCGTTTTCTTTTAAAAATTCAAAGCATTCCGTTTGAGATTTTATTATATTATCTTCAATATAATTTATGTTGTAAAATAAGATTTCACACTTTCTTTTTTCAGTTTCCTTCGGGTCCAAATTTCGTATTGCACCAGCAACGGCGTTCCTTGCATTTTTTAAAATTTCAGTTGCCGTTTCGTTATATTTTTTTAAGTTTGATAACTTAATTACGGCTTCGCCTTGAACTTCTAAAAGTCCTTTATATTTAATTTTTAAAGGAAAGGTTTTTATCGTTTTTACTTGTGCCGTAACGTCTTCGCCTTCAATACCGTTACCCCTTGTAGTTGCTCTCACAAATAAACCTTTATCGTAGGTTAACGATATAGTTAAGCCGTCGTATTTGTATTCAACGGTATAACTAAAAGGCGTACTAACAACCTTTTTAATACGATTTTCAAAAGCCAATAATTCTTCAAAAGTTAGACTTTTATCTAAACTATAAAGCCTATTTATATGTTTATGTTTTTCAAAACCTTTAATAGGCTCGCCTCCTACTCTTTTTGTAGGAGAATCGTCAAAAATTATACCTGTTTTGTTTTCTAAACGCCTAAGTTCGTCGTACAATTTATCGTATTCACCGTCACTAATTGACGGATTATCTAAAACGTAATACTCATAACCATATTTATTAAGTTTATCTACAAGTTCCCTAATTTTATTTTGCATAAATTACCTTCTTATAATTGTTAACGGAGCATATTGCGACGATAACGTTTTTACGCCTACCTTTTTAAAGGCAACGCTTAAAACTTGACCACTTGCACTATTTGTCACGTTAATAATAACGCCTTCGCCAAACTTTGCGTGCATAACTAACATACCTTTTGCGTATTCAATATTGCTTATTACTTGTTTTGGAGTAAATGCAGGCTTATACGTGTTAGCAAAACTTTTAACTTTACCTACACTACTACCAAACGAATCATCAACGTCGGGATAATAACCACTTTCGCTATAAGAAGGACGTTTAAAGGAGTTACGAGAATATGATTGAGTATAAGACGGAGTAAATACGCTTTCGTCTTTAAAAAGCGTTTTAACGTTTTTAATAAAACGGCTTTCGGTAGTTAAACTTCTATTACCATATAAAAATCTACTTCTTGCCCTTGTTACGTATAAAAGATTTTTTGCCCTTGTTATTGCTACGTATAAAAGTCTACGTTCCTCTTCCAATTCTTCTACACTATCTAACGACCTTGATATCGGTAAAATCGTCTCATCAACACCCACGATAAATACCGTATCAAATTCAAGACCTTTAACTGAGTGTATTGTTGCAACGGTAACAAAATCACCACTTGATAACTCGTCGGTATCTGAACTTAACGTAACTGACGCTAAATAATCTTGCAAGGTTGCGTTTTCATTTAATTTTGCGTATTCTTCGCAAGAATTGATAAGTTCGTTGATATTTAAGCGTTTATCTAAATTTTCTTCCGTATCATCTTGATATTGAGTTAAAATACCACTTTGATTAATAACGTATTTTACAAGTTCAACGAATTTTAATTCGCCACTTTTAATAACCATATCGTAAAGCAACCTTTTAAAATCGGCAATACGATTTTTCGCACCTGCGTTTAAAGGCAATTCTTCGTAATTTAATATCATATCGAATAACGATAAATTATTTAAAACTGCACTTTCGTATATTGTATTGATAGTTTTATCACCTATACCACGTCTTGGCACGTTTATAATACGTAAAACGGCTTCATTATCGAAAGGATTTACTAAAATTCTTAAATAAGCTAAAACGTCTTTAATCTCTTTACGGTCAAAGAATTTAAAACCACCAAATACCTTATAAGGTATTCCGTATTTCAAAAATTCTTGTTCAAATGAACGTGAAAGTGCGTTAAGACGCATTAAAACGGCAAAATCACTTGCATTTTTACCATTATTTATACCGTTTTTGATTTTTTTAGCAATGTATTCGGCTTCGTTAATTTCTTCTTCGCCTACGAATAAAGTTGGCGTTGCACCTTCGGCATTTTCCGTCCAAAGCGTTTTGTCACGACGAATACTATTGTCTTTAATAACTTGATTTGCAACTTTAAGAATTTGTTTTGTCGAACGATAGTTTTGTTGCAATTTATAAACTTTTGCACCTATAAAATCTTTATTAAAGTTTAAAATATTTGCAATTTTAGCACCACGCCAACCGTAAATACTTTGGTCGTCGTCACCTACGACAAATATGTTGCCCCAATAAGAAGCAAGTTTTTTAATTATTATATACTGAATTGTATTTGTATCTTGAAATTCGTCAACGTGTACGTATTTAAACTTTTTAGCGTAATATTCACAAACCTCGTCGTCTTCATTTAATAAACGACAAGTATAAATTAACAAATCGTCAAAATCAAGGGCGTTGTTTTTCTTTAAAATTTGCTGATATTTAGCATAAATTTCAACGTAAACGCCTATGTTTGGCATTTTAATATGTTCTTCCTTATATTCCCTTGGCGATAAATCGTTATTTTTAGCGTTTGAAATATGATTTTTGGCTTCTTTTAAGAATTTATCTTGGTCAAGTTCCATTTCGCTAATTATACGCTTTAAAACCTTTTCCTTTTCTTCTTCGGTATAGATAGTAAAGTTTTGCGTAAAATCAAGCCTTTGGATACAACTACGTAAAATTTTAACGCACATTGAGTGTATTGTTGAAACCCACATATCGTTTACACCTTTAATCATTGTACCTAAACGATACTTCATTTCATTAGCGGCTTTGTTGGTAAAGGTAATCGCTAAAACTTCACTTGGTTTTACGTTAAGCCCATTTACTAAATAAGCAATTCTTGTCGTTAAAACCCTTGTTTTACCACTGCCTGCACCTGCAATAACTAAAACTGCACCTTGCGTATCTTTAACGGGCAAAATTTGTTCTTTATTCAATTTTTCAAACTGTAAATTATCCATATGATTATTGTAACATAAACTAAGTTTTTTAACAAGTTAAAAAGAGTACAATTTTTAATTGACAAAAAAAAATTCTAATGTTATATTGATATTATAATTTCGTAAGGAGAAAATTTATGGAAATATTAAAAACTGCTGACAGAATTTCAAACATTCACTCAGACATAAGAGGACCTGTATTTTTTAAAGCGTTAGAAATGGAAAAAAATGGCCAAAAAGTTTTAAAATTAAACACAGGTAACCCTGCGGCATTTGGCTTTAAAATGCCTGAAAGCGTTAAACAAACTTTAATTGAAAACGTTGATAAAAGTTTAGGTTATTGTGGTATTAGGGGTATGATGCCCGCACTTCAATCAATTGTTGATTATGAAATGACAAAAGGTATTGAAGATATTACTACTGACGACGTATTTATTTGTAACGGCGTTAGTGAAGCGGCTAATATGAGTATTACTGCCCTTATTAACCCAGGCGAAGAAGTTTTAATTCCTTGCCCTTGCTACTCACTTTGGACAAACTCAGTTTTACAAGTTGGTGGTGTTCCCGTTTTATATACTTGTGATGAACAATCTGACTGGATGCCTGATTTAAAAGATATAGAAAGCAAAATTACTGCAAAAACAAAGGCTATTGTTGTTATTAACCCTAACAATCCGACGGGTGCGTTATATTCAGACGATATGCTTATTTCTATTGCTAATTTAGCAAGAAAACATAATTTAGTAGTTTATTCAGACGAAATTTACGATAGACTTGTTTTAGACGGATTAACACACACTTCTTTTGCTAAACTTGCTCCTGATTTAACGGTTATTACGTTTAACGGACTTTCAAAATCACACTGCTTATGTGGTTTTAGATGTGGTTGGATTGTTTTAAGTGGTAAAACTGAACTTCGTAACGAAATTAGAAAGGCACTTGTAACGCTTGCTTCTGTAAGACTTTGCTCTAACGCTGTAATGCAATTAATAATACCTACTGCTCTTAAAGATACTGAGTACACTAAACAAATGATTTCTCCTGGTGGAAGAATTTACGAACAAAGAGAAGCAGTATTTAAAGCCATTGAAAATATTGATGGTTTATCTTGTGTTAAGACAAGGGGCGCATTCTATTCGTTCCCTAAAATTGATACGACAAGATACAACGTTACAGACGATAAACAATTTGCTTTCGATTTATTAGAAAATAAGAAAATTCTTATTGTTGCCGGCAGTGGTTTCGGTTGGAAAACTCCTGACCATTTCAGAGTTGTTATGCTTCCTGAGGTTGACGCTCTTTCAAAAGCAATGTACGATATCGGCGACTATTTACAAACTTTAAAAAAGTAAAATTAAATAATGTAAATTAAAAAAGGATAACAAGCGTTATCCTTTTTTAATTTTGTTTAAAATTTTAGATTTTATCGATTATTTTAAGAATTTTTCAAATTCGGTAGAAACTTCTTTTAACATGTTTTCGGCTTCTAAAACAGTATTGCCTTTTACCGAATAATACACTTTAAGTTTAGGCTCTGTACCACTTGGTCTTACACAAACAAAGCCGCCTGCTTCAAGTTCATAAAACATACAATTTATATTGTCGTATTCTAAATTTTCAACTTTGCCACTTGTATATTTTATAGTTCCGTTAGCGTAATTCCTTGTTGCTAAAACGTTATATTTGCCTATATTTTTTACGTCCTTAGTTTTTAACAAATCAACAACTTTATTCATTTCGTTCATTGCGTTTGCTCCACTATAAGACGTAGAAATCGTCTTTTCTATTGTATAACCATATTTTTTATAAAGGTCTTGTAAAACGCCGTAAACGGTTTGATTATTATATTCATAATAACAAGTCATTTCACTAAAAAGCATTGTCGCAACAACGGCATCTTTATCCCTTGCGTGCGTTCCCCTTAAATATCCACAACTTTCTTCAAAACCGAAAATGAACGTGCCGTTTTTATTAATTTCGCTTTCTTTAATTTTTTCGCCTATAAATTTAAATCCTACGGGCGTTTCAATCAATTTTACACCATAGTCTTTGCAAATAGCGTTTATCATATTTGTTGATACAAAACTTTTAACGATAAAGGGATTATTATTAAGCAAGTTTTCACTTTTAAGCCTAAACATTATATAGTTTGCAAGTAATACTCCTACTTGATTACCCGTTAAGTTAATAAATTTGTCTTTATCATCCCTTATTGCCACGCCTAACCTATCGCTATCAGGGTCCGTGCCTAAGACAACGTCTGCCGATATTTTATCAGCCTTTAACATAGCTAAACTTAACGCTTCTGGCATTTCAGGGTTTGGCACTTTTACCGTCGAAAACTCACTATCAGGCATAATTTGTTCGTCACATAACGAATAATTTATTCCTAATTTTTTAAGCAATAAGGTTACGGGAGCATAACCTGTGCCGTGTAACGGGGTGTAAACTATTTTTAATTTTTTGCCGTATTTTTTTACTGCATTTTTTGAAAGTGATAATTTTTTAAGTGTGTTTACGTATTTATTATCAAAATTTTGTTTTATTATTTTAAGTAATCGACTATTTTTTAGCGTTTCTATTTTAATAGCGTCTATCGAAAAATAATCATTAACTTTATCGATAAACTCAACAACTTTGTCAGTGTCTTCGGGCGACATTTGTGCTCCGTCGCTACCATATACTTTGTAGCCGTTATATTCCTTAGGATTATGACTTGCCGTTATCATAACGCCTGCAACGGCTTTAAAATGCCTTACGGCAAATGAAAGCATAGGTACAGGTCTTGCTTTTTCATACAAATAAACTTTTATACCATTTAAAAGCAATACTCCTGCCGTTTTTTTAGCAAAAAGTAAAGAGTTTTTTCGTGTATCGTATGAAATAACTACACCACGGCTCATTGCCGTAGTTCCTAATGACTTAATATATTCTGCTAACCCTTTCGTTGCCCTTGCTACCGTGTAAACGTTCATCATATTGGTACCATAACCTATAATACCACGCATACCTGCCGTTCCAAACTGCAAGGTTTGAGAAAACCTATATTCAATTTCTGCATCGTTATCTTTAACGTTTATAAGTTCGTCATATGCTTCGGCATTAATTTTAGGATTATTTAACCAACTTTGATATGCAACTTTATAGTCCATAATTCACCCCTATTATAACTTATTTTTTGTAAATTACGTTGCCGTCCCTAACTGTTAAAATAATTTCGTAAGTATTTTTATTTATTACGGTAATATCTGCATTTTTGCCATTTTTTATAGAACCAATTTTATCGTCCATTTTAATATTTTTTGCCGGATTTATAGTTGCCATATCAATAGCCTTTAAAAATGGAACTTCAACCTTTTCAACAAGGTTTTTAATAGCATCGTTCATTTTTAAAACGCTACCTGCCAAAGTTCCGTCAACTAACCTTGCTTCGCCGTTTTTAACTATAACTACTTGACCACCTAATTCAGACTCGCCATCAGGCATGTGTTTTGCACGCATTGCATCGGTAATTAAAATCACCTTGCTTGACGGTTTATTTTTTATTAACAACTTAATTGCTGGTACGCTTACGTGTATCGTATCACAAATAATTTCACTACTAAGTTCGTCCCTTAAAAGCGCACAACCAACAACCCCTATATCTCTATGATGAAGTGGAGATTGAGCGTTATAAGTATGCGTTACGTTTGAAACGCCTAAACTAATTGCCTTGTCGCAATCTTCGTATTTTGCCCCTGAGTGACCTATTGAAGCAACTACACCTATTTCGTTTAAATATTTGATTAATTGCTCTGCATTGTCGATTTCGGGTGCTAACGACACAATCTTAATACTTTCGCCACTTAATTTGTAATAATTTTTAAAAATTTCAACACAAGGCGAAGCAACGTATTCTAATGGTTGAGCACCTTTAAATTTAGGCGAAATAAACGGACCTTCTAAATGCACTCCACCTACCCTTGCCCCGTCGATATGATTATTTTTTATGTAATTATCAACGTTTATTAACGCTTTTGATATATTTTCTACACTTTGCGTCATTGTCGTTGCTAAAAAGGTAGTTGTACCCTCTTTGGCAACGCTGTTTGCTATAACGTTCAAAGCATTTTCAGTAGCGTCCATAGCGTCGTAGCCACCTGCTCCGTGTATATGTTCGTCAACAAACCCCGGAATAACGACGTAATCGTCACTAATTTTTAAAATTTCTTCATCGCAAGTATCGTTTAGAAGAATTTTACCATTTTTAAAACAAATATCACATTTTATAATACCTTGATTTTCGACGTAAACGTTTACGTTTTTTAAGCCTTTCATATTAATTCACCATTATTTTTTAAGATTTTTGTATTTATTTACTTCTTTGTTAGACATTTCTTGTAATTTGCTTTGATATTTTTTTAAGTTCTTTTTAAGAATAGGTCTACATACAGTAAACCAAACTAAAACAAAAAGCAAAACAGCCGTTAAAATAGCGAAAGCAACGTATGCCGTGCTTGATTGTTGTTCGACAAAAAATACGGCGTCAACAATGTAAATATAAGGTATAATACAAGTAATTAAACCACCTATTGCCGAAAAATCAAATAACTTAATATTGTCTTTAATTTTATTTACGCTTGTTGAGTAAAACACCCTTTCGCCTAATCTTCTTATTTGTTTAATTTCTCTACTTGATAAATCTTCTTTTTTCTTTTGTTTAAATTCGTCCCTAATCATAACTTATCCTTAAATATTTTTCTTAAATATTCCCCTGTATAACTTTCTTTTGACTTAGATAATTCAATTGGCGTTCCCGTAGCAACGACCGTACCACCTTTATCTCCACCATTTAAGCCTAAATCAATTATATTGTCTGCAACCTTTATAACGTCTAAATTATGCTCTATCACAATAAGAGTGTTACCACTATCCCTTAACTTATAGAAGATATTTATTAACTTTTTGACGTCGTGAACGTGCAAGCCTGTTGTCGGCTCGTCTAAAATATATAACGTTTTACCCGTTGAACGTTTACAAAGTTCGGTTGCAAGTTTAACCCTTTGCGCTTCTCCACCTGACAACGTTGTTGCCGATTGACCTAATTTTATATAACCTAAACCTACTTCTTTAAGAGTTTTAATTTTATTGTAAATACGTGGCACGTTTTCAAAAAATTCTGTTGCTTCGTCAACCGTCATTTCAAGCACGTCGTAAATTGATTTGCCTTTATATTTAACTTCTAACGTTTCTCTATTATATCTTTTGCCGTCACACACTTCGCAAGAAACGTAAACGTCTGGCAAGAAGTGCATTGAGATAGTTATTGTTCCATCGCCTTGGCAATGCTCACACCTGCCACCTGAAACGTTAAAACTAAACCTACCTGCACTATATCCTTTTGCCTTTGCATCAATAGTAGAAGCAAACAATTCACGAATATAAGTAAATACACCCGTATAAGTTGCAGGATTACTACGTGGCGTTCTTCCAATAGGCGATTGGTCGATTGATATAACGTTATCAAAATGTTCTAACCCTAAAATATTATCGTAAGAACCTTGACGAACCTTTGAACGCATTAATCTTGATGCAACCGCAGGATACAACACTTCGTTTACAAGTGAACTTTTACCACTACCAGAAACACCCGTTACAACGTTTAAAAGACCTACTTTAAAATCAACGTCGATATTCTTTAAGTTGTTTTGCTTAGCACCAATAACACTTAAAAGCCTACCGTCACTTTGAACGTAATATGGTGGAATTTCAATACTTTTTCTACCTGCAAGATAATCGCCCGTTAAACTTTCTTTACAATTTATAACGTCTTGCAACGTTCCTGCAACAATAACTTGTCCACCGTGCACACCTGCTTTTGGCCCTATATCGACGATAAAGTCGGCACTTTTTATAGTATCTTCGTCGTGTTCAACTACTATAACGGTATTGCCTAAGTCTTTTAACCTTTTTAATGATTTAATTAACTTTTCGTTATCTTTTTGGTGTAAGCCTATACTTGGCTCGTCTAAAATATATAAAACACCCGTTAATCCACTGCCAATTTGCGTTGCTAAACGTATACGTTGTGCTTCACCACCCGACAAAGTGCCTGCCGTTCTTGATAAAGTTAAATATTCTAAACCTACTTCCCTTAAAAAGTTAAGCCTTGCTTTAATTTCTTTAACTATGCTTTTTGAGATAATTTCATTATTTTTTGTAAATGAAATATTATCTATAAACTCATAAGCGTCTATCACACTCATATCGCTTATTTCCGCAATATTTTTACCACCGACAAGCACGCTTAACGCTTCTTTTTTTAACCTTTTACCATTACAAGTTTTACAAGGAACGGTGTACATATACTTTTCAATTTCACTTTTAGTATAATCTGACGTAGTTTCTCTATATCTTCTTTCTAAATTAGGTATTACACCTTCATAAGAACCTTTGTATTCGCCCGTAAAAGTTTTTGTAGAATACTCCATTTTTATTTGCTCGCCATTATTACCAAAAAGCAAAATATCAAGAATATGCTTTGGCAAGTCCTTTAAAGGAGTGTTTAAATCAAAGCCGTAATGTTTTGAAAGTGAACGAAAATACATTTGCGTAATTTTGCTTGAATCTAAATTCCAACCTGAAATTACTAACGCACCATCGTTTAAACTTTTAGAAGTATCGCCTATTATCAATTTTTCGTCAATAGCCGTGATAGTTCCTAAACCTTTACAATCAGGACACGCGCCAAACGGATTATTAAACGAAAATAAGCGTGGTTCTATTTCAGGGATTGATATTTGACAATTAGGACAAGAATATTCTGTTGAGAATAATTCTTCAACACCATCATTTACAATAGTAACTAATCCTTTTGTGAGTTTTAACGCACTTTCTACCGACTGAGTAAGCCTTGAACGAACGTCGTTTTTAACAATTAATCTATCAACGACAACGCTAATATCGTGTTTTATGTTTTTTTCAAGTTTAATTTCTTCGTCTAACGAATAGACGCTTCCGTCAACGTAAACTCTAACGTAACCACTTTTTTTGTAAGTAGCAAAAAGTTTTTCAAACTCACCTTTTTTACCCCTTACAACAGGTGCTGTTACTAAAATTTTAGAGTTTTCTTCATAATTTAATATTAAATCGACAATTTCGTCAACGCTTTGTTTTTGAATTTTTCTACCACAATTGTAACAATGTGGAGTGCCTGTTTTTGCAAATAATAATCTTAAATAATCGTGAATTTCAGTTACCGTACCAACGGTTGAACGTGGATTGTGCGACGTTGTTTTTTGGTCGATAGAAATTGCCGGCGACAAACCTTCGATGCTTTCTACGTCGGGTTTTTCCATTTGACCTAAAAATTGACGTGCATAACTTGATAAACTTTCCATATACTTGCGTTGACCTTCGGCAAAAATAGTATCGAACGCAAGCGTCGATTTACCACTACCCGAAAGCCCTGTAAACACTACAAGTTTGTTGCGTGGAATTTCTACGTCTAAATTTTGTAGATTATTTTGTTTTGCTCCTTTAATTTTTATATAATCAATCATATTATTTTCTCATTTTCTTTTTTAAGGCATTTATTGTATCACGAAGTTCTATACACTTTTCAAAATCCAAAGTTTTTGTCGCAATTTTCATAAGAGCCGTCAATTTTTCAATTTCTTCTGGTATATCTTTATAATCAATATCTTTAACCTTATCAGTTTTCGTTGTAACGTTTAATGTGTTTACAACGTCTTTTATTATAGTTTTTGGCGTAATATTGTGCTTTTTATTGTATTCTTGTTGAATTTGCCTACGCCTTGTCGTTTCATTTATAGCCCTTTTCATACTATCGGTTAAAACGTCGGCATACATAATAACTCTGCCTTCGCTATTCCTTGCCGTTCTACCTATCGTTTGAATTAAGGCTGTATCACTACGTAAAAAACCTTCTTTGTCGGCGTCTAAAATTATAACCAACTTAACTTCGGGCATATCTAAACCTTCACGCAGTAAGTTAATACCAACTAAAATATCGTTTTCACCTTTTCTTAGGCTTGAAATTATATCAAACCTTTCTAACGTGTCGATTTCACTATGCATATAACAACATTTAAAATGACGTTCTTTTAAATATTTAGTCAATTCTTCTGCCATTTTTTTTGTTAAAGTCGTTATAAGCACTCTACCATTATTTTCAATAACTTTTTTAACTTCACTTTCAATATCGTCGATTTGACCTTTTGTTTTACGAATTTCAACTATCGGGTCTAAAAGCCCCGTTGGTCTAATAATTTGTTCGGCTACGTTATCTGCAAGATTTTTTTCATATTCGCCCGGAGTTGCCGAAACACATATTACTTGACCTATTTTACTTTCAAACTCTTCGAACTTTAACGGCCTATTATCAAACGCCGATTTTAACCTAAATCCATAGTCAACTAAGTTAGTTTTACGTGATTTATCGCCGTTATACATAGCACGAAGTTGAGGTATTGTCATATGACTTTCGTCAATAAAAAGCAAAAAGTCTTTGTTAAAGTAATCAATTAAGGTAAAAGGAGGCTCGCCAATCTTTCTTCCGTCAAAATATCGGCTATAATTTTCAATACCACTACAATAGCCTATTTCTTTCATCATTTCGATATCGTAAGACGTTCTTTGCATTAACCTTTCGGCTTCTAAAATTTTGCCTTTTTCTTTAAAGGCTTTAACTTCATCTTGCATATCTTTTGTAATCACTTGCAAGCAATTATTTAACTTTTCATTATCAACGGCATAGTGGCTTGCGGGGAAAATTACGGCGTGCTTTAAAGTGTTGATTTTATTACCTGTAACGTACTCAACTTCACTTAAACACTCTATTTCGTCGCCAAAATATTCAACACGAATAATAATTTCACTATTAGATGCAGGGAAAATATCTACAACGTCACCCCTAACTCTAAACGTGCTACGTTGAAAATCAATATCGCTTCTCGTGTAGTTAATAGACACTAATTTGTTGATTAAATCGTTTTGCTTAAAGGTCATATTCGGTCTTAACGATACGGCTAAACGATAATATTCTTCTGGTGCACCTAAACCATAAATACAACTTACCGAAGCAACTACGATTACGTCGTCCCTTTCGGCAAGAGCACAAGTTGCACTATGACGGAGTTTATCAATTTCGTCGTTAATAGACAAGTCTTTTTCAATGTAAGTGTCTGTTTGAGGTAAATAAGATTCTGGTTGATAATAATCGTAATAAGAAACGAAATATTCAACGGCATTGTTTGGAAAAAACTCTCTAAACTCATTACAAAGTTGACCTGCAAGCGTTTTGTTGTGAGCAATAACAAGTGCCGGTCTATTTACGTTATTAATTACGTTTGCCATAGTAAAAGTCTTACCACTACCCGTAACGCCTAATAATACTTGCGTTTTTAAGCCGTCTAAAACACCTTCGGTTAAAGATTGTATGGCAAAAGGTTGGTCGCCTGTTGGTTGATATTTACTTTTTAAATCAAAACTTTTACCCATAATACACCACTATAAAACATTGTAACACAAAATTTTAAATATGTAAATAATTTACATATTTTAACTAAAAATAAAATACAAAATTTTACCAACTAAAAAGGATACGATTGCACCTATAAAGGCTAAAAGCAATTTTGTTTTAAACTGACGATACACGTTTTCTTTTTCAACTTTATAATTTTTACCTTTGTTTTTTAAGGTAACCAAGCAATATTCTTCGTTATTTTTTTCAATAAAAGTTACGTCTAAATAATCGTTTTGCATAAGTAAAATCAAAGCCTTTTTTACATTAAAATTTGCTAAATTTTTGCAATCTAAAAAAACTAATATAGCCATTAAACTAATTAGAGTTACGCCTTGTTCGTTAGCGTTGTCGTTTATAATTTTTAATAATTTTATTTCAGTTTTACTTAACATAATTATAAATAAAAAGACACGTTATTATGGCTAAAATCGTTGCTAAATAATAACTTATAAATGATAAGAAAAAATTGCAAAATTTACGATTATTTCTAAAATTATAAGAATTTTTCAATTTTGAATTATTAGTAAAATTTTTTCCTTTATTAGTTAGTTCAATTAAAAAATTTTCTCTACTTTGGTAAATGATTTTTATATATTCTAATTCTTGCAAACTTTTAAAAACTACTAAAACTTGTTGGCTTGTATAATCTTTAATTTCACTAACTGCTTGTTTAATTTCATCAAGCAAAATTAGCGTGTAATTTACGTTATTTTGAACGCATAATAAGTAGTTTAAAATTTTACTTTCGATAGTTGTTAGCAAGTGTTTCATAATATTTTTATTATTTGCATTTTTAATAATATTAAACAAAAAAAGCACCTATTGGTGCTTAATAAAATATCGTGTAAAAATTCTTTAATTTTTTTATTTTGGTTAAATAATTTTTTGTTTCTTTATAAGGTATATAATTTATATCGTCGTTTTTAATATACCCTTTTTCTTTCCAACTATTAACTACGCTTTCCCCTGCATTATAGGCACATAAAACTACGTCTTCGTACTTGAATTTTTTAGTTAAATAATCAAGATATGCCACGCCTAATTTTACGTTAGATTTATAATCGAACAAATCGTCGTATTCAATGTTATAAAGTTCAGACACGTATTTTGCCGTTTGGTCTTTTATTTGCATTAACCCTTTGGCATTTTTGGTTGATTTTGCGTTTTTATTAAAATTGCTTTCAGTTTTTATTAACGATATAACGGTAATGCTATTTAATCCATATTTTTCGCATTCGCTTTTTACTAACTTATAATACCTGCTACTTAAAGAGACTTCGTAAAAAATATAGCCTACCAATACTGCTAATATAATACTAAATATAAAAATTATCCTTTTAAATTTCACTTAATATTTCTTCCACCTTATTATAAAGCGAATTTATATCGCTATCATTTACAATAAGTATATGCTTTTTTGAAGAAATATTATCATAATTAAACTGATTTTTTATAATATCTTGAACTTGGCTTTCTGTTTTATTATCCCTTTTAATAACGGCGTTTATCCTTTCTTGAACGTCCCTACAAATAACGATTACGCCGTCGTATAAATTTTCATAACCACTTTCAAAAAGCAAAGGAACTTCGTTAAAAACTACTCCGTTAACATTTTTGCTTAAAGCAAGCATTGTTTCCATAATTTTTTTATGAGTAAATTTATTAAGTAGTTCAAGTTTATTTTTATCGGCAAAAACTACGCTTGACACAACGGTTCTATTAAAAGTTGTAAAATCATTACAATCAATGGCTAAAAGACGATAAATTTCTTTAACGAAATTAGCGTCCTTTAACAAATCATTATATATTTGGTCGGCACTAAAAGTTGCGTAACCTTTATTTTTTAAATAGTTTATAACAAGTGATTTTCCACTACCTATTCCACCCGTTATAGCGTAAATTTTATTTTTCATTATTTTGCCTCAAACCACGTTTTGCCTACGTTTGCTTCAACTAAAAGTGGTACGCTTAAAGAAACGGCATTTTGCATTTCTTCAACTAAAATTCGTTTTGCGACTTCAACTTCTTCTTTTGGACAGTCAATAATAAGTTCGTCGTGCACTTGCAGTATAAGTTTTGCTTTTAAATTTTCACTTTTTAGCCTATTATAAACGTTTACCATCGCTATTTTGATAATATCGGCACTACTACCTTGAAGAGGCATATTCATAGCCGCCCTTTCACCAAAACTTCTTAAATTAAAGTTTGAAGAATTTATTTCTTTAATATAACGCTTTCTGTTTAAAATAGTCGAAACGTAGCCGTTTTTACGTGCAAACTCAACGTTTTTAGCCATATATTCTTTAACGCTTGGATAACTTTCGTAATATCTTGCAATATAATTTTTAGCGTCAATAGGAGAAATTTTTAAGTTTTTGGCTAAACCGTATTCACTTATTCCGTAAATTATACCAAAATTAACGGCTTTTGAACTGCTACGCATTTTACTTGTTACTTCGCTTAACGGCACGTTAAATACTTGACTTGCCGTTATTGAGTGAATATCTTTATTTTCTTTATAAGCCTTAACTAATTCTTCGCTTTGTGAAAAATGCGCTAAAAGCCTTAACTCAATTTGCGAATAGTCGGCATCAATAAGCAAGTTATCTTGACTTTTTGCCGTAAACAATTTACGAAGAACTTTACCTTCGTCACTTTTTACAGGTATATTTTGTAAATTTGGCTCTTTTGAAGAAAGCCTACCCGTTTGCGTTAACGTTTGATTAAATATCGTGTGAACAATACCTGTGTTTTTATCTATCAAAGGCTTAAACCCTTCGATATACGTTGAGTAAAGTTTTTGTATTTGTCTATAACGCAAAATTAAAGGTATAATTTCGTGCGTAGAGATTAAACTTTCTAATTGTTCAGCGCTTGTTGAAATTGAACCTTTTTTAGTCTTTTTGCTTTTACCTAAATTAAGTTTATCATATAAAACGTAGGCTAATTGCTTTGGCGAATTTATGTTAAAATCTTCGCCAGCCAACTCTTTTATACGTTTAGATAAATCGTCTATTTCTTTTTTATATAATTGCGATAAGTTTTCAAGTTCTTCTAAATCAATTTTAAAGCCTTGATTTTCCATATCGAATAAAACACGCCATAAAGGTAATTCTACGTCATAATAAAGCCTTTCTACGCCCTCTTCTTTTAATTTATTACTGAATTGTTTAAACAATGCGTTAAGGCTATATGCAGGCGATTTTTCGTTAAGACCATAATAATAAAGAGTATCTTTTAAACTTTCTTCTTTGCCCGAAAAATCAAGTAAATATCGCAAAATATCAACGTCTTCACTTTTTGCATTAAACGAAATATCGTAATCTTTTAACGTGTACGCAAGCCTTTTTGCATTGTAGCAAATAACGGTATTGTTTTCATCTTCAAAGTAGTTTTTAAACAATTTTATAGCATCACTAAACAAAAAGCCTTCGTCAAAAAACGTTTCTTTTATCTTTAATTTATATTCGTTACCGTCGCCGTTATAAAAACTAACGTCTTCTTCACTAACAAAGGTTATTTGATTTGGTTTTAATATTAACTCAATATTAGTATTTGGCGTTATTTCAATAACGTTCACGTCCTTATCGGCATTTATTGTAACTTGATTTTCTTCTTGAACAAAAAGTTCGCTTCTTTTTAAAATCCCTCTAAATTCAAGTTCGGTAAAAATACGTTTAGCATCGTCGTTGAACGGATAAATATAGCCTAAATCGTCTTCACTTAACTCAATATCAACGTTAACGTCGATTGTTGCTAAAACTTTACTTAAAAAGCACAACTCTTTGCCGTTTACAATTTTTTCTTGCAATTTACCCTTAAAATCGTCGGTATGATTATATAAATTTTCGATATTTTCGTAAGTTTCGATTATAGTATGCGCCGTTTTTTCGCCAACACCAATAATACCTGGTATATTATCGGAACTATCGCCCATACACGCCTTTAAGTCGGTAACTTGACAAGGCATAATACCTGTTTTTTCTTTAAAATTTTCAATATTCAAAATGTCGATATCACTAATACCACGACGTGTAAAATAAACCGAAGTCGTTTCGTCAACAAGTTGAAAACTATCCTTATCACCAGTGATAATTATAGTTTCTCCCGAATATTTTTTAGCAAAAGAGCCTATAATATCGTCGGCTTCAAAACCTGGTTTATCATAGATTTTAATACCCATTTTTGTTAAAACTTCTTTTAAAAGTGGTATTTGTGGACGTAAATCTTCTGGCATAGGCTTCCTTGTACCTTTATATTCGGTGTACATTTTATGCCTAAAAGTAGGTTCACGCCTATCAAATGCAACTAAAATATGGTTAGGTTTTACGTCGTTAATTACTTTTACAAGCATATTTACAAAGCCGAAGACGGCATTTGTAGAAACACCATTTTTGTTAGTTAATGGTGGAGTTGCGTAAAAAGCCCTATTTATTAAACTGTTGCCGTCAATTAAGACAAGTTTATTCATAATTTCCTTTTTTGTGCTTAAAATAATTGATTTTTGTTTGCGATTGTGCTATTATAATTTTACACATATTCGCCGGTGTGTTGGAACTGGCAGACGAGATAGACTCAAAATCTATTATCCGCGAGGGTGTGTGGGTTCGAGTCCCACCACCGGCACCATAAAGCAAGACGTTGTCTTGCTTTTTTAATTTAAAAAATTAATTAATATATATTTTTTGCATTAATATAAAAATATATAATCACGTTTTATTATTATATCATACAATAACGATATTGTAAATACAAAAATTAAAAGGCAAGGTAATTTATACCCTTGCCTTTTATTTTTATTCTACTTTTGCAGTAAATTCGCCTAAATATTCGCCTAAGAAGTATTCGGCGTGTTTATCCATAACAACGTTTACGATATCGTCTTTATAGAAGAACGAAATTGTAAGGTTGCCAAAATATTTATCGATTATTTGTACGTATAACATAAACTTATTGCCTGGTCTCCACGCACCTGACGCAGCGCACTTGTACATAAAGTCACCACCTGCCGGTATTGATGCATATTCGTTACTATAACCGTATTGTGGAAATTTACCAAAAGCATTGTCGCCGTATTTAAAGCAAATTTGCTTTTTGCCTTGACCGTTAACGTAGTCGAACGTACCACTTCCATCTTCGTTAAACGATAAAGAAAACTCAGTTATACCTTGTGTGTTTGTTGCTATCGGTTTATAAACTTTACCATTAATTTTTTCAACTAACGGGTCATAGGGTTTACCTTTAATTGAACGAAGTTTTAAATTAGCACAATAATTTTGAAGTTCAGTGTAAGCATTTTCGTCATTAGGTAATTCTTCATCGACAACGGTATCAATAATATAAGTATTGAAAAGGTCAATAATAGCGTCGTAACCATAGTGTGCACCTATATTATCGCTGTTACAAGCAAAAATAATATCTTTTTTAGTGTTACAAATAGTTAATTGACAACCCATACCGACAAAACCGAAACTATCTTCGCCAAAACGCCAAATTTGATATCCGTAACCGTGCGAATGATAATTAGAATTATGCCCTGATATCGTATTATCTACAAGCGGAGATGTTGCTTCCCTTATATATTCTTCGTTCATTAATCGTTTGCCGTCCCACGTACCATAGTTTAATAAAAATCTACCAAATGATGCAATATCACGTAACGTACAAACCATAGCAGAGTCGCCCCATGATTCGCCTGTTGGAATCATTAATACTTCTGCCGTTTTGAAAGAGCCGATATGATTAAAAATTCTTTCCTTCATATAGTCTAATAATTTTTTACCCGTAAGTCTCTCAACTAAACTACATAAAACTTGTGAACCTGCACTATCGTATTCCCACGTTGTACCTGCCGGCCTTACAATTCTTTTACTATTTAAGTATAAGTGCGTTCTATCTTTGTCTTTATTTGTAAAGTGACCTTCACACCTAACTGACGTTGTCATTGTTAACATTTGACGAATAGTTTGATTTTCTAAATATTCGTGGATAGGTCCGTCAATTTTATCTCTAAAATAATCGCAAATTTTATCGTCTAAATTAACCAACCCGTCTTCAACCAACATACCAACTGCTATACCGACAAAACTTTTAGTTTCTGAATACATTCTATGACAATAATCTTTGTGAAACGGAGCCCAATAAGCCTCAGAGAAAATGGTGTTTCCTCTCATCATTAAAACACCGTGCTCTGTTAAACCAATTTCTTCAACTTTTTCATAAAACTTTTTAACGTTTGTACTTTTAATACCAACTTGTTCAGGTCTGACCGTCTTAAATATTTCTTGCATATTAATCCTCCACGTATTCTACGTTGCTTATCTTTAAATTTTTAACGTTTTTAATAACCATTGTTTGATATGGCACAAAATTCCTTTTTGCTATTTTTATGTTGCTTAAAACGACGTTATCAATTGTAAAATCGTCTTCATAACCTTGTAATCTTATAACGTCGCCTATAAGCGCCCTTGTTTGTCCTGTAAAGTATCTAATGCCCGTTACTTTTATATCATTAAAAACAAAGTTTTTAACTTTTGGACAAATAGGTGCAGGCTCGCCGTCGTCGTTGATAGTGTAATACGAAATACTTAAATCAGTAAACTGACAATGATTTACGTTAAAGTTTTCAACGACGCCACCACGTTTTTTAGTGTATTTTACAAAGAAACTACCACCATTTTTACCTAAGAAGTTTACGTTGTAAATATTTACGTTTTTAATACCACCTGAAAGTTCACTACCTATTCCTATGCCGTATCCGTCAACGCTTTTACAATCAAATATAGTAATATTTTCACTTGGTCTATTAATTAAATATCCCTCTAAATTTTTACCAGACTTAATTGCTATGCAATCGTCGCCCGTATCGAAAAACGTTCCAAATAACGTGCAATTTTTAGAAGAATCAGGGTCCCAACCATCGCCGTTACTTATACCGTGAGAAACAATTTTACAATCGCAAGTTACAACGTCTTCACAATACAAGAAATGCAAGTTCCACGCTGGTGCGTTGCCTATTTCAGTATCGGCAATAATTACGTTTTTAACGTTTGCAAAATGTACCGTTCTTCCCCTTCTTCTACCTGGTAAAATCGATGAGTAAAAACCTGGCGGATTAGGGTGATTTTCAAGCCCGTTTTCCTTTAAAATTTCAACTTTTTCAGTATCTATTATATCTTTACGTAAATTAGGTCCACCACCAAATATTTTACCGCCGTAAATTACAATATTTTCACAATTTGGTCCACTTTTACTATCCATTTTACCAGCATTTAAAAGTGAACGATACGTAACGACTTCGTTACCTTCAAAACGGCTATTGGTTTTTGGCAAGTAGTCAATGCATTTCTCACTACCTTGTAAAGTTGCATTGTCTTCTAAATAAATTTCAGTGTCGCTTTTTAAATTTAACGCGCCCGTTAAATATACGCCGTTAGGAATATATAACAATTCGTCCTTTTTTAAATCGTCAATGGCTTTTTGTAAAGATAAAGTATTTAAAGTAACGCCGTCACCTACGGCATTATAAGGAGGTTTGCTTACGTCGATAAATTTTTTAGATTTTAAAGTTTTGATTTTAGCACTTCCTAAATCTAAAACTAAATTACCTTTATTATCTTTTAACACTACGTTAAACGTGTACTCAGTATCATAATTTAAGTTATAAAAAGAGTAATGAAAATTATTAGTCGTATAGACGTTATCGCCCATAGTGATTTCAAATACGAAATCGTCTTGAAAACCTTTAACGTAATCGAAATATATTTTAATTCTATTTGAATATACTACACTTTTTATCACGATTAGTCCCCCTTTACAACAAGGCTTGCATCATTTTCAAAACGAAATCTTACGTTTGAATTTATAACTAAATTTTTTACAGCATAAGTTCCCATAGGGATAAGCAAAATATCATTTTCTTTGCAATTATTAATTGCTTTTAACAAAATTTCCGTATTATCAAACTCGCCGTCGCCTATTGCATAGTATGGTGACTTAGTAATATCAATAAATTTATCAGTATCTTTTAAAGTTCTGTAAACTTCTGTTTCCGCTTCGGCAACGGGACGTTTATTTTCATCACATAATTGAATTGTTACTTTATATTCTGTATCAGGTTGTAAATTAAAAAAATCAAACAACGTTTTTTTAGTAAAAACAACGCTTTTATCGTTTAAGGTAATTTTATAACAATACCCTTTTTGATAAAGTTTATGTGCATTCCACCAAAGATGCAACACTGTTTGAGTAGCAGATGAATAAAACATAAGACCCCCCTATATTTATTTAATATATTTTAGGCTTAATTTATATATAGTATAAACAATATATAATTCAAAATCAAGCGAATTTTAAAATATTAGTTTAAATTTTTTAAAAAGTATTGACAAGTAGTTTTGCCTACTGTATAATTTTTTTAGATGGTCTTTAAAATAAGTACAGTGATACTTGCAAGGCGACGTTATTTAACATTGAAGCCTTGCTTATGCAAGGCTATTTTTTTGGTGTTATATGGTAGAAAAAGCTATTTTAATGGACAGTTTGGCAAAACAACGTGCTCTTTTTAGAATTTCACACGAGATTATTGAGAAAAATAAAGGCACTGACGATTTAGTGCTTATAGGTATTGTTACTCGTGGCGTTTGTATGGCTAAAATCGTTAGTGAAAATATTTATAAAATTGAAGGCGTTAATGTGCCATGTGGCTCTATTGACATAACTTTGTATAGAGATGATTTAACTGAAATTAATAGTAAACCAAACGTTAAAAATACTAACATAGATTTTGACGTTAAAGATAAAAAAGTAGTATTACTTGACGACGTATTATTTACCGGCAGAACGGCAAGAGCTGCTATTGAAGCCGTTTTATCACTTGGTAGGCCAAAACTTATTCAACTTGCAGTTTTGGTTGATAGAGGACATAGAGAATTACCTATTAGAGCCGACTACGTTGGTAAAAACGTTCCTACTTCGTTAAACGAAACAATTTCAGTCAATTTTGATGAAATTGATGGCGAAGATAGTGTAAAACTTTATGAAAAAGGCAATTAACTTATGAAAAAAAATGGGTTTTACCCATTTAAATATTATTTAAAGGAGTTAAATTATGAAATTAACTTACAATGTTAATGAGAAAGCGCCTTTTGGTAAAAACCTTTTATACGCTTTCCAACAATTGCTTGCTATTTTAGCAGCAACAGTACTTGTTCCTGTTTTAGTTGACAGTAACGGAACTTATTTAAGCCAAGCATCTGCTTTAATTGGTGCTGGTGTTGGTACAATAGTTTATTTATTGTTCACTAAGTTCAAGAGCCCTGTTTTCTTAGGTAGTTCATTTGCGTTTATCGGACCTTTATTTACTGGCGTTGCATTTGGTTACTTAGGTATTATCCTTGGTGCAGTTTTCGCAGGTTTAGTTTACGTTATTATTGCTTTAATAATTAAATTTGCCGGCACTAAATGGATTACTAAACTTATGCCTCCTGTTATCATAGGACCTACGGTAGCACTTATCGGTTTAAGTTTATCAGGCTCAGCACTTAATAACGTAATGAACATTTCAGTTAGCACGGCAAACTATAATCTTCTTCACATTGCTGTTGCTATTGTAACTTTCATTACTACTGTACTTGTTTCAGTTAAAGGTACAAAAGGTATGAAACTTATTCCTTTTGTTATCGGTGTTGGCGCAGGTTACGTAGTTGCTACGTTATTTACCGTATTTGGTTACCATATCGGTGGTAGCGAATACTTCAAAATTATCGACTTCTCAGTATTTGCTAAGGTTGTAGATTTTAAAAACTGGATTCCTAACATTACTTTTATTGGTGCTATTAAAGAAATTGTAAGTGGTAACGTATTAGTTGACGGCGCAGGCGTACTTTCAATCTTCTTAGCGTTTGCTCCTGTTGCTTTCGTAGTATTTGCTGAACATATTGCAGACCACAAAAACATTTCTTCAATTATTGAAAAAGACTTACTTGAAGACCCAGGTCTTGACAAAACTTTATTAGGCGACGGCGTTGGTTCTATCGCTGGTGCTTTAATGGGTGGTTGTCCAAACACTACTTACGGCGAATCTGTTGGTTGTGTTGCTATTACAGGTAATGCTTCTATCACTACTATCTTTACTACTGCTATTATGTGTATTGTTCTTGCATTTATCTACCCTATTATGTTATTTATTCAATCAATTCCTGGTTGTGTAGTTGGTGGTATTTCTATTGCTCTTTACGGCTTTATCGCAGTTAGTGGTTTAAGAATGTTTAAAAACGTTGACCTTGACGATAGTAAAAACTTATTTATCGTTGCAGCTATTTTAGTTACAGGTCTTGGCGGATTAAAACTTAACTTCGGTGGCACGTTTGATAGCCCTATTATTCAAATTTCTTCAATTGCTTGTGCTTTAATTTTAGGTATTGTTATTAACCTTTTATTAAACCCACCAAAAGCAACTGTTGAAAAACAAGTAACTTACGAAGAAGGCGTTGAAATTGACAACAACTTATTCGGTAAAGATGCAAAATAATTTTATTTAGCATAAATAAAACACTTACCTTTTTTGGTAAGTGTTTTTTATTTTTATTTTTTATTTATTTTATTTGACGGACAAGACGAACAATTTGAACAATCTCCACTACAATAGTTGCCTTTTTTACGCTTAATTATACTTGAAACGATAACTGAAATTACTAAAACGCTACACGCTATAATTAATAAAATTTCCCACATAATTACTCCCTTACAACTATAACCTTTTTGTTATAAAAGATAATTGATAATATTGTTAAAATAATTAATGCAAGCCAAATAAACGCCGTCCACCACCATGACCCTATCGTATAAACCATAGTTGACACTACGTACGATACTAAAAGCCAAAAAACTAACGTGTTTCTAAAAATCTTTTTATCGTTTAATTCTGCCTTTGCCGTTGCTACTGATGCAAAACAAGGGATTGTTGTCATATTAAAGGCTATATAGGCTAAGAGCGCTGGAATAGTTACGTTAGTTGCTATAATCATCGCTGATACAGCACCTATACCGTCTTCGGCTAAAATATCTATTCCGTTAAAATTGAAACTGCCTAAACCTATTAAACAAGCACCTATTGTTGAAAAAGATGCTATAACGTTTTCTTTTGCGATTAAGCCTGTAACGATACCTACAACGAAAACCCAACCAAACTGACCTAATTGACTACCAAAACCAAGTGGAGTAAACAATGGTTGAAATAACCTACCAAAATTTGCTAAAATGCTTTCATTTATTTGCTCGTCTTCTAAATACTGACACGAAAAATTAAAATGTGAAAGCACCCATACAACTATTGTTGATGCTAATATTACCGTAAACGCTTTTGAAATAAAGTGTTTTGCTTTGTCCCAAAGGTGTAACATTGTGCTTTTAAATTGTGGCAAACGATAAGTAGGTAATTCCATAATAAATGGCGGAATTTCACCTTTAAGCGAAGTTGAACGCATTAAAACGATAGTAACAAATGCAGTAACAACTCCTAATAGATACATTAAAAATGTAATTAAATCGGCATTACCAACTTGAAAATGCGAAACAATTGCACCTGTTATTGCCGTGAGTATAGGCAACTTTGCTCCACAAGAGAAGAAAGGTATTACCCTTATTGTTGCAATTTTTTCTTTATCGTCTGCAAGAGTTCTTGTATTGATTATTGCAGGTACAGAACAACCAAAACCCATTATCATAGGTAAAAACGCTCTACCTGACAAACCGAATTTTCTAAATATTTTGTCTAAGATAAAGGCAATTCTTGCCATATATCCACTATCTTCTAATATTGAAAATTGTAAAAATAATACAAGTATCCACGGCAAGAAACTTAAAACTGAACATACGCCGTCAATTATACCATTATTAATTAATCCGATTGCCCATCTTTTTAAAGTGCTATTTTCAACGGCATTTTGTAGTGAACCAAAAATTCCATTTAGAAAAACGTTGTTCCATAAATTATTTAAAGATACACCGGGAGAGTATACAGTTCCGTCATATATGCACGATAAAAGTTTTGCTCCAAAATTAACGTATTCGCCATCTGTTACTAAATTTAAACTTTCAAGTGTTGGCATATTGAAAATTGAACTTAAAAATAAGAAATTTTCTGAAAACGTTATGTGAAAAATGGCAAATAATATTGCTACGAAAATAGGTATGCCCCATATTTTATGAGTTAAAATTCTATCGGCTTTTGTTGAAGAATTAGCGTTAAACCTATCGGGGTTTTTATAAACAACGACTTTTACTAAATTTTTTGTTATGTATTTATACCTTGCATCTGCAATTAATGCATCGTATTCAGTTCCAAAAATATCATCTTTGAAAACTTTTTTAAAATTTTCAACCATTTTTATGGTATTTGGATGCATTTTTATTTCAAGTTCGTCGTTTTCAACAAGTTTAATTGCATGATATAACGAATTATCTACACCGTGGCTATCAAGAGCAATTTTAACGTCGCTTATTAAATGTTTGATTTCTTCGTCGGCTATTATTGTTTTCCCTAACCTTTTTATCTTACTCGTTTGATATGCCCTTTCCATTAATTCGTCAAGACCTATATTTTTTAAGGCAGATATTTTTACTACGGGGACGCCAAGCCTTTTTTCAAGTTCTTTTTCAAATATTTTATCGCCGTTCTTTTCAACACTATCGATAAAGTTAAGCGCAACGATTACAGGCACGTCAATTTCTAAAATTTGTGTAGTTAAATATAAATTCCTTTCTATGTTAGTTGCATCGACTACGTTTATAACGCAATCAGGCTTTTCTTCTATTATAAAATTCCTTGCAATAACTTCTTCAGGAGTGTATGGAGAAAGTGAATAAATGCCTGGCAAGTCGATAATATCAATTTGCTCGTCTAACTTTTTATATAAACCTTCTTTTTTATCAACGGTTACGCCTGGCCAATTACCTACGTGGGCAGTAGAACCTGTTAAACTATTAAAAAGCGTTGTTTTACCACAATTTGGGTTGCCTGCTAAACAAAATTTTATCATTTCGACTTCTCCATTACAACGAATTGCGCTTCGCTATTACGTAAAGTTAATTCGTAACCTCGCAAAGTAATTTCAATCGGGTCGCCAAGCGGGGCTTTTTTTCTTAAATAAATTTCAACGCCGGGTGTTATACCCATATCGAATAGTCTGCGTTTTATTTTACCTTCGCCTAAGACGATTTTTACTACACCGATTTCGCCGATTGCAAAGGTATCTAACGTTTTATTCATAAAAATTCTCCTAACTATTATATGTTAGCAACGGCTAACAATATTACAAAAAAAAGCGAATTTATGCTTTTTTATAATTTTTATGTTAGCATAGGCTAACAAAAGTGCTAAATAATATGGAGCGTTTAACTCCATACTATTATTATATACACCATAAAACTAATTGTCAAGTAAAATACAAATATTTTAAACCTTGTTGTAATAGTTTTTAGCACATTTTACGCCTTGTAAAGCGTCTTTGCAATAATAATCAGCACCTATACTATCGCTATATTCTTGCGTTAATACTGCACCGCCTACCATAATTTTAACGTCTTTTATGTTTTCTTTTAAGTATTTGATAATTTCTTCCATACTGCTTACGGTAGTAGTCATTAAAGCACTTAAACCTACTAATTTACAATCATTTTTTCTAACGCACGATAAAACTTCTTCTTTCGATACGTCTTTTCCTAAATCGTAAACGATAAAGCCGTGACTTTCAAGTAAAACTTTGGCAATATTTTTACCTATATCGTGAATATCTCCTTTAACGGTAGCGATAATCACTTTGTTTTGACTTTTATTTTCAGTTTGCGTGATTTTAGTTTTTAAGAAATCAAAAACGCAAGTCGTTGTTTCGGCACTTTGTAATAATTGTGGTAAAAATATCTTTTTTTCTTCAAATAACTCACCTACTTTGGTAAGAGACGGAATTATTATATCGTTTAAAATTTCAAGCGGACTATTATTTTTAACTAAATCTTTAACTAAGCTTAACGCTTGATTTTTTAAACCTTTAACTATTGCTTTTTCTAACGTAACGTCGTTATCAACTGATTTTTCGTCTTGCCTTTGAGTTAATAAACTTACGTAATTAATATAGTCTTTACATAAGTCGTCAAAACCATTTAAGCAATTAAATGAGTGGTACACGTCTAAAATTTCTGTTGAAAACGGATTAATAATTGCTAAATTTAAACCATTATTTAACGCCTGAGCGTAGAAAGTTGCATTAATTTTATTCCTATTTGGTAAACCAAAAGAAATATTTGAAACCCCAAGCGACGTTTTTAAACCTAATTGTTTTAATTTTTTTACCGTTTCTAATGTAATTTTAGCACTATCTTTATTTGAAGTAATCGTTAAACATAATGGGTCGAAAATTATATCTTTTTTACTAATTCCGTATTCATTAGCCTTGCTAATTATCTTTTTAGCAATTTTTACCCTACCATTAACGCTATTTGGAATACCATTTTCGTCTAACGTCAACGCAATAACCGTTCCGCCGTATTTTTTAACGATAGAAAACACATTTTTAATGCTTTCTTCTTTACCATTTACCGAATTTATGAGTGGTTTTCCGTTATATATTCTACAAGCCTTTTCAAGTGCTTTAAAGTTTGCCGTATCAATTTGAAGTGGTAAATCAATTGAAGATTGTATATTATATACGGCATTTTTTAACACTTCTTCTTCGTTAATTCCTGCTAATCCTACGTTTACGTCTAAAATATGAACGCCTTTTTCTTCTTGCATTACGCCTTCTAAAACGATAAAGTTATAATCTTCGTTTCTAACGGCATTTTTTAATAATGGTTTGCCCGTAGGATTAATTCTTTCGCCAACCAATAACGGTTTATCTTCTATAATTAAACTTTTTGAGCCACTACTAATTATTGTAAAATCTTTTTTAGTAGGAGCAACGTATGGTAAATCTTTGGTTTTTTCAACCGTTTTTTTAATAAAATCAGGTGTTGTACCACAACAACCACCTAAAATATGCACTCTTTTTTTAGCAAGTTTAAACATATAGTCGGCATACTTTTCGGGTGAAATTTTATACACTGTTTTACCATTTTCATAAACAGGCAAGCCAGCGTTTGGATTTACTATTATAGGTAAAGACGAATATTTTATAAAAATATCGACTAACTTTAACATTGCGTCAGGACCAAACGAACAATTCATACCGATAGCATCAACACCTAAACCTTCAAGCATAGCAATAGCAGATAAAATATCGCCACCCGTTAAAAGTTTACCACGCTTATCGAAAACGTTTGTTACAAATATAGGAAGTGAACAAATTTCACGACAAGCAACGACGCACGCTTTTGTTTCGTAAGAGTCGTTCATAGTTTCGATAATAATTCCATCAACACCACAATCGTTAGCAACTTTTACACTCTTTTTAAAAATTTCAACGGCATCTTCAAAATCAAGGTCGCCAAAAGGTTTTAACATTTTACCTAACGAGCCTATATCGAAAAATACGTAAACGTCTTTTCTATTTCCCCTTGCTTTTTTTGCAATTTCGATAGACGTAGTAATAATTTTTTTGTAATTTTTAGGATATTTTAAACAATTTGCACTAAAAGTATTTGCAGTTATAATATTTGCGCCTGCATCAATGTATTCTTTATGAATTTTTTCAACTTCGCCAGGATTAGTAAGTGAAAGTTCAACACTACTATTAAAATTTAAGCCCCTATCAATACATAAAGAGCCAAAACCACCATCAAAGTATAATCTTTTATTTTTAATATCTTTAAGAACGTTCATTTTCAATACCTATTATTGCCGTGATAGTTTTTGTTGGTGTCATCAAAAAACTATCACTTAATTTTACGTTTAAATATTTTTCTGCATTTATAATGGGTAAAATTAATTGTTGATATTTTAAATCACAATCGCCATACCCTACGCTAAATCTATTTTTTGTTTTGTAATTTTTAGTTAAAATTTTATCAACTAAATCGCACAAACTCTCACAAAAAGAAGAATAAATTGCATCGACTATAAAATGTTCGTACGTTGATTTTAACGAATATTTTAAAAGCGTTTTGTCAACTAAACTTCCTAACGTTACGCATAACACTATCGCCTTATTGCAACCTACTAAGTTTTTATAAAGCGAACTACTATTTATTGTAACTCCGTCTAATACCACGCTATTATCTTTTTTATCTATATTAACTAATTTAGCACAATATTTAGCGTTGATATCACGTCTTAACAATCTTTCAAAATCTTCGATATTATCGGGATAAACACCCCTTTTTGACATAAGGCGTAAACTTAGTTCGTTTTTATCTAATATAATTTCACTTTCGTCTATTTCGCCGTAAAAAAAGTTATTCACCCTTTAAAATCTCCGACAAGTTATTTTTAATTTGAGTAGCCACGTCAACCTTGTTCATTGAATAAACGTGAACGGCGTTAATTCCGTTAGCGTAAAGGTCGATAATTTGTTCAGTAGCGTATGCGATACCTGCTTGTTTCATAGCGTTTGGATTTTCGCCATACCTATCAATTAACCTTAAAAAGCGTTGAGGTAACGGAGAGGCTGAAATTGAGCATATTTTTTTGATTTGCAATGCGTTAGTTACAGGCATAATTCCTGCAATAACGGGCACGTTGATACCTGCTTTTAAAAGCCTATATAAAAAGTTGTATAAAACGTTGTTATCAAAAAACATTTGAGTAGTTAAAAATTCGCACCCTGCTTCAACTTTATATTTTAAGCCGTCGATATCTTTCGTCATATTTTCACTTTCAGGGTGACCTTCTGGATAGCACGCACCTCCTACACAAAAATCGCCTGCTTTTTTAATTTCTGTGATAAGTTCGCTTGCGTGTTTATAGGTAGCGTTTTCGATAGACGCACCTTCAAGCAAGTCGCCACGAAGGGCTAAAATATTTTCAATTTTATTTGCTTTTAAAGTGTTAAGTTCGTTTTGAATTTTTTCTTTTGTAGAAGAAACGCACGTTAAATGTGCTATTGACGTAACGCCTACGTCGTTTAATTCTTTACAAATGCTATTTGTGTAAAGCGAAGTGCCACCACCTGCTCCATAAGTAACACTCATAAAACTTGGATTTAATTTTGCTATATTTTTAGCACAAGATAAAACACTTTCAAATTTATCGCTTGTTTTTGGAGGAAAAACTTCAAAAGATAAACTTGGTTTTTTACCATTTATTATTTCAGTTATTTTCATAATACTTCCTAACTAAATAGGGCAAGAATATTCTTGCCCCAAAAAAATTTATACTTTTATAGGTTCAGCATATTCTACGCCAAACGTTTCAACGGTAACATTTTTCATAATAACGTCTTTAAGTGGCCTATCGCTCCAATTAACGTCACAATTTGCAATTTCGTCAACAACTTCAATACCACTAATTACCTTACCAAAACTTGCGTATTGACCGTCAAGGTGTGGTGAATCTTCGTGCATGATAAAAAATTGTGAACCGGCAGAGTCTTTATCCATAGACCTTGCCATTGAAATCACGCCTCTTTCGTGTTTTAGGTCGTTCTTAAAGCCGTTTGCTGAAAATTCGCCTTTAATTTTATACTTAGGGCCACCCATTCCTGTTCCCGTTGGGTCGCCACCTTGTATCATAAAGCCTGCTATTACCCTATGAAAGCACACTCCATTATAAAACTTGCTATTTACAAGTGAAATAAAGTTATTTACCGTATTTGGTGCTATTTGTGGATATAATTCAACTTTAATTTCTTTACCATTTTCAAACACAATTGTAACAATAGGATTAGTCATCGTCTTCTTCGTCTCCGTAAGATTCTTCGTATTTGTCTAATAATTCTTGTAATTTATCCCATTCGTCGTCACTTTCAACAGGTAAAAATTCGCCTTCTGTGTCACTTGTAGGAACATATCTTGCTGCCGAAATAACGCCTGTATCGTCTTCACTAAACACTACGTAATCGTCAGTGTAGCCATCTAAATTCGTTGTAAAAAGTATTGTAACAGTAACTTCTTCATTATTTTCGTTAACAATTACCATTTTATTGTCTTGTAATTCCATATTTTACTCCTTTTCATATTTTATAAGTTCAATGCCTGCTTCTTTAAGTAATTCAACTGAAAAATCGTCTGGATAACCATTGTTGTAGATTACCTTTTTAATGCCTGCATTTATTATCAATTTAGTACAAATCGTACAAGGTTGATGTGTAACGTAAATTGTTGCACCTTCAACTGAAAGACCTAATTTTGCCGCTTGACATATAGCATTTTGTTCAGCATGAACGGCATAACACGTTTCGTGCCTTGTGCCTGATGGAATATTTAATTTTTTCCTTAAACATTCACCCTTATCTTTACAACTTTGAACGCCACTTGGTGCACCGTTATAACCCGTTGCTAAAATTCTTTTATCTTTTACTATTACTGCGCCAACTTGCCTATTTTCTTGGTAACAACTTGACCAAGTGCCAACGTAATCAGCCATTTCGGCAAATCTTTTAGTCCATTTATCCATAGTCAACCCCCTTGTTTGTATATATTTTAACACACCGCTTAATTTTTAGCAATGATTTTTTTATTATTTTGAAAAATTACCATTTTCGCTATTTTTTTTGTAAAATATTACCAAAATATTATTGACAAATTTTATATTACTGATATAATGTAATTAGCACTCTTAACCTTAGATTGCTAACTTATGTAAAAATTAGTTGGAGGATGTTATTTTATGAAAATTAAACCTTTATTTGATAAAGTCGTTGTTACGGCAACTTCAAAAGAAGAAACTACAAAATCAGGCTTTATTCTTCCGTCTGCTTCACAAGAAAAACAACAAACTGCTACCGTTGTAGCCGTTGGTCCTGGTGGAATTATCGATGGTAAAGAAATAAATATGCAAGTAAAAGTTGGCGACGTTATTTTGTATGACAAATACTCAGGTAGCGACTTTAAACTTGACGGCAAAGAATATACTATAATTAAACAAAGCGATATACTCGCTATTGTTGAATAAGGGGGTTTATTATGGCTAAACAAATTAAACACGGCGAAGAAGCAAGAAAAGCATTAGAACAAGGCGTTAACGTGCTTGCCGATACCGTTAAAATTACGTTAGGACCAAAAGGTAGAAACGTTGTTTTAGATAGGAAATTCGGTGCTCCACTTATCACTAACGACGGCGTTACTATCGCAAAAGAAATTGAACTTGAAGACCCATTTGAAAATATGGGGGCACAACTTGTTAAAGAAGTTTCAACAAAAACTAACGACGTTGCAGGCGACGGCACTACTACTGCCGTAGTTTTAGCACAAGCAATGATTAACGAAGGGTTAAAGAACCTTGCGGCAGGTGCTAATCCTGTTATTTTAAAGAAAGGTATGGCTAAGGCTGTTCAAACTGCCGTTGAATGCTTAAAAGAACTTTCTAAACCTGTTACTGATAAAACCGCTATTGCACAAGTTGCTTCAATTTCAGCAGGCGACGAAGAAATAGGTGCTTTAATTAGCGATGCTATGGAAAAGGTTGGTAAAGACGGCGTTATTACCGTTCAAGAAAGCAAGACTTTAAAAACTGAACTTACTACTGTTGACGGTATGCAATTTGACAGAGGTTACGCTTCTGCTTATATGGTTACTAACACTGATAAAATGGAATGTGTTTACGACAATCCTGCTATTTTAATTACTGATAAAAAGATTACGTCAATTCAAGAAATTTTACCTGTAATTGAACCACTTGCAGGTCAAGGACAAAAACTTTTAATTATTGCCGAAGAAGTTGAAGGCGATGCGCTTGCTGCTCTTGTTGTTAACAAACTTAAAGGCGTATTTAACTGCGTGGCAGTTAAGGCTCCTGGCTTTGGCGATAGAAGAAAGGCTATGCTTGAAGATATTGCTATTTTAACAGGTGGTACGGTTATTTCAAGTGAACTTGGCGTTGAATTTAAGGATTTTGATTTATCAATGCTTGGTAGATGTGCACAAGTTAAAGTTGACAAAGATAATACTACTATCGTTGGTGGTATGGGTGATGCCGATGAAATTAAAGCAAGAATTGTTGCTATTAAATCACAAATCGACGCAACTACTTCTGACTATGATAAAGAAAAATTACAAGAAAGGCTTGCTAAACTTGCTGGTGGCGTAGCCGTAATTAACGTTGGTTCTGCTACCGAAGTTGAAATGAAAGAAAAGAAACTTAGAATTGAAGACGCTTTGGCTGCAACTAAAGCTGCCGTTGAAGAAGGTATTGTTCCTGGTGGTGGTACGGCTTTATTATACACTGTAAACGCACTTAAAGAACTTGCTTTAACGTTAGACGGCGACGAAAAAACAGGCGTAAACGTTATTTTAAAAGCAATTACTGCTCCTATTAAACTTATTGCTGAAAACGCAGGTTTAGACGGCTCTGTTATTCTTAACGAAATTCTTAAAAAGAACGATAAATACTATGGTTTTGACGCATACAAAAATCAATATTGCGATATGGTTAAAGCAGGTATTATCGACCCTACGAAAGTTACTCGTTCTGCACTTCAAAACGCACAAAGCATTGCTTCTACGTTATTAACTACTGAAAGTTTAGTAACCGATATACCTTCAAAAGAACCAGCAATGAACCCTGCTGGTGGTATGGGTGGTATGTATTAATAAATTTATCACAAAAAATTAGCACGCTAAAAATTTTAGCGTGCTTTTTTATTACAATTCTTTTGAAGTTGAAAAGATTTTACTTGCAAAATACATTTCGGGGACTTCGCCCGTTATAAAATTATCAAAAAGTAATATTTTAATTTGGTCTTTTAAGTTGCGAGTTTTAAAACGCGTAACAATATAAACTTCGGGGATTATATTTATATATAAAGAATGCCTTGTTTGGTTTATTCCTACGCTTTCAAAACTACTTATTACTTCGCACTTTATAGAAGGTATTACTATTAATGGCATATTTACTTTTTTACCAAAACCTGCAAACATTTTTAGCCCTGTAAATACACCTATCGGCACTGCTACACCTTTGTCTATTTCTTTTGATAAAAATTCAGAAACACCGTCGGCTATAATCGTTGTTAGTTTATTAAATTTATAAGCATCGGTTTGTATCATTGTTATTTTATCGTTAGCATCTTTATCAATACTTATTAAATCTTCGTAAGTAATTTTATTTTCAACACTTTTAGATATTGCATAATACGATGCACTTGATAGCATACCTGAATATTGCGCTTCGCCTAAATCAAGTAATAATGACGTTGAAAACATATAAAGTATTATAGATAACGACAAAACTAACGCTATAAATAATAATCCTTTACCCTTTTTACACTTCTTTTTCATATAAAATAATATGAGAAGTGTTTTGTTTTTATTAATTGATTTTAGATTTTGGTTTAAAAATAAATGCAAATATATAACTAAATACTATTACCGAAGAAACACCTGCCGAAGCCGATGCTAAACCACCCGTTATAGCGCCGAATAAGCCGTTTTGAGCCCCTTTAACTGCTCCTTCACATAGTAAATAACCAAAACCACTAATAGGCACGGTAGCACCTGCTCCTGCAAAATCTACAAGGTATTGATAAAGACCAACAGATTGTAAAAGCACTCCTGCTAACATAAAGTACACTAATATTTTACCTGCCGTTAGTTTTGTTTTATTTAGTATGAACTGAGCAATTAAACATATAAGCCCACCAACGACAAAGGCTTTTAAATACATAAAAATCATTTCTAACATTATAAATTCTCCAAACAAACGATATGGCTGATTGACGGGATAGACTCGCCTTGATTTGTCGATATTGGCGAAAGTAAAGCCCCCGTTGCACAAAACAATACTCTTTTTAACTCTTTTTTTACAAGTTTTGGATATATATAACTTGCCATAACTACCGTGCTACAACCTGCACCACTACCCCCTTGAAAGTCGTTTTCGCTAATATTATAAATAAGTTCACCACAATCAACGTGGTTTTTTTCAATGTTATAATTTTCTTTAATTAATAGATGTTTTAAAAGACGTGTTCCTAAAACACCTAAATCGCCTGATACAATTAAATCGTAGTCTTTTGGTTTTGTTTTAGTGTTTTTAAAGTGTTTTATTAAGTTGACGGCACATGCCGGAGCCATAGCGGCGCCCATATTGTTGGCGTCGGTTACACCATAGTCGATAACACGGCCTATTGTTGCACTTTGTAAATACGGCCTACCTTTTACGTTGTTTGAAAGTAAAAACGAACCTGCACCCGTTACAGTCCATTGTGATTGTGGTGGTCTAACGCAACCTAATTCTAAGGGATATCGATATTGTCTTTCTGCCGTTGCAAAGTGACTGCCCGTAACACAAATAACGTTTTTTGCTTTGTAAGAGTTGATAAACAAGCCACCTAAAAGCAAACTTTCCGTTATAGTTGAGCAAGCACTATAAATACCTAAAAAAGGAATATCGAAATCTCTTGCCGAAAATCCTGCTGAAATAATTTGGTTTAATAGGTCTCCTCCGATTATGACGTCAACGTCGTCAAGCGATTTTTTGCTTTTTAAAACAACTTTATTAATTGCCCTTGCAAGCATTTTACACTCACCCTTTTCAAAACTTGTTTCGCCGTATCTTTCGTCGTTTAATTTCTCGTCAAAGCATTTAGATAAACTGCCTTGACTTTCTTTTTTGCCTACTATTGAATAAGTTGCAATAACACTTGGCTTGTTTTCATAAATAATAGTTCCTTTCATATCACTCCTAAAATAAACCTATGACATAATAAATTAAGCCGACTACCACGCTTGATAATACGCCGTAAACTATAATTGGCCCTGCAATTACAAACATTTTTGCTCCTACACCGTAAATAAATCCTTCACTTTTAAATTCCATGGCTGGCGAAGTTACCGAATTTGCAAAACCCGTGATAGGAACTATTGAGCCTCCACCTGCGAATTTGCCTATTCTATCGTAAATACCTAATCCTGTTAAAAACGAACCTAAAAATATCATAACTATTGACGTTGCACCTGCTAATTGGTCTCCGTAAAGAGAAAAAGAGTACATTAAAACGTATCTAACGAATTGTCCTAACATACATATTAAACCACCAACTAAAAATGCGTGTAAAAGAGTTTTAAATTCGTTAGTTTTAGGCGCTATTTGACTTACGTAATCTAAATATTCGTAATTGACGTTATTGTTAGTTTTTTTCTTCATTTTTACCACCTTTAATAAAAATTTCACGCGGGGTTACGCTTAATTCTTCTTCACTTTTATATTCGATAAATTTTTTCATACTATTATTATTTACATTTTTAAATTAATAATGTAATTTTAAAAATAAAAAACTCAAAAAGAATTTTACTTCCTTTTGAGTTTAATTTTTACTTTTTAACTATTTTATACGGCGTTTCACTAATTAACCAACCGACGTCGTCTAATATTTGATAATCATATCTAATAACGTCTGCCTTTTCATAAGAAATTTTATCACGTTCACTTATTAGTTCGGCGTATTTTTTAAGTCCTTCAAACGTTGTTAAGTTGCCGTGTTTACGTTGATTAAATATTTTTCCGTTAGTGAATTTAGATTTACCGTCTTTTATAGTTTTATTATTTAATATTTCTTCAATAGTAGATGGAATAAATCCGTTTACAATCATATACGAACTCCACCTATAATGTTCTAACATAGCAAAATTTTGCCTAATCGACGGCTTAAAATCACTTGTTTTGTATTGTACTATTTTTTTAGATTTTACACCACTTTTTTTGTAATATTTTATAGCGTCTAATTTAGAATAATCTTTAATAAATTTTAAATAATCGTCCTTTTCACTGCTTGTCGATAAATCGTAACCTATTAAGTTTAGTTTACCCCTTAAACTTAATACTGCACTATAATTTGAGTTCCTTTCAAGTGGCAACCTTGTTGCATACCAATTATATTTACTTTTTAAAATTGCTAAATCGTATTCTTCGTTTGTTATTGACTTTTTATTGCTATTTAATAAAAGGTATTCAAGTTCATAAACGGCGTTTCGTTTAATTGCCATTTTTGTAATTTCGTCGTTTATAATTTCGTCAACGTTATATACTATTTTATCTTCGTTACCGATAATTAAAATTCTATCGTCCTTTAAAACAAGTTCGTTGTTTTTACTATTCTCAATTCTTACGAATACGTAGTAGTTTTCAACGCCCCATTCACGCATTTTGTCACATATTTTTTTAGCAACGTCGATATTTTCTAAATCGTTTGGCAAAGTAACGGCTACAAAATTAACTGATTTTTTACTATTTAGGGCAGACTCTTTAATATTATCGTAAAATTTTGCATCGCAATAATTTAATTTATAGAAAGTGCTATTTGCCGGAGTTTGTGGTAAAGGTAAATAATTTTGCTTATTATCAAAATCGAAATCGTCAACGTATCTAAAATAAGTGTGATTTAATTGTTTTGAACATTTACAATCGTTTTGGTCGTATAAATAATAATTTACCTTTTTTATAGTAATTTCGTTGTCTATTTTAGTTATAAATTGGTTATTTTCAACTGAACTTAAAAATAATTGCGAACCTGTTTTGCCAAAACCTATTATACTAAAATTAATTTCAACGTCGCTATAAATAGTTGCACTATTATAATCAATTTGAGTTTCGTTTAAAAATAAACTTAACGGGTATTTTTTAATAAAATCGTTAGCAACTAACCTATATTTATTTACATATTGAATAATACCTTTTGAAGTTTTTTCAATTTCTTGATAAATTGATTCGTAATTATTATTGCCGTAAACGAAAACTCTTAATTTATCGAATAAAATGGCTTCACTATATTCGTTATTTAATAAAGAAATAAACTTTTCACATAATTTTATATTCTTTTCGTCGCATTTTGTATTAATTATTACGTCGATTTTATTTTTTGATTTAATAGCCGTTTTAATAACGTCGTTAATTTTATCACCGTAAACTTTTACGTTGTAATAGTTATAGTTTTTAACGTATAATAAAAACCTATCTTCTCCGCTTAAATTATCGATAATAACTTTCGACTTAATTTTACTATTTAAATATGCTATTTTATTATCGTCGTTACAACCGAAAATATAAAGTTTTTCACCTTTATTGATTGCAAATTTAAAGTTTTGGCTACTTTCAAAAATAAACTGACCAATTACTGAAAATACGAACATTATAGAATTAAACCAAATGAGTGCAAACGAATAGTAAACGGCAATTTCATAAATAGCGTTGCTTTGCATTAATGCTTGCATAGGCGAAAAATCAAACCTTAATAGCGCAAAATTAACAACGTTTGCCATTGATAAAAAAATTGACTGATACCAAGGAGTACCTTTATACAAATAACCTAAAATAACAAGTGGTACGGCTAAATAAAATATAAAAGCAAACTGCCCTTTTTTATAGCCCTTAACAAACAAAATTCTTTCTTGTCTTTTTAACGCAAAAACTTTAACTAAAACAGAAAGTAAATGAATTGTTAATAAAATTAAAATTATAACTGAAAAAATAGTATATACCATAACAAACCTATAAAAATATTATCGTTTAGTTAATTATATTATAAATTCATTAATTTTTCAAGTAGTATTTTTTGAAAAGGACTAAATAAAAAAGATAAAACTATGTTAGTTTTATCTTCTTTTTAAGTTTTTCTATTATTTTTGTTTCTAATCGTGAGACTTGAACTTGTGAAACGCCTAAAATTTTAGCAACTTCGCCTTGTGTTTTATCACGATAATAGCGTAAAAATAGTATTTTGCGTTCACGCTCGTCAAGTTTTGAAATTAGTGATTTTAAATATATTTTATCAACAAAATCGTCTTCATTAAATTTTGACGGTATTTTTTCAAGCAATGGTTGCGATTTGTCTTTTTCGTCGTTAACCGATTCGTAAAGAGAAATTGTCATTTTTGAAGACTCTATTGCTAAAACTACGTCTTCTTGTTCGATATTTAAATTTTCTGAAATTTCTTTTACGGTTGGTTCTTTATTGTATTTATTTAAAAATTCTTCACTAAACTTTAAAATTTTATATGAATTTTGTTTTATAATTCGTGAAACTTTTACGTTGCCGTCGTCACGCAAAAAGCGTTTAATTTCGCCTATTATCATAGGTACGGCGTATGTTGAAAATTTAACGTTAAAACTTTCGTCAAAATTTTTTATGGCTTTTAAAAAACCTATACAGCCAAGTTGATATAGGTCGTCGTATTCTATTCCTTTATTTTTAAAGCGATATACGATACTTTTTATTAATAATACGTTGTTCGTTATTAGAATTTCTTTACTTTTATTGTCGCCTTGTTGTGCTTGTCTTACGTAAGTTAAAGTTTCTAAACTTGATAGCATTAATACCCCTTTGTCGGCTATTTTTCAAGTTTTTTACTCATAATAACGGTTGTTCCTGAATTTTCCTTTGAAATTACTTCAACGTTGTCCATAAAACTTTGCATTATTGTAAAACCCATACCTGAACGCTCTAAATCGCCTTTCGTTGTATAAAAAGGCTCTAACGCTTTTGGTAAGTTTGAAATGCCAACTCCAAAATCTTGAATTTTTATATGTACAACGTCGTCTATTATTTCGCAAGATAGTATAATTTCCCCTACCGTATCGGGATAACCATGCACTACTGCGTTTGTAACGGCTTCGCTTACTGCTGTTTTAATATCGCAAATTTGTGAAATTGTTGGATTAAGGGGCATAATAAATGCCGAAACAACACTTCTTGAAAACGCTTCGTTTTCACTAACTGATAAAAAAGTTAGTTTCATTTTGTTTATCATATAAACTCCTTAAATTAAATTTTAGGCATAACGTCGTAAATGCCTGATATTTGAAATACCTTGTCAACGGTTGGCGTAGGATTTTCTATAAACGCCCTTTTTCCTGTTGACGTGATTTTTTTGTATCTGCCAAGCAACATTCCGATACCCGTGCTATCCATAAATTTTAAATTAGATAAATTAAAAATTACTTCGTTTACACTAATATTTTCACTTAATATATCGTCGGTTGCTTTTTTAACTTGTTGACTTGTACATTCGTCAAGTTCGCCAAAATAATATATTTTTAGTTTATTGTTTGAAACGCTATATTTTACTTTCATAATTACCTCTAACCACATACGATTATACAATATAAAAATTTTTATTTTTTAGTATAAAAAGTAGAATTTTAGCGTTTTTTGTAAAATAAAAAAAGCAGTATTTAAACTGCTTTTTGTTTTTGTTATATTTAATTTATATTAGTAATTGGTTTACTAAAAACGGCTTTTGTTATATCTGCGTCTTTATTAAAATAATCGTTTTCATACGAAGAAAAAACACTTTCATCACTTATTTTAGAAGTAAATATTGAAACGTCGATTTCTTCGTTAGTTTTGTAACTTTCGTTCAACTCTTTTACCACGAATTGATATTCTTTGAAAATTTCAATTACCTTAGTTTGCAAGTCTTTTTTCACGTCGTTACGAATTTTAATTAAATCTTTTTTATTTTTATCAAACAATGCGTAAAGTTTGCTTTTAGCACTTTCAATTTCATCCCTTTTTGCTTTTAAACGATTATTTATCGTGGTATTTAAGGTTGATAAACTATTAAGTGCGTTATGAAAATTTATTTTATTTTCTTCACAATCGTCTTTTTCATATTCCGTTTTACAATCGTTTAATTTTTGTTTTGCACTTACATATTCTTGCGTTTTGTAAAAAAGTTCCCTTTCGCTACGGATATACTCTTTATTTTCATTAATAACTTTTATAAGTTTAGAATATTCTTCACCTAAAAGATTATTAACTAACTCTTTATACTGCTTTTTACTTTGAGTAATAGCATCATTCATTATTATTATATATTTATCGTCAATTTCTTTTTTTATAACTTGATAATTATTACTCATACAATTAAAAACTAAATTTTGCCCGTTTATTTTTAAACTTGCACTTTCTACCGAATAATAATGCCTACCTAACACTAAACATATTAAAAACATAAAGGTTATAGATAGCATTATCAATAGTTTTTTACTCATAATTCCCCCTTTTAAATATGTAAAATGAAAAAATTATAAGTAAAGATATTAAATTTTATACTCTTTTTAAATAATCTACTTCCTCAGGAGTTAACTTCCTACACGCGCCCCTATCTAAACTACCTAAACCTAAATCACCTATTTTAATTCTTTTTAAGACCTTAACTTCTTTACCAACTGATAAAAACATTTTTCTAATTTCTCTGTTTCTACCTTCGGTAACCGTTACGTGATATTTTGTAAAAGTTTTAGTTTGGTCAACTATTTTTATAGTACATTTTTTAGTTTTTACGCCGTCAATATATACTCCACGCCTTAATTTATCAAGCGCTTCATTTGGTAAGTCGCCTTCAATTCTAACTAAATACGTTTTAGGTATTTCGCTTGACGGATGTAATAATCTATTACATAAGTCGCCGTCGTCAGTAAAAATTAATAAGCCTTCACTATCATAGTCAAGCCTACCAACAGGGAAAATTCTACCTACGTTATCAGGCAATAAGTCCATAACCGTTTTTCTGTCTTTATCGTCTTTTACCGTACAAACGTAGCCCTTTGGCTTGTTCATAATATAGTAAGTGTATTTCTTTTTTTGATTGATTTTTTTGCCGTCAACACAAATTGTATCATTAATTTCGTCAACGTCTGTTCCTAATGAACAAACTTTACCATTAACGGTAACTAATCCGTCGGTAATCAATTTATCACACGCTCTTCTACTTGCAACGCCACTAAGTGCAAGAAACTTATTAATTCTCATATAATCACCTTGTATAATTAATGATTATACTATATCTATATTTTGAGAAAAAATCAACTTATTTGATAAGAAAATTTCAAAAACACCAAAACTTGACGGATTTTTAAAGAAATTTTGACTATTTTGTCCATTGATTAGTATTTTTAAACTACTTAATTCACTTTCTTTAAGTGGGTAAGAAAAACTTTTATCAATAAAAACCATAAACGGCTTGCCGTTTGTTGACGTGTAAACTTTTTCACATAAATTCTCTTTATCGATTAGGTTGTACATTTTGTAAGTGGTATATGAATTATTTATAAGTTCAGTTGTTCTATTGTACATATCAGGACTATTTATAACAACGCTTACAACTTCAAAACCATTTTTGTTACAACTTGTAACTAAACACCTTCCTGCTTTTTTAGTGTAACCTGTTTTTACTCCGTTACAACCATCTAAATTATAAAGCAATTTATTTTTGTTTATAAGCACCCTTTTATAATCGTAAAACTCATTACTTATTGAAATTTTTTTAGTTGATACTATTTTTCTAAAAGTTAAGTTTTTCATAGCGTAACAAGTTATTAAACACAAGTCTTTTGCAGAAGAATAGTGATTGTCGTCATGCAAGCCGTGCGGATTAACAAAATTACTATTTTCACAACCTAATTTTCTTGCCGTTTCGTTCATTAAATTTATAAAATCATCGTAACTTGTTAAGGTTGAGGCTAATGTATATGCACAATCGTTACCACTTCTAAGCATTAATCCGTACAATAATTCTAAAACTGATAAATGCTCGTTTTCTTTTAGGTATATACTTGAACCTTCAATTAGCGTTGCTTGTTTTGGAACTTTAACAATTTTATTTAAATCAAAATTATCAATTACCGTTATTGCCGTTAAAATTTTTGTAGTTGATGCGATAGGTAATTTTAAGTCTTCACCGTTACTATAAAGTATGCGTCCACTTGTAACTTCCATAACGCATTCTCCCTTAGAAACCGTTGCTCCATACACGCTTGAAGTTGTTAAAAATTTTAATGCAAAAACAAGTAAAATTTGCGATAATATAATTAATATTTTAAATTTTTTCATTTTCATTTTTCCTTAATATTTTATTTACTACGTCGGTTGTAAAATCGGTCACTTTATCGACGGCGTCTTGCTTGATTTTTACAAATTCATAACTATTATTATTTATTACTAAAAAACCAAACGGCGTTACGTTTACAACTCCACCACTACCCCCTATTAAACCGTTATTGCTTTGTTTAATTATTCTTATATCGCCAAACTCACTTCCACCGTTTACATAGCCGAAAAGCGTTTTAGAAACGGGTATTACCGATAACGTTTCACTTAAAATTATAGGGCTTCCTATTACGGTTAAATCTTTTAGTGTTTCTTTTAAATCAATTAAGGCTTGATTTATAATGTTATTAATATTGCTGACTTGTTTTGACATTTTTTACCCCTTTATTTATATAGTTTGTAATAATTAGGTAAGTTATGCAAATTAAGTTAAAAACTATTTTAAAACGAATTTTCGACTGAAATTCAAAATCGCCAAAATACAAGTTTACGTCAATTTTTGGATTGCTTAAAAAATAGTTTTTAACTATTGTTTTTAAGAGTAAATTTTTTAAAAAATTAACTACTAAAACAAGATAGCATTGATTAAAAGTTTCACACCGAACGTTTATACGACTTTCTAAACTAACTATTAAAAATGCATTAAAAATATTAGTATCTGCCCTAATGCTACTAAAATTTGAATTGTCAATAATTATTGCTTTATTTTTTAAGTGGACGTAAAATCCACCTAAATTTCTTCTTGTAATAAAACCATCTTTAAGTTTGATTGCATCGAATAAATAAAATGCAAAAAATAATTTTTTTAGTTTTGTATCTACGAAAATATATGACGTAATAAATAACGGGCATATTAAAATAACAATAAAAATCGCTACTAATACCATATATAAAGTTTAAGTATAAAATGAAAAATAATACAAAAAGGCTAACGAAAACGTTAGCCTTAAATTATAAAAGATAAAATTAATCTAAATTTACACCCTTATTAAATAATTTTTTAGTGATAAAATAAAACACTACCAAATACACTGAGTAAATAACTACTGCTAAAACAATTAAAATTATAAACGTTTTAGGCGACATAACAGTTGCTACAAGTTCACTAATATTTCCACTAATCAAAAGAGTTAAAACAATTATAATCAATGAAACAATGCTACTTGCAATATAAAATATAGCAAACCATATAAAACTTTTTAATACTTTTTTATTGTTGTACGAAAAACCTTTTACGATAGAAGCAAAACCTATTAAAATCATTGTTAAAAATTGAAAAAATACTGCTACGACAATTAAGCCGACAAGTAACATAGGATTTACGTTAAAACCTGTTTCAATAAGGTTGAACGCAGTTTTTAATAATTCGATAAGTTCGGTTGAATAGAACATTATAAGAACGCTTACTATTATTACTAAAAAAGTCGATAACAATATTAAAATTGCACTTATAAATTGCGAAAGTAATAATTGATTTTTGCTTACAGGCAAGGTGTGAGTTAAATAGCCTTCGTCACTATAAAACGATAGTTTAAACGAACGAATTAAAATACCTAAAATTGTATTTATAAAGCAATTTACTAACAACGCTATTGTAGTTCCTTGAAAAACTTGCCCTAATATAAACATAAATTGAATATCTTTAAAGATATTCACTACCCTTGTAAGCACTGCGAAAAATAACGTTGCTATATAAAAGTAAGGTAATACGTAAAACATTTTTTTAAAATCATATTTGATTAATTTTTTAAGCATCATACCCTCCTTTTAAACACGTCGTTGATAGACGCATTTTCTTCTTCACGAATTTTATCTGCGTTGCCATGTAAAACTATTTGCCCTTTATCAATAATAATTACTTCATCTAAAATCTTTTCAATATCAGTTACTAAATGCGTTGTAATTAATAAACTTGAATTATCGGCAAAATTAGATAATATCGTTTTTAATATTTTATCACGTGTTGATGGGTCAACACCACCTAACGGCTCGTCTAACACGTATAATTTTGCTCGCCTACTCATTGTTAAAATAAGTGAAAGTTTTTCAAGCATACCTTTACTCATTTTAGAAAGTTTTAAGTTTATATCAAGTTCAAGTTCGCTAAGTAAATTTTTTGCTCTTTCAATATCAAAATTATCGTAAAAATCAGCAAAAAAGTTTAAAACTTCATACACTTTTTTAGTTTTATCGAAATAATTTCTTTCAGGGAGATATGATACTATTGCTTTCGTTTCAACCCCGATTTTTTTGCCGTCAATTAAAATTTCGCCCTTATCAATGGTTAAAAGGTCGTTTATCATTTTAATAATTGTACTTTTACCCGACCCGTTTTTACCTAATAATCCTACGATTTTGCCTTGCGTTATAGTAAAACTTACGCCTCTTATAATTTGTTTTTCGTCAAAACTTTTATAAAGGTCGTTCACCTTTAAAATTTCCATAATTACTCCTATTTATTAATTAATTTTACAGCTTCTTCTTTACTTATACCTATTTTTGCCATATTACTAAAATAATCATTTGTAATTTTTTCAACGTTTTCAAGGCGTGCTTTTAAAATTACGCTTTCATTACTCGTCACGTATTTGCCACTTGTTCTTTCTGTTACGATAAGCCCTAACTCTTCAAGTTCATTAAGCGCTTTTTGAACTGTGTTTGGGTTAGCATCAAAACTAATAGCAAAATCCCTTACAGACGGCAATTTTTGCCCTGCTACGTATTTTGAAGATATTATTTCAGTTTTTATTGCGTCCATTATTTGAACGTATATAGGTGTTTGATTATCAAATGTATAAGACATATATACTCCAACTGTATTACTTGACTAACACAATAGTACAATATTAGCGTCTTATTGTCAAGTATTTTTTTGAAAATTTTTTATATTTTTTTTACAAAACAAAAAAGACAATGATAATTCATTGTCTTAATTTTTTATTTAATTACTTTAACGTCTTCACCTATTAAATGTTCAGGTAAATCTTCGTCTTCGATATCGGCAAAATCAAAGTCTTCACTTGTGATTGCAACTTCTTGATTATCAGTTTGAGTTTCTTGTAAATATTGAGATTGCGTTGCTTCAATAGAAGTGCTTTCAGTATCAGTTGTAACGTCTTCGATAGTTTGTTGAGTTAAATTTTCGTCAACGTATTCGTCTTTATGGAATAAATATGAACTTTCGGGCTCAGTACGAAGTAAAGCAATTTTTTCCATTAATTCTTCATAATCAGGCAATTCGTCAAGCGACGAAATTTGAAATCTTTTTAAAAATTCGTCAGTCGTGCCGAATAAAACGGGTTTACCTACGGCATCTTTTCTACCAACCACTTCGATTACGCCTAATTTTAAAAGGTTTTGAACGGCAAATTCACTATTAACTCCCCTTAACGCTTCTAAATCAAGCCTTGTTACAGGTTGTTTATATGCAATAATTGCGGCAACTTCAAGCATACTTTTTGAAAGTTCCCTTTCTTTTATAGGGTTTAACACGCTTGAAACGGCTTCGGTATAAATTTTATTAGATGCAAACTGCAATTTTTTATTGAATATTAAAAGTTGAATGCCTCTTTCTTCAGTATATAATTTTTGTAATTCTTTGGCACTTTCTAATACTTCCTTTTCAGTTACGGCAAGTTTTTCAGCAATATCTTTGGCTGAAACTGCATCGCCAGAAACAAAAAGTAATGCCTCAATTATATTCGTCAATTTCGACAACTTCTTCGCCCCCCTCTACGTTATATTCAAGCATAATTTCACCAAACGTATCTTCTTGTTTTACTTTTACTATTTGGTGTTTTATAAGTTCTAACAATGCTTGAAAGGTTGTTATTAATTCGTTACGCGTTACCCTTTCTAATATAAAAAGGTCGTTAAACATAATTTTTTGTTCACTTTTTAACACGTCAACGATAAAGTCAAGTTTTTGTTTTACCGTGAATACTTCTTTTGGTATTTCTTTTTCAGTTTTGGCTTTTACTTCTTTAACGTCAACACGTTTTAAAAGGTCGGTAAATGCGTTTATTAATCCGTTTAAGTTAAAGTCAGTATAAACTATTTTTACTTCACCAACCGAATCGTCAGGACTTTTGTAGAAAATATCGGTAGTTTCTAAGGCTTTTAACTTATCAAGTGAACTTAAATATAATTTATATTCTTCACGTTGTTGTAACTTTTCAATGAATAGACGCTTTTCTTCGTCAACTTCGGCTTGCACGTCTTCATTAGGTATTACTGATTTTGACTTAATTTCAATAATAGTTGCGGCAATTTGTAAATATTCGCCTTCTTCTTCAATAGAAATATCACTATTTTGAACGTATTGTAAAAACTGAGTAGTTACTTCTGACACGAATACGTCTTTAATATCAATTTCTGCCTTTTTGATAAGATGTAAAAGTAAATCAAGCGGGCCTTCGAAATTAGATAATTTAGTTGTATAGTTTACTTGTGATTCAAAATTATCAATAGCCACGGCTTACCCCCCTTGTTTTACAAAATACACGTAAATTATATAATAAAATTAAAAAAAATGCAAGGGTTTCTTGCATTTTTAGTAGTTATATCGTAAACTTTACCAATTTTTTATTACGTTGCCTAAGTTGTCTAAATACGAAGATTTTAAAACTTCGGTATCGCTAACGATATTAACCTTACCTATTTCAACGCTATCTTTGTAAATTACTATTTCACCAACAACGTCACCGACCTTAATAGGTGCTTTTAAATTGTTAAAATTGTATTTCAACTCTACGTTTAAAGTTTCGTTACGTTTAGCAAAAATATAATAGTTATTTTGCGGTTTTACTTCAATATAACTAACCTTACCACCCGTAACTTTTACGTTTTCGTCTAATTTTATAGATTTATCAACTAACACTTTATTGTCGTAATTATTAAAACCATAATTGAAAAGCGTTGACACGGTATTGAACCTGTCTTTTGACGTTGGTGCTTTTAACACGCTTGCAATTAAACGCATATTGCCACGCTTTGCCGTTGCCGTTAAACAAAATCCTGCTTCGTTTGTAAAGCCCGTTTTGCCACCGTCACAACCATTATAAAACTTAACTAATTTGTTAGTGTTTGTCATTTCGGTATAATTATTTTTATGGTCAATTTTGTCAGTCCAAATAGTTGAATAATTAAAATAATTTTCGTAATCAATTAAGTTTGAAAATATTATTGCAATATCTTTTGCCGTCGAATACTGCATAGGTTTTGGTAAACCTGTACAATTAGCAAAAAGCGTATTTTCAAGACCTAAACTTTGTGCCTTTTTATTCATATTTTCAACACAAGTTTCTTCGCTACCGTAAAAATATTCGGCTAATGCAACGCTTGCGTCGTTTGCCGATGCAATAGTTACGCTTTTTAATAAGTCAGAAAGCGTATATTCGCCGTTTTCTTCTAAAAAGACTTGCGAGCCACCATAAGAACTTGCATTTTTACTTACTACGATTTTTTGGTCAAGCGGTATATTGTTGTTTTCAATATTTTCATAACAAAGCAATAAAAGCATTATTTTAGTCATACTTGCTATCGGCATTTTTTTATTTTCGTTTTTAGCAGTAATAAGCGTTTTACTATTGTAATCGAACAAATAATAACTTTCACTATTTTTAAGCGTTAGGTCTTCTTCTTTACCATAAACGATTGACGTTTTTAATGAAAATACGCTTGCTAAAATAAGCAATAAAAGTATTAGCGTTATACTTTTTAACTTTTTCATTTTTAGTCCCCCTTTACAATAATTTTTGTAAAATAGTGTATTTTATACTTAAAATATTAAATTAGTTGGTCGTAATAATACTGTTATAAAAATTGCTTCGATAATTACGCCTATTAATGAAAGAACAAAAAAGAAAAGCGAAAGTTTGAAAAAGTCGATTATTTTTTTGCAATTTTTTAGTTGTAACGATTTAGAATATGCTAAAAAAAGTATAATAGCAAAAATAAAAACTATGAATTTAATAAGCAAAGTAAAAATGAAAATAATAAGCCCTGAAAGTCCTAACTTAAATATAAAAATATTTAAAAATATTCCAAAAACATAGCCGTTGTAGGCAATTATTAAAAAAGACAGATAAAAAGTGTATTTGTTTGACACAAGTAATGAAAGCACCATAAACGTTAAAAATAACGAAAAAGCGTTTTTTATAATAAATGCTGACACGCTAAAATCTACACTTATTATAATTGTATAATAGTTAATGCAAACGTCTTCAAAAATGCTTTTTATATTTTTTGTTCCTATTAAAAAAGAACCTAAAATAAAAAAGACGGCAAATACGATTATAGCGCTTATTACTAAATTAAAATGGTTTTTTACAATGTTTTTGGTTTTTAAAATTTCATTTTTAAACATAAAAAACTCCCATTTATTTTATGAGAGTTTTTTATTATTAATTCTAATTATTTAACATATTGTCGATTGAAATACCAAATCCCCTTGCACTATCGTTGACAAAAACGTGAGTAACTGCTCCAACAATTTTTCCGTCTTGAATTATAGGGCTACCACTCATTCCTTGTACGATACCACCCGTGTATTCTAACAACTCTTTGTCGGTTACCTTGATAACTAAATTTTTTAAATTGTTTTTTCTAAAATCGGTTTTTACTATTTCGATATCGTAATATTTTGGAGTGTTTCCGTCAATGGTAGATAAAACGGTGGCTCTACCTATTTTTGCTACACCTTTTTCTATTTTAACGGCGTTTTCTTTATTAAAATTATGAAATTTTCCGTACATTCCCGCTTTTGTATTTTTAATTATTTCGCCTTTGTCTTTTTCGCCGATAAAAATACCTTTTAATTCTCCTGCACGACCTTTTACTCCTTTAATTACACCTAAAATTGAAGAATCAAACACTTTTCCACCATTTATTTCAATTAATTTGCCATTATTATCGGTAACGGGGTGTCCTAATGATGCAAATGAGCCGTCTTCTAATACGTAGGTTACAGTGCCTATTCCTTGCAAGTCGTCACGCAAAAATACGCCTATTTTATAACTTCCTACAACGTCTTTTTCGGGGTACACTTCAAAAAACATTTTTTGGTCGCCACGCATTACTTCAATAATTAAATGTCCACCATTATACGATTCTAATATATCACTAAAATCTTGCGAACTTTCAACTTTTTTTCCGTTTACCGAAAGTATTACGTCCCCCACAACTATTCCTGCACATTTTGAAGGAGATACAATACCATTATCGCCGATAACTTCGGTTAACGCTACGACTTGACTACCTTGTACGTCGATTGAAAATCCACATACGTAGCCACCTAAATATAAATTGCTTTCACTTGCATAAACTACTGTATAACTATTAAAAGATATAAAAAATAAAGATACAATTACTATTAAAATTTTTAAAAATTTATTGTTAGCCCTTTTCATAACGAAAAGTATTTGCAGTTTTTTATATTGTATGTGCGATAACTTTATATTCTTTTAATAATTTAGGTTTATCAAAGACGGCAAATTACGAATCAGCCTTTGCGTTAGCAATATATTCGTAATCATTAAAAAAACGACAAGATTTACTTGCCGTTATTTTGGAGCTACTGGGGGGACTCAGGACGTGCGACCTGCTGTTGCCGAGCGTAGCGAACGCATTGCCGTTTACGGCAAATTACGAATCAGCTTTTGCGATAGCAATTTATTCGTAATCATTAAAAAAACGACAAGATTTACTTGCCGTTATTTTGGAGCTACTGGGGGGACTCGGACCCCCGACCTGCTGATTACGAAATATATTAACGCCCTCTAACAGGTTTTATAGCCACCTTAAACTGCCTGTTTACCTTATCTTTTCTAACTTGCGTAAATATTTTACTAACTTTCGTAACTTTTGTAAAACGAAACCAATTCTACAAACCACACAAGATTTGTTACACATTTTTTTACACTTTTTATATTTAAGGAAGATAGACGGCTTTTACACCGCCTATCTTTTTTTTAGTTATTCTTGTTCAATCTCTCTATAAACAGTTCCGTCTATATAAGGGGTTGGATTAACAGGAATACCGTCAACAACGATTTCTAAATGTAAATGGTCGCCGTAACCTGTTTCGTCTTGGTAAGTTGTACCGACTTCGCCTATAATATCGCCCTGCTTTACAGTTTGCCCAACAGTTAAAGAACAACTGTTTAATGAGCCGTATGTAATAACAACGTTTTCCCCGTGGTCGATTTTTACCATACAACCAACTGTACTTTCTTGTAAGACTTCCAAAACAACACCGTCAAACATAGCCTTAACTGGTGTACCACTTTCGGCTATAAGGTCAATAGCCTTGTGTGATACCCATTGTTTAAGATATTGATTAAAGACCAAACCACTATCATTATAACCTAAACCAAGAGAAGTATATTCTACTGGGGATATAAAATAAACCTTTACAGACTCTTATTCTTCTACTGGTGGTGTTTCGGGGGTTGGTGTAGGTTGTTCTTCTTGTTCAGGTTCTTCTTGTGTAGAATCTTCGGGGGTATTCGGTGTTTCTTCCTGCTCGGTACTTTCTTCACTACTTGAACTATCTTCATTTTCAGTAGAAGAATTATCGGGGTTTATAACACTTTCGGTTGAAGATTCGGGGCTACTGCTTGAACTTGAATTACTGGTACAACCAATAAAAATTGTTGTCCCTATGGTAACCACCAAGACCAATACAAGTAATAATGTTACGTTCTTTCTTAAAAATTGTGTAAATTTGTTTGATTTCATTTTATATTTCTCCATTAGTTTATTTATGAAGGAGAACACTAACGGTACCGTAGTAATATTCAAACCATTTAATATTACTGATTATTTAGTTAAAATGAAATCTAAACCATTGTAAATATTTCCTTTGTTTTAGTATTTGAATAATTACAAGAAGGTTTCCGTAATGTACTCAAATATACACCTTTAACAACCCTAAATAATAGGGTTTCTTTTATTTTTTCAAGCAAACTTGATTTTTTTAACTTTACAAACCCTTTTGAAACAAAATAAGTGAATTTAGGTACTACAAAGTTTTTTGGAGCGTACCTATATGATTTACCAAATCTTATACCCACCGTAGTATTACTTTATATTCACTTTTGTACTGTACTCAAATATAACGTTTCATAAGAAAATATAAAGGAGATTAAAAACTATGGAAGAACTAAATATTTTTAACTTGGGTGTAAATGCTAATGAGAACACCCCTAATAACAACGTAACCCCCACCATTATTAAGAATGATACCCAATCAAGGAATTGGTGTTTTGTTGTTAATAACCCCAAACTAACCGACCAACAAATGTTTGAATACCTTAAAACCCTTTCTAATATGAGATATTTCATATTTGTTAAGGAAAAGGGCGATGGTACGGAAAACTCAAATGGAACTGAACACCACCAAGGATATATAGAGTTTTCTACCCCTAAAAAATTCAGTACCATAAAGAACTTTCTTTCAAATAATACTATTGGTGTAAATGCTCATATCGAACCCCGACAAACAACTAAACAAACTGTTATTAGTTATATTAAAAAAGAAGATAAGTTTGAAAATAAGGCTCATACTCGTCTTACTGGTCCTTTTGAGTATGGGGAATTAACTCAAATGGGAAGAAGAACTGACCTTATAGATATGGTTGATATGAGAATTCAAGGGGCAACACCAAAAGATGTTTTTGAAGCCCATTCAGGCTCATACGCTCGGTATAATTCCTTTGTTGAAAGTATGGCTATGGAATACAAAACCGAAAAATATCAAACCAATTATAGGGATAATCTAGAAGTTATCTATATTTACGGTCCTACCCGAACAGGTAAAACAAAGTATGTTTTTGATAAACACGGCTATTCTAATGTATATAAAACACAAGGATATGAGTTCGGGAAATGGTTTGATAATTATACTGCTCAACCTGTCTTATTGCTTGATGAGTACCATAGCAATTTTTCAGTAGATTTTCTACTACAACTACTTGACGGACACCCTTTGTGTGTACAATGCCGATACAAAAACAGGTGGGCTTGTTTTGAAAGGGTTTATATTATTTCTAATATACCTTTGGATAAACAGTATATTGAATGTCAGGTTACCGATAAAGAAACTTGGAAAGCCTTACTTGCCCGAATCAGTAAAATTTATGAGTTTACTGAATTAGGGAAACCACCTATCGAACACCCTATACCTATACAAAAAACTTGGTTAGGACAAGTTAATCCTAATGAGCCTTTCTAAAATGAAATAAGGGGTTGCTTAAAAAACACCCCTTATTTTCATATTTATAACAACTTTAACAGAGCTTCCCTTTTATCAAGGGGAAGTTCTTTTAATTTACAAAGAATTTGTTTATCTTCTTCATAGTTTTTAATATCACTATAAAAGAATTCTTCAACCGTTATTCCACAAGCGTCAATTATCTTTAACAATACGTCTAAACTGGGTAGAAAATCCTTTTTACTTTCTAACCTGTTTATATAGCCGATATTCATATCAATATCGCTTGAAAGTGCTTTTTGAGATAACTTTGCCTTTGTTCTAAAATAACCGATTCTTTCAATAATTTCCTTGCCGTTCATACCCTTTTATACCTTTTATTTTATTATCTACCATAATTGTAAGTTATTATTCAGTAATATTGGTACACGTTGTTCTTGGCAAAATCACAATGTATACGTATTTTTTATAAGCAAATATCAACATACACCACGATTTTACTTCACATTTTTCGATTTTTATGATACACTAATTACACCTAACACTACTTGGAGGCTAAAAATACGATTAAAACAGTAACTCAAAACGGCAATCGTATCATTTTCCAAAGGGATAACGGCTCAACCAACACACCCATTTCAGTTGGGGGTATGTTACAGGGATTCACGGCAACCCAAATTACCGTTAAAAACGGCGATAGCTCATACACCATTTACAACGAAAACGGCAACGCAAAATCTACGTTTAGAGCATAAGGGGGGTTAACTATGATTAAATGCTATTGTGATTTATGTAATAAAGAACTGGAAGAAAAAGATAATAAAATCAACTATTCTACTTTAATTCTTGGTAATAATTCTATTGAAACGAACAATCATTCTTCGGGAGCAAATAATTCTACTGTTACATATCAGTTATGCCCCCAATGTTTAATGTCCGTTATGGGGCTTATAACAACTATTAAAACCAAAGGTGGTATGCCTACTTACATAGAGTTATTAAAAGAACAGGATTTGTTTGGTTTTAGTGATACCAAAAAGAAAAAATAACAAAGGAGAAAATCAATGCTTACCTATGATAATATTACAAAAACCACTTTTAATGGGCTTGTAATCGCTTATAACGACCTACATAAACAATTAAATGATATTAACGTAACCAAATATAAATATCTTGGTAACGGTAAATTCTATCCACCTAACCTACCTAAACAAGGTGGTATCTATATAATGTTTGATAAGACTGAAACTTATAATAGGTACAGTCGGGTAGTAAGAGTTGGTAAGGCTGAAAAATCACTTTTAACAAGGTTAACACAACACTTTATAAACCTTGATAAAGACCACAGTATTTTAAGAAAACATATAGGTAGGTCGCTATTACATAAATGGGAAGAAGAAAACAACGTTACCTATGAATCGGCAGTTCAAGACTGGAATACAAAAGGTATAGGAAATCCCGAACTGGAAGAAAAGGTTACTGAATATCTTATAGATAATATTTCATTTTGTCTTATACCCCTAACCGATAAAAAACAAATCCGAAAACTTGAACAAACTTTATTAGAAATTTTATCAATTCACAACAGGCTACACCACGAAACGACAGGCAAATACATACAGACAGACAACTGGTTAGGCAATTATTGCAAAGAAAACCAAAGAGTTATGGAAAGTGGTATGTGGAATGACGAACACATAAGAAGTTGGAAAAAATAATCCAAAGACTAACACGATTTCCTTAACGAATATCTTGTTTTTTCTTATAATAGATAAAATTAACAGGGTTAAAAATGATAATATCTTTTTGCGGACATTCTAATTTTAGTAGCACCCCACAGTTAAAAAACAAGTTAATGGAACTACTGGAAACATCAATTAACGGTCAACAAGTTGAGTTCTATCTTGGTGGCTATGGTGGGTTTGATAGTTTCGCTCGATCTTGTTGTGCCGAACATAAAGAAAACCACCAAAACGCAACCCTAATTTTTGTTACACCCTATTTAGGGGATTACTTGAACAACCGAAAAAATTATATAGAAAAGTATTACGATACCACTATTTACCCCGATATTGAAATAAACCCTAAAAGATATGCCATCGTTAAACGTAATGAGTGGATAGTTGAAAGGTCTGATTTAGTTACAGGCTACGTTCAATTACATTTCGGGGGTGCTTATCATTCACTACTACACGCAAAACGTAAAAACAAACCTTATATAAACCTTTATGACGGTAATTATGAATTATATTAAAAGGAAATTACTATGGAAAAATCAACGAAAAGATTTTTTGCAACGTTAAGTACATATATAGATAAAGAATGGTACTTAAAACAAAGTCAAGCGAATAATGAAGATTCTTGGATAAGATATTGTAATACGGCTACAAACGAATTGCATTTAGACCTAAAAAGACTTGGGCTTGAATATCAAACAGTAACTGGTGCTTGGTTTGGCTCAACGGAAAACAGTTTTTTAGTTTGGAATACTGCCTATACTTTTGAACAATTTCAATCCTTAATGTTAAAACTAAATGAAAACTATAAACAATGGGGAATTTGTATTGGTAAATGGGATAAAGATAAATACTCAATAGACCTTTGGGAAACAGATAGCCTTGATAAAATTATGTATAAGGTAACCAATCATTTTACAAAAGTTTCAGTAACTGACGGATTAAAAGAATTTGGTACTATCTTAACAAGACATATCTATTCAAAAGACGGTATTATTTATGAAAGTAAAACCACCGCCGTTAAATTTGAATCTTTACAAAAGAATATATGTTGCGCTGCAAGTGAAAGTTTATCGGGTGCATATAAAAGAGAATCCCTATTAAAAGAGTTTTTAGGTGGTAAATATTATGGAATTCATAGAAAAAATAAAACAAAAAAAGGACAATTACTATGGAACTTGTAATCTATGGGGATAAAAAAAGTAAAATAAAATCTTTTGCCATTATATCTTTTGATAAAATTAAAAATGGATTTAATAAAGAAAATTTACAAGAAACCCTTGACGCAGGCAAATATCAATATTTCTTTCAAAATGACATTATAAACAAAGAACAATATTTCTTTATTTTTAACATTAGCCTTAATTCAATCAAATCTTTAACTTCTCTTTTTAACCAAGAATCCTTTATTTGGGGTAAACAAGATAGTTCGTTGGTAAAAATTTATTATTATGAAACCGATAAAACCCAACACGAACAATTAGAAAATACAACCTACAAACAACTTTCTTTTTCGCAAGGTACTAATTTTATTAAGACAGTCGAAGAATTTTATAGTAAGGTAAAAGGATTCAAATGTTCCTTTGATTTTACTTTTAAGGTTATTCCGTCTTTCGACCAAAAGGCTCTTTGCGATTCTATTGATGATAGATACACTGGTAAATCGCAATATTATTCTCGCATTAAAAGTCAAAGAAAACCTTAAAAATAAGGGTATTCATTATACTTGATTATAAAAAAATTTTTATAAAGGATAATTACTATGGAAAAAAGACTTGATAAAAAGATTGTAAATGCTAAATGGATACGCTTTTTAGAAAGAAAAAACGGCAAAGACTTTTACGAATTCGGCAATAAACTATATGCACTTGGTATTTGTTCATATAATCTAAACCAAGATTTTTATACCATTTACCCTTTCAAAGATAAAGAAGAAAACTATTACATAAGCGAAGAAACACAAAGCCGCTTTAAGACTGCCTACGAAACTTTATTAAAAGATATAGAGAATATCAAACAAGAATATAACGGCTTTTTTAGGGCTAATTTTGGCAGTAATTTTATAGGCTATAAGCACATTAAAAAAGAGATTTATCAATTTATAGCAATAAACGAAAATGACAACTATATTTACCAAACTTTTGATGACATAGCATTTTTCTTAACTCAATTCAGTTTTGGGTTATGGAAAAAAAATATGCTCAAATGCGAAATTGAAGATAGTATCAAACAGGAAATAATAAACAATACTTTTCCATTATTGCTTTCAGCTCGACTACACCAAGAAAATTATTTAGAATATGAATTAAAATGTTGGGGTGGTGTTGCTACTCAAAAAGAAATTGATTACTTGGAGCATATCGACGGAAAACACAGGTTTTTACCTACTACCGATATTTATGATATAGACAAGTTTCAAATAGAAAATCTATTAAAGGTTGTTCCAAGAACTTTTTTTAATAAAGAAAAATGTATTTTTAATGCCTATATAGACGGAATCCCCCAAGAGATAGTTTGGTATCCTGCTAAACACGACCTTATTTACGTTAGGTGCTACCCAAAAGGTTTTTATATCAAGGTTACCGATAACATAGTATCAATCTTAAATAACCGATATAATGACAAAACTAACCAACCCATATAAACAATAATAAAAGTAAATAACTTTCTTATAACGGCTAATTTACGGCTTTATACGGAAGATTAAAGGAATATTTATGAATAACGTAAACACTTTACCCGAAGAATTAAAAACTAAAATATTAAACTTTATGATAGAAACAGATAAAACCGATTCAGGCTCTATACAAAGAGAATTCAAAATCAGTTACCATAACTATTGTTTATTTGTAGATTGGGCAGTTGAAAAAGGTTATTTATCTTCAAAACCCACACGGCAAATACTGCCCAAAGCAACTAACCCCGACTAAATATCCCACAATAAATAGTATACAAACACACTAAAAAAGTCCGTTCTTTTGCATAGAACGGGCTTTTAATTTATTCGTAATAATCGTAATATCTATCATCACAAACGCTATGTAAACAAATGTATAATGCCTTACCCCAACTTTCATAAAAGCCATATTTTTCTTCTTGCGTGGTTTCTTTATAAATTTTATAAAAAAGCCCTTTTTTAATTAAAGATAAAAATTCTTTATCCTTAAATAATTTTTTTACCCTATTACTTTTTTGGGTTAATGAAAGTTGGCTTATATTGATTGATTTACCTATCAACTTAAAATCTTCTGGACCAATCTCTAAAACATTGATAATAAAATCCTCTAAAATTTCTAACCTTTTATTTAGATGTTCTTCTCTTTTTTCTAACTTTTCCTTAAATTGCCTATAATCTCGGCGATATTGATTGTTGGACAACCTGATTCTTAATTCTTCATTTTCCCTTTTTAACTTATCAACTTCTTCTACGTTATATTCCTTTTTTATCCTTTCTATCTCACTTTGTAGTTCAGTTGTTCGCTCGGTTACTCGTTTATTAACCGAATCGGTAAAAGCATTTTTCAATTTTTCTAATTTTTTGTTATATTTATCAATTAGGTTTTGCCGTTCAATAGATATTTGGTTTTGGGCTTGTTCTATTTCTTTATCTCTAATAATAGACGGTAAATCAAGAGAAGTTACCCTAATACCATTATCAGGCAAAAATAAATCAATGGGATTAAAATTTTCCACTTTGTCATATAACACCCTAATTATATTAAACACTTGTTGTAAACCGTGGGGATAACAACCATTAACCCAACTATTAACAGTAGTAGTTGACGTGCCGACCTGCTCGGCAAATTCGGTTTGTGTCATACCAATATCTTTAAGATACTTTCTTAACTTATCGCCAAAAAATTTATAATCTTCGGGGTTTATAGTTAAATTTTTATTAGCCATTTTTTAATCTCCTTTGTAAAAGAATCCCTATTTTTCTCTACGGTTTTTGAAAAAATCTCTTATAATATACAAAATTATACAAGCAAACTTGAAAATTGTCAAGTATAAAGCACTTTCCAAACAAAACAAGTGAATTTAGATTATGTAATTCACGCAAAGGAGGTTTTGGCTATGGAAACAATCGCTCGTATGAAAACAGTTGAGCAATGTTTTACTGAAATCAAAAAACTGGACCCCAATACTGCTATTAGTCAATGGTTTATACGGTGCCTATGTAAAGAGAATAAAGTAAAACATTTCCTTACTGGAAACAAGATACTTGTAAACTACGACAACCTACTATGTTACCTAAATAACGGTTTTGGCTAAAATCAATCAATCGACAAACTAACGAAAAAAGGAATTCTATACTATGAGCAAAAACAAATTATGTTATCCCCGATACAGTAAAGACAAAAAGACGATTATTTCTTATAGATTTTTTTATACAGGTAAAGACCCCTATACAGGGCAAACCAAACAATACACTATGACTTGGAAAGTTCCCAAAGGGCTAACCAATAAAGAAATCGAACTTGAAAGAAAAAAAGCCGAAATAGACTTTATAAAAGAAAGTGAAAAGAAATCTATCGGTACTTACGTTCAAGAGAATAACATAACCTTTGGGGAATTCTCAAAACAATGGATAGAAAGGATTTTGAAACGGAACGGCGAAAGTTATTCCTACTACGTTCAAGCCGAAAATTCCTTAAAGATAATCAACCAACATTTCGGGCATTATCTCTTAAAACAAATATCCCCGATAATGGTACAAAAGTTTTTTGATTTCCTTTGTGATAGAACTTATACTACGGTAACTATAACCGTTAAAAAGTCGATTGAAGAACTAATCATCAGTAACAACCTTAATAAAACTAAAATAGCCGAAGAATGTGGTATAAACAGGCTTACATTAAGGCTTGCTACTAAAATAGGTCAACAGGTAAGTTTGGAAACTGCCCGAACTATATCAAGATACTTTAACGTTCCCCTTGCTCAATACTTTAACGTAGAAAAGAAAGAGAAAAAGTATTCCAAAGCAACCAACGCAGGAATAAGGACAATCTTGGTAGTTATTTTGGGGGAAGCCAAACGACAACAGTTAATCGAACATAACTACGCTTCCAAAGATTATACAAGACCTTTAACAGGTACTACCAAACAAAAAGAAATCTTTGACGAAACGGAATCAAGAGAGTTCGTGCAGGCAGTCTTAAAAGAAAGTAATTTGAAGAAAAAAACTATCTTTGCTTTGCTTATCTTTTTAGGCTTACGAAAAGCCGAAATTTGTGGCTTAACTTGGGAAGATATAGATTTCCATAATAGAACTTTAAGTGTTAATCATAACGCCTTATATTATAAAAAATTCGGTATAGTTACAAAGGGTACTAAAACCTTAAAATCTAAAAGAACAATTAAGTTGCCCGACCAATTAGTAATAATCTTAAATGAATATAAGGCTTGGTATGATGAGCAAAAACAAAATTATGGGGATTTATGGGCTTATACAAATAACCTTTTCTTACAGGATAACGGAAAGATTATCAACCCTTGCACCGTAAATTCTTGGCTTAAAAAATTCAATCTACAAAACGGATTGAAACCCATTCCACCCCATTCATTAAGACATACTTGTATTACAATGCAATTAAATGCAGGTGTACCCTTAAAGGTTGTTTCAACAAGAGCAGGTCATTCAAGCGAAAGAATAACCCTTGATATATACACCCATTCTTTGCAATCACAAGATAATGAAGCGGCGGAAATCTATAATAATTATTTAATGAATTAAAAGGCAGGTAAAAAACTATGAGTACCAATCAAATTAAAAAAAATAATGTAAATAAGGATAGTATATATTTCTCTGATGAATATGAAAATAACAAAAAATTCTTAAATGACTATTATGATGAAGACGAGGGAGAAAATGAAAATGGAAAATAAAGAATTTGAACAAGAACTTGAAGAAACTAAAAATCTATATGAAAGACTTTACGCCTTTGAATCAATGGACGAAGAAGAGTTTAATAAACACCAAAAAGATTTTATGATTTTCTTATCTGATACCCTAAAACACTTATGTGATTCTAAATTAACAAAAATACTTAAATCGTATTGTATCTTATAAAAGGAGCATAACAAATGAAAAACAACGATTCTTTTAAGACCGACACCGAATTTAGAAAAGTCCTAATTAAAATCTTCAAAAAAACATTTGAAGAAAAGTTACCCGACTTTTTAGAGTATTGTGTTTATACTAATAATGCAAAGCCTATTATGGAAATCTTTTACCTACTTACCGTGAATCGGTTTGATAAAGAATAATTGTTGTAGAAAGAGTATGAGAAAAGACCTTACCGAACTTGGTAAGGTCTTTTTCAAAATTGGAGCTACTGGTCGGACTCGAACCGACGGCCTGCGCATTACGAATGCGCTGCTCTACCAACTGAGCCACAGTAGCATAATTTTTTGAGTGTTTTTACAGGTTTTTTTACAACTTTTTTACAGGTTTTTTGATAAGGGGCTAAAATCAGGTATTTTTGATTGTTTTTATATGTTTTTAACCGTTTTTCAATGGTTAAGTATATAATTACGAATCAGCTGCTCTACCGACTGAGCCACAGTAGCATTTCAAAGGTTGACGGCAATTTAATTACCTAAATCAACCTGTTTATTTTAATATATTTTTTTAGTTAAGTCAACCATTTAAATAATTATCTAATAAAATATTATAAATTTTTATATCGACTACTCCCCTATTATTTTTACCACCATTTTTATCAGTACGAACATAATTCATACCACATTTTAGCATAACTTTGCCTGACGCTACGTTTTCTACGTCGTGAGTTGAAGTAATTTCCTTAACGCCGACTTTTTTAAATAAAAAATCAATTACCGACTGCAAGGCTTCCGTCATAATGCCTTGTCCCCATAAATTACGACTTAAACAATAGCCGATATTCGCCGAACAAGTTTCATTATTAAAGCGAACGACGCTAATTGTTCCTACAACTTGATTAGTCGATTTCAAAACGATTGCCCATTGATAAAAATTTTTATTTTTGTAATTTAAAATCCAACTTTTTACAACGCTTTTAGTCACTTCAATATTTTTGTGAGGAAGCCACGTTAAATATTTGGTAACCTCACTATCCGTGCAATAGTTGTTAAACATATCGTTAGCGTCCAAAATTTTAAACTTGCGCAATATTAATCTGCTTGTTTCTAATTTTTTTGTTCCTAAATCTTTCATAATTAACCTATTATACGATTATTATGACTTTTATTTTACTTATTGTCAATTAAATTACAAAAATTTTGCCGTTGACTTTTTATTTTACGAGTGATATAATTAATTTATATATAAATAAGGAGAATTTATGAAAAATTTAACTTTGCTTGAAAATTTTGTTTACGAAGAATACAATGGTGGTATTAATCTTTTAGATTTTAAAGACGATATTAAACAAGAAATTACTGAACTTATTATCCCTAACGAATGGAACGTTGTTGCTATTTCAAAAATCGGATTTTATGGTGTTTCTCCATTCAATAATTGCAAAAACTTGAAAAAAGTTGTTCTTCCTAATACGTTAAAAGAACTTAACGATGCTTTTTGTAATTGCGAAAGTTTAGAAGAAGTTATATTCCCTAATAATTTAGAAGTTATTGGTAATTGGAATTTTAGAGAATGTGAAAGTTTTGAAACAGTGCAACTTCCTACAACGATAACAAGGTTTGGTTTTGGCAACTTTGAAGATAGCCCCGTTTACCTTTCTGAATACGGCGATGAAGGCGATGGTTGCGTTTATTTAGGCAACTACTTACTTAAATGTTTAATTGACGATTACGACGAATTTATAATTAAAGACGGAACTGTTTTAATTGCCGATTGTGCCTTTTCAAACAAGCATTTTTCAAATATAGTTTTCCCTAATACTTTAAAATATATAGGCGCGCAAGCATTTTACTACTGCAATAATTTTAAAGAACCTAAACTTCCTGATAGTATAGTATGGATAGGCGAAGAAGCTTTTGATAATGAAAACGGCGACCCGATTAAGCATTGCTTTGTTACCGATGCTAAAATTGATGAAAATAATAAAATTATTGTAAATAAAGAACTTGGATTTATTACTAAAAACAAAATGGACGAAGCTGTAAAACAACTTGACGGATACCTTTTAAAAGTTAGTTATGATTCTGAATCGTCATACGATAGTAGCGACGATGATAGAGTTGAAGATTCTTCTTCAAGTTACAGCTCGTATTCTTATAAAGAAATTGAGCCTTTAAAAAACTCAAAAGCCTTGCTTAGAATAAATAATAAAATTGTTGGTGTTGTATTTAGAGTGAAAGAAACTCCTAATAGCGAACCATACATATACCCTTTCTTGTTTGATGATAGCATAAAAAGGTCTATGACGCTTGGTTATAGCGCTTCGCATAGTTCTAACTATATAACAATAACAAGCGTTACTCTTGTTAAAAAAGGCGAAAATGGTGCTCCAAACGAAGGCAATTATATCAACTTTACACCAAGTAAAAATAGTACTTCAATTTAATAAAAAAGAGAGTGTTGTGCACTCTCTTTTTTTATTTAGTTATCATAAACGTAGCCGTTACGAAGTAAAACTTTTATGGTAAAATCAAAACCAAAGCGTGAAGTGTAATTAGTTTTTACAAGCACGTCGTTGATATAAATATCTTCTTTTTCGCTTAACGGAACGTTGGTTACTACTTTAATAGTTTTATTTTCAACGTCACAAATTAAAAGGTCTATTAAATTTTTATTTCCACCTTTACTTAGTAAAGAATTAGTATAAAATCGTTTAATTTTTATGCTGTTATTCATAATTTAACTTATAAAAAAAGAACTTAAAAATAAGTTCTTTTTTAAATTTATTAAGGACGTAAACCGATACCGCCTTCTAACGTAATAGTCTCACCTGTCATATACTTAAAGTCAGGGCTTGCTAATGCTACGCATGCTCTACCAATTTCAAGTTCAGGGTCTGCATAGTGTCCCATAGGTGGCATTTTAACGTTTGCTTTAAATGCTTCTGGATATGCTTTTTGGAAATTTTCAAGTTGAGCAGTCCAAGCAAGTGGGCATACTATATTAACGTTGATATCATCTTTGCCCCATTCAGTTGCGGCTACTCTTGAAAGTCCCCTAATACCTTCTTTTGCTGCTGCGTAAGCACATTGACCATAGTTACCAAATAAACCTGCACCACTTGCAAAATTGATAACTGAACCTTTTGTTTCTTTTAAATATGGATAGCATGCTTGCATATAGTAGAAAGTTGCATATAAACCACTATACAATGCTAAATCGAATTGTTCAGTTGTATGGTCTTGTAATGTTACGCCTGATGCTGATGCTTGTGCGTTGTTGATTAAAACGTCAATTCTACCAAAAGTTTCAATAGTTTTATTGATAACTTCTTGAACTACTGCTTTATTGTCTGCACCGGCGTTAACGTCAGCAGCCATAATTAAAACTTTAATTCCATATTGACTTTCAAGTGCTTGCTTTGCGTCTTCTAACTTTTTAACGTTTCTACCTGTAATTACAAGATTAGCACCTTCTTTTGCGTATGCAGTTGCAATACCGTAACCGATTGAGCCACAACGACCATCGCTTAACGTTGCAAAACCTGCACCTGTGATAATTGCTGTTTTACCTGTTAAAAATCCCATATAAATACTCCTAAAAAATTTATTTTCAATGTTAAGGTTGTAAAACGAAATACATTCTACATTTTTTGTGAGTTTATTATACAACACTTTTTAAAATTTTGCAAGTTTTTTAAAAAGCATTGTTAATTAAAACAAGCAATTTTTAATTTATATTAAAAACTTTGCTAAATTAATCAAAATTTCTTCGACAATTTGAGAATATTAAATTATTTTTCAAGTTCGTTCTTACAACATAAAAAAAATGCAAACCCTTTAACAAAAGGTTTGCATTTTTTGGTGCCGCTGACCGGACTTGAACCGGTACGGTATTGCTACCGAGGGATTTTAAGTCCCTTGCGTCTGCCTATTCCGCCACAGCGGCAAAAAATACATATTAAATTGGAGGCGCCACCCGGATTTGAACCGGGGAATGAAGGTTTTGCAGACCTTGGCCTTACCGCTTGGCTATAGCGCCATTGGAGCGGGAAACGGGACTCGAACCCGCGACAACTGCCTTGGCAAGGCAGTGCTCTACCAACTGAGCTACTCCCGCATAATATGGTGGGAATTATAGGGCTCGAACCTATGACCCTCTGCTTGTAAGGCAGATGCTCTCCCAACTGAGCTAAACTCCCATATTTTTGAGTGCTTATTTAATATACCAAATACTTTTTCAAAAAGCAAGCGTTTTATACTACTTTTTTATATTTTTTTATTAAAAAATTACTTTCTTTTTATATTTTATTATGTTACAATAATTTTTGTGATTACTTAACTCAACTTATATGGAGTTTGCTATGATTAAGTTTTTAGAAGTTAAAGGTAACGATTACGAAATTGGATTTCAAGTTGGCGAATTTTTTAAAGATTATTTGCAAGACAAAAATAATACTTTAAATTTTGATGAAAAAACTAACCGCTACGTTTACTTTTGACACGACTAACGACTACGTTACAATTTACGATTATATAGGTAATTCAATTTTAAAAATTGATTTAAAAGGCAACTTGATTGAACAAGTAAAGGTTTAAAAACTAATTTTTTTATAAAATTATGAAACTTGAAAGATTAAATAGTAAAAATAAAAAATTTTATAAAAGAGCGTTAGAATTATATGAAAATTCTTTTCCTTTTTGCGAAAGACGTGATATACCTAACCACGAAATAGCACTAACCTATTCTGATTATCACTTTGACTTTATTATCAAAGATAATAAATTTATAGGTATTATGCTATACTGGGAGACTAACGAATTTATATTTTTAGAACATTTTGCTATTTTGCCGTCATTACGAAATAACGGCTTTGGTCAAAGCGCACTTAGCCTTTTAAAAGAAAAAAATAAGACGATAATATTAGAAATTGAGCCACCTATTGACGACTTAACTTTAAGGCGTTTAAACTTTTATAAAAGAAATGATTTTAATTTAACTAACCATAATCATATTCAATTAAAATACCATAAAAACGATGCTGATTTAATTTTAAATATTATGTCTTACCCAACGACTATAAACGAAGAAGAATATTTAAGTTTTTATAACTATTTACAAAATAACGTTCAATGCGAATAAAAATAAAAAATACCCAAACGGGTATTTTTTTTAATTTAACGTTATATCTTTTAACGCATAATATTTATCTTTTGCTATTTTGTTTAAGGTTATAATATTTTCTTCGTCGCTAAACGCTTCTTCGGTTAACGTTTTAGCAAAAAATATTACGTTTGACGAATATTTTAAGCCTTTTAACCTATTCATAAATTTACCCGACTGCTTTTCGCCTAAAAATTCACCACCACCACGAATATCGTAGTCAACTTCACTAATTTTAAATCCGTCGCTAACGGTACGTAAAATATTAAGCCTTTCACTTGCCTTTTCACTTTCACTGCCGTTAAGTAAAAAGCAATAACTATTTAAGTCAGACCTGCCTACTCGTCCACGAAGTTGATGAAGTTGGCTTAAACCAAACCTTTCGGCATTATAAATTACCATTACCGTTGCATTAGGAACGTCAACACCTACTTCAATAACCGTTGTTGAACATAAAGCGTCGTATTTTTTGTCTTTAAAATCTTGCATTATTTGCGATTTTTCTTTATCTTTCATTTTACCGTGCAAAAGAGCAATTTTAGCATTAACTAAACAAGTAGTAAGTTCGTCGTATAATTCCTTAACGCTAATAAGCGTGCCTTCGTCGTCGCCTTCTATTTTAGGACATACAAAATAAATTTGCCTATTATTTTGAATTTCTTTATCAATAAAGGCTAACATATCTTGATATTTTGAATACGGCACAATACTCGTTTTTACTTGTTGACGTTCTTTTGGCTTATCTAAAATTGTTGAAACGTCTAAATCACCATAAAAAATCAATGAAAGCGTTCTTGGTATAGGAGTTGCACTCATAACTAAAACGTCAGGACTTTCTCCCTTAGATGAAAGGCTACTACGTTGTGCTACGCCAAACCTTTGTTGTTCGTCACACACGCACAACGCTAAATTGTCAAATATAACGTCGGCTTCTAAAACAGCGTGAGTTCCTACAACGATATTAATAGTTCCGTCTTTAATATTTTGCTTAATTAAACGCTTTTCTTTTTGAGAGGTTGAACCACTTAAAAATGCACAATTATAGTTAGTAAAATATTTTTTAACAAGATTATAATTTTGCATAGCCAACACTTCGGTTGGTGCTAAAATTACAACTTGATAGCCACTACTTACCGCCATAAAAACTGCCGTAAAAGCAACTGCCGTTTTACCACTACCTACGTCGCCTTGAAGCAACCTATTCATTATAAACGGACTTTTTAAATCGGAATATATTTCGTTTACGGCGTTCTTTTGTCCATTTGTAAACTCAAAACCAAAACTACTAATAAATTCTTTTAATTTAGCAATATTTGTTGTGTATTTATGTGTTTTTTGGCACTTTTTATCACCTTTTATTACCTTAAATGCTGATATTAATGAAAAATATTCTTCTAATGCAATACGTTCACTTGCTATTTTTAACGCTTTATCGTTTTTAGGGTTATGCACGGTTAAATAGGCGCTTTTTAAATCACTAAGAGCGTATTTTAAACAGATTTTTTCAGGTATAATACTTTTAGGGTTTACTAAATTTATAGCATTTATAATACTCTTTTTCATAACCCCTTGCGTTAAGTTGCCCTTTAAGTTATATACGGGCACGATGCCTTTTAAACGATAGTTATTATCGGCTTCTTCAAAGGTTGGGTTGGTCATTGTAATTAAACCTGTTTTGTTAGTAATTCTACCATAAAAAAAGTATTCTGTATTAAGTTTTAATTTAGTTGCAACGTAAGGTTGATTAAACCAAATTACACAAAAAGTGTCGTTGCCCGACGAACAATATATTTTAACGTAATTAACACGTCCCGATTTTTGAACAACCGGCAAGGTACTAACTTTGGCTACCGTTAAGATACATTCGTTATGCATAGCGTCCCTTACCGAATTAATTTTAGTAAGGTCTAAATACGACTTTGGATAATGATTGATTAAATCTTGCAAAGTATAAATATTAAGTTTGTTTAATTCGGCTATTCGCTTTTCGCTTAAACCGTTACACAAATTTAAATCCATAAAATTAAAAGGGAACGAAACCGTCCCCCTTACCCCTTATTCAAGTGATACTATAAAGTAGTAAACTTGTTGTCCACCATATAACAACTCAACTTCCATATCAGGATATTTGTCTTGAATTTGTTGCTGAACGGCTGTGGCTTCATCTTCTGAAATTCCGTTGCCGTAATATAAGTTTACTAAATAATGATTTTTATCTTTCAACGCTTCAACTAAATCAATAGTACATTGAGCAACCGATGAGCCTTTAACTAATATCTTTTTATCGTTAAGACCTATAAAATCACCCTTTTTCAACGTTAAACCATCAACTTCGGTGTTCCTTACGGCATAAGTTACTTGACCTGCCGTAACATTGTCCAAAGCGTGAAACATATTAATTTTATTAACTTCAACGCTATCGTCAGGGTTAAAGTTTAATGCGGCAGTAATGCCGTGTGGTATGTTTTTTGTTGGAATAACGTGTATCTTTTTACCTTCGACAAGTTGTTTGCTTTGTTCCGCTGCTAAAATAATGTTTTTATTGTTTGGTAAAACAAAAATATTTTCGGCATTGATTTTGCAAACGGCATCTGCTATATCTGATGCACTTGGATTCATTGTTTGACCACCTTCAATTACTTGGTCAACCGTTAAATCTTTAAATATTTCAGTTAAGCCGTCACCTGAACAAACAGCAAGCATACCCATAGGCTTCTTTTCGGCTTCGTATTTTTTGATAAGTTCACGATTTTGTTCGAGCATATTTTCGATTTTTATTTTATCAACTTCGCCAAGTTCTAACGCTCTACTTAACGCTTTGCCTGGATTATTTGTGTGAACGTGAACTTTAACAAACTCTAAATCGCCTATAACAAGCACGCAATCGCCTATTGTTGTTAAATATTCTCTTAACTTATCGATATCTGTAACAGTTGTGTTTTTTTTAAAGTTTATAATGGAAAATTCAGTACAATAACCAAATTCGATTGCCCCTAAATTTAAAATATCGGCGTGTTCAAGAGAAACGTCTTGCTTTTTAACGACAATTTCAGCGTCGTCACTTTCAATTTCTTCACCTAAAATTGCCTTTTGCATACCACGATAGATAGTTAATAAACCCATACCACCACTATCTACAACGCCTGCCTTTTTTAATACAGGTAATAATTCAGGTGTTAAATTTAACGCTTCTTCGCCCCTTTCGATAAGTTCGGCAAAAAAGTCTTCAAAATACTTGCATTTTGTTTGAACGGCATATTCTGAAATCATTCTTGATACGGTAAGCATAGTGCCTTCCATAGGTTTTTGAACTGCACTATACGCTATATCAGTAGCACATTTTAACGCTTTTGCGAACGTTTTAACGTCGGCTTCTTGAACTTCTTTTAAAACGCTACAAAGCCCACGAAATACTTGTGAAGATATAACGCCACTATTTCCCCTTGCACCTTTTAATACGCTTTTTGAAACGGCTTCGGCAATTTCTGGTAAACTGTTAGACTTGCAATTTTTAAGTTCTACGATAGCCGATTTAAGCGTAAGAGCCATATTCGTACCCGTATCTCCGTCTGGTACGGGGAATACGTTTAACGAGTCAATTTTTTCTCTATTTATATCTAAAAGTCTTGATGCGTTTGTAACCATTTTTGCAAAGGTCGCACCATTGATAGTTTTAATCAAAATAAACCCCCTGCGTCGATTAAAGTTTAACGCCTGTAATATTAACGTTTACGGTATCAACAATCATACCCGTAAACTTTTCAGTCTTATATTTAACTGCGTTTTTTAAAGATTCAGCAACGGCCGAAATTGACACGCCAAACTTAATTATAACGTAAACGTCAATAAAAATTCTATCGCCATCCGTAACAATCTTTACCCCTTTAGTCGCATTCTTTTTATTGAATAAAGAAGCAATACTATCAGATAATTTTGCCGAAACTAATTCGACAATACCATAACACTCTAACGACGCCCTTGCTACAACTTTTGCAATAGCTTTGTCAGTTATTGATATTTTGCCGTACGCATTAATTGTTTTAACAGCCATAGTTTGCTCCTTTTACAATTTTCTTTTTCTATTTTACTATAATTTAACAATTTTTGCAACAAATTTTAAAAAGAATAACGCTTTTTTACAAAATGTAAATTTTAATTTATAAATTATACTCAAAACACTTGCATTTTTTTACAATAAATGATATATTATTTATGCTAAATTTATCATTTCGTATGGAGGTACATTTATGTCTAAAGTTTGCAGTGTTTGTGGTAAAGGTAAATTATCAGGTAATTTAGTAAGCCACAGTAATCGTAAAACTCCACGCTTATATAACGCTAACGTTCAAAAGGTAAGAGTTGTTAATAACGGTTCTATTTCTTCTGAATACGTTTGTGCTCGTTGTCTTAAAAGCAAAAAAGTTGAAAGGGCCTAAGAGTTTAATTGTATATCTACGGTGTGCTATCGGTACACCGTAATTTTCGTTTATAATTACTATTATTTCAACAATTGCCCTAATAAATACTCTTAGGGATATTTTACAGGTGATAAAATGTTTAACGATTATGAAAAAGTTTTAGTTAGTAAAGAACAAATAAATGCACGTGTTAAAGAAATGGCCGATACAATTAGTAACGACTATAAAGGTAAAACACCTCTTTTTATTTGCATTTTAAAAGGCAGTATATTCTTTACTTGTGACTTATTAAGAAATTTAACTATTCCTGCTCAAATTGACTGTATGGCCGTTTCAAGTTATGGTGCCGACACAAAATCTTCTGGCGAAGTTAAAATTGTAAAAGATTTAAGCGTTGATATTAAAGGTAAAGACGTTATTATTGTTGAAGATATAGTTGATTCAGGCAACACTCTTTCGCACCTTAAAAAACTTCTTCTTCAAAGAAACCCTGCTTCACTTAAAATATGCACGTTACTTGATAAACCTGATAGAAGAACGGCTGAAATTGAAGTTGAATATATAGGCTTTTCTATCCCCGACGAATTTGTTATAGGTTATGGATTAGACTATAATGAAAATTACCGTCAACTTGACCAAGTTTACGTTTTAAAAAGAGAAGTTTACGAAAATTAAAAATAAAAAAATAAAGACCTATTAGGTAACACTAATAGGTCTTTTTTATTTGAAATTATTAATTATAAAGAATTTAACGTTAAAAATATAATTATTGTTAAAAATACTGCAAGAACAACTTGTAATACTACCGTTAAAAATTTTGGTTTTTGTTTATTCATACTAACCTCACTTTTGACCAAATAAGTCTTGCCAATAGAAATCTTTTAAAACTTTACGCAACATTTCAGAGTCGGCGTATCTTGTGATTTTACCTGCTTTTGCATAAGAGATAATGCCCGTTTCTTCTGATACGATTATTGCCGTAGCGTTAAGCGTTTCAGTTACGCCTATACCTGCCCTATGCCTTGTACCTAAATCCTTAGGTAAGTCAGTTTCTTGCGATAATGGTAAAAAACAACTTGCCGATGCAATTTTACTACCTTGAATTATCATAGCCCCGTCGTGTAACGGCGTTTTTGGAAAGAATATACTTTCAATTAATGAACTTGAAATAGCCGAATCAATTTTAACGCCACTATTTAAAATATTATCAGGAACTTTGGTATTACACAATACTATAATTGCACCTACGTCGTTTTTAGACATATTTTGAACGGCTTTGATAATTTCGTTGATATTATTGTTTGCCGTTTGAACTAAGTTTTTATCGTATGCCGTTTCGTTAAATTGTGGTTTTGGAATACGTGCTTTCCAAGTTGACCTTTTAATTTCTATTGAATAAACGCTTACAACACCGATAACAAAAAGCAATATTAATAACAAATAACTAATAGGTTCGGTTTTAAGTAAAACACATATTACGCTTACGCAAATTGCATAAAGAGAAAAAAGCAAAATACCTACGCCTGCATTGTTTCGAATTAATATGCCGAAAATAAAATAAACTACTGCAAATAGAATAAGCAATTCTACGCCGTACAATAAGTACGATTCAGAAAAATTGTTTATTACGTTTATTACAGTGCTTTTAAAAACTGAAATTAATTCTCCCATATCAATCCCCCATTATTATATTTAAAATTGAGTTGAACAATGCGTCGGTTAACGTTATTTGCCCACTTTTAAAGGCGTAATCGTAATTTGCAAGTTTATCAACTATGCTTTTTAACCTTTTTGGCGTAAACTTTTTCGATTGTTGCCTTGCTTTTTTTATTGCGTATTCGTGTACGTTTAAACTTTTTGAAAGTTCACTATCACTTGCTACGCTAATAAGCGTATAAAAAAGTCTTCTAAAATGATAGTATATCGAAACAAAAAGTTTTTGCTTATCTTCATTTTTAGTTAACATACTTTTAAGCGTTTCGTATGCACTATCAGTTTTGCCGTTTGCGATATTTTCGGCAAGTTCGTATATTTGATATTCACTATCCTTAGTTACTACCATTTCAACGGCTTGCATTGAAATTTCACCTTCGCCGTCGCAATAGGCTATAAGTTTTGACGTTTCCATATCAATTTTGTTCATATCGTACGAACAAAATTCACATAGCGACTCTATTACGTTTGTATTAATTATTAAATTGCGTCCTTTTAACTTGTTGCGAACAAATATTGTAATCGTTGGTAAATCAAGTTTACTACAATCAACAATAGTAACGCCATCTAATTTCTTTAAAGGCTCGTTATTTTTTGAGTTGATTATAATTAAAATTGTTGTTTCAACCTTTTCTGAAAAAGCACGTTTTAATACTTTATTTTTTAAATCTTGCATTGTTGGATAAAAATCTCTAACAACGACTAAACGCTTTTCGCTCATAAACGGGTAACTTTGAACGGCTGTTAAAAACGTTTCAGAGTCTTTTAATAAATCTTCACCAACAAATAAATTTAAGTTTAAGTCTGGTTGACTTAAATAAGCGTTTTTAATTATAGTATACGCATTTTCCCTTAAATACGCATCTTCGCCTACTATTAAAAACGTTTGATAGTCATTATTATTAGCAAGACTTTTTTTAAGTTCTTGAAACTTCACCTTAAATACCCCTTTTGTGTGCTTTTACCTAAAATCACACTGCTTTACACGAAAAAAATGCTAATTTTTATATTAAATATAAAAAATTTTCAATACATATTAATATTAACATTTTTTAAACGAAATTGCAAGAGTAATATGCAAAGTTAGTTGTATTTTTTATTAAAAATTATTATAAAAAATTAATTATCGCAAACAGTACAATAAAGGTTAAACTTAATAAAATTGCTATAAAACACTTTTC
>JAZRJP010000011.1:0-114464 GCA_045645865.1 Christensenellaceae bacterium | reverse complement strand
TAAATAAGAATTTGACGGAGATAATGAAATGAGTATAATACAAAAGTTTTATGACAATATGGCATCTCATTACGATAAAATATTCCTTGATTGGAAAGCTGCAACGAAGGAGCAAGCCGTATTGTTGCAAGGTATATTTCAAAAATTCAATTTTGGTCAAACTACAAGCATTCTTGATTGTGCGTGCGGAATAGGTACGCAAGCAATAGGTCTTGCATTGCTCGGATATGATGTTACCGCATCTGATATAAGTGATGGTGAAATAGCCGAAGCAAAAGCAAGAGCGGCAAACGCCAATGTAGAAATTCGCTTTGAAAATGCTGACTTCTGTGCATTATCGGATGTTTTTTCAGAACAATTCGATATTGTGATTGCTATGGATAACGCTTTACCGCATATGCTTTCAAACGAAGATTTGGGCAGAGCCGTAAAAAGCATTGTAAATCAAATCAAAGAAAACGGTATTTTTGTCGGAAGTATTCGAGATTATGACGCTTTGCTTCAAGACAAACCGCCATACTCTCCGCCATATATCTACGAAACTGAAAAAGGCAAACGAGTATCGTTTCAGACTTGGATATGGAATGATGACCGCTATAAACTTACGCAGTATATCATTGATGACGAAGAAACCTTGGAAATCAACAAATTTGAATGTGAATACAGAGCGACTCGTCGAGAGGAATTAACGAAACTTTTTACCGCCAATGGTTGCAAAGAAGTAATTTGGTTGTTTCCCGAAGAAACAGGATTTTACCAACCTATCATAGTTGCAAGGAAGTAAACAAATTCCAATTTATCGATTTGATATTCTTTGTGGAAAAATTTTCAAAAATGTAGCACACTATACTTTCAAAAGAAAGTCGTGTGTTTTGCAAGACAAAAAAATAAAGAGTAGCAAAATTTTTGCTGCTCTTTTATAATGTCTTAAAAAATCCCTAAGAGCAACGCCCATATTCTTCCTACTTTTTTTGGCGCGCCGTAAGAAATACAACTAAAAAACGGACTGCCCAAAAGGGTAGTCCGTATTTTTTGGCGCGCCGTAAGAGATACAACCGAAACCCCTAAAGGGGAGATTCCCTTGATAAGGGAAATGACGCAAAGCGACAAAAGGATTGCCGTCCGCGGCGAGCGACCCCTCGGTTGACCTTAGTCCATCAATGTAAGCCCATCATATGTCGGCCGAACGAGTTCTCACCCCTTACGATGCAACTAAAAAAACGGACTGCCCAAAAGGGTAGTCCGTTTTTTTGGCGCGCCGTAAGAGATTCGAACTCCTGACCTTCGGTTCCGTAGACCGACGCTCTATCCAGCTGAGCTAACGGCGCATTATGCGTTCTTTTTCAATTTTGCCTTGTTATTATACAATACTCATTTACCTTTGTCAAATATTTATATTGCCTTATTCAAAAAATATTAGCAAATAGAAAAACCTAATTTTGCAATTAGGTTTTTTAAATTTTAATACAAAAAAATTGAAAACTTGCTTACACGGGTTTACTACTTCGCCGTTTTTCAAAATAAAGTATAAAAACAAAAGTTTTTAGTGCAAAATTTCTAATTTTGCAAAGATTTTGCGTTAGCAATTGTTTAACTTTATATTTTATAAAATTATTGCTAACCCTAAAAGTGAAGCAAGTAGCGTTGGTATCGCCACTATTACGCCATACTTTAAAAAGTCCACAAATGTAAATTTTACGCCGTGATTATTCATAATTGAACTAAACATAATCCCCGCAAGAGCCCCTATCGGAGATAAGAAAGCACCTATGTTTGAGCCGATTACCGAAGCAAATATTCCGCCTTGTAAACTTGCTAAACTTAAATTAGGGACTATTGACGAATAAAGCACACTCATAGGAATATTGTTTATAATATTAGCAACAAAGAAAGAACTAATACCATAAGTCCAAATAGCGTTATCATTGCCTAAAAAGTTTGCTACAAATTTTGTAAAGCCACAATTTGTAAGAGATAATACTATAACGAACATTGAAAGTACGAAAGGTATAAGTTCCCAAGGTGCGTGCTTAAAGCAAGACACTACGCTATCAATTTTTTCTTTTTTAATTAATTTGTATATAGTAACGCTTACGTATAACGACACGCAAAAGCCTAAACACAAATACCACATTTCAAGGTTGATATAAGACGAAATAACAAGCAATATAATGCACGCTAATAAATGTGCTAAGCCTATTATCATACTAACCTTATCACTGATAACAACGTCTTCAATAATTCTATCTTCCGGCATTTTTTGTTTTAAACTTTTATTAAATATCAAGAATAATACTATAAAAGATGCTACACCCGAAAAAATAGTTGGTAAAAACATTACTTTTGTATAATCAATAAACGCAATGTTTAACGACGTTGCTAAATAAATGTTGGTAGGATTACCTATAATTAAAAACATACTCCACGTATTTGCAGCGACAAACTCCGTTATTAAGTATGGTATAGGATTAATTTTTGCGTGCTTTGAAAAGTAACAAATAAAAGGCGTAAAAGTTAAAACGATAATATCGTTTGACGTAAACACCGTTAAAACTGAAACGATAATATAAAGCCAAACAAAAAGTTTTAACTGACTATTACCTGCCTTTTTAAGAGCAAGGTTTGCAAAGAATCTAAAAAACCCTACCGAATCTAAAAAGACTGACATTAAAGTCATTGTAATAAAGATTACAAGAATTTTTAAAGGGTTAACAGCCTTATCTGAAATTAATTCTAACGCAAATTCTTTTAATGAAACGCTTTTAAAAGCAAAAAGCAATATTGCACCTATTAAGGCGATTACCCAATAGGTGCTAATTTTTATTTTTTTAATAGTTATATTCGGGAAGAACAATATTGATAATATTATTGACAAACACGTTGCTCCACAAATACTTAAAGTTATAGCCATTTTATCCCCTTATTATTTATCGTTAGGAATACGCATTTCCCTTATGCCTAAAAGACGGCAATATTTTTGTGCTTCGCTACCTTCGTTACAATAAACGACAACCTTTTCTTCACAACCGTCAAATACACCCCAACCGATTTCTACAACTGAATCAGGGATAGTAATTCTTTCTAAGTTAGTGCAACCTCTAAATGCACAATCGTCAATTTTAATAACTGAATCAGGAATATCAATTTCATCAAGCAACGCACAATTTGAGAAAGCGCCTTCTCTAATTTCATATACGCTATCAGGAATAGTTATTCTATTAAGTTTTTTACTTTCACTAAACGCCCATTCACTAATTATTGTAACTGAATCAGGAATATCGTATTGAACTTCACGGCTTGCAGCAGGATACGCTATAATCGTTGATTTATTTTTATTAAATAAAACAAGGTCAGTGCCGTCACGTTTATTAGGTTCACTCTTAAAATATTTGTTTTTACTATCTACTTTAATACTTTTTAAGTTTTCACAACCCCTAAACGGTGCTTCACTCAAACAAGTAACTGAAACAGGTATTGTTACGTTAGTTAACGATTTACAATTTTTAAAGGCACTTTTACCTATCTTTTTAACACTTTCACCAAGGTCAACACTCTTTAAATTTAAACAACCATTGAACGCTAAATCGTCAATTTTTGTTAAAGTTGAAGGTAAAACTATCTTTTCAAGACCTATACAATCTGAAAAAGCATTTTCGCCTATAACGATAAGTTGCGATGGTAAATCAATACTCTTTAACGCTTTACAACTGTTAAATACACCACCGTAAATTTCCATCATACCATCAGGAAGTACGATTTTTTCAAGCGATGCGCAGTTTTCAAACGCCCTTTCGTTTATTTTAATTCTTGGGTTATGTAAAGTTAAAGTTTTTGCATTTACACAATCTCTAAACGCACTTTCGCCTATTTTTGTAGTTCTTTCAGGTATTTCAATACTTTCTAAATTTGAACAACCCCTAAAACTTTCGGCTTCGATAATTTCAAGTGTTTCAGGTAAATCAATGGTATGAAGTGCCTTTCTTTCTTTGAAAGCGTTTTGGCAAATAACCCTTATACCTTCTTGTACGGCTATTGATTCGCCGTTATCTTCACATCTTTTAAGATATCCGTTTTCTATCGTTAATCTATCCATAGTTTCTGCTGGTAAATCCCTAATTAATGACTTAATAAGTTTGTCAACGTCTTGAACAGTGCCGTGGTGAGTGTTTGCAAGCAACAACTCAAACGCAGCGGGTACAGCCGTGTCGTCAAGGTAAATAGGATATAATTTTTTACCATTTTCACGTGCGACAATTATTTCCATACCACAGAACGGCGAAGCCATTGAAGATTTTGAAACGAATAATAACACGGCTGAACATTTTTCAATTCTTTTACGAAGTTCGTCCCTAAAATCATTACCCGTTTCACAAGAATCGTCGTACCATAATCTATATTTATTATCGTATAAAATATCTAAAATGTGATATACGGTAGCACAATCTCTATGCGAATAACTTACGAATAAATAAGGTTCTTCGCCTGTGTATGCTTCAAATTTAGTTTTTACGTTATCAAACTCTTCCGTGCCTGCTTCTTTATCGTACACGATAAGGTTAGGTTTTGCTATATCTTTAATAATTCTTGCCGTGCATTGTTTTCCGTCTCGCCTTGAAAAATAGAACACGTTGTCTTTCGCCATATTTTTAATTTCTTCAATATAGTTTAAAAGTTCAACCTTTCTTGCATTTGCTAATGCAAAAGCATCGGCAATTAATTTTTGATAATCTTTTGTTCCTATATTTATTGCATAATATCTAAAAATTGAAAAATCATTATGCCTATCAATAATCATTTTTCTTTCTTTATGTGCGTCTTCGTCAACAAAAGATTCGGCGCTATTGTAAATTATAGCACCTTTACAATTAACGTTTGTAATTGCTTTTGAATACCTTAATTCCCAATTTTCTTCTTTGTTTTCAGGATTGATATACCATAAATGCACGTTATTTTGAGCAAGAAAATCAAGGTCTTCTTTTACTAAATCGTAGTCTGCTTTACAGAAACTTACAACCATAAACTTGCCAACGTTTTCTAAATTTTCTACCATAAAAATTCTCCTTATCCTTATGCTATTTAATATTTTTTAATTAGTTTATAACTCCGCTTATTAACGGCTTTTTCTTAATTTTGTTAAAATGTTTTCAAAATAATCGGGTATTGGTGCGTTAAAAACAACGTCTTTTTGCGTTGTTGGATGAACAAACTGCAACCTTACAGCATGCAACAACTGACCTTTTAAATTAAACTTATTGCTTTTATACCCATAAACTAAATCACCGACTATCGGGTGATTTATATGTTTTGAATGAACCCTTATTTGATGCGTTCTGCCCGTTTCTAACTCAAACTGAACAAAAGTATAATTTTCGTAGCGTTCAAGCACTTTAAAATGAGTTACGGCATACCTACCCGTGTTAGAAACTGCCATCATTGTTCTATTTTTAGTTGAACGTTCGATATAGGTTTTTATAATGCCTTCGTCTTGTTTTAAAACACCTTCTAATAACGCAACGTAAACTCTTTTGCAAGTTTTATCGGCTATTTGTTTTTGAAGTTCAACGTGGCTTTTATCATTTTTTGCTACGACTAATAACCCTGACGTGTCCTTATCTATTCTATGAACAATACCCGGCCTTAACACACCGTTTATACCACTTAAACTATCTAAATGGTAAAGTAACGCATTAACAAGAGTATGCCCTTTTACGCCGTTACCCGCATGAACGGTTAACCCTTGTGGTTTATTTATAACGGCTAAATCTTGGTCTTGATACACAACGTCTATGTCGATATTTTCAGGAGTAAGCCCCGTATCTTTTAGTTCGCCTTCGTCAAGCGTTATAACCATACCGTCTTTTAAAATATCCCTTGGCTTTAAAACTTTATCGTTTAGCGTCGCCTTTTCATCGTCTAACAACTTTTTTATTTTAGAACGCGTATAATCTAATTTTTCAGCCAAATAAACGTCTGCTCTGACGCTTTTTTCCGTTTCAACTACAATCTTTTTTATCATACATTTCGTCTTTCTTTTTTGCTTTAAAAATAGCGTCGTCATCTAAAAACAACAAATAAAAACATAACATTATTACACCAACGACAAGTGCAATATCGGCAACGTTAAATATTGCCGTAAATATTTTAGTATTATAAAATACAAATATAAAATCACGCACGTAGCCAAACGTTATTCTATCAACTAAATTACCTATTGCCCCTGCTACCACCAAAGAAATAGCAACTAAAAGCCATTTTGATAACTTTTGTTTTTTAATTATAGAATTAACTACGTAGCCTATCATTACAACGATAAATACTATCGATAAAGCAATAAACATAGGCATAGCCCACTCTTTATCGCTTAAAAAACTAAACGCTGAGCCTGTATTTGTTGTGTAATAAAACTTTAAGAGTTCAGGAATTACTACAACGTTTGAGTCGTTTATACTAATAATGTATTTTGAAATTAAATCAAGTGATAATACCCCACCTACGATAAATAAACAAATAAAGTAAATCATTAGTCGGTTACCCCAATTTCTGAAAGCAAACTTTTTAAATCAAGTTCTTCCTTAGGGTTTAAAACGTCGTCCAACCTAAAACCATTAACGCCTTCACCGTATAAAGATTGCTTTTCTTTTTCGTCACAATTATCACTAATAATTTTATAAATTTCTTTAATTTTATCAACGCTATTAAAACTTTTACTTTCCGTTTCGTTTAAAATATCGTTTATAATTCTAACGGTAGCATCAGTTTTCCTTGTCTTGTCGTTAGGATTATTTTTTAACACCTCGCCCACGTATTTTGAAAATTTTTCAATAAACATTTTTAAAAGTGAAAGTTCAGTTTTGTACTGATTTTCAGTTTTATACGCGCTTTCACTTTGCAAAGTGCTTTTAATTTTGTCTTTTTCTAAATTTTGAATATTATTCATTATTTTTACCTTTTCTAATTTCGTCAAGCATACCGTTTTTAAGTGCTAATAACTTATCTGATAAGTCAACTTTATAAATATGCGGTTTGTCTATTCTTAAATATTCGTCCCAAAAACTTTGCATTTCTTGTTTTGCGTAAGCCGAAATTTCTTTAAGAGACGGCAATTCAACACAAAGTTCACCCTTTTCTACAACTTTAAACGTAAGTTCTTTAATAGAATAATCGGTAAACGTAATTTTTTTCCACGTTTCTATCGGGTGTGTTATTGTTAACGGCTTTGTTGTATCAATAGTTTCGTCGTATAACAAAATAAGGTCGGCTTCGGCTTTGTTAGTTTGATTATCGTAAATTCTTACAATCTTTTTAAAACCAGGGTTTGTAATCTTTGCACTTGTTTCACTAACTTTGATTTTAGGAATTATTGTGCCGTCTTCTTTTACAACGCCTGCCATTTTATAAACGCCACCAAGAGCAGGCATATCGGCACTTGTAATGAGTTTTGTACCTATGCCCCACGAATTGATTTTTGCTCCTTGTAATTTTAACGACTGAATTAACTTTTCGTCTAAATCGCCACTTGCACAAATTATTGCGTCGGGATAACCTGCTTCATCAAGCATTTTACGTGCTTTTTTAGTTAAGTACGCTAAGTCACCACTATCAATTCTTATACCTAATGGTTTTTTACCTTGTTTTTTGAGATAATCAAAAACTTTAATAGCGTTTGGAATACCACTTTTTAAAGTATCGTAAGTATCAACTAATAATAACGTTGCGTTAGGGTATGCATCTGCATAAGCCATAAACGCTTCAAGTTCACTTTCAAAACTCATTACCCAACTATGTGCGTGCGTTCCTGCAATAGGTATATTGAACATTTTGCCTGCTAAAACGTTACTTGTTGAATTACAACCACCTATTATAGACGCCCTTGAACCATAAATACCTGCATCAGGTCCTTGCGCCCTACGAAGCCCGAATTCCATAACGTTATCGCCGTTAGCAACGTAACAAATTTTTGCCGCCTTAGACGCTATTAACGTTTGATGATTTATAATATTTAATAATGCCGTTTCGATTAATTGTGCTTGAAAAATAGGTGCTTTAACCGTTAAAATAGGCTCACCAGGAAATACCATTGTGCCTTCTTTTACCGAATAAATGTCGCCCGTGAATTTAAGCGTGGCAAGTTTTTCTAAAAAAGGTTCGTTAAATAAATTAAGTCCCCTTAAATAGTCGATATCTTCTTTTTCAAATTTTAAATTTAAAACGTAATCAACTGCTTGTTCCAACCCTGCCGATAACGAATAAGTTATAAGTTCGTTTTGGCGAAAAAATAAATCGAAAATAACTTCTTGATTTTGCATATCTTCTTTAAGATAGCCGTTCATCATAGTAAGTTGATAAAGGTCGGTTAAAAGCGTTAAATTCCTTTTATGCATATTAGTCCCCTTAATTAGTCTTTAAAAGTTTTGATTGTGATAGGATTATCTTCTTCGTCTTTCTTTTCTTGTGCTTTTTGTTCTTGAAGCGTTTGCATATAAGGTTTATAATCTTCCTTTTCGTCTGCCCTTTGTACCACTAATAAGTTGGCTTTTGTAAGTAATAATAAAAGTAAAGTTAATAAGCACATAGCAACTGCTACGATAATAACTATAACAACGTCTACTTTAAGAGCCGAAATTAAATATACTACGCCAAGAGTTGTTAAAAGTGAGCCTATTGCCGTTTCGTAACCACCCTTAGTAAATAAGCCTAAACCTAAAACGTATAAGCCTATACCAATAGTTAAAATAACGTAAATTAAACCAAAGGTTGAAATTTCACACTCAAAAACACCAAGCGTTTTTAAAATACCAACCGTTGACGCTATTATTACTAATAACGCAAAAACGATAAAAGTTGCAACTAATAAAGATTTACTATATCTTCCTTTCATATTTACTCCTTTTACTAAAATTAGTTCTGTTATATTTTTAAAGCAAGATAATGCTTTTATATATTATATCATTGAATATCGCATTTAACAAGTTTTTTATATAATTTTTATATAAAAAAAACAAAAAATGACGACACAAAAAGCGTCGTCATCGATTATTCAACTTTTTTATCAAAGCCTAAACTTACTAAAAGAGCATCGTCAACACGTAACATCATTGACGGTGGTAGTTCTCCTATCTTGTCTTTAAGACGCATTTTATCTAGCGTTCTTATTTGTTCAAGTAGAATTACTGAGTCTTTTTGTAGCCCGAACATATCGGCACATAACTCTATATGAGTTGGCAATTTTGCCTTATTAATTTTGCTTGTAACGGCAACAACAATTACGGTCGGGCTATATTTATTGCCTATATCGTTTTGCACTACTAAAACAGGTCTAATGCCCCCTTGTTCACTACCAACTACGGGGCGTAGGTCTGCATAATATAATTCACCTCGTTTAATCATAATCTCCTTAAAAATGCCCCACTCTATTATATGTATTTTTGTTTGATATGGCATCTAAATAAATGATTGACAATAGTAAAAATTTTATACCTAAAAGCCATAAATCGATAAATTTAAACAAAGTTTTTATTTTTAAATAAAAAATAGGTTTTTAACCATATTATCTATTGCACTTTTTTTTAATTTGTAGTATAATTATCTAAATAAAATTATTAAATTCTACGGGGGTTCAACTATGCCATTAGTTAATACCAAAAAAATGTTTGAACAAGCCTATAAACAAGGCTTTGCAGTTGGTGCTTTTAACGTTAATAATATGGAAATCGTTCAAGGCATTACAGAAGCATGTAAAGAAGAAAATGCACCTGTTATTTTACAAGTTTCAAAGGGTGCAAGGGCTTATGCTAACCACACTTATTTAGTAAAACTTGTTGAAGCAGCAGTTTTAGAATGTCCAGAAGTTCCTATCGCATTACACCTTGACCACGGCCCAGATTTTGAAACGTGTAAAGCGTGTATAGACGGCGGTTTTACTTCGGTTATGATTGACGGTTCTGCTCACTCTTTTGAAGACAATATTGCTCTTACTAAAAAAGTTGTTGAATACGCTCACGACAGAGGCGTTACCGTTGAAGGCGAACTTGGTACGCTTGCAGGTATTGAAGACGAAGTTTCACACGCTGTTGGCTCTTACACAAGACCAGAAGAAGTTGAAGAATTCGTTACAAAAACAGGGGTTGATTCGTTAGCAATAGCAATCGGCACGTCGCACGGTGCTTATAAATTTAAGCCTGAACAATGCACTTTAAAAAATGGTGTATTAGTTCCACCTCCACTCCGTTTTGATATTTTAGAAGACGTTTCAAAAAGGTTGCCTGGCTTCCCTATCGTTCTTCACGGTTCGTCGTCAGTTCCACAAGAATACGTTAAAATGGTAAATGAATTTGGTGGTAAAATGCCAAATGCCATAGGTGTTCCCGAAGAAGAACTTCGCCAAGCAAGCAAACTTGCCGTTTGTAAAATTAATATCGATAGCGATATAAGGCTTGCTTTAACAGGTACGGTTAGAAAATTCTTTGTTGAAAATCCTGACAAATTCGACCCAAGAGAATTTTTAAAACCTGCAAGGGCTAACCTTAAAGAACTTGTACGCCATAAATTAATTAACGTTTTAGGTTGTGCAGGCAAAGGTAGCGATTGTTTATAATATAAAAACGTAGCCTTTGCTACGTTTTTTAAAACATTTTTATTATTTAGGGGGATTTTATGTATCCTAACGATTTATTTCCTAAAATAGATTTTTTAGACGTTAATTTATACGGCGTAATGATAGCAATAGGTATTCTTTGTTGCTTTTTAGTATTATTCATTTTTGGTAAGAAAAAAGGTTATAGTGAGAATTTTATTGACTTTATATTTTACACTGCCGTTGCCGCTATCGTATTAGGTTTCTTTTCGGCAGCACTTTTTCAAGCGTTCTACAACTACCTTGAAAATCCTGATAAAGGCTTTAAATTAGGTAGCGGTATTACCTTTATAGGTGGACTCATCGGTGGTGCTACAACGTTTTTAGCAATTTATTATATTTTTAGAAAAAGACTTTCAGTTTCAGTTTACGACTTTATCAATTTTGCCCCACCTTGCATATTAATTGCTCACGCTTTTGGTAGATTAGGTTGCTTATTCGTAGGTTGTTGCCACGGAGAATTCCTTGGCGTTGATAAAGTTTTAGGCGGCTTATATATGGACGGCGAAAGTGGTTGGGGCTACTACGTTCCTACACAACTTTACGAAGCAATTTTCTTATTTATAATGTTTGGCGTTACTTTATATTTAGTAATGAAAAAAGACTTTAAGCACAACTTATCGTTATACCTTATTGCGTACGGCATTTTCCGTTTTATTATAGAATTTGCAAGGGGAGATTCAAGGGGCGAATTTATACTCAATTTACCACCTTCACAATTTTGGTCAATTATAATGGTAATAGCAGGTATAGGTCTTATATTGTTTATTGAGTTCGTCGTTAAAAAACGAAAGAAAAAAGTAAGCGAAGAAACAATTATTAAAGACGAAGAATTACCAACAGATACACAAGTTAACGAATAAAATTTTATATAAAATAAAACGCATTGATATCAATGCGTTTTGTTTTTTTCTTTTTCAATTTTTGAATAGGCGCAACCACAATAGTCTTGCCTATAAAGTGAATATTTTTTTGAAAGTTCTATCGACTTATAATAGCCGTTTTCTTTTTTAAAATCGGCGTATAAGTAGTTTATTTGATATTTTTTAGATAATATTTCGCCTATTTCGTTTAAGTATTTTGCACTTTTATAAGGGCTTATTGACAATGTTGTTGTAAAATAGTCAAACTGCTTTTCTTTCGCCATTATAGCCGTCTTTTCAAGGCGTAACGAATAACAATTATAACAACGCCTACTCATTTCACCTAAATTTTCAAGCCCCTTTATAGCCGTATAAAATTCGTTTGAATTATAACTTTCGCTTATTATATTTATGCTATCGTTATACGCTATACGTACAAGCCTTTTAAGTTCGTTTAACCTTATATTATATTCTTGTTCACTTGTTATATTAGGGTTGTAAAAATATAACGTTACGTCAAAAACGTCAACCAACTGCTCTAAACAATACGAAGAACAGGGAGCACAACAACAATGTAGCAACAAAGTGGGTTTAATTTCTTTCTCACTTTCTTTTTTTAATATTTCTTTATAAAGTAAATGATAATTAGTCATTTGTTAATACTTTTTTATAACCTTTACTATATTTTACGCACTTTGAAACTCTTGACAACGTCGCTGATGAAATTTCAGTTTCCTTAATAATTTCGTCATACGTTTTATTTTCTAAAAGCAATTTTGCCGCTTCTAAACGTTGTGCCATTTGTTCAATTTCTTTAAAAGTGCATAAATCGTTAATAAATTCTTTTAAAACTTCTTTGTCGGTTATGCTTGTTAAAACTTTATAAAGTTCTTCAACGTAAATACTATCTAAACTCATTTCTCACCTAATTATTATAACCTTTTAAAAATTGTCTGGTTAATTCGTTTTGTGGATTTTCAAATATTTGCGTAGGAGTACCAAATTCCCCTACCGTGCCGTCTACCATAAATAACATTTTATCGCTAATATTTTTAGCAAATTCCATTTCGTGAGTAACGATAATCATAGTTATATTAGACTTTTCTTTAAGTTCGTTAATAACTTTTAAAACTTCGCCCGTTAATTCTGGGTCTAATGCGCTTGTAGGCTCGTCAAAGCAAAGTACGGTTGGTTCAAGCGCCATAGCCCTTGCTATTGCTACCCTTTGACATTGTCCCCCCGAAAGTTGACAAGGATAGTAATTTATTTTATCGCTTAAACCTACGCTGTTTAAAAGTTCTATACCTTTTCTTTCGTTTTCTTCTTTAACTTTTTTAAGATACTTTTTCTTTTCAAAATAAGTGCCTTTAAATAGATTTTCTGCCCTACAATTTAACGCTAACGTAACATTTTGTAACGCCGTATATTGTGGGAATAAATTAAAAGATTGAAATACTAAACCAAAGGTTAACTTGCCGTTATCTTGACTTTCTGTTTCAGTTTTAGGAAAAACAGTTTTACCTTCAACGATAATTTCGCCACCATCAGGCGTTTCTAAATTATTTAAACATCTTAAAAAGGTAGTTTTACCATTACCAGAAGAGCCTATTACCGATAAAACTTCACCCTTTTCAAGCGAAAAATCTATTCCTTTTAAAACTTGTAAATCGCCAAAACTTTTTCTTAATTCTTTAACTTCTAAAAATGCCATAGCCTACTCCTTAAAATAACTAAGTTTCTTTTCTATATAGCCAAACAATAAAGTTAAAGCGCCTACGAATATTAAATAGAATACACCCGAATAGAAAAGTGGCCATATCGCCTTCCAAGTAAAGCCTTTTGCTAAAATAATTATTTCTAAAACGCCTATCGTATTTGCCAAAGCAGTATCCTTAACAAGCGTAATAATTTCATTAGAAAATGGCGCTACTGTCCTTTTTATTACTTGTAATAATATAACGTTATTAAACGTTTGAGTTTTATTTAAACCTAAAACTTTACTTGCTTCATATTGACCTTTTGGAATACTTTCTATACCACCACGATATATTTCTGAAAAATAGCAAGCATAGTTAATAATAAACGCTATTGACGCTGCTAAAAATGGACCAACGTTTTTTATTCCGTATTCAAAATAAAATATATTGTCTAATTCGTTCCAATACTTGCCGGGCAAATAAAATACTACGAATAATTGTAGCATTAAAGGCACACCCCTAATTATCCAAACAATAACCTTAAAAAGTATTTTTAACGGCTTAAATCTGCTCATCGTACAAAACGAGATGAGCAGACCTAATGGTAAAGCAAATATTAATGTTACTGCGAATAATAAGCAAGACGTACCAAATCCTTTAAGTAAGGTTTCCGTTACGTATGCTAAACTCATAATTATTAGTTCCAATTAGTGATTAAAGAACTTTCAACACCGTATTTAGTTGCTAATTCAGTAAGGTAACCTGTTTCAGCAAACGCTTTAATCATTGTGTTAACTTTTGCAGTTAATTCACTACCTGTTTTAAATGCAATTGCATAATATTCAACACCTAAGTCAATATCACAAATTACAACGTCGCTGTATGCTGAGTTGTTAGCAATAAGGTCTTTTGCTAAAATAATATCGATAACAGCATAATCTTTACTACCGTTCATAACTTGTTCAGCAGCGTTCATTTGGTAAGGTAAGTTTGCTTTGTTAATGTTAATACCTTCAAAAGCAGATTCTTCACCGTTAATTAAACTGTCTGCAGCCGAGTTAGTTTCGTATGCTAATGATTTGCCTTCAAGTGCTGATAACTCCGTAATAGCATTTTGAGTTTTACAAATTAAAACTTGACCGTTAACCATATAGTCGATAGAGAAATCACAAAGTTCTTCTCTTGCAACAGTTTGGCCTTGGTTGTTTTTATCTGTTGAGTTTCTTGTAAAGCCGTTCCATACACAGTCAACAATGTTTTCATTTAATTCAAGATATTTGTTAGCCCAGTCAATTTCCCTAAACTTAACGTCGTAACCTAAAGCATTGAAAACTCTTAATGCTAATTCAGTATCAAAACCACAGAACACGCCGTTGTCATCTTTGTAGTTCATAGGCGCGTAATCAGTGAAACCAACTGTAATTTGGTTAGGTGTTACGTCAACGATTTTTTCGTCATCTTTACAAGCAGTGAAAGTGAATAACGATACAACTGCAAGTACTGTTGCTAATAATGCTGTAATAAATTTTTTCATAATTTTATATCTCCTAAAAAACATTTTCTAATTTTGATTACTTTAACAATTTAGTGTGTTAAAGCAACTTATGGTCTTATTATACTTTATTACTTTAAAGAAGTAAAGCGTTTTTACGCACTTTTTTAAAATTTTTTTAAATTTTTTTTATTTTTTTTAAAAATTTAGTGTTTTTGCCATTTTTTTTGACTTTTTCGCAACTTTTTGGCTGTTTTTATATAATTTTACGCTGTAAAAAAGCAAAAATCCCTATCGTCTGATAGAGATTTTTTGAAATTTTTTATGAATTTTACATTAAATCGAAGATATAATCGGCAACTTTTGTTACGTTTTCAACTTCAAGTCCTGCCATAAGAGTTGCTAAATTATATAAAACAAAACTTAATTTTTCAAAATCTTCGCCGTCAAGGGTTTTTAATTTTTCAAAAACCTTATGCGTTAAATTTATTTCTAAAACTTTATTTGCTTTTAAATGTTCGTTGAGTTCAGGATTTTGGCTAAGCACCTTTTCCATTTCAAGTGAAACTTCGCCTTCGCTTGACATACATACAGCGTGCTTGTTAAGTTTAGTTGTTCCTACAACTTTACTAACCTTGCCGTCTAAAACTTTTAAAACTTTATCTAAAACGTTTTTGTCGTCTTCTGAAACTGTTTCGTCTTTAATTTCGTCACTTGAACTTGTAACGTTTTTAAACGGCTTTTTATCGTAGTCGGCAATAAACTTAAATACAAATTCATCAACTTCGTCAGTTGCAAGCAATACGTCGTTATCGTCTAATAAAATCTTTTCAACTTGTGGTAAATTTTTTACGGCGTCTGCAACCTTGCCGTTTACGTAATAAATATTATCATTTGCACTTTCAACGTATTCTTTTAAAGAAATTAATTTTTCTTGCTTTAATGAGTAGAATAATAATAAATCTTGTAAAAGTTCTTTATTCATACCCCAACTTGAATATAAGCCGTATTTAAGTTGCAAGCCGAATTGCTTATAAAACTTTTCATAATCTTGCCTATTGTTTTTAAGCAAGTCTAATAATTCGTTTTTAACTTTCTTTTCAACTTGTGAAGAAATTGCTTTTAATTGTCTTGTTTGTTGCACCGTTTCACGAGAGATATTAAGGGTAACTTCGCTATCAATTAACCCTTTAACAAAACTAAAATGGTCGCCGATTAAATCTTTACAACTATCCATAATCATAACGCCGTTAGTGTAAAGTTTTAATCCCTTTTCATAATTTTTAGAATAGTAGTTGTACGGTGCTTTTGACGGGATATATAAAAGGGCTTTAAAATCAACTGCTCCTTCAACTGAAAAATGAATTGTTTTTATAGGACTTTCAGTATCATAGAAATTGTCTTTATAAAAACTTTCGTATTCTTCTTTTGAAATTTCGCTTTTCTTTTTCTTCCACAAAGGAACCATAGAGTTAAGCGTTTCCTTTTCGATAATACTTTCTTGCTCACCATTTTCACCCGTTTTATTTTTAGTGACGTCCATATTAATAGGATATCTAATATAATCACTATACTTTTTAACAAGATTTTTAATAGTGTATTCTTCTAAATAAGTATCGAAGTTGTCGTTATCTGTGCTATCTTTAATATATAATTTAATAGTCGTGCCGTGTTCTTCTTTTTCGCAAGGGATAATATCAAAACCCTCAGTACCGGTTGAAATCCACTTGTTTGATTGCGTTTCGCCATATGCTTTTGATATAACTTCAACCTTTTTAGCAACCATAAAAGCAGAATAAAAACCAACGCCGAATTGACCTATAATATTAATATCTTCTTCCTTTAACTTTTCGTCTTTTTTAAAGTCTAACGAACCTGATTTTGCAATAGTGCCTAAATTCTTTTCAAGTTCGTCCGCAGTCATTCCTATACCGTTATCAGATATGGTTAAAATCCTATTCCCCTTATCAATATATATATTAATATAAAAATCGTTCCTTGTTAAACCTGAAATGTTATCGGTAAGCGACTTATAATAAAGTTTATCGATAGCGTCTGAACAGTTAGACAACAACTCCCTTAAAAATATTTCTTTATTAGTGTAAATTGAGTTAATCATTAAATCAAGAACTCTTTGTGATTCAGTTTTAAATTTCTTCATAATCGTCCCCTATATAAATATTAGCACTCTCACAATAAGAGTGCTAATTTATTATATACCTATTAAATTAAAAAATCAAGAGTTTTTCAAAATATTTTAGAAAAACACGCCCGATACGAAAATTTCAATACCGATAGCAATTAATATAATTCCACCTAAAATTTTTGCTTTATTACCTAAACTATCGCCAAACTTTTTGCCTATGATAATTGAAATAAAACAAAGAACGAAAGTAACAACACCTATAATTAAGGCTGAAATAACGGCTTCATACCACGCATAAGAAATAATCGTAATACCTACACTTAAAGCATCTATTGAGGTTGCAACTGCTTGCATTATTATCTTTTTAAAGGTTAAATCGTTACTATCGCTTTCATTTTCGTCTTTTTTAAAAGCGTCAAGCAACATATTAATTCCTATAAAACCTAATAAAACAAGAGCGATATATGGTACAAACTTACTTATAAAGCCTACGAATAATTGTCCTGCAAAATAGCCGATAAGTGGCATTAACGCTTGAAATAAACTAAACGCAAAGGCAATAAAAAGCATTTTAGACTTTTTCATATTAGGGACTGATAGCCCGTTTGTCATAGATACGGCACAAGCGTCCATGGCAAGACCTGCACCAAGCGAAAAACTTTGAATTATATATCTCATAGCAAATAATATACACTAAAACACTATTTTAGTCAAACATTTAAGATAATAAAAAAACCGTAGCGTTTTGCTACGGCTTATATTATTTAACTTCTTTTAAAGCGTATTTTAAGTAACCTAAATTACCATACATTGAAGTATAACAAGCAACTAACCTATTCCTGTTTTCACTTTTTGAAGCGTAGTAACATTCAATAGGAGTTCCTGTAAATTGACCTTTTAAGTAAAATAAAACTTTTACCGTGTCATAATCTACACCACAAGCGTTTAACGTAAGCGAAGTTGGTGTAGATGAATTGTTAGTCATTGTAGTAAAATACATATCCCTTGTCGTTTGAGAAATAACGTCTAAACTTTTGTAACTAACTGAAAAATCTGTATTAGCAAGCAAACTATATCCCCTTGGAGCAAATAACATCATTTCATTATCAAGGTATGCGTTTTTGCAAACGTCTTTATACACTTTAACTTCTTCTACTGCGACAATATCGTTATCGTCTTTAATTTCATTGAAGATAACCTTGGCGTTATTATTTTCATAAGTTACTTGATAATCATATTCGTAATACAAAACAACGTACTTATCGTCTAATGTGGCAAGAGAATTTGCTTTTACGCTTTTGCTTGCAGAAATCGGCTTAAAGTTGTTTGCTACAAAATAACTTGTAGAAATAACTTCGTCAACAAAAGGTAATTCGGTATTATTTACCTTATCAACGTATTTGCCGTCGATACTTAAAGTCGTTTGAACTAATATTACGCTATTACCTTTTTCAGGAGCAGAACGAGAATAAATGGTGTAAGTACCATTGTTTATAACTAATTCTACTTCACTATTAGATATAGGGGTTGAGTTAGACGGAGTAGTCTTTTCACAAGTTACTTTATAAACAAGTTCTTCACTATAAGTATTATCGTAACCTTGTGTAGAACCTTGCCAATATAACGAATCTATTTTGACAACGGTTGTACTGCAACCCGTAAGCGAAAATATTAAAAATATTGATATAAATAAAGTAAAAAGTTTTTTCATAACACTCTCACTACAAATAATATTAAATAAATTATATCACATTTAATAAAAAATGTAAAAACATTTGTTAAAGTTTTACATTTATTGTATAATATTTTTAGCAAAATATTTTATTTGTCATAATGCTGTCAGTTTATTTATACTATTTTTAAATAAAAAAGGGGTTTTAAATGAAAATAATAACTACAAAAAATATAACTTGCTCTATTTTAGAAGTTGGCAACCTTGTTAAAGGTTATGGAAAACTTTCAAGCCCTAAATGTTATATTTTTTCAGAAGACAAGATAAATCTTTTAACTCAAATTGAAATAGCCAAAAGTTTAAACGGTGGCTTTTTTAATATTGAAAACTTAACGTTTAAAAGGTATATCTCTTTAAGGCGTGGTGAAAACGTTTTATCTAACGAAGCGTCAACAATGGCTATTCGTAGAATAATTCAAGAAAATAAAAGTAGTTTAAAATGTTTTAAATCTTCAAACACCTTGTCTAATTTGGCAAAAACGTTATTTGAACTTATTTCACAACTTAAAAGTGCTTCCGTTTCTGCCGACAGTATTAACACCCTTTTGCAAAACGAACAAAACACCCTTTCTGTAAACCTTTACAATAAACTTAGCGACGTAAATTTAATTTATTCAAAATATCAACAATATTTAACTGATAATAACCTTTTTGATAGTTACGAATATTTATCTATTATGCCTGACCTTATAAAAAACGACGACGATTTAAAAAACGCTACCGTTATCGTTGTTGGCTATACGGCAATTACTAAGCAAAGAGAATTAATTTTTAAAGCGTTAAACGACGTTGCTAAAAACTTTATTGCCGTTGTTATAGGTAACGAAAAGGGCGCATTTTACACTAACGAACTTTTAAATAGATTAAAAACAAAAGATTGTGAAATATGCGAAAGTCAGTTTAATTCGACAATTACCAAAGACGCACTTGTTTTACACGATTATCTTTACAATAAAGCAATTTATAAAGACACTTATAAAAAGCAAAAACCTTTTTCAATATCTATTTCGGCATTTAAAACGCCATACGAAGAAATTGAAAATATTGCTATTGACATAATAAAAAACGTTAAAGACGGCAAAGCACGATATAAAGACGTAGCCGTTACGATAGGCAATTTAAACGAATATTCTACAATAGTAAAAAGGGTGTTTTCTAAATATAAAATCCCTTATTATATTGACGAAACAAAAGTGCTTTCAGACCACCCGTTAGTTTATTTTATCGTTGACGTTTTAGAACTTGTTAGAAAAAATTTAGCGCCTACTGACGTTAAAAATTTTGCACGCAATTCAATATTTATTACCGATAAAATGCTTTCGGACGGATTTTGTAATTATATTGATAAATACGCTATTTCAAGAAAGTCTATCAAAGAACCTTTTAAATATGAAGACGAAAATCTTTCAATATATGAAAATATACGTTTACAAATTTTAGAGTTTTACCAAATTTTATCAAACGCTAAAACGGTAAACGACTACGTAAATGCTTTAAAAAACATATTAGAAAGTATTAACGTAGATGAAAAACTTTTATCAATTAACGAAAAATTACAAAACGCAAACCAACAATCAAAAGTTGAGTTTAACGAAAAAGTTTTAGAAAAATTAAATAAAGTATTTAACGAATTAATTTTTGTTATAAAAGATTCTAACATTGATATAAACGACTTTAAAAACGTTTTATTATCGGGTACTGACGCTTGTAAAATTAGCGGTATTCCGCTTTATATGGACGCCGTTTTCGTTAGCAATTTAATAGACGTAAAATTAAAAAGTCCCGTATTTTTATATGCCGTTGGTATTTGTGGCGATATTCCTGCTTCAAAAAGCGATATTGCTCTTTTAACTGATAAAGATATTGATAAACTTTGTAGCCAACGTTATGAAAAATATCAAGTTTCAATAGAACCTAAAATTCAACTTGTAAATAAACGTGAAGTGCAAAACGTATGCACTACTTTAATATCTTTTAAAAATCAATTAAAAGTGTCTTTCCCTATTCTTTCTAATAGTGGACAAATTAATTTAAAAAGCGATATTATTAAAAACCTTTTATCTATTTTTGATATTGAAATTATCAATACTTACGGCGAAAAGGTTACTAAATATACCAACGAATTTCATAACAATTTAATATCAAGTTTTGTTAGCCCTGAAATTGCTATTAGACGTGTTATTGAGTTTTTAAACGATAATCGTTTTAACAGTGATTTAAAAAGTCAATTACTTTCTACCCTTTACGCTTCGCTAAAAAGGATGAATTTAAACGAATATATAACAATTTTAGATAATTTAACTAAAAACGATAAAAACAAGTTTGCCGTTTCAAGTGAAAACGCTTTACTTTGCATTAAAAATAAAGAAATTTCTGCTACAACGCTTGAAAATTATTATAGTTGTCCTTTCTATAATTTTGCTAACGGCTCTCTTAAACTTAAAGAAAAAGAAATTGGCGAAGCAAAAAGCACTTCAAAAGGCACTATTTTACACGACCTTTTAGAAAATTTTGTAAAACGCATTAACGAAGTTTACGATAAACAATCGTGCGATAAACTTACCGATGAAATTTATGAAAGCATAATTTCAAAACAAGAATATCAAATTTTAACTACTAAACCTAACTACGTTTACTCTTTTGGTCGCTTAAAAGAAGAAGCACGCAAAATTGCTTACAACATTTACTTGTCTTCTAAAAAATCATTGTTCAAACCTATTTTATTTGAACAAGCATTTGGCAAAAGCAAAAAAGTTGACGGCATACCTTTATACACTAACGACGGCGTTTACAACGTTAAAGGTAAAGTTGATAGAGTTGACGCTTACAACGATAGAATACGTATTATCGACTATAAATCGGGTGAAATTAACTCTACTCCTACGCAATTTTATATAGGTAAAAAGTTGCAATTATACTTATATATGAACGCATTTTTATCAGGCGATTATAAGCCGGCAGGAGCATACTATTCACCTATAAATATTCAGTTTAGCACTTCTAAGGATAGTGATTACGAATTACAAGGCAAAACTCTTGATAATAGCGAAATTATACACGCAACCGATATTGCTGCCTCTGAAACAAAACATAGCGAAATTGCTAATCTTTACACTAAAAAAGGTCAATTAAATAAATCGGGGGCTCTTTTAAGCGAAGAAGAATTTAACGGCTATTTAAGTTATTCTAAATTAATTTCGGCAAACGCTATTAACGAAATTAGTTCAGGATTTATTGAGCCAACGCCTTATGATAGTAGTTGTACCTATTGTAAGTTTAACGGAATGTGTGATTTTTGCGTAAACGAAAACGGCAAAATTAGAAAAATCGATGCCGTTAAGAAAGAAGTAATTATACAAGCAGTAAACAACTCAACTGACGATAAAAATAAAAAGGAGATTAAATAATGGCTGAAAATAATAGATATTCAACGTTAACGGATAATCAACTTAAAGCCGTTCTCCTTAATAAAGGCGACGCGCTTGTATCGGCGTCGGCAGGTTCGGGCAAAACACACGTTATTATCGAAAGGGTTATTAGGCTTATTTTAGAAGGTCAAACTACCGTAGATAGACTTTTAGCCGTAACCTTTACAAAACTTGCCGCATCTGAAATGAAAGAAAAGTTAAAAGGTGCGTTATTGAAAGAAATTTCTAACGGGAACGATAACTTAAAATGGCAATACGACGAAGTAAACACTTGTGATATTTCTACTATCGACTCATTTTGTTCTAAACTTGTAAAAAAATATTTTTACAAATTAAACGTTGATTATTCGTTCGAAATATTAGACGAAGCAAAAAGGAACTCTTTAAAATCAAAAGTTATTGATGAAGTTTTAGCAAAATACTATGAAAATCAAGACAAAGATTTTTTAGAGTTAGCCTTTGTTTTAACAACCACTAAAAACGACCGTGATTTAAGGGAAACTCTTTCATATTTTATGAGAGATAGCGAAAGTAAACTTGATAGCAACGCTATTTTTGAACTTTCACAAAAAACGCATGAAAATGCTTCTTCTATTATAGATAAGCACTTAACGAAAGATTGCCGTTTATGTGGCGAATTTTTTGAAAACTTATTTTTGCCTTATTTAAACTTGTTTGAAGAAGATAAATTTAAAACGTTTATAAATGAATTATTAGTAGAGTGTAATCTTTTAAAGAATACTAAAAGTGCTTACGAAGTAGCAAAAACAATTAGCGTACCTGCTTGTCCTAAAAAGCCTACCAATAAATACGACGACTTTTTTTACGTGTTTAAAGAAAATTGTTATGCTCCGTTTACTTCTTTTATTTCTTACGTTTTAGACGTTTGTTCAGGCGGAAAAGAAGAAACTGATTTATTAGCAAAAAACAATATTCACTACATAACTACGCTTCAAAAGTTAGTAAATGAGTGTTTAGAATATTATGCTCGTCTTAAAAAAGAAGAAAACTCTTACGATTTTAACGATATTGAAAAGTTTGCTTATAAATTGCTTTGTGACGAAGAAGTTTTAAACGCCGTTAAAAACGATTACGACTTTATATTTATTGACGAATATCAAGACGTAAACGGAATACAAGAAAGCATTATCAACCTTTTAGCACAAAACAATGAGTTTATGGTTGGCGATAGCAAGCAAAGTATTTACGCTTTTAGGGGTTGTAATCCTAACTACTTTATTTCTAAATTTAATAATTATAATAACGCTAACACTGAAGAAAGTAATGAAAAACACGCTATAAATTTAGACAATAATTTTAGAAGCGCTAATAACGTTATAAAAAGTGTAAACAACGTATTTTCACACGTGTTTACCAAAGATTTTGGTGGTTTCGATTATGAAAAATCTCCTATGATTTTTAATGAAAATTACCAAAATTACGACGGACAATGTGCACTACACTTATACAAAACGCTTTCTAAAAAGAAAAGTGAAGAAATTTTAGAACCACAAGTTTATTCTGTAATTAAACATAGTAAACAAATTAGTAAAAGTTATTATAATGAACAAGTTTTATTAATTGCTTCACTTATTCATAAAGCAAGAAGCCAAACTTATTACAGCGTTAAAGAAAAATGTTATAAACCTATTCGTTTAAGTGATATTTGTATTTTGTTTAGATATTTAAACGAAACGAATATTAAAATTATTCAAGACCTTAACGAATTAGGAATTCCTATCACTGCCGAAGCAAAAATTAAGTTGCACACCTACCCTGAAATTAAGGCTATGATAGAACTTATAAAGGCTATTTTATCTTTAAACGACGATATTGCAATATCTACTACAATGTCAACTATTTACGGCTTCACTTTTAACGAACTTGCAACTATTAGAGGTAGTGAAGGTAGTGATATAACCTTTTTTGACGCAGTTGTTTCATTCAGTAAAAAAGACGGCGATTTAAACGCAAAAGTTAAAGCATTTTTAGAAAAGTTTGAAGAAATTAGACTTTTAAGCGAATATGAAAAAGCCGACGAAATTTTATATAAAATTATTGATGAAAGTGGCTATGAAGCAAGGTTATTAGCATCACCTTTTGGCGAATACAAGTTAAAAAGAATTAAGCGTTTAATAAGCGAATCTTGTAAAACTAAAAAACTTACTATTAAAGAATTTAATACTTATTTAGAATACGCCATTGACGAAATTTCAACTTGCGAAACGTCAGGTGACGATGCATGTAAAGTTATGACCGTTCATAACTCTAAGGGGCTTGAATTCCCTTACGTTATTTTTGCAGGCACAAGTGCTAAATTTAATTATGCCGATATTGAAAAGGTTAAAATTTTAAAAAGCGAAGAATACGGACTTTGTTTAAAAAATTACGATAAAGAGAATATGCTTATTAATGAAACGCCTTTAACTCGTTTTATTAAAAAGCAAGCGTATTTTAACGCTTCATTAGAAGAAGCAAGAGTTTTATACGTTGCTATGACAAGGGCTATGTATAAACTTGACGTTATAGCAAAAGACGGTACGTTAGGCTACGGTATACCTTTCTTCGTAAAACACCCTAACTCAATTAGTGAATTTTTTATAGAAAACGATATGCCTATCGTTACGCACGACGATATAACCCAAGTTGAATACTCTACTTCTACCCCTATTGCAGGCTCAATAGTTGAAGAAAGTACTATTTTAAATATCGTAAATAACTTTAACTACGTTTATAAGTACGACGCTTTAACAAAAATGCCGGTAAAAGTTTCAGTTTCTGACGTTTCACACGATAAAGACGACGACGAATATTTTGAAACGACTTCACTTTTTGGCACAACCACCAAGGAAATGGGTACGGCATACCATAAAATTTTACAACTTGTAAACTTTTATTCTACCGACGTTGAAAGCGAAATTAACCTTTTAAAAGAAAAGGGCGAAATTACAAATGAAGATATTTCGCTTATAGATATTAATAAAATTAAAAGCATTTTAAAAATGGATATCTTTAATACAATTAAAGATTACACCCTTTATAAAGAAGAAAAGTTTACTTTCTTCGTTGACCCCTGCGATTTAGGTTATAATTTAGATAAAGACTTAACCGACAAAGTTTTAGTGCAAGGTATTATCGACTTAATGGCAATTAAAGACGATAAATGCATTTTAATAGACTATAAATTATCTTCATTAAAAAACGACGACGATTTAATTAAAACTTATAAAACTCAACTTACTTTATATAAAAACGCTATTGAAAAATGCTTAAAAATTAAAGTTGAAAAGGTTTATTTAGTAAACATTTTACAAGAAAAGTTAATTGAAATTAAGTAAGATTTTAAAATAAAAAACACTCCAAGATTTGGAGTGTTTTTTGTTTTCTTTATTATATATTTTTTCGTTTAGCGTTTTTCATTTTATCAATAAAACTTATAAACTTTTTATATTCTTCTTGCGACATATCCTTTACGTTTATAGGGTAAAACGAAGATTTTGTAGGACTTAAAAACACGTAATCATCAACCTTTTTTACTAAAATAAATTCACTATAAAAATGGTTTGCCGTTCCTTTAACTTCGCCGTTTTTTACCGATTTTGCCTTTATAGTTTTTTCATAAAAATCATACTGATTAACTATGCCTAACTGATTTGCTTTTTTAATTTGGTCGTATAAAATTACAAACATCAATATTGATGCTAAAAGTATTACGCCAAAACAAATAACTATAATTAAATCTATTTTCATTTCAGTTGATAAAGCAACTATTAAATATGCAATTATTGAAACAACGTCAATGGCTAATAAAATGCCCCACATCAACCTTGTTCTTTGTTGCAATAATTTTTGACACTTACCGTCAACGTTACCATAGCAAGTAAAAAGAGCAGGTTTTTGTTGGTTTTGCAATTGCGTTTGAGAATTTGTTTTTTTACCCATATTTACTCCGTAAATAATTTAATTTCTTCTTCTGTTAAAGGCCTACACTCGCCTTCTTTAAGGTTATTATCAAGTTCTATTCCTGCAAAAGAAATTCTTTTTAAATAAGTTATTTTATTGTTTTTTGCACCAAAAATACGCTTAATTTCGTGATATTTGCCTTCTGTTAAGGTTATTTCACCAGAATTTTTAGTAAGCATTTTTATCGTGCAAGGCTTTGTTGTGTAACCGTCTTTTAGCGTAACTCCACTTTCTATTTCTCTAACAACTGAGTCTGTAACTTGCTCTGCCGTTTCAAAATAGTACACCTTTTTAGCGTGGTGTTTTGGCGATAACCTTTTATGAGAAGATACACCGTCGTTTGTTAAAATAACAAGCCCTACCGTGTCTTTATCTAACCTACCACAAGGAAATATCCCTTTTAACCTATATTGCGTAGGCAATATATCTATAACGGTAGTAGCACCCTTTTCGTCAGTTGAACTAACAACTCCGTTAGGTTTATTTAACATAACGTAAACGTATTTGTTAAAACTAACTACTTCGCCGTCTAAACAAACAACGTCTTTTAAAGTATCAACCTTTTGAGAAACACTTTTTAATAATTGACCGTTTAACGTTACCCTTTTTTGTTTAACGGCTTTATCAAACTCACTTCTTGTCATTATTTGACAACTTGAAAATAAGCCGTCTATTCTTTTTATCATTAAATTTCCTTCCTATCAACGAAAGCCCTACTTAAAGTAACTTCGTCAGTGTATTCAATATCGCTACCGATAGGTATGCCATGAGCAAGCCTTGTTACTTTTACCCCTAACGGTTTTAATTTTGAAGAAACGAACATTGCAGTAATTTCTCCGTCGTAGTCAGGGTTAGTTGCAATTATTACTTCTTTTGGTCTTTGCGTAATAACCCTTTCAATTAAACTATCAACGGTAATGTCCTTAGGCCCTATGTTTTCAGTTGGTTTTAACGTACCGTGAAGAACGTGATACACCCCATCAAATTCGTGTATTCTTTCCATAGCAAGCACGTCCTTGGGCTCTTTAACAACGCAAATAACGTTTGGTGTACGTTTTTCACAAATATCACAAACTTCTTTATCGGTATAGTTGCCACATATTTTACAAAAATGCACTTTGGTTTTGCAATCTAATATACTTTGGCTAAATGCTTGCACGTCTTCAAGCGACATATTTATTATTTCGTAAGTAAAACGTTGTGCCGTTTTACCTCCGACACCTGATAGTTTAGAAAAATTATTAATGAGTTTTGCAATAGGCTCAATATAAGTTTTCATTTATTAAAACATTCCCCCTGCACCACCTAATGGTCCCATTTTGTCTTTATATAATTTATCAGCCTTTTCGTAAGCGTCGTTCATTGCTACTACTATTAAATCTTCAAGCATTTCAATATCGTCAACGTCAACGTAATCAGGATTAATGCTAATTGATTGTAATACTTTTTTACCATTAATAACTACGGTAACGGCATTATCAGTTGCCTTACCTTCAATTTCTGCTTCGTCAAGTTCTTGTTGTGCTTTTTGCATTTGTTCTTGCATTTTTTGTGCTTGTTTCATAAGTTGTTGCATTTGATTGCCACCACCAAATCCACCGTAGCCACCGCCAAATCTTGCCATAATAATCTCCTTATTTTATAATTGTTTTATCTTTTCCAAAAAAGTCGGTTACGACTTGCTTATTGTCAGTTTTTGCAATTAATTCTACTTCTTGTTGACTTTTAATTACAAAAGAGTAATCGCCTAATTCGTTTAAAATACTTTGAATAATATTTTTATTTTCTTCGTCTTGTAAAAGTGCTTTTTCACTTTCGCCGTTAACAGCAACAACTAAATTATTATCTACAAGCGTAGCCGTCAATTCTTGACACGCTACCCATAACATTATTTTGTTTTTTACTTGACGTAATTTTCTAACGACAACGCCCCATATTTTACGTCCGTCAACACTATTTACTACTGACGTTGTTTGTTGAGTTTTCTCATTAACAGTTGGCTCACTTTGAGCCCCTGTTTCTATAACAATTTTACTTTCTTCTTTCTTTTCTTCTACTTTAACTTCTTTTTCGGTAGTTGCTTGCGTGTTATTTTGAATAGTTTCACAAGTTGTAGCAACTTTAATTTCGCCGTTTGTTAAGCCTTTAATTTGATTTTCAAGTTTAGTAATTCTACTAATTAAAGCATCAACGTTATAGTCAATTTGTGGAAGCGTTGCTTTTATTAAAGCCGTTTCAAATACAACGCGTGGTTTTGAAGCGTACTTTAAATTAGCGTCTTCTTCACTAAATATTTCTAAAATTCTAAGCACCCTACGTTCATCGGTAAGTTTAGAAGTGTTTTCTAACCTTTCAAATTTTTGCGTTGGTAACCCTAAAATTTCCTTAGCGTTTTTACAACTTTTACATATTGCTACGTCTCTTATATAAGAAATTAAATCTTTTGAAATCATAGCAACGCTTTTGCCTAAACTTATAAGTTCGTCGCTAATAGACAACACCTTGCCTACGTCGCTAACAAAAATGCTTTGTACTAATAAATCAGTTTTTGAAACGTCGCTTGCACCTAAACAAGTCAACACGTCTTCATACTCAATTTTTCCATCGCCAACCGACAAGCATAAATCGGCAACTGATAAAGCGTCTCTTACACAGCCTTCGCCTGCACGGGCAATAGCCATAACGGCTTCTTCTGTGTATTGTTTACCTATTTCATCGTAGATAGAACAAATTAAATTTGCAATTTTCTTATCGGCAATAAGCCTAAAATCAAAACGCATACACCTTGATAAAATAGTAGCAGGTAATTTTTGAGGTTCAGTTGTAGCCAAAATAAATATTGCGTGCTTAGGTGGTTCTTCAAGTGTTTTTAATAAGGCGTTAAACGCTTCGGTTGTAAGCATATGAACTTCGTCGATAATATACACCTTATACTTTACGTTTGCAGGAGCATATTGTACGTTATCTCTAATTTCCCTAACGTTTTCCACTTTATTATTTGAAGCGGCGTCTATTTCAACGATATCAATATTTGATGCTTCTTGTAAACTTTGACACGCTTGACATTTACCACAAGGCGAACCATTTTGATTATCCAAACAATTTACTGCCTTTGCAAATATTTTTGCAATAGACGTTTTACCCGTTCCCCTTACACCACAAAATAGATAGGCGTGACCTACCGACCCTGTTTTTATTTGATTTATTAAGGTTTTTATAATGTGTTCTTGACCTATTACTTTATCAAAAGTAGTTGGCCTAAAACGTCTGTATAATGCTAAATACGACATTTTTACACCTCAAAATTTTTATAAATTTTATTTTTTGCCCTAACTAACGCATTGTCAACAGCCTTGACTTCTATGCTTAATTTTTCAGCAATCTCTATATAATTTAAACCCTCTAAATATAGTTTTAAAACTTCTTTTTCTCTTTTAGATAAGTCTTTATATATTTTTGACAAAATTTCATTATCGCTTTCTTTATCTAACACAAATTCTTCGGGAGTGGTTACTAAATGAACAAAACCTTCAAGACTTTGTAAAGAAATATTGTCTAACTTACTTGTATTGTTTGCGTTATACTTTTTTATTGCCGTTAAAACAGCCGTTTTAATACATAACGACGCATACGTTTTAAAGGATGCTACTTCTTCTTTATAAGTTTGAACGGCGTTAAAAAGCCCTTTTGTTCCTTCTTGAATAACGTCTTCAATTTCAGTGCCTATCCAAAAAAACTTTCTACAATGAAATTTTACTATACTTTTATATCTGCTATAAAGTTCAGTAAACGCATCTTGACTTCCGTTTTTATAAAGTTTAACTAATTCTTCATCACTTAAATTTATCATTTTATTCTTTGTCTTACACCTTCAAACACGGCAACGCCTAACGCTACCGATGCGTTTAATGAGTTTACCTTACCAAACATAGGTATTGTCATTATAACGTCGCACTTTTCTTTGGTTAAACGATTAATACCCGTATCTTCGCCACCAACAACGATACATAGCCTACCTTTTAAGTTGGTTTTGTAAATATCTTCGCCACCAAGTTCAAGGCCGTACGTCCAAATATTATTCTTTTTAATAACGTCGATTGCTTGATTTAAGTTGGTAACCCTTGAAATTTTTATATGGTTAGCACTGCCTTCTGAAATACGCATAACCGTTTCATTAACTTGTGCGCTTCTTCTTTTACCAATAATAATTCCGTCAACGCCGGCACATTCGCACACTCGAATTATGCTACCTAAATTATGAGGGTCTTCAACACCGTCTAATAAAACTAAAAAAGCGTCTTCTTTTTCTTCAAGACTATTAATCATCTCGTCAAAATCAGTATACTTATAGTCTGAAACGTACGCTATAAAACCTTGATGACGTTTAGTTTCACTTTCTTTATCTAAAATGCTTTTTTCAACGAATTGATATTTGTAATTTTTTAGTGTGCTATCTTTTGCAATAAGTTTAACAAGTTCGTCTTTTAAGCCGTTTTGTATTAAAATTTTATCAATCGTTTTTTCCGTTTTTATAAGTTCGTAAACGGCGTTTCTACCTTCAATTTTCATAATCTTACCTTAACTATTTGTATTTTCGTCTGTGATAGTTGCATTTAACAAAAACTCTAACCTTTCCGTTTCTCCTAACAAGAACAAGTAACCTACAAGGGCTTCAAAACCCGTAGATTTATTGTATTCTGCAACAGAAGCGTTCTTTGCACGAGTCCCTTTTTTTGCGTTCCTACCCCTTTTGTAAACGGCTAATTCTTCTTCGTTTAACAAGGGTAAAATTTTATCTATTGCGTTTGCTTGACTTGACGCACATACGATTTTAGCCGTTTTTTTGTTGAGTTCAAAACCTTTATCGTCTTTTATAGAAACAAAACTTTTTCTAACGTATAAAGAATAAACTGCATCGCCAATAAAGGCTAACGTAAGCGAACTAAGTTTTTTAACGCTATTTATATCTAACGAATTACTTAAATTATACATACATAGTTATTATAACATAATAGGCTTTAATTTACAAGTTTTTTTAATAATAATTGTTTTTAATCAATGTGAAAAAAATAAAACAAGGTTTTAAAAAACCTTGCTATTTTTTATTATGATTTTTACTAAAATACCTAAATACTCCGTTATAAATTCTATTTGCTAACGCTTTTCTATAACTTTCAGTTTGAAGTAAAGTTTCGTCTTTTTCGTTAGATAAAAAACCACACTCAACTATAACCCCGCTTGTGACTATTTCGTTTAAAACGTAATAATCACCACGCAAAGCATCGTACATACGTTCTTGTTCGCAAAGTAAATTGGCTTCAAGTTGAATTTCGTTTGCTAAAATTTTACTACTATTATCGCCGTCTTTATAAAACACTTGAACACCACTGCGTTTAGGTGAAGAAAACTTGTTTACGTGTATAGAAATAAAAAGTTCGGCGTTAGAATTATTGGTAATTTCTACCCTTTTTTTAAGGTCGCGCAGTTTAAATCCTGCACTTTCATCGCCATATAAACCATAGTCGCCGTCCCTTGTCAATAAAACGTTAAAACCTGCGTTTTTAAACAGCGTTTCAAGTTCTTTTACTATAAGTAAATTTAGCGTGCTTTCTTTAACTTTTGTAATAGTTCCTTCACTGCCACCGTCTATTCCACCGTGTCCTGCATCTAACACTATCGTTATTTTATTAAACTTACCAACACTTCTTTCTGTACTGATGGTATAAATTAATCCTGCAACAAATATAGTTCCTATCATAAAAAGTAAAATAATTTTTCTAAAAGTTAGTAATTTCATACTTTATTTATACTTATAGTTGCTACAAAATATTAAAGATTGTTGACAAATTTATAATTATTAATTATAATAATAAATTATAAAGGTTTAAAATAATCCTACAAAGGAGTTTGATATGGGTATTCCTGAAATTTTTGCTTGTAACGTTTTTAATGAAGACGTTATGAAAAAAACTTTATCACCTGAAATTTTTAACAAGTTGTTAAAAACCGTTGACGAAGGTGCTGAACTTGATATTACAGTTGCGCAAGAAGTTGCTAACGCTATGAAAAATTGGGCAATTGAAAAAGGTGCAACACACTACACTCATTGGTTCCAACCTATGACGGGTATTACTGCCGAAAAACACGATAGTTTTATCTCTTCAAAAGATGGTAAAGTTATAATGGATTTTAGTGGTAAAGAATTAATTAAAGGCGAATCTGATGCGTCTTCTTTCCCTAACGGCGGAATAAGGGCTACCTTTGAAGCAAGGGGTTACACGGCTTGGGACCCTACGTCTTATGCTTTCATCAAAGATAAAACGTTATGCATTCCTACGGCGTTCTTCTCTTATAGTGGCGAAGCCCTTGACAAAAAAACTCCACTTCTTCGTTCATTAGACTATCTTAATAAACAAGCCGTAAAAGTGTTAAATTTACTTGGCAATAAAGACGTTAAATCTGTAAAAGTAAACGTTGGTGCCGAACAAGAATATTTCTTGATTGATAAAGAAACGGCTAATAAAAGAAAAGACCTTTTATACACAGGTAGAACGTTATTCGGTGCTAAACCACCAAAAGGACAAGAACTTGAAGACCATTACTACGGCACTATCAAGCCAAAAGTAAAGGCCTTTATGGAGGACCTTAACCAAGCGTTATGGCAACTTGGTATTTTAGCAAAAACAGAACACAACGAAGTAGCACCTGCTCAACACGAACTTGCGCCTATTTTTTCTACCGTAAATATTGCAACTGACAACAACCAACTTACAATGGAATTGCTTAAAAAAGTTGCCGATAAACACGGGCTTATTTGTTTACTTCACGAAAAGCCTTTTGCTGGCGTGAACGGTAGCGGCAAACACAATAACTGGTCAATTTCCACTGATACGGGCGTAAACTTATTCTCACCTGGCGAAACTCCTGGTGAAAACTTGCAATTCTTAGTATTTTTAATGGCAGTAATTAAAGCCGTTCATAAATATCAAGAATTATATAGGTTATCGGTAGCAAGTGCAGGCAACGACCATCGTCTTGGTGGTAACGAAGCCCCACCATCAATTTTATCTATTTTCGTTGGGGACGATTTAATTACTGCCCTTGACGCTATTATTAAAAATGAAAACGCTTATCACGTTCATAAAACGGTTATGGAGTTAGGTACTAAAATTTTACCTAAACTTCCAAAAGATACGACTGATAGAAATAGAACGTCTCCACTTGCTTTTACGGGTAATAAGTTTGAATTTAGAATGGTTGGCTCTAACGACTCTATTGCCGACTGCAACGTCGTTTTAAACACTACGGTTGCAGACGTTTTAAGTGAGTTTGCTACCCTTTTAGAAAATTCTACAAATATTCCAAACACGGTATATGAAATCGTTTCTACAACCCTTAAAGAAAACGGCTCGATTTTATTTAACGGCAACAACTATTCAAAAGAATGGGTTGAAGAAGCCACTAAACGTGGACTTGCTAATTTAAAAACAACTCCTGACGCTTGCGATTGTTATTTACAAGACAAAAACGTTAAGTTGTTTGAAAAGTCTGGCGTATTTACGTTAACTGAATTAAAAGCAAGACAACACATTATTTTTGAAAACTATTCACGCATTATTAATATTGAAGCACTTACTATGGCAGAAATGGCTAAAAAGGACGTTTACCCTGCCGTTAATAAGTATATTGCAAAACTTATTAAAACTGCTGAAAGAAAGGCTAAAATTAATGCCGATAATGAAATTGATATTAACGTGGCTAAAAAATTATCAGACTTAAATACAAATATTTACAAAAAGGCTGAAAAATTAACTTCGCTTATTGAAAAGGCTACTAAAATTACCGATGCTAAATTACTTGCCTTTTATTATAAGGACAAGGTTATTCCTTGTATGAAAAGTTTAAGGTCGTTTGCCGACGAAGCCGAAACTTACACGCCTGAAACGTTATGGCCTTTCCCAACGTATGGACAATTATTATTTAGCGTAAGATAAAATCACTAAAAATACTGCCCTAAAACGCAAATTTTTAGGGCAATTACTTTTATTAATTACATTTTAAGGAGAATAGTATGAGAGTTTACAACTTTTCGGCAGGTCCATCTACTATGCCTGTTGAAGTTTTAAAAGAAGTACAAAAAGACTTTTTAAATTATAACAATACGGGTATGAGCATTACTGAAATGTCGCATAGGTCTAAACCTTTTATGGAAGTCAACGACACGGCTAACGCTTTACTTCGTGAACTTTTAAATATATCAGACGACTATGCAGTTTTATTTGTTCAAGGTGGTGCTTCTCAACAATTTGCTGCCGTTCCACTCAACTTAATGACAAACGGCGTTGCCGATTATATCGTTACGGGCAACTTTGCTGGCAAAGCACAACAAGAAGGTGCTAAATTCGGTACGGCTAATATCGTAGCGTCTTCAAAAGATAAAAACTTTACTTATATTCCTGACGTTGATAAAATTAAGTTTACCGACGGAGCAGACTACGTACATATTACGTCAAACAACACTATTTTTGGTACAAGATATACCAAATTACCTAAAACTAACGCTCCTATCGTTGCCGATATGTCGTCTTCAATTTTAAGTGAACAAATTAACGTAAACGATTATGGTCTTATTTACGCAGGTGCACAAAAGAATATTGCTCCAAGTGGCGTAACTATCGTAATTGTTCGTAAAGATTTACTTAACAAAGAAAGAAGTTATTGCCCTACAATGTTGTCTTATGCAATTCAAGCAAAGAACGATAGTTTATATAACACTCCACCTTGTTTTTCTATTTACGTTGCTATGCTTGTATTTAAACACCTTAAAAATTTAGGTGGCGTTAAAGCAATACAAGAAATTAACGAATATAAAGCAAAATTATTATACGATTTTATTGACAATTCTTCACTTTTTACAAACAGCGTAAACAAGCAAGACCGTTCTATTATGAACGTTCCTTTCGTAACACCAAGCGAAGAACTTGACGCTAAATTTATTAAAGAAGCAACGCAAAACGGCCTTGCTTCGCTTAAAGGTCACAAACTTGTTGGTGGTATGAGAGCAAGCATCTATAACGCTATGCCTATCGAAGGCGTAAAAGCACTTATAGAATTTATGAAGAAATTTGAGATTGAAAACAAATAAGGTATTACTATGAAAGAAATTTTAACACTTAACCAAATTAGTCCACTTGTAAAAAACGTTTTAAAAAACGATTATACCGTTTCAAACGAAGCTCAAAATCCTATCGGTATTTTAGTTAGAAGTTTTGAAATGAAAGATTATACTCTTCCTAATAGCGTACTTGCAATAGCAAGGGCAGGTGCAGGCGTAAACAATATTCCTTTTAACGAATATGCTAAACAAGGCGTTGTTGTATTTAATACTCCTGGTGCTAACGCTAACGCTGTAAGCGAACTTGTAATTGCTTCATTATTACTTGGTTCAAGAAAAATTATTCCTGCTATCGAATGGGTTAAAACTTTAAAAGGACAAGAAAATTTATCTAAATTAGTTGAAAAGGGTAAAAACAACTTTGTTGGAAGAGAATTGCTTGGTAAAAAACTTGGCGTTATCGGTCTTGGCGCTATCGGAGCAAGAGTTGCTAATTTAGCAATAGGCTTAAATATGGAAGTTATAGGTTACGACCCTTACCTTTCAGTTATAAGCGCACTTCACTTATCAAGACACGTTGAAATTGCCGAAAATATAGAAGAAATTTTTAAAACTTGTGATTATATTACTTTACACGTTCCTTTAACTGATAAAAACAAAAATATGATTAATGAAAACGTTATTTCTACAATGAAAGACAACGTTGTTATTATCAATTTAGCAAGGGGCGAACTTTGTGATACTAACGCTATTTTAAACGGCATTAATAAAGGTAAAATTTCAAGATATATTACTGACTTCCCAAGCGACGATATTATCGGTAAAGAAAACGTTATTTGTATTCCTCACCTTGGTGCTTCTACACCTGAGGCAGAAGATAACTGCGCTATAATGGCTTCAAAACAACTTAAAGATTATATTGAAAACGGTAATATTGTAAACAGCGTAAACTACCCAACTTGTCAAGCCGTTAGAAGTACTGAAATAAGAATTACAATTCACCACTTAAATCAAAAAAATATGCTTGCACAATTTACAAGCATATTTGGTGATAGACATATTAATATTGATAACTTTATTAATACTACAAAAGGCGAATTTGCTTATTCAATAATGGACGTACCTACGATTGACGACGAAATTATTGAAAAACTTAACTCTATTGAAGGCGTTATAAAAGTAAGAGTAATAAGATAATTTAATAAAATTAAAACGACTAACTTGCGTTAGTCGTTTTTTATTCTTCGTAATCGTTAAAATAATCTTTATCAAAAAATTGTGATAAAGTAATACCTGCGCCTTGACAAAAGGCTTTAATTGTAGACACCTTTGAGCATTTAGTTCTACCCTTTATTAAATCATAAATTGCAGACGGAGATTTCCCGCCGTTTAACGACGCTTCGCAAACGTTTATGCCCTTTTCATTACATATTTCATTAATTCTTTTTATTATTGCATCATTTATATTCATATAACCACCTTTCGCGGAATTCCATATAGGAATTCCACGATAGTATTATATGAATTTTTGATATTTTTATCTCGTGGAGTTCCACGATATTGACATTACACTGCCTTAGTATTATAATTATTGTGGAGTTCCACGATTATTATGAAAGCGTGTTTTATCGGTCATAGAAACATAGTTAAAAATGATGTTCTTATGTTTTCACTTAAAGAAACCATTTTACAACTTATAAATAATGGGGTTACTACTTTTCTATTTGGCAGTAAAAGTCAATTTAACGACTTATCTTGGGAAATTGTTACTATGCTAAAAAAAGAACATCCCAACTTAAAACGTGTATACGTTAGAAGTTGTAATGAGTATATTAATGATTTTTATGAAGAATATTTGCTTTTGCATTATGAAGAAACATATTACCCTATTAAATTAAAAAATGCAGGCAAATATTCTTACGTTGAAAGAAATTATAATATGATTGATAATTCACAATATTGCATATTCTATTTTAACGAAAACTACACAGTAACACAAAATAAACAAAAAAATAATTATATAATAAAACCTAATTGCAAAAGCGGAACTAAAACAGCATACGAATATGCAGTTTTTAAAAAAAAGAATATAATTAACTTATATAAGCAATAAATTAAAACGACTAACTTGCGTTAGTCGTTTTTTACTTTATTTTTATTTACGCACGTTTAATATTGCATCGGCATTAAGATAATTTTCGTAGCATTTAGAATAATCTTTTCCACTTGGCGTGAAAGTCTTTTTAAGTTTTATTAAACTTGAAACGCTTTCAACGTCTTTAAATAAGCCTATTCCAACACCTGATAAAATTGCCCCGCCTAAACAAGCCGTTTCGTTATTTTCAAGGGTAACAAGCGTTTTGTTAGTTAAGTCGGCTTTCATTTGACACCATAAACTACTATTTGCGCCACCGCCCATAGCCCTAATTTCGCTAACTTCTGTGCCTATATAATCTAAATTTTCTTTAAGAGTGCAAGAAATGGCTTCCATTATACTTCTAACAAAATGGCCACGTGTATGTTCGGGTGTTAAGCCTGTAAAACTGCCCCTTGCTGACGGATTATATTTTGGCATTGTCGAACCACAAAGATATGGTAAAAACGTTAAGCCATCGCTACCTATCGGTACGTTTTCGGCTAAAACGTCTAAATCTTTAAACGAATAATCTTCGCACAAAGCGTTTTTAAACCACTTTAAAGCCATACCTGCCGTTGACGACCACGCTAAAAGACAATACTTTCCATCATAGTTATAGTGGCAAGGAATTATGCTATCTTTATTATATTTAGGCACGCTATCACAAGGACTAAAAATTACCATAGTGGTTCCCGTCATTTCGCTAACAATACCTTTTTTTATAACGCCTGCACCTATTGCTCCACTAACTTGGTCCATAGCACCTGTTACAACCTTTATGCCGTTATATTCGCCAACTAAAACACCACTATCATATAAAGATGGTAGCATTTCAGTTGAAACGCCTATAAAGTCAAGCATATCTTTCCACCAAATACCTTTGTTTATATCAAAGTAAATAGTAGAAGATTGTAAAGTTTTTTCGGTAACGAATTTACCCGTTAATTTGTAAAGCAAATAGTCTTCAAGCAAGAAGATTTTTTTAGTCTTTGCCCAAACTTCCGGTTCGTTGTTTTTAACCCATAAAAGTTTACACGCAGGCCACGTTGCAGTAATTTCAGGTTGACCTGTGATTTTATAAACTAACTCTCTACCAAAGTGATTTTCAATTATTTCGGCTTCTTTTGTCGCCCTGTTATCAAGCCATACGATAGCCTTTCTACAAGGGTTACCAAATTCGTCTGTTAAAATTAACGTTTCACATTGAGTATCGATAGCAAGTGCATCAACTTTTACGTCAAGGTTTTTAAGTTCCGTTTCAACAATCTCAAAGTATTTTTTAGCACAAAACTCGACTACGTCGCCTTTTGCTTGAACAACGTAGTCAATGTTTGACGATTTTATTAATTTAAGGTTTTGGTCAAATATTGCCGTTTTAACTGACGTAGTTCCTACGTCTATACCCATTAAATTCATTATCTTTTTTGTTGAAGGTCAAAGTGTTCGTCGTATGCTTTTTCTTCAGGAGTGAACTTTCTTAATGTATTAACGATTTGTCCACCATTCCATTTTCTATCTTCAACGTCGTCAGTTGTACCCATAACTGTAACGTTAAGTTGTCTTCTTCTTGCTCTTACTTGGTCCCAGTCAACAAAGTAAATGTGAGCAAATTCACCACCGTCTAAAACACCGTCTTTAATAGTCATAGCTTCGCTTCTACCAAAGAATACGCTTCTTAAATGTCCGTCTGTGTTAAGAGAAGTAAAATCACCTGGTTCGTTTACGTATCTACCAAATTGAGAGTGGATAGGACCTGGGTGTAAATATTCGTTATCTTCAGAATAATTAGGTACGATTTTTGACATTATTTTAAGTAAATCGTGTTGTAAAAATTCTAAATCGTACTTGTCAATATCGTGTGAACATTCTTGAACCATAACGCTACAAGTAGTGTGGTGAGATGCGATAGTAACCGTACCATTTTTAATGCCTGATGCTTTTACAATTTCAACGATTTCTTTTGAAACGTCGTGGAAAGTTGGTCTCCAACCTCTTGATTGTAATTCTAATTCTTTTTGATAAACTTTGAATTCCATAATAAACTCCTTAAATTTATATATTTATTTTTATTTTTTAATTTTTTACTTGTTTAATCTTTCGCCAACTGCTCCACCTGGATGAATAAGTGCAAATTGTTCGTTTTTATAGTTGGTTTCTTCAATTAAAGCAGTTTGAAGAAGGTGGAATATAACGGCAAGCGACGTTGATGAAGTCGTACCTTGCGAATTATATTTATCAGTTTCACGGTTTACGTATTGTTTTAACACTACGTCTGCACCCGTTGCAAGTGGAGAAGTTAAATTTTCAGTTACCGTTATAACTTTAACTCCTTTTGCCTTGCAAATATCTAAAATAGGTAATAATTCTTTCGTTTTGCCTCCCCTTGAAGCAAATACCATTACGTCGCCTTCTTTTAAGTAACCCGTTGCTCCGTGCACGGCTTCTGCCGGTGAAATAAACCTTGTAGGTAATTCAATACAACACATTAAGTGTGCAAAGTGTTGACATATAATACCACTATGTCCACAACCTGACGTAGCAATTCTTGTAGCGTTTTTTAATAAATCAACGGCTTTACTGAATTGTTCTTCGTCAAAATATGCTTCCATATTTTTAATACATTCACTTTCAATAGCAAATACGTTTTTTACTTGTTGCAAAGTTTCTTTATTCATATTAACTCCTAATTAATTATGAGTTTCGTCCCACGCTTTTCTAACGCTTGCAATCATTTCTTCTGCAAGGGCTAATGGATTTTCTGCCTTTGCGATTGCACTTGAACAACCTGATGCAGACGAGCCTGCTTTAATGATGTTATAACAATCTTGTCCTTTACTAATTCCTGCCGAAGGGAAAGGTAAAATTTCAGGGTTGATTTCTTTAATGGCTTTAATAACTGCGTCAACGTATTCTCTATCAGCAGGTTTACCTGTTCCGATAAGTTCAGTTGGTTCGGCTACTAAGATGTTAGGACCAAGTTTTGCAATAGCCTTAACTTCTTCAATACTATCGGCACAAACCATTGTAGCAAGACCAACTTCGTCGGCACGCTTAATAGCAAGTTCAATTTCTTCAAGAGTAAGTTTGCGTTCTGCGTGGTTAAGCATTACTCCTACTGCTCCCGCTGCCTTTAACGCTTCTGGCAACGATTTGCCCATACCTTTACCAATAGGCAAACTATCCATATGTTGTGAATAAACGTGAACCCTTTTTACGTTTTTAGCGATATTAAAAATTTCAGTATCAGGAACGTCTAAAACTACGTCAACGTCGTATTTTTCAGCAAGTTTGTCTAAACCTTTTGCGATATTTAACAACGTTTCGCCATACATATAACATTTTGGACCATATTCAAAAAACGGTTGTTTTATTTTGTAATTTTTGTACATAAAAATCTCCTTTACAAGTAGTAATAATACCTTTTTTAGTATACTATACACGCACTTAATTGTCAACCTAAATGTTAAAATCTATCAAATAAAAAATTATATTATAATTTTTATTTAAATCAAAAACCTTTAACGACTAAGTTAAAGGCTTTTTGTTATATGCTATTTAATATGTGTTCAACGTATTTTTTTGCTACGTTTTTACCCGTTACCCTTTCAATTCCACCAAAAAATGCGTTAGAATTCACTTCGCAAATAATAGGGGTATTATTTTCTCCTAATAAGACGTCAATTCCACAATAATCTAAATTTAAAAGTTGTGCCGTTTTTTCGCACATATTAGTAGTTGTTTTGTCAAGACTAATTTCTTCGCCAACACCACCAAGTTCAATATTTGACCTAAAATCATTTTTTGAAGTGCGCAACATACTTGCAAAAACTTTTCCACCTATTACGATTACTCTAATATCTTTGCCGTAACTTGTAGTAATCATTTTTTGATAAAGATGTGGTATAAGTTTAACCTTGCTTGCTAAACTTAAAAGTTGGTTATAATTATCGGCTTTAAACACTCCTTGACCTAACGAGCCGTAATTGTGTTTTACTATCAAAGGATAGCCTAACCTTTCGCCTATTGCTTTAAGCTTGCTTTCGTCAATGGTAGCGTCTTCTGTGTAGCATAACGCCCCGGGTATAGTATCGACAACGTTTATTCCTTTTTCAGAAAGGGCTATATAAGTACGCATTTTATCGTCGCAAACACGTATGGCGTTGTGGTTATTAAATAATTTTAAACCTTTTTTTTCTAAAATTTCTGAAACGTATTTATCTTTATCTAAATAAACGCAAAAATCATAATCTAAATATTTAGTTATAAAAGAATTATCTTTTATATAAGTGCAAAATTCATCGTTTTTTACAATATCTACTTGAACGCCATAGTTTAAAAATTCTTCTTTTAACCTATTTGGTTGATTAAGATTTGCATTAATCGTTGAATATGCATTTATTAAAATAAGCCCCTTTTTGTTTGCCATTTTTCACCTATAAACTTATTGCGTAATTTAATATATTATTTTCACTAATCACTTTAATACGATTATCAAAATCTTCGTTAAAGCCTACGCCGTGAATACTTTTATTAGATAACGGCAACGTCAATTTTGCCGTTGTTAGTTTTACTGCACTACCGTCTAAATTAAGGTAAGTCGTTTGCATTATTCCCTTACCATAAGTTGCCGTATTGTTTTTGTTTTCGTCTGAAATTAACACGTCTAATTTTAAATTGCTATATAAAGCCGAATAATCTAAAATCGCACCTATTAAAACTTCGCTTGCCGATGCACTCATACTATTTGCTAATACGACTAAATGACTTATATTATAGTCTTCAAAAGTAGAGTTTTTGCTTTTAAAATATTCAACGTTGCCCTTTTTATCAGTTGAAATTGAAATAACAGGCGACTCTCCCTTTTGTACAGGCACTATCAAAGAGCCTATCTCTTTTAAAATATCAACGTAGCCACCACCATTGTCTCTTAAATCGAGTATAAGTTTAGTTCTATTATTGCTTTTAAATTGTTCTAATGCACGCTTAAACTGACCAACAGAGCCTTCAAGCCCGTTGCCTTTACCCGAAAAAGAAGTGTATTTTAAATAACCGACTTTATCGTCTAATACAAAAGAGGTATTGCTTATTTTTACAAAATCAATACCGTCGTTACCCCTAAAAGAATATTCGCCATCAACGTCAAAATAATTAACAAAAGTTTGCTTATAGTTTGATTTTATTATATTAAAAGTTTTTAAAGTGCCGTCGTAATCGATAAATAGTTGAACGCTACTACCTACGCTTAATGTGTTTAAAATAGAAGTATCGTTTATATATTCTTCGCCACCGACAATAACCTTTTTTACTATTCCCCCTGCCTTTACGTTAGCCAAATCACAAGGAGAATTACCTAAAACCATTTTTATACGCTTAGTTTGATTATCTACCCTAATGCCTATGCCGTCGGTATAGCCTTTTGCTCCGTCTTTGATTTTTTTGTATTCTTCTTTGGTGTAATAGGTTGAATAATCGTCTAATAAAGTTGACGAAATTATATCAACGATATTGCCTTCTTCAAAATAATAATATTGCTTATATTTTTCAACTAAATTTTTTACAGCCCTAACGTCTTTATCTAAAAACAAGTTTCCTACTAATACGCCTGTAAAAAATGTAATTACTGCTAAAAAATACGGCAATATTTTTAGAAGTATTTTGCCTTTATTTTTCATATTAACTCATTACCTTGCTTAAAAGCATTACAAGTCTAATACATAATGCATCGTTAAAATTCCTTATATCAAGGCCCGTCATTTTTAAAATTCTTTCAATCCTATACATTAAAGTATTTCTGTGAATATATAATTGTCTTGAAGTTTCACTAATATTTAAGTCGTTATTTAAAAAAGTTGACGCCGTAAGTAAAAGTTGTTCGTCTTTTAAAATAGAACTTGCGCCTCCTACTAATAACGAATTAAAATATTCTTCTGCCCTAATTTTTGGCAATTCTTCAATAATTTTAATTAAAACGTAATCTTTATAACTATTTACGTTGCTTTGTATTTGAAGACTTTTTGTAAATCTTAACGTATCCATTGCTTGTTCATAAGAAGTATGCACGTTTTCAAAAGATTTTACTTCGCCACCGATAAAGCAATTGGCTTTTATGCCTAATTCTTCATATAAAGCCTTAATTGTAAAATTAGCGTATTCTTTAATAGAAGAATAGTCGAATTCGTGATTTGTTCCACTAAATTTAACAGAGCAACACAATTCATCAGACGTAATTACCGTAACGTCGTCGCCATTTGCCGAATATTCGTTTAAAAAGTCTTTTGCTTGGTCAAGTTTAGTTCTATCAAGTTCATAAACAATAACAAAACAAGGCGATTTATTTATAGAATATTTTTCCATTAACGCTATGATTTTGTTTTTACCAAAAAAACCCGAAACTGCCGATGAAACTTGGCTATTATAGTCGTCAACTTCGTTTTTAGAAGTCATATTTTCAATATATCCACCTATAAGCGTTGCATACGTTTTAGATTGACTATCTACCCCGTCCACAAAACCTATAAAATTAGTTTTATTGCAAGTAAATTTAAACATTGTATAATTTTTTTCAGAATTAACACATACGTTACCGTCAAACATTAATTGAGTAGGAACTTCTTCCCCGTCAAAACCTGCTACTAATAATCCGTTTTCGCTAATTGCTTTTACTTTAATAGACGTTTTTTCATAAACCACAGCCAAAAGCCTTTGTAATTCTTTAATCATAAACTCTCCTATTGTGCAAAATGCACAAATACATTATATAGCATATTTTAAATATTTGCAATAATTTTTTGTATTTACTTTGCTTTTTGTAAAATTTAACTATAAAAGGTAACAAAAAAAGGATAACGAAAACGTTATCCTTAATTTTGCAATTAAAATTATTCAGCGTCAGTAGGAGTTTCTTCTTCTACTTTTTTACCTGCTTTTTTTGCTTCTTTTTCAGCAGCCTTTAATTCTTCTTGTTCTTTAATTTTAGCAAGTCTTTCAAGTTCTACTGTTGGAACGTATGCAGGAGTGCCTTCACCTTGAAGAATAGAAAGTTCAGTTTCTTTATCGAAAAGGTGAGCGTGTAAAATATCAACGGCAAGTTCAACTGTTTGGTCAACTTCTGTTTTAGTACGAGAATCAACCTTAGCGATAAGGCTAACACCTGTATCGTCTAAGCTCTTAATTTGACCTTCTTCAAGAGCTGCTTCTTCTTTTGCGAATTCACAATATAAAAGTGTTTCAGCACCAAGTTTTTCAACTACTTCAACTTTAACGTTGATTACTGTATCTGGAGAGTTGCTAATAAATGCTTCTTCGTCGTGGAAATCTTCTGGACGAATACCTAATACAACAGGTTTGCCTGTGTTAAGGTAATCTTCAAGATTAATCATTTTACTAATTACTGATTTTGGACATAAAATTTTGCAACCTTCGAATTCAACGTAAACTTTTGTTTTAGTTCCTGTTAAAACTGCGTTAAATAAGTTCATTTGAGGTGTTCCGATGAAACCTGCAACGAAGATATTTGCTGGATAGTCGTAAAGTTTTTGAGGAGCGTCAACTTGTTGAATGAAACCGTCTTTTAATACAACGATTCTTGTACCCATTGTCATAGCTTCAACTTGGTCGTGTGTAACGTAAATGAAAGTTGTAGCAAGTCTGTGGTGAAGTTTTGTAATTTCAGTTCTCATTTGAGCACGGAGTTTAGCGTCAAGGTTTGAAAGTGGTTCGTCTAAAAGGAATACTTTTGGTTCACGAACGATAGCACGACCGAGCGCAACCCTTTGTCTTTGACCGCCTGATAAAGCCTTTGGCTTTCTTTGAAGGTAAGTTTCAAGACCTAAGATACGAGCAGCTTCTTTAACCCTTGCGTCAATTTCTGCCCTTGGCATTTTACGAAGTTTAAGACCAAAAGCCATATTGTCATATACAGTCATATGTGGGTAAAGTGCGTAGTTTTGGAAAACCATTGCGATATCCCTATCTTTTGGTTGAATATCATTCATTTTAACGCCGTCAATGTAAAGTTCGCCGTCTGAAATTTCTTCAAGACCAGCAATCATACGAAGTGTTGTTGATTTACCACAACCAGATGGACCTACGAATACGATAAACTCTTTATCTTCGATATCAAGAGAGAAGTCAGTAACTGCTTGAACACCTGATTGGTATATTTTGTAAATGTGTTTTAAATTTAAACTTGCCATTATACAAATCCCCCTAAAATTTAATTTCTATGATATTATAACATATAATAATTCATTTTACAATAATTTTTTACACTAATTTACATAAAATTTATTGTGCATTTTGTATATATTAAAATCGTTTTTTAATTTTTTTGTAAATTCTACACAATTTTTGGCTAAGTGAACTTGATATATATATTTATTATTTATAAAGAAAAGCACAATTATTAAAAATTAATAAAAACGTTTGACAAAATATTATTTTACAAGTATAATATCCATATAAATACAAAACCTGTGATACAGATTAGTAACTTAATTTTTTAAGCAAAGAGAGTTTCGGGTAGGTGTAACGAAACGTTAAAGTTTAAGTGAATGGACTGTTGAGGGCAACCGAAAGCGTAAGCAAGTAGCAGTTGACGGCAACCACTACCGTTATAAAGTGGCACGTGTTTTAGCACGTAGTAAGGGCGTTAATACGCCGAACTTGGGTGGCACCACGATAAACTCGTCCCATAAACGCTAATCGTAGCGTTTATGGGCTTTTATTTTAAAAATATTTTATTATATACGGATAGGAGAACGTTATGAATAAATATACTGAATTTAATAATTATTTAAAAGAATTTCCTTCTAAGGACGGCTATTTTGGTGAATACGGCGGGGCTTATATACAAGACGAACTTGTACCTGCATTTATTGAAATAGACAAAGCGTACGAAGCCATTTGCCATTCTGCTCAATTTATAAACGAACTTCGCAGAATTAGAAAAGAATTTCAAGGTAGGCCAACACCCGTTTACCATTGTGAAAGATTATCTAAACTTTTTGGTAACTGCCAAATTTATTTAAAAAGAGAAGATTTAAACCATACGGGCGCACACAAACTTAATCACTGTATGGGCGAAGGCTTGCTTGCTAAATATATGGGCAAAAAGAAATTAATTGCCGAAACGGGAGCAGGTCAACACGGCGTTGCATTAGCAACTGCTGCGGCATACTTTGGCCTTGAATGCGATATTTATATGGGCGAAGTTGATATTGAAAAACAACACCCTAACGTTATTAGGATGCAAATGCTTGGCGCAAACGTAATTCCTGTAAGCAAGGGCTTAAAAACTTTAAAAGAAGCCGTTGACGCTGCGTTTGAAGCATACATTAAAGAATACGACCACGCTATTTACTGCATAGGCTCTACGTTAGGACCACACCCATTCCCTAAAATGGTAAGAGATTTTCAGTCGGTTATCGGAATTGAAGCAAGAGAACAATTCTTAGATATGACGGGCATTATGCCTGACGCTATTTGTGCTTGCGTAGGTGGTGGCTCAAACTCTCTTGGTATGTTTACTCCTTTCTTGTCTGACCCTGTTGAAATTTACGGTGTTGAACCGTTAGGCAAAGGCTCGAACGTTGGCGACCACGCTGCAACTATGCAATTTGGCTCTAAGGGTAGACTTCACGGATTTGATAGTTACCTTTTACAAGACGAAAACGGCGAACCATTACCCGTTTACTCTATCGCAAGTGGCTTAGACTACCCTGGCGTTGGACCTGAACACGCTTATTTAAGAGATAAAGAAAGGGTTAACTACGTTACTGCAACCGACGAAGAAGCAATGGAAGCATTTTTCTTATTGTCAAGATATGAAGGTATTATTCCTGCTATTGAAAGTTCGCACGCAGTTGCTTACGCTATTAAATACGCTAAATCTCATCCGTCTGGCTCAATACTTGTAAACCTTTCGGGTCGTGGCGATAAAGACGTTGACTACGTTTATGAAAAGTACGGCAACGGTGATAAATTCGTTGAAAAATATAAAAAAGTTTAATTATAAGATAATTAAAACACGCTGTTTTGCGTAGTGCAAAACAGCGTGTTATTTTATTCTACGTTTTTGGTTGCTAAAACTTGCAAAGTTTGACCGTCGATAAGGTAACAAGTTGTCTTTTTATCCTTTTCAACAAATCCTACGTAATAATAGTTTTTATCGTCATCGTAAAGCAATCTTACGTTAATTTCGGTACATACTTTATCGTTTTTAAACAATCTATTTATTGTGCTTTTATCGTAATTAGATACGCTTTTTAATACTTCTTTATAGCCTTTTGTTTGAGCAAAAAGCACCGATTTTAACGTAATTGTACAAGTAGACGTTTCTTTAAATAATTGAACGTCTAATTGATTAGAATTATTAAATTCGCTAACTAAAATTTCAAGCGTAAACTTATTATTTATAGGATTGTAAACAAAGTCCCCCTTATACTCTGTATTGTTTATTTTAAACAAACAACTAACTCCGTCAACGCTTTGCGTTTTACTTTCAATTTTTAAAATGACGTAATTTTCAACACTGCCTATATACCCGTCGGCAACAAAAGGATTTTCTCGCTTTTCTTCATAAGCAGTCAATTTATATTCTTCGTTTTCGCCTAAATAAACGTTATGCCGATTTTGAGAAACGTAACACGTTAAATCGACGTCTTTTCCGCAAGACGTAAAGGAAAATAAAAGAGATATAAAAACAAAAATTATAACGCTAAATTTTTTCATACCATTACCAAATAATAATATATTTTATTAAAATTTAATAAAATTTATTACAATTGAAAAAAATTTATACCTATTTTATTGATTTTTTTAAAACTTTTTGGTATATTTAATTAGTAAATATTATGAAAAAAGTAATAATTAAATCAATAACAATAACTTTAATATTAATTTTACTTTTTACAACGATTTTTTCAGTCGTATTATGCGTATTTTACCCTAAAACCGTTTCTGATTTATCGTATAGGGTTGGCAATTACGAAATAGCCGTAACGTATAGCGAAAAAGACTATCTTAAAAACAAAACTTGTGATAATTTAGTCGATTTAGTTGAAAAGGCTATCGTTGCTAAAAAATACGACGTTGTTAGCACTTACGCAAGCATTTTACTTGTTGACGAACAATTTAGGGACGTTATTTTACCTACAAAGCAAGTAGGTTATTTTGATTACGTTGCTTCGTCGCTTGTTAAAGCACTTTATAAAACTAACGAATTTACTAAAAGCGTTAAATGTGCAATAAATTACACTGATTTTAACGTGGACGGCATAAACGCTACTACAACGTTGATTTCGTTATGTATTGAAAATAATGATAAAACGGTGTTGGCATTACTTTTAGACGAACTCAACTTGCTTGAAAACACAGCCGTAATTGAATTGTATAAACAAAATTTGAACACAATTTTACAAAACTAAATTAGTTTTGACAATATAATGGAGTTATTTATGAAAAAAGAAAGATTAGTTGGTACAGTATCTCGCGGGATTCGTTGCCCTATCATTAGACAAGGCGATAATCTTGCTAAAATCGTTGCTGATAGCGTTATTAACGCATCATTAAGCGAAGGATTTTCTCTTAACGATAAAGACGTTATTTCTATAACTGAATCAATCGTTGCCCGTTCACAAGGCAACTACGCTACGGTTGAAGACATTGCACAAGACGTTAATACAAAAACGGGTGGACAAACGGTAGGCGTTATCTTCCCTATCCTTTCTCGTAACCGTTTTGCTATTTGTTTACGTGGTATTGCTAAGGGCGTTAAAAAAGTAGTTCTAATGCTTAGTTATCCGTCAGACGAAGTTGGTAACGAACTTGTTAGCCTTGATAAAATCGACGAAGCAGGCGTTAATCCTTATTCAGACGTTCTTACGTTAGAAAAATATAGAGAACTTTTTGGCGAAAACAAACACCCTTTCACAGGTATTGATTACGTAGCATATTACGGCGATTTAATTAAAGAATGTGGTGCAGAAGTTGAAATTATTTTTGCTAACCAACCAAAAACTATTCTTAACTATACAGACGTTGTTATTACTTGCGATATACACTCTCGCAAAAGAACAAAACGCATTTTAAAAGAAGCCGGCGCTAAAATCGTAATAGGTCTTGACGACATATTAACTGCTCCTATTAGTTGTGGCTATAATGAAAAATACGGTTTACTTGGTTCGAATAAATCTACCGAAGATAGCATTAAACTTTTCCCAAGAGAATGTATGGACTTAGTTTTAGATATCCAAAAATTAGTGTTCGACGCTACGGGCAAGAAAGTTGAAGTTATGGTTTACGGCGACGGTGCGTTCAAAGACCCACAAGGTAAGATTTGGGAACTTGCCGACCCTGTTGTATCACCAGCATTTACCGACGGTCTTAAAGGTACTCCAAACGAACTTAAACTTAAATATCTTGCTGATAACGACTTTAAAGATTTATCAGGCGACCAACTTAAAGAAGCAATTTCTAATAGCATTAAAGCAAAAGACGGTAACTTAGTTGGTAATATGGCTGCACAAGGCACTACTCCAAGACAAATTACCGACCTTATCGGCTCGCTTTGCGACTTAACAAGTGGCTCTGGCGACAAGGGTACTCCTGTCGTTTTAGTACAAGGCTACTTTGATAATTATACAAATTCATAAGGAGATTTTTTATGTTACCTAACGTTCGCCCTGAAAATATGGAAAGAATTACTACAAGTGCATTAGCAAAGGCTTTTATCGATGAACAAGTTAAGTTAATTAAAGAACAAGTTGGCGATAAAAAAGTTTTACTTGCTTTATCTGGTGGTGTTGACTCGTCAGTTGTTGCCGCTCTTTTAATTAAGGCTATCGGCACTAACCTTGTATGCGTACACGTAAACCACGGCTTATTAAGAAAAGGTGAGCCTGAACAAGTTATTGAAGTTTTCCAAAATCAAATGAAAGCAAACTTAGTTTACGTTGATGCTGTTGATAGGTTTTTAGATAAACTCGCTTTCGTTAGCGAACCTGAACAAAAACGTAAAATTATCGGTGGCGAATTTATTAGGGTTTTTGAAGAAGAAGCAAGAAAACTTAACGGTATTGACTTTTTAGCACAAGGCACTATCTACCCTGATATTTTAGAAAGTGGTCCTGTTAAAGCACACCACAACGTAGGTGGTCTTCCTGACGATTTACAATTTGAACTTGTTGAGCCTATTAGGCTTTTATATAAAGATGAAGTTAGAATTGTTGGTAAAGAATTAGGCTTACCTGATAATATGGTATTCCGTCAACCATTCCCTGGTCCTGGTCTTGGCGTAAGATGTCTTGGTGCTATTACAAAAGATAGACTTGAAATGGTAAGAGAATCTGACGCTATTTTAAGAGAAGAATTTGCTACTTGCGGTTTAGAAGGCAAAGTATGGCAATACTTCACTTGCGTACCTGACTTTAAAAGCGTTGGCGTTAAAAACGACCAAAGGGCGTATGAATATCCTGTAATTATAAGGGCTGTAAACACGGTTGACGCTATGACTGCTACCGTTGAAAATATACCTTTTGAAATTTTACAACGCATCACTAACAGAATTTTAACAGAAGTTCAAGGCGTTAACAGAGTTGTTTACGACTTAACTCCAAAGCCATGTGGCACTATTGAGTGGGAATAAGATTTTTTAGCACAAGTTTTTACTTGTGCTATTTAATAAAATTTTTATGAATAAAATTGAAAGTTTTTGCATTAATCATTTAAAATTATATAAAGGTTTATACCTTTCAAGAAAAGACGTTTTTAACGGCGTTACAATATCTACCTTTGATATTCGTATGACTGCCCCTAACCGTGAACCACCTATCGATACAAGCGCCTTACACACCATTGAACACTTATTTGCTACTTATTTAAGAAATTCTAAAAGTAAAGAGAAAATTGTTTATTTTGGCCCTATGGGGTGTCGTACAGGTTGTTATTTGGTTATAGAAGGCGATTTAACGCCTATCGACGTATTTGACCTTATTATTGAGTGTTGCGACTTTACTTTGTCGTTTAAAGGCAAAATACCAGGTGCAACGAAAAAAGAGTGTGGTAATTATAGTGAACAAAATCTATCACTTGCTAAACACTATATAAAAAAATATAAAGAAGAACTTTTATTATATAAAAGATTTACTTACAATAAATAAAATTAGGTTAGTATTATGGATAAAATAAATATTACTTGTATTTTTTGTGGTGAAACGTATTTAGAAGATTTATCTAACAAAGAAAGTCTTTGCCCTAAATGTGAAAACACGTTTGAAACGGCAAAAGGCTCTAAATACTATAAAAGCCTACAAAAAGCACAAAAACAAGACAATAAAAAAATAATTAACGAAATGTACAATCAAATAGATTTACTTTTAGATAAGGCACAATATTATTTAGATAACGAAAAGTATGCTTTATGTGAAGAAACGTTAAATAAATTGCTTGAACTTAACGATAGTGACAGAAGAATTTATCTTTTATTTTTGTATTTAAAAACTAAAAACTTTACCGATTTAAAAGATAAAACTCACTACCCTTATTTAGAAAGGTTAATAGAACTTTCTTCTCCCGAAGAAAAAAGGCAAGTTAAAAAAATATATTCAATTTACTACAAAAAAAGCAATTTAACAGAAGATGAACTTAATGCGTATAATGAAAATTTATCGCTACGTAACAAAAGCAATCTTGAAAAGGCTTTAAAAGACGGCATACCTACTCATTATGAAAATGCACGTAAAGTACGCGTTTACTCTGTTTTATCAATATTTAACGCTATCGTATTCGTTACGTTAATGATTTTACAATATGCTCTTAAAGTTGATGCACTATTTTACGTAGCAGGCGTATTTTCAATAATATTATTAGGTTTAGTTTTAACAATTATAAACTTAAAACCAAGAATACGTTTATACGATGCAATATTAGATTTTTACGATGCTTTTGACGACCTTGATTTAAAAACTAATGAAAAGTTAGTAGTTATTAAGCATTTATCAGAAATAAGCGAAGTGTTTTTAAATAACGGCTCTAACTACAATTTAAACAACTTAACTTATTTATTTACTGCCGACTTAATTACGTTTGAAAATAAAAAAGTTTTTAACTTTATATTAAAATATAAACCATTTTCAAAATATATTAAAAAATAAAAAAGTTGTAGCGTTTGCTACAACTTTTTAATTTATTGTGTATTTGTATAATTCGTTTTTACTAATACCACGTTCTTTCGCAACTTGTTTTAAAGCGTCTTTTTTAGTCATACCCCTTGAAATATATAAGTTAATATGCTCTTCAATAGTTAAAAGTGAGAATTTACTATCACTTTCTAACTCTTCACTACAACCTTCAACCACTATAACGTATTCACCTTTCGGCTCTTCGATAGTAGCGTCTTTTAACGTAGTGTTATAAACGCTTTCGTGAATTTTAGTAATTTCTTTAACGATAGCAACCTTTCTATCACCTAAATTTTCGTAAAGGTCTTTTAAATCTTTATTGATATCGTGTGGAGCACTATAAAAAATTAACGTTTCTTCATAAGCACTTTTTGAAGAAATAAGTTTATCTCTATCCTTTTTCTTTTCAGGTAAAAATCCTATAAAGGCAAATCTTTCGGCACTAAGCCCTGATAAAATAAGCGCCGAAACAAACGCCGTCCCCGATGGAATTACGGTATAATCAATACCCCTCTCCCTTAACGCTTTTGAAAGATAGTTGCCCGGGTCTGAAATTATCGGCATACCTGCGTCGCTAATTACGGCTACGTTTTTGCCACCGCTGAGTAATGAAATAATTTGTTCTAATTCTTTTACTTCGTTAAACTTATGGTAAGGTATTAACGGTTTTTTTATTTCATAAAAATTTAATAACTTTAAAGAGTGGCGTGTATCTTCACAACAAATAACGTCAACACTTTTTAAAGTTTCTAACGCACGTTTAGAAATATCACTCATATTACCTATCGGCGTACCAACAAAATATAACATATTAATCCCCGTTCACTAAATTTTCTAATATTTTTAATTGCGGTTTTGTACCTTTTACACCCTCAACTAAAAATAAATAAGGTTTTAAATTGCTTTTAGTTACTACGAACTGAATTTTTGTAGGCTCAATTTTACACTCCCGCATTTTTAAAATTAAATCAGTAAAACGTTCGGTGCGTTGGCACATACAAAGCCTACCACCAAACTTTAATTTTTTACTTGCTACTTCAATAATTTCTTCTTGCGTTATGGTTACTTCGTGACGGCATATTGCTAAATGAGTATTGCCGTTACGTTCGCCACTACCTTTCTTTTTATAAGGTGGATTGCATAAAATTAAAGAATATTTTTCATTAAAAGAATTGTCAAGTTGTTGCAAAGGTTTGTTTATAACTGTGAATACGTCTTGCAAGTTATTATATTCAACGCTTTTTTTAGACAAATCGGCTAAACTTTGTTGAATCTCAATTAAATCAACACTTTTTACGCTGTCGTTTAAAGCGTAATAATGAATACCTACAATACCACTTCCACTACAAAAATCAGCAACCACTTCACCTTTTTTATTGCTTGCAAATTTAGAAAGTAAAACTGCATCGCTTGTAAAACGGTAAAGTTCTGTATCTTGATATATTTTTAAATTCTTTAAACAAATATCTTCTAAAACTTCCAAAATAACCTCTTATAAAAAAAAGTGGCTAAGCCACTTTTATTTTATTCTTCATCAACTATTGCTTCAACAGGACATTCACTTGCACAAGCACCACAAGATAAGCAAACGTCTTTATCAATAACGTTCATATCTTCACCAGAAGAAATTGCTTCAACAGGACAAATACCTAAACAAGCATCACATTTAATACATGCATCTGTAATTTTATAAGCCATAATTATACCTCACTTTTTAACAATTTATGTTTATATGCTTTATTTTAGCACATTATTTTTAATTTGTACAGCATTTAAAGAAATTTTTAATTTTCTTCTTCACCCTCGTCATCGTCGTTCGTATCTACTACCTTTTTATCAAACTTTACTTCGCAAAGTTTATATTCGGCATACTTAACGCTACCGTCTTCTTGAACAGTTTTAGTTTTAACTAAAAGTTTTAACATATTGTTAGAAATAACCGTTGCTTTGCCGTCAGGCGTTGTAACTTCACTACCTACTTTCGGCATTTTTTTGAACGCTTCTTCGTACGGCTCGTTTTCATATTCTAAACAACACATAAGTTTTCCACAAAGCCCACTTATTTTTGCAGGATTTAACGAAAGCCCTTGATTTTTTGCCATTTTAATACTTACCCTTTTAAAATCAGGTAAAAAGCATTTACAACAACAAACTCTACCGCAAGGAGCAATTCCACCTAAAAGTTTGGCTTCGTCCCTAACGCCTATTTGATGAAGTTCAATTCTTTGTTTAAGCAATACTGCAAGTGATTTTACAAGGTCCCTAAAATCTATTCTGTTAGGTGCTGTAAAATAAATTATAACCTTTGAGTCGTCGAACGGAAATTCTGCGTCAACAACTTTCATATCAAGGTTAAACTTTTCAACTTCTTTTTGAGTTGTTGATATAACCCAAGGAATTTTTTCTTCGTGGATACGAACCTTTTCAATATCTTTTTTAGTTGCAAGCCTTAAAATAGGTTTTAAAGGCAATATTAAGTCTTTATCTTCTACTTCTTTTGGCCCTGATAAAATTACACCATATTCAACGCCCCTTGACGTTTCAACAATAATTTTATCGTTTATTTTATAGTTTTTATCTTCGGGATTAAAATAATACAATTTACTTGAATGATTAAATTTTACCCCAACAACTTTTGCCATTTGTGTTTTCCCTCCAACAAACTAAAACAAATTAAATCACTAATAGCGTTTACGTTGCCGTTAAAATGATACGCTTTTTCTGCTTGTTGCAATTTTTCACTTACGTAGATTAGCGCACCTTCGCTATAAAGTTGGCTCAACTTAACAATTTTTTCATTAAACTTTGTATCTTTTGTTAGTTTGCATTTTAAAATTTCGTTTACTATTTTTGAAAAAACGTCTATAAAGTTGCGTAAATTATCTTTATTTATTTGATTAGTATATTTATATACTAAACTGCTTTTTTCAAGATTAAATAATATATCGTAAACAAGCCTTTCAACACTTTCGCCGTCTTCGGCATTAGAGCGGGTAACTATTTCGCCTAATCTACCTTGACAATCTATCGTTATATTTAAAAGGCTGTTTTCTAACTTTAACGACTTTAAATATTCGTTAACTACGTCGTCGTTAAACGGCTCGATTATAACCGTTTTAACCCTTGACAACACGGTTGGTAGCAACGAATAAGTGTTTGTTGCTACTATTAAAACGTGTGTCTCTTTTGGTGGTTCTTCTAACGTTTTTAACAATTTATTTTGTGCTTGAACGTTCATTTCTTGTGCATTTAAAAGCACGAATAATTTTTTATCATCTTCAAGCGGTTTTAAATATGATTTTGAAATAAGGTCGTCAACGTCGGCAACCTTAATTTTTTTATCTTGCGGGTAAAAAATTACGTCGCTATATCCTTTTTTGTTTATAAGAGAACAAACACGACAATCATTACACAAATCATCACTTTTGCACATTAAAAGTTTAGTAAAAACCGTGGCGTAAGTTTCAAGCATAACGACGTCGTCACACACTAATAAATAGGCGTGCGATAATATGCCTTTTTGCTTATCGGCTTTTACTACTTTATATGCGTTTGTATTACGTATAATATTTAATAGTGTTTGATTTTCGTACAATTTTGCCACCTAACAAGTTAAAAAACTTTATTTTCTTCAAGAATTTTTACAATTTTATCGTGAGTTTCAAATTTAGTGCCACTACAATCAATCATTAAAAATCTATCTTCGTACTCTTTTGCCGTAGCCAAATAGCCTTGATAAACTTTTTTATGAAATTCCAAACCTGTTTGCTCCATTCTATCGTCTTTATCCATACCACCCTTTCTTTTAAAAGCATCGACAGGGTTAATGTTTAAAAATACGGTAAAATCAGGCATACAATTTTCAATAGCGTAAGAATTTATATTTTTGATATAATCAATACCAAGTCCCCTTGCGTACGCTTGATATGCAAAAGAAGAATCAATATACCTATCGCAAAGCACAAGTTTGCCAGCGTTTAACGACGGCAATATTTTTTCTTTTATAAGTTGAGCCCTTGCAGCCGAATATAAAAGTGCTTCACATTCGTCTGTCATAGCAACGTTTTCTGCATCTAAAATAAGCGTTCTAATTTTTTCTGAAATTTCAGTTCCGCCCGGTTCACGTGTAAAAACGTAATCGATATTCTTTTTTTCTAAATAACTTCTAAACATTGAAAGTTGTGTAGATTTACCACTACCTTCGCAACCTTCAAAAGTAATAAATTTACCTTTCATTTTTCTACCTTTGTATTAATCAAGTAAAGTTGTATAAGTTTGTAATAAAGTGTTTATAACGGCTAACGCTTCATAATGCAAGTCGTTTGACGCAACTTTATTGTTACCAACTAATAATACCACGTTTTCAAGCGTTGTTTCATACTTGCCATCGCCTAAATCTTTTATTCTTGAAAAAGCGTTAGCAATACTTTTATCATTTCTTTTATAGTTGTTAAGTTTTGAAAAATCAATAGCGTAATAGCCTTCTTCAACAACTTCGTCTAAACTTTTTAATTGCTCATAATCGTAAAAAATATTGTAATTATCAAAAACGTGTTTTAATTTAGTAGCATTTTCTTTAATAGCGTTTATTCTTAAACATTCTAACTCAACACCCTTAAAATACTCACTATCTTTTCTAAAACGTGCGTCTTTACCCCTTACTTTTGCGAAATATTCAATAACCTTATCTTTATTTAACTGTCCGTCTTGATTATAAAACGCATTAGCAAAAGTTAAAGCCTCGTTTACGTACGATACAAGTTCTGCACCATAAAAGTTGGTAACGTAGGCGTTATATAAAGAATCTTCAATAGCGTCGGCACAAATAAACACGTCGTCTAAATATGCTTGCTTATAAGTATTCATTAAGAAACCTGCACTATGCTCTTTGCCCGAAGAAAGATACGTCGTTTTAGTTGCTAAAATATCGTAAGAAAAACCAAAATTAGTTACTTCTTTTCTGTCAACGTCTTCAAGTAAAGTTCTGCCTTCGTCGTTAACAATAACGTCAACGTCAACCATTAACGCAAATTTTTGCGCATAGGTCGCAACGGGTGCCGTTATTCTTAATGCAAGAGCAAGAGCAATAACTACGGCTATAAGCACTAAAATCATTTTACCCAATTCATAGTTTATAAAATTTTTAAATCTTTGAGCAGTAATTTTATTGTTCATTTTTATACCTTAAAAAACGGAGCGTCGCTCCGTTTTTAATCAACCTAAAATTTCGGTAATTTTAACTTGATAACTTGCTCCCTTTGGTGGAACGACCGTTACAACATCATTTACGCTATGACCTACAACAGCACTACCTAATGGAGATTCGTTAGAAATTTTGCCTTCAAAAAGTTTTGCTTCGGCAGGACTTACAAGGGTAAAATCAAAACTTTCTCCGTCGATTTCGCAAGAGAATTTAACACCTACTTGTATGTTATCCCCCTTGTTTACTACAACGACTGCCCTTTTTAAAATTTCTTCAATTTCAAGTTTTTCCCCTTCTAATTTACCTAATTCTTCACGAGCTGCGTGATATTCAGCGTTTTCAGATAAGTCTCCTTGTTCTTTTGCCGTTTTAATTCTTAACCTAACGTCTGGCATAAGAACGTTCACAATCTCGTTAAGTCTTATTTCTTTTTCCCTTTTGCCTTCTGCTGTAAGGGGAATTAATTTGTTATCTTCCATAACACTCTCCTAATTTATATTTTAAAGTCTAATACGGTAACCGAAACCACAATTCTTTGCAACTTGTTCAGAACTAATTGTTTCTGCATTTTCAGGGAATTTTTCCATTCCATAACGATACATAAGTTTATCAATTAAGTAGAACGCTTGTGCAACGTCTTCATACGTATTAACCTTTTTCATTGCTGGTGTATCTACAAAGTTTTTATCATAGCCTACGAATTCAAGGCCTTCTTGTTCTGCATTAAGAGCAAGATATACGAAAATGTCTTCATCTTTTTTAAAGATTTTAAGAATCATTTTATTATCACAATTTTTTGCTACGTCATTTGTTGGTGATGCTGAATAGCAAAGAACGTTTTGTCTTAACAATTTGTAATAATCGATAGCAGTTGAAGCAACTTGTTCGTTTTTGATAAAGAACGCAAAACCCGCTTTCCTTGCCTTTTCGTCACTTTGAGTGCGTGCAACGGTAATTAAATCAGATTTGATTAAATTGTTTAAAGTCATTGTTTCTTTAATAAGAGTAACGGCTTCTGCATAATCTTGCATATTTTTTACAAGTTTTTTACAAGGAACTATGCTAAATTGTTGTTCAGTAAACTTTTCAACTTTAAAACCTTTTTCCATCATTAAGAATGGGTCAACGGCAAGGTATAAGTTTATAACACCGTCTTTTTCAAACATTTCAGCAATAATGTGCTTCCTATATAAACCGAATTCGTTAAAGGCTTTTGCTCTTGAATAACTAAGCATTTCAACCCTTAATTCGTCATATAATTCGCCTATCGTCATTTCAACGATATTTTCAATTTGTTCTTCACAAATACTTGCTTGTGCAACGTTGCTATCTTCGTTAAGAGAAACTACGCCAACTTCTTCGTCTAAAACTTCTGTTTGTGCTTCTTCATTAGCAACAACTTCGCCATTAAACGTATCTAAATCAGGCACTTGTTCGTCATTTGCAACTTCAACAACTTCGTCTTCAACAACTTCTTGCGTTGGTTCATTAGATAAATCAACAATTTCATTAAAGCAAGCATATAAAGTTAACTTCTTTTTAGAAGTCATTTTAGTTGAAGTGTATTGATTTACACCTGCGATATCAGTAAACCAACCGATAAATTCGTAACCTTCTTTACTTGGGTTTTTAGGAAATTTAATTTTCTTTTTAAATTTAACCTTTCTTTTAGCGTAAACTTTACCGTCAACCATAAAAGTTATCTTCTTTTTCTTTCTGCCGAATAAAAGTTTTAAAATGCTAAAAATAATTATAAGCGCTAAAAGGTTGAAAGCAAAGAAAAATACTAACTTAGAATCTAAGGCAATATTTAACGTTGCCCAAACACTATCAAACCAAACGTATACTGGGTTTACGTATTTAATAATTGTTTGACCAACAGGATTAGATTCAGCAAATGCAAATATGCTGTTAATTATATCAAAAAAAGTCATATATACCCCCTACTCCACATAACGTTTTTGCTATTATGTGTAACTTTTTACATTTTTATTATTTATATAAACTATTTATATTATATTAACATACTTTTTTATTTTTTACAATGATTTAAGGTGATTTTGTTAGATTATTTTTTATAAAAAATAAATAAAGACAAAAATCGACTATTTTTTAGTTAAAATCACTTATAATTTTTTACCTAATTTTAAAGCAAATAAAAAAGTTTTGCAAAAAAGCAAAACTTTTTAAAAATCTATTACTTTTTATGGTATTTTTTATCAAAAATGCCGTTTAATCGCACTATACGTCCATTTTACTCAGTTCTTAATGCTATAACAGGATCTTTTTTAGACGCACTTATTGCCGGAATTAAACCTGAAACAGAAGTCAATACTACGCTTAATATAATCATAGTAATAGCGTCGCTTGCAGGTAATAATGCTAAGTTATTTATAGATATTAACGAATATAAAATTGCATTTACTATTGCCGAAATACCATACGTCATACCTATACCTATAAGTCCTGACAATAAACCTAAAATAAACGTTTCAGCCATAAACAAGTTGCTTACGTCCTTTTTTCTACCACCAAGCGAACGGATAACGCCTATTTCTTTTATTCTTTCAACTACCGAAACGTAAGTGATAATACCTATCATAACGGTAGAAACAACTAACGAAATTGACGTAAAGGCAATTAACGCATAAGAAATAATGTCTATCATTTGATTAATTAAGCCAATAACTAATTCTAACGTATCGGTATATGTTACACTTGTTCTATCGTCTTTTGTAAAGATAGAGCCGTTTAACTCAACGTCGTCGTCACTATTCCAAGCGTCTAAATAATCGGTAACTAAATTTTTATTATCAAAGTTTACAGGATAAATTGTTATTTCGTTTGCAAGCGAATTACCACCCAACGTTCTAACTATTGCTTCTTTTGTACTCTTGCCGTCAGTTGCACCGCCTATCATACCACTCATAAGCATAGAAGTATTAATAAGCGAAACACTGCCTTGTTTAGTATATGTATTATTTAAATAATTAAAAGTATAGTTGTAAGTAATTAAAGTACTTGCCGATAAAAGCAATCTATTACTTTCACTTTCAGTTAAATTTTCAAAATATTTTAAAATTGACGTATCTTGTTGTTTTTCTTGCTCATTAACACCAAACACGTAATCGTTAAGTGCTTTTGTATAGTACACACCCGACGACATGCAACCATATGAAATGTTTGCGTTAGGGACTAAAATTCCAACGACTTTTAAAGGCAAGCCTTGTTTATCAGTAACGTGTTCATAACTAAACGTTTTTAAGGAAAACGCACTACCTGCCGTTTTTTCACTATATATTTGATTATTAGAATAGAACGTAAATTCGTGTGATAGCAACGTTTCGTAATCAAAATATTCAACGTCTAAATTTTCATTATATAATTCAGAATCAGAAATATCGTAAATTAAATTTAAAAATTCTTCGTCTGTATAATAGCCAAGCATAGCAAGTAAAATATCAAGCAATTGTTCGTTTTTATCCAAAACAAGCATTATTTCGTCTTTTTGAGTTGCTATTTTGCCGTGAACCGTATATTGAGATTTAATATAATCTTCATTAGATGGCGCTTGCTCGAAAGACGGCACTATTTGTTTTACGAACGAAGCCGAATCAGCAAAGTCGGTTTCTTGCATTATTGCCGTATATTTTGTAATTAGCGCCGATACCGAAGTGTTTTGAGCCGTTGACGTTTTATTTTCTTTATACGCCGTATAAATATTGTTAGAATAATCTACACCATAATCAAAAATAATATCGGTATAGCGTTCTTTTGGCATATTTTTTATGTATTCAATATATTCAGGCGTAACGTCGTTTTTAATTAATAACGATTGTAAATTTGTTGACGTTGTTGCTAAATATTCAAGCATTGAATTAATATAAACTTTATTAGGGTTTTTAATTATTTCTTGTTTTTGAGCCGAATTCATCATTTTCGTTAACGAATTTAAGTCGTACGTTTGCTCTGTTATGGTAATGGGGTTACCCGACAACATATCGTCTTGCATTGACGCTACGTAGTTTTTAATACCTGCCGAAAAGGCTAATACAAGCGATACGCCTATAATACCTATCGAACCTGCTATACCAACAAGAACCGTTCTTCCCTTTTTAGAAAACAAGTTTTTAAGCGAAAGCATAAACGCTGTAAAATACGACATTTTAGCCTTTTCTTTCGTTTTGTTTTTTGGCAACTTTTTATTTTCAATTAACGTTTTATTATCTTCAATTCTTTCTTTTGCTTCGTCTTCCTCTGTGTACGGCATACTATCACTTTGAAGTTTACCGTCTAATAACCTAACTATCCTTGTAGAATATTCGTTTGCAATATCAGGGTTGTGTGTAACCATAATTACAAGTCTTTCTTTTGAAATTTCTTTAATCAATTCCATAATTTGTACACTTGTAGTTGTATCTAACGCACCCGTAGGCTCGTCTGCAAGCAAAATTTCAGGGTCATTTACAAGCGCCCTTGCTATTGCTACACGTTGACATTGTCCGCCTGAAAGTTGATTTGGTTTTTTATTATATTTGTCACTAAGCCCAACTCTATCAAGAGCATTTTTAGCCTTTTTAATTCTTTCTTCTTTACTATAACCTGCTATTGTTAAGGCAAGTTCAACGTTTTGTAATACCGTTTGGTGCGGTATTAAGTTATAACTTTGGAAAATAAAACCTATTCTGTGATTCCTATAAACGTCCCAATCTTTGTCTTTGTAATTTTTAGTACTTTTGCCGTTTATTATTAAATCGCCCGTAGTATAATGGTCTAACCCTCCTATAATATTAAGTAAAGTAGTTTTGCCACAACCTGACGGTCCTAAAATAGAAACGAACTCATTTTTTCTAAAATTAAGACTGACTCCCCTTAAAGCGTGAACTTTTTGATTACCAACTTGATAATCTTTAACTATATTTTTAAGTAGTAACATATTACCCCCTTTTGTATCGCAAATAATAACATATATGATTAAAAAAGTCAATTTATTTAACTTTGCTATAAAAAAATTATGACGTGCAAACATAGTTGCACGCCATACACAAGCCTTTTACATTAAAAGTACACCTTCTGTCGTAGATATTACTTTAAATATATTTACTTCTTTGCCCGTTGAAGCATCGATATACACGTAATACGTGTCGTCGTTTCTTTTACCACTAAATTCATAGGCTAAAACTTCGCCACTATGCCCATTAGGTATTATAGCAAGCCTATTAGTTTCAATACTAATTTCTTGACTTACTTTTTTAGTTGCCGTATCTAATGAAATTAAAACTTTACCTACCGACCTTTCAGTATGATTAGAATAGTAGGTTTTTGCTTCAATAGAAGATACTACACCCCTTTCACGACATACGTTTACTTTAATTAAATCACTATAACAAATAACACCGTCAACAATACTTGCAAAGTTAAAAGTTAAAGTATATTCACTTTGACTTCTCCACACGGCTTTCATATTGTTAAGCCCTAATTTCTTTAAAAACGCAGTGGCTATTTCTTCGCAAGAGTTTTCGTCGTAACTATTTGACGAACAATCTTGATAGTAATTAAACTCAATTACTTTACCACCTTTTTTAGAAACAGAAGCGTCAAATCTTACACCTTTTTCGTCAACGGCTTCAAAATTATACGTTTCAATAGCAACGTCAACCGTTTCACCCGATAACGTAATTTCTTTTAAATTATAATTAGAAAAGGTTGTTTTTATAACTTCTTCTGCATCCGTTTTTGAAATTTCTTTTAAATTTTCAAGCCCTTTTGCTTTATCGTTATTAACGTTGTCAGAAAAAGCACCATCGTAAATTAACGTAGGATAAGTTACTATATTAGACTCCATTTCAGTAAATTTTGAAATTAGTAAATTATCATTTTTGCTTTCAAACAAACTTTTAAATGAAAAATTTTGCCCTATATTTGATGAAAGATAATCTAACTCACTTTTCAAATATGCGTTTATTTCGTACATTACGGCAAGCGTTTCCTTTTCACTTGAAGTAATTTTGCCTCCATCTATAAGTTTATAAGTTAACTCTTTTGAAAAATCGCCAACTTGATTTATAAACTTTGTAGTATTATACTTTGTTTCATCTTGCAAACAAAGCATAGTTAAGTTGTCGGTTGCTAAATTGCTTTGCACCCTTATTTCACTAAGCAAGCGTTGTTGTTGATTTTCGTCGTTTGAAACAATAAGTTTTGATAAGTTTACGTCGATACTATCAACACACTCTACAAGGTCGTAAAAATTTCGCCTTGCTTGAACGTCGTACACCATAGCACCATCAAACGGAGTAAATACCGTCATAAGTAATAACGATGCTAAAATAACCGTGATGCTTGATAAGGTTACAACTGCTGCAATCCAACCTCCAACACCTTTTTTATTTTTTTGTTTTTCATTTTTATTTTGTTGTTTTAAACGTTGTCTTTCTACTTTTTGCTTTTCTTTATCTATTTGTTGTTGATTTTTTAAATTTTGCCTATTTTGTTTGTCAAGCCTATTTTCTTCTGCTTGACTTTCACGCAATTTGGTAATATCTTCATTAGTTTGATTAGCAATTTTTTCCGTTTTATCAATGGCACTATTCGTCTTTTTATTGTCTTCCATAACTATCACCTACTTTGCAAACACGTGGTTGCCTATCGTAATTACGGTAGGTCTTGAATAAATCCACTTACTTGTTGCGATTTTTGGATTGTAATAATAAATACAACCATTAGTCGGGTCCCAACCATTTAAAGCGTCTTTTGCTGCCGATATCGCACTTTGCGACGGCGAATAATTTATTTGCCCGTCATTTACACAAGTAAATGCGTAAGGTTGATAAATTACACCTGAAATAGTGTTAGGAAAAGACGAACTCTTTACCCTATTTAATACTACTGCACCAACTGCAACCTGACCTTTATAAGTTTCTCCCCTTGCTTCTGCATTAATTAATTTTGCTAATAGGTATAAATCTTGATTTGTTGACGAAGACGTTTGACTACTACCACTACTTAACATAGATTGACTAATACCCATAGCCTTTAACGTTTGATTACCTATAATGCCGTCAACGGTCAACTTGTTATTACGCTGAAATTTGATTACTGCGTTTTTAGTTTTAGTACCATAAATACCATCAACAGAACCCGTATAGTAACCCCAATTTTTTAATTTTTGTTGCACAAGTTTAATGTCTTGACTTGAACTTTTAGCATTTATAATTGCCGTTTGTTCAATTTGGCTATTTGCCTTGACACGGCTTGAAATAAACGTTGCACAACTACACGTTACAACTGCAATTAAAAATATTACTATGCCTATTTTTAATGATTTTTTCATAATTTTCCCCCTTTCAAATATCATAAAGTATTTTGTTTACTTTTAAAATTTTCAATGATTTGTAAAATTTTTGATTTGTAAACAACGTTACTTTCATTACCCGTAAAACATAAAGGAGGATAAACTACACACCACCAATTGTCGCCCTCAGCCTTTCCAAGTTCAATAACGACAGCATCGTAAAAGCCTTCTTCTAACGTAAAGTCTTCGTAAACCCTTGTTGGAAACATTTCGTTTCTAATCGCTACGTTACTATTATAGTTAAACCCCTTTTGGTAAAGCAATAAATCAATTTGTTCTTCTAAATTGCGTTTGTGTTCAGTTAAAATTTTTTCGGCTTGTTCTTTCGTATTACACTCTGCTATATACGGAGTTAAATACTCAACAGCCAAACTTTTAACTTCATACTTTACGTTTTGGTCTATTTCACTATTAGAATTAGCTCGGATATGGATGCGTAAATATTCTACGTTACTATTAGAAGTTCCTACGCCTACCACCGCTATTAAAGTTATTATGCTTATTAGCAAAAAACTTATGCATAATTTTTTCAAAATAAAAAACCCCCTAAATGAAAGATAATTACGACTTAATTATCTACCATTTAAAGAGTTTTTAAACGTGTTTTTTATTATTTTTTATCTTCGTAAGAGTAAATACCTAAAATCTTTTCAATAAGGCTTTTTCGCTTAGGATTATAGGTTTCAACAAGTTCAACCTTATTATGAAATTCTTTTTTTAAGTGAGAATACGCCCAACTTGCCATTTCGTAACTATCGTAAAGGGCAAACACCGTACTGCCACTACCCGTCATACCATAGCACGACGGATTTAAACTTTCTAACCTTGATAAATTATGCTTAACTTCACTATTTAAAGAAATTGCCGGTTGCAATAAAGAATTACCCGAATATTTACCAAGCGAATTAAAATCGTCGTTTAAAATTGCCGTTTCAACTTTATCAATATCAACCTTATCGTCAACGCATTCAAAATTATCAAAGGCTAAAAAGCATTCTTTGGTGTTTACGCCACTATTTGCGTATATTAAAATAACGTAGTATTTTAAATCGGTGTCGTAATAAGTTACTTGCTCTCCCCTACCTTTAAGACGAGCAAAACCCCCTTGAAGAAGATAGGTAGAATCGCTACCTAATAAAGTTGCAATATCGCTAACGTCGTCGGCAATTTTGAAAAGTTTTTTTAGGCAATTTAACGTGCCTGCTATATCGCAAGAAGAACTACCCATACCACTACCAGAAGGAATATTTCTTTCAACTTCTAAATTAACGCCACAAGTTGAAAACTTTTCAATAAAAACTTTGCACGCTTTGTACGCATTAGTGTTTTCTTGCACGTATTCAGTTTCGGCGTATTTACCGTAAAAGGTGATTAAAATTTTATTGTCTTTACGTTTTGTTGCCGTAATTTTATCAAATTTATTTACGGTAACGCACACGCTATCAAGAGGGTGAAAATCCCCTTGCTTTTTAAAAACTTTTAAAGCAATATTAATTTTACCATACGCTTTTACAGTACAACTTTTCATAATTATCCTTTGGTTATTTCTCTATATATAACAATTCTTTCGTTTTCTGAAAGTGGAAATTGTAAATCTTTGTTAGTTTTTAAAATAAACTCCTCAGTAACGCCAAGTGTTTTTGAAATATCCCACATAGTGTCGCCGTCTTTTGGAATATATACACTTATTGCACTATTATTTACTTCTCTTTTACAAATTTCATCTACCTTTATTATAACATAACTATTAGATTTTTCAACCGTAGTAAACGAAAGAAGTAAAACAAATTGATATTTTAAAGAATTTTTATTGTATTTTGCTTCAAATTGACAAATTTTACAATCTAACAACTTGTAAATTTTATCACTATTTGCAATTTCTACGCTAAAAGGACAATTAGCCGTTTTGTTAAAATAAGTTGAGCCGTCGCTTATAAGTAAACAACTTTCAATAACGCCGTTTACTATAACTTTATTATTTTCAACTTGCATAGCATAATCATCAAGCCTTTCTTTAAAAGAACAAATAATCGTTTCGTTTTCGTTTAGTTCAAAAGGTATTTCGCCATTTACTTTTTCTTTTAAATTTTCTTGACCGATTATTGATATAGTTTCAACTTTTTCTTTAACTAAATTAAGTTGACTTTCTAACGAATACATATCTAACGCACAAGAAACAACTTCTTTTTCATAAACGTCTAAAACGCATTTTAATAAAACTTCAACACTAATTACGCTTTTATTTTTATTTTCGTCAACTAACACTTTGTAGTTTGTTTCAATAGCCGTTACCGTTACGTTTGAAATGTTTGACGGCACAATTTCTTTACCTTCAATTTCAATTCTAAATGGTACGTTTTTGCATTCTTTTTTAATTGTTTCGTCGTTTAATGATAAAAGCACGCTATTAAGTTCAATTTCACCCTCTACCGTTACGCACGAAATTCCCGTTTCTACACTATTTATAATAGCCGTTTCGTCGTGGCATAAAATATTTTTTATGGTGTAATCTAATTCATATTCATCTTCAATTTTAAATTCGTTGGTAATTGTAGTTAAATTTTTAGTAAACTCAATTTCTTGATTTTTACATACGTAATTTTGGCTATTTGAAATAAATTCAACTTGTGATTGTTTTTCAACTTCGCACTCAAAAGTTAAAACACTTTCTACCATAACAACGCCGTTAGAACTTTTTACTTTGCAGTTTTTAACGCTTACTGACGGCATTATTTTTTGGCCTTGCAATATTCTTTCGTCTTGCACTTTAAAGCCGTATTCTACGCCCGCTTCAATACTTTTAATTCCGTCTTGCCCTTTGCATAATACGGTAAAAATAGCCCTGCCTTCATACTTAATTTCTTTTTCTAAACTTTGACATTTAGTAAGGTACGTTTTTGCAATTACGTTTATTACGCTTTGCTCATCTTCAATACTTGTTAATTTACACTCAATACTATTTTGACTTTTTAAAACAAAATTTCCGTTTACGTTAATTTTTTCAGTTTCACGATTTACTTGCATTTTTAATCCCCCTTATAAATCGTTATAATTTATGATTTTTTTAACGCAAATATTACTAAATTATTTGTTTTTTACAATATAAAAAACTATACGATTAGTTTAAACCGTATAGTTTAATAGCGTTTTCGCTAAATATTTTTTTAAGTTCACTTTCAGATAAGTCCATTTTTAAAAGATTTTCAATTTCAAGCGAGCCGTCCCACATAGGATAGTCTGTACCGAATAACACTTTATCTGCTCCGTATCTTTTTATAATTTCATAGCATTGTTCAAAAGTTAAATAAGGCATACTTGACGAACAATCAACGTAAAAATTGTCAAATTCGTTATACACTTTTGAAGCATCCTCCCATATAGACCAACCACCAAAATGTGCTCCAACAAACTTTAAATTTTTAAATTCTTTTAATATAGGTATTAATCGGTTTGGATTAGAATTATCATACCTGTTATCGCCCGTGTGCATAAGCGCAGGAATACCCCTTTCACTTGCAATTTCAAAGGCTTTTAAATAACCACTATGGTCAAGTTTAAAACCTTGAATATCGGGGTGAATTTTAAAACCCTTTAAGCCTAATGAAATTAAATAGTCGATATCTTCTTTTATAGTATCGCTTTCAGGGTGAATGGTTCCAAGGCCAACTAACTTGTCGCTATGCTCTAAAACTTGATTGGCTATAAACTCATTAATTTTTTTAACTTGATATTTACTTGTCGCAACCGACTGCACGATAAACTTGTCAATACCCTTTTTTTCTCCATTAGATAATAAGTCACTAATAGTGCCCTTACAATGCGAATGCTCACTATAAAATTCGTCGGTGTGATTTATAGCAAGTGACGCTATCTTTTCAGGATATATATGACAATGCGAATCTATTGCGTAATATTTACCTTTTATCATTTTGTATATCTCTTTTTGTTTAGAATTTATAATTGTTTTTTACCAAGCCTATTTAAAGCACGTGATTAAAGACTTAGAAACAAGCAGTTCAAGGCTCGCGCAAACTTTTGGGTGAGACTAACCTTGTTGGTTGTCGAAGTCAAAAGTTAAAGCAGTAACGCCGAAATGCGCCGTTTATAAGGCTTTAATATTGTTGGTCATCGAAGTCGAAAAAACACAAAGAAACGATGCATAACGACTAAAATTTGCTTGATTTAGTTGCAAGTAAATATAAAGTCGATTAAAGACTTAGAAACAAGCAGTTCAAGGCTCGCGCAAACTTTTGGGTGAGACTAACCTTGTTGGTTGTCGAAGTCAAAAGTTAAAGCAGTAACGCCGAAATGCGCCGTTTATAAGGCTTTAATCTTTTCTATTGACACTTCTCTCATTTTATACTTTAATATTTTACCGGCAGCGTTCATTGGAAATTCTTCAACAAATAAGAAGTATCTTGGAACTTTATGCCTTGCGATTGATGCGTTACCATATTCACGCATTTCTTCAATAGTAGCCGTTTCGCCTTTATGAAGAATTATCCAAGCACAACATTCTTCACCATATTTTTCGTCAGGGACACCGACTACTTGTATGTCTTTTACTTTTGGATTAGTTAAATAGAACTCTTCAATTTCACGTGGGTAAAGGTTTTCTCCACCACGAATAATCATATCTTTAAGCCTACCTGTAACTTTGTAGTAGCCGTCAGACGTTTTCATACAAATATCGCCCGAGTGTAACCAACCATCTTTATCAATGGCTTGTGCCGTTGCTTCTGGCATTTTGTAATAGCCTTTCATTATATTAAAGCCACGTGCGACAAATTCCCCACTTACTCCGTCAGGGAGTTCGTTACCCGTTTCTGGGTCGATAATTTTACATTCTACTCCTGGAAAGGCACTACCTACCGTTTCTACCCTATGGTCTAAGTCTTCGTTTACTTCGCCCATTGTACAACCTGGTGCTGCTTCTGTTTGTCCATAAACCGAAATAATTTCCGTCATATTCATTTCAACTGCCGCACGACGCATTAAGTCGGCAGGACAATTTGCTCCCGCCATAATACCCGTACGCATATACGAAAAGTCGGTTTTTGCAAAATCAGGGTGACTAAACATTGCTATAAACATTGTTGGAACACCATTAAAGCAAGTGATTTTTTCGTCGTTTACGCAAGCAAGTGAAGATTTTGGCGAAAAGTAAGGTATAGGACAAAGCGTACCACCATGCGTCATCATTGACGTCATTGAAAGAACCATACCAAAACAATGGAACATAGGCACTTGTATCATCATACGGTCGGCCGTAGATAAATCCATTCTATCGCCTATTATTTTACCATTATTTACAATGTTACGGTGCGTAAGCATAACGCCCTTAGGAAAACCCGTTGTTCCCGACGTATATTGCATATTACATACGTCGTCAGGCTTAACCAAAGAAGCACGTCTTCTAACTTCTTCAATAGGAACAAGTGAAGCACGTTGTAATGCTTGTTCAAAGGTAAGACAACCTTCCATTTCAAAACCAACTGTAACAACGTTTCTTAAAAACGGCAACTTTTTAGAATATAATGGAGTGCCTGCTTTTAATGTTTTAAGTTCAGGGCAAAGTTCTTCGATAATTTCTTTATAATTGATATCTTTACAATATTCAATCATAACTAAGGTGTGCGTGTCTGATTGTTTTAACAAATATTCAATTTCGTGTATTTTGTAAGCCGTGTTTACGGTAACTAAAACTGCACCTATTTTTGTAGTAGCCCAAAAAGTAATAAACCATTCGGGAACGTTTGTTGCCCATACTGCAACGTGGTCGCCTGCTTTTACTCCTAATGAAATAAGTGAGGCGGCACATTCGTCAACGTCACGGCGGAATTGTTCATACGTTCTTGTATAGTCTAACGTTGGATATTTAAAAGCATATTGGTCAGGATAATTTTCTACCATAGTATCAAGCACTTGTGAAAACGTTTTGTCTATAACGTCATACTTTTTCCATACGTATGTGCCTGTTTTTGCTCTATTATAATATTCGCCTACACAAGATTTCTTTTCACGATTAAGTGCAGAAACGTAGTTAGCAAAGTGCGTAAGAACTATATCGGCATCGTTTATTTCGTCGTTCCATGAAGCACAAATAAATCCATCGTAATTAAGCGAAGAAAGGGCGTTTAAAAGTTTTTGAACGTCTAAATCGCCTTCACCTATAAGAACGGTTTTATCGCCTTTCATATCGCCAAGTCTAACGTATTTGATATATGCTCCAAGAGTTTTAATAGTGCTTTCTGCCGATTCTTTCGCACTAAAATACGTACCCCTTACGTTCCAAGAAGCACCTATTACGGCAGAAGAAAAATGATTAATAATTTCAATAACGTTTTCAGTATTAGAAAGATAACCTATCGTTTCAAATAAAAGGTTAACGCCTAACTTTTCAGCAAGTTTTACGGCTTGTGAAAGTTTTTCGTCTAACACGGTAAACGAAACTTTTTCATTAACGCTAACAATGACGTTTTCTATTGAAGACGCACTTGCCATTTCAACGTATTTTACTGCAAGTTCGTTAGTTGTTAAAGGATTATCAATAGAGTTTGGCATACGGAGCGCCGAAATACTAAGCCCCCTATTAACAAGTTTACGCTTGCTATCGGCAAGTTTATCTCGCCTTAAAATACTATCGTAATGGTCGTTTCTTTCCTTAATTGCATCGTAAATTTCAAAACCTTCAAATCCGTAGTCATAAGCGTAAGTGCAAATATCTAAAAATGTTGCCCTACCTACGTTTTTGGTTGAAAATGCTATTTTCATATTAAGCCTCCTCGGCTACGATTTTATTAAGTGCGTTTACGTACGCCCTTATACTTGCGGCTACTATATCAGTACTTGTTCCGTTACCTGAATAAAGTTTACCCCTATTGCGAAGTTTTACAAGTGCCGAACCTAACGCTTCTTTACCTTCGGTTACGGCTTGCACTTGAAAATCATCAAGTTCATAGTGGTGCCCTATACATTGTTCAATAGCCCTAAATGCTGAATCGATAGGACCTTCGCCCACGCTAACGCCTGAAATAATTTCTCCTTTAACTTTTAAAGTCACTTGCGACATTGACGTTGAAACGTTTGAACTTGTTGTCGTGTAAGTTTCAAAATGGTAAGTTGACGGTGCTTGCATTGCGTTACTTGCAATAAGTGCTTCAAACTCCTTAGCACCAATCGTTCCCCTTTTTTCACATACTTTTATAAGCGCATCGAATACGTTACCTAAATCAGAATCGCTAAGGTCGTAACCTAACGACGTTGCAACTTTATTTACGTCCTTTAACGTAGAACTACTATCAAACATAATTTTATTTTTATCACTTACGTCGGTAGCAACTGATAAATCTTTACTACTAATTTTAGAAAGTAATTCGTCAATACTTGCGTGTATTTTTGTAACGTTAAGTTGAATTTTTGCACCAACGCTTGCACCACAAACAGAAATAGCATCACTAATTTCGCCCGTTAAAAGAACGTCTTTACCTGCGATAGCACATTTTAAACCATCAACCCCTTTACTAATTGCCGAAAAAGCCGATGCTACGCCCATTTTAATACGATTAGAAACTTGAACGCTTACAGGAACGCTTACTTCGTTTTTAACCTTTTCAACTAAAACGGCGATTTCGTCAGGAGTTGAATTGCCTGCGTTATCACAAATATTAATACAAGTTGCTCCGTTTTCTTGTGCCATTTTTACAACTTTTAATAAAAAATCAACGTCTGCCCTTGTTGCGTCAAGAGCCGAAAATTCTACGTCGCTTGTATAATTTTTTGCTTGCTTTACAAGTTCAATTATTTGAGAAAGCATTTTTTCTTGCTTAACGTGGTAAACGTACTCCATTTGAATAGTCGAAACGGGAAGTTCAACTTGTAAACGTGGTTTTTTAGCGTATTTAATACATTCCCACGCCATTTCAACGCCTTTTATGTCAAAACCAACAGGTATTGCTAATACGGCGTTTTGAACGTTTTGAGAAATAGTCTTATATATAATAGCGTCTTCACGAAAATTTTTAACTTGCGGTAATTCAATAACGTCAACACCTAATAAGTCTGCACTTGTTGCTATTGCCGATTTTTCACGGAATAAAAGTGACACTTCACGTTCTTCTAAAAGTTTTTTAAGCGTTACGTCAATTATATTGATTTTTTTCATAATAAATCTCCTTTATATAGAAATATTAGTTTTAATTTAGTGGTGGCAAAACAAAATAATAAATAGTTTTAGCCGCAATAAACAAAAAAACGTTTAGTCTCTTCATAGTTCAAGAGACGAAACGTTTACAATAAACTATTCCGCGGTACCACTCTTATTCGCAAAAGCGCACTTAGATGCCAACACATCTTAACTCTATTACGGGAGTTCCCGTTTGCCACTACTACTAATTCACGGCAACCGCTCTGCGACGAGTTCAATAAACCTTTACTGACGTTTTACACCACACAACGTCTCTCTAAAAGTAAACGATTACCTACTACTTCGCTTCATAGCGTTTTATTTTTATGTATATTAACATTATATTAACTTTTTGTCAACTATTTTTTAATCGTTTAAGAATTTTGCTTCAAACTAATAAAAAAACGGTGAAATTTTCACCGTTTTTTAATTTAAATTCTTTTAATCCAGTTAAACGTATCTTTAATAATAAGGCGTTAGTTACAAGTTAGGCAAGGCTCTTGCTTTTTAACGAGCGAGATAAACCTTGTTGGTCATCGAGGTCGGTAAAAAGCAAAGAAACAACGCATAACGCAGTAAATAACGGATTATTTAACTAAATATGTCCAGTTAAATAAATCTTCCTTAGTACCCCATTGAATACCGGTTAACGTGTCGTATAAATATTGAGTAGTTTGACCGATTTCGCCGTTATTGATTGTGAATTTTTCACCGTTGTAGCAAAGTTCACCAATAGGTGAAACGACTGCCGCCGTACCACAACCCCACGCTTCTTCAAGTGTTCCGTTCTTTAATGCAGTAGCAAGTTCGTCAACGCTTAAAAGCCTTTCGCTAACCTTATAGCCTTTTGAATTTAAAAGTTCAATAATTGACTTTCTTGTAATACCAGGAAGAATTGAGCCTGAAAGCATAGGTGTAATAATTTCACCGTTGATTTTAAACATAACGTTCATAGCACCAACTTCTTCAATATATTTACGTTCAACGCCGTCAAGCCATAAAACTTGTGAATAACCAAGTCTTTCAGCCCTTTCGCCTGCACGGTTACTTGCTGCGTAGTTACCACCACACTTTGCTTCGCCCGTACCACCACGAACTGCCCTTACGTCTTGAGATTCTATCATTATTTTTACAGGGTTTAAGCCTTCTTTATAATAACTACCAACAGGTGAAGTTATAATAATAAATTTAGCGTTTTTAACTGCGTGTACGCCTAACGTTTCGTCGTTACCAAACATAAATGGACGAATATATAACGACGTACCTTTTGAATATGGCACCCAATCTTTTTCAAGTTCAATAAACTTTGTTAAGCATTCTAATGCGATATCTTCTGGTATTGTAGGTAAGCACATTCTTTCAGCAGAACGATTCATTCTTCTAATGTTTTCAAGTGGTCTAAAAAGTTGTACGCCACCATCAGTTCTTCTATATGCTTTTAAACCTTCAAAAATTTCACTACCATAGTGTAAAACGGTTGAAGCAGGGTGAATATCTAATCTGCCAAATGGTACGATTCTTGCATCGTGCCAACCCTTATCAACAGAATAGTCCATAATAAACATATGGTCGGTAAAATATTTACCAAAACCAAGTGTTGAATCTTCTGGCTTAATTTTAGGGTTATTAGTTTTTATAATTTTAATTTCCATAACAATCTCCTTAATAATCTCTACCTAATTTCATAGCGTTAAGATTTATTTCAAGCATATCAGCGTGTTTTGCTGAAATAACTTTTGTTAATGCGTTGTTTATGCCTTCTTCGTTTTCAAAAGCACCCGTTTCTTTAAAAACTTTACCCATAATAATCATATTAGCAAGTTTATCAATTTTATTTTCTGATGCTAATTTCGTTGCAGGCACGTAAAACACTTTTACGTCTGTACGATTAACCTTTCTTTCAACTAACGAAGAATCTACGAAAATCATACCACCACTAACAACTTTATCTTCATATAAATCTAATGAAGGTAAGTTCATTGCTATTAAAACGTCAGGGTTTGAAACGATAGGAGAGCCAACGGGAGCATCACTTACGATAACGCTACAATTAGCCGTACCACCACGCATTTCAGGACCATAAGATGGTAACCAACTTACGTTTTTGCCATCAGTTAAGCCTTTATATGCTAACACTTTACCTGAGAATAATATACCTTGTCCACCAAAACCTGCAAATAAATATTTAACAGTACTCATAATTTCCCCCCTTATTTGCTTGACCTATCTTTATACACGCCAAGTGGATAGTACGGAATCATTTTGTCGTCAATCCATTTTAAAGCGTCTTTTGGAGTTAAACCCCAGTTTGTAGGACAACTTGATAAAATTTCAACAAGCGAGAAACCCTTTTTATTGATTTGGTTTTCAAACGCCTTTTTAATTGCTTTTTTAGCGTTTCTAATATTTTTAACGTTGTTTACTGCAACCCTTTCAAGATATTCAGGGCCGTCAAGTTGTGAAAGCATTTCACATACTTTAATAGGAAAACCACAATGATTTGTATCTCTACCATAAGGCGACGTTTGAGTTACTTGACCAGGGAGAGACGTTGGAGCCATTTGACCACCCGTCATACCGTAAATTGCGTTGTTTATAAAGATTATTGTTATATTTTCATTTCTTGCAGCAGAGTGTACGGTTTCAGCCATACCGATAGACGCCAAGTCGCCGTCTCCTTGATAAGTGAAAACTATATTATCAGGGTTTGCTCTTTTAACACCCGTTGCAACGGCAGGCGCTCTACCGTGTGCTGCTTCAACCATATCACAATTAAAATAGTCGTAAGCCATAACTGCACAACCAACAGGAGCAATACCTATTGTTTTGCCTTCAATTTGAAGTTCGTCGATAACTTCTGCTACTAAACGATGAATAATACCGTGTGTACAACCAGGACAATAATGTAAAGACACGTCTGCAAGTGCTTTTGGTTTTTCAAATACTACCATTATTTATTACCCCCATTTACTTGAATAATTGCTTCTAAAACTTGTTCAGGAGTTGGTATCATACCACCCGAACGATTGCAAAGAGTTACAGGTGCTTTGCCGTTAACTGCTAAACGCACGTCTTCAATCATTTGACCCATTGAAAGTTCAACTGAAATAAATGCTTTAACTTTATCTGCCACCTTTGAAATAACTTTTGTAGGGAAAGGCCATAACGTAATAGGCCTAATAAGTCCTACTTTAATTCCTTGCTTTCTTGCTTCGTTGATAGCGTTCTTTGCTACCCTTGAAGCAATACCAAACGCTACTACGCAAATATCTGCGTCGTCAGTTAAATATTCTTCATACATAACTTCGTTTTCTTTAATTTGTTCGTAACGAGCGTACCTTTCAAAGTTAGTTTTTTCAAGTTGGTCAGGTTTTAAATACAATGAATTAACAACGTTGTGTTTTCTTTGCATTTTAGTACCTGTAACTGCCCAAGGTTTTTCAACTTGCGGCTTAACGTCAAAATCTAATGAAACAGGTTCCATCATTTGCCCTAACGTACCATCGGCTAAAATCATAGTAGTCATACGATATTTATCAGCAAGGTCAAAACCTTTAACCGTTAAATCAGCCATTTCTTGAACTGATGCAGGGGCTAATACTAACATATGGAAATCGCCGTGTGCCGTACCCTTAGTTGCTTGGAAATAGTCTGATTGAGATGGTTGAATACCACCAAGACCAGGGCCACCCCTTTGAACGTTTACTATTAAAGCGGGTAAATCTGCACCTGCTAAATATGATAAACCTTCGCCCTTTAAAGAAATTCCCGGGCTTGAAGAAGAAGTCATAACTCTTAAACCTGCTGCCGCTACGCCGTAAACCATGTTGATTGCGGCAATTTCGCTTTCGGCTTGTAAGAAAGTTCCACCTATTTTAGGCATCTTTTTAGATAAATACGCTGCTATTTCCGTTTGTGGAGTAATAGGGTATCCAAAATAATGCCTACAACCTGCCATAATGGCTGCTTCGCTTATTGCTTCGTTACCTTTCATTAAAACTTTATCTGCCATAATATCACCTTTCTACCTTAATTATACAATCAGGGCACATCATTGCACAAAATGCACAACCTATGCACGCTTCTTTATTTACTGCTTCAACAGGGTGATGTCCCTTAGCATTAATTTTATCAGTTGCTAATGCTAAAACGTTTTTAGGACACACGTCCACGCAAAGCCCACAACCTTTACACTTATCCGTATTAAAAGTTAAATTAGCCATAATACTATTCTCCTTATAATTTCTTTTGCATCGAAAGAGGATACAAATTGTTTATTTTATCTTTTAAATTTTCATACAAATTTTTATCAACGCTTGTGAAAATTAAAGGTAAATTTACCTTTTTACAAAAATCGTTTGCGTAATTTAATGAATTTATTACGTCTTCACAAGTTGTTTCTAACCCTAAATTAGAATTGTTTATTACGCCTGTAAACTTTAACCTACAAGCCGTTTCAATTTCTTGCATTACTTCGTAAGCCGAATCAACGTCTCTTGTTAAAGGTCTAAATTTATTTATGACGTAAAACATATCGTAGTCTTCTTGACTTATTTTAGGAGCAAGTCTTCCTAATGCCAACGCTCCCCTTTCATCGCCACCTACGTCTAATATTGAATACAATTGACTATCGTCGGTAACGGCGTACATATCTTGTGGTAAAGCAGGTATATCTACGTTAGAATTAGCGTATGCCGAACATATTAACCTAATCCCTTTTTCTTTAAATAAATCTTCACTATCTTTTGTTCTAAAATACGGGTTTACAATGTCGATATCGCAAATAGCAACTTTTGAACGTTGTTTTTTTAAATCGACCGCCAAATTTACGGCAATATTGGTTTTACCACTACCGTAATGCCCCGATATAATCGTTATTCTTTTAAATTCCATTTTACTCTTATATTTTAAATTTTTACAATTTACTCTAAGTCTATAACTCTTACTTTATTACGTAAGAAATAAGTTTGGTAAATCTCATAATCCTATTTTATAAAGAAACAGGATTAAAACAATCGTAACGGTATGCCGTTTATAACTTGTTTCGTTGAATTTTACCACTTATAGTCTTAGGCAATTCTTCCCTAAACACTACTATACGTGGATATTTATAAGGGGCTGTACGCTTTTTAACGTACTCTTGAATTTCTTTTTTAAGTTCTTCTGTTGGAGTTGTCCCCTTTACTAATACGATACTTGCTTTAACAACTTGTCCCCTAACTTCGTCAGGTGCAGAAGAAACGCCACATTCTAAAACGTAAGGTAATTCCATTATTACGCTTTCAATTTCGAAAGGTCCTATTCTATACCCCGACGACTTAATAACGTCATCAGCCCTACCTACGTAAAAATAGAATCCGTCTTCATCTCTCCACGCTAAGTCGCCCGTATGATAATATCCGTCGTGCCATACTTCGTTAGTTTTTTCAATATCGTTATAATAACCTTTAAATAAGCCACAAGGGATTTGTTCACTTGTTTTAACACAAATTTCACCCGTTTGACCATTTTCAACTTTGTTGCCGTCGCTATCAAGTAATTCAATATCATATACAGGTACGGCTTTACCCATTGAGCCTGCTTTTGCTTTTGCACCCGTTAAGTTACCGATAACAAGGGTTGTTTCAGTTTGACCGAAACCTTCTTCAATAGAAAGTCCCGTTGCTTCTTTAAATTGTCTATATACTTCAAAGTTTAAGGCTTCGCCTGCCGTTGTAATATGTTTAATAGAAGTTAAATCGTATTTAGATAAATCTTCTTTAACAAGCATTCTAAGCATTGTTGGTGGAGCACAGAAAGTTGTGATATTGTATTTTGAGAATACTGATAAAATATCGTGAGCATTAAACCTTTCAAAATCACATACGAATAATGCACCTTCGCAAAGCCATTGTCCGTAAAGTTTGCCCCATAACGCTTTTGCCCAACCTGTATCAGAAATTGTAAAGTGTAATCCGTCAGGGTCAACTTGATGCCAGAATTTAGCAGTGTGGAAATGACCTAAAACGTATTTATAACTGTGTTCTGCAATTTTAGGATAACCCGTTGTGCCCGACGTAAAGAACATAAGCATACTATCGTCGCCACCTGCACTTTGTGAAGTTCTTTCAAAATGAGTGCTAAAAAGTGAACATTCTTCGTCAAAACTTCTCCAACCGTCTTTTGTACCACCTACTAAAATTTTGTGTTCTAATTCTGGGCATTTAGCACTTGCTAATTCAACTTGTTGTGATGCTCCGCCCTTTGCCGTACAAATAACGGCTTTTACGTTTGCTGCTTTAAATCTATATTCAAAGTCTTTATCTAAAAGTTGGTTCATCGCAGGTATTGCAACGGCACCTATTTTATGTAAACCAAGTATTGCATACCAAAACTCGTAATCTCTACCTAATACAAGTAAAACTTTATCGCCTTTTTTAATGCCTAACGATTTAAAATAGTTTGCGGCACGGCAAGAATATTTCTTTATATCTTTAAAAGTAAATCTTCTTTCAACGTTATCTCTATCTACGTGTAAAAGTGCAAGTTTGTTAGGGTCTTTTTTAGCAAGTTCGTCAACAATATCAAAAGCAAAGTTAAAGTTTTCAACGTCTTTGAAATTAATTTGTAAAGGAGTTCCGTTATCATCAGTTTTAACGTCGATAAATTTATGATAAACACGCTTTTTATTATCAACGTCAACACTTTTAACTTTACCTGAAACCGTTACGCCCGTAATTGCTTTTGTTGAAGTTTCGTTAGTAGGATTTAATACGATAGCGTAGAAAATACAATCTTCGCCGTTTACGGCTATCATTCCGTGTGGAGTTGAACTATCGTAATAAACGCTATCACCTGCATTTAAAATTTCTTCGTGGTCACCTATTTTAATTTTTAAACTACCTTGTAAAACGATATCACATTCTTGACCTTCGTGAGTTGTTAATTCGATAGGTTTTGTTTGTGCTTCTTCACTATATTCGCTACAAACGTATAAAGGTTCGGCAATTCTACTTTTAAAAGCAGGAGCTAAGTTAAAGTAAGTCATACCGTGTGCTTGTTCAATTTTTTGACCTTTACCACTTCTTGTTAAAGTATAAGACTTTAACGTAGGGCTTCTACCTTCGATAATATCCGTTACGTCAACGTTAAATGCAAGAGCACATCTGTATATAAATGCAAAGTTTAAATCTAATAATCCTTGCTCGCTTTTAATATAATCGCTTTCAGAAACGCCTGTCTTAACTGCCATATCATAAGTAGTTAAGCCTTCAATTTCTCTTAACGCCTTTATTCTGCCAGCCATTTCTTTGATTTTTGCATCAATATCAATTACGTTCGCCATAATTTTCTCCTGTTTTTTTGGAACAAAAAAACTCGTTCCAAAGAATAATTCTTTGAGACGAGTTTGAATAAACAAATACCCGCGGTACCACTCAAATTGCTTTACGAAAGCCACTCAGGGTCTAACAACCCGTATACGTTAACGCAGTAATCACGAAAGGGGTCTACTTTAATACAATTTCTTCCCTTTGGCTCAAAAGCTACAATTGTCGAATTCATTTAGCGGTTTGCACCAAACACCGCCTCTCTAAAAAACTACTTCGAAATACTCTTTCTCATCGCCTTTATATAAAAAGTTTAACACACTCGCCTAAATAAGTCAAATATTTTTAATATATTTTCCTTTTAAAGTTTATTTCTTTGGATTTTGCCACTTATTGTTTTAGGAAGTTCGTCTCTAAACACTACTATTCTTGGATATTTATAAGGTGCAGTATGGTCTTTTACGTACTTTTGAATTTCTTTTTTAAGTTCTTCTGTGCCTACCGTACCTTTTGTTAATACTATGCTTGCTTTTACGACTTGTCCCCTTACTTCGTCAGGAACGGCTGAAACACCACATTCTAAAACGTAAGGTAATTCCATTATTACGCTTTCTATTTCAAAAGGTCCTATTCTGTAACCTGATGATTTAATAACGTCGTCAACACGACCAACGTACCAAAAATAGCCGTCTTCGTCTCTCCACGCAGTATCGCCCGTGTGATATAAACCATCGTGCCATGCTTCGCTTGTTCTTTCAGCGTCAAGATAATATTCTTTGAATAAACCACAAGGAATAGACTTATCTGTATGAATTACGATTTCGCCCACTTCACCTGCTGGAACTCTTTTGCCGTCAGCGTCAACAACGTCAACGTCATATTGAGGGTTTGCTTTACCCATAGCACCAATTTTAGGCATTGTTCCATAAAGGTTTGCAATAGCAAGCGTTGTTTCTGTTTGACCAAAGCCTTCCATAATTTCTAAGCCCGTTGCTTCTTTAAACTTGTTATGAACTTCGGGATTTAACGCTTCGCCTGCCGTCGTCATATGGTGAATTGACGATAAATCGTATTTAGATAAGTCACCACGGATTAGCATTCTAAGCATTGTTGGTGGTGCACAGAAAGTAGTGATATTGTATTTAGCGAACATAGGAAGCAAGTCGTTTTCGTCGAATTTATCAAAGTCGTAAACGAATACTGCTCCTTCGCAAAGCCATTGTCCGTAAAGTTTGCCCCAAAGAGATTTGCCCCAACCTGTGTCAGAGATAGTAAAGTGAAGCCCGTCTCTTTCGCAACAATGCCAATATTTAGCCGTTACGTAATGACCTAACGCATAAGTATGTTTGTGCGAAGCCATTTTAGGATTTCCCGTCGTGCCTGACGTAAAGAACATTAATGCCGATTCGTCACCGCAAGAACAATTTTTAGGACGAACAAGTTTTCTTGTAAATAACGGATATTCTTTATCAAAATCAAGCCAACCTTCTTTTGCCCCGCCTACCATTATAAGTTTTTCAACTTGTGGACATTTTTTAGCCGCACTTTCAGCAAAAGTGTAAGTATCGCCGTCGGCTGTACATACTAACGCTTTAACGCCTGCCGAATTGAACCTGTATTCAAAATCATGTTCTTTAAGTTGATTTGTTGCCGGTATTGCCACTGCTCCAAGTTTATGAAGAGCAACCATACAGAACCAAAATTGATAATGACGTTTAAGAACAAGCATTACTTTATCACCACGCTTAATGCCAAGCGACGTAAAATAGTTAGCCACTTGATTTGAAGCGTGCTTAATTTCTTTAAACGTGAAACGACGCTCGTTTTTGTTTCTATCAAGGTGCAACATTGCAAGTTTTTCAGGATATTTGTCTGCAATTTGGTCAACAATATCAAAACCAAAGTTGAACGTTTCAGTATTTTTAAAGTCTATTGACGTAAGCCTACCATTTTCGTCTTCTTTTGCGTCAATGAATTTTTCACAAACTAAATTTTCACTTGTTTTTGCACTTACAACACTTTGACGAACAACAGTTTCTTCTGTATTATTGCCCGACATAACGACTGCTAAAAAGGTACAATCTTTTCCGTCAACGGCAATCATACCGTGCGGTAAAGCCGAATTATAGTAAATACTATCGCCTTCTGATAATATTTCAACGTGGTCGCCTACTTGAACTTTAAGTTTACCACTAATAACAAGGTCGAATTCTTGACCTAAGTGCGTTGCTAAATGCATAGGCTTATTTTGTTGAGATTGTGAATATTCGTACGTAACGTAATATGGCTCAGCAAGTTTACCCTTAAACTTAGGAGCAAGGTTTGCTATGTCAATACCATCTTCTTTTGCCGTTTCTTGACCTTGACCTTTTCTTGTTACGGTATAGGTTGAAAGCCTTGCCGAACTACCTTCTAAAAGGTCTGTCATATCTACGCCAAACGCTAATGCACACTTATGAATAAATGAGAAAGGTATATCTACTTTTCCACTTTCATAAGAAAGATACGTTTGTTCGCTAACGTCGGTTTTTTCAGCCATTTCAATAACGGAGAATGCCATAATTTCACGCAATTCTCTAATTCTTGACGCGACTTCCGTTAATTGACTTAAAGTGTTGTTTGTGTTCATAATTACTTACATCCTTAATGTTAATAATTTTTATATTGTTTTTATTTATTATTTTAAACGTTTAGTAGCAAGCAAGACAAGGCTCGCAACGGCGAAACGCTGAAATAGACCTTGTTGGTCATTGAAGTATTAAGCCGAAGCAGTAACGCAGTATTGCTATTGTTTTTACCAAACCCATATGTAGTACGATTTTAAAGACTTAGAAACAAGTTAGACAAGGCTCTTGCATTTTTACGGATGAGATAGACCTGTTAGGTCATCGAAGTCGAAAAAATGCAAAGTAACGCAGTATTGCTATTGTTTTTACCAAACCTATATGCAGTACGATTTTAAAGACTTAGAAACAAGCAGTTCAAGGCTCGCGCGAACTTTTGGATGAGACTAACCTTGTTGGTTGTCGAACTCAAAAGTTAAAGCAGTAACGCCGAAATGCGCCGTTTATAAGGCTTTACAAAATAAAAAAACGTCCCAAAGAATAATCTTCTTTGAGACGAGTATAATTTACCCGCGGTACCACTCAAATTGCTTATAAAAGCCACTCAGGGTCTAACAACCCGTATACGTTAACGCAGTAATCACGAAAAGGCTTAATTATAGTTCAGCCTTCCTGCTCAGAAGTGATAAGTTTTGATATTTTGCTATCGGTTTGCACCAAACACCGACTCTCTGTAAACGATAATATCTAACCGTCTTCGTCATAGCATTTATGAATTGTCAAAATTATAACATAAGCCAAATAATTAGTCAAGCGTTTTATAATTATATTTTTTAAAAAAACAATTTAAAAAAAATTGTAAAATTATTTTATAAAGCATTAAAAAATGGTTGACAATATAAGAGTGTTTTGTTATAATCAGTTAGCATGACGAAAGAAGTGCGGGTGTAGTTCAATGGTAGAACACCAGCCTTCCAAGCTGGTTACGTGGGTCCGATTCCCATCACCCGCTCCAATAAAATAACCACCGTCGGCACTATATGCGCCAGTAGCTCAGCTGGATAGAGCACCGCCCTTCTAAGGCGGGAGTCAGGGGTTCGAATCCCTTCTGGCGTACCAGCAACTAAATGGCGAGAGTAGCTCAATCGGTGGAGCGCCAGATTGTGCTCCTGGAGGTCGCGGGTTCGATTCCCGGCTCTCGCCCCACAATTCACATATGGTTGGGGTGTCGCCAAGCGGTAAGGCACTGGATTTTGATTCCAGTATTCGTAGGTTCAAATCCTGCCACCCCAGCCAACTAAATATTTGGACCATTAGCTCAGGCGGTAGAGCACTTGACTTTTAATCAAGTTGTCCGGGGTTCGAGTCCCCGATGGTTCACCACATTTTAGGGGGTTTATGACTCCGTAAAATTATATGCGCTATTAGCTCAGTTGGTAGGGCAATTGACTCTTAATCAATGGGTCCTGGGTTCGAGTCCCCGATGGCGCACCAAACAATACCTAACTTTTTAGTTGGGTATTTTTAATTGCCATCAGGCACTCGAACTTCGTTCGCCCACTAGCGTGGCAGCAATTCACTTGTCGCAAGCGACATCCCCTTTATCAAAGGGGTTTCCCCGATGGCGCACCAAACAATACCTAACTTTTTAGTTGGGTATTTTTAATTGCTTTGAAACATAATTAAGTATTTTATGGGTAATATGCAAAAAATTGCACATACAATACGTGTAGTTATTATGCAAAAAATTAGATTGTACTTATATTGTTGACAAGATTGTCTATTATGTGTATAATTACATTGATTTGAAAGTAACTAAGGAGAGTTTTTTATGAGAATTTTAATCTCTACTGATACGTCTTGTATCGTTAATTACGACACGTTTAAAAAATACGAAATTAATTTATTCCCTTTAAACGTACTTGTTAATGACGAAGAATTCCTTGACGGAATCACTATAAATCAAGAACAATTAAAAGACGCTATGCGTTCCGGACAAAAAATTCATACGTCAACGCCACCACTCGGCGATGTAATTTCATACTTTGAAGAATTGTTAAATAAAGGCTATGACCATATTATTCACTTTACAATTTCAAGTCAATTATCTTCAATGAACACACTTTTTTCTAACGTTGCTAAACAACATTTTGACGGCAAAGTTACGGTTATAGACTCTCTTGGTTTATCTACTACAATGCTTGCGCAAGTGTTTACTGCATACGACGACGTACAACAAGGTAAATCAGTTGAAGAAATTGTTGCACACGTAAATGAAAGAATTAATAAAGATTATTTAGTATTTATCCCTGAAAATTTAACGGCACTTAAAAACGGCGGCAGAATTTCACCTGCTATTGCTATGATAGGTAACGTTATAGGTATTAAACCTGTTATCAATTTAATTGACGGCAAACTTGAAAAGGCTAAAATGGCAAGAAAAGTAAAACAAACTTTTGACGAAGAAATTGACGCTAAAATTGCTTCTTTCCCTTGCGAAGAATACGATTATTCGTTAATAGGATTTGACGCTAACGCTACTATTTTTGAACATATTTTTAGTTATTTGCAAAATAAAATGGGCGACAATAAAGCCGTTCAAGGACTTATTCCTATAAACGTTTGCGCTCACTGTGGCCCAGGTACAATTGGTTTTACCGTTACTAAGAAAATTAACGGAAAATCTTTATATGATTTTATTTAATTTTAAAAAATTATTTCTTCTACGTTATTATATTTAGTAGAATTTTGATTTTCACATACGACGTAATTTACGTCGTATTTTTTTTGGCTTGAAATTGTTAAAAAGTAATCGTCGTCGCCGTTTATTACTTTTATAGTTTTTGTGTAAAAGTTATCGGCGTTAATTTTTATAGGGCTAAAAACTTCTCCACCACTAACCTTAAAAGACGCTTCTTTTTTAGTCCATTCTTTTGCATAAGTTTGTTTTGGTAAATGATAGTCAAGTCCCATAAGCATAGGGAACTTAAACTTTTCAAACCTACTAATTTTTTCAACGTCGATACCAACGTCACTATTAAAAAAACAAACGCCAACTAAACCTTTGGTGTGAGAAATAGACACGCACATATCGTCAAAATACGGCTTGCCGTCTTGCCTTTTTTTAAGAGTTTTTTCAAAAAGACCGTTATAACCTAAAATTGTCAACGCTCTATTTAAAAGCCTATACGCCGAATATTTTTGTTCTTTTAACAATTGATTATTAATTTTTTCTATTTCGTTTACTACGTAAAGTGGCAATTGGTCGTTTAACTCACCAACTTTACTAATAAACACTATAACACTTTCGTTTAACATAATTACCTTTATAAGATAAAAAAAAGCCATATTAAATATGACTTTTTTTATTTATTAATCGTTGTTTTTATCAGCAACTTCAATTACTTGTTTACCGTCGTAATAACCGCATTTAAGACAAACTCTATGAGATTGCTTCATTTCGTGGCATTGAGGACATTCAACAAGTGTAGGAACGCTTGCCTTATAGTTACTAGCAAACCTTTTATTACCCCTTTGTTTTGAAACTTTCGACTTTGGAACTGCCATTTTAAAATACCTCTCTTTTAATATTTACAACTGCAAGACGTTTTGTTAAGATTTGCCCCACAATTTGAGCATAAACCTTTGCAATCATCTTTACAGTATATTGACGTAACCATTTCAGTATAAAACACGTCGTTTATAGCGTCAGTTAAATCTATAACGCCCCTTTTATAGTAATAATCATCTTCTTCTGCATCAAAAAGAACGAACTTACACGAAAAATCACGTTTGAATAGATAAACTGCATCTTCAAGACACCTTGCACATTTACCAACAATGGTGCATTCAACCGTTCCGTCAACGTAAACGTCCTCATTGTGAAGTTCCAAAGAACCTTTTACTTTGACGAGTTTGTCGATACGGGCGTCAGGAATTAACACTATATCGTCTTTCGGGCTGTAATCAAATTCAAAATCACTTTCATACTTCCCGCTGTATTTTAACTTTCTTACATCAATTTTCATTATGCTTATAAATTATATAATAATTATTTTTTATTGTCAAACTTTTATTAACGCTTTTTAAAATAATTTATTATTTTGCAAACGCTAATTCAAGCGTATCCCTTGCGATAACAAGTTCTTCGTTAGTAGGAATAATTAATACTTTAACTTTTCCGTCAACGGCTGTAATATCCCTTATTTCGCCATTGTTTCTTTGATTGTTCTTTTCTTCATCGATTTTAATACCAAGGAATTCTAATTCTTCACAAATTTCTGCCCTCATATTACAATCGTTTTCGCCAACACCTGCCGTAAATACGATACAATCTACACCGCCCATTGCCGCTGCGTATGAACCGATATATTTTTTAACGCTATAAGCAAAAATATCAAGAGCAAGCCTTGCTCTGTGGTTGCCTTCGTTTGCTGCGTTACGTAAATCTCTAAAATCTGAACTTACGCCACTGATACCAAGCATACCTGATTTTTTGTTACAATAGTTAAGAACTTCTTTAATACTCATGCCCGTTTTGTTCATTAAAAATTCAATGATAGCAGGGTCAAATTCGCCTGAACGCGTACCCATAGGAACACCGCCAAGTGGAGTGAAACTCATACTTGTATCAAAGCATTTACCATCTTTAACTGCTGAAATAGATGAACCGTTACCAAGGTGGCAAGTGATAATTTTACTACCTTTTTCAAGGTTAAGATATTTAATTGCTTCGCCTGATACGAAACGGTGGCTTGTACCGTGGAAGCCGTATCTTCTAATTCTGTGTTCTTTGTATGCTTCGTAAGGAAGACCAAAGATATATGCTTTTTCAGGCATTGTTTGGTGGAAAGACGTATCGAATACAAGAACCATAGGAGTGTTTGGCATAACTTGTTGGCACGCTTTAACCCCTGCAATATTTGGTCTTTGGTGTAAAGGTCCAAGTTCAGCGTTTGCTAAACAAATTTCAATATTTTCTTCTGTCGCAAGAGCAGGACCACTGAAATTTTCAGCACTATGAAGTACTCTATGTCCTACTGCGTCGATTTCTTCCATTGATTTAATGCAACCGATTTTTTCATCAACTAACGCTTTTAAAACAAGTTGAATTGCCTCAGCGTGAGTTGGCATATCTTCTTTAATTTCGTAAGATGCTCCGTTATACTTATGTGTTAACATTGAGCCTTCAATACCTATTCTTTCACATAAACCTTTTGCTATAACGCCTTCTGTTTCCATATCGATAAGTTGATATTTTAAAGACGAACTACCTGCATTAATAACTAAAATTTTCATATTAATACTCCTAAAAAATTATTCTGCTTGTAAAGCAGTGATTGCAACTACTGCAATAATATCTTCAACGTTACAACCACGTGATAAGTCGTTGATAGGTTTTGCAAAACCTTGACAAATAGGACCAAGAGCCATATATCCACCAAAACGTTGAGCAATTTTGTAACCGATATTACCTGCGTTAATGTTAGGGAAGATAAATACGTTTGCTTTACCTGCAATTTCAGAATTAGGTGCTTTTAATAAGCCTACTTCTGGTGCAACGGCAGCATCGAATTGGAATTCACCATCAATTTTAACGTTCGGTGCAAGTTGTTTAGCAATTTCAGTTGCTTCTTGCATTTTTGGAACTGATTTAAAGAATTTATCATCGTTACCTGAACCTTTCGTTGAGAAAGAAAGCATTGCTACCCTTGGTTCGATACCTGCAATCTTTTCAGCCGTTTCAGCAGAAGAAATTGCTATATCAGCAATTTGGTTTGCATCAGGTTCAATGTTAATAGCACAATCACCAAATACGGCAACGCCGTCAGGGTTATAAATATTTTCTCTTGGAGAAATCATAATGAAACTACTTGATACCGTGTTAATACCTGGGGCAGTTTTAATAACTTGTAAACCTGGTCTTAAAGTATTAGCCGTAGAGTGACAAGCACCTGAAACTAAACCATCTACGTCGCCTGCTTTAAGCATTAATGCAGCGTACATAGTGTAATCTTTTAAAATTGATGCTTTTGCTTCTTCAACAGTAGCATATTCAGGAGCACCTGTTTTTCTGTTGATTTTGCCTTTTCTAATTTCAAAAAGCATTGTTGCATAATCAACCGTCTTTTCATAAGTTACAGGGTTGATAATCGTAACGCCTTGTAAACTAACGTTAGGGTTTTCTTTTCTAATGCTTTCTTCATCGCCTAAAACGATAATTTTTGCAATCTTTTCATCAGCGATTTTTTGCGCTGCTTCTATAACCCTTTTATCTTCACCTTCTGGTAAAATAATAGTTTTGTTTTTGGCTATTGCTTTTTGCTTAATTTCATTAAGAATATCTTTCATATAATTCTCCTTAAAAAAGTTTTAGTTTTACTTTATTATTTTGAAATTTTAGTGTATTATATACGTATAGCGTATATGCTAATATTTATTATATAACATTATTTTGCAAAAGTAAATTGTTAAAGGGGTTAATTTTGAAAATTTGCACGATTATAGCCGAATACAATCCGTTTCATAACGGACATTTAAGACAATTACGTTACGTTAAAAGCACTTTAAAGCCTGATTACGTTATTGTTATTATGAGTGGCTGTTTTACCGAAAGGGGCGACGTTGCCATTTTAGATAAATATACAAGGGCTTCTCACGCTATTTTAGGCGGGGCTGATTTAGTTTTAGAATTACCACAAGTTTTTGCAAGTGAAAATGCCGAAGTGTTTAGTAAAGGTGCGCTTAATATCCTTTCTAAACTCCCTGGCGAAAAAACTTTGTGTTTTGGTGCTGAAAACGACAACTTGCAAGATTTTATTAATTTAGCAAAAATTTTAATGAACGAAACAAGCGAATATAAGCAACTTTTAAAAGAAAATTTAAGTAGTGGCTTATCTTACGTTTTAGCAAGAAAACACGCTATTATAAAATTGTATAGTGACTCTAATTTAGACCTTTCACTTTTAGACCACCCTAACAACATTTTAGGATTAGAGTACGTTAAGGCTATACTTGAAAAAGGCTACGACTTTAATATTGAAATATTAAAAAGACAAGACAACGGTTTTAACAACGATAAAATTGACGGCGAATTTTCATCTGCATTAAGTATAAGAAAGGCTATTTTAGACGGCAAAACTGATAAAATTACAAATGCCGTTCCTGTGTTTACTTTTAAAGATTTACCAACTAAACTCTACGATGCCAATAGTGAAATTTTATACGCATTACATAGTGTAAATAAAGAACAATTAAAACAAGTGCCCGATTGTACCGAAGGACTTGAAAACAAGTTGAAAAACGCATTAAAAGAAAGTTTTAGCGTTGACGAATTAATTAAAAACGTAAACACAAAACGCTATACCGATGCACGAATTAAGCGTATTTTAGTAAACAATTTGCTTAAAATTGATAAAACTTTTGTTAAAAAATGTTTAAAAAGCAACCTTTATTTTAGAGTATTAGCAATTAAAAAAGGTAGCGAAAAGTTGCTTAAAGAACTAAACTTAACTACTCTACCTGTTATTGAAAGAAAAAGTTCATTGTCTAAATTAAAAGGAACAGCCTTAAAATGTATTGAAAAAGATATATTTGCAAGCCAACTTTACGGCATTATAACAAAACGAAAATACGGCGAACTTATAATGAAAAAAATTTAAAAACCTATTGATTTTTTTAGGTTTATATAATATAATACTATTGTCTTGATATGTATTAAAAATATTTTTTAGGAGATTGTATAATTTTTCAAGACGGATTATACAAAGTGATATTATGTCAAAACTTAACGAATTAATTGAAAATAGCAAAGCAATGTCAATGAATGATAGAGTTGGCGTTGCTACACAAGCAACTGATTTAATTATTAATGAATTAAAGAAACTTGAAATCTCTACTGATAACATTAGCCGTTTTTTAGTTAACGTTTTTAAAGTTTTTGTTTCAGGCGATAGAAAAACAAGAAATGCTGAATATGAATTATTCAAACAATTATTTAACTTAGAAAACATTACTACTGATGAATTCTTTGATATTACTAACTATGGTTCAGACGCTAAGTTCGTAGAAGAATTTGACAAACTTATTGACTCTGCACCAAATGACGTAGCAATAGCAGTTGCTACGTTAGGTATTTTAATAATTACTGCTGATGGTGAAGTTACAGATTCAGAAAGGGCTTTACTTGAAAAAATTTTAAATAGATAATTACTTTAAAATTTAACGGCGTAGAGATTTACTCTACGCCTTATTTTTATATTTTTTTAAAAAAAAGTGTTTGCAATAATGCAAACACTTTAATTTTATGAAATTATCTCTTACTGAATTGTGGAGCTCTACGAGCCTTTTTGAGACCGTATTTCTTCCTTTCTTTCATTCTTGGGTCCCTTGTTAAGTAACCTTCTTTTTTAAGAGTAGCACGTGTTTCAGGTTCTGCTAAAAGTAATGCTCTTGCAATACCGTGACGAATTGCACCCGCTTGACCTGTAAAACCACCACCTACAACGTTTACGAATACGTCGTATTTAGAAAGTGTATCAGTTGCTACTAATGGTTGTTTAATGATAAGTTTAACTGTTTCAAGGTCACAATAATCGTCAATTGAACGATTGTTAATAACGATATTACCTGAACCTGCTGGAACAAGTCTAACCCTTGCTATTGCCTTTTTTCTTCTACCGGTTCCCCAAAATTGAACCTTCTTTTTATTTGCAACTTTTGCCATAATCAATCTCCTTACCTTTCGATTTTGAGTTCAATAGGTTGTTGTGCAGTATGTTTGTGTTCAGCACCCTTGTAAACTCTGAGTTTAGTAATCATTTGTCTACCAAGACTATTCTTTGGTAACATACCTTTTACTGCTTCATAAACAGCAAGGTCAGATTTTTCTGCCATCATCTTGCTGTAAGGAATTTGTTTAAGACCACCGATGTAACCTGTGTGGTAAGTATAAAATTTCTTTTCAAGTTTTTTACCTGTAAGAATTACTTTATCTGTATTAATAACAATTACGTGGTCGCCTGTGTCAACGTTTGGAGTATAGTTAGGTTTATTTTTTCCTTTAAGTACGGCAGCAACTTGTGAAGCAAGTCTACCAAGTACAAGACCCGTAGCGTCTACAACATACCACTTTCTTTCTACTTGACCCTCTTTGGCCATAAAAGTTTTCATTGTAAAAATTCTCCTATAAATAATCTATAAAAATCTTAATTTGGGGGGCTAATCCAAAATAAAATTCTAATTCGCTTGTATATTTTATTAAAAAATACGCTTATTGTCAAGTGTTTTAAGCCTTGTTTTTAATTTATTTTACATTTATTTTATATTATAAGGCTTTGGCTCTTTAATACTTAAAAATCTTGACTTTTTATGGTGTTATTATATAATATAATAGTGTACCCTTGCAAAATTAAACGTTTTTTATTAAATTTTTAGGGTATTTTTGATATTTTAACGGAGGTTTTATGATAGAAAAAGTAAAAACTTTTTTAAGCGATAATAGCGTTATAAAAAAATTAAATACTTTTTACGAAAGCATATTTTACCCTGCGTTAATTTCTTTAATTATTCTTTTATCGTACGTATTTAAAGCGGAGGTTTTAGGTATTTGCACGTCGATATTTATTGCAAGTGTCGGGCTTATAATAAGTAAAGATTTAAAACCTATTATCCCTCTTTTGTTAGGTTTTATTATGTTTATTCCTCATAGAGACGGCTTTAAATCGGGCTCATCTGACTACGTTGAATATATTTTAAAACACTTACCATACATAATAATTTTATCTTGCTTTTTAATTTTTACTTTAATATTTCATTTTGTAGTATGGGGACAATTTAAAAACATTTTTACAAAACCAACAAAATTACTGATTTGTTCTTTACCTTTTGCATTTTTAATTTGTTTAAACGGATTATTTTTTAAGCCTTACTCTATATCAAACTTAATATTTGCAATAGTTGCTATTTTTTGTTTAATAGGCTTGTATGCAATATTCGTAAACAACTTAACTTACGACCAAAAAACTATTGATTTCTTTTTTAAATGTTGCGCTTGTTTAGCAGTAGTTTTTATATGTGAATATATTTATTTGTGTTGCACAAGCCCTATTATTTCGGACGGGAAAATACATAAAAACGTTATTAATTTTGGTTGGGGAAACACTAATAACTACGGCAATTTTGGTTGCTATTTAATTGCTCCTGTTTTTTATTTAGCATATAAATCTAAAAAGGCTCGCCAAACGATAATATATTATCTTTTAGGCTTATTAACTTACCTTTTTACCGTATTTTCTTTAAGTAGAAACGCTATTTTAACAAGTACGATAATTACGGCGTTTATTGTTATTTTTCTTTGTTTTAAAGGCGATAATAAAGAACTTTGTTTTAAAATGCTTATAGGCACTCTTTCTGCGATATTTTTAGCGTTTATAGTATATCTTATTCTTGTTTATGGTTTTAAAATAGAAGTCAAATTATTTGAAGACGTTGTAAAAATGGGCATTAGCGATAATGGTAGATTTGAACTTTGGATGAACTCTATTACAGCCTTTTTACAAAATCCTATTTTTGGTCAAGGCTTTTACGGTTGTGAATTTGAATCGTGGACGGGATTTATTCCTGGCATGTATCACAACACAATTTTTCAACTTTTAGGCACTTGCGGAATATTGACTTTTATAGCATACACTATTTATCGTTATAAAACTATAAAAATAATTTTTTACAAACTTAATGAAGAAAAAATATTTTTAGGCTTAATAATTTTTGCATTACTATTTTCAAGTTTATTTGATAACTTTGTTTTCCACATTTACCCTGTTTTCTTCTACTCAATTGCATTAGCACTTTGCGACTTGCATTGTAAAAATGAAAACAAGCAAACTACCCTATTAAAATAAGACAAATTAAAAGCACTTTATCAAAACGATAAAGTGCTTTTTTGTTATATTTTTACTAAATCTAATAATTTTTGAACAGGTATAAAAAATAGCGAAAAGGTTATTGCAACGACAAAACACTGTGTAGCCATTACAGGTAAAGACGCTAAAAAATACACTTTCCACGCCGTTAGAGAATAAGAGTACAATATAGGCGTTATAACGTCGCTTATAAGGGTAAAAAGCGCCGTCATACATATTGCAACGATTACAACTATTATTAAGTTTTTAATGGTATATTTAGCCTTTAAAGCCTTGCCTAAATAAGCAAACACAACGCTAAGTAACGGATAGTAAATTAAATACAACAAAACTATGTCTAATATAAAACCATATATAAAGCATCTAATAAGCGAAAAACTTATAGATAAAATTAGTCCGTTTTTCAAGCCGTATTTATAACAAAAGGATGCAAATAATATTGTAACAATTTCTACACCACTAACAAAACTTAACACGAATTGTGCGCCTATTAAAAGAGCCGTGTACATACCTATTAAGGCTATTTCTTTTGCTGTTTTCATAAATTAAAAGTAACGTAAATCCAAATATAACTGCAACCGTTTTTAACGATTAACGTTTCTGCTCCCCACATAGACGAATTAAACGTCTTGCCTTTATACTCTACCGTGCCATACCCGGCGTTTGAGCAATCTTCGCTGTAATCGTCGGTGTAAAGCATCCAACATGAAGAATAATCAGGCGCATTTTGAATGCCGTTAATAGAAGTAACCATACCATTATCAATAACGAACATATTTTGGTATTCTTCTAAACTTGCCATATAACTTGCTAAGGTTAAGTCGGTTTTAGTAGTTTCAACGTTGATAACTACGTAAGTGTCGCTTTCTTTAATAACAAGTGGTTCTTTTTTGCAAGCCATAAATAAGGTTGCTGTGAGCGCTACTACAATAGTAAGCGCAAAGGTTAAAAATTTTTTCATATTTTTTAGCCGTATAAAAAAGCCCCTATCAAGATAATAGGGGCAAACACTTTGTGTTTAACGGCTTTTGTCTCCTTTGTCCAAAACTTATTACCTTGAATTTTTTTGATAGGTTATCGGGCTATACCGTAATGACTGTTGCGAAGGAATTTCACCTTGCTTCCCCTACTTTTAAACGAATAATCGTTTATTCAAAAAAACATATTAAATTTGCGTACTTAAAAGCACGAATAAATTTTAACATTACCGTAAAAAATTGTCAATTGTTTTTACATTTTTTACGGATTTTTTACTATATAAACTTTTACACAACTGGGAAAAATAAAATTAAAAGTTGTGATAACACTACTACTGAAACAAGAGCAATAGGATAAGTTGCTGCATACGCATTAGCAACGTCATCTGTTTCAGCAACACTTATTAAAGTTCCAAGTGCAGGAGTTGAAGTCATACCACCTGTAATAGAGCCTAAATTATTTAATAAAGGCAATTTTAAAACGTACTTTGCAAATACAAAACCAACAACCATAGGGAGTATAGTTATAATTGCTCCGTATAAAAAGTAAATTGCGTCTAAATGTTGCAAAAATTTAGCACCGCCAGGCACACCTGCTCCTATTAAGAACAACATTAAACCAAACTCTCTAAACACTTTTAAAAGTTTCATATCAGGCATAATTTTTACTCTTTTAATATTGTAAAAATGTCCCATAATTAAAGCAACTAAAAGAGGTCCACCCGTTGTTCCAAGTGAGAACGAACCTTTGCCAAGAGGTATTTTTATAGCACCTACCATTAAGCCTAAAACTACTGCAAACGCAAAAGCGAAAATGCCATAGTCGTCAATTTGGAAAAAGTCGTTTCTTCTTTCTTTACTATCCATACCGATAACTTTAAGACTTTCTCTTTCTTTTGCCATATCGGCTTTTAATAATTTTGGCATAAGTTGTACGAATAAAACAACGCCAACTACACCAAAGATATAGGCTATACCATAACCTGCCGAACACGCTGCTTGGAACTCCTTAGGTAAAGAATCAATAGCCGAAGAATAAGCCGGCGTTGAAGTTAACGCACCTGCAAGTAAACCTGTTGCCATTGCAGAATTTAAGTCTTTATCAACAAGTAAAATACCTGCCGTTACTAATCCTGCCGTTAAAATAATGATAAAACCAAGTAAAACGTAACTTGTTGCATTTTTCTTTAAGCCACTAAAAAAGTTAGGTCCTGCAATAAATCCAACCGAAGTTATAAAGAGTAAAAGCCCTATGTTTTGAACAACCTTATAGCCTGCTTCTGCACTTGCGTAAGATTCTACTACGTCGTCGTATAAAAACATACCAAATACAAGAGAAACTAAAAATACGCCCGAAGTTCCAAGAGAAACGCCTTTGATTTTTATACCGCCTATTAAATATCCAACAAACGTAATTGCAAATAACGTAAGAAGAAAGAATATAACGCCTGTTATTGAATATGAGCCACCAAATAATTCCATAATTACTCCTTTTTAATTACATATCTTTACGATTATAGTTAGGTAATAATTTAGGAGAAACAACACCTGCATCAATGCCTGCTTCTTTAAGTTCTTGTTCAAATTTATCAACGTGGCTTAAAGTAAGTTTGCCAACTTTTACGTTTTTGCATTTTTCACTTGCGTTTTTACCTGCGTTTCTACCAAATACGATAATGTCTAAAAGAGAGTTACCCATAAGACGATTTCTACCGTGGATACCACCAACGGCTTCGCCTGCTACGAATAAGTTTTCAATAGCACTTTGACCGTTAGCACTAATATCTATACCACCGTTTTGATAGTGTAACGTTGGGTAAACTAAAATAGGGTCTTTTCTAATATCAATACCATATTTACCAAACATTCTCATCATTGCAGGAATTCTTGCTTCAATAGTTCCCTCGCCGTTTAATTCTTCAATTAACGGAGTATCAAGCCATACGCCTACGCCGTCAGTAGTTTTAATACCATTGTTTCTACCATTACATTCTCTAATAATAGTTGAAGCCGTAACGTCCCTTGTTTCTAACGAATAAACGAAAGGTTCGCCGTCTTTATTAACAAGTTGAGCTCCAAGAGAACGTACTTTTTCAGTAACTAACGCACCGAAAATTTGCGTAGGTTCTGCAACGCCCGTTGGGTGATATTGTAAAGTATCGGCATATAAAAGTTTTGCTCCTGCACGATAAGCAAGCACTAAACCATCGGCAGTTGCGCCATAGTGGTTACTTGTTGGAAAACCTTGATAATGAAGTCTACCTGCACCACCCGTTGCAATAATAACCGTTTTTGCCTTAGCAACAAGTATTTCACCTGTTTCCATATTTTTAAGAACTGCACCTGCTGCTTTGCCTTCTTCGTCTTTAATAATTTCAATAGCAGCAGTAAAGTCAACAACAGGAATACCCCTATTTAAAACTTCGTCCCTTAAAGTTCTCATTATTTCTGCACCCGAATAGTCTTTACAAGCGTGCATTCTTTTTCTTGACGTACCACCACCGTGAGTAGTTACCATATTACCTTGTTCGTCTTTATCGAACATAACGCCAAGGTCTGAAAGCCAACGTATAGAGTCGGGAGCATCGCAAACTAATTTTTCTAAAAGTTCAGGTTTTGCTGCAAAGTGACCACCACCGAAAGCATCTAAATAGTGAATAGCAGGGCTATCGTTAGGCTTATCGGCTGCTTGAATACCACCTTCTGCCATCATAGTGTTAGCGTCACCTATACGAAGTTTTGTTACTATCATAACGTTTGCGCCGTTATTGTGAGCAGTAATAGCGGCAGAAGAACCTGCGCCACCACCACCGATAACTAAAACGTCAACGTCGTAATCAGGATTTTCTAAATTTGCTTTTTTAACTTCTTCCCTTGAATAACCTTGTAATAAGTCAGCAAGTTCGTGAAGCACTTTTTCGCCTTTGTTTGGACCTACTTTAAGTGTTTCGTAAGCCGTTTCAATATAGTCAGGGTGAAATTCTTGTAATACTGCCGTTTTTTCGTCAGCAGTCATTCTTCTAAAAAGGTTTTGTTTTCTTTCTTCCCTTGTTTTAGCAACTTTTTCCATTGATTTAAGTTGTTCTTCTGTATATACGTACATAACCTATTTCCCCCTTACTTTTCTATGTTTCTTGCATTGTAAAGTTCTTTTTGCTTATCAAGTGGAGTGTTCATAATAGTTTTCATATCTTCATCGAAAGCACCATTATTAATTTCACTAACTCTGTCTAAAAGATGTTTACAATCAGGAGCAATATATTTACCATATAACCTACGTGCTAAAATTGCAACTTGTGGGTGAGAAATTCCTGCTGGACAACGTGAAGAACATATACCACACATTACGCAGTCGAAAGATTCTTCTGCACATTTTTCATATTCGCCCCTTTGAGCATATGCAATATATTGCATTGTTTTTAAACTTTGTGGGCAAGCCTTAGTACAAGCGTTACAACCTATACAACTATAAATTTCAGGATATAATTGCATCATAATTTGTTCAGTTGGCTTAACTTTTTGAATATCGTACACTTGTTTTACAAGTGGGAAGAAAGGAAGCGTTGCTACGTACATTCCTTCTTCAACTTGTTGTTGACAAGCCAAACATGTTTTAAGTTCAGTTTTGCCTTTTATTCTGTATAAAGTTGCACAAGCGCCACAAAAACCATTACGGCAACCACAACCACGAATAAGTTGATAGCCTGCATATTCCATAGCCTTCATAATAGTAAGGCTGTGTGGAACAGTATATTTTTTACCGAAAAAATAAACGTTTACCATTTTTTCCATAATCTTTCTCCTAATTAATATTCAGAAGGTAATTCTTCTAAATTGTCCATTCTAAATACAGGACCGTCTTTACAAATATATTTATCGCCAACGTTACACCTACCACATTTACCAACGCCACACTTCATTCTAAACTCTAACGTCGTGTAAACTTGCGTTTTATCAAAACCAAGTTCTAAAAGCGCTTGAAGTGTAAATTTAATCATTATAGGTGGACCGCATAAAACGGCCGTTCTGTCCGTTGGTATATTTACTTCTTTAACGTATGCGGGTACAAAACCTACGTGGCCGTTCCAACCTTCTTGCTCTCTATCAATCGTCAAATAAACGTTAAAGTCTTTTTCGTTTACCCATTCAGATTGAATTTCATTAATATCAACTAAATCGTCCATTGACCTTGCACCGTAAACAATATCAACAGTGCCGTAATTGTCCCTATTTGAACGGATATAGTTAATTACTGAACGAAGTGGCGCTAAACCGATACCACCTGCAATAAATAACATATTTTTGCCTTTGAAAGCATCTTCAACAGGAAAGCCGTTACCGTAAGGCCCTCTTACCGTGATTTGTTGGCCTACTTCGGCAGCGTGTAACCACGAAGTTACACAACCACATTTTTTAATTGAAAATTCCATATATTCAGTGTTCGTTGGCGAACTTGTTATTGAAAACATTGCTTCGCCTACACCAGGAATAGATAACATAGCACATTGACCAGGCATATGCTCGAAAAGTTTTTTGCCGTCAAGACCAACTACCCTAAAAGTTTTTACGTCGGGCGTATCTTTTCTAATATCAGTTATAACGCCTATACTTGGTATTAAAATTTCATTAATCATTTTCTTTACCCCCAAGTTTTTTAATAACTTTTACGATATTTAAAGATTGTGGACATTTTTTAACACATCTACCACAGCCTACGCAACTATAAAGACCGTTATTGTTTGACGGATAGTACACAAGTTTATGCATAAACCTTTGTCTAAATCTTTGCATTTGATTTTTTCTTGGATTTTCTGCCGCCATTTTAGTAAAGTCAGAATACATACAACTATCCCAACACCTAAAACGTTTTACGCCGTCGTTTGTTTTAAAATCTTTAATATCAAAACATTGGCAAGTTGGACAAACAAATGTACAAGTACCACAGCCTAAACAAGCACTTGATAATTCTTCCCATTCTTTTCTATCAAAAAGTGTCATTAAATTTTCGCCTTTGAAAGCGTCAAGATTAAGATTTGAATAAGGAAGTTCATTAATTTTTTCAACAATATCTTTTTTAAGTGTTTCAACGTTAGTCGTATCGATAGCGTCTTCTAAATTTAAACTTTCTAATAAGTTTTTACCCTTTTCTGTTTTAGCGTCTAAATAAAGGTAGCCATCGCATAAATAACCTTCAACGTCGCCTTTTGGATTAGAAGCGTCTATATCAAAGTTCTTACAAAAACAAGCCTTTTTAGGACTATTACAAGCAAGCGTAACTATTATAGCATTATCCCTTTTGTTTTTGTACATACTGTCAACGGGTTCTTGTAAAAATACCCTGTCTAACACTTCAAAACTCTTGTTATCGCAAGCCCTAACGCCGAATATTACAAAAGTATCTTTTTTAACACGTTCGTCTTTAATTTCAATTTGTTTGCCACTTGTTTTAAAAGACATATAATCTTCACTTTGAGGGAAGAATAAATCTTTTGGTGATTTTACCGTTTGTAACGAATTGATATCTACTTGACAACCATTTTCGTATTTATTAAAGTTTAACACGCCACCACGAACAATCGGTAAGTAAAGTTCACAAGCAGAAGATATTTGCTTGTAAAGATTTTCAAGATTTGTTATAGCAATTTTCTTCATTACTTATTACCCCCTACTGATTCGTTTGGGTCAAGGTCTTCTTTATCATATCTTGTTAAAGGACCTACTGAACTATCGTCTTGACCTGCTTGATAGTCACCGTAAAGCCTATTAATATCGCTTATGTATTTTCTGTTGATAAGGTGAAGTGGTATATCTTGTGGGCATACCCTTGAACATTCACCACAGTCAGTACACCTGCCTGCAACGTGGAAAGACCTTATAATATGAAATAATTTTTCTTCAAAACTATCGCTATTTGCTTTTGACGCTATTGTTGAATCGTCGTTATCAAAAACACATTTTACGCAAGTACAAGCAGGACACACGTTTCTACAAGCATTACAACGAATACATTTTGAAAGTTGTTCTTTCCAAAAAGCATACCTTTCGTCGGCAGTCATACTTTCTAATTTTTTAACAATTTCAAACCTGTCTTTGCTTGGAGCAACCTTTTCGTTTAAAACGATTTTTTCATCGCCTGCAACTAATTGTTTTTCACAAACTTGACATTTTGAAAGTTTAAGTTCGTTTTTATCGAAAGTTTTAGTTGTTTCTCCATTAGTGAAAGTAACTTTATCAATAGTTTCAGTTACGCTATCAAAAAATTCAAAGCCGTTTTTGCAAACTTCGTTAAAACTTAATTTGCCTTGACATTCTACACCGATAGTGTAAACGTTTTCTTTATTAATTCTATGTTCTTTAACAAGTTGATTAAAACTATAAGTATCACAAGGTTTTAAAAATACAAGTATTTTACCACCCTTTTTGCTTTCGCCTACAAGATATTTTGATAAGTTTGCTCCACAAAAACAATTGTAAACAAAATCTTTAAGTTGTTCTTCGTTATAAAATACTTTTGGAGATACGTCGTGGATAAATTCATCTCTACCCCAACCTAAAACTCTATCTACCGTACCATTAGACAAAAGTTCTTTGGCTCTATTTAAAAGCATTGTTTCTAATTTTTGCATCTTAAATCCTCCAACCTTTTGTTTTCTCCAAGAGAGTGTATCGTTTTAGCAAAGTCGTTCATAACTTGTGAAAATTTAACGCCTTCTGCCGCCGAAACCCACTCAACGCGAGTTCTTTCTTTTTCAATACCTAAATAATCAAGCATATTGAAAAGTAAAGACATTCTTCTTCTTGCAAAATAGTTACCCGACGTGTAGTGGCAATCTGCTGGGTGACAACCACAAATAATTACGCCGTCAGCACCCTTTTGAAAGGCTTTTAACACAAAAGTAGGATTTACTCTACAAGAACAAGGAACTCTTATAATTTTTACGTTTGCCGGATATGAAAGACGTGATGAGCCTGCAAGGTCTGCTCCGGCATAACTACACCAGTTACAACAAAAAGCAACTATTAAAGGTTTATATTCTTTTACTTCTTGCATATTGCATCTACCTCCGCCATTATTTGTTTAGTAGAAAATCCTTTTAAATCCATAGCGCCCGACGGACAAGTTACCGTACATGCACCACAGCCTTGACATACTGCCGGATTAACCGAAGCAACACGTCTTGTTTCAGTTTTTCCACCACCTATTCTAAATTCTTTATTTACGTAAGTTATAGCACCGTAAGGACATACGTTTTCACAAACTGAACAGCCCGTACAAAGCATTTCGTCCGATTTAGCAACACAAGGATTAGTGCTTAATTTATTTTTAACAAGTAACGAAATTACTTTTGAAGCACAAGCACTTGCTTGCGAAATTGTTTCAGGAATATCCTTAGGACCTTGACATACGCCTGATAAATATATACCTGCCGTTGGACTTTCAACAGGGCGTAATTTAGCGTGTGCTTCCGTTAAGAAGTTATTTACGTCAATACTTGCAGTAAGCATTGTCGCAACCTTTCTAACAGATGGGTCTGGTTCGATAGCCGCCGCTAAAACGACCATATCGCAAGGTTTAACAATTTGTTTATTATTTAATAAATCGGCGCCTTGAACAACTAACCTGCCGTCTTTATCATATACCTTACCAACCATACCTTTAATATAGTCAACGTCGTATTGCTCAACGGCTCTACGATAAAATTCGTCGTAGTTTTTGCCAGGAGTTCTTACGTCTATATAAAATACCGTAACGTTACAATTAGGATATTTTTCTCTAATTAACATTGCGTGTTTAGCCGTGTACATACAGCATATTTTACTACAATATGGTTTGCCACAACCCGAAACGTCTCTTGAACCTACGCATTGGATAAATACGATATCCTTAGGTTCTTGGTGATTTGAAGGACAAACTAAATGACCACCCGTTGGACCTGCGGCGTTCATAAGCCTTTCAAGTTCTAACGACGTAATTACGTCTTTATACGTGTCGTAACCATATTCGTTAAAGTTTTCAAGCGAAATAGGTTTATAACCCGTAGCAACAACGATAGCACCGTATTCTCTTTCAATAAATTCGTCTTTTTGCGTGTAATCAATAGCCTTTGCTTGACATTTAAGTTGACAAAGCCCACACTTACCCGTTTTAAGTTTAATACATTGTTCAGGGTCGATAACGGCAACGTTAGGTATTGCTTGTGCAAACGGAATATAAATAGCAGGTCTTGTATTTAAGTTCATATTAAAGTCGTTAAGACCTTTTTTAGACGGACATTTTTGCATACATTCAGCGCAACCCGTACATTTCTTTTCGTCAACAAACCTTGCCTTTTTCTTAATTTTAACTTTGAAATTGCCTACGAAGCCTTTAACTTCTTCAACTTCACTATAAGTTAAAATATCAATTTTTTCATTTTGCGCACAATCAACCATTTTTGGCGTTAAAATACAAGCCGAACAGTCAAGTGTTGGAAAAGTCTTATCAAGTTTAGCCATATTACCACCGATAGTTGGCGACTTTTCAACGATATCAACTTCAAAGCCTGCTTCGGCAATATCAAGTGCAGTTTGAATACCTGCAATACCACCACCGATAACAAGTGCCCTTTTAACAACAGGACTTTCACCTGTAATTAACGGCTCGTTAAGTTTTAATTTTGCTATTGCACTTCTACCTAAAATAATTGCTTTTAAAGTTGCATCTTCTTTATCTTTATGTATCCACGAACATTGTTCACGAATATTTGCAATTTCAACCATATATTGATTAAGACCTGCAAGTTCGCAAGTTTTTCTGAAAGTTGCTTCGTGCATTCTTGGAGAACACGAACAAATAACAACGCCTGTTAAATTGTGTTCTTTAATAGCATTTCTAATTAACGCTTGTCCGTTTTCAGAACACATATATTGATAATGTTCTGAAACAACAACGCCTTGTTCTAATTTTAAAATTTCTGCAACCTTTTCAACGTCAACCGTTGATGCAATATTACTACCACACCAACAAACGAAAACACCTATTCTTTGCATTTTTTCACTTCCTTACTTGTTTAATTTTCTAAACATACTAACTAATAATTGTTGCGGTATTTTATCATCGACAATAGACGGTATCTCTTCACTATTTAAACGATTTGCACCTGCAACCCTTATTGCTTCTTGTCTTACAGCTTCAATAACTTGTACGGGAGCAACTCCCCTTGGGCATCTTTCTAAACAAGCAAAACAACTTAAACACACGTTTAACGATTTGCTATTTAAAAGTTTATCAATTTCACCCTTTTCAATCATTGAAACGAACTGATGTGGCTTAATATCCATTTCTTGATAAACGGGACAACGTCCTGAACATTTACCACATTTCATACATTTTTTAGTATCAGTTCCACTTCTTTCTTTAACTAATTTTGTTTGTTCAAACTTATCCATAATTTACTCCTTAACTCCAAGCGCTTCACAAAGTAGTTCAGTAAAATAAACTACGGGTACTTGTTTTGAAGAATTTTCAGTTAAATTATATTTACAAAGTGGACAAGCCGTTACTAACATATCGATTTGATTTTGACTTGCCGAACTTAAAATATTGTTACACTTTTCAACGGCTAATTCTTTGTTTGATGGAGCAATATACGCACCACAGCATTCGTTTCTAAACGGATAAATTACAGGCGTAGCACCTATTGCTTTAATAAAGTCTTCAATAATTGTTGGATTTTCAGCATTATCAAGTGCTAAAACCTTTGAAGGTCTAAGCAATAAACAGCCGTAATACGCACCTATTTTTTTGCCTTTTAAAGGATTAACCACCTTTTCTTTTAATTTATCGAAACCAACGTAGTCACGTAAAATTTCAAGATAATGAATAACGTCAGTTTCGCCATTATAAGCATTTTCAAGCGCTAAATAATTGTTGGCCTTTAAATTTACGTTTTTATCATTTTTCATATCGTCGTTAACACGCTTTAAAACGTGATGACAAGCACTACATAAAGTAATTAGTTTACCACCATCGTCCCTTACAGACGCTAACGTTCTAACGGCAGAAAGTTTAGTTGCAATTTCGTCTTTTGCCATAGGATATACGGCACCACAACATTGCCACTCTTTAACTTCTTCAAACTCAACGCCTAACGCTTCTAAACTTTTTCTACCATATAAATCAAGGTCCTTAGCCTTAGTTTTAAGCGTACAACCAGGATAATAACTAAATTTCATATCTTCACCTTTAATATCTTTTGATTTAAATTTTAATCTTTTTCAACTTCGTCGATAACTTTTTGCATCGCTTCTGCACTTTGTAAGAATTTTTGATTTTCTTCTTCTGTAAGTGGTGGAGTTAAAGTAGTTTTAACACCATCTTGACCGATAACGACAAGCGTACTTAAACATACGCCGTTCACGCCGTATTCACCGCTTAAAAGTGTTGATAAACACATAATACTATCAATACCGCTTAATAACCCTTTACAAATATGCGCAACTGCCGCCGCAATACCATTGTAAGTTGCACCCTTATTTTGAATAATTACGCCACCTGATTTTTTAACGTATTCTAAAACGGCGTCTTTATTAAATTCTTCTAATTCAGTATATTTTGTACTCATTGACTTAATATAGTCGTCAACGTGAACGCCACCTATTCTAACCAAAGACCAAGGTATAAATTGAGTATCGCCGTGTTCACCAAAACAGTTAGCGTGAATTTGCGCTACGTTTACTTTAAATATTTGAGCAAGTTTAGCCCTTAATCTTGCAGTATCTAAACTTGTACCTGAACCTATTACCCTATTAGCAGGTATATTTGTTGCTTTAATAAATGCATACGTTAAAATATCAACAGGGTTTGCAACGATAACGTAAAGAGCGTTAGGACATACCGTTTCAATTTCTTTTGCAACGTTTTTAATAATAGCAACGTTAGTTTTTGCAAGGTCAATTCTCGTTTGACCAGGCTTCCTTGCTAAGCCAGAAGTTATAATAACTATATCAGAGTCTTTCGCATCTTCGTAGTCACCGTCAATTACTTTTGCCGAACCTAAATAAGGCGTTGATTGATAAATATCCATCGCTTCACCAAAAGCCTTGTTTTTATTAATATCAATAAAAACTATTTCCGTAGCAATATTTTCAGCAACTAATAAATAACCTATTGAAGAACCTACTGCACCTGCTCCTATAATCGTAACTTTTCTCATAAAAAACCTCCGTTATTATACTTATTTTTAATTGTTAAAAATTTAACAAACTTTTTTAAAACATATAGCGTAATAGTTAATACTATTTACGCCACTGTTTGTTGTCTAAAATTTTATAAACTAATTATATCACATTATTTAATTTGTTCATAACGTTTTAACACTAAAATATAAAATTTTTTAATTTTTTTGTTAACTTTTTAACGATTTTGACGTAATTTTTCCTTTAATTGTTAAAAGTTTACTTTTAAAGGATAATTTTTACTATTTTTTAGAACATTTTTTGCACGTTCCGTATAAGACAGACGAAGCACAATTTAAGTAAAAGCCGTGCTCTTTTAAAATGTGTGTTTTAAATTCGTCCATATCGTTACAGCCTAAATGCTCAATTTTTCCACAAACCGAACATTTTAAATGCAAGTGATTATCGCACCCTAAGTTTTTATCGTTATACTTATAAAGAGTTTTTTCACCCTTTTCGGCAACGAATTTTATAAGCACGTTATTTTCGCATAATTTTGTAACGTATCTATACACCGTAGTTTTATTAACGTCAATGCCTATTTCGTGCAAAATTGAAACAATTTCTATAACTGAATAACTTTTATCTTTATTGCCAACGAAAATGCCGTCGATAGCACTTCTTGACAAAGTATTATACGAAGATTTTATCATTTTGCACCCTTACTATTATTTATATTTTTTGATTTCCTTTTTTGTTTTACGCTTTCAGTTAAAATATACTCAATTTGCCCGTTTATTGAACGAAAATCATCTTCTGACCATTTTGCAATATCGTTGTATAAAGTTTTTGAAATACGTAAAAGTATTTGCTTCTTTTCTTCCATATTAGTAAATTGTTCCTGAATTTATTACCGGCTGAGCATCGTGATTACCACATAATACTACAAGTAAATTGCTAACCATTTGTGCCTTTCTTTCAGCGTCTAATTCGCATACTTTATTTTCGTTTAACCTATCTAACGCAAGTTCTACCATACCAACTGCGCCGTCAACTATCATTTTTCTTGCATCGATAATGGCTGACGCTTGTTGTCTTTGTAACATAACTGCCGCAATTTCAGGAGCATAGGCAAGGTAAGTAATTTTTGCTTCGATAATTTCAATACCTGCAACGTCAACTTTTTGTTGAATTTCTTGCTTAATTCTGTTTGCTACTATTTCGCTTGAACCCCTTAAACTACCTTCGTCGGCAACGCCGTCACCCGTCGTATCAACGTTAGGAGCAACGTCGTAAGGATAAATTCTAACAATGTTTCTTAACGCACTATCACATTGGAGAGATAAATATTCTTTGTAGTTGTCAACGTTAAATACTGCCTTTGCCGTATCAACTACTTTCCACATAACGGCAATACCTATTTCAATAGGGTTACCTAAACAATCGTTTACCTTTTGCTTGTTGTTGTTAAGCGTCATAATTTTAAGCGAAATTTTTTTATCAACAAGATTTACTCCATTAAAACTAACGCTTGAAAGTGACGTTAAAGGGTCGTTATGAACAGTGTTTACGTCACCACTTTGCTTTAACTTTGTTTGAGAAGCAGGGTTAAAACCTTGACAAAACGGATTTACAAAATAAAAACCGTCACCCTTAATAGTTCCCACGTATTTACCAAATAACGTTAAAACTAACGCTTCTTGTGGTTTTAAAACTTTAAGCCCTAAAAAAGGCACCCAACCTATTGAACAATAAAGCACTGAGATTAACATAATAATTTCATACGTATCAAAACTTTCTGCCGTATTGCTTGCTCCATAAATAAAAAATGCTACTGCAACAACGTATAACAATATTGTTATAATCATTGAAATAAGACCGTTTTTCTTAGTTGTATAAATCTTTTCTTGCATATAAAAAGCCTCCTAATTATATATATTATAATGATATCATATTGATATCACATTGTCAATAAAAAAAGCGTTTTTAATAAACGCTTTTATATACAAAAATTATCAATAATATATTTAATAGCATCGTCTTCATTAGACGGAACGATATAATCGCACACCTTTTTAACGCTATCTTTTGCGTTATCAACCGCCATAGAAACTGCACCGACGGTAAGCATCGGTATATCGTTTCCTGAGTCGCCTACGCATATAATTTCGTTTAACGGAGTGTTTAAAAGACGGCTAATCGTTTTAACGGCGTTACCTTTTGTAACGCCTTTTGCGTTTAAATCAATTTGCCAATCGTTACTACGCACAACTTCGCATACGGGCGAAAAAGTAGCGTAAATTTCGCCAAAATACTTGTCCAACTTTTCTTTTTCGTCACAAAATAAAAGTTTGTAAGAACAATTTTTTGTGCTTTTGAAATATTTTGTTAAACTACTAACAACTTGTTGATTTACCCCTATTGCTTTTTTGTAATATTCAGTAATAGAGTTAACTTTTGACGTTATAAAAGCAGTATCGCTATACGCTTGCAAGTTCAAGTCGTATTTCTCAGCAAATATCGACGCTTTTATACAAATATCGTTTGAAATTGCGTTTGAAAAAACTACGCTATTATCTTTTAAATTTTCAATATAAGCACCATTGTAACTTGCTAAATAACCGTCAATATTGTTTTGCACTAAAAATGGTTTTATTCCACACGTCATACGGCCTGTACAAATTATAAACAAGCCACCACGCAAAATAAAATCTTTTACGGCTTTCAACTGAGACGTTGACGTAGTTTTATCTTTTTTAACAAAGGTGTCGTCATAGTCGGCAATTAAAACTTTGTATTTCATATTATAAAATTTTATCTATCGGCGAACTTAAAACTTCGCCCGCACTATGCTTTTTAGAATATACGCAAACTTCAACGTTAGCCCTTTTTTGCATTACGTTGTTATAAGTGTTTTTAATAGCAAAAGATTTAACCTTTAAAATTTTGCCGTGTTGCTTTTTGTTTTTAGTTACAATCATTAAATCGGCGTGGCATTTTTCAGGATTAAAAGTATCGCCTACGTTATATACGCTTATTTCAACGCTATAACCATATAACTTTGAAAGCATTTTATCATAAACTTCTGAATAAGCCGTGTTTATTCCGTTAAAAATTAAAGTTTCGCAATTTGTAAATTGTACTTTTAAGTCCTTTTTAACTTGGCTAATTTCATTTTTTAAAGTATTAAAAGTAGCGTTTAATTGTTTGATTTTTTTATTATATTCGCTTGTTTCATATTTAGTAAAGTTTTTACGTACCTTTTCTAAATTATCTTTAACTTCTTCTAATTGTAATTTTAAATCTTCTAACTTTAAATTTAAGGTTTTATAATTTTTAACGCTAAGTTCAATAATTTCAAAATTATTGTCCATTTTACTTTTTACCACCTTTTTTGTAATCTTTTGGGTCGCCAAGTTGTCCTTTAATATTGCCTAAAACACTATCAATATATTCTCTGCGAAGTTTTGCTTGTTCTACCTTTTCTTCTTCGGTCAAGCCAACTTCTTTTGATTTTTTTGCAAGTTCGTTTATTCTTTTTATATCAAGCATAATTTCCTTATATATATTAATTACCTAATTTTTTATATTGTAACAAATTTTATAAAAATTTTCAACAATATTTAATAACAACCTTTACTTTTTATATTTGACAAAATATGCTAAAAGGTGTATTCTTTTATTAAGGATTTTAATTATGTATAATTTACACTGTCATTCAATACACTCGCACGACGGTAAAAATACCGTTTTTGAAATGTGTGAGCAAGCAATTAAAGATAATTTACAAGGTTTAGCAATTACCGACCACGTTGACTTAACTCTTTATAAACAAAGAGACATTTTTAATCAAATATCATTAAGCATACAAAACACGTTGTCGGCAAAAGAAATTTATAAAGATAAACTTAACGTTTTAGTCGGTCTTGAAATGGGCGAAGCAACCGTTGAACCTACCCTTGCTAATGAAATTTTATCAATTAAAGGGGTTGACTTTATACTTGCTTCAAGGCATTTTGTTCCGTCGTTTGGTCACGAAAGCGATTTTGGATATTCTGATATTCCTTTATGGTCAAACGCAAAAATTGCACGCTTTTTAGACGAATATTACAATGAACTTTTAAAAATGGTAGAAACTACTGATTTTGATAGTTTAGCACATTTAACTTTACCACTTCGTTACATAAACGGCATTTACAATAAAAATTACGACCTTTCTAATCACGATAAGATTATTGAAAACGTTTTAAGTGCATTAGCCAAGAAGAAAAAAGCACTTGAAATTAACACGTCAAACGTAAAATCGCACAACTTGTTTATGCCAAACGATTATTACGTAAAAATGTTTTTATCGCTTGGTGGTAAATACTTTACGGTTGGTAGCGACTCTCACGTTACAACAAAAATGACTAACGGGCTTTTAGAAGGTTACCAAATGATTAAAGATTTAGGCGTTAATGACTTTTACTTTTATGAAAATAGAAAGCCTAAAAAATTCACGTTATAAAACAAAAAGGTTAGCACGCTAACCTTTTTTTAATTGCTCTTTTGCTTTTCTATATATAATATATATAATAAATAAATTAAAAGACGCACTAATTAAAGTGCGTCCTTTTTTAGTTTTTACGCTTTAAGCGTTAGGTTGTTTTTTGAACAGCGTTAAACATAAGCATTACGTAACCTATATATTTTTTACCTGTGTCGGCATCTTCATAAGTGAAGCAGAATACGTTATAGCCACCCGACTTATATGCTGTTATTCTAAACTCATAAAGTCCATCGTTTCTTGCTAAATCGTAACCGCTACCCCTTGATAATATAGAATCATCAGCCGTATGCATTGTATAAGTTAACGTACCAGACCAAGTCATGTATTTAGTCTTCATTTTTGACGTATCAACACTTACAACACCACTTTCAGTTCTAATACTTGCTTTAAGCACAATATTAGCGCTAAGCGTAGAGCCTTCATACATAACGTCAGTAATAGCGTTTTTATCTAATGCTTTTTCATTTACTGTATCGTAGAAATATAATTCTTCAAATCTTTCATATCCTTCATATTTCTTAAACGACATGCTATCAATATATACAGGTTGATTAATGTTATCTATACCAAATTCTTGGTAAGTGCCCTTAGATGCGTCACCCGTATTATAACCAAGATAGAATAAAGGAGTAGCATCATTATCACCATCATTAAATTGTTGAAGAATATAACCATTTGAATCACTAAACGAACACATCAAACGTGGTTTATCAAGTTGTAATTCATACCAAGTGTTATAAGGCACGTCAAATTGTTGTGTTAAGTGGATAACGCTTATTCTAATAGTTTCACCAGGTTGTGCATCAGCCTTAGGAACGTATATAGGAACTGAAATATAATCCCAATCATCACTGTTATAACCTACGTATTTTGCTGTAACAGCAGCAGGTACAGTGTCTTGACCGTAAACGGTTCTTGTAATACCAGCAGCATTCATATCTGCTTGTTTTTGATAATCGGCAGACCTTAAATGAATACCTAATCTTGCACCACCCCAGTTACTATTAATATAGTCCACTTGAGGTTGAGTTTTAATTACACCATATTTAGTTACACCATTAATATCTGTAACTGCCTTTTCCCAAGACGTATTATCAGCAACTACGTCATACTTTTTCTTGTATTCGTTAGTGAACGTAGCCACACCTTCAACATCTTTTGCCGTCTTATATGCAGCAGTAACAGTCGAAGCGTCTGAGAACGTGTTGAAATATCTTGCTTCGGTAGCAGTATTTGCCACAACGTTCATTATAATAGGTTCACTTGCGTGTACAATTTCACCTACAATATAGTAAACAGTAATTCTATAAGTGCCTACGTAACCTGCTGTAAACGTGCCGTTTGCTAATGCTGTTTGTACTGATTCAGTATCAAACGTAGCATAATCGATAACAGGAACAAATTCATCATCAACTATATTACCTACTTCTACTTTATACGTAAAGTTTTGAGCAGTAAGGCCAGGTTGTTCGTTAATTAATGCTGTAAGCGATACTTGGCTATCCATTAATACTGCTAAGTTAGAAATATCATAATCTTCTTCGTTTACTTGTGCACTAACTGCAATTTCATATCCAGCCGTATCTAACGTTACTGCATTATTAGTAACAAGAGTTGCTCCATTATAAGTTAATTCAACTTCTACGCTGTATTGACCTGCTTTCTTAGGAACGAACGTATTGTCTTCAACAGCAACAGTAGTGCCGTCTTCATATTTTACAATATAAGTTGCGCTTGTAATGTCAGCAACGTCAACACCTTCAATAGTATATTCAATAGTTACAGTGTTACCTATAACAAATGTTGCTCCTATTGCTGAATCACCGTCTTTAAGAACAGGTACGACTACGTTATTGAACGTTTCAATAACAACAGGTTGTTTAGCAACTAAAATAGCGCCGTTGTAGTTAACTTCTACTTCTACACTATATTGTCCTAATTGTGTTGGAACAAACGTGTTACCGTCAACAGGAACAATAGTGTCGTCTTGATATTTAACAATATAATTTACATTAGTAACGTCAGCCTTATCAACGCCTTCAATAGCATAATCAATAGTTACTGCTTTACCTGCGATAACAGGTGCGCTTATTGCATTTTCTCCATCAGTAAGCGTCGTCGTGATTATGTCGTTATAAACAACAATCTTTAATTCGCCGTATTGATATGACCTTGATTCATTAGGATAGTTACCGCCTTGTAAACGATAATCATTTGTAACTGCTTTTATAATATATTCGCCTGCTAAAAGTGGCGTAAATTGTTTTCCGTCAGTTAACGTAACAGGGTTACCATTAGGGTCGGTAACAGTATAAGTAACCGTACAATCAGGGTCATATTTAGTTAATTCGTTTGATAACGTAATAGTTTTACCTGCAATAGTAGTTACTTGATTATACATAGCAAATTTTCTTGTTGCTAATTTGCCACCCGTAACAGCAACTTCTTGCCAGTAAAGACCACTATTTGGTTCAACATCGTCTTCTGTTTGAATTGCTATACGCATATCTCTTTCATACGCCATATAGTCCATAAATAACGAATAATCTTCAACCTTAGCACCATTTCTAACCGATACACCATCAGTTACGTATATAATAGGGTTAGAACCAATGTCTTTATTAATGTTAGTAGCATACATTTTTGACTTGCCGAATTTTTGGTCAAAGTAATATCTTGTTATTTTTAAGTTAATCCATTCGTTTACCGGCACTTCCATTTTACCAACAAACTGACCTTTATCCTCATCATACATCGCATTATAGAAAGGACCAACATTTGTACCTACAAAACCTACAGCAGAAACTGTTACAGTTTCAACGTCTTTTTCCGTTTTAATGTAAACTCTATAATTAACGTAATCATAGTCGCTTTCAGTAGAATGCGTATAGTATAAAGGATTAGTAGCATCGTATGCTGAATAACCATCAGCCTCAAAGAAGAACCTATCACTTCTTATAGAAGATTTAACGTGGAAGCAACGCATAGATTCTGAGGTTCTATTTGTTTGGAAACGTGTAGGAACTTCTAACACACCTGCTTCACCTTCAAATTCTTCGTGCCAATGAGCGTCAACGTCTTGTGACGTATACGAAAATCTATTGTGCTTATACGTGCCGTCATTACTATCAGGCGTAGAAGTAACACCATACGCTGCTGATACAGAAGCAGAAGTAGAAAAATCGTCAATTAAGTTTGCAGGACCTATTTCTTCGTATATATTCATATCACCGTGAACTAACGTGAAATAATCTAAATACTCAGGAATAAGAACGTCATTAGATTGACAGATAGAAGAGTTTACAGTTAAGTTAACCCCTTGTACTATTGCCGTGCGTGAAGCATTATAAAAAGCTAACCAAGTTGGATAGTATGAACTTGACCCAACACCAACAGGTGAAACCTTATAAATATCGTTAGCAGTTATATAATCGCCGTAATTTTTTGTAATAGTTCTAATTTTTAATTCATCCCAACTTTCTTCATCCCAACCATCTTTACCTTTACGTTCTTCTGAAAAGTAAACAGTTACAGTGAATTTAGTGTAGGCATTTTGAATTTTTTGGCCTTTTTCAGATAAAACTTCCGTTTCTTCACTTGTTTCAGGGTCAACAATTTTATCGTTATAGTCGCCTGCTTCAATTTTGCCCATTGCAGTTGTTGCAAGTGAATAGAAATCTGTTACGTCAGACGTTTGTGAATAAATATAAGTAAATTCGCTTTCGCCTACGTTTTTAATTGCTAAATATGGCCTTGCTGCAAATGGTACACCATAATATGCCCTTGGTATATTGTAAAGTGAAGCCATTGCCCAAGTTTCACCTTCTTCATATTCTCTATACCAACAATCAGTTGTGTCAA
>JAZRJP010000010.1:0-16664 GCA_045645865.1 Christensenellaceae bacterium | reverse complement strand
CCTTAAAAATAAAAATTGTGCATTGTTTATATTAAAAATCGTGCTATAATCATTATATAGTAATAAAAAATATTTTTATTTTGAGGTGTTATTATGAGTAAAAAAATAAAAATTGGCGTTGTTGGCATTGGCCGTATAGGTTGGATTACTTCAATTGGCGAAATTGCAAAATTCCCAGAACGTTTTGAAATAGTAGCCGCTTGCGATATTATTCCAGACAGATGCGCAAAAATGGCAGAAAAGTTCGGTTGCAAAACTTACGATAAAATAGAAGATTTAATTAAGGAAAGCGATGCTGAACTTATTTATATTGCAACTCGCTCTTGCGACCATTACGCTCACGCACTTATGGCTCTTAAAGCAGGTAAAAACGTTTTACTTGAAAAGCCCGTAACTATTTCTTACGAAGAAGCAGTTGATTTATATAGCCACGCTAATAAAGAAGGCAAACCACTTTTATACGTTCACCAACAAAGGCGTTTAGAACCTGCCTTTGCTAAAGTTTACGAAATTGTAAATTCTGGCAAACTTGGTAACGTTTTTGAAGTAAATACCGAACAAAACGGCTTCCAACATAGAGATGATTGGCAAACCATTTCAGAATTCGGCGGTGGTCAACTTCTCAACTGGGGTCCACACATTATCGACCAATCTTTACAATTTTTAGGAACTCCCGTTTACGATATGCAAAGTTATCTTCACCAAATTAATGCCGGTGGCGATTGCGAAGACCATTTAAGAATTCGCTTTATTGGCAATAACAACAGAGTTGTTAATATGTCTATTAGCGGTGGTACTGCTCTTAAAATTGGCCGTCATTTTGAAGCATACGGCGATAGAGGCGCTGCTATTTACGATGGTAGCAAACTTAAAGTTAGATATATTGACCCAAAAATTGTTATTCCTGAAATTATTTCAAATCCAGGCACTCCTGGTGCAACTTTTGGTAAAACGGGTACTTTCCAATCTACTCTTGAAGTTGAATGGATTGAAGAAGAATACGAACTTCCTGTTGACGATGATAAGAGCAGAACTTCTTTCTGGGATATTCTTTATAATGCATATATTACTAGGGGCGAAATTAACGTTACTCAATTCGACGTATTGGCAATTATGCGCGTAATTAGTACGGTTAAGGCTCAAAACAAATACATTATGAAAAATAAATAATAAAAACAAAAGTAAAACTCGACCGTTTTGGTCGAGTTTCTTTTTTTAGTTTTGTTTGTTTTCGTTTCCTTTTTTCTTATAAATTAAGCGCATTAAACTTTCGCTCATATTAATATTTTCGCACACTGCACTTTCGCCAAAATATAAATCGGTAGGGGCGAAATTCCAAATGGCTTTTACTCCTAATTCTACTGCTTTTTTTGCGGTTTTTTCGGCAATTTCTTTTTGAACTGAAATAATCGCTATATCTATTTTATTGTTTTTTAAATATTCTTCAAGTGTATCTACGTTTAAAACTTCTATTCCTTCAACGTTTTTTATATGTGAAGTTTCAATATCGAATATTGCTCTTACAAAAACGTTTTCTTGTGAAAAGCCCGTATAGTTTGCAAGTGCCTGACCGATACGGCCACCACCTATAATTATTGCGTTGTGGTCTTTATTAAGCCCAAGTATTTCCTTAATTGAGTTTTTTAAATATTCGGTATCGTAACCGTAGCCCTGTTGACCAAAACCACCAAACTGATAAAGGTCTTGGCGCACTTGCGAAGCCGTTAAATGCAGTGCTTCCGATATAGTTTTTGAAGAAACTCTTGAAATTTTATTATCAGTAAGTTCTTTTAAATATCTATAATATTTAGGAAGCCTTTGTATAACGTTTTCAGATATTTGTTTTTTCATTAGCCCACCTTTTTATTTGTGAAAATAATAATTTTGTGTTAAAATTAGAATATGGTAAAAATAAGCGCAAAATTAATTAAAAATCATAAAACGATAAAATCTTATACTTATATTAACGTAAACGAGTATTGTAGTGATAATTTTTACGAGTATTTAGTAGAAATTTGCCGTAAACTTGATATTTCTACACCAATTTTAATCCCTTACTACGTTGAAAGTTTTGATAATTTTAACAGCGTTTCGTTTAAAAGTGACGATTTTATTGATAAAATCAATTTTGATAGTTTACTTCTTGAAAACGTAGACAGGTAATTACATAACTTTTATAAAATTTCACATAATACCTATAAAAAGGAGGTATTATGAAACTAACTAGTATAATTGCATTTATTTTAGTTATAGTAGGGGCGTTAAACTGGTTGCTTATCGGTTTATTTGACTTTAACTTAGTGTCGTCAATTTTTGGACCAATAAGTTTTATTTCACGCACCATTTACACGCTCGTTGGAATAGCAAGTTTATGGATAATTTTCTTTATTTTTGCTTTCAGACCGTTTAAAAACGTTAACGACTAATTCTTTTTGTTAATATTTTTAAAAGTGGAAAATAAATTAGCGCTCCAACCAAATAAATTGAAATGGTTTGGCCGATAAATATTTGAAGCATTGAAATAAAGTAAAGTTCTTTAAGTTCTACTAAAAGTAAAAACGTAAAAGGAACACAAATTGCATTAATGATAACGGGCGGAAACGCGCCAATAAAAAACCTGAGTTTCGGGTTTTTTATTTTTTTACCTATATAATAGGTAAATGTTGCAGAAATTAACGTTGCAAGCGTTCCAAAAACTATATCTAATATTCCGTTGCCAAAAAAGTTTGCAATTAAGCATCCTATCGCAAGCCCAAAAACTGCTTCGCCAAAAAATAATGGCAAAATAGTTAACGCTTCGGCAAATCTTACCTGAATACCGCCAAACGATAACGGATAAAACGCCATACATACTATAAAGTAGACGCTTGCAATAATGCCCGATAAGGCAAGTGACGTTGTTCTTTTTTTGTTAAATTGTAACATTTTACACCTCGGTTGTTTAATAAGTGTTTTCCGAAAACCTTAATTTTTGTTAATTTATTTGTTGTTTATAATATCGCAAGGGTTATGTAGCAAAACGGTTTATAAGTAAAGGGTGGCAAATGCAAGCAAGAGTATTCTTAATTATGTAGGCAATACTTGCCGTATTGTCAAACAGTTAAGGGTGCTATTGCGAAGTATTTCACGCCCTTTACTATAAACAAGTTTTACGTAAGAGCCTAATAAAAGTGTAGAAGCAAGCAAGACAAGGCTCTTGAGTTTGAGCGGACACAATAGACCTTGCCTGGTCATTGTGGTCACTCAAAATCACAGTAACGCAGTATTGCGATGCTTATACGCTTTTAAAATTCAAATGGCTGTTTACGATTACACATAAACAGCCACCTGAAAAATATATGATAAGGGGGAAAATGATGAACAAATTTAAATAACGCTATTAATATACACTTTTGTTTTTGATTTGTAAAGCGTTTTAACCCACTTTTTGAAAATATTTTTAAAATTTTTTTATAAGTTTTTTCTCTTTAAAAAATAGCCGTTTTTATTTTATTAAATTTAATGTTGTTTTTCAAAATAAAAGAACTTTTTATCTTCTTTTAATAAAGTAAAACCACATTTTAATATTAAAATTTTAGATGAAAGGTTGTTTTTATAACATTTCATAACAGGCGTTAAATTTAAAACGTTTTTTATATAAAAAAGTACTAAATTTAAACTTTCGCTTGCAAAACCTTTTCCTTGATATCTTTTAAAAAGGCGTATTCCTATTTCTACGGTGTTTTGGTATGAAAATTTATATAAAACAACTTCGCCAATCATTGCTTCGCTGTTTTTACGGCGAATTGCTAAACTCATACCGTTTAACCTACTAAAGTCGCGCTTTTGCATTTTGTAAAAATAGTCTATTTGAGGGCTATTATTATCTTTTTTATAGTCGTAACCCCACCATTTGTTGTTAGCCTTTTGTACGCTTAAATTATAATAGGTTTTTGCATCAGACTTTTTAATTGCGTTTAAAACTACCCTTTCACCCTTTAAAACGGGTTTTTTTATTTTAGGCATAGCGCTTTTTACAGTTACGTAGTTTTTATTCTCAAGTCTTACAGGCTTGTACTGCGTTTTAGAAATTCTAAGCCCCATATCGCCAGAATCATCTTGCCTATCTACTCATAATATGCCTTCTGTATAGTTATTTTTTAGAAATTCATTATACGTTAACGGATACGCTCCGCGATACTTAAGTAATGCCTTTTCAATATGAATTATAAGCATATCTCCAACGTATTCGCCAATAGCCATTGAAACTACTTCGCCGTTATATTCAATATACCCGCCAAACATATTGCTTTTAAATAAAAGTTCAAGATATTTATAGGTAAATTCAAGTTCCTTCTTTTCCATTTTTCTCTTTATTGGATATTGCTTGTCGTATTCCTTTAAAAAGGCGTGGATTTTGGGTATATCTTTTTTAGTTATCTTTTTATATTTATAATTAGTGTAAAGTTTTTTAAAGGCGTTTATATGATTTCTTTGACCGCTAAATTTCTTGCCCGAAAAGGTTTTCATTTCTTCAATATCGTAGATATAATCGCTAAAATTGCGGTTAAACGAATACTCTATATTTCCGTCAAATCTATCATTTAAAATTTTTAAATTATCGTCACTAACACATATAAAAACAAGTGGCATTTCCTTTTCTAGAGCATACTTTTCTATCTCTAAAAGAGCCCCGTCTATATTCTTGCCAAGTGGCAACATAAACCTTTCGTTGTTTTTTTCGCCAAATTTTAAAATAAGGGTATCTTCAAAAATAGCAAAAGTCGGATTATAAGTAGAATACCAAGTAAAGATAACCCCTCCTGAATAATCACAGAGGGGGTATTTTGAATTTACTGTATACTTTTGAATTTTTTTTATGCTTTCTTGTGTTAGTTTTTTAAATTTTAACATTTTATTTGTTATTTTTCCCTTCAAGCATTTCAACAATGTCGCTAAGTCTGTTTAAATCATCAGTCGTATAATAATCGATGTAAATTCTACCTTTTTTATCGTTACCAATAGCCGCAACCTTTGTCCCAAAAGTTTGTTGCATTCTAGAAATTAAGTCTTTAAGTTCAGCACTCATTTCTAACGCTTGTTTTGCCATTTTGGTTTTTTTGATTTCCGAAGGAGGATTAAAGTAATCTTTCGTTGCTTTTTCAATATCTCTTACCGACATGCCGTTTTTAACTGCATTGTTTGCAATTTTCTTTTGCATATCGAGTGGTAATGTTACAAGAGCACGAGCGTGGCCAGAAGAAAGTTTGCCGTTTGCTACGAGTTTAACTACTTCGTTATCTAAAGTTAAAAGTCTAAGGGTGTTTGCAACGGCAGAACGGCTTTTTGCTATTCTTTCAGCAAGTTCTTCTTGAGTTAAACCGTAATCGTCCATAAGTTGCTTCATTGCGTTACCTGCTTCAATAGGGTTTAAATCTTCCCTTTGCAAGTTTTCAATTAATGAAATTTCTTTAATTCTTCTTTCGTCGTATTCTTTTATAATTGCAGGAATAGTCGTATTGCCTGCAATTTTTGATGCTCTAAAACGTCTTTCACCGGCAATTATCATAAATTTGCCGTTATCACATTTTTGTAACACGATAGGCATAATAACGCCGTTAATTTTAATAGAACTTGCTAATTCTTCAAGTGCCTTTTCGTTAAAAACCTTTCTTGGTTGGTTAGGATTAGGGAAAATATCTTCTAACTTAACTTCAAGCACCCCATTTTGTATATCTTCTTCGGTTATACCAAAGTTTTTTGAATAATCTTCTTCGGTTGATTGAAATAATGCCGACAACCCTTTATTTAAACCTTTTTTAACAGCCATTTTATACGCCCTCCTTTTCTAACAACTCTTTTGTTAATGCACAATACGCTTTTGCACCCGAACATTTAGGGTCGTGCACCATTACAGGAACACCATGGCTTGGCGCTTCTGAAACCCTTATGTTTCTAGGAATTACCGTTGCAAAAACCTTTTCGCCGAAAAATCTTCTAATTTCTTCGGCAATTTGTCTTGAAACCAAAGCCCTTCCGTCGTACATAGTTAAACAAACACCCGTAATTTCAAGTTTTGCGTTTAAGTGCTTTTTAACAAGTTTAATTGAATTTATAAGTTGTGATAACCCTTCTAATGCAAAATATTCGCATTGAATAGGTATTATAAGCCCGTCGCCTACCGTTAATGCATTTATAGTTAACAAGCCAAGCGATGGTGGACAGTCAACCGTAATATAATCGTAATCGTCTTTTACGGCTTTAATTGCATCAAATAAACGCTTTTCTCTATTTTTTACGTAAACAAGCTCAACTTCTGCCCCTGCTAAATCAATGCTTGACGGCAATATTGATAAATTTTCAGTTTCCGTATTTATAACTGCGTCTTTTATAGGCATATCGTCAACCAAAACGTTATATACCGAATTTTTCATAGCCCCTTTGTTAAAGCCTAAACCTGTTGTCGCATTACCTTGTGGGTCCATGTCTATCATAAGAACTTTTTTGCCTGCTAATGCTAAACAATACGATATATTTACGCAAGTAGTCGTTTTGCCTACACCGCCTTTTTGATTGGAAAACACTATTACTTTTCCCATAAAAACCCCTTTTGTTTTATATTATTTAGTTTTCGTTACAATATTTTTACTACTCAAAACGCCTTTGGCGTTTTGTTATAAGCAGACGTTTATATTTTATAATTAATTTAATTAAAACGTTAAAAATTAGTTTTATAATCACGTCCGCCTATTTTGTTCGTTAAACGCCTTTTAATTATTGAGCATCACCCGTATCGTTAGGCTCACCACTTACGGCTTCGTTGTCACTTTTTGCTTGTTCTTCTTTAAGCCCTTTTTCAACTCTTGCAAACGGGTTAGAAAGTGTTGCGTTGTCTCTTTCTTCCATTACTTTCATAATTTCTTCAACGCTTTTGCCTTCCATAAGCATATCTACTTCATCTTGATAGATTGTTTCTCTTTCAACAAGCAATCTTGCCATATTATCAAGTTCTTTTCTATGCGCCTTTAATAATTCGGTTGCTTTTTTATGAGCATCTTTAATAATCGTTTCAACTTCTAAATCGATAATTTTTGCAAGTTCTTCTGAGTAAGTTGCCCTTGTTTGCATATCTTTACCAATAAATACTTGACCTTCGCCACTATAATTTACAGGACCTATCTTATCAGACATACCCCATTCAGTAACCATTTTTCTTGCCCTGCTTGTAACAACGCTAATATCGTTTGAAGCCCCTGCTGAAATATCTTTAATAACAAGTTCTTCGGCAACCCTACCGCCTAACGTCATAACGATATCGTCAAGCAATTTGCTCTTTTCAATATGGTTATTATCATTATCAGGTCTTGTCATAGTATAACCGGCAGCCATACCCCTTGGAATAATTGAAACTTCTTGCACAGGGTCACAACCAGGCAATAACCTTGCTAAAATTGCGTGGCCCGATTCGTGATATGCCGTAATACGTTTATCTGTTTCAGTAACAACCCTACTACGTTTTTGTGGTCCTATTATAACTTTATTAATCGCTTCGTATAAATCTACGTTAGAAATAGCCTTTCTGTCTTCTCTTGCCGCCAATATAGCCGCTTCGTTTAAAAGGTTTGCAAGGTCTGCGCCACTAAATCCCGCCGTCATTCTTGCTATAACCTTAAAGTTAACGTCTTTTTCAAGAGGTTTGTTTCTTGCATGAACTTTTAATATTGCTTCTCTACCCCTTACGTCAGGCATATTAACGTAAACTTGTCTATCAAACCTACCAGGTCTTAAAAGAGCAGGGTCTAATATATCAACCCTATTTGTTGCTGCAATAATAATTATTCCGTCATTTGCATCAAAACCATCCATTTGTACAAGTAATTGGTTTAACGTTTGTTCTCTTTCATCGTTACCACCACCTAAACCTGCACCACGGTGCCTACCTACGGCATCTATTTCATCTATAAATACTATACAAGGCATACTCTTTTTTGCCATTGCAAACAAATCTCTTACACGACTTGCACCAACACCAACGAACATTTCAACGAAATCAGAACCCGAAATAGAGAAGAACGGAACGTTTGCTTCACCCGCTACTGCTTTTGCAAATAAAGTTTTACCTGTTCCCGGAGGGCCTACAAGCAATACACCCTTAGGTATTTTAGCGCCTAAACTTGCGAACTTTTTAGGGCTTTTTAAGAATTCTACGATTTCTTGTAACTCTTGCTTTTCTTCTTCTGCGCCTGCAACATCTGAGAAACGCACCTTAACGTTTTGGTTAACCCTTGCTTTTGTTTTACCAAAATCCATTGCCGATTTATTCGAGCCGTTTACTTGCCTAAACATTATAGACATAAGTAAAATGCCAACACCAACAATTAATATAGGGAAAACGAGTGAAGATAAGAACGAACCTTCGTTAGGGTCAGAATAATCAACTAAAATATTGTGTTTAGCAAAAATATCAATTATGCCGTCACCAAAATACTCACTACCACTGCTTCTTGCATAACTTGTTTTGTATCTTTCAACAAATTCGCCCCTTGAATTTTTAACGTAACCTGTAATATTGTATGAATCAATTACAACCTTTACAATTTTACCAGGGTAACTTTCATTGTACCAATATCCGTCTTCAACATATTCAACGTAACCTTCGCCTGGATTTTCAGTTGAAACCTTAAAACCAGCCAACTCAATAAATTCCGTAGTCGTTACTTCGGATACGGTAAGCGTATTAATAAAATACGTAGCCGCAATACCTAAAACCACCAAACCTATTAGTAGTATCATCCATAATTTTGAATTTTGTTTTTTCATTAAACTATTAGCCTCCTTATATTCTCAAAATCATACAGCAGTTTTGTTAACCTTATAACAAAATTGCAACAAAGCAATTTTATATAATATTGTTTTAATTATACACAAAAAGACTAAAACCAAACTAAAACAACATCAACCTAAAAACAATGTGCGCAAACAATAAAAATTTTTGCGTTTAATTGTTTAAAAAACAAAAATGCTTTGCGTTTATTAAATTAAGTTAACAAAAGATATACCTTATTACAACTATATATTATTTATATTACCATATAAATAAATAAAATACAATATTTTTTAATCAATATTTATACTATTTTATAGATTTTTTAGTATTTTAGATAAAATTTTAATTAACAAACACAAAAAAAAACGACTAACCTTTGAAAATTTTGCCCTTTTAATGTATTTTTGAACAATTTTTTAGTTTTTTACTGACAAATTATTTATAAAAATTTTACAAAGGCTCAAAATCGTCGATTTTATCGCACATTTTGGACTTTTTTGAAAGTTTAAAAATTTGTTTTTTTATTTTTTTGTTTGTTTCACGTGAAACACCCCAATTTATTTTTAGGTCAAATTGTTTCACGGAAAACTGCAATGTTTTTCACGTATTTGCTTGTAAGGTTTTGGTGTTTTGCAAGTTTTTACCTATAAATAAGATAGGTGCTATTAAAATTTTACTAAACGCAAGTTTGTGCGTCTTAAAAAAGAAATTTTGCATTGTGTTGTTGTTTTTGTTGTAAAATTGCCGTGAAACATTTTTAAACAACCTATTTGTTTTAGCAATAACCGGTTACAAGTGCCGTATTTTGTTTTATATGCTTTTGTTTATAAAACCATACGTTTTTGCTAAATTATCAAAAACTCCTTTTATAGGCTTGATTTTGCCCTTTTAGCCCCTTTTATTCTTTATGCTGCCTGTTTGCTGTTTTGTTGTGTTTAAATCGTTTTACAAAGTTTAAGTATTGTTATGCCTTGTTTTAGAGCATAAAAAAAGACGTTGCCAAAAAGCAACGTCCGTGATTATAGTTGTTTAAATTTTGCTTAATAATCCTTGAAGGAATGGTAAGTTTAAAACAAATTCTAATCCTTTACTTGTTAAACTTTCAGGAATAATTAAAGCGCTGGCAAATTCGGTAGCAACAGTAACAAGAATTGCGAGCACCACTATTATAAGTGCGGCGCAAATTACCACGCTAAATACAGCGCCTAACAATTTGTCAATTGGTTTAATGAATTTTAAGTTAGCAAACCAATAAATTATCTTTTTCAAAATAGCAATGGCAATTAATAAAACTATTGCTAAAAGAATAAATACGATAACGTTTAATGCCCACGTTGTAAGTAAAGGCAATAAATCAATCCCACCGCTTGCTTGAACGGCATTTATAATTAAACCGTGAAGAAATACCGGGATTGAACTTTGGTTAAGAATTGCTTGTGCGTTTTCAGGTGTTAAACTGCTAATTTCGCTTATCCCTTCAATGCCTGCTATCCAACCTGAAACAGTTTCGGCAACCTTTGGCATACTTGTTTGTACAAAGTTAGTAACGGGGGCGCATAAGAAATACGCACCAACTAATGCAGCAATAAAACCAAAAAAGCCAAGAATTTGTTTTGCTAAACCTCTTACAAGCCCTATAATAATGGCAACTATTAATAAAAGACCAACTATTATATCAATGTAGGCTATGGTTATACCTTCTCCGATAGAAAAGAATAATTGTAAGTCCATTTGTTTTCTCCTATATGTAATTTTAACGTTTTATGTTTGTTTAATAATTATACCACTTTATTATATGTTTGTCAAACCTAAACTAAAAATTTAAAGAGCAAAAAACATATTTAAAGAATATATATAATTGTTTCTGTTTTAAATATTTTTATTCTTGTTTGTATTAAAAAAGAATTAAAAGTTTATAATTTTACTATGAATAGTTTTTCTTTTAATATAAATAGCGATTTTGCAGAAGAAAACATTGCAAAAAAATTAAAAACGTTAATTAATACTAATGATTTTGTCATTGTTTGTATAGGCACGGACCTTGCAATAGGAGATAGTTTAGGGCCATATATAGGCACGCTTATGGTAAACGACGCTAATAACAAACTTGTTGTTTATGGAACGCTTGACTACCCTATTACAGCGAAAGAAACGGAGACGTTGTCAAAAACAATAAAAAAGATACACCCTGGCTCAAAAGTTTTGGCTATTGACGCCGCAGTTGGTAACGCCGACGATATAGGAAACGTAAAAATAATAAATTCGCCTATAAAACCCGGTCTTGGCGTAAATAAAAATTTAAGCGCCATAGGTGACGTATCAATTATAGGTATTGTTTCGGACAAAAATCAAAGCATTGATAAAATCATTAACAATACAAGATTAAATTTGGTGGTGAAAATGGCAAATACAATAAAAAACGGCATACAAAAGTGCGCCTGCTTATAATTTTAAATTATAAAATTGCCTTTTTCAACCTTTACTGACCAAATTTTAACAATTTATATTATAAAATTGTTGGCAATTTTATTCTCTTGTGCTATAATTACCAAAAAGGAGATAATTATGGCTTATAATAGAATTTTAACAATTCAAGATATATCTTGTGTGGGACAATGCTCTTTAACGGTAGCGCTCCCTATAATTTCGGCTTGCGGTGTTGAAACGGCTATATTGCCTTCGGCAGTTTTGTCAACTCACACGGCAGGTTTTACAGGTTTTACTTTTAGAGATTTGGTATCAGATATGCCAAAAATTAACAACCATTGGGTTAAGGAAAATATTACTTTCGACGCCATATACACTGGTTACCTTGGTTCAAAAGAACAAGTTGACTACGTTTTAAATATTTGTAAAACAACTCTTAAAAACGGCAAATTTATCGTTGACCCCGCTATGGCAGATAACGGCAAGTTATACCCTATATTTGACGACGAATACGTAAAAGCAATGGCAAGACTTTGTGTAAATGCCGACTATATTATACCTAACATAACAGAAGCATGCTTCTTAACGGGCGTTGAATATAAAGAAGAATACGATAAAAAATATATCGACACGTTACTTGCTTCGTTAAAAGCTATGGGTTGTAAAAACGTTGTTTTAACAGGCGTTTCTTACGAAAAAGGTAAAACGGGCGTAGTTGTTTACGAAAACGACAATTATTACTACTACGAACACGAAAAATTGCCTAATAGTTGCCACGGTACAGGCGATATTTACGCATCGGTATTCGTTGGAGCGTTTGTAAACGGCAAAACGGCTTGTGAAGCGGCAAAAATTGCGGCAGACTTTACGGTAAATTGTATTAAAGAAACGGCTAAGATTGAAAACCATTGGTACGGCGCCGTGTTTGAACCATTACTTTACACTTTAAACGGTTTGATTAAATAGTTTTTAACCCTAAAAGAAGTTTCTTTTAGGGTTCTTCTTTTTTAACTTGATTTTTTTATAATTTATGGTATAATTTAAATAGTAAAAAATTTTTAAGGTGTTTATGGATACAATTGTTCAAATAATTTTAGGTGTTGTTCTTATTGTTATAGGTATTGTTAATTTTAAAGGTAACGTTTCAATTTTGCACTCTTATCACACAAAACGTGTAAAAGAAGAAGATAAAATACCTTTTGGTAGAAAAATAGGTGTTGGAACTATTATAATAGGTGTTACAATTATTGTTTCGGGCATTTTAACCTATCTTTCTAAAACAACTTTAAATACTTTATATCTTACTATTTCAAACATAGTTATGGGCGTAGGTTTAGCCGTTGGCTTTATATTTATTTTTTACGCTATGATTAAATATAATAAAGGTGTTTTTTAATAAATTTAACAACAAAAAAGACTAACTTTCGTTAGTCTTTTTTTTAGTCGTTATTTTTTAAACTATTACCTAAATAAGTTCCGAAGCCTGACGTCTTTTTTGTTGTTTTAATAACGTCGCTTTTACCTTTTGTACCCTTTCTATCTTTAAAACCTTTATCTTTTTTATCGCTATAAGGTTTTAAGTTGTTAGGAATAATTACAACGTGTCTTTGTGGTTCGTTGCCAACCGATTCGGTTTTAACTTGTTCGTTTTCGCTTAATGCAGAGTGAATAATTCTTCTTTCATAAGCGTTCATAGGTTCTAAATTAACTTTTCTACCCGTTTTAACTGCTTTATCAGCAAGTTTTACGGCAAGTTCTGTTAAAGTAACTTGTCTTTTATCTCTATAATTTTCGCAATCAATAATAATTCTTTTGTAGTCTTCTTGTTTTGAATTACAAAGAGTTGACGTTAAAGTTTGTAAAGAATCCAAAACTTCGCCCCTATAACCGATAATTTTTGAAGAAGACGTTGAAATAATATTAATTTTAATTTTATCTTCTAATTCTTCAACTTCGCAAGTTGCACAAATTTTTAAAATTTCAAAAATACCTTCTAAAAATTTAATTGCTTTTTTATAGTTTTCGGTTTTTATTTCAATACCAACTTTTGCTTTTTTAGAGCCTAACCCTAAAAAACCGCCTTGTGTACCTTCATCAATAATAACAATTTCAACGTCTTTTCTTTCAACGTTTAAGGCTGCTAAACCATCTTCTATGGCTTGTTCAACCGTTTTTCCATAAAAATATTCCATTTTTCTATCCTTTCTTATTTATTTTTTAAATGCGAATATCTTTTATTAAACCTTTCTTGTTCTTCTTGTTCCATTTTCTTTTTAAATTTATTTTCAACAATTTTGTTTATAATAAAAGTAGACGCAGTACTAAATAACGTACTAACAATTAAATATAATGAGAAAGATGCAGTATAAATAAAAGCAAATATACCAAACATCATAGGCATCATCCAAGTCATCATTTTTGAAGTTTGTGCGGCTTGTCCGTTACTTCCGTCAACTGATTGAAGTTCCATTTGAGTTTTTTGGTCTTTACTCATTAAAAGTTGTGATAATAGCATTGAGCCTATCGACAATAATACTAAAATTAAATAACCGTTTGGTTTGTTTTTATATTCGTCTAATAAACTTGAACCTGTTAATAAACTGTAAGCAGTTTTTGTATTTAAAGGGTGTTCAAGAGTAGCAGAAGAACAGCCTTTTGAATAAACGAATAAACTATTTATGTAAGTATTTTCGTCTATAAAAGCCTTTTTCCAAGGTAAATCTTCTATCCAAATATTTTGAACCCATAAGAAACTATATTTCTTTTCAATTTCAATATATTTTCTTGCGGCATTATCTTGTGCTTCTTTAATAATTAAATTATAAAAATCACTTTCAACCGTTTCAGCGTTACCGGTTAACGTACTATAAAAAACAAGGTTAGATAATTCGTAATTACCTAAATCTTCTTTATTAATTTTTGTTTTGTTTTCGATAGGAGTAGCATTATTATATTCTTCCAAAGTATAAATATCAACGTTTTTATTATAAATAATACTTTCATTAAAAGAATATGCCATTTGGTTAAACGTATCTACTTTACAAAATGAAGAATATTGTTGGAACGCTGTAATAACTACAATAAAGAATACGATAGATAAAATTGATGGTAAACAAGTAGCGAAAGCAGAATAACCTTCTTTTTTGTAAAGAGCCATCATTTTTTGAGAATATAATTCTTTATTGTTAGCATATTGTTTTTGTAATTTTTCAAGTTCTGGACGCATTTTTTCCATTTTTAAATTATTCTTTTTTGTTGCCGTACGAGAATAAATATCTAATGGAAGTGGTATTATTTTTAATATTAACGAAAATATTAAAATACCTACTGCTACGTAGCCACCAAACGAGAAAAATTCTATTATTTTTGAAACTAATAAACCTATTCCGTTTAATTCAACGTTAGGTAACGTGCTTGTAAACGGTAAATTAATAGTTCCATTTAATATATTTAAAATACTCATATTTTCCTTTTAAATAACCCATTTAGTAACTTCCTTACTATCAGGAACAGGGTCAAATCCACCTTTATTAATTGAATTACATCTTAAAATACGCCATATAATAAGCAAAAAAGCAATAAAAAGGTTTCGTTTTTCTATTGCTTCCATAGCGTACTCTGAACAACTTGGAGTAAATATACAACTTGCGTTTATTGGTTTAGAAAGATATTTTTTATATAATTTTAATAATTTTATTAAAAATCTTTTAATCATTTAATATATTTCCTTTTTGTAAAGCAAATTTTATATCATTTTTAAAATCAAAAAAATTATATTCTTCCTTTATTTTAGGAAGAATTATAATATAGTAATTTTCTGATATTAATTTTACGTAATAATTAAAAGATGCCCTTAAAAGTCTTTTAATTTTATTTCTTTTAAAAGCCTTACCGTGTTTTTTACTTAAACTTATACCAAACTTTAAACTTTCTTTTTTTAAATAAATTAATGTTAAAGAGTTTGTTATAATTCTTTTACCCTTTTTAAAAACAAGGTCAAAATCTTTTTGTTTTTTTAATCTTATATCTTGCTTTTTATGCTGATAATTTGTGACGACCTTTTGCTCTTCTTCTTTTAAGTACGTTTCTTCCATTTTTTGTTGCCATTCTTTTTCTAAAACCGTGAACTTTACTTCTTTGTCTTTTTTTAGGTTGGTATGTTCTTTTCATAATAAAAACTCCTTTTTTTCTTCTTTTCTTTTTTTTGCTATAAAATTATACTTTTATTTTTGTTTTTTGTCAACCTTTTAAGCGTTTATTCTTAAAGGAAGAATAAGATATAAATAATCATCCCCTGATAATGGTTTAATAATACAAGGGTCAATTTTACTATTAAAAAATAAATTAATAAATTCATCGTCTATTGCTTTTACGGCATCACTTAAAAATTTAGAGTTAAAAGCAATAGTTAAATCTTTACCTTCTAAATTAATTAAAATATTTTCATTAGTATTACCAACTTCACTACTTGCAGAAATTGTCATATAATTTTCTTTAATATCTACTTTAATAATTCTTTTTAAGTCGGTTGCTACTACTGATGCTCTTTCAATAGCATTTAAAAAAGTTTCTCTATTAACGTTTACTTGTGAAGAATAATTATTTTTAATAATTTCTTTATAATTAATATAATCACCTTCTAAAAGTCTTGAAATAAATACTGTTCCATCAACTTCGCATTTTAAAACGTTTTTTTGTATTTTAATTGAGAAAATATCTTCTTCTTTATCAAGTAACCTTAAAATTTCATTTAACGTTCTTTGATTAACTATAATTTTTAAATCACCCGTACTTTCTTTAATTTTCTTTTTAGTAATTGCAAGTCTAAATCCATCAAGAGCAACCGATGAAATAGTATCTTCTTCAATTTCTAATAAGCAACCTTTTAAAAGTGGTCTTGCTTCGTCTTGTGAACAAGCAAAAACTGATTTTAAAATTAATTCTTTAAAATCTTTTTGTAAAATAGAAAAAGCTTTTTCTTTAATATCTTTATTAATTATAGGAAATTCTTCAACGTTTAATAATTGAATATAACCTTCTGATGAAGAATAATTAATTTTTAATTTATTATCTTCTTCACAAATTTCAATTTCTTCTTCATTTTCAATTTTTTTAACGTATTCGTAAAAAAGTTTACCAGGAACTAAAACTTCACCTTCTGTAAACGTTTCAACTTTAATAGTTTTTTCAATAGAAATTTCAGTATCGGTAGCCGTTAAAATTAATTCATCGTTTTTAACTGCAAGTTTAATACCTTCTAAAATTACGTTTGTAGTCTTAGTTGAAACTGCTTTAATTACTTTTGATACTGCGTTTGATAATTCGATTCCATTTACAATAAATTTCATATTTTACCCCAAAATAAAATTATTATTTAGTTATTTATTAATAATAGTAAGCAACGTTGATATGTTTATAACTAAAAAAACAC
>JAZRJP010000009.1:0-61621 GCA_045645865.1 Christensenellaceae bacterium | reverse complement strand
TTAATGGCTCACACAGGCGCAACTATTTTTTTAGACGATAATAAAATAGTTGTTAATGGAGACAAGCCTAGCGTTATTTTAGCCGTAAAAGAAATAGAAAAACTTTTAAAAATAATAAACGTTGGCGAAAAGATAGACAAGTCAAGAATAGTTTATTTAGTTGATTTAGCAAGAAACGGCGAACTTGATAATATTGAAAACGTAGTTAGCGGTGTAGTTGCCGTAAACTCAAGGGGTAAACAAATTAAATGTAAAACTTTAGGGCAAAAAAAATACGTTGATGCTATTAAGAAAAACACCGTATCGTGTGGTGTTGGGCCTGCGGGCACGGGTAAAACGTATTTAGCGGTAGCGCTTGCAGTTACAGCGTTTAAAAATAAAGAAATAGAAAAAATCATTTTAACGCGTCCAGCTGTTGAAGCGGGCGAAAAACTTGGATTTTTACCAGGTGATTTACAAAATAAAGTTGACCCTTATTTAAGACCTTTATACGACGCTTTGCAAGAAATGTTCGGGCTTGAAACGTATCAAAAACTAATAGAAAGGGGAGTAATTGAGATAGCACCGCTTGCATATATGCGTGGCAGAACTCTTACAGACGCTTTCATCATTTTAGACGAAGCACAAAATACTACCAAAGAACAAATGAAAATGTTTTTAACAAGGCTTGGGCAAGGTAGTAAAATGGTAATTACGGGTGACGTAACGCAAATAGACTTGCCGTCGGGTAAAGAAAGTGGCTTAAAACACGCCGTAAGTTTACTTAACGATATTGATAAAGTTAAAATAGTAAATTTAACTTATAAAGACGTTGTAAGGAATCCGTTAGTCGGTGAAATTATAAAAGCATATTCTAAGGAAAATAAAAATCAAGGGGAAAACTAATGGTAAAAAAAGCAAGAAGAATTGAGTGGAAAGGCAAAGATTTTGTAAAACACGCAATAACGTTATTTTTTGAATATTTAGTTTTAATGTCGCTTGTATTCGTTGCCATAGTAATAAGAAACAATGGTTTTGAAGATTTTAATTTATTTTTTAGCGATATAAATAACGTAAAAGGCGTTGTTTTTAGTGGAATAGCCGTTGCTCTTTTAATAATGGTTACGTTTATATATTTCTATAATGAAAAAGGCGATTTTATTTATAAGATATCAAATCAATTAATGATATACGCCATAATTACCGTTTCAGTTATAGCAAACTACGTTTTTGGGCTTAAAAACATTTATTTAAGACCTATAAGTTTATGTTGTTTATTAATATTATTCGTAACTGAAAGAAAAACAGCCGTATTTATGAATATAGTATTTGCTTCTTATATGATTGTAGTTGACTTTTTATTATATGAAGCCAACTCTTTGGCTATTACGTCCATGGCAATTACGTTTATTACGGGCACTTTCTCAGTATTTTTAGTAGATGGCATTTCTTCAAGATTTAAAGTATTACTTATGGGTGGCGTAATATCAATACCTGTAATGTTAGCGTCAATCGGTATCGAATTTTCTTTTACCGATAACTTGTTATACGCTTTTTGTAGTGGTATTTTAACTAATATATTATTTATAGTTATTTTACCTTTCATTGAAATTATATTTGGAGCAGTAACTAATTTTAGATTAAGTGAACTTACCGACCATAAAACAAGGTTAATTAGAAATCTTATACAAAATGCTCCGGGTACGTTTAACCATACTATTTTAGTTGCAACTATGGCTGAAGCGTGTTCTAATGCAATAGGCGAAAATCCTATGCTTGCAAGGGCGTGCGCATATTATCACGATATAGGTAAACTTAAAAACCCTGAATATTTTGCTGAAAACCAAACTGACGTAAACTTGCACGATGAACTTTCGCCTGAACTTTCTACCGATATTATTAAATCTCACGCAAAAGATGGTGCAGAACTTATTAGGAAAAGACGTTTGCCGTCAATTTTATCAGATATAGCAGAACAACACCACGGTACTATGCCTATTAAATATTTCTATGCAAAGGCTAAAAAGTTTACCGATGGCCAACTTGATATTGACGATTTCTGTTATCAAGGGCCAAAACCACAAACAAAAATTGCCGCAATTATAATGATTTGTGATGCTTCGGAAGCAAAAGTAAGAACAATTAACAATAGAACTCACGAACTTGTTGACAAGGCCGTTAGGGAAATTGTTGAAGAAAGAATGGAATTAGAACAATTTACCGAATGCGATATTACGTTAAGGGAACTTGATATTATAAGACACGCTATTACAAGCACTCTTGCAGGAGTATATCACGGCAGGGTAAAATATCCTAAATTAAAAATAGGTAAGAAAAATGGAAACTAAATTAATCGGGCTTTATAAAAAATCGCCCGTTGATATTGAAAAACTTACTTCACAAGTTTATAAAACGTTAAATCAAAACCAAAAATTGTTTTTTGAACTTGAATTTGTAAGCAAGGCAAAAATAAAAAAACTCAATAAAGAGTTTAGACAAATCGATAAAGTCACGGACGTTTTGTCCTTTCCTTCATTAGACGGGGTTAAAGGTAAAGTAATTGATAAAAAAGACCACCCTTACGATTACGATAATGAGTTGGACGCTATATTTTTAGGTTCGATAGTAGTTTGTACTAAAAGGGCAGAAGAACAAGCAGTTGAGTTTGGGCATTCAGTTGAAAGGGAAATTACCTTTTTAATATGCCACGGATTATTGCATTTATTTGGCTACGACCATATTGAAACAAGTGAAGAATTAGAAATGAAAAATTTACAACAAGAAATTATGCAAAAGATAGGAGTATTAAGATGAAATGTGGTACGGTTGCCGTATTAGGTAAGGCAAATGCAGGTAAATCTACCTTAATAAACGTTTTAGTGGGCGAAAAGGTAGCCATAGTTTCGCCAAAGCCACAAACAACACGTGATAGAATTTTAGGCATCTTGACGACAAGCGATTATCAAATAGTTTTTGAAGATACGCCAGGCTTTTATAAAGCAGGAACCGTATTAAATAAAAAAATGCAAAAAACGGCAAGAAGAACTGCAAAAGAAGTTGATTTAGTTTTATTCGTTATTGACGGGCACGACGGTATTAAAGAAGAAGACTTTAATATTTTAAACTCAATTTGTCAAGGGGACGTGCCTTGCATCGTTGCAATGAGTAAAACCGATATCACGGTTAAAGATAAAATACCTGAAAATTTAGTTAAATTAGCAACTATTGAAAATATAAAAGAAATCGTACCCGTTTCGGCAAGAAAGGGTAAAAACGTAAAAGAATTATTAAACGCAATTTTAAATTATTTGCCTGACGGCGAAATGATTTTTAACGATAACGTTGTTTCTGATAAATCTGAAAGGTTTATGATTAGCGAAATAATGCGTGAAAAAGTGCTTTTAAAATTTGATAAAGAAATTCCACACGGAATAGCCGTAATAGTAAACGAATTTTCAAAAAGACCAAATGGTATTTACGATATTAGTTTAGATATTATTTGCGAAAAACAAAACCATAAAGCCATTTTAATAGGCAAGCAAGGACAAGCCATTAAAGAAGTTAGTGCTTTCGCAAGAGAAGGTATGGAAAAGTTTTTAAATGCAAAAGTATTTTTAACAACGTACGTAAAAGTTATTGAAAATTGGCGTGATAGGGAAAAATATTTAAAGGAATTCGGTTATACCGACGACGGTGAAGTTTAATGAGAATGCGTAGAAAAAAGAATTTATTTTCACGATTAGAAAATTGTAACGAATACGTTGTTATGTCAGTTTCAGGCAAACATTTTCGTTTAGAAGAAGAAAGCCGTTACAATTATATTGATACCGAAAGCCTTTTTGGAAACAACAACCCTATCGAAATGGAAATAGGTTGTGGTAAAGGTTGTTTTTTAGTTGAAATGGCACGCTTAAATCCTAACGTAAACTATTTAGGTGTTGAAGTTAGCGAAAACGTTATCGTTTCGGCAGGCGAACTTGCAAAAGAAAACAACTTAACTAACGTTAAGTTTTTAAATATGGGTGCAGAACTTTTAAACTATTTTATTAAAGATGGCAAAATTAGTAATTTGTATTTAAACTTTTCGTGTCCGTATCCTAAAAAACAATATGAAAATCATAGGTTAACGTATCAATACTTTTTAAATATTTATAAAAAAATATTAAGTAAAAACGCTAAAATCTTTTTAAAAACTGATAACGTAGGCTTTTTTGAATATTCTAAAACGTCTCTTTTAGAAAATGGATTTGATTTGCTTTACGTAACCGACGATTTATATAGTGAAGATATTAGTGATAACATACAAACTGAATATGAAAAAAAATTTGTAGAAAAAAATATAAAGATACATAAATTAATAGCAAAAATAAAATCAAATGATTAAGGAGTTTTTATGACAATTTTTGATGTATTAACACTTATCGGTGGTGTTTCCTTATTTCTTTACGGTATGGACGTAATGGGTAAAGGATTAGAAAGAACGGCAGGTGGTAAGTTAGAAACAACGTTAGGTAAACTAACAAACAATAAAGGAGCAGGTTTACTTACAGGTCTTGGTGTAACGGCGGCAATTCAGTCGTCAGGTGCAACTACCGTTATGGTTGTAGGCTTTGTTAACTCAGGTATAATGACGTTAAAACAAGCAATACCCGTAATTATGGGTGCAAACATAGGTACAACTGTTACTGCGTGGCTTTTAAGTTTAACAGGTATTTCAGGCGATAACATATTTTTACAATTATTAAAACCTATGTCGTTTACGCCTATACTTGCACTTATAGGTATATGCTTGCAAATGTTTTCAAAATCTAAAAAGAAAAAAGACGTAGGAAGTATCTTATTAGGTTTTGCAGTTTTAATGTTTGGTATGGATATAGTTAGCGGGGCAGTAGCGCCTTTAAAAGACGTACCTGCATTCCGTCAATTATTTATAATGTTTGAAAATCCTATTTTAGGTATTATAGTTGGTGCAGTAGTTACTACAATGATGCAGTCTTCATCAGCATCGGTTGGTATTTTGCAAGCGTTCGCTTCTACGGGTGCTATTTCATACGGGGCAACTATCCCTATCATAATGGGTCAAAATATAGGTTCTTGTACAACGGCACTTTTATCTTCGGTAGGGGCAAACAAAAACGCAAGAAGAGTTTCGATAGTTCACCTTTTCTTTAACCTTATAGGCACTTTAATATGGTTAATTGCTTACTATATTATAACGTTAACGATTAAGCCGTTAATTTTAAGCCAAGCGGCTACGGAATTTGGTATTGCTATAATTCATAGTGTATTCAATATTTCGTGTGTGGTAATATTGTTTCCAGCATCAGTTCTTTTAGAAAAACTTGCTTACAAACTTATACCTGAAACAGCAAGTAAGGACAGTGTTGTTGAACTTGACGAACGTTTATTACTAACGCCGGCAGTTGCTATCAACCAAACTTATGATTTAACTTTAAAAATGGCAGAACTTACCCGTGAATCTTTAACGCTTAGTATAGATTGTTTATCTAATTACGATGCTAAAAAAGCCGAAAGAATTAACGAAATTGAAGATATTACTGACCATTATGAAGATATAATCGGATCATATTTAGTAAAATTAAGTTCAAAGCCGTTAAGTGAAAAAGATGGTACAATGGCATCAGTTTTACTTAAAGCGATAGGTGATTTTGAAAGAATTACCGACCACGCCGTAAACATTTTAGAATCGGTAGAAGAATTAAGAGAAAAAGAAATTAAGTTTACCGAAAAAGGTGCAAAAGAAATGGCGTCTTTATGTCAAGCAACGTTAGAAATAGTAAACCTTTCGCACGAAGCGTTTATTAAAAACGATTTAAACGTTTCTTATCTTGTTGAACCACTTGAAGAAGTAATTGATAAAATGAAAGAATTACTCCGTGCTAATCATATTGAAAGGTTACGTCAAGGCAAATGCAGTATTGAAGCAGGCTTTGTTTGGAGCGACCTTATCTCTAATATGGAAAGGGTATCTGACCATTGTTCAAATATTGCAGGTTGCGTAATTGATTTTTCTAAAAACAATATGAACTTACACGAATCACTTAAAACAATGCGTGGCGAAAGTGAGTTCTATCGTGAAAAGTATAAAGAATATTCTTCTAAATACGTTGATATTTTACAAAACTAATAAAAATTAACTAAACGTAACATAAAAAACTAACGAAATTATCGTTAGTTTTTTTAGTTGTTAAGTTTTATAGATTAATAAATATTTACGCTATACCAAGTAGAGAAACAAGCATTAAAAATGAAATTCCGTAGTAACAGCAAACTGAAATAAAGTCGTTTAGGGTAGTGATAAGTGGGCCTGATGCAATTGCAGGGTCAATGCCCACCTTTTTAAAGAACATAGGAATAAGCGTTCCGATAAGTCCTGCAATTATCATAGCAATAAAAAGAGAAATGCCTATACAGCCTGAAATTGCAAACGGTGAAACGTTTAAGTGCGCTATATCGTTAGGAATTATAAACGTTAAGTAAAGACCTACGAATATAAATGAAATTAAGCCTACTATAAGTCCGTTTAAAACGCTAACACGCAATTCTTTAAGAATAAACGATAGTTTTTGTTTGGTTGTTAATTGTTCGTCAGAAACAACCCTTATAGTTACGCCAAGACTTTGCGTACTTGTATTACCACTCATACTTAAAATAAGAGTTTGAAAAGAATAAATAATTATAAGAGAAAGTGGTATTGCACTTTGGAAAAGTTGCGTAACGTAAGAAATGCCAAAACCAACGACAAGTAAAACAAGTAGCCAAGGAATACGTTTTTTAACGCTTTTTAAAATAGGTTCGTCCAAGTCTTCTTCACTTGTTAAGCCGGCAAGTTTTGCGTAGTCGTCGCTAATTTCTTCAACGGCAACTTGTGTAACGTCCGACGACGTAATAACACCTATCAACTCATTGTTTTCATTAAGAACGGGTATAGAGTCTTCTTGATAATCTTTTAACTTTTCAATGCAATCACTTATCGTTTCATTTGCGTAAAGGTAAGGGTAGTTGGTTGAAATTATGCTTTCAAAAGGAGTAGTGTCCCTTGCGACAACTAAATCTCTAAGTTCAACTGCTCCGTAAAAAACGTCGCCGTCTAAAACGTAAATGGTTGAAATATTATCGTTATCAGCCGCTTGCCTTATAATAGACGACATAGCCTTTTTAACGGTAACGTCCTTATTGACGGTAACAAAGTTAGTAGTCATTTTACTACCAATTAAATTATCGTCGTACGAATTAATAAGTTCAATATCTTCTAAAATTTCGTCGTCAATTAATTTTATAATTTCATTTTTAGTTTTTTCTTCTAATTCGTCTAAAATTTCAACGGCATCGTCAGCGTCCATTGACTCAATAATATCGGCTACTTTTTCAATTTCAAGTTCGCCCAAATATTCTTCGGCATCGTCAAGGTAAGCGAAAACGCTACTTGTGCCGTCAACGCCTAACGTTCTATAAAGTCTTTTTCTTTCGGTAGAAGAAAGATTTGGTATAATTTCGGCAATATCGTTATCGTGGTAATCGCTTAACGCTTCTTTTAATTGTTTTTGAGTTAAATTGCTTCTAATTAATAAAAGCAACTCTTCTTCATAATTTCTTTTTTCAGGAACGATAATTTCGTCGTTTTCAAATATGTTGTTTTTGTCTGTCATAACAGTCTCCTTTGGGCATAAAAAAGCCCGTTTTAAAACGGACAAATAACGATTTTACTTTTCTATATATAATATATAATAAAATTAGACTATTTGCCCACTTAAATAGCACGCAAATTATTGCGTACTTTGGTATTAAATTTTCTACTTCGCACGCCGTCGGTTGTCATAATTTTCTCCTTTTTTTAAATTGTAGCATTAATATAATATTTTTGCAATACTTTTTTTGTATTTTTTCGTCTAAATATAATGCTAAAAAATAGTAAAAATACTATATATTGTGTGTTAAAAATAAATAAAAAAAATATTAAAAAAAATTAAAAAAACCATTAAAAAACGTTTGACTTTTACGTCTATATATTATATTATATTAAGGCTGTGTTAAATAGGGTAGAGACAAAAAGTTACTTTAAATGCTTTACTGAATCCGGAAATCAGTTTGGGCATAGATAATTTTTGTTGACAAATGTGAGGGTTAAACTCTTGCGACTAACCACCCAAGGGCGTAGAATGTCATTCGCAAAAAACACACAGCAGCGAGTGATTTTTTTATTTCCTAAGGTGTGACACACACGGCAATGTTGACCACATTAACAGTTAGTATAAAAAAAGGAGAAAATCAATCAATGGCAGGACAAAAAATTAGAATCAAATTGGCTGCATACGACCACAGAATGGTTGACCAAGCAACTGAAAGAATTGTTGAAGCAATGAAAAAAGCAGGTGCAAAGATTAGTGGACCTATTCCCCTTCCTACGGAAAAGGAAATAGTTACTATTTTAAGGTCTCCACACAAGTATAAAGATAGCAGAGAACAATTTGAAATTAGAACTCACAAGAGATTAATTGACATTTATTCGTCAAATGCAAAAATACTTGATAGTATACATTTGCCAGCAGGCGTAGACGTAAAAATCAAGTTGTAATCAAAAAATTAAAATTAAAAGTATTTTATGGAGGTGAACTTTATCTATGAATAAAGCAATCATTGGTAAAAAATTAGGTATGACACAGGTCTTTTCAGCAGACGGAAAAGTAATCCCTGTTACCGTAGTTGAGGCAGGTCCTTGCCCAATCGTACAAATCAAAACGATTGAAAAGGACGGTTATGAAGCAGTAAAAGTTGGTTTTGGTGACGTAAAGGAAGCAAGACTTAACAAACCATCACAAGGGCAATTTAAGAAAGCAGGCGTTGCTCCTAAGAAAATTCTTAAAGAATTTAGATTCGATGATATTAAATCATACGAAGTAGGCGCAATTTTAACTGTTACACAATTTGCCGAAGGCGACAAAGTTGACGTTGCTGGAACAAGTAAAGGTCATGGTTTTAGTGGTGTTATTAAAAGATGGAATCAACAAAGATTAAAGATGACTCACGGTGTAGGCCCTGTACACAGGGAAGTAGGTTCTATGGGTTCAATTAGTGCTCCATCAAGAGTATTTAAGAACAAACACATGCCTGGTCAATACGGACATGAAAAAGTAACTGTACAAAATCTCGAAATCGTTAAAGTGGACGAAGCAAGAAACGCACTTTTAATTAAAGGCGCTATTCCAGGTCCAACAGGCGGTATCGTAGTTATTTCTGACAGTGTAAAAGCATAAGGAGAGTAGAGATATGCCAAGTGTTAAAATTTATAATATGAAAGGTCAAGAGACCGGCAATATGGAATTAAGTGAAATCTTTGCTGTTGAATACAACGAACCTTTAATACACCAAGCAGTTGTAACAAGACTTGCTAATGAACGTCAAGGTACAAAAAGTACTTTAACAAGGTCAGAAGTAAGAGGTGGTGGTAAAAAACCTTATAGACAAAAGGGTACAGGTAGTGCTCGTCAAGGTTCAACAAGAGCTCCACAATGGATTAAAGGTGGTGTAGTATTTGCTCCAAAGTCAAGAGATTTCTCAAAGAAAATGAACATTAGAGCAAAGAGAATTGCGCTTTTATCAGCGCTCTCTAAGAAAATTGCTGATAACGAATTTATCGTAATCGACAATTTAGAAGTAGAAAATGGTAAAACAAAAGAAATGGTAGCATTCCTTAATGCGTTTAATTTAGAAAAAACTGTTTTAATGGTTATGGCTAATAACGACGTAAAAGTAATTAGGGCTGCTGCTAACATTCCTACGCTTTCAACAATGCCTGTTGAACAACTCAACACATACGACGTTGTTAAAAATGCAGTAGTAGTAATTGCACAAGGTGCAGTAGAATCTATTGAAAAATTCTATGATAAGTTTAATGAGGGGGTTCAAGAATAATGGAAGCAAGAGACGTAATCATTAGACCTCTTTTAACAGAAAAGAGTTATGCTGAAATAGCAAATAAAAAATATGTATTTATCGTTGCTAAAAATTCAAACAAAACTGAAATTAAACTTGCAGTAGAAAAACTTTTCGACGTAAAGGTTCAATCAGTAAACACGGTTAATTGCCATGGTAAGTTCAGAAGAATGGGTAGAAACGAAGGTTATACTCCTGACTACAAAAAGGCAATTGTGCAATTAAAGCAAGACAGCAAGAGCATTGAGTTCTTTGACTCATTGTCTTAAGGAGGAAAAGTAAATGGGTATTAAAAGATATAAACCTACTTCTTCAGCACGTCGTTTTATGACGGTTAGTACTTTTGAAGAAATTACTTGTACTAAACCTGAAAGGTCATTATTAGAAGACCAAAAAAAGAATGCCGGAAGAAATGCTCAAGGTAAAATAACAGTAAGACACCAAGGTGGTGGAAATAAAAGGAAATACCGTATTATTGACTTTAAGAGAAATAAAGATGGTATTCCAGCAATCGTAAAAACTGTTGAATACGACCCAAACAGAACTGCAAACATCGCACTTTTAGTTTATGCTGATGGTGAAAAGAGATATATTCTTGCTCCACTCGGCCTTAGCGTAGGCGATACAGTTTTAAGTGGTTCAACAGCAGATATTAAGCCAGGTAACGCACTTGCTATTGAAGATATTCCTGTTGGTACAATGATTCACAACATTGAACTTCAACCAGGTAAAGGCGGTCAACTCGTAAGGGCAGCAGGTATGTCTGCACAACTTATGGCAAAAGACGCTAAATATGCACAAGTTAAAATGCCAAGTGGCGAAATGAGACTTATTCTTGTTAAATGTAAAGCAACAATCGGTCAAGTTGGTAACTTAGACCACGAAATTATCAGAATTGGTAAAGCGGGTAAAGTTAGACATATGGGTATTAGACCTACTGTACGTGGTTCAGTAATGAACCCATGCGACCACCCTCACGGTGGTGGTGAAGGTAGAGCACCTATCGGCCGTTCTGGTCCTGTAACTCCATGGGGTAAACCTGCTCTTGGTTACAAGACAAGAAAGAAGAAGAATAGAACAGACAAAATGATTCTTAAAAGAGTGAACTAATAGGAGGGAGACAAAATGAGTAGAAGTGTTAAAAAAGGACCTTTCGTCCAAGAAAGATTACTTAAAAGAGTAGAAGCGCTTAACGCTGAAAACAAAAAGACAGTTTTAAAAACTTGGTCAAGAGCATCTACAATATTCCCACAAATGGTTGGTCACACAATCGCAGTTCACGATGGTAGAAAGCACGTTCCTGTTTATATAACCGAAGATATGGTAGGTTGTAAACTTGGTGAATTTGCTCCAACAAGAACATTCAAGGGACACGCAGGTTCTAAAACGTCTGGTGGTAAATAAGGAGATTTCAAATGGCTAAAAATATGAAATTAAAGACTCAAAGAATTGAGGAAAATAAAGACAAAAGAGCAAAAGCAGTTGCTAAATACGTTAGAATTTCTCCTTACAAAGTAAGAGTCGTACTTGATAATATTAGAGGTAAAAGTGTTAAAGATGCAATTGCTATTTTGACTAACACGTCTAAGGCAGGTGCTGAACCAATTAAAAAAGTTGTTCTTTCTGCTGCGGCTAACGCTGAACACAATCTCGGTATGAACAGAGATGATTTAAAAGTAGCAGAATGTTATGCTGACCAAGGTCCAACTCTTAAAAGAATGAGACCAATGGCTCACGGTAGAGCGTTTAGAATTTTAAAACGCACAAGTCACATCACAGTTATTCTTGATGTGCTTGCTAAGTAGGAGGAATTATGGGACAAAAAGTTAATCCACATGGTTTAAGAGTCGGCATTATTAAAGATTGGGATACACAATGGTATGCAGATAAAAAAGGTTTCTCTGCAAACCTTAAAGAAGACTACGAATTAAGAAAATACATTAAAGAAACTTATTTCCAAGCAGCAATTTCTTCAATTAGAATTGAAAGGGCAGCAAACAAAGTTACTATTACTGTATTTACAGCAAGACCAGGCGTACTTATCGGTAAAGCAGGTGCTGAAATCGAAGTAATGAAAGGTAAACTTGCTAAAATTGCTAAAAATAAGCAAATTGCAATTAATATCGTAGAAGTTAAAAAACCTGATAGCGATGCACAACTTGTTGCTGAAAACGTTGCTTCTCAACTTGAAAAGAGAGCATCTTTCAGAAGAAGTATGAAACAAGCAATTTCAAGAGCAATGCGTCTTGGCGTTAAAGGTATAAAAATTATGGTAAGTGGTCGTTTAGACGGTGCAGAAATTGCTCGTAGCGAACAATACCACGAAGGTTCAATTCCACTTCAAACTTTAAGAGCTGATATCGATTACGGTTTTGGCGAAGCACATACAACGTTTGGTATTATCGGCGTTAAAGTATGGATTTATAAAGGTGAAGTTTTAGGAAAAGTTTCTAAAATAAGTGAAGGAGGCGAAGCATAATATGTTGATGCCTAAAAGAGTTAAAAGAAGAAGAGTTCATAGAGGAAGAATGACTGGTAAAGCAAATAAGGGTAACCAAATTGCTTACGGTAAATACGGCCTTGTAGCAATGGAACCTGCTTGGATTACTTCAAATCAAATTGAAGCAGCCCGTGTTGCTATGACAAGATTTATTAAACGTGGTGGCCAAGTTTGGATAGACATTTTCCCACACAAGCCAATAACTCAAAAACCTGCTGAAACAAGAATGGGTTCAGGTAAAGGTTCTGTTGAATATTGGGTTGCTGTTGTTAAACCAGGTAGAGTTTTATTCGAAATGGACGGTGTTGATGAAGCAACTGCAAGGGAAGCTATGCGTCTTGCAGGACATAAACTTCCTATCAAAACGAAGTTTATGGTTAAAGAAATTGTACAAGAAGGCGGTGAAGGTTAATGAAAATACAAGAAATTAAAGGTATGACTAACGATGAATTAGTTGCAAAACTTGATTCGTTAAAAGAAGAATTATTTAACCTTCGTTTCCGTCATGCAACGGGTCAACTTGAAAACCCTACTGTATTAAGAACGGTTAAGAAGGATATCGCAAGAGTTAAAACAATTCTTCGCGAAAGAGAACTTAAGGCGTAATGGAGGAAACAAATATGGATAGAAATTTAAGAAAAGAAAGAGTTGGTATCGTTGTTTCTGACAAAATGGATAAGACTGTTGTTGTAGAAGTTACTGACAAAAGCAAACATCCACTTTATAAAAAGACTATTACTAAAACTGTAAAATTCAAGGCTCACGACGAAAATAACGAATGTGGTATTGGTGATAAAGTTAGAATAGTTGAAACAAGAAAACTTTCTAAGTCAAAAAATTGGAGAGTTTCTGAAATTATTGAAAAGGCTAAGTAATAGGAGGGAACAAAGATGATACAACCACAAACTATTTTGAAAGTTGCAGATAATTCTGGCGCAAAAGAGATTATGTGTATAAGAGTTCTCGGAGGTTCTTTTAGAAGAACAGGCAACATAGGTGACGTTATTGTAGCCAGCGTAAAAAGTGCAACTCCAGGCGGAGTTGTTGGTAAAAAAGACGTAGTTAAAGCAGTAATTGTTAGAAGTGCAAAAGGTCTTCGTAGACCAGATGGTACTCACATTAAGTTTGACGAAAACGCAGCAGTTATTATTGATAATAATAAACAACCAAGGGGCACACGTATCTTTGGACCTGTTGCAAGAGAATTAAGAGACAGAGATTATATGAAAATTATATCTCTTGCTCCAGAAGTGTTATAAGGAGTGAACTATGAAAGTTAAGAAAAACGATACTGTTGTTGTTATAACAGGTAAAGACGTTAAAAAGACAGGAAAGGTACTTGTAGCATTTCCAAAGGAAAACAAAATTGTTGTTGAAGGTGTAAACGTTCAAGAAAAGAATCGTAAAGCTCGTTCAGCACAAGAAACAAGTCAAAAAATTAAGAAAGAAGGTCCTATCGACGCTTCAAACGTACTTGTTATTTGCCCTGTATGTGGTAAAGCAACAAGAGTTGGTTATGAAATTATTGACGGCAAAAAGGTAAGAGTATGTAAAAAATGTAAACAATCTCTTGACGCAAAAGTAGCCGTTAAAGAAGAACCAAAGAAAAGAGCTACTAAAAAGGCTACAAAGAGCGAAGAAAGTGACGTAACAACTACGCCTGCTACTGAAGAAGTAAAGCCAGCTAGAAAACGTAAAACTACAAAAACTTCTACTGAAACTGAAACTACAAGTGAAGTAAAGGAAGTTAAAAAGGCTTCAACAAGAAAGAAGGCTGTTAAAAAAGACGAAGAAACAGCAGAATAATTAATAAGGAGAATCTATTATGGCAGAAATGACTCAGGTTGCTAAGGTAACTGCAACCGATTCAACATGTAGAGTAAGAGAACAGTACGTTAACGAAGTCGTACCTTATCTTATGAAGCACTTTAACTATAAAAACGTAAACCAAGTTCCAAAACTTGTTAAAATAACTATTAACGGTGGTCTTGGTGACGTTAAGGACAACGCAAAAAGCGTTCAACAAGTTGAAAAAGAATTAGCCCTTATCGCAGGTCAAAAACCTATCTTAACAAAAGCAAAAAAATCAGTTGCTAACTTCAAAGTAAGAGAAGGTATGACAGTAGGTATTAAAGTAACGTTAAGGGGCGAAAGAATGTTACAATTCTTCGACAAATTCGTTTCAATCGCTCTTCCAAGAGTAAGAGACTTTAAGGGTGTTCCTTCAAAATCTTTCGACGGAAGAGGTAACTACGCTATGGGCGTTAAAGAACAACTTATTTTCCCTGAAATTCAATATGACCAAGTGGATAAAATAAGGGGTTTTGACATTTGTTTCGTAACTACTGCGAAAACAGATGAAGAAGCATACGAATTACTTAAAGCAATGGGTATGCCTTTTAAAGCTAATTAAGGAGATATACAATCATGGCAAAAAAAGCAATGATAAATAAACAACAAAAAGAACCAAAGTTCTCTACGAGAGCTTATACGAGATGCAGTATTTGTGGTCGTCCACACGCTGTATTACGTAAGTATGGTATTTGTCGTATATGCTTCAGAAATTTAGCGTATAAAGGACAAATTCCAGGCGTAAAGAAGTCAAGTTGGTAATAAGGAGGAACATAAAATGACAGATACAATTGCAGATATGCTCACACGCATAAGAAACGCGTTAGTAGTAAAGCATGAAACGGTTGAAGTTCCGGCATCAAACATCAAAAAAGAAATTGCTAGACTTCTTTTACAAGAAGGCTACATCAACGGATTTGAAACTGTTGAAGAAGGCGTTCAAGGTAAAATCGTTATCACTTTAAAATACGGACCAAATGGTGAAAAAGTTATAAACGGACTTAAAAGAATTTCTAAACCAGGTCTTCGTATTTATGCAGGCCACGACGAACTTCCAAAAGTTCTTGGTGGATTAGGAATCGCAATAATTTCTACACCAAAAGGAATTATGACAGATAAAGAAGCAAGAAAAGCAAACCACGGTGGTGAAGTTCTTGCTTACGTATGGTAATAGGGGGAATAGAACATGTCAAGAATTGGTAAAGCCCCTGTTAAATTACCAGCAGGTGTAGAACTTAAAGTAGAAGGTAATCTTTTAACGGTAAAAGGTCCTCTTGGAACTTTAACTCAAACTTTCGATAACGAAGTTATCGGTGTTAAAGTTGAAAACGACGAAATTATCGTTACAAGAGCAAATGAAATCAATACAACTAAGGCTAAACACGGCTTATACAGAGCACTTTTAGCTAATATGGTAAACGGCGTAACAAAAGGCTATCAAAAGAACCTTATTGTAAACGGTGTAGGTTGGAAAGTAACTCAAAACGGTAAAGACATTACGTTAAACGTTGGTTTAAGCCACCCTGTTGAATATAAGGCTATTGAAGGTGTTACTTTAACAGTTGTTTCAGTTACTGAAATCGCAGTTAAAGGTATTAATAAGGAACTTGTTGGTGGCGAAGCCGCTAAAATTAGAGCCATTAGAAAACCTGAACCTTACCACGGATACGGTATTCGTTATAGCGACGAAGTAATCGAACGTAAGGAAGGTAAGACGGCAGGTAAGTAAGGAGTAAACTGATATGATATCAAAAATCGATAAAAATGCTGATAGATTAAAAAGACACGCAAGAGTAAGAAAAAAGGTTTCTGGAACAGCAGAATGCCCAAGACTTTGCGTATATAGAAGTCTTAATCATATTTATGCACAGATAATTGACGACGTAACAGGAAACACTTTAGTTGCTTGTTCAACTGTTGAAAAGGCTGTAATTGAATTAGTAAAAGACTTAACTAAGAAAGAAGCAAGTAAAGTTGTAGGACAAGAACTTGCTAAAAAGGCCCTTGCAAAAGGTATTGAAAACGTAGTATTCGACAGAGGTGGTTACATTTACACTGGTCGTGTTGAATGCTTAGCAGACGGCGCAAGAGAAGCCGGCCTTAAATTCTAATAGGAGGTAAATGGATATGGCAAGAGAAAACAGAGCCCCTAGAAAACAAGAAGAAAAAGACGGCTTAATTAAAAAACTTATTTCAGTTAATCGTGTAACTAAGGTAGTAAAAGGTGGTCGTAAGATGCGTTTTGCCGCTTTAGTAGTAGTTGGTGACGAAAATGGTAGAGTTGGTTGCGGTATGGGTAAAGCAAACGAAGTTCCAGAAGCAATCGATAAAGCAACTGCTCAAGCTAAAAAGGCTATGAGAAAAGTATCACTTGTAGGCACAACTATTTCACACGAAACTGTTGGTAAATTTGGTAGAGGTTCAATCGTAATGCTCCCTGCCGAAGAAGGTACCGGTGTTATCGCTGGTGGTCCTGTTCGTGCGGTTATGGAAGCAGTAGGCGTTAAGAACATTAGAACTAAATCACATGGTACAAGCAATCCTATCAATATGGTTAAAGCAGCAATTGCTGGTCTTTACGGCCTTAAATCAATTGAAGAAGTTGCTCGCCTTCGTGGTAAAACAGTTGAAGAAATTAGAGATTAAGGAGAAGAATTATGCAAATTAAAGTTACACTTGTAAAAAGTACAATTTCTTGTTCTAAAGCTCAAAAGGGTACAGTTTTAGCCCTTGGTCTTCACAAAGTGGGTCAGTCAAAAGTATTTGCCGACTCAGCAACTTTACAAGGTCAACTCAAAGTAGTTTGCCACCTTGTAAAAGTAGAAAACGTTTGAGAGGTAGAATTATGAGAATTGATACAATACAACCTGCTGAACGCAGCAGGACTACTTCAAAAAGACTTGGACGTGGTATAGGTTCTGGTCTTGGCAAAACAAGTGGTAAAGGTCACAAAGGACAATGGGCTAGAAGTGGCGGTGGTGTAAGACCAGGCTTTGAAGGCGGTCAAATGCCACTTATACGTAGAGTTCCTAAACGTGGTTTTAACAATCATTTTAGAAAAGTGTATGCAATCGTTAATCTTGACGTATTAAACGCATTTGAAAACGGTGCAGTAGTTGACTATGAAACACTTGAATCAGCAGGACTTATTATGGCAGTTAAAGATGCTGCTGGTCTTAAAGTTTTAGGTAATGGCAAACTTGAAGTTGCATTAACCGTAAAAGCAACAAAGTTCTCACAAACGGCTAAAAAAGCTATTGAGGCAGCTGGCGGTACTTGCGAAGAAGTTTAATTACCTTACTTGGAGGTAAACAATGTTTGAAACATTAAAACAAGCGTTTAAGGTTAAAGAAATTCGTGTAAAGATTTGGCTTACGTTATTATTCTTATTAATATATAGAATAGGTTGTTATATACCTGTTCCTGGCGTAGGTTCAGGCACTATGCTTGATTCAGAAGCTTTACAAAATTTATCATACCTTAACATTATGAATATGATGACGGGTGGTTCGTTAATGAATGGTACGTTATTCGCAATGGGTATTGGACCATATATTAATGCGTCGATTATTATGCAACTTCTTGCTGTTGCTATCCCTGCGTTAGAAAGACTTTCTAAACAAGGTGAAGAAGGCAGAAAGAGAATTGCTCAATACACAAGATACGTTACAATCGTTCTTGCAATAATTCAATCACTCGGTATTATATTAAACTTTGGCGACGGCATAACCAACGTTGAAGGTTCAACTTCAATTACGGCAATGCTTTTTGGACAAGAATGGTTAGCAGTAATAGTTCTTATCCTTTTCTACACGGTTGGTACGGTTATCACTATGTGGATAGGTGAAAGAATTACTGAATATGGTATTTCAAATGGTATATCACTTTTAATTTTTGCAGGTATTATTGCATCAGCAGGTCTTGCATTAATTGAAATGATAGGTGGTATCGGCAACAATCTTGTAAATTTCTGGAAGTTAATTGCGTTTATAATTGCAATTATCGTTATATTTACTTGTATCGTTACCGTTGAACTTGCTGAAAGAAAAATACCTGTTCAATATGCTAAGCAAATAAAAGGTAATAAAATGTATGGTGGACAAAGTACGGTTATTCCTATTAAGGTTAACTCAAACGGCGTTCTTCCGTTAATTTTCGCCTTTTCAATTTTAAGTTTCCCAGAACTCATAATGACGTTATTCGGCTGGGAAGACGGTCTTGTTTGGTGGCAACAATATATCGGTACTCAATCTTGGGTATATATGATATTACTTTGCTTACTTATAGTATTCTTTGCTTATTTCTATACGTCAATTCAATTTAATCCTGACGATATAGCAAAAAGCATACAACAAAATGGTGGTTTCATAATGGGTATTAGACCGGGTAAACCAACTGCTGAATATCTTAAAAAGATAAGCAACAGAATTACTTTATTCGGCGCAATATTCCTTGCACTTTTAGCGCTTATTCCGTCAATTGTATTCCAAGCAATAAATCCATCTATATCAGGTGCGTTTACAGCAACAGGTTTATTAATTGCCGTTTCAGTAGCAACTGAATTTAATACAGCGCTTGAATCGCAAATTATGATGAAAAACTATAAAGGATTTTTAAAGTAATATGAACGTTATTTTGCTTGGAGCACCAGGCGCAGGAAAAGGAACGCAAGCAAAACAACTTGCTGAAAAGTACGATATTCCACATATTTCTACGGGCGATATTTTTAGAGCAAATATTAAAAATGGAACTGAAATAGGTAAAGTTGCTAAAAGTTATATTGACAAAGGTCAACTTGTTCCTGATGAAGTTACCGTTGAAATAGTGAAACAAAGACTTAGTGAAAGCGATTGTCAAAAAGGTTATCTTCTTGACGGCTTTCCAAGGAATTTGTTTCAAGCAGAGCAACTTGATACGTTTGCAAAAATTGATAAAGTTGTTAATATCGACGTTGATTTTTCAAGTTTACTTAATAGAATTACAGGTAGAAGGGTTTGTTCAAAATGTGGCGAATCTTACCACGTAGATTTTTTACAAGGTAAAACAACTTGTTTAAAATGTGGACAAGAACTTATTCAAAGGGCTGACGATAATAAAGAGACGGTCGAAAAAAGGCTTAACGTATATTCAAAACAAACTGAGCCTTTAATAAGTTTCTATAAAGAACAAGACAAACTTTTAGTTATAAACGGTGATAAGCCTATTAATGAAGTTTTCGAAGAAATATGTAAAAAATTAGGCTAATTATGATTTATATTAAAACGGATAACGAAATAGATTTAATGAGGGAGCCTTGCAAAATACTCAAAGATGCTCTTTTGCTTGCAGAAGACAGAATTAAAGAGGGTATGACGACGGGCGAACTTGATAAAATCATACACGACTATATACTTTTATACGGTGCAAAACCATCGTTTTTAGGGTTATACGGGTTTCCTAAGGCAACTTGTATATCAATAGACGAACAGGTTGTTCACGGTATTCCCGGTAATAGAATTATAAAAGCAGGCGAAATTGTTTCTGTTGACGTCGGCGTTTATAAAAACGGGTTTCACGGTGATGCCGCAAGGAGTTTATACGTTGGTGAAATTTCACCTGAAAAGAAACGTCTTATCGACGTAACGAAAGAAAGTTTCTTTAAAGGTATTGAAGGTATATGTATAGGTAGCCCACTTGGCGATATAGGATATCAAATCCAAACCTATGCAGAAGCCAATGGATTTTCAGTAGTACGTGATATGGTAGGGCACGGTATAGGTAGAGAAGTGCACGAAGAACCACAAGTTCCTAACTTTGGTAGAAAGGGTACGGGCGTTAGGTTAAGAAAAAACACAACGCTTGCTATCGAACCTATGATAAATATGGGTACGTATAAAGTTGAAATTAATGGTTGGGATTGTATAACTTTGGATAAATTACCGTCAGCCCACTATGAAAACACGGTAGTTATTACTGATAACGGCGTAGAAATACTTACGCTTTAAACAGGCTAATATATGCAAAACGCTGATGGAAGCGTAAACTTATTTTAAAGGAAGAAGCAAAGCATATATTAAATAAAACGCTAAATAGCGTGGTTTATAAAAATTGGAGGTATTACAGGGTGTCAAAAAATGATGTCATTGAAGCAGAAGGCGTTGTTGTTGAAGCGTTACCTAATGCAGTTTTTAAAGTAAAATTGTCAAACGGATTTATGATAACAGCGTACATTTCAGGCAAATTAAGAATGAATTATATTAAAATTATACCTGGTGACAATGTTAAAATTGAAATGAGCCCTTACGATTTAACCAAAGGACGAATCGTATGGCGTAGTAAAAACTAATTATTATAAACTAATAAAAAATCGGAGGATTTAAAAAATGAAAGTAAGACCATCAGTAAAACCTATGTGCGACAAATGCAGAGTCATTAGAAGAGAAGGCAAAGTTATGGTTATTTGTTCAAAAAATAAAAACCATAAACAAAAACAAGGTTAATTACTTCTTACAAACCAACTTTTCTTAAATGAAAAGATAGTAAAAATTTAAAAATCAATTTAAAAAGAAATTTGGAGGGTACAAAAAAATGGCTCGTATTGCCGGTGTAGATTTACCAAGAGAAAAACGTGTTGAAATTGGTATTACTTATATCTATGGTATAGGTAAATCAACAGCAACAAAAATCTTAAAAGAAACAGGTGTTAATCCTGACGTTAGGGTAAAAGATTTAACAGAAGAAGATATAAACAAATTAAGAGTTTGTATCGAAAACAATTACAAAGTAGAAGGTGAACTTCGTGCAGAAGTAAACCTTAACATTAAAAGACTTAAAGAAATCGGTTGCTTCCGTGGTGTAAGACATAGAAAAGGTCTTCCTGTTCGTGGCCAAAGTTCTAAGAGAAATGCGAGAACTCGTAAAGGTCCTCGTCGTACAGTTGCTAAAAAGAAGACTGCAGGTAAATAAGAGGGGAGGATAAGAAATTATGGCTAAACAAGTTACAAGAAAACGTAAAGAACTTAAAAAAGTTGATAAAGGTCAAGTTCATATTCAATCTTCATTTAACAATACAATTGTTACAGTTACTGATATGAACGGTAATGCTATTGCGCATTCAAGTGCAGGTAGCCTTGGTTACAGAGGTTCAAGAAAAAGCACTCCATTCGCAGCTCAACAAGCAGCAGAAGTTGCTATCAAAGCAGCAATGGAACACGGTCTTCGCAGTGCAGAAGTTTACGTAAAAGGTCCAGGTCAAGGTAGAGAATCAGCTATCAGGGCTTTGGGTGTATGTGGTGTAGAAGTTACTCTTATTCAAGACGTATCACCTATTCCTCATAACGGATGTCGTCCACCAAAACGTCGTAGAGTTTAAGGGGAGGTAAATAAGAAATGGCTAAATATACAGATGCAAAATGTCGTTTATGTAGAAGAGAAGGTTGTAAACTTTTCTTAAAAGGTGAGAAGTGTTATAAAACTTCTTGTCCGTTTGAAAAAAGACCAGTTGCCCCAGGACAACACGGTGCAGGCAGAAAGAAAGTTTCTGAATACGGATTACAACTTAGAGAAAAACAAAAAACTAAAAGAATTTACGGTGTACTTGAAAAACAATTCAGGGGCTACTATGAACAAGCCGACAGAATGAAAGGTATCACGGGTGAAAACATGCTTTCACTTTTAGAAAGACGTCTTGACAACGTTGTTTACAGACTTGGTTTCGCACCATCAAGAACAACTGCTCGTCAACTTGTTACACACGCACATTTCCAAGTTAACGGAAATAACGTAGATATCGCTTCATACCAAGTTAAAGTTGGTGACGTTATCACTGTAAAAGAAAACAAAAAAGATAATAATTACTTTGCTCAATTAAAAGCAACTGAAAGAACTGTAAACGTTCCAAAGTGGCTTACGCTTGATGCTGATAAACTTGAAGGTAAAGTTATTGCTCTTCCAGCAAGGGATGATATTGATTCTCAAATTGCTGAACACATGATTGTCGAATTATATTCTAAGTAATCATATAAAATAGGAGGTAAATTTTCTATGATGGAAATGAAAATGCCTAACATTATTGTTGAAGAAAGTGAAGATAAAAGTTACGTTAAGGTAATCGCTGAACCGCTTGAAAAAGGTTTTGGTGTTACTATCGGTAACGCATTAAGAAGAACTTTATTGTCTGCTCTCCCAGGTGCAGCAATACAAGGTATTAAATATGCTCCTGAACTTGGCGTAAGACACGAATTTTCAACTATTAAAGGCGTTACTGAAGACGTTACCCAAATAACACTTAATTTAAAGAGTGTTGGTATCAAAACTGTCAGCATGGATATGGACTACAAAAAAGTTTTAACTATCAAAAAGCAAGGTCCTTGTACCGTTTATGCAAGTGATATTGAAACTGATGCTGAAATCGAAATTCTTAATCCTGAACAAGTAATATGTACTGTTGACGAAGGCGGAGTGTTCGATGCTGAAATTACAGTAGGTAGAGGCAGAGGCTATAAGAGTGCTGAATTTAATAAAACAGGCGAAATTGACTATATTGCTATTGATTCAATTTACACACCTGTTAAAAAAGTAAGTTATAACGTTGAAAATGCAAGAGAAGGTCAAAATCTTGACAACGATAGACTTATTTTAGAAGTGTGGACAAACGGAGCATTTACAGGCAAAGAAATTATTTCACTTGCTGCTAAAATTATCCAAGAACTTATTAGTATATTTATGAATTTATCAGATATTGCTAACGGACTTGGTATATTAGTATCTCCACCAACTGACCCACTTCCAAAAATACTTGAAATGAGTATTGAAGATATGGATTTATCAATTCGTTCACAAAACTGTTTAAAACGTGCTGGTATTCACACGGTTGATGATTTAACTAAAAAGACTGAGGACGATATGTTCAAAATCAGAAATTTAGGTAAAAAATCGCTTGATGAAATCATTTTAAAACTTAACAGTTACGGTCTTAAATTAAAGGAACAGGAGGATTAAGACAATGCCAGGTAGAATGGGATTAACAACTAAACAAAGAAAAGCAGTTCTTAGAAATCAAGCGTCTAACCTTTTATGGTATGAAAAAATCGAAGTAACGGCAGGTCACGTTGCATCACTTCGTTCATATACTGAAAAAATTCTTACTCTTGCTATCAACACTTATACTGATACGGTTGAAGAAACTGTAACTACAAAAGATAGCAAAGGTAAAGAAGTTACTAAAAAGGTAATTAAAGACGGTCCAAAGAAACTTGCAGCAAGAAGAAAAATTATGAGTTTAACTTATGATATTCAATTCACAAAAGAAGCAAAAGAATCTAAGGCTGAATTTAGAAGCAGAGTAAAGGGTATTAACCACCCACTTATTGAAAAAATCTTCAATGAACTTGCTCCTAAATATGCTGAAAGAAAAGAAGAATTGAAGCAAGGCGGTGGCTACACAAGAAGATACCTTAAAGGTGAAAGACGTGGCGACGCTGCTGAAGTAGCAATCGTTGAACTTGTATAATAACTAAAAAACAATTAATAAAAAGAACTTGGTACGCCAAGTTCTTTTTAATTTATATAATTGACTTAACCTTAAATTAGTGTTAAAATATTTAATTATAAGGAGCATTCTTATGAAGAAAAAATTACTAACACTTTTATTAACTATATTTGCTTTAAGTACTTGCGTGTTTACCCTTACGGCGTGTAACCACCAACATTCATATACAACTGAAGTTTTTGAGCCAACTTGTACTACGGGTGGCTATAGTAAGCATACTTGCAGTTGTGGTGGTATTTATACTGATAATTTTGTTAATTCGTTAGGACATTTGTTTACAAATTACGTTAGCGACAATAATGCAACTTTTTATGCTGACGGCACGAAAACTGCAACTTGTGATAGAAACGGTTGCAACGTAACTGATACAACGACCGATATCGGTAGTAAATTTTCTAATGGATTAGAATACGCTTTAAATAGTGATTATAAAAGTTATTCAGTAACAGGGTTAGGCACTTGTATTGATACAAACGTTGTAATACCTTCAACTTATCAAAATAAGCCTGTAACAAGTATAGATGGTGGTGCGTTCTATGATTGCGATAGGTTATCAAGTGTAACAATAGGTAACAGCGTAATAAGTATAGGTGGTCAGGCGTTCTTTGATTGCGATATTTTAATAAGTGTAACAATAGGTAACAGCGTAACAAGTATAGGCACTTCTACGTTCTATGATTGCGATAGTTTAACAATTGTAAAAATAGGTAACAGCGTAACAAGTATAGGTAATTATGCGTTCTATTATTGCGATAGTTTAACAAGTATAGAAATACCAAATAGTGTAACAAGTATAGGCAATTCTGCGTTCAAATATTGCGATAGTTTAACAAGCGTAACAATAGGTAACAACGTAACAAGTATAGGTTCTGAGGCGTTTGCTTATTGCCGTAGTTTAACAAGTGTAACAATAGGTAACAGCGTAACAAGTATAGGTAATTCTGCGTTCAGTGGTTGCGATAGTTTAACAAGTATAGAAATACCAAACAGCGTAACAAGTATAGGGGATGATGCGTTCGAAGGTTGTACTGGTTTAACAAGTATAGAAATACCAAATAGCGTAACAGATATAGGTGATTATGCGTTCTGTAAATGCAGTAGTTTAACAAGGGTAACAATAGGTAACAGCGTAACAAGTATAGGCTCTTCTGCGTTCGCTTATTGCTATAGGTTAACAAGTATAGAAATACCAAACAGCGTAACAAGTATAGGTGGTGGTGCGTTCGCTTATTGCTATAGTTTAACAAGTATAACTTTTGCTGATACTACTACTTGGTATATAACGACAAATTCGACGGATTGGCAAAATAAAACAGGGGGCACTGAAACAAACGTAACTAACCCTTCAACAAACGCAACCTACTTTAAATCAACTTATAGCAACTATTATTGGTACAAAAAATAAAAAAAGTGAGTTTTTCAACTCACTTTTTTATATAAAAAAGGCAAAAAATTTAATAATGCTTTACTTAAACGAAATATTTTGGTAAAATATAATTATTAAATAAAAATAGGGGTAGTTATGTTAAATTTTATTTACAATACGCCAACAAAAGTCTTTTTTGGCAAAGACACTCATAAACAAGTAGGTCAAATTATAAAAGAGTACGGCTACAATAAAATTATGTTACAATATGGTTTAGGTAGCATCAAAAAATCAGGTTTATATGAAGAAATTATCACTTCTTTAAAAGAAAACGACATAGAGTTTGTTGAACTTGGTGGCGTTGAACCAAACCCAAAGGTGGAATTCGTTAGAAACGCTATTCAAATAGCAAAAAAAGAAAAGGTTCAAATGATTTTAGCCGTTGGTGGTGGTAGCGTTATAGATTCTTGTAAGAGTACGGCTCTTGGCGCTAAAAGCGATTATGATATTTGGGATATTCAAATGGGTAAAGTTACTCCAACAGACGCTTTAAAAACAGGTTGCATTTTAACAATCTCTGCAGCAGGTAGCGAAATGAGTAATTCAGCCGTTTTATCTAATTTAGAAATAAATATGAAAAAAGGTGTTTCAACTGAATTTAGTAGATGCTTATTTTCTATTTTAAACCCTGAATTAACTTATAGCGTTTCTAAATATCAAACGGCGTGTGGTATTGTAGATATGATGGCTCATACGCTTGAAAGATATTTTACAAATCACGCTCCAACTGAATTGACTGATAGAATAAGCGAAGCATTGCTTAAAAGTATTATAAATGCAGGTAAAACTTTAATGGGCGATTTACAAAACTACGAGGCAAGGGCTACGGCTATGTGGGCTTCAAGTTTATCGCATAACGGCTTAACAGGTTGTGGTAGAGAAAATTATTTAGCAGTTCACCAAATTGAACACGCTGTAAGTGGACTTTTCGATAACGTCGCACACGGAGCAGGTTTAGCCGTGTTATATCCCGCTTGGGCAAAGTTTATATACAAATACAATACTCAAAGGTTTTCTCAGTTTGCAAGACGTGTTTTTGACGTTGTAGAAGAAAATGACAAAAAAGCGTCGCTTATGGGTATTGAAAAATTGCAAGAATATTTTATTAGTTTAGATATGCCAACAAAATTAAGCGATTTCAATATCGGTAAAGATAAAATCGACGAACTTGCTTTACTTTGTACTTATAATAATACAAGAACAATAAAAAGTTATATCGATTTAGGCTACGAAGAAATCAAGCAAATTTTACAATTATGTTATTAATAATAAAAAAATAAAATAAATTTAAACAAAGGTGAAAAAATGAGTATAGTTAAAAACGAAGCAAAAATTAAAGTTAAACTTTTACAAAAAATAAGGGAACAATTAGAACATAGGGCATTATGGCTTTATTTATTAGTTGACGAAGCAAAAAAGCGTGGTTTAGACCCTAAGGAGTTTGCAAGCGACGCTATTAAAAGGTGTGGACATATTCACGGAGAAAATTTAGTTAAGCAAGGCGAAACGGATAGTTTAAAGGGTTTAAAAAAGACTTTATTTACAAAGGCTGCGCAATGGGTTTTTGAAATGAAAATTATTGAAAGCACCGACGATAAATTATCTATTGATTTTAGTTATTGTCCACTTGTTAAGGCTTGGCAAAAAGCAGGCTGTACCGATGAAGAAATTGCAATGCTTTGCGATATCGCTATGTGTGGAGACCACGGTATAGGCGAAATGTACGGTAGCGTTTTAGATTTACCTAAATGTATAGCAAAAGGCGACGATATTTGTGCTTTGCGTTATCACAAAAAAGAAACTAAGTAAAAAATGATAAAAAATAATTTTGTTTTACCTATATACGTAAATGCTGAAAAATGCACTAAGGATAATAAATTAAGGTTCGATAGCGTTTTGCAAATGTTTCAAGACGCAACTAACAAACACTCTTATGAAATGTTGTTAGATAAAGACACTTTAAAAAATTCTTCTAACGCATTTTTCGTACTTACTAAAATTAAATTTAAAATATTAAATAATATATCTTTTAACGACACCGTAAGCGTTAAAACGTGGCCTTTAAAGGTTAATTCGCCTATTCGCTTTCATAGAGATTATCAAATAAAAAACGGCGATATAGTGGCTATTGCTGGCCATAGCGAGTGGTGTGTGCTTGATTACAATACACGTTCTTTAAGAAAAATTAGTTCAGTTAAGTATATTGACGATATAGACTATTTAGAAAGAACTAATTTAGTTGACGATTACGCTAACTTTAATTCATACAAAAAGGGTGAAACGGCGTTAAATCACGTAGTAAGTTTTTGTGATATTGATTTTAATAATCATACTAACAACGCTTGCTACGTAAAAATGGCGTTAAACACGTTCAGTCCCGACGAATTTATAAAATACAATTTTACGGGCTTTGAAATTCATTTTAATAAAGAAACGATGTATGGTGATAAAATAACGTTATATAAAAACGCAGTCGATAAAGGCGTGTTAGTTCAAGGATATAAAGAAAACGTAAAAATATTCGAGTGTTTATTTGAGTATTAAAAAAACAGGTTCAAAAGAACCTGTTTTATTTTTTTATTTATTAAACTAATTGACCTTTAAAAATTACACTGTCAACGTATAAGTCTTTATCCATAATAACAAAGTCTGCTCGTTTACCAACTTCTATAACACCTCTATCGTTAAGACCTAAAACTTTTGCAGGAGTAGCAGAAGCCATTTTACTAATATCAACTAAGGTTGCGTTTGCTAAATTACGCATTGTTCTAATTAATCTATCAAAAGTTGAAACAGAGCCTGCAAAACTTGTCCTATCTGGTAATTTTGCAACGTCGTCTTCAATAACCGAAAGAGTTCCGCCAACTTTTTTACCAAGCATAAATTCGTCGCCGTTTTTAAGACCACAACCCCTTGTGCCATCGGTAATTAAACAAATTTTATCAGCACCTTTAACTTTGTAGATAAGTTTTAATAACGATGCGGGTAAATGTTTGCCGTCGGCAATAATTTCAACGTATAAATCGTCAAAGAAGTAGCCTGCTTCGATAGCGCCTGCTTCACGATAAGCGTTCTTTCTAACAACGCCACGCATACCTGAATAAAAATGCGTCATTAAATTGTATCCGTTTTCACTTGCTTTGCCAACCGTGTCAAAATCAGCGTCGGTATGACCGATACTCATTACAACGCCGTTTTCTTTACCAAAATTACCAACTTCCATAGCACCGTCAAGTTCAGGGGCAACGCTAACTCTTTTAATAAAAGGATAATTCTTTAACAATTCGTCCATTTTTTCAGTAGTAGGTAATTGCATTTGTGAAGTGTCTTGTGCTCCGCATTGTGCAGGAGAAAACCAAGGGCCTTCTAAATGAACGCCACATAAAGTAGAATAATCTTCACAAGTAGCATATACTTTTAAAGAATTTTCAATACTTTCCATAGTGTCGGTTAAAGTAGTGGCATATAAAGACGTAGTGCCGTGTTTTAAATGAAATTTAGCAATTTCTTCTATTTCTTTATTAGAAGCGTCCATAAAGTCGTAGCCGTTACCGCCGTGGCAGTGCATATCAATAAATCCTGCAAAAAGATAATTGCCGTTAGCGTCGATAGTTTTATCGGCATTTTGAACGTCATTACCAACGTAAGTTATGTATTCGTTTTCAAAACAAACAACGCCGTTATCTAATATTTGGTCATTTAAAATAATTTTAGCATTAATAATTTGGGTTTTCATAAAAATCTCCTTATTTATAACTAAATTATACAACACTAAATCATTTAAGTAAATAAAAAAAGATAAAAATCTAAAATTAATTTGTTAAGTAGTCAATAAAAGCAGAAGAAATATCTTCATTAGCAATATCTTTTATTGGCGATACGTTATCGGTAAACGATTGACTTGTAAAATTAGTTGATTGCGAAGTTGTAAACCCTTTTTGCATAAAAGTTTGCATAATAGGAGTTATCAAAGGTAGTAGAGTTTTAATATCAAAATTACCTGATAGTAACGAACTAAAATCTTTACCTTTAAGGCTTTCCAAAATAGACGTATCAACACCAAAAGTTTGCAAAACAGGTGTAACGTCGTCTAAATTTAATGAAGAAAGCAAGTCAATCAAGTTGCCACTTTTGCCCCTTAAAAATAAAAAAATTATTAAAAACAATAACATATAACTCATAAAAAAGCACTCCGTAACATTATATTTTATGAAAGCATAAAAATAATTGTATAAAAAAGGAGATAAAAATGCGTAAATTTAACGATTATACCCCAAATAACACAAGCGGTAATAACTATATGGATATTTTAAGTGGTTTTGCCAAAAAGTATGAAGGTGCAAGTCAAAGCCAAATAATATCGGCCATTTTACAAGAAGCCGAAAAAGGTAAGAGAAACGGAACTTTAACTGATGCCGACGTTGAAAATTTTGCTTCAATGCTACGCCCTATGTTGAACGCTTCTCAACAAAAAGAATTAGACAAGGTTGTCGAAGAAATTAAAAAAATTAAATAGAAGAAACGATTTCTTTAATAGCGTTTAAAAAGTAGTCTAATTCTTTTTTTGTGTTATGGGGTGAAAGTGAAATTCTTGTAAGTCCGTCATCGTCAGTTTTAAAAAACTTATGAACAAGTGGGGCACAATGAAAACCACCCCTAACGCAAATATCGTAGTTGCTTGATAAAATTTCACTAATTTCAATAGAAGAAATGCCTTTTACTGAAAATGAAACAATACCAACTTGGTTTGGAACAGAATAAATTGTAACGTAAGGTACGATTTTTAAATTTTCAATTAAATAAGCAGTTAAATTAGTTAGCGTTTGACCAATAAAGTCAACGCTATTTTCAATGTAGCGAATACCTTCTTCAAGCGAAGCAATACTTGCTAAATTTAACGTGCCTATTTCAAGTTTTTCAGGGTAGCAGGTAGGTTGGTGTGGATTAAAACTTTCAGTTCCTGTACCACCTGAATAAATATTATCAATATCAACGTGTTTTTGCATTAATAATACGCCTACGCCACTTATCGAGTATAGACCTTTATGACCGGCTAAACATAAAATATCAATATTTTGTTTTATCATATCAATTTTTAAATGTCCGCCCGATTGAGCCCCGTCAACAATAAACAAGCAGTCCTTATCTTTTAAAAATTCGCCTATCTTTTCAACTTCGCTAATAGCCCCCGTAACGTTGCTTGCGTGGTTTACAATAACACATTTGGTATTACTATCAAAATGTTTTTCAACGTCGCTTTTAGTAATAAATTTTTTATTTTCAGGGGCAATTATGGTAAGAGATATAATATTTTTATCACGCAAGGTAAATAACGGCCTTAATACGCTGTTATGCTCAAATATAGTGGTTATAACTTTATCACCTTGCTTTAAACAGCCTAATATGCTCATATTTAACGCTTCTGAGCAATTTTTAGTAAAAATTACCTTTTCTACGCAGTCGTTGTTAAAAAAATTAGACACACGTTTTCTTGCCGAATACACAAACTCTGCTCCACGGCGTGAAAGTCTATGCCCGCTACGGCCAGGGTTAGCAAGTAAATATTTTATAATCGAAATAGCCGTTTCTTGAACGTTTCGTGGTTTAAAACCACCCGTTGCTCCATTGTCAAAATATATCATAACGTCACCTAAATAAAAATAAAGTAATATAAATATATTGTCATACTTTAATTAATATGCAAAAAGGAGAAATATGAAATATTGTTATGCAATTTTTCTATCAAAAACACAGGCGATAAACTTTGTTGAATTATTAAACAAAAATAACGTGCCTGCTAAAATAGTGCCAACGCCTAAGGAGGCAAAATCAGGTTGTGGAATTAGTGCAACGTTTCCACTTTATTACGTAGATTTCGTTAAAGGAATTATACAAAAAAAAGGTTATGATTCTTTTAAAACTATTATAGTAGTAGAAAAAAGGGGAATACGAACTTCAACTACTACAATTTAACGTTAAAATGATTGAATATTACGCTTGTTTATGCTAAAATATAGTGTAAACAAGCGTTTTTTAGGTTATATTTATGAATAAGCGAACGGCAAAAGAAATTATTTCAATTTTAAAAAATGAATATCCTAATGCAAAAACGGTGTTAAAGTATCAAACTAATTATCAATTATTAGTTGCCGTAATACTTTCAGGGCAGTGTACTGATGAAAGGGTAAACAAGGTTACCGAAGTTTTGTTTAAAGATTATCCAACGCCTGAAAAACTTTTAACGCTATCGCAAGAAGAACTTGCTAAAATTATTCGCCCTGTTGGACTTTTTAACTCAAAAGCGTTACACATTTTACAAGCAACTTACGATATTGTTAATAAATATGGTGGTGAAGTCCCAAGCGATTTTGAAAGTTTAATTTCACTTGCAGGCGTAGGACGAAAGACGGCAGACGTTATGCTTGCCGTAGCATTTCAAGGGGACGCTATTGCCGTTGATACGCACGTTTTTAGGGTTTCTAACAGAATTGGTTTAGCAAATGCAAAAACACCTTACAAAACGGAATTACAACTTATGAAGTTGATTGATAAAGATGAGTGGTCTAAATCACACCATTTAATCTTATGGCACGGAAGGGCTGTTTGCAAGGCAAGAAAGCCTATGTGCGAAAATTGCAAAATAAAAGACTATTGTAAATATTTTAATAAGGTACAAAAAAATGATAACTGAAAATTTTATTGATAAAGAGAGTATATTGATAAAGTCCGGCGACGGTGGCGATGGTTGCATATCGTTTATTCGTTATAAAGGTGTTGCTGACGGTGGCCCTGATGGTGGTGACGGCGGTGATGGTGGTAACGTATATTTTATAGGCGATAGACACAAAACAAGTTTAGCAGACTTTCAATTTAAGCATAAATACGTAGCCGAAAACGGAGCAAAAGGCGACAAAAAGAATTGTCACGGCAAAAATGGTAAAGATTTATACATTAGCGTTCCGCTCGGAACGGTTATTACCGATAGTGAAAGTGGCGAATTTATTTGCGATATATACGAAGACGGACAAGCCCGCTTAATTATGAAAGGTGGCAAGGGCGGTAAAGGTAACGCAAGGTTTACAACGTCAAGAAGACATTGTCCACACTTTTGCCAAACGGGTGAAAGGACGGAAATTAAAAGGGTAGGACTTGAACTTAAAGTTATTGCCGACGTAGGCTTAATAGGTTTTCCAAACGTTGGTAAATCTACTTTGCTTTCTAAAATCTCTTTTGCAAAGCCAAAAATTGCAAACTATCACTTTACAACGCTTTCACCAAATTTAGGCGTGGTAAATTATTACGATAACACTTTTGTTACGGCAGATATTCCAGGTCTTATCGAAGGCGCGTCGCAAGGCGCAGGTTTAGGCCACTCTTTCTTACGCCACATTGAAAGAACGCGTATGCTTTGCCACGTAGTTGATATTAGTGGTATTGAAGGTAGAAATCCTATCGAAGACTTTAAAACTATAAATAAAGAGTTAAAAGAATATAGCAAAACGCTTGCTTCTTTAAAACAAGTAGTAGTTTTAAATAAATGCGATATTTTCGGCGCTGAAGAAAATATTAAAGAGTTTAAGAAAAAGTATAAAAAATACCCTATATTTACTATTTCTGCAATAAACGGCGAAGGTACTGAACAATTAGTTAAATGCTTGTATGAAACTTTAAAAGAAATACCCGTTGTATTGCCAAAAGAAGATAGTGGATTTTTATACAGCCTTGATAACGACGATTCTTTCGAAATTGAAAAGGACGAAGATGGTGCTTATATCGTATTAGGTAACATTGTAAAATCGCTTGCAAGGAATATCGTTGTTGATGATATCGACTCTATTGCCTATATGCAAAAAATATTAAAGAAAAAGGGTGTAATAAAAGCCCTTAAAAATGCAGGGGCAAAAGACGGTGACACAATAGTAATAGGCGATATAGAATTTGAATTTATAGATTAAGGAGTAATTATGTTTACGTCAAAACAAAGAAGTGTTTTAAGAAGTTTAGCACAAAATATAGAACCGATAGGACAAATAGGAAAAGGTGGTATTACCGAAAACGTAATAAAAAGTTTTTCAGAAGTTTTAGAAAAAAGGGAACTTATAAAAATTACAGTTTTAAACAATAGTGAAAGCGACGCAAAAGAATTAATACAAGAGTTAGCCGACGCTTTAAAGGCTGAGCCCGTTTGCGTTATAGGACATAAAATCGTTTTATATCGTAAAAGTAAAAGAAAAGATATTGAACATATCAAATATTAATAAAATAAAAAAACGCAAGGTTGACCTTGCGTTTTTTGTTTAGTTAAGTTAAATTAATTAAGTTTTTCAAGTTGTTCCTTTGTGCATAAGGTAATTGCCATAACTGCTTTTATGGTGTGCATACGGTTTTCAGCCTCATCAAACACGATTGATTGCTCACTTTCAAACACTTCGTCGGTAACTTCCATACAATCTATTTTAAATTCGTCGTAAATCTTTTTACCAACCGTCGTGTTAAGGTCGTGGAAAGCAGGTAAGCAGTGCATAAAACGGCATTGTTCGCCAGCGTTTTGCATAATTTTTTTAGTAACTCTATATGGCGCAAGGTCGTTAATTCTTTCTTGCCATACTTTTTCACTTTCACCCATAGAAACCCATACGTCGGTATAAATAACGTCGGCGTTTTTAGTTGCTAAAATAGGGTCTTCAATAAATTCTAAAATTGCGCCCGTTTCCTTAGCAATTTTTTGACACTCATTAATAAGGTGGGCATTTGGGAAGTATTTTTTATTAGTGCAAGCAACAAAGTGCATACCCATTTTAGCCGAGCCAACCATAAGCGAATTACCCATATTATATCTTGCATCGCCCATATAAACTAACTTTTTGCCTTTTAATGAGCCAAAATGTTCTTTTATAGTTAAAAAGTCGGCAAGAATTTGTGTAGGGTGGAATTCGTCGGTTAAACCGTTCCAAACGGGAACGCCGGCAAAACGTGCTAATTCTTCAACGATTTTTTGACCAAAGCCCCTATATTCAATACCGTCGAACATTCTACCAAGAACCCTTGCCGTGTCGGCAATGCTTTCTTTTTTACCTATTTGCGAGCCTTGTGGGTCAAGATAAACAGGGTGCATACCAAGGTCGGCGCAAGCAACTTCAAACGCACAACGCGTACGAGTGCTTGTCTTTTCAAAAATAAGAGCAATTGATTTGCCTTCTAAAAGCCTATGTGGAACGCCACGTTTTTTTAATTGTTTTAATTTTGATGCAAGCGACAACATTTCTTCAATTTCACTTGTCGTAAAGTCTAAAAGTTTTAAAAAATGTTTATTGTATAAACTCATATTAATCTCCAAAAGTTTAATACAATTATGTTAGCACAATACACTTTTAAAGTCAATATACAAAACAATAATTATTAAAAAATGCTATTGTCGTCAAAAATGGTAGTATCTTTTGCAAAAAAGTATAAATAAGAACCTATTATCATTAAAAAAGAGCCTATAAAAATGTATAAAATAGGATTGTATAAAAGCGACGACGAAAACATTATAACAGCCCCAGAAATTATAAAAGGCTTTGCTTTTTTCTTATTAAAAATGCTTTTAAAGGTATCTAAAACTTTGCTTTTTGTTTGGCTTGTAATAGTTATTTCAGGTAGTAGTGAATATTTCTTTAAAAGAGTATAAAATTGGCTAATTTCTACCGTTTTTACCTTTAAATGACAATTTTTTATAAGGGCAGTACATTCTAACGAAATTTCATTACAAAAAACGATAATTTTTTGTTCGTTTTTTAATTTTTTAATAATATCAATAACGTCGGTAGAAATAAGTTTTTCTTGTTTGTAAAGCCATACGATATAAGTATTTTGTTCTTCTAAAAATATTTTATCTCTATACTTTTTATAGCCTAAATTTTTAACGTCTAAAAAAGAACATATTAAATTGCAAATGTTATCACTATCGTAAAAACAAAGTTGAGTTTTTAGTCTTTCAATTTGACCTTTATCAAACGACGTTGCTATTTTTTTATTGTTTTTAATAATGCTAAACGCTCCAAAAACGCTCGTTAAAATAGCACTTAATAAAGCCGAAATTATTAAACTTAGCGTAAAATTAAAAAAATTATACCTTACGTAATAATAAATGATAAAAAACGATATAAAAAAGAAAAAGAATAAGTCGCCAAATATAGATAATTTTAATTTTTTCATATTTACATTATTCTCTTTTTTATTAAATAATAAACTTGTAAAAGGCGTAAAAGTGTGTTAAAATATATTTATGAAAAAAATAGGTTTATATGGTGGAACTTTTAATCCACCGCACAAAGAACATATTAATATCGCTAAAAACGTTTTAAAGGAACTTGATTTAGACCTTTTAATTATAATGCCGTCTTTTATATCTCCACACAAAATAGGTAGTGAAGTGGCAAATAGTCAAGCAAGGTTAGATATGTTAAATTTAGCCTTTAAAGGCGAAAGTAAAATTGTAGTTAGTGATTATGAAATTTGTAAAAAGAGTGTAAGTTACACCTATTTAACGGTTGAGTATTATAAAAATTTATATAAAAATAGTCAATTATACTTAATTGTTGGTAGCGATATGCTTGAAAATTTTCCTTTGTGGAAAAATCCTGAACTTATAGCAAATAGCGTTAATATGGTATTAGTTGAAAGAATTTTTGATAATATCGACACCAACAAAATTATAAGCACTTATAAAAACTTGTTTAATAAAGAAGTATTTGTTACTAAATATGCGGGACAAAACGCTTCTTCAACAAGTATTAGAATTAAAGCAAAATTAGACTTAGATTTTTCAAGCGAAACAACGCAAGAAATTTACAATTATATAGTAGAAAACAACGTTTATAAAAAAGATAAATATTATGATTTTGTTTGCAAAAAATTACCAAAAAAGCGTAGGGAACACACGTATGGTGTAATTTTAACGGCAATAAGTTTAGCAAAAAAATTAGGCGTTGATAGTGAAAAATGCTGTCTTTCGGCTCTTCTTCACGACGTTGCAAAATACGAAGATTATAATAATTACAAAAATTTTAAAGTAGATAGCGATGTTCCAAATAGCGTAATACATCAATTTTTAGGCGAACATATTATAAAAGAAGAATTAGGTATTGCCGATAACGACGTTTTAAACGCAGTAAAATATCATACCACGGCACGTGCTAATATGTCGCAAATTGAAAAAATTATTTACGTTGCCGATTTAATCGAACAAGGTAGAAATTACGACGGAGTTGACCTTTTACGTCAAGCGGTGTTTAATGATTTTGATAATGGTTTTATACTTTGTATAAAAGAAGTGTATTCTCATTTACAAAAAAGCCAAAATCCTATTTATTATTTAACAAAACAAGCGTATGATTATTACGTAAAATAAAAAAATACAAGTGGATAGCCACTTGTATTTTTATTTATTAAAAGTTTTTAGTTTTTATTGCCGTGAATAGGTGCAGGAATTTTACCGCCCCTACTAATAAATTTATCGGCATTTGCGTTTACAACGTCCATAATAGGAGCACGTCCAAGCAAGCCGCCAAACTCAACGAATTCACCAACTTTTTTGTTAGGAACAGGAATAATTCTAACGGCAGTAGTTTTATTGTTTACCATACCTATTGCCGCTTCGTCGGCTATTATTGCTGAAATAGTTGAAGCAGAAACGTCGCCAGGAACGGCAACCATATCAATACCAACCGAGCAAACGGCAGTCATTGCTTCAAGTTTTGATAGAGTTAATATTCCGTTTTTAGCGGCTTCTATCATACCTTCGTCTTCACTTACAGGAATAAACGCACCTGATAAACCACCAACGTTAGCACTTGCCATCATACCGCCTTTTTTAACGGCGTCGTTTAAAATAGCCAAACAAGCCGTCGTGCCGTGAGCACCAACGGTAGATAACCCCATTTCTTCTAAAATTCTGCCAACGCTATCGCCGATAGCAGGGGTAGGGGCTAACGATAAGTCAACAATACCAAATTCGGCATTTAAACGTTTTGACGCTTCTTTTGCAATAAGTTGTCCAACCCTTGTAATTTTAAATGCCGTTTTTTTGATAATTTCGGCAATTTCAGTAATGTTAGCGTCAGGAGCATCTTTAATTGCTCTATACACAACACCCGGGCCTGAAACACCTACGTTAATAACGCATTCGCCTTCGCCAACGCCGTGGAAAGCACCTGCCATAAACGGATTATCTTCAACAGCGTTACAAAAAGCAACGAATTTAGCACAACCAAAGCCGTCTTTATCTTTTGTTAACTCACTTGTAGTTTTAATAATTTCACCAAGTTGTCTAATAGCGTCAAGGTTAATACCTGACCTTGTAGAGCCAACGTTTACTGATGAACACAAAATATCAGTAGTTGCTAAAACTTCGGGAATACTATTTATAAACGATTCTTCATAAGAAGTAGTGCTTTTATGAACGAGAGCAGAGTAGCCACCTAAAAAGTCAACGCCAATAGTTTTTGCGGCATTGTCAAGTGCTTTCGCAATAATTAATTCTTCGCCTTTAAAGTTTGCCGTAATTAATGAAGCAGGAGTAACCGAAACCCTTTTATTTACGATGGGAACACCAAATTCAGTAGATAAATCGTTAGCAACTTTAACAATTTTTTCAGCACGGTGACAAATTAAGTCGTAACAACGCCTTGCCGTTTCGGTAGCAGTAGCACTAATACAACCTAAAAGGGAAAGCCCCATAGTTGTAGTCCTAACGTCAAAGTTTTCTTTTTGCACCATATTTATGGTTTCAATAATATCTTTACTATTTATCATAATATTACACTCTATACATAGCGTTAAAAATGTCTTCGTGTTGAATAATAATTTTTACGCCTATTTCATTGCCGACAACTTCGGCTTCTTTATTAAGTTGGTCTAAACTAATTTTACTTTCGTCAATATCTACAAGCATAATCATTGTAAAATAACCTTGCAAAATTGTTTGGCTAATATCTTCAATATTGATATTTTGTTTAGCAAGCATATTTGAAACACCCGCTATAATACCTGATTTGTCTTTACCGATAACGGTTACTATGGCTTTCATATTCTCTCCTAATAAAAATTTTATTTTTATTATTTTAACACATATATTGTTTTTTTTCAAGAAAAATAATTAATAATATTGACATCAATTTTTAAACAAGGTATAATTTAAAAAAATAACGGAGTAAAGTATGTTTGTTTCAGACGGAAGAATTGCTTTAATAAAAGCAAAATTTAATAATGAGTATTTTATAGTGCATAAACTTATTTACGCAAGTTGTGAAATAGGCGATTTATCTTCAAATTGTCCTATCGAATTTAGCGAAACAGGTTTAATTAACGCAACAAGTAACGACGATTATTCTACCGATATTTTATTTGCAACTTGTACAGACGAATCTACGGCTTGTATGGTTAACGACACTATCGTTGGCGGAAATCACGGTATGCCGTGTGCAATTAATATAATTTGTAAAAATCATAATAAAACTTATAAAGATATAGGTGCAATTTATATTGACGAAAATAGCGTACCTTTCGTTTTAGTTAAAGTTTTAAATGGTGATAGGTTAGTTTTTGTACACAAAAATGAAGATGAAAGGGCATATTCTTGTGATTACGTTAAAAAAATTACAGGCACTTTAACGTATATTAAAAATGGTAACGATACTAAAAGCATAACTCCTTTAACACAAGCGTGTGGATTTTTATGTAGGTCTAATAGATATTTAAATAAGCAAATTACAGCGTATAAAAATGGTAAAGAAATTCTTTTTATAGGTAGTGTAAAAGACTGTGATTTAGTTAAAATTAACGAAGAATATTTAGTTATAAACCCTGTAAGTTGCGTAAACGAATTAGTTGAAAAAAGGCCAAAAGACGGTTATACTCACTACGTTGATATAGCAGACTTTGGTAAACCTATGATTGAAAGTAAAGTTAACTATTTAGTTAATAATGACGGCACTATCGTAATTGAGTTTAATTATAAAAAATTAAGCGACTTTTTTTGGCGCACTCAAATGGGCTTAATGTGTCAAACAAAGCGTGACGTTTACGGTGGTGGCGTATATCGGTATATACCTAAAACAAAACCGTTAACTACCGACGATGGCGTTTTTGATTTAACTAAACCGTCGCCTATATATCCTTTAACTGAAAAATTATTGCCAAAAAGATTAGAATTAACAAAAGAATTTTGGCAAGATAAAAACAGTCCACCAGATAGGGTGGTTGAGTATATAAGGGACGAAAACGGAAACGATAAACTTTGTTTTGCGTGTGGGTACTTACCTATTTACGATTGTGAAAAAAGCGTTAGATTAAAGTATGCAAAATCGACCTTTACCGTTGTTGATAGTAGAAAGATTTATCCTATCGCAAAAGATACTGACTTTGATAGCGTTAAAGGCGTAGGCTATAAAAAATATTTTATTCCTTGCGAAAACGGAATTTCAATATATTCAGTAAACTACGAAAACAAAAATTATATTTACGCTGACTTTTTCAAAAAAGGTAAATGTGAATACGATATAAAAGGTAAAATTACTTTATTTGAAAAAAGCGACGATATTTCTTATGAAATAAAAGACAATAAATTAATTATAACAAGCCAAAAAGACGGTTGTGGTTTATATGCTACTTTTATTGAAGAGTTATAATTAAAAAAATAATTAGGAGAAATTATGTACGTAGTAAAAGGTAGGCTTACCTGTATAAAATGTGATTTTGACAAACAAAATTCAATAATTCATAAACTAATATATGCAACTCCTGAAATAGGCGATTTATCAGCAAACTGTCCTGTTGAATTTAGCGAAACGGGATTGCATAACGTAAACAGCAGTGACGACTATTCTATTACGTTAGCAAAGTGTACCGATGAATCAACGCCGTGTATGATTACCGACACCGTTTTAGGTGGTAACCACGGTATGCCTTGTGCTATAACCGTTATAGCAAACAATCACAATAAAACGCTTAAAGACGTAGGAGCAATTTATACTGACGAAAATAACACTCCTTTCGTTTTAGTAAAAGTTTTAGACGACGATAATTTGATTTTCGTTCACTATAATCAAAATGAAAGAATTTATAAAAGCGATTATATAAAAGAAATAAACGGAACTTTAAATTATCTTGAAAACGGCAACGATACTAAAAGTGTAACTCCTTTAATGCAGTCGTGCGGATTTTTATGTAGGGCGAATAGATATACTAAAAAGCAACTTAAAGCATATAAAAATGGACAAGAAGTGCTTTTTATTACAAGTACAAGCGATTGTGATTTAGTTAAAATTATTGAAGAATATTTAGTTATAAATCCCGTAAGTTGCGTAAAAGAATTAGTTAAAAAAAGACCTAAAAGCGGGTATACGCATAAAATAGATGTATCAGAATTTGGTAATCCTATAATTGAAAGTAAAGTCAACTATTTAGTGCAATCTGACGGTACTGTTGTGATTGAATTTAATTATGAAAGAGTAAGCCAATTTGAATGGCGTTTTCAAATGGGCTTTATGGCTCAATCAAAAAGTGACGTTTACGGTGGTGGGGTGTATCGTTATATACCTAAAACAAAACCGTTAGTGGACGAAGACGGGGTGTACGATTTTACTAAACCATCGCCTATCTATCCTAAATCGGCAAAATTATTTCCTAAAAAATTAGACTTAACAAAAGAATTTTGGCAAGATAAAAATAGTCCGCCAGATAGAGTAGTAGATTATTTTAAAGACACAAACGGCAACGATAAACTTTGTTTTGCTTGTGGCTATTTGCCTATTTACGATTGTGAAAAAAGCGTAAGGGCAAACAATATAAATTCAGCGTTTAGCGTCGTTCATACAAGAAAAGTTTATCCTATCGTAAAAGACGGTAAATTTGATAACGTAAAAGGTGTTGCTTATAAAAAATATTTTATTCCTTGCGAAAACGGAGTTTCAATATATTCAGTAAATTACCAAAACAAAAACTATATTTACGCAGACTTTTTCAAGCAAGGTAAATGTGAATACGATATAAAAGGTAAAATTACTTTATACGAAAAAAGCGACGATATTTCTTATGAAATAAAAGACAATAAATTAATTATAACAAGTTTAAAAAACGGTTGCAGTTTATACGCAACGTTTATTGAAGAAGTATAATTTTACCTGCGAAATAACAATATATTAAAAAAATACTTGAATTTTTCGCCGTGATAGGCTATACTAAACAAGTGGAGATAATTTATGATCAATGAAGAAAGTTTAAATTTAATAAATAATAAAGGCGATAATATTGAAGAAGAATCGTTATTTAATCACACTTCTGTTGAAGATTTATCTTTTAGCGAGCCTACAAAAAATCAAGTAAACACGCAATCGGTTTTTGAAGAACAACAAAGCGTTGTAAGGGAAGAATCAATAGATTTTATTGCCCCTGTACAAAACGGCGAACAAGACGTTGAAACAGAAGTTTTATTTGGTAGTGTAGAAGATTTACAAAGTATTGAAAATCCAACTATAAGTGAAGAAAGTATCGAATTTGAAGAACCTGTAAAAATTGAAATCGTTAAAGAAGAAACTTTATTTGACGTTGTTGAAGAATCGGTTGAAGAAACGTTAGAAACGTTAGTTGATAATTCTATAATTGAAGATAGTATTATTGACGGCGACGTTACAGACGCCATTTCTTTCACCGAAGAAGAAAAGGTTAAAATCGTTTACGAAGATAAAAGTTTTGCTGAAAAAATGTTTGAGCAAGAACCTATTATTCTTGAAAGATACGCTGAACTTAAAAACGTTATTTTATCTTACAAAAAGGTAAAATCAAGAATTTCAACTAATTATGATAGTTTTAATCAAGGCAGGTTACAATTATTTAAAATTTCAACTACGGGTAAATCGTTAAAGTTATTTATGAATATTGATTTTAACGAAGTTGAAAGTCGTTTAAAATGTAAAGACGTGTCTGATAAAAAAGCGTATAAAGAAGTTCCGACTTTACTTAAAATTAAGTCTGATAGGGCTATGAAAAACGCTAAGTATTTAATTGATTTAGTTGCTAAAAAGCACAACCTTCAATTAAATAATAAGTTTGAACCTGTAAATGCCGTTCAAATTTTAAAAGATTATATCAATAACTAAAATTATTGCAAGCGCTTAATATTGTTTAAGTATGCTTGCAATTTTTTTATTTCCTATTTTAACGGGATTATTATTTAAATTTTTTAAATAATAAATCCTATTTTCATATAGAGAAAATATTTCGTTAGTTAAAGTATTTATATCTTCTTGCATAACCGTTTTTGATAAATTTTTACTACTAAAATAATTAGCGTTTTCAATTTGGTCGCCGCGTGATACGCTTTTTGGCAAAGGTATAAAAATAGTAGGTTTTTTAAGGGCAATTAGTTCAAAAGAAGTATTAGCCCCGGCACGAGATACGGCTATATCACATAAACTATAAGCGTACTGCATATTTGTAAACTCCGTTTGTATATAATCTTTGTTACAAGCAGAAGATAAATTACCTTTACCCGTAACGTGTAAAATGGTAAACTTTTTAGTTAAAACAGAAAGATTTTTTCTAATATATTCGTTAATAACGCTTGCTCCAAGTGAGCCACCCGTAACAAGTAATACAGGCTTATTCGTGCTTAAATTGTAATATTTAAAAGCATCGGCTTTTGAAACTTTAAATAAATTTTCGTTTATAGGTGGTCCGACTATTACTTGATTTTTTATATTGTAATCTTTATCAAAACTAAAAAGCGTTTTATCGCAAAATTGCGAAGCAATTTTATTGGCTAACCCGATAGTTAAATCTGATTCGTGTACGATAACGGGTATCTTTAAAAGTTTAGAAGCAATAGTAACAGGTAGTCCTACAAAACCACCCTTTGAAAAGACTACGCAAGGGTTTAATTTTTTTAAAATTCGTTTAGATTCGTTAATAGATTTTATAAGTTTAAACGGCATTTTAAAGTTTTTTAAAAGAGCCGTCCTATCAAGTTTAGTCGTGCTAATTTCATAGTAAGGCAAGTTGTTTTTTAATACTAAATCTTTCTCAATACCGTTTTTTGAACCTATATAATAAACGTTGTCAAAATGATTTTTATAGTAAGGTAAAATAGCAAAGTGAGGAATACAATGACCAAGTGTTCCGCCACCTGTTAATACAATGTTTTTCATAGTATATAATATGTGCAAAAATAAAAAAATTTTAACTAAGTTAAAAAAAGCATTGATTATAATTTTTTAATTTGTTATAATAATTATAGTTAGATTTAAGGAGTAATTATGAAGACTATTTTAGTAACAGGTGGAGCAGGTTATATAGGCTCACACACAACGGTAGAATTGATTAAAGCAGGCTACGAAGTAATTGTTGTTGATAATTTAAGCAACAGCAAATATGAAGCCGTAAAGCGTGTTGAAAAAATCGTAAATAAATCAATTACTTTTTATAAAGACGATATATTAGATAAAGAAGCATTAAGGGTAATTTTTAAAAACCACAAAATTGATGCCGTTATAAATTTTGCAGGCTATAAAGCAGTTGGCGAATCAGTTGAAAAGCCACTTGAATATTATTACAATAATATTAGCGGGCTTATCAGTTTAGTTCAAGTTATGAAAGAGTTTAATTGTAAAAACTTAGTATTTTCTTCTTCGGCAACAGTTTACGGCAATCCAAAAAGCGTGCCTATTAGAGAAGATTTTGAACTTTCTACTACAAATCCGTACGGCAGTACGAAATTGTTTATTGAATACATTTTAAAAGATATTGCCAAGGCCGATAAAGACTTTAATATTGCAATTTTGCGTTATTTTAATCCGGTTGGAGCGCACGAATCTGGTATGATAGGCGAAGACCCTAACGGTATTCCTAACAACTTGTGCCCGTATATTACAAAAGTGGCAATAGGCAAATTACCAAAATTAAGGGTATTTGGTGGAGACTATCCTACAAAAGACGGCACGGGAGTAAGGGACTTTATTCACGTTGTTGATTTAGCAATCGGGCACGTGCTTGCAGTAAATAAATTATTTACAAATAGTGGCTTGTTTATCGTTAATTTAGGTACGGGAACGGGTTATAGCGTTTTAGATATGGTAAACGCTTTTTCAAAGGCGTTTGGTAAAGATATTCCTTATGAAATTGTTGAAAGAAGACCGGGCGATATAGCCGAATGTTACGCAGACCCGTCGTTAGCATACGATATTATAGGTTTTAAAGCGACAAAAACACTTGACGATATGTGTAACGATGCGTTAAGGTGGCAAATAAACAATCCAAACGGCTACGAAGAATAATAAAAACGGGGGTTATTATGGAAAATCATAATTTAGAAAAGTTTTGTGATATGCATATTCATATGTCAAGCGTTGATTTTGACTTGTGTGAACATTATTTAAACGTTGTTTCAAAATGTGCAACGGACGCAGTTTTAAATTGCTTAACTTATAGGGCTCTTTGTTATAATCTTTCAGCACTTTATTGGAAGAAAAATTTTAAAAATCTTAATCTTTCAGTTTTTGGTATGATACATAATATGCCAGGCTATGACGGTAAGCCTGACGATATCTATAAAGATATTCCGTACGAAAAGCAAGCCAAACTTTTAATGGATTTAGGTTGTGACGGTATTAAACTTATGTTCTGTGCTCATACGATAAAAACGTTAGGTCACGGAATAGACGATAGTAGTTACGACGCTATGTTCGATTATTTAGAAGAAAATGGCATACCTGTTGTAGTCCACTTAAACGACGACGAACGTTATTGGATACCAAGAGAGTTGACGGAAAATGAAATAAAACGCCATTGGGGATTATTTTTAGAAGGATATCCTACAAAGCAAGAAATTTACGAACAAGGTTATAAAAGGTTAAATAAAAACCCTAACTTAAAGTTGATTTTAGCGCATTTTTATTTTCTTGCATCAGATATTAATGAATGTGAAAAGATTTTAAATACTTATCCTAACGTATGTTTCGACCTAACGCCAGGTAGAAGTATGTATTTCCGTTTTTCAGAAAATATTGATAAATGGCACGACTTTTTTGAAAAATATCAAGATAGAATATTCTTTGGTACAGATAGCAACAACATTAAAAGCGACGAAGGTAACATAGGACTTAACAATCTTGTTTGGAGTGCTCTTACGCACGATAGAACTCAATTTAATTTACCTAATTTTGGTGGTATGACAATTAAAGGGTTAGGCTTATCAAAAGAAGCAATTAACAAAATTTGTTATGAAAACTACAAAAAATACGTTCCACAAATTAAACCTGTAAATTATGACTTGCTTTTAAAATGTGCTAAAAAAATGTACGAAGATATTAAAGATAGCGATAATGAATTTTACGTAACAAGTAAAAATTGGTTGCTTGAATTATTTGAAAGAAGTAAATAAAAATAAAAAGATTGTTGCAACTCAACAATCTTTTTTTACTATCAAATAATTATTTTTATCAAGTGGACATATGTTTTTTCCAAGCACGTATATTGCACCCGTAATTATATCTATAACCCTTTGTTTTAAATTTTGTTTACAACTACTTAAACAGATAATAGCAGGGTAATGTTTAATATAATTTAAAATTTCTTCAATATTAGATAAATCGGTTATTATAAAATTTTTAATTTCTTTCGTGCCTTGTTTTAAAAGGTTTTCGTACAAATTAATACCTGCTTCCAAATATAAGAGAGCCAACTCTTATCATATTTGCTCCGTGCTTTATAGCAATTTTATAGTCGTTACTCATACCAGCCGATAAATACTTAAAATTATATTCTTGGCTATACGTATCGTAAACTTTTCTTAAATCTTCGTAGTTTTTAATTAAAATTTCTTGGTTTTCAGTATTTTCCATAACTGCCATTAAACCTTTTACGCATACGTTACTATAATTTTTGCTTTCGTTTAAAAGGGTAGGCAAATTTTTTAACGAAACGCCACCTTTTTGTTCTTCGCCCATATTAACTTCAATTAAAATATCAGTCGTAACGTTAAGTTCTTTACTTTTTTTATCGATTTCGTAAATTAAGTCGATACTATCAACGCTATGAATTAAAAAAACTTTTCCAACTAAATATTTTATTTTATTTTTTTGTAAACGACCAAAAAAGTGGTAATTGCAAGGCAAAAGGCAATCGAATTTATCTCTAAATTCTTGTGCTTTATTTTCGCCAACGTCGGTTAATCCTAAACTAATAGCCTTATTAATTCTATCAACTTCAACGAACTTCGTAGCACCTACAAGAGTAATTTTTTCGCCTAAATTATTGCCGTTTTTAATTTCATTAAAAATTTCGTTTAAAATATTTTGCATATATATTACAAAAGAGTTTTAGAAACTAAAACTCTCTCCTTTTAAATTACTGTGCATCCCTTGTCGTTAATATCTACCGATTCGACAATCAAACAGTTGGCTCCTACAAAGCTACCTTATGGCACACCAAACTGACTACTTAGTGCTGCTATATTCCTATCCTGACACGGTTCATAGGGCTCAGTTGCATAAGACCTTGTTATCAACACTACTTATTTGACCCGGCAACCCATAGATACTATCTAAAAGGGCATTCAGCCTTGCTGTAGCAGATTGCAAGTTCAGGGCACTGCTAACTCCCCACCTAGCACAGTAAGTCAATTTTACTACAAAAAAAGTAAAATATCAAGCGTTTATTTTGTAATATTTCGTAATAATATCAAAAATTAGGTATTTTTACTTTACTTAAAACGTTTTATTTGCTAAAATATATTAAAATATATTAATTTAAAGGCGATAATAGAAAACAGGTTATATTTCTTCTATGAACAGAGAGTACGGGGCGTGGTGAAACTCGGCAATAGTAAAGGCTTATAACACATCATTTCTTATGTCGAGGGGCTGAATTTTAGTAAGTTTCTCCGTTTATCTCGTTACGATATTAAGGCAAATTCTATTTGCAAAAAGAGTGGTACCACGGGTTTATTCGTCTCTATCGAATAAACCCTTTTTATATTCAAAAATAAATTATGTGAGGTAATTATGTATAAAAAAGTTGAAACAACCTTAAATTTCCTTGAAAGAGAAAAGGAAATTATTGAGTTTTGGAATGCCAACGGCGTGTTTGAACAAAGTATTTCTAAAAATGAAGGCAACGGCGAATTTTGTTTTTACGACGGGCCACCAACAGCCAATGGTAAACCGCATATCGGCCACGTTTTAACACGTGTTATGAAAGATATTATTCCAAGATATCATACAATGAAAGGCAAACACGTTTTGCGTAAAGCAGGTTGGGATACTCACGGTCTTCCCGTTGAACTTGAAGTTGAAAAGAAGTTAGGTTTAGACGGCAAGCAAGATATTGAAAAATATGGTATCGAACCATTTATCAAACAATGTAAAGATAGCGTTTTTAAATACACTACTGAGTGGAAGACTATGTCGGATAGGCTTGGCTTTTGGTGCGATATGGATAATCCGTACGTTACTTATCACGACACTTACATCGAATCAGAATGGTGGGCTTTAAAAGAAATTTGGAAAAAAGGCTTACTTTATAAAGGTTACAAAATCGTACCTTATTGTCCACGTTGTGGAACTGCTTTATCGTCTCACGAAGTAGCGCAAGGTTATAAAGACGTAACAGAAAAGTCTGTTTTCGTTAAATTTAAAGTTAAAGGAGAAGAAAATAAATATTTCTTAGCGTGGACGACTACTCCTTGGACTTTACCTTCAAACGTTGCTCTTTGTTTTAATCCAACTGCAACTTACGTTGAAATTAAGGTTGAAAGTGGTGAAGTTTACATTTTAGCACAAGCACTTTGCGATAAATTATTTGAAAATTATGAAGTTTTAAGCACTAAAACGGGTAAAGACTACGAATACGCAGAATACGAATCATTATTCGCTTATACAAAAGAAGCGCTTGAAAAGAATAAAAAAGCATTTATTTGTATCGTTGACGATTACGTTACTCTTGAAGATGGTTCAGGTATAGTTCACAACGCTCCTGCGTTTGGTGAAGACGACTCACGTGTGTGTAAAAAATATGATATCGCCTTTGTTAATTTAGTTGACACAAGGGGTAAAATGACTGACGAATGTGGCGAAATCGCAGGTTTATTCGTTAAAGATGCCGACAAAGTTATTATTGCCGACCTTGAAAAGAGAAACTTGTTGTTCCAAGTAAAAGAATTTACACATAGTTATCCTTTCTGTTGGCGTTGTAATACTCCGTTAATCTACTATGCTCGTAGCAGTTGGTTTATTAAGACTACTGCCGTAAAAGACTGTTTAATTGCTGCAAACAATTCAGTAAATTGGATGCCAGAAACAATTAAGTCGGGTAGAATGGGCAACTTCCTTGAAAACGTTATAGATTGGGGTATCTCTCGTGAAAGATATTGGGGAACGCCACTTCCTGTTTGGACTTGTGATAAATGTGAAAAGGTTCACGTTATCGGTTCTAAACAAGAACTTAAAGACCTTTGCAATTTAGACGGCGATATCGAACTTCATCGTCCGTATATTGACGAACCTACGTTTAAATGTTCTTGTGGTGGCACAATGAGTAGGGTTAAAGACGTTATCGACTGTTGGTTTGACTCAGGCTCAATGCCGTTTGCTCAACTTCACTATCCGTTTGAAAATCAAGAATTGTTCAAAAAGCAATTCCCTGCCGACTTTATTAGTGAAGCAATCGACCAAACAAGAGGTTGGTTCTATACTTTACTTGTTATTAGCACTATATTATTCGATAAAGCACCTTTCAAAAACTGTATAGTTTTAGGTCACGTTAACGATAAAAATGGTCTTAAAATGTCTAAACACATAGGTAACGTTGTTGACCCTTGGACTGTTCTTGATAAGCAAGGTGCCGACGCAGTAAGGTGGTATTTCTACACAGGTTCTGCGCCATGGTTGCCATCAAGGTTCTATGAAGAAGCCGTTTCTGAGGCTCAACGTAAATTTATCGGTACGCTTTGGAACGCTTATGCTTTCTTTGTTTTGTATGCAGATATTGATAAGTATAATCCTGCAAACTACGATATTAAAAAGTGTAAACTTTCACTTATGGATAAGTGGGCGCTTTCAAAACTCAATACGTTAATTGAAAAGATAGATACAGGTCTTGACAAATATCAAATTTTTGAAACTTCAAGATATTTACAAGAATACGTTGACGAACTTTCAAATTGGTATATCCGTAGGGGTAGAGATAGGTATTGGGGCAAAGAAATGACTGACGATAAAATTGCGGCATATACTACGTTATACACAATTTTAGTAACGCTTGCAAAATTATCTGCACCATATATACCTTTCATAAGCGAAAGTATGTATCTTAACTTAGTGCCACAATTCTATAAAGACGCTCCTATTTCCGTACACCTTTGTTCTTTCCCTACAAAAGACCAATCTATGATAGATTTAGAACTTGAAAAAGGTATGGACGAACTTTTAGAAATAGTAGTTTTAGGTAGGGCGTCAAGGAACTCATCTAACATTAAAAATAGGCAACCACTTTCAAAACTTTACGTTATTACTGAAAGGAAGTTGACGCTTGATAATAGCCTTTTAGAAATAGCAAAAGACGAACTCAATATCAAAGATATTGAAATGTTAAAAGACGCTGAAAAATTCGTTAAATATAAACTTAAACCACAACTTAAAACGTTAGGCCCTAAATATGGTGCAAAACTTGGACTTATTAGAAAATTCTTAGAAGAATGCAACGCAAGTGAAGTTGTAAACACAGTTAAAAAAGGCACTTCTTATAAAGTTGAATTAGGTGGTGGCGAAGTTGAATTCACTATCGACGACTTATTAATTTCTTCTGAAAGTATGCAAGGTTTCGTATCGGCAAGCGACAATGGTATGACGGTTGTATTAGACGTAAATATTACCGAAGAATTATTGCTTGAAGGTATTGAAAGAGAAATTGTTTCAAAAATTCAAACAATGCGTAAAGACGCAGGCTTTGAAGTTGTTGATAGAATTAAAATCACTTATAATGCCGATGGCGACGTTGAAAAGGTAATGTCAATGCGTGGCGAACAAATTAAAAACGCCGTGCTTTGCGAACAATTAGTTAACACCGATAACGTTGTTGGTTTTGTAAAAACTTGGGAAATCGGTAATGGTAAACTCAATATCGGGGTAGAAACTATTTAAAATGAAAGTTGCTAATAAATGGAAAGATTATCAAATAATAGCCACGGGCGACGGATATAAACTTGAAGATTGGAAAGGTGTTAAGTTATTAAGACCTGACCCGCAAGTTATTTGGAAAACAAACGTCGATATGGATAATTACCCAGCCCTTAACGCTAAATACGAAAGAAGTGAAAAGGGTGGTGGAAAATGGAACGTTAAAAAGCGTTATCCTGACGAATGGACTATTAATTATGGTGAATTAAAATTTTTAATAAAGCCTATGGGGTTTAAGCATACCGGTTTATTTCCTGAACAAGCAGTGAATTGGGATATTATGGCCGACCTTGTAAAAAAGGCTAATAGACCGATAAACGTTTTAAACTTATTTGCTTACACGGGCGGAGCAACGGTTGCTTTGCTTAAAGCAGGGGCTTCCGTTTGCCACGTTGATGCGTCGAAAGGCATGGTTGAACGGGCGGGTGAAAACTGCCGTTTATCTAACGTAGGCGAAGGCAAAGTTAGGTTTATTATTGACGATTGCTTAAAATTCGTTCAAAGAGAAATTAGGCGTGGTAAAAAATACGATGCTATAATTATGGACCCGCCAAGTTATGGTCGTGGACCTAACGGTGAAATGTGGAAAATTGAAAACGAAATTTTTAATTTAGTAGAAACTTGCAAACAAGTTTTAAGCGATAATCCGTTATTTTTCTTAATAAATAGTTATACAACGGGGCTTCAACCACAAGTTATTAATAACATAATAACGTTAGTTTTAAAAGACTTAGGTGGTCAAGTTGAAAGTTACGAAGTGGGGCTACCTACAAGCGAAGGTATTATTCTTCCTTGTGGTTGTTCAGGACTTTGGAAAAACGATAAATAAAAGGTAAATTTATGGAAGATATTATTATATTACACGAAGACAACCACGTATTAGTTGTGTTAAAGCCACAAAATATGCCGTGTTGTGAAGATAGTAGCAAAGATAAAGACTTGCTTACGTTATTAAAAGAAATGATAAAGGTAAGGGATAATAAGCCGGGTAACGTTTATTTAGGTCTTGTACATAGACTTGATAGACCAACGGGTGGTATTATGGTATTTGCTAAAACTTCAAAAGCGGCTGAAAGGCTTTCAGAGCAAATGAGAAACGGCGATTTTGAAAAGAAATATTACGCCGTTTTAGTAGGTTCTTTACCTAAAAAACAACAAGTTTTAACAAACTATCTTAAAAAGAATCCTATAAACAATATGGTTTACGTGTGTGGACAAACTGTTGAAGGTGCAAAATTTGCCGAACTTGAATATAAAGTTATGGAAGAAAAGGCGAATTTATCTTTGACTGAAATTGCTTTGCATACGGGCAGAACGCATCAAATTAGGGTACAAATGTCGCATTTAGGCTACCCTATTTACGGCGATATGCGTTATGGTGGCGAAAATGCAGTTAAGGGCAATTTAGCACTTTTTGCAACGTCGCTTACTTTTACTCACCCTGTAACGAAAGAAAGGCTTGTGTTTAAAGTAGAGCCTCCAAAAAACTTATCTCCGTGGAAACTTTTTGATACGTCAGTAGCATTAAAAATGTCTTTATAAAAACCAAAACCCCTAATATTAGGGGTTTTATTTTAGAGTGAAAGTAGTTTTATTAAGCCAAGAGCCAAAAGTAAAAAAGAAGAAAAATACTGAATATTTTTTTGATTTTTTATAAAATAAAAGTAGGGAAAGTTAAACGCAATAATTAGTAGCAACACGTGTACAATCGTTATAGTTAAAGCAACTAAAATATAATTAAAGCCTATCACGGTAAGAGAAATCGCACCAATCATACCGTCAATTCCTATTGAAAAACCAACTAAAAAACTTTCAATAAACGTAGCGTTTTCATCTTTTTTAAAAAGTAAAACGTCGTTATTTTTCTGAATAAAACAACCTTTAAATGCTAATAAACATAGTATTACGCCACCTAAAAAACTTGAATATTTTTTAAATAAAACGCTACCTAAAAAACCTACGTTAGCACCTAAAAAACATAAGAATAGAACCGTTGTTGCTATTATTAAAACACTCTTAAATTTCTCACGAGTCTTAACGCTTAAAGAAAGCCCGCAAAAAAACGAATCTACGCTAACAGAAAGGGCTGTGAATATTAATATAAAAAATTTCATTAGTGTAAAAAGTCCCTTATTACATAAATATTCTAAAATATTTAAAGGTGTTAAAAGGCAAAATATGCCAAAATGCAAAATATTTAACCAAATATTTAAAAAACGCATTAAAAAAACCTTTAACTTTATTGACAAAAAAGCATATTAAGAGTAAAATATATAAAGTATAATACTATCGTGGTGTAATATGCCACTAATTGTTGGGAGTATAAAATGCTTAAAAAACATATCAATAAATTTTTAATAGTTTTACTTTGCTTTGCACTTTTACCTTTATCATTGTTTAATACAAGCGTTGCTTTTGCAAGTGACGTTGAAACGGTGTGTTGTGGTGCAAAATATATGTATTACACTAATGATACTATTGCAGAGGCTTCTTCTAACCAAGTTCAAATTTCAGTAAAAACAACTAACCAAAACGACGAAGTTGTTATTTATGAAGAAGGCAAACAAAAAGAAGTTCAATCACCTGTTGCAAGCATTGTAAATGCAAAAGGTTATATTACAATACTTTTCAGTCAAGAAGGTAACTTTACTGTAACTACAAGTGTTAAAGAACAATCTGAACCAGAATACACGTTCGTAAAACTTTTTGCAGTGACAAAAGACGTTGATTTATGTAACGCTCCAACATTTACAACTGACGTTACCAAACTTAACGAATATCAAGCAAAAGTTGAAAACGCTACTTACGAAGAAGGAGATACAACTAAACCTTTGTATCAAGGCGATAAGTACGAAGTTCCATCTATAAAAGAAATTGTAAACGCAGGCTCTCTTGGTTTTGAAATGTACACAAGGCGTCTTTACGTAGCAATTCCAGGTTCGTCAAGTTATTCTCAAAAAAGTTCAGTTTCAATAACAAATACAACAACTCAACTTACTTTCACTGTTGATTCGGCAGGTAGATATAGATACTACGTAGCGTTTGAAAGTGACGTAATCGACGGCAAAAACAGGTTAAGTTTAAATGCCGATGGTTTAGTTGAAATGATACAAGGCGAAAATGCTTTTGCTATCTACGATGGTTTTTATAGGGCATATAAAAACAACGAAGAACTTATTGCTACAAAAACTGTAAATAAAGAATATACTTTCGTTTTAAAATCTGACGAAGAAACGGAAGTTGAAGCAAGTGAAATTACTTCATACGAATTAATTATACCTACCTTCACTTTTGAAATTGAAACGGGTAATCCACCAAGAGCATCTTATAACGGCAAAATTCAAGAAAACGGCTACGTTGGTCTTTCATACACAATTAGTCCGTTTAGCGTAAGTGGTTATAAAACACAAGAAACGTACGTTTTAAAATACACTAAAAACTACGACGCAACTAACGACGAAAATAATAATTGGGTTGTTGTTGAAGATGGTTTTGACCCTGTAACAATGTCTTTCGTACCTGAAAATATAGGTTATTACAAAGTTGTTTTAGAAGTTGACGATGGTTACGATAATGAAACGGTAATTGTTGAAAGTTTAGTTGTTAAAGTATTAAATGAACCTATTTATCCTAAATTTAAAACAAGTTTTGGCGAATGGGTATCAGCAAATACAATGCCGTTTGTATGTCTTTGCATTTCGTTTGGCTGTCTTGTAGCAATAGTATGTTTAATATTTATTAAACCAAAACAAAAGAAAACGAAAGTTGAAGAAGAAGACAAATAATAATTAAAAGTTACCACAAATTGTGGTAACTTTTTTAAAACGTATAAAATATGAAAAGTTTTACAGTAACAAAAAGTCAAAAATTAACAAAATTTATACAAAACGAATATTTTAATTGCATTAAATATTCTAAAATATTGCAACTTTTAAAAAATAAAGATATTAAGGTAAACGGCAAAAGAGTGTCGCAAGACGTTATGCTTAACGCAAACGATAAAGTTGACGTGTATTACGACGGCGAAACGATAACAAATCCGTTACAAATAATATATAAAGACCAAAATATTTTAGTAATAGATAAACCTAAAAAATGTGATTATGACAAAGCGCTATCGTTAGTTAAGCGTGATTATGATAGTGCCGTAGCAGTGCATAGGTTAGACACGAACACAACGGGGCTTATGATTTTTGCTTTAAACAATATTAGTGAAGAAGAACTTAAAAAAGCCTTTAAAAGTGGTAAAATTCAAAAAAAATACATAGCCGAAGTTTATGGTAAATTTACTAAAAAAGAAGATATTTTAACTGATTATTTAGTTAAAGATAGCACTCTTTCAAAAGTAAAAATTTATAAAGAAAAGTTGCCGAATTCTTTAACGGTAAAAACGGGTTATAAGGTTATTGATGAAACTGATTTAACAAGTATGTTAGAAATAACTTTATACACGGGCAGAACGCATCAAATAAGGGCGCATATGTCGTATTACGGGCATTTTGTTATAGGCGACGGCAAATATGGTAAAGAAAGCATAAATAGGCAAATGGGTGCTGCATCGCAACGTTTAACGGCAGTTAGCATAACTTTTAACTTTGATAAACAAAGTCCTTTAAATTATTTAAATAGTCAAACAATTGATATAAATAGACAACCTTTTTAAATAAAAAACCTAAAAAGTTAATTCTTTTTAGGTTTTATTTTATTAAAAATTCTTCGTAATTTTTAGGAGTTACGTAAACTGTTTTATAGTCGGTGTAAATAACGCTACCTAATTTACCTTTCGGTTGTTTTTTAACAAATTTTTTAAAAGTGTAGTCAACGGCAATTTTATCGCCACCACTTGCTTTTGAGAAATATGCACATATACTACTTGCAATTTCAATAATCTTGTTTGGTAATGGATTTTCACCTTTTACTATCACGTGGCACGAATGGTAATCTTTAACGTGTAGCCACGTGTCGTTTTTGTCGCTTGAAAAGGTTAAAGCGTCGTTTTGCATATTGTTTTTACCACACAAAATAACGTATCCATCCACTTCATAACGTCTAAAAGAATATTGTTTTTTATTGTTTTTATTCTTTTTTACTTGTTTTTGAAGGGTAATTATGCCACTTTCAATTAATTCTTCTTCAATTTCATTAAGTTCTACAATACTACTTGCAAGTGAAATAGAAAAAATTATAGACCTTGCGTAATCAAGTGCGTTTAATAATTCTTCTTTTTGAAAAGTTAAATATTCAAGCGTCTTTTTTTGCTTAGAATATTTTTTAAAATACCTTTTACTATTTTCAATCGGGGTTAAATTTTCGTCAAGCGGAACGCTAACTGAAACGGGAGGTTCTTCGTAATAACTTAAAGCGTTTAAAACTTTATCGCCCTTTTTTAAAAGGTAAATATTATCTACGATAAGTTGTCCGTAAAGTTTATTTTTTTCATAATTTAAAGCGTCGCGTTCTTTTTCTTCAAGTAAAGAAATTTTCTTTAATATCTTTTTTTCGTATGCGTTTATTTTTGATACAAGGTTGTTGTATAAAAGATTAAAATTTTTAGTAGTAGTAACGCTTTCGTAGTATTTTGTTTGTGCTAAAATAACGTTGTCAAAATACTCTCTTTTGCCAACAACGTGTTTATAATCGAAAGGGAAAAAGTCGTAAAAATTATCGTTTTTTATTGTTAAAGGATTATCGGGTTCGTTTATAAAATCATTAAAGATTTTCACGGCGTCAGTTGACGTATCGTTTAAAATTCTATACGCAATTTCATAGCAAGTAAGTTTTGAAAGACCTAAAAAACTATTATAAATATAATCGGCTAAATCTTTGCCGTTTGTAAAATTTTGATATTTTTGCATAGCAAAAGCAACGTCGTTTTCACTATAAGGCGAAAGTTTATCTTGTTTTTCGCAAAAAGTGTAAGTTGCTCCGTAAAGGGTAAACCTTTTGCCTTCACTTGAAATAGGAATATTCTTTTTGCAACCTATAATCTTGCCGTCTTCTACTAAAAAGCAGTTAGAATATTTACCCATTATTTCTAAAATTAATGAAAGTTTTGTATGTAACGAAAAGTCGTTTTCTAATGAAAAAACTAATTCAACAACTCTATCTTCGTTAAGTAAATTCACTTCAATAATTTGGCTACCTATTAAATATTTTCGTAAAAGCATACAAAAATTAGGGGCAACGGCAGGGTTTAAAAATTCACTATCAGATATGCCGATATGACAAAGTGTAGCGTTTGTCGATAAGTGTAATTTTAAAGGTTTACCATTACAAATGGTAAAATACAAGTCGTCGTTTGTCGGCTCGTTTATCTTATTGACTTTTGCACCTATAATAGATTTTTTAAGTTGTGGTATAATTCTATTAAGTGTAAAAAAATCTTGTGGCATATAAAACCCCTTTATTTTTTAATAACTTACAAATATTATACATTTTTATTAAATAAAAGTAAATTAAAATATAAATAATAATCATAAAACCTTTACAATAAAACAAAATTTTGCTAAAATATATAAGATAACAAACAATATAGTTTAAGGAGATTTTATAATGAACTACACTTATGAATCTGGCGAAAAGTCAGTTGTAAAAATCAAAATTACTCTTGATAAAGCAGAATGGATTGACGCTCAAAACAAAGCGTACCAAAAAATTAAAGGTAAATTTAGCATACCTGGTTTTAGAAAGGGCAAAGTGCCTAAACATATTATCGAAAGGCAATATGGTCAAGGCGTATTCTTTGAAGAAGCAATTAATATCGCTTTCCCTGAATACTATTATAGTATTCTTGATAAAGAACCAAGTATCGAACCTGTTGACCGTCCTGAAATAGACGTTGAAAACATTACTGATGACGGTATTACTTTAATTGCAATCGTTCCTTGCAAACCAGAGGTTAAAATTGCTGAATATAAGGGTATAAAGATTGATAAAGTTGAGTATAATGTTAGCGATAAAGATATTGAAGACGAAATTGAAAGATTACGTCAAAGGAACTCTACTGAAACAGAAGTTACTGATAGACCAGCAATGAGTGGTGATATCACTGTTATAGATTATAGCGGTAGTATTGACGGTGTACAATTTGCAGGTGGTACGGCTGAAAAGCAAACTCTTGTTTTAGGTAGTGGTCAATTTATCCCTGGCTTTGAAGAACAAGTTGTTGGTATGAATACCGGCGAAGAAAAAGACGTTTTAGTTAAATTCCCAGAAGAATACCATGCAGAAGAACTTAAAGGTAAAGACGCTGTATTTAAGGTAAAACTTCACGAAATTAAAATTAAGGAACTTCCTACTGTTGACGACGAATTTATTAAAGATGCAACGGGTGCTGAAAGTTTAGAAGCGTATAAGGCTGAAACAAAACAAAAAATGCAAGAAGCCAACGACAAAAAGGCTAAATACGAAACAGAAGATAAACTTATTAAGAAAATTGCCGAAGATAGCCAAATGGAAATCCCAGATGCACTTATCGAAAGGCAAATAGACAATATGCTTCAAGATATGGAATATAGAATGATGTATCAAGGTATTAAACTTGAAGATTACCTTAAATACACAGGTCAAACTATCGAAGCGTACAGAGAAAGTTTTAGAAAACAAGCAGAAGAACAAGTTCGTGTTCAACTTGTTATCGATAAAATTATTTCTCTTGAAAACGTTACTGCAACGCAAGAAGAAATCGACGCTAAAATTGCCGAACAAGCAAAGAGCGCAGGCAAAGAAGTTGAAGAATTTAAAAAGGGTATGGACCCAAGACAAGTTCAATACTTTGAAAATAGCGTAGTTATTGAAAAGGTTTTCGCTTTCTTAATGCAAAACAATATTGTTGATTAATTAGGGGGTTAATTATGGCTTTAATACCTATGGTAGTTGAACAAACGAATAAAGGTGAACGTTCTTACGATATTTATTCACGTCTTTTAGAAGATAGAATAATAATGTTATCAGGTCCTATCGACGATGCTTTGGCAAATACGGTAGTTGCACAACTTCTATTTTTAGAAAGTAAAGACCCTGATAAAGATATTTATCTTTATATCAACAGCCCGGGTGGTTCTGTATCGGCAGGTCTTGCTATCTACGATACAATGAATTATATTAAGTGCGACGTATGTACTATATGTATAGGTATGGCAGCGTCAATGGGTGCTTTCTTGTTATCAAGTGGTCAAAAAGGTAAAAGATATTCACTTCCTAATAGTGAAATTATGATACACCAACCATTAGGTGGAGCGCAAGGTCAAGCAAGCGATATTAAAATCCACGCAGAACACATTTTAAGGACAAAGGCTAAATTAAACCAAATTTTAGCACAAAATTCAGGAAAAAGCCTTGAAGAAGTTGAAAGGGATACTGATAGGGATAATTTCTTATCGGCAAGCCAAGCGCTTGAATACGGCCTTATTGATAAAATTTATAGTTCAAGGAAAGACGTTTAAGGAGTTTAAATGGCAAATAACCAAGATAGACATAACGGACAAAATTGTGCCTTTTGTGGCAAACCAAAAGAATATGCTAAAAGTCTTGTAGCAGGTCCTAACGGTCTTTACATTTGTGATGATTGTCTTACTATTTGTAACGATATTTTAAAAGACGAAGAAGTTTTAGATAATCAAGATACTATCGAACTTAAAAAACCGCAAGAAATAAAAGAAGAGTTAGATAAGTATATCGTAGGGCAAGATAAGGCTAAAAAAGTTTTGTCGGTTGCAGTTTATAATCATTACAAAAGAATAAATAGTCAATTAGTTAATCAACTTGACGACGATACTGAAATTGAAAAAAGCAACGTTTTACTTTTAGGCCCAACAGGTTCGGGTAAAACTTTACTTGCAAGAACTTTGGCTAAAATATTAAACGTACCTTTCGCAGCGTGCGACGCAACTACTTTAACCGAAGCAGGTTACGTAGGTGAAGACGTTGAAAATATTTTATTAAAACTTATCCAAAATGCCGACTATGATATTGAAAGGGCACAAAGGGGTATAGTGTATATCGACGAAGTAGATAAAATTGCACGTAAAAGTGAAAACGTTTCTATCACAAGGGACGTTTCAGGCGAAGGCGTTCAACAAGCGCTTTTAAAAATTATTGAAAGCACGGTAGCATCTGTTCCACCTCAAGGTGGAAGAAAGCATCCGCAACAAGAACTTATAAGAATTGACACAACTAATATTTTATTTATATTTGGCGGAGCGTTTGTAGGGCTTGACAAAATTATTGAAAAAAGGCTTGATAATTCTTCACTTGGTTTTGGTGGAAAAGTTGGTAAGGCTGAGGGTAAGTCAGTTTTAAATGATATTCAACCGCAAGACTTAACTAAATATGGTTTAATACCTGAGTTTGTTGGTAGAATACCTATTACCGTTTCACTTGAAGCACTTGACGAAAAGGCTTTGGTTAAAATTATGACCGAGCCTAAAAACGCTATTGTAAAACAATACAAAAAGTTAATTAAAATGGACGATTGTGAACTTGAAGTTACCCAAGATGCCGTTACTGAAATTGCTAAAAAAGCAATATCGTTAAAAACGGGTGCAAGGGGACTTAGAACAATATTTGAAAATTTAATGCTTGATTGTATGTTCGATTTACCAAGTGATAGTCAAATTGAAAAAGTCGTAATTGACGACCAAGTTGTACGTGGCGAAAAACAAGCAATGATTGTTTACAAAAAAGTTAGTTAAAATAAAAAGTAGCGAAAAATTCGCTACTTTTTTTGTTGTTTTAATAATCTTTTACGCCTAATAAATAATCGGTTGACACGTTAAACAGTTGCGCAAGCGTTATAACTATTTCTACGTCGGGCAAAGTTTCGCCACGCTCCCATTTGCTAACGCAAGATTGTTTTACGTTGCAAAGCGTCGCAAGTTCGCCTTGATTATATCCGTTTTCAATTCTTAACTCTTTTATTCGTTGAGATAAATTGTTTTTCATACTATAATTATAGTCTTTTTACGACTTTTTTAGTATAAATAGTCTTGACAAGACTATTATTTTTTTGTTAAAATAAGTTTATCTTAATAAATTAATTTACAAAAGGAGATTATTTATGAAACAACAAGCAAAAATTTTATTAGAAAAACTTATTCTTTGTGCTATAGCTTTTACTACGTTAGTTACTTTAACTTTTCCGTTACTTGAAATTACAAGTGGCTCAATAGGAATTTCTTATACAGGTATAAGTTTTTTAAATTTTGAGTATTTTAAAAATGGGGAAATTGCTGATTTGGCATCTTTTTGTGGAATATGTTCAATTTGTCAATTACTAATAACATTTATATCAATAATAATGTTTTTTTCACATTTAGCAAATGGGGAAAATAATTCAAAATCTATAATTTCTATAGGTATAATTGTAAGTTTATTATATTTAATTGAAGGCGTTATGTTAAAAGAAACATTAACTTTAAAAATTAGTCCAAATGGAATTATGGTTGACCAAATAATAGAAACTTCTTGTATTACTCCTTTAATTATACAAGCAATTCTTTCAATAGCCTATATTGTCATCTCAAATGGTTTAATTAATACCTCTATTCCAAGTAGTCAAAGTTGTGATAGCAAAACAATTGAAAATACAATTAATGTAAATAGAGTTTCAATGTTAAAGCAATATAAAGAGTTATTAGATATGGGTATAATTACACAAGAAGAATTTGAAAAAAAGAAAAAAGAAATTTTATAAGATTAATATAATAAACAGTAGCGAAAAATTCGCTACTTTTTTAATTATCACTAAAAAATCAATATTGACAACGAAATATTGCAGTGGTATAATTATATTATTAAATACAGGGGGTATTTATTATGACGGCATATGAATTAGCAAATATAGTTAAAAGGGGTTACGATATCGTTACTGATTTAGACCCAAGGGTAAAATTATCTCAATCAGCATATAATGAATTAAACAAAGTTGCAGATAGTATAGGTTTTACTTGTAGTTATCCAAGCAAATTTCCTTTATTAAATCAATATTATGGTGAATTAAGCAACTTTTTAATTTTAGCAGAAATTGACAATTTTAAAATTGATGAAAATATGTTTTTCAGTTTTGCAGGTTGGCTTTTACAAAATATTAAAGGCTGTATTCAAGAATGTGGAAAAATTTAATTAAAAATTAAAATAAAAAATTGCTACTTTGCGTAGCAATTTTTTTTATGTTT
>JAZRJP010000008.1:0-50249 GCA_045645865.1 Christensenellaceae bacterium | reverse complement strand
AAAGTCAAAGATAGTAAAAAAATATCAATTTTGTTATTGATTTTATTTTAAAAATATTGTATAATAAAAATATCTATTTTTAAGGGGATTATTATGTCAAATAAGGCTCAATATACCAAATTATGTAATTTAGTAAAACTTTTTGCCGATATGGTTAGGGACGAATACGTGCACGACAAGGTTTCTGTGTACCATTTTGTTTACTCATCATTATTCGTTTACAAACATTTTGTTGAGAAAACGCTTGATAAAAAGATTTTAAACGACGACCAACTTATTGAAGAAATTACTGATTTTACCGAAATTATAAATAAATATAAAATCTCAATAGACACCGTTATGCATTGGCTTTATAGTGTTATGAACGATAATGCACAAAAGTCTATTTCGTTATTTTTAGGCTATAACAAGGCTATTTTTGAACTTGAAAAAGCATATAAAGAACACGGAACGATTATTTCGTTAAACGCATTGTTTGAAAAAGTTGTTTCTTCTCAATCATCATTATTTGCAGGTCTTTTGTCAGATAACTACGGCACTTTGAAAAAAGAAATTAAAAAGAAAGATAATATTACTAAAAAAGAAAGTGATAATTTTATAAAGTTTTTACGTTCTTGCTATGAAGAAATTTTAAAAGGACAAACTAAATTCATTATAGAAGACGAAGATGAAGACGAAGTTGAAAGTCAAGTTGCTCAAACATCATTAGCCGAAGATTTGTCTGCTATTTTCGACACTCAATCGTCAACAAAAAGCACTGAAACGCAAAGTGACGACGTGTCTTCTACGTCAGGCGTGCAAGGTAAACAAACTGATAAAAAATCGGGCGCAAAGGTTAATGAAAATTTTTTATCAAAACTTGTAAAACAAACAAAAAATATTCAAAAAACTTTAAGGCGTAACATTTTTGGTCAAGATTATGCTATAAAATCGTTTATTACTGGTTATTTTCGTTCTGAAATTTTTGCTCAAATACATAAAAACAGAAATAAACCAAGGGCAACCTTCTTATTTGCTGGTGCTCCGGGCGTAGGTAAAACGTATTTAGCAGAAAGTGTTGCTAAAATTTTAGGCTTACCATATAAACGTTTTGATATGAGTGAGTATGCCGATAAAGAAGCAAATATTGAATTTTGTGGTTCTGATAAGGTTTACAAAAATGGTAAAGCCGGTAACGTAACGGAATTCGTTGAAAAGAACCCTAAATGCGTATTGCTTTTTGACGAAGTTGAAAAATGCCATCAAGTAGTTACTTATTTGTTCTTGCAAATGTTAGACGCAGGTAGGTTAAGGGATAACTATACAGATAACGAAGTATCTTTTACCGATGCAATTATAATATTTACTACAAACGCAGGTAAACAACTTTATGAAAATAACGACATAAACGTTCTTTCAAACGTATCAAGAAAGGTTGTCTTACAAGCATTAGCAGAAGACGTAAATCCTGCAACTCAAATACCTTTATTCCCAAGGGCTATTTGTTCAAGGTTTGCCTCAGGTAATATTGTAGTATTTAATAACTTAAATACTATCGACCTTATAAAAATTGTAAAAGGCGAACTTGATAGGAACGCTAAGGCGTTTAGCAAGCAGTTTAAAACTGATATTCAAATTGACGACGATGTTGCTTCACTTTTACTTTTTGCCGAAGGCGGAAAAGCCGATGCCCGTACGATAAAAAGCCGTGCAGGTGCTTTCTTTAACGACGAACTTTACGAACTTTTACGATTAATTGTTAAAGATGAAAACGATGATGGCTTAAATAAATTAAAAACGTTAAAAATTCAATTAAAAATACCAGAAGATAATATTGACGTTAAAGAAGTTTTCGTTGATAACGAAAAACCGTCAGTATTAGTTTTAGCGCCACAAAAAACGTATAAAACTTTGACGGCGTGCAAAGACGTTAATTTTATAAGGGTAGATACGTTAGAAGAAGCCGAAAACGTTTTAGATAATAATAGAATTACTTTTGTTTTAACTGACGTTACTTATGGTGGAAACGATAAAAATGCTAAAACACTTAATTTAGAAGATAGTTTAGCCGACGGACGCAAACTAATTGAGTTTGTAAACGAAAATTACGACGTACCTGTATATATTGTTGAAAATCCTTCAAGGGAAATTACTGACGACGAAATTTTCTCTTTCACAAAGTTGGGAATTTACGGTGTTTTTGCTAAAAATAGTTCAGAACATAAGAAAAACTTCTCAAAAATTATTGACGAATGTAAAGAATGTTATAGACAAAAATCATTACAAAACTTGTCTAAACAAAACAAAATTGTAACTTATTCAACTTCGCAATCAATTAGTGATAACGGCGAAAATGCTTTTATCGACTTATTTAATATCGAAGTTAAAGTTGCAGTTGACGCAAAAGATAGCAATTCGCTTTTATGTAGTACTGAAATGCCAAACGTTTCGTTTGACGACGTTATAGGTGCTAACGACGCAAAAGAAGAATTAAAATACTTTATTCAATATCTTAAAAAACCATCGGTATTTTTAAGTAAAGGTGTAAAGCAACCAAAAGGCGTACTATTATACGGCCCTCCGGGTACGGGTAAAACGATGCTTGCTAAGGCTATGGCAAAAGAAGCAGGCGTAACCTTTATCGCAGCCGAAGGTAACGAATTTATTAAACGTTATTCGGGTGAAGGTCCAGAAAAAGTTCACGAATTATTTAGGCTTGCAAGAAAGTATGCTCCGGCAATATTATTTATCGACGAAATTGACGTAATAGCAAAATCTCGTGATAATTTTGATACGGCAGGCGTTTCAAGTGACGTTTTAACGGCATTACTTACCGAACTTGACGGATTTAAAGAAAATAAAAAGCCAATTTTCTTGTTAGCAGCAACAAATTATAGTATAAACTCAACTACAAAGAGTTTAGACCCGGCTATTGTTAGACGTTTTGATAGAAGTATTAACGTTGATTTACCAACGAAAGACGAAAGGAAGCAATACCTTACAATGCGTTTAAATGCTAAGGATATCTTTAAGGTTTCTGAAAGTCAAATTGAAAATATTGCTCAACGTTCAATTGGTATGAGTCTTGCCGAATTAGAATTAGTTATCGAAATGGCTTTAAGAAACGCTATAAGAAATGAAAAAGACGTAATTTTGGATAATGACTTTGAAGAAGCCTTTGAAACGTATAATAGTGGCGAAATCAAAAAATGGGATATGAAAACTATTGAAAGAACTGCTCGCCACGAATCAGGACACGCACTTGTTAGTGCATTACTTGGAGAAATGCCTGCGTACGTAACAATCGTTTCAAGGGGTGAATACGGCGGATATATGCAATATTCAAGTGACGAAGAAAAGTTTGGTTATTCAAAACGTGAACTATTAAATAAAATAGCAACTGCGTTAGGTGGTCGTGCATCTGAACTTATTTATTACGGCGAAGAAGATGGTTTAACAACGGGTGCTTCGAACGATATTAGGCAGGCTACAATTTTAGCAAAACAAATTATTTGTACTTATGGTATGAGTAAAGATTTTGGTTTGAGTTCGCTTTATGGCGACGAAAATACGCCTTTATATCCTGAATTAAGGGCAGAAATTAACAAAATTTTAGAAACTCAGTTACAAGTAGCAATTAATTTAATTAAAGCAAACAAAAATAAAATTGATAAATTGGTTAAAGTATTGCTTGAAAAGAACAATTTAAAAGAAAATGAAATTAAACAAATATTAAACTAAAAAATAGGCTTTTTAGCCTATTTTTTATTTTGAATAAGTAAAAAAGTTTTCAAAATTAAGATTAAGTGATATAATAAATACATTATGATAAAAGGTGCAATTTTCGATTTAGATGGAACGCTTATCAATTCTTTAATATTTTGGGATATGTTTTGGGCTAAGTTTGGTAAAAAGTTTTTTAATAATGAAAAATTTAGACCAACCGAAGAAGAGGATAAAATGTCAAGAACGGCAATTCTTGAAGAAGCGTCAATCTATTTTTACAATAAATATAAAGTAGGCTGTTCTTCGAAAGATTACGCTGACTTTTTTGTTGAAACGTTAGAGTGGTTTTACGTAAACGTTGTTGAGTTAAAAGATGGTGTTTACGAGTTTTTACAATATTTAAGTGAAAAGGGCGTAAAAATGATAATTGCAACGGCTACTGCACCAAATTTAGTAAACGTAGTGTTAAAAAAGACTAAACTTGATAAATTTTTTCCTATAACCGTGTCGTGTAGCGACGTTGGAGTAGGTAAATCTAAACCCGACGTGTTTTTATACGCCTTATCTAAAATAGGCACTAAAATTGACGATACAATAGTGTTTGAAGACTCAATTTTAGCAATTAAAAGTGCAAAAAGCGTTAATTTTGAAGTTGTTGGTGTTTATGACGATAACAATTTTTCGCAAGACGAAATAAAAAAACTTTCAACCATATATTTAGATAAAGGCGAAAGTTTTACAAAACTTATCAATTTAATAAAATAAAAAATAAAAGGCGTTTAAAACGCCTTTTTTAATTTAAAATCTTAAATCTTTTGTATTAAATTCAAAGTAAATTGATTTTGATTTATCATATATTCTTGAATAAAACCTTTCAGTGTATCTTTCTTTAATTTCGATTGGGGAAAGGTTAGTAGTAATCATAAAGGCCTTATTTTTAGTAAGCCTTGAAGTAATTAACGCGTTAAAATATTCAAGTGTAATATTGTTATAAATAGGTTCAGTGCCTAAGTCGTCAATAACTAAAAAATCAGTATTTGATAAAATATCAAAATAAACGTTTTTGTCGTTATCGTTAATATGCATTTTTATAAAAATATTATTTAAGTCGGTTGAAGTTAAGAATAACGAAGTGTAGCCACGCTTTAAAATTAATTGCGAAATTACGTTTGCAAGATACGTTTTGCCTGCACCCGTTTTACCACCGATAACTATATTTGAAAATTTCGTGTTAGGGAATTTTTCGGCATATAAGTATAATTTTTTATAAAAACTTTCAAGTCCTTTTGGGGCAACAACCTTATCGATATTTACGCTATTTGGCTTAGTAATATTAAGTTCGTTAAAGATGAGTTCGGCAAGTTTTTGCTTGTAGCATTTGCATTGTTTATTGTCTAAAACGCCCGTATCTTTACACGCTTTACATTTGTAAGAAATTTTCTTATATTTTGCGTATTTATCGCATATTTTAGATATTTTTTCATTTAAAACAACGGCTTGTTTTTCGTAATTAGAGCAGTCTGTTTTAGTATATTTGCATTTAGCAATTTTTAAATTTAAAAAACCTAATTCGTTTGTTAATTTAACATATTCGGCATCACTTTTTAACAAGTTTTCGTAATAAGAATTTTGGTTAATAATTTCACTTTGAAGTGATAAATAATAGTTATTCAATTTTTCAACTAAACGTTCTACCATATTACACCTCAACGTTGTCAGGGTTAGTTACAAGTGAAGAAGCAGCGTCTTCGTCAATTGTTCTTTGTCCGTCAAAATCAAAATTCTTTTTAGTTTTTCTGCCTGTTTTCTTTGCAGGTTTATTATCGTCGCCAAAATAAATACTATCAATAATTTTTGAAAGGTTAGCCATACTTGAAGCCTTTCTATTTTGTGCCGTTTCAATAATGAAATTATCGTTAAAACCGTATTTTTGAACCCATTTGATATATAAATTAAAGTCGTCAAAATCTGGTTTTTTAGTAAAGTTACATTTGTTAAATAATTCTTTAACAGTGCTACTAATTTTAAAGTAGTATTCTAATTCTTTTTCAACGCCTTCTTGCGTTAAAATGTTTCTTGTAATAAAGTCGTTTGCAACCTTTAAAATATACTTGTATGAAATTTTGCCACCTTTAATTTCAACACAAAATTTAACAATAACAAGTAATGCTTCTTGTGAAATAGAACTTTCTTCTAAAAGTTGCATATAAAGCCTGTATTCAGAAGCAGTAATCATTCTATCGGTAATTAAAAGTTGTAAAGTTTTGTTAAAGTTAGTATATTTTTCAGGATTTGTCGATTTAACCGACTTAATCGTAGTAGAAATAGGGTAATACACGATAGAAAACGGCTCTTTTGAACTAATTTGGCACAAATCGTATTCTTCAAGATACATAAAAATATTAACAACGTCCTCTTTTTTCATATTTATCGATTTACAAAATTCGTCTAAACTAATTTCGTAAGGATTTTGGCACAAATATAAGCCGTAAAGGTAAACCTTTAAGGCATCAGAATTTAATTCTGGTAAATAATTTGTTATAAAAACGTTGTCAATCATTGTCTTGCCACTTGCAAGAAACTCTTTTGAATAATTACAAAAAGACATAATATTGTACCTTTAAAATTTTGTGTTTTAATATATTAAAATAAATCTAAAAATAAAGCAAGTATTTTTTTCGACAAAAAACTAAACCACTATATTTTGTGTTTTTGTTTAAATTTAACCACAAGAGTATAAAAAAATTAATTATTTTACGAAAATTATTGATAAATTATTTAATTTATGTTATTATATATTAACATATATATAATAGGTGAATTATGACTCATACGATTTTAACTCCAAAAACGTTATGGAAAGGCTTTGACGATACCTTACCACTTAAAGAAAGTGTGCTATCAACTAACGCCGTAAACGGAGTTAACATAAATTGCATATATTTTTCAGGACGTAACGTTGATAAAGATAGGGTGCGTATTTTTGGCATTTATGCAAAAAACGTTATAAAAAGTAAAGGCTCTATTTTAATTATTCCCGACGTAAACAAGCAAGTAGATTTTGAATTAGTTTTAAAATATGCTCAAAATGGTTACGACGTTTTAAGTATCGACTTACAAGGCTATACTGAAAATAAAAAAGATTACACAAAATATCCAGAAAGTATAAGTTATGCAAACTTCAATTTAGCAAACGATTATATGTGGCGTGCCGATAAAAGTGCAAAGCATACTTCGTGGTATGAGTGGGTTAGCGTATGCCGTTACGCAGTTTCTTACCTTAAAGAAAAAAGTCCTAAAAATAAGGTTGGTCTTTTAGGTATTAAATACGGTTCTTTAATAGCCTTTATGCTTTCGGCTATTGATAGTAGGGTTGATTGTTCTTGCAACCTTTTCGGTGGTGGTTGGCTTGCTTATAAAGGCATTTCAAAATTTTCAGAAGAAGAATTTGAAATAAACGAAGAAAGAAGACGTTTCATAGCGGGTATCGAAGCACAATCATATGCACAATTTATTACTTGCCCCGTAATGTTTTTAGGTTGCACAAATAGTAGCGATTTTGACGTTGAAAGGTCAATGGATACACTTATGCGTATTCAAAATCAACAAGATTTACGCTTTTTATTTGAGCCTTATGCTAAGGGCGTGTTAAATAACTATGGTTACGTTAATTCTGTGTTATTTTTTGATAAATTTTTAGCCAGCAAAAAGATTTTTTATCCTGAAAAACCACAAATTAAAACTGAAATTGACGGCAATAACGTTTATTATTACGTTAGTGGCATTGATAAAAAGAACTTAATTTCTCTTAAAGTGCTTTGTACGAAATATAGCAATAATCCCGTTGAAAGAATATGGCACGAAGTTGACGATTTTGTTAAATTTAAGGACGGAGAATACGTTTATAAACGTCCTAACTATAATGAGTTTAACGTTGACGTTTCTTACGTTGTTGCTTATTACAAAAACGGCTTAACAATTAGTTCAAAATTAAACTTTTTCAAAATTGAAGAAGAAAGTTTAATAACAATGCCGTCAGTCGTGTATAGTACTGAAATGTTTAAAACGTCTTTTATTGCTAAAAATATAAGAACCCCGCTTTTAGGCGAAATTTTCTCAATAGAAGATTTATATTGCGTTGACGACGGTCCGTTCAATATTCAAGGATTATTCACAAAAAACACCTTAAAATCTTACAAAATTAAAGAAATGAGTAAGAATTTATCAAGAACTTCGTCTTTGAAGTTTGATTTTTACACAAGTATGCTTACCAATTTAGTTATAACTTTACAGGACGTAAAAGGTAACTTATATTTTGTCGAACGCAAAATTGACGGTGGTGAATTTTGGCAAAACGTATTTATAGATTTTAACGAATTTAAGACAACCGATGGTATAAGTATAGACGATTTTACTTCGCTTGTAAGTGTTGAAATATCTTCAACGGGCGAATATGCAATAAATAACTTTTTACTTTTAAATTAGAATTATGATAGTTAATCAAGGCGATAAAATAATAACAAAAAAGAAACACCCTTGCGGTGGAGATATATGGGAAGTCGTTAGAACAGGGGCTGATTTTAAAATCAAATGCTTAACTTGTCAAAGGGTAGTAATGCTTTCGCATCCCGACTTTTTTAAACGACTTAAAAAAAGGATAGAAAATAATGAGTAATGAAATTGTTACCAAAACTACTAATGAAAACGATAAAAAGGTAAAAATTGGCGATATTGTTTTTTATTCTATTGTCATATTTCTTTTTCTTTTTACTTTCTTTACAACAACGTTTTGGTTTTCACTTGTAAAAATTCAACAAACTTCAATGTTGCCAACTTTTCAGTCGGGCGATATATTAGTTTTAAATAAACTTTCTTCATATTCACGTGGCGACGTTGTAGTTTTTAGCCATAACGAAAACGAAGATTTTATTAAAAGGGTAATTGCCGTTGAGGGGGACACAATTTACTCTATAAACGGCGAAGTTTACGTTGAGTATTACGTTAACGGCGAATTAGTTACGAACAAATTAACTGAACTTTACTTAAACGAACAAAATTCTACTTATTTAGAGTATAGTTACGGAATAGGTGCTGTTGATATACCTAAAACAACAATTTTAGAAAATTGCGTTTACGTTTTAGGCGATAATAGAGTAGTTAGTGTTGATTCACGTTCAATAGGTCAAGTTAAAATAAGTTCTATAAAAGGTGTTGTCAACGAATTTTGGATAAAAAACAAGCAAACGACAACTAAAATTTTTAGTTTTTTTGAAAATTTATTTAAGTCGTGTAAAAATTAGGTGAGATATGAAATATTTATACAGCAAAGACGATTTAACAAAATTAGATAAACAACGTTTTAATCTTAAATGTATTTACGTTGTGTTTTTAGTCATAGCATTAATAGTTGTTGTTGGTGGCATTATAATTAGGTCAGCCTTACCATACAATACTGAAATTGAAGACGTAATTTATGCTATTGTTATGATAGTTGCAGTATTATTTACGATATTTTCATTTGTATATTTATCAATACCTTTTGCAAGGGTTAATAACTATTATAGTTTTGTGTATAACGCTTTAAATAGTGAAAGGATTATTGTTAAAGCAACCATTTTACAAATACGCAAAAACGACGTTACTATCAAATACGGTGTAGATTATTACTATATCGACGTTTTAGAGTGGTCAAATGCACGTAATGATTATGTTAAAAGGTCAATTTTAGTTGACAACGAATTTAGAAATTTAGAAATTAAAACACAAACGATTATAGACATTGAAACAATGGGCAATATTTTAACTGCTTATGAAATTTTAGGGGAGTAATTTATGAAAAGACAAGACGTTGCCGTTAAATACAAATGGAAAACCGAAGATATTTTTGCTTCAATTAAAGATTTTGATAATTTACTTTCAAGTTTATATAAAAAAGTAGATTTTAAAAAGTATAAAGGCAAATTAAACAACGCTAAAAGCATTAAAAACTGCCTTGACGAATATTATGAATTTTATGGCGAGTTTGAAAGGCTTTGTTTATATGCTTATATGACGAAAGATGAAAACGTTGCCGATAAAAAAGGTGTAGAACTTGTTAATAAAGTTGAAGATTTATCTTTAATTTTTGACGAAAAGACTTCGTTTATTATGCCTGAATTATCTCTTTTAGACGAAGAAACACTTATAAGTTTATCAAAAGAAGAAAGTTTAAAAGATTACGACTTACTCTTTTTAGAAATGGCAGAGCAAAAGCCACACATCTTAGACGAAAAGTGTGAAGAACTTTTAGCAAAAAGTGGTAAAGTTTTAGGTGGATATCACGATATTTTTTCAATAATCGATAACGTTGACCTTGATTATCCTAAAATTATGGTTGACGGCAAAAAGGTAAAGGTTACACATGCAAAATATAGTGAACTTTTACAAAATAAAGACAAAAACGTTCGTAAAAAGGCCTTTAAAAGTTACTATAAGGCTTATGAAAAGGTTTTAAATACTATTACTGCTATTTATAAAGGCAACCTTGATAAGGACGTGTTTATAACAAAAGCAAGGAACTTTAAAAGTTGTATAGAACGTGCTCTTTTTAACGAAAAGGTTGATAAAAAAGTTTACGATAGTTTATTAAAATACACTCACGAAGCGTTGCCTATTTTACACAGATACGTTGAAGATAGAAAAAATATCTTAGGCGGTAGTATCAATATGTACGATATGTACGTGCCTTTAATTAAGGGACAAGAACTTGCCCTTGACTATGACGAAGCCTTTAATCTTGTAAAGGAAGGATTAGCCCCACTTGGTAAAGAATATATAAAATTATTAGAACGTGCATACGACGAAAGATGGATAGACGTTTACGAAACGGACGGAAAGCGTAGTGGAGCATATTCTACAAGTGCCTACAACGTTTCTCACCCTTACGTTTTATTAAATCACAATAAAACAACGCACTCAGTATTCACTATTGCTCACGAACTTGGTCACGCAATTCACTCTTATAAATCTGATAGAGCGTTACCTATTACGAAAGCAGGGTATAAAATTTTCGTTGCCGAAGTTGCTTCTACCGTAAACGAAGTTTTACTTTTAAAATATTTAATTAAAAACGCAAAATCAAACGACGCTAAAAAATATTACTTATCGTACTACTTAGATATGATAAGAACAACTTTATTTAGACAAACAATGTTTGCCGAATTTGAATATATAGCACACGATTTATGCGAAAAGGGTAAAGCAATTACGAAAGAAACTTTAAATAGCGTATATTTAAAATTAAACAAAAAATATTACGGCAAACACGTTAAAAGTGATAGAGAAATTTCGTACGAGTGGGCAAGAATACCACATTTTTACACGTCTTTTTACGTTTACAAATATGCAACGGGCATAATAAGTGCAATAGCAATTAGTGAAAAGATTTTAAGTGGAGATAGTACGGCAATCGATAAATATTTTGCATTTTTATCGTCGGGGGGTAGTGATAAACCTACTGAACTTTTAAAAATTACGGGCGTTGACCTTGAAAATGAAGAAACTTACCGTTTAGCGTTTAAATCATTTGAAAACGCATTAGTTGAATTTGAAAATATCAAATAAGGAAGAATTAATATGAGTACAAAAGCAATACAAAATTTACCATATAATCTTGAAGCCGAAAAATGTTTATTAGGTGCAATTTTAATAGATAGTGAATTGCAATATGAAATAGTAAGCAGGCTTAACATTGAAGATTTTTATCTTGAATCGCACAAATTAGTTTTCGAGTGCATACAAACTATGTTAACTGATAGTAAGTTCGTTGATATCGTTACCGTTTCAGACGAAATGTCTAAAACAACGCAAGATAGACGTAAAAGAACGGTAAACATTTCAACGCTTGCACAAGAAATGGAAAAGAAAACCACTCTTGAAAAGGTTGGAGGTATGGCATATTTAACTGAACTTGCAACTTCTATACCGTCAACGGCAAACTACGAATACTATTTAGGTATAGTAAAAAGAGATTCTACTTTAAGAAAATTAATTAGAACTTCTGACGAAATTAGAAAATTTGCTTTATCTTCAAGTGATGAAAAGCAAGCCGTTTCTATTGCCGAAAAATTAATTTACGACGTTTCTGAAAAATTAGATACTTCATCGCTTATTAATGCAAAAGATTCAATCAAAAATGTTTTAACGTTATTTGAAAATATACAAACAGATAAAAACTTTTTACAAGGTTTAAACACAGGTTTTACTTGCTTTGATAACGCTACAAACGGCTTACATAAAGGTAATTTAGTTATCGTAGCCGCAAGACCGTCAGTAGGTAAGTCAACGCTTGTTATGAACATTGTTGAAAACGTTGCGTTAAGACACAATGCTGTTTGTGCTGTATTCTCTCTTGAAATGACGAAAGAAGAAATTGTTGAAAGAATGTTATATACGTTAAGTGGCGTATCTTCAACGAAAGCAAGAAAGGGTAAGTTAGATGCTAACGATTGGAAAAAGTTATGGGATGCACAAAAACTTATCGAAAAAACTGAAATTATGATTGACGATACGGCTATGACTACTGCACCTATGATTTTAAGTAAATGTAGAAGATTAAAAGCGTTAAAGGGTAGGCTTGACCTTATCGTAGTTGACCATATGCAATTAATGAACGCTGTAAAAACAAGTGAAAATCGTCAAGCAGAAATGTCTGAAATTTCAAGAAACTTAAAAATGATTGCAAAAGAATTAAACGTTCCTGTCGTAGCACTTTCGCAATTACGTCGTTTACCTAACGGACAAAAACCTGTTCTTAGCGACTTACGTGAATCTGGCTCTATCGAACAAGATGCCGACGTAGTATTATTCATACATAGACCAAACTTTGCAAATAGTGAAGAAGCCAAAGACGAATCGGGCATTGAAATAAGAAAAGACGAATGCTTACTTATTATTGCTAAAAACCGTTCTGGTCCACTTGCGAACTTTAAATTAGCATTTAACGGCGAACTTAGTAAATTCGTTAATATTGCTCCTGAATTATACGGCGAGCCATATACTTATCAACCAAAAAAATCAATTAGTACGATAGACGATGCCGACGTACCTTATGAAGAAGAAGATACTTCGCCACCAGACGACGGTTCAATAGACGAGGTTTTTGATGACTAAAACGATAACAAAAATCTTCAAAATTGACGATAATACGCTTGATTATGCTAAAAATTTAATTTTAAATGAAGATTTAGTCGCCTTCCCTACGGAGACTGTTTATGGCCTTGGTGCATTAGCAACGTCAGATGTCGCTGTTATTAAAACCTTTCAAGTAAAAGGCAGACCACAAGATAATCCATTAATTGTACACGTTCATAAAGATTACGATTTATCGTTACTTTGTGAAATTGAACACGACTACGTTTATAGTCTAATAAAAGCATTTATGCCAGGTCCACTTACTCTTGTTTTAAAAAGTAAGGGTAGCGTATCGTCATTTGTTACTTGTGGGCTTGATACGATAGCCGTTCGAATGCCGTCGCATAAAGGTTGTCAACAATTTTTAAAATATTTAGATTTGCCTATTTCAGCGCCGTCGGCAAATATTTCAAAACATACAAGTCCTGTTACGGCAGAACACGTTTATAATGATTTTAACGGCAAAATCGACCTTATTTTAGATGGTGGAAAATGCGAAGGTGGTATTGAAAGTACAGTTTTAGACGTAACCAAGGAAATTCCCGTTATTTTAAGGCGAGGACTTATTACTGCTAATATGATTAAAAAAGTTGTAGGTTGTTGTCAAGACGCTAACGATTACGTTGACGGAAAAGTGCGTTCACCAGGTATGAAATATACGCATTACGTACCTAAATGTCAAACGGCGTTATTTAGTCGCAATAATTTAAAAAAAGCACAAGAATTGTACGACGAATACCTTAAAAATGGCAAAATACCTTGTTTTTTATGTGATAACGCATTAGAAAATTCGTTAATTGGTAAAAAATTATTACTTGGTAATAACGCAAAAGAAGTTGCTTCTAATTTATACTATATGCTTCATTTAGCAGAAAGTGTATGCGATATTTTAATTGCAATTGAAGTCAATACGGGTGATGATATTGATTTAAGCGTTATGAATAGATTATCAAAAGCGTGCAAAAAGATAGATTAACTTATAGCACAAAGGGGAGTTATGAAAATAGCATTTGCTTGTGACCATGGTGGTTACGATTATAAAGAAAAAGTTTTAAACTATTTAAAAAGTAAAGGGCATATCGTTGAAGATTTTGGCACTTTTTCTAATGAAAGTTGCGATTATCCAGATTTTGCTTTTCCTTGTTGTAATTCAATTATCGATGGCAAAAACGAAGTAGGTATATTGATTTGTGGTACGGGAATAGGTATGAGTATTTGTGCAAACAAAGTTAAAGGTATAAGGTGTGCACACGTAAACGACCTTTTTTCAGCCGAAATGACAAGGCGTCACAACAATTCTAACGTTATAGCCTTAGGAGCAAGAATTGCAACGGTAGAAGATATTATTAGTTATATTGAAGTGTTTTTAACAACGCCATTTGACGGTGGTAGGCACTTAAATAGGATTCAAAAAATAACTGAACGTGAAAACGTTTAAAATATAAAAAACAAAAATTTGGCAAAAATGCCATAATTAAGGAGAAAATATGAGTAAATTACACGTATTAAACCATCCACTTATTCAGCACAAAGTATCAATGATGAGAATGACTGAAACTGTAACCAAAGATTTTAGGCAATTAGCAGACGAAATTTCTTTGTTAATGGCTTACGAAGTTACAAGAGATTTGCCACTTGAAGCAAAAGAAATTGAAACGCCTATTTGTAAAACTAAGGCGAACTTTATTGCAGGTAGAAGTATCGGCGTTGTTCCTATTTTAAGGGCAGGTTTAGGTATGGTAAATGGAATTTTAACGTTAGTGCCTAACGCAAAAGTAGGGCATATTGGTCTTTATCGTGACCCTGGAACGCATTTACCTGTTGAATACTATTGTAAACTTCCTGTTGATGCAGAAGAAAGAACAATTATTGTTGTTGACCCTATGCTTGCGACGGGTGGTAGTGCTGTTGCCGCAATTGACTTTATTAAGCAAAGGGGTTGTAAAGATATTAAACTTATGAACTTACTTGCAGCACCAGAAGGCGTGCAAGCAGTTATGAAAGCGCACCCAGACGTTGATATTTACGTTGCAGCGTTAGACGAAAAACTTAATGACCACGCATACATAGTACCTGGCCTTGGCGATGCCGGTGATAGACTTTTTGGTACAAAATAATTAATTTATAAATTTTTGCTTTTAAATTAAAATGGAGAGTATTATGAGTAAAGTAACAAAGGCGGTTATTCCCGTAGCAGGTTTTGGTACTAGATTTTTACCATACACTAAGGCCGTACCAAAAGCAATGCTTCCTATTTTAAACAAGCCTGCAATTCAAATTATTACAGACGAAGTAGTAAAAAGTGGTATAACTGACATTTTATTTATCGTTGGTTATAAAAAAGAAATTATTGAAAATCACTTTAAAAGTAGTCCAAAACTTGAAGAAACTTTATTAAAAAACAACAAAACGACTTTTTATAAAATGGTAAAAGAGCCTGAAAGTATGGCTAACGTTTCTTTTGTTGAACAAATTACCTTAGACGGAACGGGTGGTGCTTTAAAATTAGCAAAAGAGTTTGTTAATGGCGAGCCTTTTGCCGTATTGTTTGGCGACGACGTTATGTATAACGACGGCGAACCTGTTATTAAACAACTTATAAACGTCTATGAAGATACAAATAAAACGGTTATCGGTTGTAAAAAAGTTCCTTTAAAGGACGTGCCAAAATATGCGTCCGTTGAATTTGATACTTTTACAAAAAACAGGTATAACGTAACGAAAATTACTGAAAAACCACCTATTGAACTTGTAAAAAGTGATTTATCGCCACTTGGTAGATATGTGTGTCCGCCAGAAATTTTTGATATAATCGACACCTTAAAACCATCAGTTAACGGCGAATTGCAATTTACTGACGCCCTTGATATTATCGCAAGAAAAGATGGTGCAACAGCACTTGTTTTTGACGGCACAAGATATGATATGGGTGGTCAAATAGGTTATTTAAAAGCAAATATAGAGTTTGGTTTAAGAGATAAAGAAATAGGCGAAGAATTAAAAGCATATTTAAAATCTTTGAATTTATAATTAGGGGATATTATGGCTCACAGAACGGTTGGTTTGGTAAAAGTACTTGAAAGTGCTAAACAAATTAGTAATAAATTTAATATTCATTACGTAAGCACGGTTGAACTTGTGTACGCTATGTTAATATCGTCCAACTGTTTTGCGAGTGAATACTTAAACAAATTCGGCGTTACAAAAGAAAATTTCTATCTTCATTTAAGGAACGCTTTAATACCTAACTTGTCAGAAGGTTATACGGTAGAAGCGTCAAGTAGTATATATAATGCCGAAAAAATAGCGTTAAAATTCGGATATAACTATATTTCAAGCGAACACTTGCTATATAGTATTTTGCTTATAGAAGAATCACGCGTGTTAAACATATTTAATATGCTTGGCGTTGACGTTGAAGGTTTAAAAACTTTTATCGAACAACAAATAATTGCGCGCAAAGTAGAAGAAAGTTCTAAAAATCAAACGAATATTAGTCAATCAAAAACTGCTGAAAAAGTTGATAAAAACGAAAATCCTTTACAAGAATTAGGCTATTTTTTAACTGATAAGGCTAAAAAAGGCTTATTAGACGCCGTTATCGGTAGAGAAACTGAAATTGAAAGGGTAATTCAAACGTTAGCAAGAAAAACTAAAAATAATCCTTTATTGATAGGTGAGCCAGGTGTTGGTAAAAGTGCTATTGTTGAAGGTTTAGCGTTAAAAATTATCAATAACGACGTCCCTGAAACGTTAAAAAACAAAAAGATTTTTTCTCTTGATATAAGTGGTCTTGTATCAGGTACAAAATATAGGGGCGAATTTGAAAAGAAATTAAAAAATGCTATAAATTACGTTTTGCAAAATAAGCAAATAATTTTATTTATTGACGAAATACATAATATAGTTGGAGCAGGCAGTACGGCTGATAGCGGTTTGGACGTTGCCGAAATATTTAAACCTTTACTTTCTAGGGGAGAGTTGCCTTTAATAGGTGCAACAACTATTGAAGAATATAGAAAGTATATTGAAAAAGACGGTGCGCTTGAAAGACGTTTTCAAACGATTATGGTTAACGAACCTACCATTGAACAAACTATTGAAATATTACAAGGTTTAAAAAGTACGTTTGAAAATCATCACAAGGTTAAAATTAGCGACCAAGCAATAGAATGTGCCGTAAAATTATCGGTTAGGTATATAAACGATAGGCGTTTACCTGATAAAGCCATTGATTTAATTGACGAAGCATGTTCAAAAAAGAAAATAGGTTTTAAAAAGCAAACGGCAACGCAATTAAAATTAAATAAAGAATATGAAACTGCCGTAGCAAATAGAGATTATTCGTTACATCATAACGATTTAGACGGCGCTAAATTTTACGATAAGCAAGTTAAAGTGCTACAACGTAAAATAGAAGAAGAAAATGCTAAAATTAGCCGTCAAAAAGAACAAACTGAAAATCTTTTAACGATTGAAGATATACGTATTCTTTTAGCCGAAATTACTGATATACCTATTAACTACGTTGACGAAATTGAAGCGTTAAAGTTAAACGATATCGAAGACCAACTTTATAAAATGGTAGTTGGACAAGATAAGGCGATAGAAGTTGTTTCAAGGGCGTTAAAAAGGTCGTTAACCGGCTTAAAAGACCCTGATAGACCAATTGGTGTATTTTTATTCGTTGGTCCTACGGGCGTTGGTAAAAGCCAACTTGCAAAAGCAATAAACGAAGTTGCGTTTAGAAATAAAGACGGCTTAATTCGTTTTGATATGAGTGAGTATAGCGATAAAACGTCGGTAAACAAACTTATAGGAACGGCACCAGGTTACGTAGGTTATGAAGAAGACGGCTTACTTACCGAAAAGGTTAGAAGAAAGCCTTATAGCGTAATTTTACTTGACGAAATTGAAAAGGCTTGTCCTGAAATTTTCGATTTACTTTTACAAGTTATTGACGAAGGTAGATTAACTGATAGTAAAGGTAGGGTAATTGATTTTAAAAATACAATTATCATATTAACTTCGAACGTCGGTTACCAAACAAACGATAAAAAGTTTGTTGGTTTTGGCGAAGATAATATTGAAATTTCAGTTAAAGAAAATTTAAAAAATACTTTTAGATTAGAATTTTTAAATAGGCTTGACGATATAGTTGTGTTTAAAAATTTAACTAAGAACGATTGCTACGACGTTGCCGATATATTAGTAAACGCATTAATTAAACGCATTAGAGAAGACGGATACGTTTTAACTATTGAAAATTCGGCTATGGACGTTATTGTTAATAACGCCTACAAAAATGGTGGAGCAAGACAAATTAAAAGGGAAATTGCATTGTTAATTGAAGATTTATTGACTGATGCAATTATTGATGGTAGCGTTAAAATAGGTGATAAAATCGTCGTTTATGGACAAGATAACGACGTTAAATATAAGGTATTATAATGGAAATAGGTGTTTCAACAGCATCATTATTTAAACGAAAATTTAACGAAGACGCTTTGGTAACGTTAAACGAACTTGATGCACGTGTTTGCGAAATATTTTTAGGCACTTATAGTGAGTACACTAATGATTTTGCTAAACTTTTATCTCAAAGATTAGGTAATTTAAAAGTTCACTCAATACATACGTTAAATACTCATTTTGAGCCACAATTATTCGGTTCAAACGAGCGTGCTATGGTAGATGCTTTTAAAATATATGAAGATTGTTTAAAAGTAGGTAATACTTTAAATTGTCAATCTTATACAATGCACGGAATTGCAAGGTTTAAAAAGAATGCGCAATATACAAATTATAAAAGAATTGCTGAAAATTTTGAAAAGGCAAGTAATCTTGCTAAAAAATACAACATTAAACTTGCTATCGAAAACGTTGAATGGGCATTTTATAATCACGTAGGTTTTTATAAAAACGTTACCGAATATTTTAAAGATTTATACACTTGTTTAGATGTAAAACAAGCACGTATTTCAGGCGATAGTTATAAAGATTATATCAACGAAATGGGTAGTAGCATAATCACCGTTCATTTATCTGATATAAACGATAACGGCCATATATGTTTACCAGGTAAAGGTAATTTTGATTTTAACGACTTGTTTATTAGGTTAAAGGACGTTGGTTTTAATGGTAATATGTTAATAGAAGTTTATACCGACGACTATGAAGAAATTAGTGAAATAAAAGATAGTTTAGACTATTTAAGAGAATTAAAATATAAAATTTTTTAGGAGAAAGTTATGTCTATTAATAAAGATAATAATTTTTTTGAAAAAATGAAAATTAAGTTAGATTATAACAACGTAATGGCTAAATACGTAGGTGAAGAACAAGGTTTTACCGACGACGTTTTACAAAAAAACTCTACGTTAGCAAAAAATGCTTTTGAAAGTTTTTCAAAAAAGCGTGGTACAGATATGACGGGTTGGGCTGATTTACCATATAATCAAGACCAAGTAGTTGTAGATATCGAAAATACGGCTAAAAAAATTAGAGAAGAAAGTGAATATTTCGTCGTATTAGGTATAGGTGGCTCTGCTCTTGGTCCTATAAGCGTATTTCAAGCACTTTGCCACATGCATTATAACGATTTGCCAAAAAACAAGCGTAACGGTCCTAAATTTTACGTTGAAGACAATATTGACCCCGAAAGAATGCAGGCTCTTCTTGACGTAATTGAAGTTGAAAAAACAACTTTTAACGTTATTACTAAAAGTGGTGCTACAAGTGAAACAATGGCTCAATATCTAATCATTTTAGATATTTTAAAACAAAAGTTAGGGGATAAGTATAATAGCCACATTATTGCAACTACTTCTTCAAACAAGGGTAATTTAATTAAAATTGCTAAAAATGAAAACTTTAAAACTTTCTTTATTCCCGATAGCGTTGGAGGTAGATTTTCTGAATTAAGCCCCGTTGGTCTTTTGCCTGCAAGTGTTTTAGGCATAGATATTAAAGAAATGTTGCAAGGTGCTAAATATATGGATACTATTTGCAATAGTGCAAGCATTGAAAGCAATATGGCTCTTGCAAACGCTTTAATTAGTTATTTGGCTATTAAAAACGGCAAAAATATTTCAGTTATGATGCCTTATAGTGACGGTTTAAAATATATTGCCGATTGGTATTGTCAATTATGGGCAGAAAGTTTAGGTAAGGCTGTTGATAATGACGGCAACTATATTTACGTTGGTCAAACTCCTGTAAAAAGTTTAGGTGTTACCGACCAACATAGTCAAGTTCAATTATATACGGAAGGTCCTTTTGATAAAATTACAACCTTTCTTGCCGTTGAAAATTATAGAACGACTATAACTATTAGTGATGGTTATAAAGATATACCTGACGTTAACTTTTTATCAGGACATACGTTAAATGAATTAATCAACGCCGAAAGAGTTGCAACAGAATACGCTTTAACCGTTAAAAATAGATTAAATAGAACAATTTATTTGCCAACAATTAACGCTTTTACAATAGGTCAATTATTATTCTTCTTTGAATTAGAAACGGCTTACGTTGGTGAAATGTTGAACATAAATACTTATAATCAACCTGGTGTTGAAGAAGGTAAAAACGCAACTTATGCCTTACTTGGTAAATTAGGTTACGATAAAAAAAGAGAAGAATTGCAAAATTATCCTAAAAAAAGTGATAAATATATAATTTAGTATTATAGGTGTTAAAATGAAAAACTTTTTTAAACGAATGGGAGCATTTATATTCGGTATGATTTTTATGCTCATAGTTGAAATAGGTGCAATAATCGGTTTTGGTTGGTATGCTTTTTCCGGTTTAACGTTAGAAAATTTAGGCGTTACAAACGACGGAAAGTTGTCTAATGGTATTGACCTTGGCGAATTTTCAAACTATTCAATTGATAAATTTATAAAATACGTTTCTATTGCAAAAGACGGCAATACTGAATTTACCTTTGAAACGTTAAAAGAACAAGGTTTTGATATTGTTGAAACACTAAAAGTTTTAAACGTTGACGTTGATTCTGCCGACCCGAGAGACGTTCAAGCATTTAAAGAGATTGACCTTGTTAAGTTGTTCGAAAGCGACCCTTTGCAAAATATTAGGTTTGGTGCGGCTTTAACGTTTTTAGGTAAAGATGAAAATGGAAAATATGCTATTTTTAACGATAGCGTAAGGGAAATTTTAAGAAATTACAATATTGGAGAATTGTTTGTAACAAACGCTGAAACAAATACATTACAATTATTAGAAGTTTTAAAAACTTATAAATTAGGTGCAGTTTTATCACAAACTTTTGTTGAAAGTTTTGAAAACGACGAATACGTTTATACTGCCGAAACTCCTGCGTTAGAACTTTTAGGTAAATTACCAATCGAACTTATAGCAAAAATATCTGCAACACAAACGCTTGACTTTGGTTATGAAGTTAACGAAGGCGTTTTACAAGAATACGGCAATATGAAATTAAGCGAATTTATTGCCACGCTTACTTGTCAAACAAAAGAAAATTACGAAAAAACTTTATCTTTATATGAAGATTATACTTTTAAAACGTTAGCCGAAATTTTCGTTAAAAACGAACAAAACGTTTACGAATTAAAATTAGACGGCATTTTACAAGACGTTAAGTTAGGTTCGTTATTCTCTTTCTACAAATGTACTAACGACGCAAATTGTAAGGCACACGATAATTTAAGTGATTGTAATGGTTGGTGGTATAGTAGGATTGAAGATAACGACTCTGTAACTTACCAAATGCTTGATAATGCGACAATGAACGGAATAATAATGAATAATTTATATAACTTTAATTTATTTTCATTATTAAACGGCGATTTCAACGTTACGGCATTATCAGACGGCGTATATTTAGGTTATGCACTTGGCAACCAAATTAAAGACAATGCAGGTAGCGATTATTGTAGCGTTGACTGCTTGCACGAAGGACACGTTCCAAATTATTTATGGGTTGATAGTAATAGTCAAGACGTTTCAGTTTTAATTAATGAAATTTCAAATCTTTCATTACAAGACGCTATGGAAGGTCAACTTGATATTTTAGGCGTGTTTGAAGACTTAAAAGTTGGCGAATTAATGAACTTAACATACTATAACGGCGCTTGGTGTGAAAAAGTTAAGTGTGATAATAGTGGAAGCACTTGTCCCGCACATAAAGGATTAACTGCTTGCAACGGCGAATATGCGTATATTCAAGTTGAAAGTGCTACTTTATCAGGCGAAATCAACGTAAACTTATACGACTTAAACGTAGGTCAACTTTTAAATGGCGAATTTGAAATTTCAAGTCTTTTGAAAGGGGCATACTTAGGAAAAGCCTTTGGTTATAATCCTATAAATAAAACGGGCTATTGTAACGTAGATTGTGCACACGATGGCCACGATGCTAATTACTATTGGGTAGATAGTTCTAATCAATTTGTAAACGAATTATATAACGCTATTTCAAACGTATCGTTAGAAAGTGCTATAAACGGCTCAGTTGATATTCAATCAATAATAAACGGCGTTCAAATAGGTAGTGTTTTAGGTAACGTTTATGATAACGTAAACTCTAAATGGACTACTATTGACGGAAACGACATCGTTTTAAATACAGTTATAGATAAAATTTTATATAATTTATATTCATTTACAATTAGTGATTTAAGTTCGGGCAATTTACAATTAGAAGTTCTTGTTGGTGGCATCAAAATAGGTGAGTTTATCGGTTACGAATACGACGTAAACGAAAATTGGTGGAAAAAAGGCAATAATAAAGTATCATTTTTAGAAAATAAATTTGCAAGCACTTATTTAACTGACTTAACAAGTGGTTCTTCGCTTGAAACTATTTTAGGCGACGTTTATATTTATGAACTTGTTGGACATAAGCAAATAGTAAATAAGGGAGAAAGTTGTTTAACTTCTTGTCCTGATAAGTTGCATTATCACGATACTGACGGCAATTTAGTTAATAGCGTTAATTCAATTATTAATGGTGTTAAGTTAAGCGAAATTTTAAACGGCAATCTTCATATTGAAACAAGAATAAACAATTTATACTTAAAAGACGTAGTAGATTGCAAAGGAGTTCCACTTTTAGAAGCATTACAAGATTGTCAAATTAAAGATATGGCAAGTAAAGTTTATACTTTAAAAGTTGGCGATATCGTTGGTATTAACGAAAAAACGTCAATGGGTCTTTTAAAAGTTGTAAAGGATAAAAACATTGTTAATTTAGAAAACGAGTTATTACTTGTAAAACTTGGCTACGTATTTGGTTATGAATTAGTTGACGATACGTGGAAAGCTGTTACGTATAACGATTGTACAAGTGCCTGTCCGTCAGATTGTGATGGAATACATAAATCATATAGCGACGTAAGTTCACTTAGTTTAAAATTAGCCGACATAACACTTGGTGAGTTTTCTAATAAAGGTTTAGACGTTTCAATTTTTACTCTTGGCGATATATATACTAAACAACAATTAGAAAGCGGCATATTTAATAGTTTAGATAAGACTAAAAACGGTGGTGGCGAATATTTAGTTACTGAAATACCTGTTTCAGAAATACCTGAAAGGTTAGCAAACGGCTTAAAAAATGCAACTTGCAACGATTTAATTGCTTATGGCATCGTATCGTTTGATGCTAACACAATTACGGCTCTTAACAATAAGTTTGGTAGCCAAACCGTTTGGGGCGAATATACCATAAATCAACTTTTAACAAATTTATTAAATTTTAACACATAAGGTGAAGTTATGTCATTTAAAGAAGAATTTATAAAAATTTTTAAAGAAAATATTAAGCGTGATGGTGCAGATAAATTACTTAATTATTTGTTATCAAGTGATTTTTTTACTGCACCAGCAAGCACAAAATATCATTGTTGCTACGAAGGTGGTCTTTGTGAACATAGCGTAAACGTTTATTATAGATTATTACAAAACGTTAAAAACGAGTACGGCGATAATTTTGAAAAGGTAATTTCAAAAGAAACTATTGCAATATGTTCACTTTTACACGATTTATGTAAAATTGACTTTTACAAAACCGAATATCGCAACGTTAAAGAAAATGGTGTTTGGGTGCAAAAAGAATATTACGCTAAAAACGAATTATTACCTTACGGCCACGGCGAAAAATCAGTTTATATTATAAATGGATTTATTCGTTTAACAAGAGAAGAAGCGTTGGCTATAAATTGGCATATGGGTGGCTTTGATAGTCGTGTTAAAGGTGGTGACGGCTCTATTAGTGAAGCGTTTGCTATTTATCCGTTAATATTGCTTTTGCACCTTTCTGATTTGCAAGCAACTTATATTGACGAAAAAAGGGGCGAATAATTAATTTAATAAATACTTATATTTTGATGGTATTTTTGTTGACTAAAATTTTAAACTGTTGTATAATGTTTTAGTCTTAGGGGAGTGGCTCAACGGTAGAGTAGCGGTCTCCAAAACCGTAGGTTGCGTGTTCGAATCGCGTCTCCCCTGCCAAAAAATAGCAGTCCATTTTTATGGGCTGTTATTTTTTTACTTTGAGGCGATGAGAACACGCAAGTGTCGATGCTTTTGCGTTAGCAAAACTACTTGAAAGACAATTAAAGACAGATTAAATTTTAAGGTAAATGTTAAAGTAATTATTTATTCTATATATAATATAAAATAAAAAGCGTAGCCATTTGGCTACGCTTAAAATATATAATTTTATTTTTTCATTTCGTTTAAAAGGTCGATAGCATTGTTTACGATAACGTCGTCAACACCCGCTTTAAATATAGAGCCACACGCTTCATAACCACCTTCGTCGTAAGCCGACTTGGTAGGGAAGTATCCTAACGAGCCGTTTACTAAACAACAAGGCAAAATTAAATTCCAACCTTCTGCTTCCTTAATTCTAACGCCTATATCGGTAAATGGTTCACCAGGAATACCTACAAGGGCAACAGGACCTAATTTAACGCCTGTTAACGTCATATCAAAGTAGTCTGGTCCGTTTTCTAATTTACACATTCTCTTTGCTTCGGCAACGGCAGTAGTTAATTGCATTGCTTTAAACGGAATTTCGTCGTCTCTGCCTTCTGCGTGAAGTTTTGTGTATAATTTTGCAGTAGGCATTTGTTCAGGAGTTGGTTTATTTGAAGGAACTTTAAAATCTTTAAATACTAATTCAATATCATCAACGTCAACGTAGTGAACTTTGTCGTAAACTTGTAAAACTGTACCTGCAATAGCACGACCAACGAATCTTGCCATACCAGGTGATTTCATTTCGTTATCGAAAGAAATTTCAGTATCGTTCATATCGCCTTTCGTAGGGTGTACGTTAGTGCTACCAACGTCGCCTTGTGCACCGCCGATAAACATAGTTTGTACGCCGTCAAGTGCTTTTTCTAACGTAGAACGTAAAAATCCAATAAAGTCAGAAGAAACTAAATCTCCGTTAACCGTATCAGCGTGAATACCATAGTTTACTAATACTACGCTTGGAGCATCTTGTCTGTCAAACCTTAAAACGTTAATTCTTTGGTCAAGAGTGCCAAGTGGATAATCGATATTAGGGTCGTCGATAGGTGGACAGGTAAAAGTTGTACCGTCTTTCATCATATAACGTCTAATATAAGCAATTCTTTCAGGAGCATAGCCATAAATGTAGCCCATTTTAGCGTCTTTTAAGTCGTTAAAGGCTAAAATAACACTGTCCGTAACACGGTTTACTAAAAATTCGTTATATTCTTCGGTAGCCTTTTTTTCTTCGTCAGAGTCAAAGTCTAAATTGTAACCAGGGCCGGTATGCGTATGTGTTAAAGAAATAAATAAATTTTCTTTCTTTAAGTTTGTTTTGCTTGCAATTAACGTAATAATTTTATCTAAAAAGGCTTGATTGCAAATACATTTATCAATACTAATGATTGCAATGTTTTTATCGGCTTTATTAATAGCAATTGTTGAAACTGTTAAATCGTCAACAAAACCACTTGCGTATCTATGAATATAGTAACCGCATAATGGAGTGCCGAGTTTTGGGTTTGCGTTTAATATAGAATATCCTACTTTTAAATTACTCATATTTCTCCTTATTTAATTTCGTTTAGTAATTGGATAGCGTTTTCAATAATAATTTCGGCAACGCCTGCTTTAAAGTTAGAAGTTTTTGCTTCGTAACCACCTTCGTCGTAAGCCGATTTCATAGGGAAGTAACCGATATTTCCGTTAGTTAATGCAGTAGGCATTATTAAATTCCAGCCCTCAGCCTTTTTAATTTCAACACCGATATCAGTAAAAGGTTCGCCAGGAATACCTAAATAAGCGACAGGGCCTATTTTAACGGCAGTAAGCCTAATTCTAAAATATTCAGGTCCATTTTCTAAACGGCATTTTCTAACAGCGTCGGCAACGGCAGTAGTTAATTGCATTGCTTTAAACGGAATTTCGTCGTCTCTGCCTTCTTCGTGAAGTTGTTTATAATGCTTAGCAAGTGGCATTTCGTCAGGAGTAGGCATATTTGACGGAATTTCAATATATTTTGAAGCAATTTTCAATTCGTCAACGTCAACGTAGTGAACTTTGTCGTAAACTTGTAAAATTGTACCTGCAATAGCACGACCAACGAATCTTGCCATACCAGGTGATTTCATTTCGTTATCGAAAGAAATTTCAGTATCGTTCATATCGCCTTTCGTAGGGTGTACGTTAGTGCTACCAACGTCGCCCTCAGCACCATTAAAGAATATACATTTAACGCCGTCAAGTGCTTTTTCAATAGTTTTTGCTAAAACGTAAGGGAAGTCGGCTGAAACTAATTCGCCGTTAATTGTGTCGGCGTGTAAGCCATAGTTTACGGCAACAATAGTAGGTGCGTCCTTTCTATCAAACCTTAAAACGTTAATTCTTTGGTCAAGAGTGCCAAGTGGATAATCAATATTAGGGTCGTCGATAGGAGGGCAAGTGAAAGTAGTGCCGTCTTTCATCATATAACGTCTAATATAAGCAATTCTTTCAGGTGCATAGCCGTAAATGTAGCCCATTTTAGCGTCTTTTACGTCGTCAAGTGCTAAAACCACGCTATCAACAATTCTTTGTTTTAAAAATTTGATATATGTATTTTTTTCTTCGCTATCGTCGTATCTTGCAGGATCGGTAACAATAACAGGACCTGTGTGAGTATGAGTAGCCGTTAAATAAACGTTATCTTTACTAATACCCGTTGCTTTCTCAATCATATTGCTAACTTCAATGCCAAAATCTTCGTTGATGCCGCATACGTCAACGCTAATCATTGCAATTTTTGTGTCGTCTAATTGTAATAATAACGTGCCAACGGTTATATCGTCCAAATAGCCTTTTGCATATCTTTTAACGTAATAGCCGGCAATTTCATAACCAAGTGGTGGATTTGCATTAACTCTACTATAACCAACTTTTAAATTACTCATAATCTTTCTCCTTAAAACGTATTTCGCCATTTTGAATAACGGTTTTTATATTTATATCTTTATCGCAAATTACTAAATCTGCTAATTTACCAACTTTAATTGAGCCTATCTTGTCATACATATCAACAGCCTTTGAAGGAGTAGTAGAAGACATATAAAAGGCTTTATCTATACTGCAACCTGTATGTGTCATAATATTTTTAGTAGCATAGTCTAACGTCATTTTGCTACCTGCTAAACCGCCGTTATGGTCAAAATTTAAGTCCTTAATATGCTTAAATCTTTCAGGAACGACTGCCGTTTCTTCGGTAAACATACTATCACTAATTAAAACTACTTTTTCATAACCTTTAACTTTAATTAAAAGTTGTTGCAATTCTTTTGGAACGTGTATTGCACAAGAATCTGAAATCAATTCGCAATAAACGTTATCGTGTAAAAGAGAATATTCGTCAGGGCCAACGCCTCTAACACCGCCTCTATCACCAACACGGCCGGTAGCGTTAAACGTGTGAACCATAATTGTTGGTTGATATTCGCCAAGTGCAGAAATTTCATCAGGCGTTGCTTGGCTATGTCCAAGCGAGAATTTTACGTTAGGGTTAATCTTTTTAGCGTACTTAACAAATTCTGCAACGTCATTTCTTTCAGGAGCAATTGCCCATACTTTTGCTAAATCGCCCGCTTCGTCAACAATGGCTTCAAAAGTAGAAGCAGGAATATCATTTCTCCAAGGATTAAGGTCGGCCATACAACCATAATTAGGGTTAGTGAAAGGACCTTCAAAATAAATACCTTTAATAGTTTTGTTGGTCTTCATATTTTCTCTAACCGTTTTGATGGCGTCAATAAATTCGTCGTAAGTCATAATATAGTCGGGCGTTGCCAAAATTGTCGTTTCACCGTGATAAAGGAAATGTTTAGATGCTTCGTCAGGATTAACGTAAGTAGGGTATGTTATTGCCCCGTGAACGTGAATATCAACAAAGCCAGGGCCAACAAAATATCCTTTGGCATCAATAATTTCAGCACCATTTGGAATTTCAACTTCGCCACTTTTACCAACTGCAAAAATAGTTTCGCCATCGATAATTATAACGCCGTTGTTTAACACGCCGTCTTCTAAAATAATATTAGCGTTTTTTATTGCTTTAATCGTATTTTTCATATAATCTCCAATAGGATGTTTGGTAACTTAATTTTATCAGTTTACTTGTATTTTGTCAATAGAAAAAATTGACATAAAATATTATATTTTTATATTTATACTTTAATTTTAAATGGTGTTGACAAAAATTAAATAAAGTAATATAATTGACTTATGAAAAAGGTAGAAATTTATACTGACGGTGCTTGTTCAGGTAATCCGGGAATAGGTGGTTGGGCATCAATACTTTCATATAACGGCGTTGAAAAAATTATTAGTGGTGGCGACGGCAATACAACTAATAATAAAATGGAATTAACGGCAATTATACAAGGTTTGAAAATATTAAAAGAGCCTTGTGAAGTTACTTTGTATTCTGACTCGCAATACGCAGTTTCTCCGTTTATTGACGGTAGAATTTATAAGTGGATTAGCGCAGGTTGGAGGACGGCTGATAATAAAGAAGTTAAAAATCTTGAACTATGGAAATCTCTTGTAGAGTTGACTAAAATTCATAGTGTTAACTTTGTAAAAGTTAAAGGTCACGCCGATAATGAAAATAATAATAGATGTGACGCTTTGGCAAGGGCAGAAATTAACAAAATTAAAAACACTTTACCATTTTAGTGTAAAAGACGGCTTTTATAGTCCGTCTTTTTGAATAATAACAAAAATATGATTAAATTTACCCTTAAAAACATATACTTTTTATATGAATAATAGGCGTATATTAATTATTTCGTTAAACGTAATAACGTTAACGTTGCTATCCTTTTTAACTATAATATTTTCAGTTTTATACCTTGATACTTACAACTATGGTTTTGTTTATAAGTATAAAAAAATCATTGAATTTTTTATAGTTTTAGCAATACTTATTATTGTTGCAATTTGCACGATTTTTTCGTTTAATAATAACGATATTATCTTTAAAATTTCGATAACGACACTTACTTTTATATCCCTTGCGTTACTAATTTTATATTTTATGAAATTGAGTGGTATTTTAGAAAAAATTAACTCAATCGAAGGTTTTAGAAATTACGTTGCAAGTTTTGGCAGTAAAGCCGTTTTCGTTTATATTTTAATACAATTTTTACAAGTGGTAATATTGCCTGTACCAGGTTTTATTACCGTGCTTGCAGGCGTGTATTTGTTCGGACCACTTTACGCTTCGTTATACAGTTTAATAGGCATAATTTTAGGTTCGCTTGTAGCATTTTTCTTAGGTAAAATATTAGGCTATAAATTCGTATGCTATTTGTTTGGTGAAAAAACGATAAATACGTGGCTTGAAAAGATAAAAAATAAAGATAAAATCATACTGACTTTTATGTTTTTATTTCCATTTTTTCCCGACGATATTTTGTGTTTCGTTTCAGGGCTTTCATCAATGAAAAGTGGTTATTTTATCGTAATGATAATCGTTTGTAGGTCAATTTCAGTCTTTACGTCAACTTACTCTATAAACGGCAGTATAATTCCTTACGATACGTGGTGGGGAATATTGCTTTGGGTAATAATTTTAGCGTTAACCGTCGTTGTTACGCTGTATCTATATAATAATGGAGATAAAATCCAAAAGTTTTTAAAAAGGAAAGGTAAATGAGGGTAATTATTCACGCTGATTTGAACAACTTTTTTGCATCGGTTGAATGCTTATTAAATCCAACGTTAAAAGGTAAAAACGTTGGCGTTTGTGGTAACGTTGAATCACGTCACGGCATTATATTGGCAAAAAGTGAAGGAGCAAAATTATTAGGTGTAAAAACGGGTATGACTATTCGTGAAGCACAAAAATTGTGCCCCGATATTTGTTTAGTTGAAGCACACCATTCTCATTACGAAGCCTACTCAAAACTTGTTAAAAAAATTTATTTAGATTACACCGATTACGTTGAAAGTTTTGGTATTGACGAATGTTGGCTTGACGTTACAAATTCGCTTAAAATGTTCGGTAGTGGCGAAGAAATTGCAAATATAATTCGTGAACGAGTAAAAGAAGAATTAGGCTTAACAATTTCGTGCGGGGTAAGTTTTAATAAGGTTTTTGCAAAACTTGGCTCAGATTTGAAAAAACCCGATGCCGTTACCGTAATAAGTCAAGAAAATTTTAAAAATACGATTTGGAATTTACCTGTAAACGACTTATTATACATAGGACGTTCAACTTATGAAAAACTTAAAAGAATAAACGTAAATACGATAGGCGACCTTGCTAATACCGACAAAGAATTTTTGGAAAAAAAGTTTGGCAAATGGGGTGGAATTTTACACGATTATGCACTTGGTTTAGATAGTTCGCCCGTGTTAAAATACAATGAAAGTGACGACGTTAAATCGGTAGGTAATTCTTTAACAAGTTACCGTGATTTACAAAGTTACGACGACGTAAAAATAGTTTTTTCAGTGCTTAGTGAAAGCGTGTCTGAAAGGCTTGTGTCAAGTCGATTAAAAAAGGCTACTACTTTATCGATTTATATAAGAGATAATACTTTAACAAGTATTACAAGACAAACTAAACTACCTTCACCATCAAAACTTGCCGAAGATTTTTCTAAAACGGCGTTTGAACTTTTTTATAATGAATTTAAAGAGCCGTTTTCAATTAGAACGCTTGGTATTTCGGTTAGTGGATTTTTATTCGAAGAAGAACAAATTTCCTTTGATGATAGCCAAAATTCTAAAAAAGATAGGCTAAATGATGCGATAATCGACATAAAGAAAAAGTACGGTAAAAAGATGGTTTGCAAGGGCATTGTTTTAAAAGATAAAAAGATAATGCGTGAAGACCCGGCAGATACGCATAGTAGTCCCGTGTAAAACTTTTTTGCAAAAAGACTTGATATAAAATTTTTGTTGTGATATACTTTAAGGACAATTTTATGAGGTTTATATGGACGGAAAATTACTTGTTGAAAAATTGTTAATGTACGCCAAAACGTTTTTAGGTGTTAATGAACTTGACGAAATTTATAATAGAAATATTCTTTTAAATTTATTCAAATTGTCAAGTCCACTTAAAGAAAACGTTGATTTAAGTTTTATTAAAGAGTACGAAGTGCCTGATTTATTAATTGAAGAAATTATAAGTTACGCTGTTTCAAACGGCATTGTTGAAAATGAAGTTGAAGGTGATTTATTTGCAAACTACGTGTTTGGTCTTTTATCGCCAAAGCCATCAGAAGTAAACAATACTTTTATGACGCTTAAAGAAAGTGTAGGCGTTCAATCGGCTTGTGACTATTTATATAATTTATGTATTAAAAATTATTATATAAGAAAGACGGCGATTGATAAAAACGTTGGTTGGACGGCAAAAGAATTAAAGATACCACTTGATATTACAATTAATTTAAGCAAGCCCGAAAAATCTAATAAAGACGTTGCAAAACTTTTAACTCAAACGGTTACTGATAAGTATCCTGCTTGCCAACTTTGTAAAGAAAACGAAGGATTTTATGGTAGCCTTACTTTTCCAGCAAGAACGAATTTAAGAACTGTTTCGCTTAAATTAGGCGGGGAAGAGTGGTCTATGCAATATTCTCCGTATGCGTACTTTAACGAACATTGTATTTTGTTTAACAAAACGCATACTCCTATGAAAATAGACGGCTCTACCATTGAAAAATTGCTTGATTTTATTGAAATGTTCCCTAACTATTTTATAGGTTCTAATTCTGATTTACCTATCGTTGGTGGTTCTATTTTAAATCACGAACATTATCAAGGTGGTAAGTGCATAATGCCTATGCACAAGGCAAACGTTTTAAAAGCCTATAAATGTCAAGAGTATAAAGACTTATCAGTTGAAGTTTTAGATTTTTATAACTCTGTTATAAGAATTACGGGCTTTAATAGAAATACAGTGCAATCTCTTGCTACTGAAATTGTTGAAAAATGGAAGACTTATACTGACGAAAGTTTAAATATTTACGCAAATATAGACGGTGTAAGGCATAATACGGTAACTCCTATTGCAAGATTTGTTGATAATCAATATTGCGTTGAATTAATTTTAAGAAATAATTTAACAAATGAGGAATATCCCGACGGTATTTATCACGCTCACCCTGAATATCACAATATCAAAAAAGAAGGTATTGGGTTAATTGAAGCGATGGGGTTATATATTCTTCCTGCAAGGTTAAAACGTCAATTGCATGAAGTTGAAAAAATATTAATGGGTGCAATAGAGTATGATAAAGAAGCAATTTCTTCGCCAACTCATGATTTATTCGTTCATAAAGATATGATAGAATACCTTGTAAGCAAAAACCCTAAGGTAAAAAGTAAAACTACTGCAAACAAAATTGTTACGTCTTACGTTAACGACGTATGTTCAAAGATTTTATATAATACGGGTGTGTTTAAAAAAGACAGCAAGGGTATAGCAGGATTTAATAAATTTCTTGCAACTTGTAAAATTAAATAAATAAAGCCTACGGAAATTAAAATCCGTAGGTTATTTTTTTATAAAAATAATCATAGTGTAAAAAATGTGTAATATTTGGTGTAAATTTAAAACATTTTATTTACAAATTGTTAATTATATGATATAATTGTGTGGGAAAATATTTTGGAGGCTAAAAATGGATATTTTTGATAAGTTAAACGCAAACAAAACAAAACTTTACGAAGCGTCAACTGACGTTAGAAAAATGATATCTTCTATCATTGACGATAATAGTTTTGTTGAAATTAACGCTTTTTCATTTGGTAAAAGTGAATTTTATCAAGAAGATTTGCAAGGTCTTGGCGTTGTTACAGGCTATGCAAGAATTGACGATTATCCCGTTTATATCGTTGCTCAAAACGGCAAAATTTTAAACGGCAGTTTAACAAAAGCAAACTGTGAAAAAATCAATAATTGTCTTATCAAAGCAGGTCAATCAAACGTGCCTGTAATTTACTTGCTTGATTGTAAAGGCGTGCAAGTAGGCGAAGGCGTAGGTGTTATGGAAGGCATAGCACAAGTATTATCAACAGCAAATCAATTAAAAGGCGTAGTGCCACAATTTGCCGTTGTAGTAGGTGACGTATATGGTTCGTTATCGTTATTAACTGCTATTTGTGATTATACAATTTTAGTAGGTCAAAACGTTGTGTCATATACAAGTCCACAAGTAATTTCAGCAAGTGCTAATGGTGTTGACAAGGCTATCGTAGGTGGCGACAAGGCAGAAAACGGCGTAGCTACGTTTATTGCTAAGGATATTAATGAAGTTAAAGATTATATTTTAAAGGTGTATAAAGTTTTACCTGAATTTACTTCAATAATTGAAGATTGTGAAGACGATTTAAATCGTAACGCACTTCAATTAAACGCTAAAAAAGACGCTAAAACGTTAATTTCAGCATTATTTGATAAAGATACGTTTATTGAACTTAACGGTGGCTATGCAACAGAAGTTATTACAGGTATAGGTAGGGTTGGTGGCGTATCAGTTGCTTCAATCGTATTTGATGGTGGTGAAGAAGGCGTTTCATTAAACTTATTAAACGTTTTAAAAATTACTAACTTCTTAAACTACGTTCACGAAAATAATATGCCTATGGTAAACTTAATTAATACCAAAGGTATTAAAGAAGATTTTGCTACGGCAAAAACTCCTGTTTTAGCAGAATTTGCTAATATGTTATACGCTTTAAGTAAAGTTGATATCGTATCGGTTGTATATGGTAAAGCAATCGGTTTAGGTTATAGTGCATTTGTATCAAAAGAATTTGGCGTAAGTTACTCATACGCTTTCTGTGATAGTAAAATTTCACTTTTAGACGACGATTTAGGCGTTGCTTGTGAATTTGGCGTTATCGACCCTGAAAAAATTAAAGAATTAAAGGGCGAATATGCTGATAGACAAGATGCTTTTAATAGTGCAAGGCTTGGCTGTGTTGATAACGTTATTGAACCACAATACTTACGTCAACACGTAATATCAGTATTACAAATGATTATAAGAAATTAAGGGGGTTATTATGTTAAATACATTATTAACTTCACAAATACCTTTTGATGAAAAGTTAACGCAAGGTTTATTAACTTTCTTTATAGGTATGTTAGTTATATTTTTAGGTATAGCGATAATTGTATTATGCGTAATGCTTGCAGGTAAGGCTTTTTCGACTCAAAAAGATAAACCTATCGTAAAAGAAGAACCTAAAAAAGAAGAAGTTACAAAAGTAGCAAGTCAACCTGTTGAAATATCAAATGATATACCAACTCACGTTAAACTTGCGATAATAGGTGCAATTTCAGCCTATTATTTTGAAAATCAAAAATCTAATTGCGAATTCGTAGTTAAAAAAATTAAAAGGTATTAATAAGGAGATATAAATATGCGTAAATTTATAGTTACAATAGATGGAACACAATACGAAGTTGGTGTAGAAGAAGTAGGCGCAACTGAAAGCGTAACACCGGTTGTTACACAAGTTAAACAAGTTGCTCAAACACAAGAACAACCTAAACAAGTTGCACAAGCACAAACTAAAAAAGCGCCACAAGTTACAAGTGGTACTGAATTAAATGCTCCAATGCCAGGTATGGTTAAAGCATATAAAGTAAGCGAAGGTGCTACCGTTAAAGAAGGCGACGTTGTTATCGTGTTAGAAGCAATGAAAATGGATAACGACTTAACTGCTCCTTGTGATGGCGTAATTTCATTTAAAGCACAAGTTGGTGCTAACGTAGATACGGGCGAAGTTCTTTGTATTATCGGCTAAGGAGATTTTAAATGTTAGCATTATCTTCATTATGTACGATATGGGATACTATCCTTTCGTCATTAGAAAGCCTTTGGCATACAACCGGTATTTATTCGTTATTTAACGGTCAAGCGTCATGGCAAAATTTAGTGATGGTTGCGATATCTTTCGTATTAGTATATCTTGCAATAGTTAAAAAGTTTGAACCACTTTTATTACTTCCTATTGCGTTTGGTATGTTTATAGTAAATATCCCAGGCGTTTATAGAATTTTATTCGGTGATAAAGGTTATATAATAACGGCTCAATCAGGCGTTGAAGTATTTAGAGGTACGTTAGAAGAAATTACGGCATATTTTAATATTTCAGGAGTTGAAACCTATGAAAGTTTAGTAGAGTATTTTACTGCTAATTCAGTAATAATACCTAATATTCAAGCAAACGGTGCGCCTGTTGAATTTTTAGCAAACACTCTTTCAGTATCAAGCGAAACGGTTATTAAAAATTACGGCTTATTCTACTATATATATAAGGGTGTTGATTGGGTAATCTTCCCGCCTATTATCTTCCTTGGTATAGGTGTTATGACTGACTTTGGTCCGTTAATCGCAAATCCAAAAAGCATGTTTATAGGTGCAGCGGCACAACTTGGTATATTTATTACTTTCGTAGGTGCGTCTCTTATGGGCTTTGAATACGTTGAGGCAGGAGCAATAGCAATTATCGGTGGTGCAGATGGTCCTACGGCAATTTACGTTACTAAAAAACTTGCCGAACATTTATTACCACAAGTTGCTATAGCAGCATACTCTTATATGGCGTTAATCCCATTAATTCAAAAACCTATTATGCGTCTTTTTACTACTGAAAAAGAGCGTAAAATTAAAATGAAACAATTAAGAAAGGTTTCAAAAGTAGAAAAAATTGTATTCCCATTACTTGTTTCACTTGTTGTTGGATTAATTTTACCAGATGCTATGCCACTTCTTGGTATGCTAATGTTTGGTAACATATTAAAAGAATCAGGCGTTACTGATAGGCTTGCCGATACGGCTAAAAACGGTCTTATGAACACCGTTACAATCTTCCTTGGTTTAATGGTAGGTTCAAAAGCAGTTGGTACGATATTCTTATCACTTGATACGCTTGGTATTATAGTACTTGGCTTACTTGCGTTCTGTATGGGTACAATCGGTGGTTTATTAGTCGCAAAACTTATGAACGTTTTATCAAAAGGACAAATCAATCCACTTATCGGTTCGGCAGGCGTTTCAGCTGTTCCTATGGCTGCTCGTATTTCGCAAGACGTAGGACGTGAAGCAGACCCTAACAACCATTTATTAATGCACGCAATGGGTCCAAACGTTGCAGGTGTAATAGGCTCTGCAATTGCAGCAGGCGTATTATTAGCACTTTATTTATAGGAGATTATTATGGCAAAAAAAGTTTTAATTACTGAAACTATTCTTCGTGATGCTCATCAATCACAAGCAGCAACACGTATGAAACTTGAAGAAATGATTCCCGTTTTAGAACAACTTGACGACGTAGGTTTCTACTCACTTGAAGCGTGGGGTGGTGCTACTTTTGATAGTTGTTTAAGGTTCTTAAACGAAGACCCATGGGAAAGATTAAGAGTTTTAAGAAAACATATAACAAAAACCCCTATTCAAATGCTTTTAAGGGGACAAAACTTATTAGGTTACAAACACTATTCTGACGACGTAGTTGATAAATTTATTGAAGCGTCTATCCGTAATGGTGTAAGAGTTATAAGGGTATTCGATGCGTTAAACGACGAAAGAAACCTTGAAACTGCAATGAAATCAATTAATAAATATAAAGGCGAATATGGTGCTGTTTGTGAAGCAACTATTTGTTACACAACAAGCCCTGTTCACACTAACGAATATTTTATTAAAAAAGCAAAATTACTTGAAGATATGGGTGCTGATAATATTTGTTTAAAAGATATGGCTAATATTTTATTGCCATATACTGTTTACGATATTATTAGTGGTATGAAAAAAGTTTTAAAACCTACAACTAAAATTCACTTACACACTCATAATACGACAGGTACAGGTGATATGGTATACCTTAAAGCGATTGAAGCAGGTTGTGATATCGTTGATACGGCACTTTCTGCACTTGGTAACGGTACGTCACAACCGGCTACTGAACCATTAATTGCAACGCTTAAAGGTACTGAATACGACACAGGTTTAGATATCGAAAAACTTCTTCCTATCAACGAACACTTCAAAAAGGTTGCCGATAGACTTGAAAAAGAAGGCATTTTAAATCCAAAAGTAAGGCAAATTGACGTTAATACGTTAATTTATCAAGTTCCAGGCGGTATGCTTTCAAACCTTATGTCACAATTAAAACAAGCAAACAAACTTGATAAACTTGAAGAATGTTTACAAGAAGTTCCTAACGTAAGAAAGGATAGTGGTTATCCGCCACTTGTAACTCCGTCATCTCAAATCGTTGGTACGCAAGCCGTATTAAACGTTTTACAAGGCGAAAGATACAAAATGGTTACTAAGGAATTTAAGGCTTTAATTAAGGGCGAATATGGTCAATTAAGCACTGAACCAGATGCAGAAATCGTTAAGAAGATTTTAGGTAACGATAAACGTATTACTTATAGACCTGCCGACGATATTCCACCTGAATATGAAAAATTTAAAGAAGAAATGAAAGATTATTATACGCAAGAAGAAGACGTATTATCTTACGCACTCTTTAATCAAGTTGCAATTAACTTCTTTAAATATCGTTTAGCAAGAGATAAAAAGATTGATGCCGATATGGCAAAATCACAAATATATCCGGTTTAATATGAAAATATTAATTACAAATGACGATGGAATTTATAGCGAGGGCTTAATTGCGCTCGCTAACTTTCTAAGCAATAAACATATGGTTGTAGTTTATGCTCCCGACGGCAATAGGTCAGGATTTTCACGCTCAATGTCTTTTCATAAAGATATTGTTGTAAAAAACGTAAACGTTAGTGATAAGTTTGTAGGGTATTCTGTTTCGGGTACGCCTTGTGATGCCGTTAAATATGGTATTTACAACGAAAATGGCGACGTTGACTTAGTGTTGGCAGGCATAAATTACGGTTCAAATATAGCATACGACGTTGTTTATAGTGGCACGGTAAACGCTTGTTTAGAAGCAAGTTTTTTAGGTTATAAAAGTATTGCTTTTTCTAATACGGGTAAAGTTGACAAGGATTTTGATTTTAACGAAAATTGCAAAGTTATTGATAAAATTTTTGATAAATTAGTTGAAATTTCAAGCAAAGACTACGTTTTAAACGTAAATATCCCGCCACTTAAAGTTGAAGAAATTAAAGGCACAAAAATTTGCCGTGTTGGTAAGCGTATTTATACTGATATTTACGAAAGAACGGGTAAAAATTCAGTAAAACTTACAGGTGAACCTATTTTAGAAAGTATAAATGGCACTGATAGTGACGATTATATGGTTGAAAACGGATACGTTGCTGTTTCGCCTATAATTAGTTCGCCACTTGACGAAATTACTTACAACAAATACAAGGATTATAAATTTTAATGAAAACTGTTATAGTAGGTGGTGGTGCTTCGGGTATGCTTTGTGCATATTTTAGAAGTGCTAATAATGAACAAGTAATTTTAATTGAAAAAAATGAAAAGTTAGGTAAAAAATTATACATTACGGGTAAAGGAAGGTGTAATTTAACTAACAATACGTCTGTTGAAAGTTTTTTTAATAACGTTGTTTCTAATCCTAAATTTTTATTAAGTTCGTTATATTCTTTTTCGCCACAAGATACTATAAATTTATTTGAAAGTTTAGGTCTTAAAACTAAGACTGAAAGGGGTAATAGAGTTTTTCCGTTATCTGATAAGTCAAGCGACGTTATTAAAACACTTGAAAAGGCTTTAATAAAGAGCAACGTTGATATTCGCTTAAATTGTGAAGTTAAAGCCATTTTAACTAAGGAAGGACAAGTTTTAGGTGTTAAAACGCAAGATGAAACTATTTATTGTGATAACGTTATAATTGCAACGGGTGGACTTTCTTATCCGTCAACGGGTTCAACGGGCGATGGCTATGAATTTGCTAAAAGCGTAGGGCATACCGTAACAAAACTTTATCCTTCTCTTACAGGAATTAATTTAAACGGCGAAGATTTTAAATCGTTACAAGGTTTATCACTTAAAAACGTAAATTTAACGGCAATGGTTGGTAAAAAATTAGTTTATTCTGAACAAGGAGAAGCATTGTTTACTCACTTTGGTATTTCTGGTCCGTTAGTTTTAACTTTATCTTCGTTAATTAATAGGCAAGATTTTTCAAAAGTTCAAGTATCTTTCGACTTAAAACCTGCGTTAACTGAAAAACAGTTAGATTTACGCATTTTACGTGATTTTGATACATTTAAAAATAAGGAATTTAAAAATTCATTGGATATGTTGTTGCCTAAAAAGTTAATACCTTTAATTATAAAAAGGTGCAACGTTTACGAAAATAAAAAAGTAAACGAAATAACTTATGAAGAAAGGCAACGTTTAGTAAACGCTATTAAGAACTTAACGTTTAGCGTGAATTCGCTTCGTGGTTTTAACGAAGCCGTAGTTACAAGCGGTGGTGTTAAGGTTAGTGAAATTAATCCATCTACTATGGAAAGTAAACTTATTAAAGGGTTATACTTTATAGGCGAAGTGTTAGACGTTGACGCTTTTACGGGTGGATTTAACTTACAAATAGCATTTTCAACAGCATATACGGCAGGTTATTCAAATATAGAATAATTTCTATATTTTGCGATAAAATCGAAAAAAATAAACAAAATTTAAAGGTGGTTTATGTACAATATAGCATTAGATGGCCCATCAGGTAGTGGCAAAAGCACGTTAGCAAAGGCTCTTTCAAAAAAACTTAATATCTTATATTTAGATACGGGTGCTATGTATAGAGCGTGTGGATTAAAAGCAAAAAAACTTGGCATTTCTACAAAAGATGAAGAAATGGTAAAAACGTTTATCGATGACATTGATATTAAAATTAAATATAAAGACGGAGCGCAAGTTACTATGCTTGACGGCGAAGACGTTTCACTTAAAATTAGGGAAAATGATATTTCAATGCTTGCATCAAATATTAGTGCGCTTAAATGCGTTAGAGAAAAGTTAGTTGCTCTTCAAAGAGAAATAGCCCAAGAACAAAGTTGTGTTTTAGATGGTAGAGATATTGGAACTAACGTTTTACCATTTGCAAAATACAAGTTCTATATTACGGCTACAACCGAAGAAAGAACTAAAAGAAGATATGCTGAACTTAAAGCAAAAGGTCAAGAAGTTGATTTTGATTTATTATACAAAGAAATTGAAACACGTGATTATAACGATAGTCATCGTGAATTTGCTCCACTTCGTCAAGCAGAAGACGCAATTTTAGTAGATACAACGTTAATGAACGCCGAACAAGTAATTGATTACGTTCTTTCATTTATTAAAGAATAATTTTAGCAAGTCAAAAATAAAATAGGTTGAATATGTTTTTTTACAAATTAGTACGTTTTATAGGTATTCCTATCATTAAATTGTTATATCCTGTAAAAATCGTAAATAAACAAAACTTAATAAAAAATGGAAAATGCGTTGTTGTATGCAACCATTTAGGTATGGCAGATATACCTTTTTTAGCATCTTTGTATAAAGATAAAACGTATTTTGTTTCTAAAAAAGAAAATTTTTCTAATAAATTTATTAGTTGGTGTTTTGCAAAATTAGGTGGTATTTCTATTGATAGAGATAAGCCTTCTTTTCAATCAATGCGTCAAATAGTTAACGTGTTAAACGAAGACAAGCGTTTAGTAATTTTTCCTGAGGGAACACGTAATAAATTAGATAATAAATTGCAAGAAATTAAGCAAGGAACGGCATTTTTTGCTATAAAAGGCAAGGCCTTGATTACTCCTGTAATAATCTATGACCGTTTTAAAGCGTTTAGGCGTAATTACGTTATCGTTGGAGAGCCTATTGATTTTTCTAAGTATTACGACGTTAAGTTTACCGAAGAAATATCGTTAGAGTGTACCGACGAAATTAAAAATGTAATGTTATCGTTACAACAACAATTATTCGACTACGTAAACAATTTAAAAAATAAGGGCAAAAAACAATAATGAAAGTCGTTTTATCCAAATATGCAGGGTTTTGTTCGGGCGTAAAAAGGGCAGTTGATACGGTAATGAATTTAGACGTTGAAAACACCAAAAATACTTATATTTACGGCGATATTATACATAACGAAAGTGTGCTTGAACAAATAAAGAATAAAGGCATAAAGACAATTTATACGCTTGAAAATCTACAAAGTGGCGATACGGTCGTTATTCGTTCGCACGGGGCAGGTAAAGGCGTTTTTGAAAGTTTAAATAAGGCTAACGTAAACGTTATAGATTTAACGTGTCCGTTTGTTAAAAAAACTCAAAATTTAGTAAACGAACATTACCTAAGTGGCTATCAAATAGTAATAATAGGTAAGCCGGCTCACCCCGAAGTTATAGGTATTAACGGTTGGTGTAATGAAACGGCGATTATAATTGACGACGACAATTTTTCGCCTGATATCTTAAAAGAAAGTGAAAAAGTATGCGTGGTAGTTCAAACGACCTATTCGTATGAAAAATTTGATAAAATTTTGAAAAAAATAAATAATTTATCAATTAAAACGCTTGTCATTTTTAAAACGATTTGTTATACTACTATGGAACGCCAAAAAGATGCTGAAAGTTTGTCAAAAACGCTTGAAGCAATCGTAGTTATAGGCGGTAAAGATAGTTCAAATACAACAAAATTATTTGAAATATGCAATAAAAATTGCAAGAACGTATATTTGGTATCACACCCTAACGGGCTTGATTATAAAAAATTAAAACAATATAAAAGTGTAGGTATTGTCAGTGGTGCATCCACGCCACTTGAACAATCAATGGAGGTTCTCTTAACAATGGAAGACAAAAGCATTAATTCTATGGAACAAGTTGTTGCTTTACTTGATGAAAAGCAAAATTTAAAAAAAGGGCAAAAAATTACGGTTGTTATTTCTCAGGTTGCAAATGACGGTTTAAGCGTTTATTTTGATGGTAAAAGCGATATTAAACTTCCTAAAGAAGAATTAGCTTGTGAAGAATATAATATGAACGACTACCAAGTTGCTCAAGAAATTGAAGTTGTAGTAATGGGTAAAAATCCATTAAAACTTTCTCAAAAACAAATTCTTGTTTTAAAACAAGAAGAAGAACTTGTTGCAACTTTACGTGACGGCAAAGTTTTTGAATTAGAAGTAAAAGGCTTCAATAAAGGTGGTCTTATTGGTAAATATAATGGTTTCGACGTGTTCGTTCCTGCAAGGGAAATTAAAATCGGTTTCGTAAAGGAACTTGATAAATACGTTGGCAAAAAACTTCGTGTAAAGGCTATTAAAGTTGAATACACAGCAAGAAAGAAAGATATTGTTGCTTCTCAAAAAGTTATATTAGAAGAAGAAAAGAAGGCAAGGGAAGCTAAGAAACTTGCAAAAGAAGAAGAATTCTTCGCAAGTATTAGTGAAAATGATATCGTTACAGGTACGGTTGTTAGATTTGCTTCTTTTGGCGCTTTCGTAGTTGTTAACGGTTTTGATTGTTTAGCACACGTTTCTGACCTTTCTTGGACAGGTGTTAAAAACCCTGCTGACGTTTTAGAACTTTCTAAATCTTACGACTTCGTAGTTTTAAAAGTTGATAAAGAAAATAAAAAAGTTTCTATCGGTTACAAACAATTACAACCAAAACCTTGGGACCTTGTTTCTGAAAAATACGCTGTTGGCGATTCAGTTACAGGTAAAATCGTAAGAATTGTATCTTTCGGTGCTTTCGTTGAAATTGAAAAAGGTGTTGATGGTTTAGTTCACGTTTCTCAAATCTCTCACGAATATCTTGAAAACCCTGCATCTTTATTAAAAGTTGGTGAACAAGTAACTGCAAAAATTCTTGCTATCGACGTTGAAAAAGAAAAAATTACTCTTTCTGTTAAAGCATTAATTCCTGCTCCTGTAAAAGAAGTTAAAGAAGAAGAAAAGAAAGATAAAAAAGTTAAAAATGAAGATGATGAAGATATGAGAGGTTGGACTGATTCAGTTAACACTGACGTATCAATTTCAGACCTTTTAAATAACTAATTTTAAATAATAAAAACTACCAAACGGTCAAAAAAGAAAAGAAGAACTTGGACGTAAAAATCTAAGTTCTTTTTCTATGCTTTAAAATAGATATGCGTTTCCTATATGCTTTAAGTCAAAAGTGAGAGTTAGGGCAGTTATCTTTACCTGCTTCAATTTTACCCCGTTTTGTGCCACTTTTTATATTTATATAGTTAAATTTTTAAAAAAATTTTAGCAAAATATTGACATTTTCTTTTTATTAGGGTATTATATAAACAAAGTTTTATCATTTATGATAAAAATAAAAAGGAGAAAAACTAATGAAAAAATTAAGTTTACTTATTGCATTAATTCTTTGCGTTACTATCGGTGGCGTTTATGCTACTTGGACATATACGCAAAACACAGACGTAGCCGATGAAAGTATTGGTATGACAATGAACTTAACTGACGTTGCATATAGCGGTTCTTACGGTACTTACAAAATTAACACAGATTCTTTAAAATTAAAGATTGACCCTAAAGAAGGCACAACTCACACGACTGCTCTTTACATTGAAGGTGAAATCGTAATTACTTTCACACCTAACTCTGTTGCTCCAGAAACCGTAAAAGAAAATGGTGTTGATTCTACCTTTAAGTTTAGTTTGTCAAACACTAACTGGACTTATGACGATGGCGACGGCGCTAAAACCCTTATTACTTTAGGACATGATGGCGCTGAAAATATCGTTTGGGGCGAACCTAGTGCAGACGGCGTATTTACTTATATCATTACTGCTAAAGAACTTGCTGAACACATTAGTTTAGCAGAATTCAACTTAGATACAAAAGTTAAGTATGACGAATTTAATGAAGTTTTAAGACAAGGTCAAATTACTATCCTTGTAAGTGATGGTATAACTACTCAAAGTCCAAGCAATCAATAATTGATACTGACATAATAAAGCCAGCCGATAAAAAACGACTGGCTTTTTATACATTTTTACTACACAAACGAAAAATGACAAAATTTGATATATACTCTTTAATTCTTTGCGTTATCGTTTTCGTAATGCTTGTTAGCGTTTTTTCTTATATGCTAACTATTTTGATAAAGCAAACGCTAAAACACGTAAATGCTGGGTTAGAAGATGAAAACTTAATAAAAGAATTTACAAACGCTAAAAAGCCAAATAAATTTTTAAAATGGGTTAACGGCATTTTGAACGGTTTACTTTGCTTAATTGTTGGCGCTATTTTCGTTTCGACACTTTATATAAGTTGTACGCAAAATACTTTTTTTGAAAACGTACCTACTTATAGGGTTGTTATAACTTCTTCTATGGAAGAAAAGCACAAAGATAACAAATATCTAATAGAAAACAACCTAAACAACCAAATTAGCGCATTTGACTTGATAATAACCTACAAAATTCCTGATGAAGAAGACCTTAAACTTTACGACATAGTGGTTTATGAAGTGGACGGGATTTTGGTAGTACATAGAATTGTTGGTATTGAAGAACCTAACCAATACCACCCAAACGAAAGGCACTTCCTTTTACAAGGGGACGCAGTTGGTAAACCTGACCGTTTCCCTGTAAAATACTCTCAAATGAAGGGTATTTATAAAAATCAAAAAATACCGTTTATAGGTAGTTTCATTCTATTTATGCAATCTCCTGCGGGTTGGCTTTGCATATTGTTAGTTGTAGGTAGTATGATTTTAACACCTATTCTTGAAAAGAAACTTTTAAATGCAAGAAAGAATAGATACTTACTTTTAACTCAACAAGAAGAAGTAGTTGCCACGGAAGATGAAGTTGAAAGCGTTAGCCCAGCATTTGCTAACTTTGGCCCTACAAAAACGTTTAAAGAAAGGCTTATGATAGCAAGTGAAGAAATGCAAAACAGGTACAATACTGTAACAGAACTGCTTTCACGAATTGAAAACGTTCGCTTAATAGAAAGCAAAACGCAAGAAACTTATAAGAGTAAATTGAACTGTATTGCAAGAATTTTCTTTAAGGGTAAAACTATAAACGTTGCATTAGGGTTAGTTCCTAATGATTATGAAAATAGTAAATATAAGTTTATAGACCTTTCAAATAAGGAAAAATATAAAAACTATCCTATGTGTCTAAGGTTAACAAGTGATAGACAGACGCGTTGGACTTGTGAATTGATTTTAGACCTTGCAAAGAAAAACGGACTTAATATATTAGAAAAACCTGTTAAGTTTTTTGGAACAAAAGTAGCAAGAAAAACTTTTGAAGAAAAGTTAAAACTTTCTACTCTTGCGAACGAAAGATTTAGTAGCATAAAAGATACCGTTGAAAGGATTGACGGTGTAAGAAGAATTGAAAGCAAGAATCAAGTGACCTATAAATTTAAGAATATTCCTGTTGTTAGATTTATGATTAGGGGTAAAACACTTAACTCTTGTATCGGCTTAGTTCCTAACGAGTATGAAAATACTAAATATAAGTTTATAGACCTTTCAAACAAGGCAAAATACAAAAATTATCCTATGTGTGTAAAAGCAAGTAGTGATAGACAAGCGCGTTGGACTTGTGAATTAATTTTAGACCTTGCGAAGAAAAATGGACTTAATATTTTAGAAAAACCTGTAAAACTTACCGACTTAAAGGTAAAAAAGAAAACTTTTAAACAAAAATTAAAACTTTCTTCCCTTGCAAAAGAACGTTTTATCAATATAAAAAATTATATTGAAGGAATTGAGGGAATAAGAAAGATAGAAAGTAAATACCATATTACTTATAAACTTAAAAACCTTGCAGTTGTTAAATTTATGGTTAAAGGTAAAACGCTTAACGCTTATCTTGGTTTAGAGCCTAATGATTTTTTGGGTACTAAATATAAGTTTATAGACGTTTCAAACGTTAAAAAATATTCAAGTTATAAAATGAGGGTTAAGGTATCTTCAGATAGGCAAGTAAAGTGGGTTAAGGAACTTATACAAAAAATAGTACAAAAATAACGAAAAAAAGGAGGTATAAAAATGTCAAAAAAAATAATGATTTCTTCAATATTTTTGTCTATATTGATATTTTGTGCTTCCATAAGTGGAGTTTTTGCTACTTGGTTTTTTGCAGAAGAAACACCTACTCCCGTAACAAAGGCTGAAAATATAGGCATTTCTGAATTCGTTTGGAAGCCAGAAGAAATTTTGCCTGACGTTACGCCAAGTCAAAATTATTTAGACTTACACCAATCTATTTTAGAAAATATGAAGGGTGGGCTTAACTCTTCAAAAGATACTTTAGAAAATGCCGTGCTTAGAGATAGTGACGGACTACTTCACAGTTCGCAAAACGTTCAAGGTGGTAACTTATCGCACTTATTTATTACAAGCGAATCAAAAGAACTTGACTTTATTGTAGAATACGTTTCCGACAACGAGTTTTTGGTTTATATGTATGAAAGCGCAAAGGCTGAAAATGGTGCCGCGGGGGTAACCAGAATTGCAGTATATAAAACAATTTATCTTAAAACGGGCAACGAGTGGAACGGAGCAGAAGCACAATACGGTTTTGCAACCGTTGACTTCTTCCCAAGTAGTAATATTCTTGCAATAGACGTTAAAACTTGGTCAAGATAACTTAAAATTAAAAGCAGTAATAAAAACTACCAATGTTGGTAGTTTTTTTATTTTTATTATTGAAAAATGTAATTTTATTTAGTATAATAATTATATAATATTTATAAAGGTAAAAGCACGTGGCAAGTAAAAAGAAACAAATTAAAAAGGCGGTTAAATTTGCAAAAAAGAATCCTAAATTATTCGTTGCAATAGTTGTGGTGTTAATCGTAGCGTTTATTGTGTATTGTTATTTAAACCCTGATTTTTATAATAGTATATTTAATCAAAACGTAAAACCTCCTATCGATAATGAAGTTACTTCGGTTACAACGTTAAACGATTTAGAAATTCACGTCATTGACGTAGGACAAGGCGATTCTATATTAATAAAAGCGCCAGACGGCAAGGTAATTTTATTTGATGCTGCCGATAGGTCAAGTGAATGCGAGCAAATACTTAATGATTATTTCACAAAACAAAATATAACGACCATTGATTATTTTATCGTAACACACACTGATGCCGACCATATAGGTAGCGCCGATTACGTCTTTGATATAACTAACGTTAAAAAAGTATTTAGACCATACGTTAAACATAAAAATTCGGGTAGTTCTAACTTTAATTTTACTAACGAGTTTAATCAAGGTTCGTTTGAACACGCTACAAAAACTTACGGCGAGTTTTTACAAAGCATTTTAGACGAAAAATACGGCAACAATATTGCTTGCGAATGGGAATTTTTTACGTCGGATAGTGATTTTGCTAATTCGGCAAAATATAATGGCGTAGAATATAAATACACTTTCGATTTCTTAACACCAACGGCAACTTTATCACAAATTAAATATAACGACGTAAATAATTATTCGCCTATCGTTATGTTAGAATATTGTGGTTTTAAAATGCTTTTAACGGGCGATGCCGAAAAAGAAGTTGAACTTGAATTCGTATCAAAATATAAAACACAAACAAGTTTTGTAGATTGCGACGTTTTAAAAGTAGGGCATCACGGCTCTGATTCATCGTCAACAAGCGAATTTTTAAATTTAATTAAACCAGAATATGCAGTAATTTCTTGCGGGGTGGACAATTCTTATTATCATCCTTACCAAGTAACGCTTAACTCTTTACGTGATATTACAAATAGCGCTATATATAGAACTGATAATAATGGCGATATCGTTATAAAAGTTAATAGTCAGGGTGAGTTTTCAATTACTCACGAAAAAGGACATAACACTTTAAATGAAAATTATATTGCGCCATATAGACCATAATTAAATTATTGAAAAATAAAAAATGCTAACATAACGTTAGCATTTTTTTGTTTTATTAATTAAACTGTGTGATAAAAACTTAATTTAGCAAGTAAATATTCAATAATAAAGAATACAGGTATTAACGTTGCGATTAAAACAGGGTATATAACGTTTGTAAATAAAACGTCAATATTCATATAATCTAAACCCCTTAAATTTGCAATAGCAATTACAATAATAATTGTTGTAATGGTTAGCGTTAAAGCAATTTCAATTACGTTTTTAAACCTGAATAAGTCTTTTACCGTGTGTTTTGAATTAATTATAAATATTAATAAGAAAAGTGCAGGTATAACACCTATATAAAGGCTTGATTTTACTAAAAATCCTACGTTCACTGAGTTAAATAAGGCTATTTGAACGCCAATAACCATAGCAACGTAAACGGCAAACCAAATAAACGATGTGTGAAGTAAAAGGGTGTTTATAAGTATTTTAGAGCCTTGATACCTATTCGTATCGGCAGACGTCCTAATTTTTATTCCGTCTTTTTCTGCAAGTTCGTAAATATCGGTTAAATCAGTTTGTTTTTCTTGTACCGGTTGAGTAGCAGGTTCTTTTATTGCTTCGTCAGATGTTGCATTTTTAGGGAACAATTCATTTAAAACGTGTCCGTATTGATAAGTGGTGCTACCTAAACTATCGTCAGTAGGTTTTTTAACGCCTATTTTAGCCGATTCTTCTTCTTTTTCCATATCCTTTTTAAGATTGTAATCGTCAATGGTAAAAGTGTCGTTTACAGCCGTTTTTTTGCTTGTAGTTGATGGTTCGATATTTTCACTTAACGTTTCGTTTACAACTTGTGTTGTAGTGTTGTCTTCTTCTAATGTTGAAAAATCTATATCTGTTTCGGTAGGGGAGATTGCCACGCTATTAATATAAGAAGCGTAATCATCACTATCGGTAGTAATTTGTTCTTGTATTTGGGTATTTTCACTCTCAATTATTTGAGTTTTAGTCGTTTTAGTTCTTTTTGTTGGTTGAAAATACGTTTCTTCACAAATATCTTCTTTAACGGGTAGTTCTAATTTATCGGTATAGATAGAAGCGTACTTTTCTTCAAATTCTTTTTTGCCGGCGTTTGTGAGTTTATAATACTTGCGCCTTGAACCATTAACAGAACTTGCACGATATTCGCTAATAAATTGTTGAGTTTTTAACCTTGAAATAACAGAATATAAAGTGCCAATTTTAATACCGTTAAATAAACTATCAATAATTTCTTTTAATTCGTCGGTATGTCTGTCGCCACTTGTTAAAATGTATAAAATTATTCCGTCATTTTGACCTTTTAAAATATCTTTATTATCCATAATTCACCATAAATCAATAAATTTTAAGGAATTTTCTAAAATATAATTAATTATAACATTAATATAAAATATTGTCAATATTAATAGGATAAATACCTAATTTAGTAATTTTAAACGACAGTGTGAATTATATTTGCTTTACCTTTAATTTATGTTATACTAATTATACTGATACACATAAAACAGCATTTTTTTAGAGAAAAATAAGTCGTTTTGTTGACTTTTTTATAAATATTGCATATAATAACAATGTTCTAATGAACCGTACTTCACCATGGTTAGTGATGACGTGTAGTCTCTATGCTCGTAGCATAGGGACATTTTTATTTTTTAAGGTTGGTAGGGCATTTATTATCAAGTCTTGTTTATATGCAAATTTTATTATTACATACGATTTTAGGTAACGTATGCAAAACAAATTATTTTTTTATATATAATTTTGTAACTTTGTGTGTTGCGATAAAATAATCAATATATTTTTTTGAAAGATTAGTGTATATAATATTTTTTAGAAACATTAGAGCATACATAACATTTTTTGAGACATTAGCGTACACATAATATATTTTTTAGAACATTAGTACATATATAATATTTTTTAGAAACATTAGTGTATACATAATATTTTTTTGAGAGATTAGAGTGCAT
>JAZRJP010000007.1:0-28499 GCA_045645865.1 Christensenellaceae bacterium | reverse complement strand
GCCTCCATTGCCCAATATTCCCCACTGCTGCCTCCCGTAGGAGTCTGGACCGTTTCTCAGTTCCAATGTGGCCGATCACCCTCTCAGGTCGGCTACCCATCATCGACTTGGTGGGCCGTTACCTCACCAACTATCTAATGGCACGCGAGCCCATCCATATCCGATAAAATCTTTCATTTAAAGAAGATGCCTTCTAAAAATAATATGCGGTATTAGCACAAATTTCTTTGTGTTATTCCCCAGATATGGGCAGGTTGCTCACGCGTTACTCACCCGTCCGCCACTAAGAAAAGGGGCAAGCCCCTTAACTTCGTTCGACTTGCATGTGTTAAGCACGCCGCCAGCGTTCGTCCTGAGCCAGAATCAAACCCTTAAGTTTAATTTCTTAAAGCTGAACCGAAGTTCAACTGCTCTAACGATTTAAAATTGTTCGTTTTTGCTGACTGTTTTTTTGGTACATATTAAATATACTCATTAAAATAAATTGACAGAAATCTTTTTATTACAATAAAAAATGTCTTGTAACTCAATTCATTTCCTTCTATTCAATTTTTAATCTACTTGATGAAGAACGACAGTTCTTCGAGTGCTGCGCTAATCGACAGCCTATACATATTACCATAAGGGGTTTTATTTGTCAACTATTTTTTAATAATTTTTTTAATTTTTTTTAATTATTTTTTTAGTTGATTTTTTACGATTTTTTCAGCGTTTTTTAGCCCTTTAATCTATGATAAATAAATGCCTTTCGATTAGTGATGCTTGTATATTAAACTATATTTTTAAAAATTTGTCAAATAATTTTTTTTAATTTTTTTAAAAAATTTTTCAAACACAATATATAGTGTTTTTTGTATTAATTTTTTATTTTTTAACACAACGACAAAAATTTTTATGCTTATTTTTTGCGATTTTTTGCTGAAATTTACGTTTTTTATTTAATAAAAAATAAAAAGGAGCGATAAAAAACTCCCTTTTTATTCTCTTTTCGCACTTATGTATATGATTGCCTTTTATCTTTTATAACACAAAACGAACTTTTTTAGACAACGTTTTACATATTTTTTAGCCTTTGTTTAGCCCTAATATTTTGACGCCTTATTATATATATTATATATAGAAAAGGAGAGACGCTAAATTTTGCTAAAAATCAGCCTTTTCAATGACACCGCCACCTAAACACAAATCGTCTAAATAAAATACCGCATATTGTCCTTCGGTGATAGCCCTTTGCTTTTCAAAAAACTCTACGTATATATCGTTTTCACGAATATTTACTAAAACTTTTTGTTCTTGTTGACGATAACGGAATTTTGCCGTACACTCAAAAGTCTTTTTATTTGGAGTTCCTGGCATAAAATTGCAAGAATTCATAAACAGGCCTTTACTATAAAGTTTATCTTCTTCGCCGTGAGCAACGTATAAAACGTTGTTCTTTAAATCTTTTTCGATAACGAACCACCTACCGTCGTCGCCTGCTTGACCACCTACGTTAAGACCACGTCTTTGCCCTATTGTATAATACATTAAACCGTAGTGCTTGCCCAAAACTCTGCCATCGTAAGTTTTAATCAAACCTTCTTTGGCTGGTATGTATTCCATTAAAAACTTTCTAAAATTTCTTTCGCCTATAAAACAAATGCCCGTTGAATCTTTTTTATCTGCCGTAACAAGACCGTTTTGTTCGGCAATTTTTCTAACTTCGCCCTTTTCTAAATTACTTAAAGGAAAAAGCGTGTTTTCAAGTTGATTTTGCGACAACTGATTTAAAAAGTACGTTTGGTCTTTGTTTTGGTCCTTTGCCTTTAATAAATAATGAACGCCGTTTTCATGTTTAATTCCTGCATAATGCCCCGTAGCGATATAATCTGCTCCAAGCCCTTTTGCATATTCTTTAAAAGGTCCAAACTTGATTTCACGATTACACAAAACGTCAGGATTAGGAGTTCTTCCGCATTCATACTCTTTTAAGAAGTATGAGAACACTCTTTGCATATATTCTTTTGCAAAGTTTACGGTATAGTAAGGTATTGAAAGAAGATTTGCCACACGACGCACGTCGTAATAATCTGTTTCTGCCGTGCATTCGCCGTTTTCATCGTCTTCTTCCCAATTTTTCATAAAAAGGCCGATTACGTTATAGCCTTGTTCTTTTAAAAGAAGAGCCGTGACTGAACTATCAACGCCACCACTCATTCCTACTACTACCGTTTTTTTGCTCATAATTAATTGTTGGTTATACGATTGTTAGTTTTTAATTAAAAATAAATCTTTACAATCGATATAAACTTTATCTTGTAAGATAATTCCTTTATTTTTTTTAGTTATATTTTTTAAAAAGTTTAATAATCGTTTCATAAGATTACCCCCTTGTAATCTTATGTTATTAAACTAAATATGCCAACATTGTGTCATATATTAAAAGTTTTTGTAAAAAATTGCATTATTTTTCTTTATAATAAAGCCTACAATGACAAAAACCTTCGAAGTTAGGGTCTGCAATTTGATCCCTAAATTCTTTGCACATACAATAATTTTCTTCAATTTTTTCAAGACGGCAAGGACAATAGCCATCTTTCTTTTTTACTGCGTTTCTTATAGCGTTTGTAATTTTTTCGTCGGGATTAAAATAAACTTTCATAATAACTCCTACATAAATATTATGCCTACAATAGCCGAAATTATAATTAACATAATTGCCGACATATTCTTTTTGAAAATCTTTTTATACAAAATCGTCAATAAAAATAACGACGCCGTAACTATTAAATTGTTTACAGCAATTAAAGGATTTATAGCAAAATTGCCGTACGTAAGCCAAACGTTTTTAATTATTATAGAAATGCCCGTGCTTACAATTAAGCCCACTACAAACGGCTCTACGCCCCCTAAAAAGCCTTTAACGTACTTGTTGTTGCTAAAATTTTTAAGCAACGAAGAAACGATTAAAATGATTATAAATGCCGGCAAAACAACGGCAATAGTAGCTATTACGCTACCTAAAAATCCGCCGACACTGCTACCTATAAAGGTTGCAATATTTACAGCGAACGGCCCTGGCGTAGATTCGGCAACACCTATAAAATCAAGCAAGGCTTGTTCTGTTATAACGCTTCTTGATAAAAGTTCGCTTTTGATAAGCGGTATCATACCATAGCCACCGCCAAAAGAGAAAAGCCCTATTTTGAAAAAGACGTAAAAAAGTTCAAATAAGTTCATTTATTCGCCCTCCTTAACGTCGTTTTGCCCGTTTTTAGTATCTAAAACGTCGCTTGAAGATGTTTCAGTTTGTAAAACCTTTTGCTTTTTGTCGCTTATAGCGGTTGAAATTAAACCCAAAGTTCCGCCAAATAAAATAACGTAAACTGCCGAAAATTTAATTGCAAAAAGGTCAATTGCCAACATTCCTAAAACGGTTATGAAAAACCAAATGTAATTGTACGGCGACTTTTTTGCCTTTTTAAACATCTTAATTCCTGCATTTAAAATTAATACGCCTACACCGCATTTAATTCCGTTAAAGGCTTTTTGAACAAGAGTAAATTGCATAAATTGTTCAAAGAAAAGCGAGATAACGAAAATTATGATAAACGATGGCATAATAACGCCAAGCGTTGCAAATAAACTGCCTAAAAATCCTGCACGCTTATAGCCTATATAGGTTGCGCTGTTTATTGCGATAGGTCCTGGCGAAGATTCTGCAAGAGCAATCATTTCTAAAAATTCAGCCGAAGATATATATTTACGCTTTGAACAAAACTCTTCTTCAAAAATAGAAATCATAGCATAGCCACCGCCAAAAGTGAAAAGCCCTATTTTAAAGAAAAGCAAAAACGTTTCAATTATGTTTTTAAGTTTTTTCATTTAACACCTTGAACAATTATTTTTTAAAACTATCTTTCATTGAAACGATTTCCGAAAGCACTGTTTTGCCGTTTTTAGTAACCTTTTTGTAATAGCCTTTACGCAAAATTTGGAAAGACGTATCGTCTTTACAATCGCTAATATAAGGTTCAACGTAACCGTTAAACGTGTGAACGCTATTATAATTCATACGTTCAGCAAAATCTTGACCTGCGTATTCGGCGTCTTTTAAAAGATATTCGTACTTTCTTATTTCACAAGGGATAGCATCGCTTGCGTTTACAAAATGAATAACGCCTTTGCACTTAATACCACTTGTGTCTTCGCCCGAACGACTTTCAGGCACGTAAGAACACAAAACTTCAACGACTTCACCATTTTCGTTAGTAATATAATCGTCGCATTTAATAATGTAAGCGTTTTTAAGACGTACGTATCCGTCTTTTTTAAGCCTAAAATATTTAGGTGGAGGACAAATAGAGAAGTCTTCTCTTTCAATATATATATTCTTTGAGAAAGTGATTTTTCTTTTGCCAAGTTCAGGCTTGTTAGGGTTAATGTCAAACTCTAAAATTTCGCCGTCTTTATCGTAGTTAGTAATCGTAACTTTAATAGGGTCTTCAACAGCCATAGCCCTTTCAGCGTTTTGATTAAGGTAATCCCTTGTAAAGTGTTCAAAATAACTAATTTCAATTTCACTATTAGCCTTTGCAACACCTATTTCTTCACAGAAATTTTTTAAAGCGTCGGCAGGGATACCACGATTACGAAGTCCCGTTAAAGTTGGCATACGTGGGTCGTCCCAACCTTCAACTGCTCCGTCTTCAACTAATTTTTTAAGGTAACGCTTACTCATAACCGTATTGGTTACGTTAAGCCTTGCAAATTCTATTTGGCGTGGCTTGTGGCTAACGCCCGTATTTTCAATTACCCAATTATAAAGTGGCCTATGGTCTTCAAACTCTAACGTGCAAATTGAGTGCGTAATGCCTTGTTGACTATCGCAAAGCGGGTGAGCAAAGTCGTACATAGGATAAATACACCACTTATCACCCGTTCTGTGATGAGTTGCGTGTAACACTCTATAAATAACAGGGTCACGCATATTGATATTTGGCGACGCCATATCTATTTTTGCTCTTAAAACTTTTTCGCCGTCTTTAAAAGCGCCGTCTTTCATTTGAGTAAATAAAGTTAAGTTTTCTTCAATACTTCTATTTCTGTACGGACTATTTACACCCGGTTCAGTTAAAGTGCCCCTTGTGTTTTTAATTTCTTCGCTTGATAAATCGTCAACGTAAGCCTTTCCATCTTTAATCAATTTAACAGCCAAAGAATAAATAACGTCGAAATAGTCTGACGCATAGTGCATTTCAAACCATTTAAAACCAAGCCATTCAATATCTTTTTTAATAGCGTCAACGTATTCTGTTTTTTCTTTTGACGGATTTGTATCGTCAAAGAACAAGTTGCACACGCCGTCGTATTTTTTTGCTATGCCAAAATTAAGGCACAAACTTTTAGCGTGCCCTATGTGTAAATAACCGTTTGGTTCTGGTGGAAACCTTGTGTGGACAGAGTTTACAACTCCACTATCAAGTTCGTCGTTTATAATTTCTTCAATAAAGTTTTTTGCTTCCATATTAACTCCAAAAACAAAAATGCAATAAAATATCGTATATAATACAATATTTTAACACAAAAATGCAAGTTTGTAAAATGCTTTTTAGTTAAGTTGACACGGATTGATTATTTTGCTTGACAATATTTGATTTTTTTATTAAAATCTACATTAAATAAGGAGATTACTATGTCAAACAAAGCAACTATGGAAAAGATTGTAAATCTTTGCAAACTTAGGGGTTTTATTTTCCCTGGCAGTGAGATTTACGGTGGCCTTGCAAACACTTGGGACTACGGCCCTCTTGGTGTTGAACTTAAAAACAACGTTAAAAAAGCGTGGTGGAAAAAATTTGTTCAAGAAAACCCTTATAACGTTGGTTTAGATGCAGCAATTTTAATGAATCCGCAAACTTGGGTAGCCTCAGGTCACTTAGCAGGCTTTTCAGACCCACTTATGGACTGTAAAGAATGTCACGAAAGATTTAGGGCTGACAAACTTATTGAAGATTGGGTTAAAGAAAATAACTACACGTTAGAAAAGCCTATTGACGCGTTTACTCACGCTGAAATGAAAGCGTTTGTTGACGAACACGGTATTGCTTGTCCAACTTGTGGTAAGCGTAACTTTACAGATATTAGACAATTTAACTTAATGTTTAAAACGTTCCAAGGCGTTACGGAAGATAATAAAAACACAATTTATCTTCGCCCTGAAACGGCACAAGGTATTTTTACAAATTTTGTAAACGTTCAACGTTCAACTCGTAAAAAAGTGCCTTTTGGTATTGCTCAAATAGGTAAATCGTTCAGGAACGAAATTACGCCTGGTAACTTTATTTTCAGGGTACGTGAATTTGAACAAATGGAACTTGAATTTTTCTGTAAGCCTGGCACTGATTTAGAATGGTTTGACTATTGGCGTAGTTTTTGTAAAAATTGGCTTTTAGGCATTGGCTTAAAAGAAGAAAATATCCGTTTACGTGACCACTCGAAAGAAGAACTTTGCTTCTACTCAAAAGCAACTACCGACTTTGAATTTTTATTCCCGTTCGGTTGGGGCGAACTTTGGGGTGTTGCCGATAGAACTGATTACGACCTTAACCAACATCAAGACGTTTCTAAAAAAGATTTATCATATTTTGACCCCGAAACTAACGAAAGATACGTACCTTACGTTGTTGAACCATCTCTTGGTGTAGAAAGGTGTGTATTAGCCGTTCTTTGCAACGCTTACGACGAAGAAGCCGTTGGCGAAAACGACACAAGGGTTGTTATGAGATTACACCCTGCACTTGCTCCGTTTAAGGCAGCAGTGTTACCACTTTCTAAAAAACTTTCTGATAAGGCTATCGAAATTCAACAACAACTTTGCAAATACTTCCCTGTTGATTTTGACGAAGCTGGTTCAATAGGTAAACGTTATCGTCGTCAAGACGAAATAGGTACACCTTTCTGTATTACTTACGACTTTGAAAGTGAAACTGATAATAGCGTGACTATACGTGATAGAGACACAATGGAACAAATTAGATTGCCTATCGATAAACTTAAAGAATATATCGAAAGCAAAATGAATTATTAAAAAATAAAACGCATCGAAACGATGCGTTTTTTATTTGCTTTTATTTTTATTAAGCGTTTTTTGCTAAAATTGATACCATTTTCATATCAACTTTACCTTGATAATTCATTTTAAAATGCTTCATAATTGACGGCATTGATTTATCTTCTAAGCCTGCGATTATTGCTTTAACTTCTTCCTCTGATAAAAGTTGAGGTAAGTATTTTTTAACAATTTCAATTTGAGTTGTTAAACTTTCAACGTTTGCTTGCCTACCTGCTTTCATAAAGCCTTCTCTTTCTTCTTCAAGTTCTTTTACGGCTTTTTGAATAATTGTATCAACGTCGCCTTCCGTTACTTCTTGATTTACAGCACGCTTTTCAATAGTTAAGTTCATAATTTTTGTAATAATTACGTTTAATGCGTCAATTGCGTTCTTATCTTTATTTTTCATTGCTGTAACTTTTTCTTTTTTAAATTGTTCAAGTGTCATTTTCTACTCTCCTTTAAATATTTCTTCTATTATATTATCTACGCTACTTGTGTTTGCCATTTCAATTTGTCCGTCGTCAACTAACTTTGTAACGGCACTATCAATAGGTAAACTTGCAAGCATCTTTAATCCAAATTCGTTTGCAACCTTTTCAACCCTTCCTTGACCGAAAAGATATATAGGTTTATTGCAATCAGGACAAGTTACGTAACTCATATTTTCAACTATACCATATATAGGCACAGCCATCATATTAGCCATATTAACAGCCTTTTCAACTATCATTTTAACTAAATCTTGTGGAGTTGCCACAACTATAATGCCGTCGATAGGTATGCTTTGGTAAATAGTAAGCGGTACGTCGCCCGTTCCCGGTGGCATATCTATAAACATTACGTCGTTTTCACCCCATAAAACGTCGGTATAAAATTGTTTTACAACACCACTAACGACAAGACCTCTCCATACAACAGGCATATTTTCTTGTTCTAAAAGCAAGTTGATACTCATAACTTTTATGCCGTTTTTTGTAACGACAGGGAACAACCCATCTTCGCTACCTTGCGCCTTATCGTTATCAGTAAAGCCAAAGGCTTTTGGTATTGACGGACCTAAAATATCTGCGTCCATTATAGCCGTTTTGTAACCTTTTTTATTACTTGCAACTGCTAAAAGCGACGACACAAGCGACTTTCCTACGCCACCTTTACCACTTACAACGCCTATAATTTTTTTGATTTTTGTCGTTGGTTTTGGTGTTTCTAAAAAATTTTGTCTATCTTTACAACCTGAATCACTACAAGTTGAACAATTATGAGAACAGCCCATTTTTGCACTCCTTATTTAAGGGTTTACGATATTATACCACAAAACTATAAAAAATAACAATGATTTATGAAAATAAAAAAATTTCTTTTTTTTCGTATTAAAGTTGAAAAAATTTTTTCAATATGCTATCATATAATAAATTGTTTTAAATAAAAATCAACTACTTTTAGGATAAAATTATGAAATTAGGTTTCGATAGTGAAAAATATTTAAAATTACAATCTCAAAAAATCGACGAGCGTATAAATGAGTTTGGTGGCAAACTCTATTTAGAAGTTGGTGGCAAACTTTTTGACGATTTCCATGCGTCAAGGGTGTTGCCTGGCTTTGCTCCTGACAATAAAATTAAAATGCTTTATGAATTAAAAGATAAGGCTGAAATTGTTATCGTTATCAACTCTATCGATATTCAAAAAAATAAAGTAAGAGCCGACCTTGGTATTACTTACGACCTTGACGTTATTAGACTTATAGGTATTTTACAACAAAATGGTCTTTACGTAGGTAGCGTTGTTTTATCTAAATTCGATTTAACTAACGAACCTGCTTGTTCTTTCCAAAAACGTCTTGAAAAAATGGGGCTTACGGTATATCGCCATTACGCTATTAAAGGATATCCTACTAACGTTCCGTTTATCGTTAGTGACGAAGGTTTTGGTAAAAACGATTATATCGAAACTACTAAAAATTTAGTTGTTGTTACTGCTCCTGGTCCTGGTAGTGGCAAAATGGCAACTTGCTTATCACAACTTTATCACGATTTTAAAAGGGGTATTAAGGCAGGATATGCTAAATATGAAACGTTTCCTATTTGGAATTTACCATTAATGCACCCTGTAAACGTTGCTTACGAAGCGGCAACTGCCGACCTTAACGACGTTAATATGATTGACCCTTGGCATTTACAAGCATACGGCAAAACAAGTGTAAACTATAACCGTGACGTTGAAGTTTTTCCCGTTTTAAACAATTTGTTTGAAAAACTTATGGGGACTTCGCCTTATAAATCGCCTACCGATATGGGCGTTAATATGGTTGCAAGTGCAATTTGCGACGACGAAGTTTGCAAAGAAGCATCAAAACAAGAAATTATTAGGCGTTATTTTAAAGCACTTGAAAACGAAAGAAGAAACAACTTAGATAGCGATGAATCTGACAAAATTTTCCTTTTAATGAATAGTTTGGGCATTTCTGTCGAAGATAGAAAGGTTTACGTTGCTTGCACTAAAAAACAAGAATTGACGGGAGTTCCTTGTTCGGCTATTCAATTAAGCGACGGCACTATTATTACAGGTAAAACAACTGCGTTATTTGAAAGCCAAAGTGCAATGCTTATAAACGCTCTTAAATACTTAGCGAATATTCCTGACGACGAAAAATTACTTATGCCTGAAAGGATAGTTCCTATTACAGAATTAAAAGTAAACTACCTTGAAAGCAAAACTCCAAGGCTTCACATTGACGAAATGTTAATTGCTTTATCTTCAAGTACGGTGGCTAATAAAAATGCCGAACTTGCTATTAAACAATTGCCTAAACTTAAAAATGCCGAAGTTCATTCTTCAATTGTATTGCCACATATTGATAATAAACTTTTGCGTAAACTTGGCGTTAATTTAACAAGTAGCCCTATTTACGAAGACAAAATTATATTTTAATATATAGAAAAACGGCAAAGTTTTGCCGTTTTTTTTGTTTAGTATAAATTTTTACGCTGTTCGATTAATTCTTGTTTGACTTTTTTTTGTTTTTTTAATATAATTTTAATGTATGCTATTATAAATATACTATATAATAGTTGTAAATTTTGCAAATAATATATTTAATAGGAGTTAAAGTAAATGAAATTTTATTTACAAGACACAGATAAGGTTTTAGAAAGCCTTAGCACTTCTAAGGACGGCCTTAACGAAGCCGAAGCAACTGCCCGCCTTGAAAAAAACGGCAAAAACAAACTTGCCGAAGGCAAAAAGGTTACTGCTTTTGAAAGATTTTTATCTCAACTTGCTAACCCTATGATTATCGTTTTATTAATTGCTGCCGCAATTAACTTAGTAACGGTTATCATTGAAAGGGCTAAGGGTGGCAACGAATCTTTTGCCGAATTCTTTATTATCGTAGGCGTTGTTTTATTAAATGCTATTTTAGGCGTAGTGCAAGAAGGTAAAGCCGAACAAGCAGTTGAAGCGTTAAAAGAAATGACGGCTTCAACGTGTAAGGTATTGCGTGACGGAAAATTAGTTGCCATCAAAAACGAAGATATCGTAGTTGGCGATATAGTTGTTTTAGAAGCCGGAGACGCTGTTCCTGCCGATTTACGTATTTTAGAATGCGCATCGCTTAAAAGTGAAGAATCTGCACTCACCGGTGAAAGTGTTCCCGTTACTAAAACAAGTGAAACGCTTGAACTCGGTTCTTTAAAAGATATTCCGCTTGGCGATAGAAAAAATATGCTCTTTATGGGTTGTAGCGTAGTTTACGGCCGTGCGGTTGCAGTAGTTACTGCCGTTGGCATGCAAACAGAAATGGGTAAAATCGCTAACGTTTTAACTCAAACCGCTAACGAAACAACACCACTCCAAAAGAAACTTAATTCATTATCACAAATTTTAAGTTTCCTTGTGCTTGGTATTTGCGTATTCATTTTTGCCTTTAAAATTATTCTTAACTTAAAAATAGGTGTTACTGCCGACTTGATTTTAGAAAGTTTTATTTCGGCCGTGTCTCTTGCCGTTGCCGCTATTCCTGAGGGCTTGGCTACCGTTGTTACAATAGTTTTATCAATGGGTATGACTAAAATGGCTAAAAACAGAGCCGTTGTTAAAAGGCTTACTGCCGTTGAAACGTTAGGTTGTACACAAATTATTTGTTCAGATAAAACAGGTACGTTAACTCAAAACAAAATGACTGTTGTTAAAACTTATACGACTGACGTTAACCTTTTAGCAACTTCAATGACACTTTGTTGCGACGCTATTTTAGATAAAGATTTATTAATAGCAAAAGGCGAACCTACGGAATGTGCGCTTGTAAACTTTGCTTTTAAAGAAGGCGTTAACAAAAACGATGCCGAATTAACTTTCCCAAGGGTTAGCGAAGCACCGTTCGATAGTATGAGAAAAATGATGTCAACGCTTCATAACGTTGATGGCAAAATCGTTCAATACACTAAGGGTGCTCCCGACGAAATTTTAAAACGTTGTAAATACGTTATTAAAGACGGCAAAACGGTTGAATTAACTGACGAAATTAAAAACGAAATTCTTTCAGCAAACAAAGAAATGGCTGATAATGCTTTAAGAGTTTTAGCATCTTGCCAAAAAATTTACGATGCTTGCCCTACGTTTGAAGACCCAAGCGAAATTGAAAACGACCTTACGTTTATCGGTTTAACAGGTATGATTGACCCTGTCCGTCCAGAAGTTAAAGACGCTGTTAGTCAATGTAAAGAAGCCGGTATTAGAACGGTTATGATTACGGGCGACCACAAAGATACGGCTATTGCTATTGCAAAAGAACTTGGTATTATATCTGATGCTTCACAAGCAATGACGGGCGCTGAAATCGACGAATACGACGACCAAGCGTTTAGCGAAAAACTTAAAACCGTTTCAGTGTTTGCTCGTGTTCAACCTGAACATAAAGTAAGAATTGTAAAATGCTTCAAGGCAATGAACTATATTACTGCTATGACGGGCGACGGCGTAAACGATGCTCCAAGTATCAAAAGTGCCGACATAGGCGTTGGTATGGGTATTACGGGTACCGACGTTACTAAGTCAGCAGCCGATATGGTATTACAAGACGACAACTTTGCTACGATAGTTGACGCAGTTGGCGAAGGTAGAAAAATTTACGAAAATATTAGAAAGTCTATTCAATTCTTATTATCAAGTAACCTTGCCGAAGTTGTTTCAATGTTCCTTGCAACAGTTATGGGCTTTACACTTTTAAAACCTATGCACTTGCTTTGGATTAACTTAATTACAGACACTTTCCCTGCATTAGCACTTGGTATGGAAGACGGCGAAGACGATTTAATGCAAAAAATGCCAAGAAAACCTAACGAAAGTATTTTTGCCGGTGGTATAGGTATTAACGTTGTTGTTCAAGGTATTTACGTTGGTTTATTAACTTTATTCGCTTTCATTTTAGGACACTCTATTGAAGTGTTCCACCAAACAGGCGTTTGGAAATGGGAGTTCACTTTTGAAGGCGGATTTAGCAACGACGGTATGACTATGGCTTTCTTAACGCTTTCAATGACAGAAATGTTCCATTCGTTCAACACAAGGTCAATTAACCACTCTATCTTCTCTATGAAGAAACAAAACAAATTCTTATGGGGTGCGTTTATTGCTTCGTTCTTGTTAACGACTGCCGTTATCTACGTTCCTGGCATTAACACTATGTTTGAATTTGCTCCTATTTCGTTTAGCGAATTTGCAATTTCAATAGCACTTTCTATTTCGATAATTCCGTTCACTGAACTTTCAAAACTTATTGCATACGGAAGAAAGAATAAATTAGAAAAAATAAAATCATTATAATTTAACAAAAATTAAACACGGTAGCCGTTTGGCTACCGTGTTTTTACATATCGTTAATATTAATTATTTTTTTATTTTTTTTAACTGCATAAGCGTATGCTATTTGCGTACCGCTTTGCGTTATAGTTTTATATTTTTCACTATAAAAAAACAAACAAAAATCGCTACTATCAATCATAGTTTGATTTCGTTTTATGTAACTATATTTATTAGTTGTTGAATTTTTACTAAAAAAGTAACTTTCCTCGTAAAGTCGTAACAGATAGGATTTATAATCGCTGTTGATAACAGGATATTCTGCCCTAACGTAAACCCTTTTTAAGCTTGAATAACTATACATTAAAGTAGATAAAACTTCGTAACAAAAATCAACAAAATTACTCTTGCTACCAAACAAAAACGTCGTTACGTTTTTGTTTTCAATTAAATTAATAAGAGTTGTTTTTAATTTAAATTCTAATTCTTTTGATTTCTCAAAATTTCTATGACCTATAATACAGCAAATTTTCATTGTTTTTTATAAAATTTGTAAATTTGTCTATATTATAATTAGGTGTTGCCTAATTGTCAAGCAATTATTAGGCAATACCTTATAATTGTATTATGGACAAAAGTTTAGATTTAATAATAAGTGAAAATTTAAAAAAAGAAATTGAGCAACCAGGTTTAAAGAAAAATCAAATTGCTGACGCTATCGGAGTATCAAGAGCAACGGTTTCACAATACCTTTCGGGCAGAGCGCAACCAACCCTTGCAACTTTATCAAAGTTATGCACGGTTTTAGATTGTTCGGCTGACGATATCTTAAATATCAAACATCAATAGACAAAACTAAAAGACTAACGAAATTTTTCGTTAGTCTTTTTTAATTTTTTATTAAATTTCGCCTGTTACTAATTGTTCTAAGGTTTGGCGTTTTACCGTTAAATAGTCGTTACCATCTTTTACCATAACTACGGCAGGTCTTAAAACTTTGTTGTAATTTGAACTCATTGAAAAATTGTAAGCACCCGTTGTTAAACAACCGATTATATCGCCCCTTTTAACCGCAGACGGCATTTGCACGCCTTCTTGTATAATGTCGCCACTTTCACAACATCTACCTACCACTGAACACGTCATATCACGTTCTACGTTCATATTATAGCAAGGAACAACCGTGTAGTCGGCTTTATATAAAGCAAAGCGTGGATTATCGGTCATACCTCCGTCAACCGAAACGTAGTTTTTGTAGCCTTGAATTCTTTTTACCGTGCCTACCGTATAAAGAGTTAATCCGCTATCGGCAACGATACTTCTGCCTGGCTCAAATAAGATATAAGGTGTTTCGACGCCTAATTTTTTTGCCGTTTCATTTATATATCTGCCAACTTGTAAAATGTTTTCATAAATATCGATTTTAGGTTGGTTTTCAACGTATTTAACACCATATCCGCCACCTAAATCTAATTGTATAGTTGTGTAATTAAGTTGTTTTTTAACTTGACTAACAAATTCAAGCATAACGTCAACGGCTTGAAAATACACGCTTGAATCGAACACTTGCGACCCTACGTGACAATGAAAACCATATAACTTTATGCCACTTAAAGTAAGTGCTTTTTTAGTAATTTCAAAGGCTTGTCCCGTTTCGATTGGCGAACCGAATTTTGAATCGACTTTACCTGTTGAAATAGCCTCGTAAGTGTGAGGGTCAATACCCGGCGTTAAACGCAATAACACTTTTGACGTGACTTTTTTATTTATAGAAATTTCATTTATGGCTAAAAGTTCTTCTTCGTTATCAACAACAAAATAACCAACGCCGTTATCTATGGCAAAACTAATATCGTCATCTGTTTTATTGTTAGAGTGAAAATACGCCTTTTCAAGTGGAAATCCTGCCTTTTTAGCCGTAAAAATTTCGCCTTGCGATACAACGTCAATACCTAAATTTTCTTCATTAACAATTTCGTATATCTTTTTAAAAGACAACGCTTTTGAAGCGTATAAAACACCACCTTTTTCACCAAACGCTTGTTTTACAGCGTTATAATAAGTTTGGCAGTTTTGACGAATTTTATTTTCGTCCATAACGTAAAGTGGCGTACCGTATTTTTTAGCAAGAACAACTGTGTTTGCCCCTGCAAAAAGCAATTCGCCTTTTCCGTTTATTGTTAAATTGTCTGAAATTAATCCTTTAACCATAATTTTCTCTTATAAAAGTGCTTTTCTAATTTCTTGTGGCGACATATTAATTAAATCGCCTGGCGCAATATCAAAAATCGTTTTACAACCTTTTTCGCCCCTTTGATACATTTTGTAAATAGCCCTTGCACAAGCAACTAAAACGCTTGCCGTAAACTCAGGGTTACTATCTAATTTTAACTTGTATTCAATAACGTGCGTGTTTTCGTTATTATAACCCGTTTTGCCCGTCCTAATAACCGTACCGCCGTGCGGAATGCCACTATGTTTTTCTTTTAATTCTTCTAAACTAATGAAATTAACCGTAGTGTCGTAATCGGCAAAATAGTTAGGCATTTCTTTAATTTGTTTTTCAATTGCTTGTTTATCTGCTCCTTCTTCAACCACAACGTAGCATTCTCTTAAATGTTTTTGCCTTGTTGTTAAAGAAGGCTCTTTGCCACTTCTAACGCTTTCTAACGCTTCTTCGATAGGAACGGTGTATTGCTTAGCATCAACAACGCCTTCAATTCTTCTAATAGCATCGCTATGACCTTGACTTACACCCCTTCCCCAAAAAGTATAGTCGCTACCATTTGGTAAAATTGCTTGCGAATAAAGTCTTTGAATTGAGAACATACCAGGGTCCCAACCCGACGAAATTAAGGCTATATGCCCGTTTTCACTACTTTCTTTATCAACGTTGTCAAAGTGACTTGGTATTTTTGCGTGCGTATCAAAACTATCTACCACGTTAAAATCACGTGCTAATAACGGTGTGAGTTTAGGCAAGTCGGTTGCACTTCCACCACAAATAATCAACACGTCTATTTTGTCTTTAAAAAATATAATATCGTCGGCACTATAAACTTTGGTGTTTAATAACGTGTTTACGCTTTCGGGATTTCTTCTTGTAAAAACGCCTACAAGTTCAACGTCGCTATTATATTTGGTGGCAATTTCAACACCTTTACCTAAATTGCCGTATCCGTAAATTGCTATCTTCATAAATCACCTATTCGGCTAACATACTTTTCATATTATATAAGCCTGCGTTTTGTTTTGCTAAATAAACGCCTGCCGTTAAAGCACCTTCTGCAAAAAGTGCACGACTGTGTGCTTCGTGTTTAAGAGTTATCGTTTGGTTTGCCGTAGCAACTATTACTTGGTGTTCGCCGACTACGTTAGCCATACGAAGTGAATGAATACCTATTTCTTCAATCGTACGCTTAGATTGACCGCTTCTACCCATTACGGCTTTGGCATTTGTTCTTACTTCTTTTAAAGCATCGTAAAACATAAGGGCCGTACCACTTGGAGCATCAACCTTTCTATTGTGGTGAACTTCAATAATTTCAATATCGGCATTTGGCATGCTTATTGCAACTTTTTTTGCAAGTTCAACAAGCAACGATACGCCTACCGACATGTTTGCCGAATAGAAAATAGGAATTTGCTTGCTTGCGTTATAAATTGCTTGCTTTTCTTCTTCGGTATGCCCTGTCGTACATAAAACTAACGGAAGTTTTTTTGAAACGGCAAACTTTAACAATCTTTCCGTTACGCTATGGTGCGAAAAGTCTATAATTAAGTCGGCTTCAATATTTACTTCGTCGTAACTTTTAAAACAAGGAATTTCGCCTTGTTCTTTGCAAAAAGCGTCAACACCACATACGGCTTGACAATCTAAATAATTTTCTTTGCAAAGTTTAAGGACTTCGTTGCCCATAAACCCGCACATTCCGTTTATTAATACTTTCATAATTTACCTATTATTTAATTAAATTTTCTTTACGCATTAAGTCGTAAAGTTTTTCTGCGTTAGCGTCCTCCATTGGTGTTAAAGGAAGCCTTAAATAATTATCGCAATAGCCCATTTTTGCAACTGCGGCTTTTACAGGAATAGGATTTACTTCACAGAATAACGCATCGATTAAAGGAAGTAAGCGAAGTTGCATATCGCACGCTTCTTTTACCTTGCCTTCAAAATAAAGTTTGCACATTTGGCTTGTTTCGTTTGGCATAATGTTTGATAAAACTGAAATAACACCTTTACCGCCTAACGATAAAATAGGAACGATTTGGTCGTCGTTACCTGAATATACGTCGATTTCGTCGCCAACTAAACTACATAATTTAGCAACTTGTGAAATGTTGCCGCACGCTTCTTTTATAGCAACAATGTTAGGGTGTTTTGCTAAAATTTTAACAGTTTCAGGCAATAAGTTGCAACCTGTTCTTGATGGAACGTTATATAAAATACAAGGTTTTGTACTTGCATCAGCAATAGCCGTAAACGACGCTATAAGTCCTTTTTGAGTTGCTTTATTATAATAAGGCGTTACTAAAAGCATAGCATCCGCACCTATTTCGCAAGCGTATTTAGTAAGCGAAATAGCGTATTCAACGTCGTTAGAGCCTGTGCCTGCTATTACAGGAACTCTGCCGTTTACCTTTTCTACGGTAAATCTCATAACTTCTTTGTGTTCTTCGTCACTTAAAGTTGAACCTTCGCCCGTTGTTCCAACTGAAACAATAGCGTCAATGCCGTTATTTATTTGGAACTCAATAAGTTCTTCAAGTTTTTTGTAATCTACACCATTTGCGTTAAGCGGTGTAACTAATGCGGTTGCTGCCCCTGTGAAAACTGTGTTTTTCATAATAATCTCCTATACTAAATAAAAAAAGGTGGTCGTAAAGCCACCCCGTCATAACCTAAATAAATACAACTTAAATTAAATAACAAGAATAGCTCTCCGTAATCATACGACAACAGAATAGATATTAACCATACTGCCAGCAAAGCAAGTGCCACCTTGCTAAACTTCGGCAAATATCCCCTTTCATACGAAGTTTTGGCAACTTTTTGCCGTATTACTATTGAATAAATGCACCTCTATCTTATTTTATTATTAAATTACGCATATTGTAACACGCTTTTTGTTTTATGTCAATAAATTTTAATTAAAAAGGACGCTTTTTATGCTTAATTTTACAAATTTTTTTAAAAAAATTTTATTTTGATATTTACTTGTAATATTTTTTATGTTATAATTCTTAAAAAAGGATATATTTATAAAAAGGAGATTTTTTATGGCTAAATATAAATGTAAAGTATGTGGCGAAGTTTTCACTGCACCAGACACAGTTACGGCCGTTTGCCCCGTATGTAAACAAAGTGGCGACAAATTAACACTTATTGAGGAGAAAAATATGAATAAATACGCAGGTACACAAACTGAAAAGAATTTACAAGCAGCATTTGCTGGCGAATCACAAGCAAGAAACAAATATACTTATTTTGCATCAGTTGCTAAAAAAGAAGGTTTTGAACAAATATCAGCAATTTTCTTAAAGACTGCTGATAACGAAAAAGAACACGCTAAAATGTGGTTTAAAGAACTTGGCGAACTTGGAAACACAGCACAAAACCTTTTGGCTGCTGCCGAAGGCGAAAATTATGAATGGACTGATATGTATGCAGAATTTGCTAAAACTGCTGATAAAGAAGGCTTCCCTGAACTTGCTGAAAAATTCCGTTTAGTTGCAGCGATTGAAAAAACACACGAAGAAAGATATCGTGCATTATTAAACAACGTTGAAACTGCAAAGGTTTTTGAAAAATCAGAAGTTAAGGTATGGGAATGTAGAAATTGTGGCCACATAGTTGTTGGAACAAAAGCTCCTGAACTTTGCCCAACTTGTGCACACCCACAAAGTTATTTTGAACTTCGTGAAGAAAACTATTAATAGTTAGTAAATTCCCTGAAATACGGGAATTTATTTTTTTAAAGGACGATACTATGGAAATTAAAATTACAAAAAACAATTTTGAAAACGACGTATTAAAAAACGATTTACCCGTTTTAGTAGATTTTTGGGCTTCTTGGTGCTATCCTTGTAGAATGCTTGGTGGAGAACTTGAACAAATTGAAAAAGAATACGACGGCAAGTTAGTTGTTGCTAAAATTAACGTTGACGAAGAAAACGAACTTGCTTACGCCTTTAAAGTTTCAAGCATACCTATGGTCGTTTTATTTAAAAACGGACAAGTTGTTACGCAATTTATAGGCTATAAATCGAAAGACGAAATAGTAAAAGAAATATTACCTTTTATCAACTAAATTTAAAGATTTTTCATAAATATTGTGCTTAAAAAATTTTTAGGCACAATATTTTCTATTGTAAAAAAAAGTTAAAAATTTGTTTGACTTTTTCGGCTCTATTATATATAATATACTTGCTTTTAATAAAAGTAGTTTTTTATAAACTTATACCTTGAATACAAGGTCAACTGTATTCCAATATGTCCAGGAGGTAAAAAATATGAGAAAGTACGAAATGCTTTACATTCTTTCTACAAAATTATCTGATGAAGAAAGAGATGCCGTTATCGCTAAGTTTGAAAACGTAGTTGCTTCAAACAACGGTAAAGTTGAAGTAGTTGACAAATGGGGTGTTAAGAAACTTGCTTACCCTATCAATTACGAAACTGAAGGTTATTACGTTCTTATGTCTTTTGAAAGTGACGTTAGTTTAATTGCAGAACTTAAAAGGGTTGCTGGTATCACTAACGGTATTTTAAGAAGATTAATTACAAGAGCATAAAAGGAGAGAGATTTATGAATAAAGTTTATTTAATAGGAAACTTAACTCGCGACCCTGAACTTTCAGAAACTTCAAGCGGTATCGCTTTTTGCCGTTTCGCTTTGGCTGTTAACAGAACTTACGCTAATAGCGAAGGTAACAGAGAAGCAGACTATTTTAACGTAATCGTTTGGCGTACTCTTGCTGAAAATTGCGGTAAGTTCTTAAAGAAAGGTAGCAAGGTTGCAGTTGTTGGTAGTTTACAAAACCGTTCTTATGAAGATAAAGACGGTATTAAAAGAAACGTTACTGACATCGTAGCAAGTGAAGTTGAATTTTTAACTACTAACAGGGGTGACGAACAAGACATTCCTGCCGAAGTTGTTAAAGGTGCAGGTAAAGGAACTCTTACACCTGTTGACGACGACACTTTACCATTTTAATTAAAGGAGATAATTATGGAAGAAAAGACTGTTCAAGTTAAAAAAACTATCAGAAAAGCACCAAGAAAAAAGGTTTGCGTTTTCTGTGTAGATAAAACTGAAAAAATTGATTACAAAGACGTTGCTAAACTTAAAAAGTTTGTAACTGAAAAAGGCAAAATCCTTCCAAGGAGAATGACTGGCGTTTGCGCTCAACACCAAAGAATGCTTGCAAGAGCAATTAAGAGAGCAAGAATTGCAGACCTTCTTCCTTTTAAAGGTGAATAATTTATAATTAAAAACGCTTTGCTAAATACGGCAAAGCGTTTTTTTGCCGTTTTTTGCTTGCTTGATTTTTTTAGGCAATTATGCTATACTTAAATTTAAGTTTAAAAAAGCGTTGATTACTTATTGCTTATGGAAAGAAATTATCATAAAGAATTTAAAAACAGAAAACTTAAAAAACCTAATTTATTTATTGCAAATATTGTTCAATTTGTTTTTAAGCGTATTGCAAAAAAACGTAATGCCGAATTTGTTTATACGGAAGAATTTTTAAAAATAAAAGACAAGCAAGCAATATATTTATGCCAACACAAATCAACGCTTGACTATATTTATTTGTTTGCAGGTATTAAAAATTTAAACGCCCACGTTTTATGTGGATATCAAAACATCTTTCAAAAAAACGTATATAAACTTTTAAAAAGTTTAGGCGTTATTGCAAAAATGTTATACCAACCCGATATGCAAGCAACGGCACAAATGCTACAAGCCGTTAAATTAGGCGGAAGCGTAATTATCTTCCCTGAGGGTATTCAGTCAACTTCGGGGTCAACTCACCCTATTAATCCTGCAACTAAAAACTTTATTAAAAAGGTTGGATTGCCCGTTTGTCTTGTTACCTTTAAAGGCACGTACTTTTCAAGGCCACGATACAATACCGACGTTAAAAAAGGCAAAATCACGGTAACTTTTGATAAACTTTTTAGTAGTGAAGATTGTAAAAATTTATCGGCTGACCAACTTTACGATATTTTAAAACAAAAATTCTTATACAACGAATTTGACGACTTTAAAAACGAAAAGGTTGCTTTTTATGGCAAAAAACCTAATATTTACGGGTTAGATAATATCATATTTAAATGTCCGTCTTGTAATAGCGAATACTCTTTTTCAACTGAAAACGACGTCATGACTTGTAGCCGTTGTAATTTTAAAGTTAAAATGGACGAATATTACGATATAAGTAGTCCTAACGGCAACTTGCCTTTTAAAAATATTGACGAATGGTATAAATGGCAAAGACAAGTTATTAAAAAAGAAATTTTAAGCGACGATTTTAAAATTTCTACAAAAGTGCAAATAGGCGATATAAACGTTAAAAAATTAGATAATAAAGGTTCAATACTTACTCACGGAGTAGGTCAATTAACTTTAACGAATAAAGGGCTTTTTTACGACGGAGAGTACGACGGCGAAATGGTAAATATGGTTTTTGAACCTAAGCAAGTTTTTTCATTGACAATGTCGTTAAAATATACTTTGGACTTATATTATAAAAACAAATTTTACAACTTTAAACTTTTAGAAAACGAAAAACAAGTTGCTAAATGGATGGTTTGTGCCGAAGAAATTCACAACTTGTACGACAAAACGTGGAAAGAGGTTAGTGACGAAGTTTATTTATATGAACAGTAAAAAAGAAAAAGCAATAATTTTTACTTTGTTTACCGTTTATATAGGTATTTAAAAATTACATATAAAAAGCACTTTGCCGTTTTTAGCAAAGTGCTTTTATTTTTTTCTATTATTTGTTTAATTCTTTTATTGCGTTTATTACCGTGTTTGCATCAAGCCCGATAGGAGCAATTATGCAATTACCACAAGCCAAACCTTTTGTTTTAAGTTCGTTGTAAACCTCTTCGGCAGTGCCATCTTCTTGCACGTCGGCAACAATGCCTTGTAAAGTATTGCTTTCTTTATAATATTCAACAAGTTCTTTTGTTGAATTAAATTCTATAACCGTTACTAACGTAATTTTATAAACTTCAAGCGCTGAAAGAGAATCTTTATTTGTTAACAAATATATTTTTACTACACTTTCATTTTCTTCAGCTTCTTTTGAAACGTCGTTTTCTTCATTCTCAATTGCAGTATAACCAACTTCTTCAAGCGCGCTTTTTACCCTTGGATAAGAAGAACAAGCAATAAGATTAAAAGCCATACATAACACTAATAAGACAGTTGTAATTTTTAATAGTTTTTTCATAAATAAGCCCCCTTTTGTTTATCTTTGTGTTTCTAATTATATTATACTATAATAATTTATAGCGTGTCAATATGCTTTTTTAAAATAGAAGCAACAAAAAAGCGATTATTTTCATAACCGCTTTAATTTTTTACGCCTTTTTCTTGCCCTTTTTATATATTAAGTTTGCTATAAAACAAATTAACATAGCAATAAGCGAAAATCCACCAATATAAATAAACAAGAACACAACCCACGGAACTTTTGGATAAATCATGCTTAAAATAGGTAACGCGCTTTTTACGTAAGGTCCTACAAAGAACATATTTAAGCCTTGTTCAGGAATTAATAAGTGTCCAACAACGTTGAATAATATTGCCACTACAACAATTACTGAAAAGACGATAATAGAACTTAAAAAGAACTTTTTGCTAAACTTTTTGCGTTCGTGTACGGCTACGAAAATTCCTAAAATTACTTGCGTGCCGTGGTGTACCATTGTTTGTAAATTAATACCTATGCAACCTTGGAAAACGTCGCCCGGATACAACATTACGGCTAAACCACCAAAAAATGCAAACGACATTGTAAAGGAAATGAACGCGTCCCTAACCTTGCCTTCTTTTAAAAAGGCTACGAAAGGCAATACGTATAAAGGAGAAGAACAAAATTGGAACGGAAAGTAATACCATTGATATTTCCATTCTTCCGTGTCGCCGTTAAACGAAGTAACTACTTGTTTGTAAAGTTCAAATAAAACAATGGTTATCCAAGTAATTAGAACGATTTTGCGAAAAACTTTGTCGCTACAATCTTTACACTTTATAATTAAAACAGCCGTAATAAGTGCCGTTAATATTAAACAAATTATGTGATATGCGCCGTATAATTTAGGAACGTCACCCCACACGTCTATGCTTTTTACAATTAAATTTATAAACTTCATATTTATTTCACCTTTATAAAAAACGTTTGTTTTTTTATTTATAATATAGCAAAAAGCATTTTTAGTCAAGCATTTGGTTGTATATGCTCTCGCTCTCTCGCGTATAGCAATATAAAAGGACTGTTTTTGCGTTGTTATGTCTATTAGCCGTTGACAAAACGTCAAATTTGTATTACACTAAAACTGCAATAGATTAAAGGAGAAAATTATGAAAGTTATTTTATTACAAGACGTAAAAGGAACAGGTAAAAAAGGGGAAGTTATTGAAGTTTCTGATGGTTATGCAAGAAATTTTCTTATTAAAAAAGGACTTGCAGAAGAAGCAACTGCCGTAAAATTAAATAGCCTTAACATAAAAAATAAATCTATCGAATTTCACAAAAACGAAGAAATTAAGGCTTTAAAACAACAAGCCGAAAATTTAAAAGGCAAAAAGATTACCCTTAAAATTAAATGTGGCGAAAATGGTAAAATTTTTGGCTCTATAACAACCAAAGAAATTGCCGATGCCGTTAACGAATTAGGCTTTACGGTTGATAAAAAGAAAATTTTATTGAAAGATAGTATTAAAAATTTAGGCATTTACGACGTTGAAATTAAATTTTTACCTGACGTTAGCGCAAAAATTAAAGTTGAAGTAGTTGCGTTATAATTTATAAAAATAAAATTCCACCAAACAGGTGGAATTTTTTATTTGCAAAGATTTTTAATCGTATTAAAGTAAACGTCGTAGTTTATTTTTAAATCGCTAATATACATAAACTCATTGGCTTCGTGCGGGGCAGAGCCTTGTGAACGCAACGGTCCAAAAGCAACGCCTTCTAAAAGTTCTTTTGCGTACGTTCCACCACCTATTGCAATAGGCTCGCTAAAATCACAGGTAATTTGCCTATAACAAGATAAAAGCGTTTGAACAAACTTGCCGTTTTTATCAACGCATAACGGATTTGTGTGGCTGTAACTTATAATTTCGCCAACCTTTTTAAAGTTAGAAGAAATTTCTTCAAACGAATAGGTTACAGGGTAACGCACGTCAACACTTAAATAAACGTATTCGTCGTCACTTTTTATAATATCGGGCGACATTGTTAAGTTGCCTGAGTGGTCGTTTAAATTTTTAATTTTATAACAATCTTTAAAAAGTCCGTTGTGTAAACTTTCATCAACAAGATTAATTTTAGTTAAAAATTCAAGTAATTTATCGATGGCGTTTACGCCAAGTTCAGGCGTTGAGCCGTGTGCCCCTTTACCAAACGAATAGACTTTGTTTCCATCAACTTTTAAGCCGTATGATTTAGCAATTTCTGTTTCGCTATTCGTTATATTATCAATTTCACAAAACGCTTTGTCACAAACAATATTGATTTTTTCTCCACCTTCAACTTTTAACAATCTTTTTTGCTTTTTTTGTTTAAAAGTCAACCTGTAAATACCTTTTTCGGCATAAATAACGGGGAATTCGCCGTCGGGAGAGAAGCCTTGTTTGGGCATTTTTGCAACTTTTTTATAATAATGCATACAAGCGCTACCCGATTCTTCGTCACAACCAACGATAAGTTTAATTTTTCTTGACGGAACAAAACCACTGTCTTTTAACTCTTTTAAAACGTATAAAATAAGTGCTGTCGGCCCTTTATCGTCAACAACGCCCCTGCCTATAATTTTGCCGTCTTTTTCTGTTGCGGTATAAGGCGGATACTCCCATAAAGAAAGGTCGCCCTCTGGCACAACGTCAAGATGGCATAAAATAGCAAGCCCGTCTTCGTCGCTACCTTCTCCAAAAATAATATCGCCGGCATATCCGTCGTAATTTATCGTTTCAAAGCCTAATTCTTTTGCGTGGTTTAAAGTGAAAGTTAAAGCGTCGTTTATTCCCTTGCCAAACGGCATATTTTCTAACGCAACGTCTTTTACGCTTTTAATTTTTATTAAATCTTTTAAAAAGGTCAAACTTTTTTCAAAATAATCGTTCATTTATAAAGTTCTCCTAAAAATATTAGTTATATTATACACTTTTTTTTATATTTGTGCTATAATAATTATAAATTATTTAAAATTTTATTTTTTGCTTTTAAAGGGGATTTATGGGCAAACAAAAACCAACGCACGCAGGGCATAGACAAAGGCTTAAAAACAAGTTTATAGTTGCCAAAGAAATGTTTTCTGAACACGAAATTTTGGAACTTTTGCTTTTTTATTCTATACCACGCAAAAACACTAACGAACTTGCACATAAACTTATTGATACTTTCGGTTCGTTAAACGGAATTTTAAATAGTGATATTAATTCGTTAAAACTTGTTGATGGCTTAGGCGAAAATACGGCGGTATTTTTAAACTTGCTTGGCTACGTATGTAAACTTAAATCAATATCTTTACAAAACAACACTTCTTTATCGACAATTTCAGAAGCAAAACAAAGGGTTGTATCTCTTTTTAAGAATGCCGACCACGAAATGTTTTTCGTTTTATTTTTAAATAAAAAAGATTTTGTAACTAAAATTGAAAAATTTGATAGTGGCGAAAAATCAAGCGTAACCATATCAATACAAGAATTGACAAAAAGTATCGTGTTAAATAATCCGTCTTCTATAATTGTTGCCCATAATCATTTTTCTAAATACCCAAAACCATCGACAGACGACGATAAGTTGACGGCAAAGTTAATTTATTTACTCAACTCTTTAAAAGTAAATTTTTACGACCACCTTATTGTGTGCGACGAAGAAATTTATAGTTATTTTTACGATAATCGTTTACAAGTTATAAAAGAAAAAATTAAAAGCGAAATTTTATAGGAGACTTTATGGATAAAAAAGTAAGAACAAGATTTGCGCCAAGCCCAACAGGTTTTATGCACTTAGGTGGTTTAAGAACGGCTTTATACGCTTATTTATATGCAAAGCATCATAACGGCGACTTTATTTTAAGAATTGAAGATACCGATAAAGAAAGGTTTGTTGAAGGAAGCCTTGAAGTTATTTATTCTTCACTTTTAAATTCGGGGCTTGTTTATGACGAAGGTCCTGACGTTGGTGGTAACTACGGCCCTTATATTCAAACTGAAAGAAAAGATATTTATTTAAAATATGCCGAAAAGTTGGTTGAGCTTGGTGGCGCTTATTATTGTTTTTGTTCAAAAGAAAGGTTAGAAAGTTTAACCGACGATAAAGGCAATCGTAAATACGATAAACATTGTCTTGCCCTTTCAAAAGAAGAAGTTGCAAAAAGAATTGCAAACGGCGAACCTTACGTTATAAGACAAAATATACCAACAGAAGGTACAAGCCATTACGACGATTTAATTTTTGGTTCTATCGACGTTGATTATGCCGAACTTGAAGATAACGTTTTAATTAAATCTGACGGACTACCTACTTACAACTTTGCTAACGTTGTTGACGACCACCTTATGGAAATTTCACACGTTATTCGTGGCACTGAATATTTATCTTCTACGCCTAAATATAATTTAATGTACGACGCTTTCGGTTGGGAAAGACCTGTTTATATACATTTACCAACAATAATGAAGGACGCAACACGTAAACTTTCAAAACGTTACGGCGACGCTAACTTTGACGATTTTGTAAATAAAGGATATTTAGAAGAATCTATTATCAACTACGTTGCACTTCTTGGTTGGTGTCCTAAAAACAATGCCGAAAAAATGACTTTACCTGAAATGATTGACCTTTTCGATTTATCGGGCATTTCAAAATCTCCTTCTATTTTCGACGACGTTAAACTTCGTTGGCTTAACGGCGAATATTTAAAAGCAATGACTGACGAAGAGTTTTTAGTAAGGGCAGAACCTTTCTATAAAAAGACGGCTCTTTACGGCAAATTCGATTTATTAAAAATTTCTAAACTTATTCGTACAAGAATTGAGATTTTTAACGATATTGAAGAAAAGACGGCGTTTTTAGTAAAACCTGCCGATTTTGACAATGCTATTTTTGAAAATTCTAAACAAAAATCAAGTGTTGAAATTGCTAAAACGTTGTTGCCTTTAATAATTAAAGGGGTTGAAAGTATAACCGAATTTACTAACGACGTTATTTTTAGCACTTTGTCTAACGTTGCTAACGAAATAGGCGTTAAATCAAAAACTTTATTCTATATTATGCGAATTGCTATTACGGGCTTAGAAGTAACGCCGGGTGGCGCAACTGAAATTGCTGAAATTTTAGGTAAAGAAGAAACTCTTTTAAGACTTAACGAAGTAATAAATAAATTATAATAAAAAACGGCTAACGCAAGTTAGTCGTTTTTTTTACATGTGTTTATTATAAAAGTCGGTTAATTCTTTGGTTACCCTTTCAGGCTCGGTAATATAAGCAAGTCCATGCCCTGCCCCTTTTACTGAAATTAAAAGTTTTTCTAAAGCACTTGATTTTTCGTAATTTTCAATCCCCATATAGTAAGGAACGTAATCGTCGTCTTCGCCATGAATAAAAAGTGACGGAATTTTGCTTTTTTCATAACTTTTTGAAACGCTTGTTTTGGTTAATGAAAATTTTGCAAATATTTTAGCGTAAAGCCTTACTAATAATTGAAATGGAAAAAATGGTAATTTCATTGATTTTCTTACCGACGAAATTATGCCGTCGGGCGAAGAAAAACCACAATCGTTGGCAACTAATTTTACTTCTTTTGGTAAATCTTCAAAACTGCTTGCTAAACCAACGGTTGCTCCACCTAACGAAATACCGTGTAACGCTATTGAACGGTTTGGATATTTATTAGCAATATATTTTGCCCATAAAAGACAATCTTTACTTTCGTTTACACCAAAGGTCACGTATTTACCTTGGCTCTTGCCGTGTGCACGGTGGTATGGTAACAATAAAGAATAGCCCATATCTTTAAATTTTTTTATTACAGGACCAAAATCCATTAAGGGATTACCATGGTAGCCGTGCATAAAAATTACCGTTCCTTTCGAGTTGGGATTTTCATAAAAATACGCAAAAAGTTTTAAGTTATCGAAAGAAGTTATCGTTATTTCTTCGTAATTTAGGCTTTTAAAATATTTTGCTCCCTCTTGCATTAAAGGTTTATAAACTTCATATTTAGGACTATCTGTTGCTAATTTTTTACTTCTTGAAAAAGATATTTTAAAAACGATAAAAGTAATAAGAAAAAGTAGTATTAAAATTATTAAAAAACTAACGCCTAATATAGTAATTATTTCTATAAAAAGGT
>JAZRJP010000006.1:0-32449 GCA_045645865.1 Christensenellaceae bacterium | reverse complement strand
ATGTTATATTATATATATAATAAAATGATAAGGGGTTAAAAAAAAGATGAAAATTTCAGACATTAGAGTTAGGTTGATTCAAAAAGAAGACAGTAAACTCAAAGCAGTTGCGTCAATGACAATTGAAGATTGTTTCGTTGTACACGACATTAAGGTAATTGAAGGTAACGAAGGCTATTTTATAGCAATGCCGTCAAGAAAGACTAATGAAGGTGAATATAAAGATATCGTTCACCCTATCAACACAGAAACAAGAGAAATGATTATCAAACTTATTCTTGATGCTTTTGAAGAAGAAAAGCAAAAAGAACAATAAAATTATTGCCGAAAGGCAATTTTTTTATTTATAAAACAATTAATTAAAAAAGCGAAAGTTATTTGTTTAACTTTCGCTTTTAATTTTACTTTTTACCAAATAATTTTTGTACGAACGGAGGTATTTGACGTTTCTTTTCAACCGGCTTTTCTTCTTCAACAGGTTGAGTTGCAACTTCTTCAACTACTTGCTCTTCTTGCGTTGGTTCTTCAACTGTTTGAGTTTGTTGTTCTTCTATCTTAGTAGGATTTACTAATGATGCAAAGGCTTGTGATTGCGTTTGAACTTGTCCGTTCACCGAACTAAACCTTTGTTGATTTTCTGCAAAGCCCGTTGCGATAATCGTTATAACAACTTGGTCTTTAATAGACGGGTCAACGTTAGCACCAAATATAAAGTTTGCCGAATAATCAACAACGCCGTTGATTAAGTTTGCGGCTTCGTTTACTTCGCCTATCGATAACGTTTGGTCACCCGTGATATTCATAATAATACCCCTTGCACCTTCGATAGTCGTTTCAAGCATTGGAGATGATACGGCTTGCCTTACGGCTTCTAAAATCCTATTTTCGCCTTTTGCCCTACCTATACCCATATGTGCTAAACCTTGTCCTTTAATAATAGTTCTAACGTCGGCAAAGTCTAAGTTGATGAGCGCCGGATTTGTAATTAAATCGGCAATACCACATACAGCTTGTTTTAAATTATCGTCCGCAAACCTAAACGCTTCTTCAATAGGAGTGTTTTTATGGAGTGCATCAAGAATTTTATCGTTAGGTATTACAATTAAAGTATCAACGAACTTGCGAAGATTTGCTATACCTTTTTTAGCATTTTCTTCACGTTTTCTTGCTTCGAAAGAGAAAGGTTTTGTAACGACTGCAACCGTGATACAACCCTTTTCTTTTGCGATTTTAGCAATAACAGGGGCTGCACCTGTGCCTGTTCCACCACCCATACCGGCAGTGATAAACAACAAGTTTACGCCGTCAACTAATTTTTCAATTTCTTCGATGCTTTCTTCGGCTGCCTTTTCACCTATTTCTGGGTAAGAACCTGCACCTAAACCTTTCGTTACTTCTTTACCGATTTGTATTCTATTTTGAATATCAGCCTTAGACAACATTAACGCTTGCATATCGGTATTAACGGCAACAAATTCAGCACTTTTAATGCCTGCATCAATCATTCTGTTGACTGCATTGTTACCTGCTCCACCAACACCTATTACTTTAATTTTACATACGTTTGTTGAATTTAAGTCTTGTTCTAACATATTTTTACTCCTTATTATTTACGAAAAATACTTTATCTTTACATAGTGTTAACGACGTATCTAAAAGCGATACAAAACCCGAACACCACGGTTTGTTATAATGCGGAATTGACGGCTTAACTACTTTGTTTGAAGTGCTTAAACGCATTGATAAATATTCGATTGCACCCCTTATTTTAGTTATTCCGCTACCTGTAAACGATATTACCACGTCACTTGGAACTTTTAAAGGACAATTTGATATTGATTTAATAATTCTTTCAGCAAGGTTGTCCAAAACTTCTTTACCGATAGCATTTGCCCTATCCCTTGAAAATGTATAATCATCGTCGTTATCAAAGATAACGTATAATGCACTTGGATTATCAATATAACCTAAATTTAAAAGTTCGGTCAACTTTTCGCTAACGTCGTACGATGCTTCTAACTCACTTGATAAAAAAGCCGTTATCATAGCACCACCATAAGAAAATGCGTCGGTATAAAGTATTCCGTTACCCGAACAAATAGCAATTTCCGTAGTCGTATAGCCTACGTCGATTAAAATTTGTGTATTATCCCTTTCAGATTGAGAGAATAACGTGTTGCATTTTGAGTATAACGAACTAATATAATTAATTTCGATTATTCCTAACTTGTGCAAAACGTTATCAATAATTTCTTTAAAATAATTAAGAACGTATATGTACGATAACCTGCCTGCTAAACTTTCACCCTTTTGACCGATAGGCTCATGCGTTTTTAACGAACCGACTTGATAGTAAACTGCCGTTCTATTTATCAAGGTATAATCAGTTAATTCTTGAAAACCTAAATTATAAAGTTCAACAACGTCTTTAACGGTAATATTTTTAACTTTATTATACACCGTGCGATAATTTTTTGAAATTGTTTTTGTAAACTCACCAGGTACGCTTACGAATATTTTTGTAATCGATTGTAAATTTTGACTTTTTAAAAGACTTTTATAAGCGTTTGCTACTGCTTGCTCAAAATTGTTGACGTCAAAAAAGGCACTTTCATAAAAGGTGTCGGTATCGATACGTTCTTTATAACGAAAAGCAAACGCACCGTTTACGCTACGTTCACCTATTATAAATGTTATTCCATAAGAATCAATATCTAATACTGCAATGCAATCTTTTATCATTTTGTGCCCTACTTATATTTAAAAAGTTAGTATTTGCTTTTAAAAATGCTTAACTTATTTTTTTATATTTATATAATAAATATATTTTACTATATCTATTTAATTTTGTCAATATTATAATTAAGTTCTAACTACAATTTCATTAGAAAATTTATCAATAGTTATAAAATAGTTGCCGTCTTTAACAGTTTCTTGCAAACTATACCAAGTTTTAAAAAAGTCAAACTTTTCAAGCGTTTGAACGTTCGCATTATCAAACTGAACGGTCATGCCTTCGATTGTGGTTATTGTTAACGTTCTATTAAATACGCCACCTGTTAATACGTTTACTTCAATTTGAGTTATATTTTCACTAAATTCTTTAATTTTAGAAGTTAAACTTAAAATATAATTGTTAGTTACGCTATCTAAAAACTCTAACCTGCTACCTATAATTAAATTTTTATAGTCGCTTTCGTCGGCAACTATTACAAGGTTAGGCTTTTTTGTTACGTTATTTTCATTTACAATATTTTCGTTTAAAATGCGTAACGACGTATCAAGCATATAATACTTGTTATTAGCCTTTAAAGTGAAAACTTCTTCAAGTTCGGTTACGCTAATTTTTATTGAACAAGGATAAGTCTTTTCAATTTTATCAACGTTAACGTAAGGTGATATTTGCATAATTTCACTTTCAATATCGCTTGTCTTTAAAAATAAAAGATTTTTACCTTCTAACGTTTTAGAATATTCACTAACCTTTTCACTGATATTTTCAGTTGAGTTTTCAACGTAGGTAACCGAAAGTTGAACGTCGCTTATCTTAAATAAAAAATTAAAACTAAAAACTGCAACGACTATAAATAATAATACGGTTACGCTTACTAACAACCTTTTGTACTTCATTATAAGACCCTTTTTATATTTGCCCCTATATTTTTAAACTTTTGTTCTATTTGATAATAGCCCCTATCTAATATTTCGGCATTATCTATAACAGAAACGCCTTGTGCTTTTAACGATGCTATTATAAGCCCTGCACCACCACGAAGGTCGTTTGCCGTAACAAAATTACCTTGCAAACTTTCTACACCCGTAACGCAAGCAACGTTGCCCTTTACTAAAATATTTGCCCCCATTTTAATAAGTTCGTTTGCCGTAGAAAACCTATCGGGAAAGACGTGCTCAGTTATTATTGTTTGCCCGTTTAATATGGTGCTATACGCAAGTAATGGTGATTGTAGGTCGGTAGGAAATTCAGGATACGGCAATACGTTTACTGAACCTAACCCTTTACCTACTCCACTTGACTTTATATATATATTATCATTAAATATACATATTTTGCAAGTATTATTAAATATTTTTTTAATTAAACTACCAATATGTACGTAATTTACGTTTTCAAGCGTTAATTCTCCACCCGTTGCAAGCACAGCAAGTAAAAAAGTGCCGGCTTCTATTCTATCAGGTATAGGCGAAAAAACTACGTTTTGATTATTAAACGTCTTTACGCCGTCAATAATTAAAACGTCGGTTCCAATGCCTTTAACGTTAGCACCTATAAATTTTAAAAACTCACATAAACATTTGATTTCAGGCTCTTTTGCACAATTTTTTATTATCGTTGTTCCACTTGCCTTAACCGATGCAAAAATTAAGTTTATCGTTGCCCCCACGCTTGGAAAAGGTAAAACGATTGTTGTTCCTTTTAGTTTATTTGCCGTGCATTTTATAACTTCACTTTCTTCTACTACTACACCTAATTTTTTTAGTCCGTACAAGTGAATATCTATGGGACGTTCACCTAAATTACAACCACCCGGCATTGACATTTCCGCCTTATTAAACCTTGTTAGTAATGCTCCTAACATAAATATTGACGCCCTTGCTTGATTTACTAAATTTGACGGCATTACGTAATTTGAAAGCGAACTACAATCTACTATTAAATTGCCGTTCTCATAACAAAAACTACCACCTAAACTTTTAATAATATCAAGCAAACACGTAACGTCTTTAAGTAGATTTACGTTTAAAAAGGTTATTTTTTGCTCTAACATAATACACGCCGATATTAACGGTAATAAACAATTTTTTGCACTTTGAATTTTAACTTTGCCGTATAATTTATTTCCACCCTCAATGATAAATCTACTCATTATTTCCCCTATAAATAATACATTATACGTCGGAAAAACAATTAAAGTTAAAACCTTTCTGTATCCTTTGAAATTGAATAAAGCACTCCAAAGGCAACTAAAAAGACTATAAGCGATGTATTGCCTGCACTTATTAACGGTACGGGTAATCCCGTTGGTGGAATACTTCCTGTAACGACTAATGCGTTTACGCTTACTTGTATAAAATATATTGAAGTTATACCACTACTTAGTAGATAACCAAAATAGTTTTTACATTTACTTGCCGTTTTTACTCCTCTTAAAATTAATATAAACATTAATAAAAAGAGTAAAATTATACCAAATACGCCCGTTTCTTCGCCTATTACCGATAAAATAAAGTCGCTTTCTGCAAAAGGTAGGAACTTGTATTTTTGTCGTGAATTAAATATACCTACTCCAAACAAGCCACCGTTACCTAATGCGTATAACGATTGCAAAAGTTGGTAACCTTCGCCTTTTGGCGATGCCCACGGATTTAAAAACGCCATTAATCGTTTTAGTCTATATGGTTCAAGTAAAATTAGTAGCGTACCTAATAAAAAAAGCGGTATTGAAACGGCTATGAAAAACTTAATGCTAACACCTGCTAAATATAGCATTATAAGAAGCAATAACACGATACATACGGTTATTGACATATTTGGTTCAAGCATTATTAAAAGGGCTAAAATTCCACCGTAAACAAGTATAGGCAAAATGCCTTTAAAAGTCTTGGCTCGTTCAACTTTTTTATCAAAATAATATGCCGTAAAAAGTATTAATGAAAATTTTGCTATTTCGCTTGGTTGAATTGTTATTGAAAAAAATTTAAGCCAACGCCTTGCACCGTAAACTTCTACCCCTAACGGCGTAAATATGAGTGCTAACAATATAACGGCTATTATCATTAATGGATAGACCATTTTTTTTAGTTTATTATAGTCGATATTACCTACTATCACCATTAAAATTACGCCTATAACAAAGCCTACCCCTTGTTTTTTAACGTAATAAAATTTATCGTTGTACGTTGATAATGCTTGATAGTTTGAAGCCGAATATATAAATAAAATTCCTATTAACGATATTACGATTGCTAATATTAAAATTAAAACGTCGCCTTGTTTATTTTTATGTAAAAGAAGTTGCGATTTCAATAAACCTTTCTCCCCTTTCTTCATAAGAAGAAAATTCGTCGAAACTTGACGTTGCCGGCGATAGTAAAACGCTGTATCCGTCTTTTGAAAGCAAGTACGCTATGTTAATTGCCGTATTAAACGACGATGCTAAAACAACGTTTTTTAAGCGTTGTGATTTTGCCGTTTCGAACATTTTTATAGCGTTTTGTCCTGTTAAAATTAAGTGTTTTACGTAAGTTAAGGTTGAAATTTCGTAAAACATATTAGAATAGTCAAGACCTTTATCATAGCCACCTAAAATTACAACTAAATCATTATTAAAACTTTTAATTGCCTTTATAGTAGCGTCGGGATTTGTTGCTTTACTATCGTTATAAAAAGTAATTCCGTTTACTTTACTAACTTGTTCAATACGATGTTTTACCCCTTTAAAAGTCGTTAAACCTTTAATAATTTCATTTGTAGATAAACCTAATAATTTAAGCGTAGCAACGCTAAATAAGGCGTTTTCGACGTTGTGACTGCCTTTTATTGTTAATTTATCTATGCCAATAATTTCTTCGCTTCCAACGTAGATTTTGTCATCGAAAAGATAAACTCCGTCAACCTTTTCTTTTTGAGATATCCATATTACTTTTGCTTTTGTTTTTGTATGCAATTCTCTAACTTGCAAGTCGTCGTAATTTAAAATAGCGTATTCACTTTCTTTTAATGCAAGTATTAATTTGCTTTTTAAAAATACGTAGTTTTCGATAGTAAAATGCCTATCTAAATGGTCGCTTGTTATATTTAAAATACAAGCAATATGCGGTGTAAAACGGCAAGTCGTTTCTAATTGAAAACTTGAAACTTCAACGACTAAAACGTCGTCGTTACTGCAACCAACTACCGAAGAAAGTGGCGTTCCTACGTTGCCCAAAAGTTTACTACTTACTCCGTTTACGCTTAATGCGTGATTGATTAAAGAACACGTGGTAGTTTTTCCGTTAGTGCCTGTTACGGCTACGATAGGATTTAACAAAAAGTAACTTGCAAGTTCTAATTCGCCTATAATTCTTATGCCTTTATTTTTAGCGTTTACGACTATTTCGTTTAACACACTAACACCAGGGCTTAAAACTAAAACGTCAATAATATCTAATATCTCATTGACGTTTTCTGCTATAACACAACCTATCGAAACAAGTTCGTTGATATTTTTTAAAATTTTTTCACTTGTAGAATTATCGTAAACGTAAACTTTTGCTCCTTTACTTATTAATAGTTTTGAAACGCTTACTCCTGACGAAGCAACGCCTAAAACTAAAAAAGTTGATAATTTTGCGTACATATAACTCCTATAAAATACTAATTAGCACTGTTAGTGCCATAAATAACGTTATTAAAGAATAAAGAAGTGATATTTTATTTTCTGTTATTCCTTTCATTTGTAAGTGATGATGAAACGGCGACATTAAAAATACTCTTTTTTTAGTTTTTTTATAGACTGCAACCTGAATTATTACTGATAACGACGTTAAAACGTAGGTTATTCCTATAATTAAAATGTAAAACTGATTTGCCGAAAATATTGAAATTGTTGATACGACGCCACCTAACATAAGTGAACCTGTATCTCCCATAAAAACTAAGGCTTTGTTTGTATTAAATACTAAAAAGCCAACTAATGCTCCACTTACGCTTATTGCGTATAAAAATAGGTTTTTATATTCGGTAACGTTTGCATAAGCGTTGCCATTAAAGGTTATTTCGATGAAACCTATAATGCTTAATGAAAGCAAGTATATAAAGGTTGTTGACGAACATAAACCATCTAATCCATCTATTAAATTTACGCTATTTACCGTGGCTATAAAAATAAAAAAGTTTAAAAATAAACTTACTAAGTTTAAGTCTAAAAATTTAAGAGTAAACGGTATATAAACTGACGTCATAGCGTTTTTATATAAAAATACGCTTGATATAATTGCTATTGCCGTTTGAAATAGTATTTTTTGTAAACTTGTAAGTCCTAAATTGCGTGAGTTTTTTATTTTTATAAAATCGTCTAAAAAACCTACTATACAAAAACTTATTGTGATAATTAACGAAAAGATTGCAAGTGAACTTTCGCCTTTTTTAAAAAATAAAAAGACGATAGTTGAAGAAAGCAAAAAGATTATACCACCCATTGTTGGCGTGCCGTCTTTTTGCTTGTGTTCTTTTACGTAACTTAATACGCTTTGTTTAAGTTTTAGTTTTTTTAATAGTGGCAATATTATTAGTCCTACAAGTACGGTTAATACGCCTGATAGCAAAAAGCATATTACGTAGTTTTTCAATTTAATTCACCACCATTTTGTAAATAGTTTACAATTTTTAAAATTTGTTGTTTATCGTTATACATAAGTTTTTTACCTTTTATTTCTTGCGTGGTTTCTGCACCTTTGCCTACCACACATAAAATATCGCCATTTTTTAAGCCTTTTACACCATAAAAAGTTGCTAAATATCTATTTTCGAACTCGACGTAATTCGTTGAGTATTTTTTTACGCCTTTTATTATTTGTTTTATGATTTTTGACGGCTTTTCAAAGCGTGGATTATCACTTGTAATAATTGTAAAATCTGCGTATTTACCTGCAATTTCGCCCATTATTTTACGTTTTTTGCTATCTCTATTTCCACCACAACCAAAAAGCACGATTAAATTGTTTTTACATATTTTTTTAAAACTTAAAAGAGTGTTTTTTAAGCCGTCGGGCGTGTGGGCGTAGTCAACGAAAATACTTGCTCCGTTATAAGTTGCTACTTCTTCACAACGGCCGTCAACACCGTTAAAATTTTCTAATGACGCTATTGCTTTGTTTAATGAAATTCCGTTTAAAACGCTTGCTGTTAGGCTTGCTAAAACGTTATAAACGTTAAATAGTCCTATCATTTTAACGCTTACGTAATCAATGTTATCAAATAAATTTACCATAAATGAAAGGCTGTTAAAACTTTGCTCAATTTTAACTGCGAAAACGTCACTTGGATTTTTAAGTCCGTAAACAAAAGTTTCCACTTGACGTTCTTTTATTATTTCAAAACCTGTTTTATCATCGGTATTTATTACGGCATTTTTACAAAAATTAACGTTAAAAATGCTTTTTTTAACTTTTTTATACGCATCAAAAGTTTTAAAATAGTCTAAATGGTCGTGCGTACAATTTGTAAAAATTAACGTTTCAAATTTAAGCGAAGCCACCCTATTTTGAATAATTGCGTGTGCCGAAACTTCAATAAAACAATATTCAACGCCTGCCTTTTGCATTTTAGATAACACTTCACTTATTGTTATTTGCGACGGAGTTGTCATATCAAAATTATAACTTTTTCCGTCATAAAAAACACCTAATGTACCTATAACGCCGACTTTTTTATTAGAATATTCAAATATATTTTTAAGTAGATAAGTTATTGTGGTTTTGCCGTTTGTTCCTACAACACCTATTAATTTAGGACAATTTTGTAACGAAAAAAAATTGTACGCAATTTGCGATTTTAATAAACTGACGCTACTTGTTAAAACGTAGTTGCATTTTATTTTTGGCTTTTTATTAGTAACTACAACTAACGCACCTTTATTTAATGCTTGTTTTATATATTTATTTCCGTCTTGTTTACTTCCTTTTTCGGCAAAAAATATAGCCTTTTGACAATTTTTACGACTATCTTCACATAACCATTCTATATTAAAATTTTCATTAAAATTTTTCTCTATATATTGTGCGTTGCTTAGTAGTGAGTTTATTTCCATATTTACCTATAAATTTTTTACTTTTATTATGCTTTCAAATACCCTTTTTACAATAGGGGCTGCAACCGTAGAACCATACGTTCCACCAACGGGCTCGTCAACAATTGCTAAACACAAATATTTGGGATTATCACTTGGCATAAAACCTATAAAACTCATAACGTATTTGCCTACGTTTATAACTCCGTTTTCATATTTTTGTGCCGTTCCCGTTTTGCCACCGACTTTGTAGTTTTCAATATAGGCCTGCTTGCCCGAACCTTGTGAAACAACTGCTTCTAAATAGTTTTTTATCGTTTCAGACGTTTTTGAAGATATTATAGTTTTTGTTTTTGCTTGTTCAACTTTAATTTTAATATCGCTATTAGAATCGTAAATTTCTTTAACTAAACTTGGCGTAACTTTATATCCACCGTTTATGGCTACTGCCGTTGCCGTCAATAATTGGATTGGCGTACACGCTATTGATTGTCCGAAAGAAATTCTTGCTAAATCGCCGTCGGTTACGCTACTTTTAGGTATTACCATACCTTGTGCTTCGCCCGTTAAGTCTATTCCTGTACATTTTCCGTAACCAAACGCATTTAAGTAGTTGTAAAAAGTGTCTTTACCTAATGCAAGTGCTATATCAACAAAGATAGGGTTACAACTATTATTTAACGCTAAACTTAGATTTTCGTTAGCGTGCTTGCCCTTTTCGTGAGTTGACCAGCATTTTATTTTTGAGCCGTTTATTACCCTGTACCTTGACGACGAAAAGACGTGATTTAACGAAAAAGCCTTGTTATTGCCTTTATAAAATTCTTCAATATTAGCACAAGCCGTTAAAATTTTAAAGGTTGAACCCGGCTCATAACTATCACTTATTAAAACGTTTCTTCCTAACTTATTTAGTAGGTCGATATCGTTATATGGCACTTCGTTTAAATTAAAGGACGGCTTTTGGCTTATTCCTAAAATTTCGCCATTATTTGGGTCCATAATTATTATTGAACAAGATTTTGGCGTGTATTGCTCTACGGCTAAATCGGTTGCACTTTCTAAAATTTCTTGAATTTCGTAATCAATGGTAAGTTTTAAATTTAAGCCGTCAGTTGCAGGTTGATAATACGGGTTTGTGTTTTTTAAGTCGTTGCCCGTTAAGTCGGCTTCGTACAAGATTTCTCCGTTTATTCCTTGTAAATATTTATCGTAATAAAGTTCAAGCCCTGAAATGCCGTTTCCGTCTTGCGACGTGTAACCTAACGTTTGACAAAGTAGTTCGTCGTAAGGATAATACCTTGTTACGTCGTCGGCATAATATACGCCGTCTAAATTGTATTTTTCAAGTTCAACAACCTTTTCTTTTTCAACGTGTTTTACCACCTTGATTTCACTAACCTTAGTATTTTTGATTTTTTCTTTTAGACTATCTTTATCAAGAGAAAAAATGCTATGTAACACTTCAACGACTTTGTCTAAGTCGGTTACTGCACGCTTTCTAACGAAAATTGTATAACTTTCTTTGGTCGTTGATAAAACTACGCCGTTTCTATCGACAATATCCCCCCTTTTTGCAAGAACGGGAATATTTCTTGTCCATTGGTCGATAGCCTTTTTTTGTAAATCTACGCCCCAAATTACTTGAACGAAGAAAAATCGTGAAATTATAAACAAAAAAATAAAGGTTATCGCAATAATCATTGCAAATAACCTCTTTCGTACCTTTGATATTGAATATACGTTAATTTTTTACTCCTTAATTCATACCTAATTGTTTTGCCGCTTCAATAATGGCTTGGTCTGACGAAACGTCGTTAAGCGTGTTTTGAGCAACTTGATTTTCGCTTAATAACATTTCAACTTGACCTTGTTTTTCTAAAATTGTTTGATTTAAACTTTTAAGTAAGGCAGTATTAAACACTACTAAAACTGATAACACTACGATAGCAACTGCCATTAAACCTATTACAAGTTTGCTTTTTGTAGGTGTTTTTACGCTACTTTCGTAAGTAGTAGTACAATTTTCCCTTACGTCGTTATAAATTTCAGATTTATTTAAGCCTTGAAATTGCATTGTCGTTGAAGTTGGGCGTAAATTTTGGTTTATACCCGTTGTATGTTCAACGTAAACGCTATAATCATCCTTAACTTGTTGTGGTTTTGTATAAGTATCGTAATGGATAATTCTATCAAAATTTTCAGGAATTCTTGCATTAAACTTAACTGCTTCGCTATCTTGGTCTAAAACTGCCGTTTGAGTTTGAGATTGTGAAGTAGTTGCATAATCAAATTCGTCAAAATAAGTATCACTCTTAACAATTTGTTGTTTATAGTTATTCATATTTTTTTGCCTCCTGATTTATTCGTAAATTATAGTTTTTCTGCTATTCTTAATTTTGCACATTTTGAACGGCTATTTAAAAGCATTTCGTCTTGGCTTGCCGTTATCGGTTTTTTATTTATTATTTTTACAATTTGCTTCCTATTGCATACACAAGGATAGCGTTTATCACATATACAACTTGTTGACAAGTCGTTAAATACCGTTTTTACAATTCTATCTTCTAAACTATGAAAAGTTAAAATTGCTATTCTGCCACCACTATTTAATTTTGAAATTACGTCCCTTATCGCTTTGTCAAGCCCGTCAAGTTCTTCGTTAACGGCTATTCTTATTGCTTGAAAAGTCCTTTTTGCCGGGTGTCCGTCCTTTTGAAATTTAAGTGGAATACTTTTTTTAATTATTTCAACAAGTTCACCACACGTTTTTATAGGTTTTTCTTGTCTAAATAAAACAATGTTTTTTGCTATGTTTTTAGCAAATTTTTCTTCGCCGAACGTTTCTAATATATATTTAATTCTATTTTCGCTATACTCGTTTACAAGTTCGTAAGCCGAAAATGATGCCGACTTGTCCATTCTCATATCTAACTTAACGTCGTCTGCCATATATGAAAAGCCCCTTTCACGATTGTCAAGTTGATAAGAACTAACGCCTAAATCGATAATCGCCCCGTCTATATTAGATATATTTAAACTTTCTAACACTACGTTGAAGTGTTTAAAATTTTCTTTAACCGGTGTAAAGCGTGAGCCGTAGCCTGCTAACCTTTTAGACGCTTCACGTATTGCTTCTTCGTCTCTATCGGTTGCGATTAACGTGCCGTTTGGATACGTTCTTTTTAAAATTTCTCCCGAATGGCCACCACCACCTAACGTTCCGTCAAAATAAACGCCGTTATCTTTAAGGTTTAACGCTTCCATACATTCGTTAAGCATAACGGGTATATGTTTAAATTCCATAACCTACCTACTTGTCCCTACTAAGTAAAAAATCAATTCTTTCTTCGTAAGTTTTTGCTTGACGCATTTCGTCACGAACGTGTTTAGCGTATATATCAATGTGGTTAAGCATACCAACAATTGTAATTTCTTTATCTATTTCGGCATACTTTTTTAACTTATCAGGTAAAATTACCCTGCCTTGTCCGTCTTCGTTCGCCGTAAAAACTAAACTTAATACTTCGGTTAAACTTTCAAGTGCTTGCTTGTCGAACACACTGATATTTTTAATGCTACCAAACTGTTCATCAAACGCTTGCTTAGAGTAAACACTTATGCATTTTGTCGTACCACGCATAAAAACGTAGTCGTTTGTAAGTTCTTGACGAAGCCTACTTGGTATTCTTATTCTATTTTTAGCGTCAACTTGATGCTCGAACTCACCAAAAAACATAGTTTTACCCCCTTTTAGTATTTATGTTTAGATTTTAGCACATTTTTTTGGGATTTGCAACCACTTTTAGTAAATTTTGTCCACTTTTTTTAATTTTTTTATGTTTTTTTGGGATTTTAGTGTTTTTTTAGGCAAAAATTTTCATAAACGGACTTATTATAAAGGGCATTTTGACCTATAAATTCAATTTTTCCGTCGTAACAAGAGTTGTTTTTTAAGTCAAAAGTGTTTAAAAATTCGTTTAACGACAACATTGAAAGATATTCAGGTTGTACGATTTGAACGTTTGGCAAGGCATTATAAAAGCGTTTTAATAAAAAGGCATAATGAGTACAACCTAAAATTAACGTGTTTACGTTAGCCTTTTTTAACTTTTCAAAGACGTCGTCGCTAAGCGTTTTTAAATTAAAAACGTTATGCTCGATTTTTGTTGCCAAGTCGATTGCAGGCATAACTTTTATATTGTTTTTATGCTTTTTTACAAACTTGCTATTCGCCGTATTTTGAGTACAAATAAGATAAGTTGCGTCGTTATAAAAATTATCTTTTATAGGTGGTAAAGTTTTTATAAACTTTATTTTGAAACGTTTTTTTAATTTTTTATAACTAACTGTCGATAGCGTATTGCAAGCAAGCACTACCCCTTTTACACCGTATTTTTGTAACTCTTTAATATTTTTAATTGCTAATTTTGTTAATGAACGTGGACTTTTGTTTCCGTACGGAGCATTTTGATTATCGCCGAAATACAAATAGTTTTCATACGGCAAATATTGTTTTAATAATTTTAAAACGTTTAGACCACCTATTCCACTATCGTACACGGCTATATATTGATTTTTATTTACCTTTTTATTGTTTAGCATTTTATAAATATATTCAAAAATAGCAAATAATATAATTTTGCTTTAAAAAATTTACAACTTTATGTAAAACATGCTTTAAAATTGTTGCAACTTTTAAAAAAATATGCTAATATATTGCTGTTATAATGAAGATTTAAAGGAGATAGAGACTGTGCCTAATATTAAATCAGCAAAAAAGCGTGTTCTTGTTAACAATAAGAAAACTGAAATTAACAAAAGTGAAAAATCTGCCGTTAAAACTGCTATTAAAACTATCAATAGCGTAATTGAAGCAGGTAATTATGAAGAAGCAATGAGTTTGCTTCCTAAAACTTTTTCAATTTTAGATAAAGCAGTTACAAAAGGCATTATGGCTAAAAATACTGCTGCTAACAAAAAGTCAAAAATCAACAACAAAATCAACGCTTTAAAAGTTAGTAAATAATTTAAAAACAATTTTTAAAGGGTCACCTTTCGGTGACCCTTTTTATCGTGGTAAACAAACTATATAAAATTTATTAAACAAAAACGCACTTTACTAAAAGTGCGTTTTTTTGTGGAGCTGATGACGGGACTTGAACCCGTGACCTCCACCTTACCAAGGTGGTGCTCTACCGCCTGAGCCACATCAGCGTAATCGCCCTTATATAAGGGCGAATTTTTTATTTGTTAAAAATTTAATAAGTATAAATATTGTTCTTTATCGATTGCTGATAAGAATAAGTATAACCTTGGACCCATATCAGTTCCGAATAATAAGTTGTAGAAAACTTTAAAGAACTTTTGTTGACGAAGCATATTTTCTTTTTTAGTAAGCGTTGCGTCGTTTATTACAGTATATAAATATTGTTGAACGTCTTTTTCGTTGATAACTTCCGTTTCATTAATATAGTCGTAAAGTTTTTTAACGGCTAATTTTTCTTCTTCGTCTAACGTATCGTAAACTTGTTGATTTTTATCTTTTAAAAGTTTGTAAAGTTTTGATGGTTGGTGAACAGTAATCCAATATTTTACCCTTTCAAGACGGCTTTCGTCTTCGGCAGTAAATTCTACGTTTACTTTCTTTAAAATTTGTCTTACTTTTTCAGGGTTAAAGTCAACTATTGTTGCAACAGAAGATAACACGCCGAAAGGCACTTTACTTTGCGTTTTTGTACCGTCTAATAACGATAAATCGTAAACGCTTGTGTTAAATTCGTCAGTTTCGCCTTTTTTATAACTTTCTAAACCTTTATCGAACTCACTATAATGACGAATAATTGTATCATCAAAGTTAAATGAGAACGGTGCTTTTGGTTCGTATTTAGCAAAAAGCCATCTAATCATATCAGGTTCGTAAACTTTTAATACAGCGTCTGGCGTAATGTTGTTACCCGTTGATGAGTGCATATCACCAAGACCTGCGATAGAAAGCCAACCATAACCTTGGAACATAGGTGGTTCAACGTTTAAAATCTTCCTTGCAACGTCACTTGCTACTACGTAACTACCACTTGCTGCTGCGTGGTCAATTCCACCTGGTTCAAAGTCAACGCCTTCGTAACCCCAACGCATTGGCCAATCGACTTTCCAAACAAGTTTAATATTGTGATATTCCCTTAATTTAACGGTGTGTTCGTTACCACATTTACACCTGTAAGTAATTTCTTCGCCGTCTTCTGTACCTGCAATTACCTTTGTAGTGTCTTTACCACAAACTTGACAATAAACGTTTAAAGGATAATAATTTTCTCTATCACCTTCGTCGCTATCTTGCGTTTTGTAGTCCATTAAAACGTCGTAAATTTGTTTTCTGTTTTTGATAGCAAAAATAATTTGTTCAGTGTATTTTCCACTTGTGTACATTTTTGCTTGATAACGATAGTCAACGTCGATGCCTAATTCTTTTAAAGAATTTTCAAACTCTTTTTCGTTGTATTCGGCATACGATGAATATTTACCATAAGGGTCAGGTATCATAGCGTATGGCATACCCATATATTGTTCAAAATTATCAGTAATTTTTGCGACGTTTGAAGGAACTTTTCTTAATCTATCAAATTCGTCCCAAGAGAATAATAATCTTGCCTTTTTACCTTTCTTTTGAAGTGCTTTTACTACGTAAAAACTTGTTGCTACGTCTCTAAAATTACCGATGTGGACAGAGCCTGACGGAGATATTCCGGCAGCACATACGTATTCTTCTTTATTAGGTTTTTTTGCAATAATTTCTTCAGCAATTTTTTCAGCCCAATGCATAGTTTACTCCTTTATTAAATATTAAGCCATTTATCAAAAGCCACGCATACTTCGTTAAAAACGTCTTCTTCCGTTTTGTTTTCAGTATCCACGACTAAATCGTAATTGTTAAGGTCGGTTATGTCAACGTTGTAAGTTTTTAAAAACCTTTCCCTTTCAAACGCCCTACGTTCTTTAAGTTTAAGTGCGGCATCTTCAACCGACGAATACGCTTCGTCAGCCCTTTCTGCATTAAATACCCTTTTACCTGCAACCTCTGGCGAAACTTTCATATATACCTTGAACGACGATGGAACAAAATGCCACGCTAAGCGTGAGTCGAACAAAAATCTTCCGTCAATACATTCGTATTCGCAAAGTTTTGTGTCTAAAATAACGTCAATTTCAGGGTGAGTTGACATATATTTGTTAAACTCGTACGTATTCATATTCATTTTTTTAGCCATTTCTCGTTGGAGAGAGCCGATTGAAACCTTTTCTAAATTATATTTTGACGTTAAAAGTTTTGCAATCGTACTTTTACCACTACCTAAATCGCCTGCTAATGATATTTTACAGTTTTTCATATTAGTCCTTAAATTTTTTTTGCTTATATAAATATACATTTATTATATTATTTTGTCAACTTTTTTTAGTGCTTAACTTGTTGTAAGGGCAAACTTTTATACATATTCCACAAACAGCACCACGACCTACGTCTTTATAATTTTTCATATTGTGCGAACATTTTTCGGCACTGAAAAAATCTTCCCTTTGCATATTTTCGGTATAATTTTTGCCACTAATTGCTCCACCTGGACAAGCCTTTTTACAGATATCACAATCACCACAATTATTAGTTATAATTTCGCGCAGGCTAACTAACGGCATATCGGTTAAAACGGTTGCTAAACGTACTTTTGAGCCGTATTCTTTTGTAATAAGTAAACAATTTTTACCTATAAAGCCTAAACCTGAAAGTCTTGCGCCTTTTTTATGTGAAAAAATACCATTATAGTTTTTTGACGACGGGTCGCTTTGCGACGCTCCGATAGGATATGCGTTGAATCCCCTTTTTTCGATAAAGCGGGCAAGTTTAAACGTCATACTATCTAAAAGGGCGTTTGCCGTGCGATATTCGTGAAAATACTCTATCGTAGGACGATTTTCTATCGTCTTTAAAATAGCGTCGGGAATTTTTACGGCAATAGTTACGGCATAAGATAAGTTTTGGTCTTTTATAGGACTTTCACCTAAACTGCTAAAACCGACTAAATCTGCTCCTAAATCTTCTAAAAACGATTGAATTTCAAGTTCTAACATACTATTCCTCGTAAATAATTGTAACAGGACCGTCGTTAAGTTGAGAAATTTTCATATCTGCACCAAACACGCCTTTTTTAGTAACAACGCCGTTTTCTTGCAATTTTTCACAAAATAATCGTACAATTTTACGGCATTTTCAGGTTTTTCGGCATTAGTAAAACCTGGTCTATTACCGTGAGAAACGTCGGCATAAAGCGTAAATTGTGAAACGCTTAAAATTTCGCCGTTTACGTCTTTTACACTTAAATTCATTTTGCCATTTTCGTCTTCAAACACCCTTAAATTAGCAACCTTTTTTGCTAAATAATCGGCTTTTAACGTAGTATCGCCTACACCAACGCCTACGTAAACGACTAAACCATAAGGTATTTGTGAAATTATTTTATTATCAACGCTTAAAGTCGTTTCTTTTACCCTTTGCACTACAAGTTTCATAAAATTTGCCTTGTTTAAATAATTTCTTCACTACGTAAAATTTCAGTTACGTCTTGTAAATTGATTATAATTTTTTTGTATGGTTTAAATGCGTAATAATACGCTAAATAGCAAAGCCTAATTTTTTCGGCGTCTTTTGTTCGGATAATTTCAGTAAATAAGTCAAGAACGTATAATAAATCTTCTTTTTCATCCTTAGAAATTTTTGATGAACGAACTGATAATCCGTCAAGTTCTAAAAGCCTTATAATTTTTACGGGTAAACTTGCTTTTTTAGCGTTTAAATCGTCGCCTATTATAGGTTGTTCGCCTTCTGCTACCACTTCTTCACTTTGTTCTATTTGCGTCATATTTATAACTTGCATTGCACTATTATACACGTAAGTTTTAAATGGTTGCAACACGTCTTGACAGAATTTTGCATAAGCATTTTCATAATTTTTTGTGCTATCAAAATAATCTAAAAGGTCGGTAAGTTGTAATTTTTTTTGCGAAATTTCAGTAAGTAATAAATAAACGAAAGCCATTAATTCGGTAGCCTTTACAGGCATTACGAAAGACTTAACGCCGTCTTCTTCATTTAACGAATTAATAAGCCCGTTATAAAAATCATAATCTTTTACAAAATGGTTAAACATATCGTTTAATAGTTTAGATTGCTTGATTTGAGATATTACTTCAAACATTTTTAAGTTAGCCATAATGTATTTAGTTGCACATAAAGTATCTATTGCCGTGCAAAAATTTTTAACTGAAAGTTCCCTTGAAGTCATAATTTACCCCTATTTTTGTTATTTATTAATGTTTTTGTACTATTTTTGCATTAATTATAACATAATTAATTTTATCTATCAACAATTTTGCATAAACTGTTGATTTTTTTATAACAATTATGTATAATTATTGTATTGATTTTATTGGAGGTCTTTTTTATGAAATCTGTACAAATATCTTTACAAATGGCAAGTCAAGTTAAAACGTTTGTTAACGTAGTTCAAAAATATCCTTTTGATATCGAACTTAAAAGTGATAGATACGTTGTTGATGCTAAATCAATTCTTGGTATTTTCAGCCTTGATTTAAGTAAACCTATTACTGTTGAAATTCACTCTGCTGATTGTCAAGAACTTCTTGATGAACTTAAACAATTTGCTATCTAATTAACAAATAACTTTTTAACAAATAACTTTCGGGGTAAACGTATGTTAGTTAAAGGCGATACTTCTATTAATAAATTAATATTATTGTTCGTCTTTGATAAGATGGAGTGCCCGTTGTCTGAAAACACAATCGTTGATATGTGTTGCGTTTCTAACAACTGGATATCTTATATGGACTATAAGCCTATTTTAAATAAACTTTTAGAAGAGGCTTTCATTTACAATGCCTCAAAATACGGCGATGCTTTATATACTATTACCCCCGAAGGTAGATATTGTTTAGCAGAATTTTACGTTCAAATTCCTACTTCAACAAGAGAGTCTATTTCACAATTTATTAAGCAACATAGGGTTAAATATAGGCGTAAGCAAGAATGTTCAAAAGACTATTATATGAATAGCGATTCTACTTACACAGTCGTTTTAAAAATTAACGACGTTACGCAACCTTTACTTGAATTAAAATTTACCGTTCCAAACAGGCAAATTGCTAAAAATATTTATAAATCGTGGGAGGAAAAGGCTGGTAATATATATGCACTTATATATGACAACCTTGTTGACTGATATGGCTACATACAAAACAAAAGGCACTTGTTCAAGAGAAATTTCGTTTACGGTTGAAAACGACGTTGTTAAAAACGTAAACTTTGTTGGTGGTTGCAACGGCAACTTACAAGGTATTTCAAAACTCGTTGAAGGACGTAAGGTTGACGAAATTATTAGTTTATTAAAAGGCGTAAAATGTGGTTTTAAAAACACGTCTTGCCCTGACCAACTTGCTAACGCACTTATTGAATACAAACAAAATAACGGATAAAATCCGTTTTTTATTATAAAAACCGATACTTAGTGTATCGGTTTTTCTTATTGAGTTTAATTTTAAATATCTATTTCGTTTAATAAATTTTCGTCGTTTTTACGAAGTTCTTTTGGTACGTAGATTTCGTCGTAAGTTATAAAATATTTCTTTTTGTGTTCTACGTAAAATCCTACGAACTTGATTGATGAAAATATTAAAATTGTAAGAGGTAACGTTACTAAAAGTGAAACAAAGAAGGTTACAATTGCACAAACAACGTTTATTGCGAAGGTTAATATAATCACTAAAAAGTAAGTTCCAAACCTATCGAATAATTTAAATACGTCTTTATGAACTTCACTAATACATTCAAAAAGCGATTTAAAAAAGCCTTTTTCTTCACATATCATTTTAGGTAAAACGTGCCCTATTAATGAAAATCTTAAAGTAAGCGTTATAAAAATTATAAGTGAAATGAAAAATACGCCTGAAATATTTAGCCATTCAAAAACAAGTAACGATATTAGTTCGCAAATACCATAAACGATGCCGTTATAAATTAATAAAGTAATTGTCATAAACAAGCCGTATTTTAAAGCGTTTGCAAAATTTTCAATAAGAGTTGGTAAGAATTTGCACCTTGTAAGCGACGTCATATAATTATTGACGTTTATTGCAATAACGTAGTCGCAAACCGATGCACAAAATACTGAAAAGAACAATACGCATAGAATTGAAATAATAGTTTTTATAACGGTAGTCGTATTTGACACAAAAGACATAAGTTGCATAAATCTATTATAAAGTTCTAACGTCGTTATTTCAGAAGATATAACCTCAGGCGAAAAAAAGTCACGCACGATGGTTTTTATTGCATCTAAAAATGATTTTAAAGCAAGTTGAAAATCATTATTTTTTAATATAGGTAAAAACACGCCACGAGCACACAAAAAGACGAATAGTGCCGTAAACAAATATATTATTAACCTTGAAAGCAAGGTTTTTAATGCTAACCCTTTTAACGAAAAAGATATTTTTACAGCATGACCTGCACGCATAAAGTCCTCCTAATTAAGTAACGCTATTATAAGTATATAATAAACGGCTAATTTTTGCAAGTAAAATTTTATTTATAAATTATGGCGAAAATTTTTGTAAAATAAAGTATAAAAAAAAGCGACGTTTCCGTCGCTAAAAAAATCATAGATTTTTTAAATATCTTAAAACTAATAACGTAGAGTCGCCTAATAATTCTTTAATTTCAGGCTCTTCAATTTCTTTTAAGGCTTGTTCCTTAGGCATTGATAAAAAGTATTTTAACGCTTCGTTAACTAAATTGCCTTGAAGTACATCTACCCTTTCTTTACCTTCAAGCAAATAAGCATCTTCTAACTCTTGATTTAGGCGTTGTTCTTCTTTTCTCATTGTGTTATTATAACTAATTATGTCAAGAATTTTTTTGTCTTGCTCTTTAATTAAATCATTTAACTTTTCTTTTACGTCAATGGCCTTAGCCGTTTCTAAATTTGAAATACTCTTTTTATACTCTTCTTCAAGTTTTTTAATTTGAGTATTATTTTGATAAAGTGTATTTGCAACTTCATTATCAACGTTTAAAAGTTCTTGAATTTTGTTTTTAGATAAATCTTTTATCTTTTCTGACACAATACTTGAACGTTGAACACCTTTTTTAATAGCGTTTTTTTCTGCTTCTTTACCTAATTTTTCATACGTGTTTTCTAACTTGTTTTTTTGTTCTTGTGCTTTTGTTAAAACATTTTGAGATTGCGTATTGATTTTATCAATTTTTTCGTTCGTTTCCGCTTGCAAATCGTCCGTTTTTTTATCGTAAACTGCGTTTACTTGTTCGTTTGCGTTTTCTAAAAGTTGACTTTCGGTTAACTTTTCCATAGGTTTTAAATCAAGTTTAACAACGTATTTACTTTTAATTTCGTCAATTTCTTGCTTGTATTTTTTAATTTCGGACAAAAAGTCTTTTTTCTTTTTATCTTCTTCGTCTAAACTTTCTTGCTTATCGTTTAAGTTTAAACTATTATAAAATTCAGCAATTTTTTCATCGTAAACACTCATAATTACTCTCCTTTACTAATGACTATTAAGTCGTTTACACGTTTAATATATCTTCCGTCTTTTAATTTAATTATTTCTTCAAACTCACCTATTTTTATAGGCTCGCTTATTTCTTTATCGACAACTTCTACTTTATAACAACTTCCGTTATTTTCGTAGTAAACCATCAATTTATCTTCTAATTTTTCAATATGAAAATTATTTCCGTTTAAAAAAACTATTCCACTCATAACTCTCCTTTACGGTTGATTTTTTATATTTTTTGGGGGAATTACTCAATCACAAGTTTAGTTTTTGAAGTGAAATCTACAACAAAATAAATGCCTTTATATTGCGCATCTGCATACAGAATATTACCTTTTCTTGAAGTCTTTTCATTAATAATTAATCTTTCGCTTTCAGTATAATAACAATAATAAATTTGAGAAAAACGACTATAAATTATCTTTACGGTATAACTATCTATCCTATAACCACATACACTTTGAACACTATTAACGTTTAAAGGGGTATCGTTCACATAATTTGAATATAACGAATAAAACTTATGGTAAAGATTAGAGTTTTCATCAACGTAAACTATTGCAAAATAGTTTGTGCCTGCATCGTACACTTGTGCATCTTTGCAATTAAAAGTAAAAAGTTCAATTAATTCGTCTTGATTGTCGTATAACTGATAAACGCTTGCCACATTTTTATTTACGCTTACGATTATTTCGTAATTATCAAAGCCAAAATGGCTTATTCTGTGATAATGGTCGTCTTTTTCATATCTTGATATGTTTACGCTTATATTTTTTAAATTAAAAACGTTTACCGCACTAAAAACTACGTCAAGTTGATTTTTGCCACTTTGGCAAAGCACGTCAAAATTAAAATTAGCATCTAACAAAGAAGATAAGTTAATTTTGTACACTATTTCTCCGTTAAGATAAAAAATTACGCTAATATCGTTTTCGTTTTCAAAAGCCGTTTGCATATTTCCATAAAAATTGTATTTTCCACTTTCAATAACGTTAAAAATAAAAGATTTTGTGTACGTAAGCGAATTGTTATCGTCGTTTTCGCTAACTAAATAAATATCGTTACTTGTTTTTTGCGTTAACGAATTTTTTAATGCCGACAACTCTTTTTCAAGTTCAAGCATTTTTAAATAAGCGATTTTACCATATTCTATTTGCATACTACTCCTTAAAATAACTAAAATAAAGTATCGGTTTTGCAACTTTTACTTTTGAAAAATTGCTTGATATTTTAAATGAAAACTTATCGCCTAAAAGTGCAGGAAAAATTTCTTTTCTACCCTTGCCTTTAAGCAAAAATAGTTTGCTTTGACTTTCACTTTCAATTTTTACGTAAACGTTGCCGTCAATTTCAAGCGACATTTTTTCAAGTCGTTTTCGTTTGTTTGTAATTTGAAAATCCGTTTTAGCACTTTGCCATACTTTTTTTAAGCATTTTGACAAAAATTTGCCAGAATCAGATAAAACTAAAATTTCATTGACGTTTTTAGTTGACGTTAAAATTTGCCTATTTTCACCGTTTAATTTGCAAAAATCAATTATAGGTAAATACCTTAAAATATGACCTTGCTTTGTTTTAACGTTGTACCTAATAACGCCCTTTTCAATTACGTTGTTTTCAAACTTCATATCGCTTATTAGATAATAATATCCACCCGAAAAACAACCTTTTGCGTTTTCGCCGTTGACGATATAATCTTCAATTTCACTCATAATTTTTACACTTGTAGTGCCGTTAAACCTATATAAACCATCGTCGGTTAAATATATAACGTAATCGCCACAGTCGGTTGGCGTATTGCCGTAAATACGACCGTGGCTTACGCTAATTGAGTTAACGTAAAAATCTTCTTGATTACCATATGCTGTTATAACGGATATACCGTAACTTCTAAAAATGTACAAATAACCTTGAAAACTTAATATTTTAAGCATATCACCTAAATTATCTTCAAGCGTAATATAGCCTGCTTTATCAAGCGAAATTTGCCAATTTGACGGGTCGAAATCGTCAGAGAACCAAACTGTCTTTTTATCACTTTTCGTTGTAATAAAAAGTCTTTCAGAGTGCATACACATTGAATTTATGTTTGGTGTTAGGGGCACGTCCTCATAACTATCGCTATCGACGATTATAATACCTTCCCCGTCTTTTGAGAAGATAAAAACGTCCCTGCCATCGTAGTTATAGTTAATGCCTTGTGGGGCATTTTCCATTGTTAGCCCCTCGAATTTTATAAAGCCGTCGGTATCGTTTAATTTTAAGTAATAAAAATTTTTATCACTTGCGTAAACTATTAACCTTTCGTCCTTTTTATCTAAACTAACGTCGTACCTATCGTAATAATAAATTTTTATAGGATAAACGCCGTTTGGTAAAGTATAACGATTTTCATTTAACGATAAATAATCAACGCCTATGCTGTTTTTAAGAGCACCACTATCATAATCAAAGTTATAAGAATATTTTGCGTATGAAACGGTTAAAAGGTCTTCATCTACTTCGCCGTTAACACCTAAACTAAATGAGTTTAAGGTAACTTTTTTAATTATAGGATAATTCATTAAAACCACTTCCTTGCGGGTAAAATTATTTTCCCTTTTTTACATAATGACGATAAAATAGCATTTTTAAATTTAATACCAAAATTTTCGCTTTCAGCAAAACAACCTTTTATGAACAAATATTCTCTTGCAACGCCTAATGCCACAATTCGCGAAGTAATTGGCGAATTTTCAAAAATGAATATATCATTTAATGCTTGCTCGCAAGGTAAATATTCGTATTCGATATACCCTGTATTTATATTAGTTAAGAATTTAGTTTTGTAAATTTCAACGTTTACTTTGTTAAAGTTTTCGTCTTTTACGCTTACTATTGCAAGGGCGTTTTTACTTAAATTTTCATATTCGAAAACGCCGTCGTTTGTAGTAAACTTTTCAACCGTAGAGAAAGTGTAATATTCACTTGCAATTTCAGATACGATTAGATTGTAACATTTTAATAACGTTTGTGCGTCTAAACTTGCATCTATTGACGTTTCACTACTTCCGTGCGATAAATAATCACTAACGTCTTTTCTGTCAATAATATCGCTACTTAATATTAGTATATCTTTAACCGTCATAATTCTCCTTAAATGCCTTATCTAAGATAAGGCAAAATTGTTTTTTACGCTTCTGTAATACCTGTAAGCATAGCTTGACCACAAGGTTTTGTACAAATAAGGTCAGCATATTTTACAAGTGTTGCTTTATAAACAGGTTTGTCTGCAACTTGTTTAATTACCCTGCCGTCTTCACTTTCAAGCCACTTCCAATCGCATAATTGATGTAATGCAAAATCGTTAGTGTTTAAAAGATACATTGTGCCTTCTGGACAAAATCTATCGCTTACAATAGGTATTCCGTTATAAGAAAGGGCTTTACAACCACCATTTAACTCTAAAACGTCAACGTTTCTTTTATATGTTGAAAGGTGATTCATAAATGCTCTTTTTACACCACTTGAACATACGATAAAGTCAACTTTACTACCTGCGTTTTCGTCAAGATAATCGATAGCCGTTTGAATTGCACTTTCAGTAATATCACCTACGTTTGACTTCATATAAGGGATAAGCCATTTATGATTTTCCCTTGATAAGCCGTATAACGTACCCGTGCTTTTGAAAATTGCACCAAGACCTGTGATTTCTTGATTGTATGAACCTTGAACGGTAATTAAACTATTTTCAGGGACCGTAGTGCTTGTTAATGCGTTGCCTGATACAGTAATTGTTTTTGCTTGTCTATCAATCATAACGATACGCCTTGCCGTTGCTGATGCAATTGCACTGCCGTCAGTTGAACTTCTAAAATCTACAACCATACCTTCAACTAAATTTTTAACCGAACTAACGGTAATTACGCCTTGTGAAATTGACGCAACTTTTGCTAAAATACCACTACCATCACCAAAAAGCATTCTGCCAAAGTTGTACGAAGACGCTTTTACTAAGCCTTCCATTTCGGCGTTTAAAAGGTTAACAAACGCACCTGCACTATTTTCACTTGCACGCATAGCCTTATCGCTAATTTCGATAGTACCGTAAAGGTTTTTAAGCGTTAAAATAAATTGTTCGTAATTGTTGCTTGCAGCGTTTGGTAAAACACCGTCTTCGTCGCCCGCACCGATACCGCCGTTAATGCCGTATTGTGCAAGTCTTCTAATTTCTTTACCCCATACGTCTTGCGTTGTTTGTTTTATTTTTGCAAGTAAAGGGTTAATACTTGTGTTTAATTGTTCGCTTACAACACCAAGATATGCCGATTTTAATGCGCTATCGGCGTTACTCATTGTAATCATTTAAAATTCTCCTTAATTTTCAAAAATTTGTCGCGCTATTTCCCCTGCTTCGACAAGGGTTTTGGGTTTTAATGGAGGCGTTACTACGCTTTGAGCATTACCCGTAATCAGTTTGACGGTAGGCTTTGAACTATGTACGCTACTTAGGTACCTATTTATAATTTGGTCTTTTACGTCTTGATTGTTCGTTAAGGCATCTAACAAATATTCACTCGATTTATAGTAGTCTATTTGTTCTTGTAAAGACCGTATCGTAGATAATTCTTCCTGACCGTCGTAAACTTTTGAAGACGTTTTTTGGGCTACGTTTTCGTCTTCTAAAATTTCCCCGTTTGAAAGGTTATTTTGTGAAGCAACGGTTATTTCATTGTTTAACCTTTCGTTTTCCCTTTCCAACTCTTTAACCTTTTGACAACGTCTGGTAAATTCAGATTGTAAAGAGTTGTACGCATCAAATAACGATTTTACGTCTTTAAACTTGCCGATACTTACACTATTGTCACCTAAATCATTTTCTACCGTTGTAGTGTGCGACTCAAAGTTGCAAGTAGATTGTTCCGTTATTTTTTCACCCGCATTATTATTTTCCATTATTCTTCACCTTTTATTAAATTTGTTTTTAAAACGTATTTGCTATGTTCGTTTAAATGTTTAATTATATTTTCTTTACCCTTAACTTTTATAGAAGCGTTATCAATACTTAATAAAAATCTTGTATGTTCTTCAATATGAATTAAGTGGTCGTCGTATGGTGCAACTTCTAAAACGTTGCTATCCATTTCAATATTTTCTTTTTCGGCTTTTGCCTTATGTAAATTTGAAATATCTTGCGTATTATCAAGTGTGCCGTAACCTAAAATTTCTAAAATTTTAACCTTTGTTCTTTGGTTTATTTGTCCGTTTCCGTCAGTTAAAAGTCCTGTTTGTAACATTTCAAACACGGCGTTTTTCTTTTGTGCCGGTGTAAATGCTAATTCGTTTTCGGTATCAAAAACAACGTCGTCACTTGAAATATCACTTGATTTAAAATAGAATAAATTTACCTTTTTTGAAACGTCGGCAAAACGCATAATTCTTTGTTCGCTTGCAAATTGTTTAAACAACCTTAAAACGTGTTTGCCTATAAGTTTTACGGCATTTTTTATACTATCAATCGTTTGAGCAAGTCTTGTTTCATCTTGTTCTATTAAAAGTTCAATAGCCGTACCTGACATTGATGACGACGGAGTTAAAGACGTTCTTGAAATTTCACTCACGCCGGAAATGTTGATAAATTCGTTAAAAAGTCTTTCTTCTTCATAACTAAAATCAACAGGAATACTTGCCGACGGCATCAATTGTGGTGGTCTTGTACCTTGACGATACACAATTACCTTACCCGGAGATAAGCCTTCGCAAACTAAATCGTCTGTATCGACTGAGCCGTCTTCTACACTGATAACGCCGTTACTTGCCCTATTTAAAAATTCGTGCTTTCTATTTTTTACTGCGTTATACGACCTTTGAAGTGGAATTATTCTTTCAACTATACTATTGCCGAAAAATCCACCACAATTTATTAAAGAGCATTGTTTAATGAACGGAAAATCTCTTTCTCCGTTTTCGCCGTTAAGGTATGGAAGTTCGCTAACTTGTAACAACTCGCCACCTGCAACGGTAATAATTCTACCGTTTTTATTAACGTGGTTAGGTCTTTCGTACTTTTCAATTACTAAAACGTGGTCGTGTAGCGTTGAAGATACTTTTTTATCGCTATGCGTTACGTTGTAAGAAAGGTTGTTGTTATTTAATGTAAACGCATCAATATCTTCCCCTTTAAGTGTCACGCCGTAAAGAGAATAAACGTCGTCAACGTGCATAGCCCTTGCGTGAATAATGCTTTTACAATCGTCAATTTCACTATGACATAAACTATCAGGAAAAATTTCAAAAGGTGAAATAACGTCAACTTTAACGTCGCCTTCATAAATTTTTCCGTCGTCAGTTTCGCCTAAAAGTTTGCCACCCGTTGACGAATAAGTTACCTTATAAAATACCGTACCTGTAATTTCTGACCATATTGTTGCGTTTGTTATTAAGTTTTTTAAATTAAGCCTTTCAAACGTAGAATTTAAAATTTTTGAAGAAATTTCAGCCGTTTTTAAGTCGCTATCTTCTCCACCTGACGCCCTTACACTCATATGTGGACGCACTCTTTCAAGCCTTGCTATTCTTGTATCAAGAATAGGTGCTATATGGTTGTAAACGTTGCGTGATTGCCATAAATAATACTTTTCTTGTTCTTTAATTTCTCCGTTAGGCAAAATTTCGCAATACTGATTACCTGCATAGTAGTTTAAGTTTAATTGCCATACTTGTTCAATTTTTAATCTTTCTTTTCGTCTGTTTTCAAAATCTTCAAGCACGCTTGCTACTAAATCTTCTTTAAACTTGTCGTTACTTTTACTTTTTTTCATTACTTTTCCCCTTCAAATATTTGTTTAATAAATTTTGATATATTTCTTTTGCACAATTTTCACACAATTTTAAACTTTCTCCGTCATTTGTTTCCATCGTTTTTTTAATCTTAAATTTTGCTATTTCGTTGCAACCTGAAATATCGCAAACTATGTTAGTTTTATTTTTTTCAACTATCATTCTTACTCTCCTTTAATAAGACGTTTAAAAGCCTTATTTTCTCTTTTTCTAATTCTTCGTCAGTCATATTCGATATATCGTCGGTAGGCGAATTATCAAATAAAAGTTTTACGGCTGAAACGTCTGGCGGTACGTTTTTACTTACAATTTTACGTTTTACCATACGAATTTCGCCCTCGTCACTACTTGAATACTCTTCGGTAATTTCAGTAGTTTCATAGCCTATTGCACGTTTTTTTAACGCTTCTTCAATTTCTTTATCCACTATTACCTCCCTTTCGTTTTAAATTGCGAATTAACCTTAATTTATCTTTTTGTACGTCGTTTAACGGCTTTTGCGGCGCTTCGTTATACGGCTTACTCATTACGTAGTAACGCAATTCGTCAAGTGCGTGGTCGTTTTGTTTTACGGGACAATCCCCTTTACCATATCGGTAACCCTTTAATTCCCTAATTAAATTTACACAATTTGAAAAAATAAAAATTTTGTTATTTTTAAAATAACTTTTAACCCTGTTTATGCCTGTAAATAAATCTTTATTAACGTTGGTGTTTACATAAATTCCGTTTTCATAAAATAGTTCGGCAACTGATTTTGAGTAAGCCAACGTTTTTTGATTTGCAGCAGAGTCGATAAGTGCGTTTATCCCGCCTGAAAAGTTCCTGCGCCACCCTATTTTGTCGCATATTTCTTTAATTATTTTAGAGTGCTCTTCAACACTAAGTCCTGAAACGTAATGTTCGGCAATAACGTATATGTTTCCATCATAATCGACGCAATAAAAATGACAAGATAAGGGATTTTTTAGACCGGGGTCTATTGAAAGGGTATCTTGCCATTCGTACGGAACTGAAAAAGGTTTGATAACGTGTATATTTTCATTAAATTCTGGATAAACAGGTCCACTTTCGTCGGAAAATTGACCGTATCTTCGTGATAAAAGTTCTTTATCACTCATTGTGGATTGCAACTCTTTAATCTCTTTTTTTGATAAATACGGATTGTCACTCCACTCTATAAACTCATACCACACTTGCTTAGAGTTGTATTTGTTTAAAAATATTTCGTCATAGACGAAAGTTAAGCCTTTAAGTGGTGTCATTGTTCCAAAAATATCTCCACGCCTATCTAAAACACGCATACGGCATTCGTCGTAAATATCTTTTGGCGGTTCTTCGTCAAACCAAACAAAGTCTAAGGAACTTCCTTGAAATTTTTCTCTTCCTTGGTCACAACTTTTAAAACCAATAATCGACGTTCCACCAAACACGTTTTTTATTTTAATTTGGTCTATATAACCACTTTGCGGGCTATCTTTTTTGCCTTGTATCATTGTGATATCAATAATCCAATCGGGATTTAGATATTTTAAAATTTTTTCTTGCGCAACGTCTCGTTGAACTTCTCTTGTAAGCGAAACAACCCAACCAAAGACGTTATCTTTATTTTTTCTATAAGGGTGAATTCCCCTTGCTATATAAATGGCTTCTACGGCACCACACTCGGTTTTACCCGTTCTGTTTCCACCGAATACCCACCTGTTTTTCTTTTTGCATTTATGAAAAAGCAGTTGTTTTTTGTGCTTTTTTTTGCCCGCATTGTAACGAAGTAAAAGGTCGTTTTTATATCTTCGCTGTTGCTCTTTTTCAATTTCTTTTATTCTTTTTATAATTTCACGTTGCACTTCGACATTTACTTCCTTAAAATTTGTTTTTATGACAATACAACTATTAAATTTGGTTATATAATTGTTGTACTATGAAAAAATTAACATTATTTTTACTATGTTTTATTAATACCTTAACTATTTACTCGTTTTTACCTAAAAACAACGTTTACGCTTCAACCAACGAATACTTTAAAGTTTTAAAAAGCGATACATACATATATCAAGACGAAACGTTCCAAACAAAATTATTTATTGTACCTTACGGATATTTCGTTTTAGGATTGCAAGAATATAACGGTTATTATAAGGTTAGTTACGGCGATAAAGACGAAAACTACCCTGTAATTATCGGTTATATGAAAAGTGAGTGCTTAACAAGGTATTCAAAAACACCACAAAAGCCTTACGTGGTGTTTACAATTAATTCAATTTATTCTGATATTTTATTCAATGATTGCGAAAAACAAAATCCTTATTTTAACGTGCCTAAAAATAGTACGCTTACTTTCTTTGGCGAATACAAAAATGAAAATAACGAAATTTTGCTTTACGTTTATTACAATTCAAAATTAGGTTACGTTGACAAAAACTCAATTAAGTCGTTTACCGTGCCCAATTCAACCGACGTAATAGAAACGCCACCTGTTGAACCTGATAACTCAACCGAAGTAAATAGCAATAACGAATTTATGAAAAATGAAACCTTGCAAATAGTCATTATCGTTGGAATTTCAGTAATAACTATATCGGTTGTTTACTTTTTATTTAAGCCAACTAAGAATAAAGTTGAGCCTGCAAAAAACACGCCTTATGAGTTTTACGACGAAATTGAGTAATTTTGTAAAAATATAAATAACATTATATAGTATGTTTTTTACCTTCTTCTTTAACCATTTTATTATAGGTTGAAGCGATGTAATGAATTTTCATATAAGTTCTTTGAAATTGCTCGAATCCCATACCTTCTTTTTCTAATATTTTTGAAAATCTTTCAATTGCTCTTATTTGTTTTCTAAAATAATTGCGTGAAGTATGGTCAAAATTTTCGTCTTCTGGATGTATTCCAAAATACTTGTAAGCAATTAAAATTTTATCTTCTTCACTTAATTTATTAAGTGAATTAGCCGTTTTTTCTTTTAAATCAATTAAATCATACCTAATATTGCATAAAGATAAAACGGTGTTTGTTAACCTTTCGGCACTCTCGTATTCGTAAAATGAGTTTTTTGCTTTTTTGCGTATAACGTTTTCAATTTGTTCGATAACACTATCAAGTGCAATAAAGCAAGATAAGATAGTTTTAACGTAATATTTCATACAATTACCCCCGATTTATAAATAAATTAAAACATAAAAGAAATTAAAATT
>JAZRJP010000005.1:0-8981 GCA_045645865.1 Christensenellaceae bacterium | reverse complement strand
ATTTAATTATTAAAAATATAAAAAAATTAAAAGAAGAAAAGAAACTTACTAATAAAGAGTTAAGCGAATTATCATCAATCCCGCTTGGAACTTTAAATAAAATCTTATCGTGCAAGGTTAAAAGCATAAAAATTGAAACGCTTGAAAAGTTAATGTCAAGTTTAACTAAAAACAACGTTTCTACTATAAGCGATTATGGTTTTTTAAGGGTAGCAACGGCAAGTTTTAAAATTAAGTTAGCCGACGTATCAAGTAACGTCGCAAGCATTAAAAACGAAATTGAAAAAGCCATTTTAAGTAATGTTGAACTTTTAGTTTTTTCTGAAATGTGTTTAACGGGTTACACGATAGGCGATTTAGTATATCAGGAAAGTTTATTGTTACAAGCAAAACAAGGGCTTATTGATATTGCAAACTTTACAAAAGGTAAAAACATATTGATATTCGTTGGTATGCCCCTTAAAGTAAACAACGTATTATATAACGTGGCGTGTAGTATTTTTGACGGGCAAATTTTAAGCGTTACACCCAAAACTAACATAAGTAGTAGCGAAAGTAGGTATTTTAGTAGTTATAACGGAGAAAATACCCTTATTAAAATTCTTGATAACAAGTGTTTGTTCGGTACAAAAATTATATTAATATCCAACAATAATGAAAACGTTAAAATTTCTTGTGAGATAGGAGACGATTTATTTAGTTTAATTAGTCCGTCGTCTTATCACTATGCAAACGGTAGCGTTGTAAACGTAAATTTAGCATGTTTTAATGAAACCGTTTCAAGTAGTCAAAGCCGTCTTTTGACAATAAAGGCTCATACCTTAAAAAATAAGGGAGCATATCTTTTAAGTAATGGTGGCTATGGCGAAAGTAGTAGCGATTACGTATATTCTGGACATAGTATTATTAGTGAAAATGGAAAAATAGTAAAAGAAAGTGAATTTTTTAAAACTCAATTAATTTATACCGACATTGATACAGAATATTTAAATTATTTAAAATGCAAAAATACAAAAAGCAATTCACAAGCGGTAAACGACTATTCTTACGTATATTTTAATTTGCAAAAAAATAGTTATGATATTTGTAAACAATATTCTAAAACTCCGTTTATAAATAGCAATAAAAAAGGGTTAGAAAAAGATTGTAACTTAATTTTAGAATTACAAGCCAACGCATTAAGTCAACGAATTAACCATATCAACGCAAAAACGTTAGTAATAGGCGTGTCGGGTGGACTTGATAGTACGCTTGCTTTGTTAGTTTGTAAGCGTGCAGTAGAATTATCAAACAAAAGTGCAAAAGATATAATAGGAATAACAATGCCTTGTTTTGGCACGTCATCAAGGACAAAATCTAATGCCGTTATATTAATGGAAGAATTGGGCGTAACTATTAAAGAGATTAACATAACTAACGCCGTTAAAGGACATTTTAAAGATATAGGACACGACGAAAGCGTAGTTGACGTTACCTTTGAAAATAGTCAAGCAAGGGAAAGAACGCAAATTTTAATGGACGTTGCTAATATGACGGGGGGTATCGTTGTCGGTACAGGCGATTTAAGTGAACTTGCGTTAGGTTTTTGCACGTATAACGGCGAGCATATGAGTATGTATTCGGTAAATTCAACCGTACCTAAAACTCTCATGCGTGAGGTTATTTATTATCAAGCAAAAAAATGCGAAGGAAAGTTAAAAGAGGCTTTGTTAGATATAATTGATACGCCTGTTTCGCCAGAATTATTACCTGCAAGTCAAAACGATTTTGCTCAAAAGACAGAAGATATCGTAGGACCATATATATTACACGACTTTTTCATATATTATATAATAGGTTGTGGATTTAGTCCGTCTAAAACCTTTTATATAGCAAAAAACACCTTTAAAGATATGTATAGTGAAAAGGTTATTTATAAGTGGTTAAATAATTTCTATAAAAGATTTTTTACACAACAATTTAAAAGGTCATGCCAACCAGACGGAGCAAAAGTTACCGATATATCACTTTCTATAAGGGGAGAGTGGATTATGCCAAGTGACGTTACAAGCAAATTATGGTTTAGTGAACTTGAACGAATAAAAGTATAAAAAAAGAGTGTTAAAAACACTCTTTTTTATTTTATATTAATAATTTTTGCAATAAAAAACGCCTTTAACAGAGTTAAAAGCGTTATATTAATTTTATTCTTCGATTAAAACGTATGCCGTTTTAGCAAATCTTTTAACTGATTCAATACCACTATCGCATTTAGCCCTTGAAGAATAGTCTTCACTAATACAAATAAGTCTGTTTAATTTTGAAAACAATTTAAAACGATAATGGCCATGCTTATCTAAACTGATAGTAAAATTGCCTTCGTCAATATTTTTCTTAATAGTTTCAATGCCGTTTTTCACGCCTGAAAGGGAAGCGTAAAATTCAGTTTTTAATAAAATACCGCCGTTAGAAGCAATAAGTTCAGCGTAGTATTTTGTTTCTACTTGCTTAATTTTCCATTTACCTGAATAAGATTTTTTTACAGGTTGTTTTTTATCTTGATTTGCATCTTCTTTATTAGTTGTGGTGGTAGAAGTTATCGCCGTTTCAGTAGGTAAAGCATTTGCTTCTTGCTTTTTAGTTTCAGTTTTTTTAGCAGATTTTTTAGCAGTGTTTTTTTGCGTTGTAGAAGTAGTATCTTTTTCAACTTTTACGTCGTTTTTAGTAGTTGTTTTTTTACTGCTTTTTTGCGTTGTAGAAGTAGTATCCTTTTTAACTTTTACGTCGTTTTTAGTAGTTGTCTTTGCAGTATTTTTAGTAGTAGTTTTTGTATCTGCTTGCTTTTTAGTTTTTTTGTTTTTAGTTTTATCTTCAACAATACTTTCAGGTGAAATAGAAGAAATAAATTTTGATTTATCAGCAACGTTGTTTGCTATATTATTAATTTCTTCTTGCGTGTAAAGTGATTGATTTTTTATATTTTCATTGATAACTTTAATTTCTTTTTTCTTAGAAATATATTTAGATAAAATTATTAAAAGTATCAATATTAATATTAAAACTAAAATTATTAATAAAATTAAAGATAAGTGTTCGTTGTATAAGTAAATTGCCTTATCTATTATGTTTTGAAAAAATTCTTTCATTGTTTCACCCAATAATAATTATGCTTATTATACCTATTTTATATCTTTTTATGTAAATAGTCAATCATACAATTGCAAAAAAATAAAAAAAGTGATAAAATAAGACTAAACAGGGAGTAATAGGGTATGAATAGGGAAAATTTACAATACGATTTAGTTATAATCGGCGGTGGTTTTAGTGGTATAATTTCAGCGATTTCTATTTTAGAAAGCAATAAAAATTATAAAATTGCTATTATCGAAAAGTTAGACCGTATCGGCAAAAAAATATTGTCAACGGGTAATGGTCAATGCAATTTATCTAACGTAAATTCTAACCCTAAAAATAGCCATTTTCATAGTAAATATCCTAAATTTTGCGATTTTGCACTTAGCAAATACGACTATAAAGATATGGTAAATTTCTTTAATAAGTTAGGGGTGCAAACAACCGTAGTAGATAGTAAAATTTATCCACTTTCAATGCAGGCAAATAGCGTTCTTGATGCTTTAAGGTTTAAACTTGAAAGTTTAGGAGTAAAAATTTATTTTGAAAGTAAAGTTTATAAAATTTCAAAAAATAATTTAGGGTTCAAAACTTTTTCAAAAAATCAAAATGGCGACTTAATTTTGCAATCTAATAAGGTTTTACTTGCAACGGGTGGTAAAAGTTCTGACCACTTAGGTTCTGACGGTAGTGGATATCAATTATATCAAGATTTTGGTCATAAAGTTACGTCGCTATATCCGTCTATATGCCAACTTAAAACGGACGGAGTTAAAGGACTTAAAGGCATAAAACAAAAAGTTAATTGTTACGCTGTTTCAAACGGCAAAATTTTAAGTGAAAGTTTTGGCGACGTTTTATTTACAGATAACGGAGTAAGCGGTAACACGGTATTCTATTTGTCGTCGTACCTTGTTGATAAAAAGGACGCTTATTTGCAAGTAGATTTTTGTCCTTCGTTAAATAAAGAAGAATTGTTAAATGCACTTAATCAAAAAATTAAAAATTGCCCGTATTTAAAAATTCAAAATCTTTTATCGTCTTTTACAAACAATAAAATAGGCGAAAAAATTATTATAACGGCATTAAATATTAAAATAAACGACCAAACGGCAACAATTAATACTTTAACAAAACAACAATTAGAAAAGATTGTTGAAGTATGCAAAAATTACACTCTTAAAGTTTTAGGCAACGCAGGTTTTAAAAATAGCCAAGTAACGAAAGGTGGTTTAGACGTCTTTGATTTCGATGCAACAACAATGCAAAGCAAATTACAAAAAGGTCTTTTTGCCGTAGGCGAAGTTTTAGACGTTGACGGCGATTGTGGTGGATTCAACTTACAATTCGCTTATTCTTCGGGTAAGGTTGCAAGTCAAGGTATTTTATATGATAACGCTTAATAACGTAAAACTTAAAGTTTTTGAAAGTGAAGATTTACTTATTCAAAAAGCAAAAAAGTTAAGCAAAAACAACAATTTAAAATATTGTAAAATATTAAAAAAGTCGCTTGACGCAAGGGATAAGAGTAATATTTTTTACGTTTACAACTTGCTTTTAAGTGAAACGCCTATTATTAACGAGCAAAAATCTTATGGCAAAATTGCTAAACAAGGTAGTGTATTAGTCGTAGGAGCAGGCCCTTGTGGTCTTTTTTGTGCTCTTGACTTGTTACGCTACGGCTTTGACGTTACGCTTATAGAAAGGGGAGATAAAGTTGAAGACAGGCAAAAAGCCGTAAATACTTTTATCAAAGATAAAATTTTAGATACAAATAGCAACGTTCAGTTTGGTGAAGGTGGAGCAGGTGCTTTTTCTGACGGTAAATTGAACACGCAAGTAAATAGTCCTTACGTAAAAGAAGTTGTAAACGACTTCGTTTTGTTTGGAGCACCTAATGAAATTGCCTATTTATCAAAACCGCATATTGGTAGCGACAATTTGCCTAAAATAGTAAAAAATATTCGTAATGAAATTATTAGATTAGGTGGAAAGGTTCAATTTAGGTCAACTCTTACCGATTTTGAAGTAGAAAACGGCAAAATCACAAGTGTTAAAATAAATGGTAAAACTGAATATTTCGACCAAATCGTTTTAGCCGTAGGGCATAGCGCAAGGGACGTTTTTGAACTTTTAAACGAAAAGGGAATTTTTTTAGAAAGTAAAGACTTTGCCGTTGGTTTTAGAATTGAACATTTGCAAAAAGATATAAACGTATCTCAATACGGTGAAAAGTATGCAAAAGTTTTACCACCTGCCGAATACAAACTTGTTAGCCACGCAAGTGATAAAAGCGTGTTTACTTTTTGTATGTGTCCGGGTGGGGTTGTAATGCCGTCGTCATCAAGCGAAAATACCGTTGTAGTAAATGGTATGAGTAATTATAAAAGGGACGGAGAAAATAGCAATAGCGCCCTTATAATACAAGTAGATAAAAGCGATTTCAAAAACTATTTATTTGGTGGTTTAGACTATCAAAAAAGTTTAGAAGAAAATGCGTTTATATTAGGTGGTTCTAACTATAAAGCACCTATTCAACTTGTTGGAGACTATTTAAAAAATCAAAAAAGTTCAACGTTAGGAAAGGTTAATCCAACCTACGAAATCGGTTATAATTTTAGCAACTTACATCAATTACTTTCTTCATCTTTAAACGAAAAACTTTGTTTAGCAATAACCGATATGAACAAAAAACTTAAAGGCTTTGATTGTTACGACGCCGTTTTAACAGGTGTAGAAACAAGGACAAGTTCGCCTATAAAAGTAACACGTACCGATAATTTTAATAGTGTAAACGTTGAAAATTTATATCCTTGTGGAGAGGGTTGTGGTTATGCGGGCGGAATATCAAGCGCAGGGGCAGACGGCAAAAAAGTAGCCCGTGCCTTAGCCTTAAAATACGGATTAAAAGAAAATTAAATTTAAAAGACCTATTGTATCAATAGGTCTTTTTTTGTTGTTTTAAAACACTTAATTTTTCGTTAAAGAATAGAAAATCTATTCTTCGTCTTCTTCTTGTTCGTCTTTTTTCTCAACTAAAATAGTAAGTTTAGTTACACGTTCTTCGTCCATTTCAGTAACGATAACGTATAAGTTTTCGTATCTAAAACTATCGCCAACGTGAGGGTCGGCTTCAAGCATTTCGATAGCCCATCCACCCATAGTTGAATATTGACACTCAAAGTCCTCAGGTATGATAAATTCAACTTCTTCAAAGAAGTCTTCAATATTCATAGCACCGTTAACTTCGTAAGTGTTTTCGCCTGTTACTACGCAGTCGTTAATAATAACGTCCGTATCGTCCCAAATTTCGCCAACTAATTCTTCTAAAATATCTTCCATACAAACAACGCCAAGCGTTCCGCCAAATTCGTCAATTACAATTGCTAAGTGCATTTTTGCTTCACGAAGTTTGCTAAGAGCCGCAGGAAGTTTCATTGTTTTATGAAGTTTACAAGGTTTTAATAAAATAGAACGAATATCAGGTGTGTCGCTATCAAGTTTAGCCTTGTGATATCTTGTAAGTGATAACACGCCTATAACGTTATCGATGCTATCTTCGTAAACGGGCATACGTGAAAATTGCGTTGCATCAGATAAAATTTCTTTCATCTTTTCTTCGTCGTCGATATCAATAGCCGTAACGTCGATACGTGGCGTCATAATTTCTTCGATAGTTGTGTCTCCAAAATCGATAGTAGATTGTAAAAGTTCGCCTTGAACTTCGTCAATAACGCCTTCTTCTTCAACCGTGTCTATAATAGATACTAATTCTTCTTCGGTAACGGTAGGGTCGTCGTCTTTATGGTCGCTACCCCAAATTTTACGAAGAAGTGATATAAGCATCATAACTATAAACACTAACGGCGATAAAATAATTGTTAAAATTTTAGTAGGAATAGCAATAAAGTTTACAACTGCATCGGCATTACTTTTTGCTAAAACCTTAGGTACAATTTCACCGAAAATAAGAATTACAACAGTTACTAAAATAGTTACTAACGTAGTTGCAAGTCCAACGTTTTCAGTAAACAAGTTCATAACGATAAGCGTACTACAAGTAGAAATGGCAATGTTTGCAAGGTTGTTACCTATTAATATTGCACAAAGTGCAACGTGGAATTTCTCCACAATAGAGTATGCAATTTTTGCCGTTTTCGAGCCGTTTTCAGCAGACTTTCTTAAACGCATTTTATTTGCAGAGTTAAATGCAATTTCAGATGCAGAGAAGTATGCCGATAAGCATATCATTATAAAGATAACTAAATAAGCCCACCACATATAAGCGAAATGTTCTTTAAAAGTCATTATGCGTCCTCCTTATTTTCGTTAGAATTTTGGAGTTCTAGCAAATCATCTTCATCAAGAACGTGAATAATAACTTCGCTTAACTTACCATCGTTAATGGTTTTTGCAGTAAATTCAAGATTTTCAAAAACGAAAGATTCATCTTCTTCGGGAATATGACCTAACGTTTCAAGAATAAACGAAAGAACAGGCTTAGAAACGAAAGTTTTAGGTGCTTTACCTAATCCCATTCTTTCATAAGCAGTTGCCATTAAAACTCTTGTGTTAACCATATATTTGTTACCGCCAAGAGTTTGGAAGTTTTGGTCAACTTCGTCTTCTTCGTCGAAAATTTCACCAACTAATTCTTCTAAAACGTCTTCAATAGTAACTAAGCCAACGACTTTTTTATTTTCGTCTTGAACAATAGCCATTTGAATTTTCTTTTGACGCATTTCAGTCAAAAGGTCGTCAATTTTAGCGTTTTCGTTGATAATATAAGGGCGAGTCATTACTGAAAGCAACGAAACCTTAGGGTTACGGCTATGTTCGGTAAGGAAAGTTCTTATTCTCAAAATACCAACCACACGGCCGTTTGCAGACCTAACGGGTAAGCGTGAGAAGTTTGTTTCTTTAATCGCCTCTAATATTTGTTCGGTAGAATCGGTAAGGTTGATAAAATCAATGTCTTTTTCCATCGTCATAATTTCATCAACGGTAGTTTTAGAAAATTCAATGGCTGATATTAACATATCGCTTTGTTCTTCGTCAACTACGCCTTCTTCTTCTGCCGTTTCAATAATTTCGGTAAGTTCGTCTTCCGTAATAGATGGTTCAACTTCTTTTTTAGAAAATAATTTATTAGCACCCGTTGAAATAAGGCTAAAAAGCATTGTGATAGGGTATAATATCTTCATTAAAAAGCGTAAAGAACCTTGGAAAGAAAGTGAAACTGATTCGCTTCTATCGTTAGCAAAACTTTTAGGAATCATTTCACTAAAAAGAAAAATTATCACCGTACTTAAAATAGAGCATATCATAGAAAAAGCGAACGAGTCTAAAAAACTGTCCGTCATATTTAAACCGTTTTTAAAAATATCGGTTGCTATGATAGTAAAAACTGCAGCACCTGCAATTTTGGTAACGTTGTTACCGACAAGTAAAGTGATTAGTGCTTTGTCAAATTTATTTATAATATCTAAAACACCTTTTGCTCTCTTGTTGCCGTCCTCAGCAAGCGTCTTAATTTTTATTTTGTTAACAGCCGAAACAGAACTTTCTGCCGCCGCAAAATAACCACCGCCAATTACGCACACTAAAAATAAAATCCATAAGGGTATACTGTCACTACCCATGTAAAACCAACTCCTTCTTTTGCATAGATTTAATATTTATTATATTATTACAATATTCACTAATTCTATCATTTATTATATGTATTGTCAACAAAACTAATAACGCTAAGTTTAAATTTCACCTATTTAATGATATTTTTTGCGTAAAAATAGGTAGTTTTTAGTATAAGTTTACTAAATTTAAATATGTTTAATTCAACATTTTATTAAAAATAAATTATTTTTTAC
>JAZRJP010000004.1:0-262394 GCA_045645865.1 Christensenellaceae bacterium | reverse complement strand
AAACAAGAACTTTACTGTGGGGATTGCTTGGCAGTAATGCCGAGCATCCCTGATTCATCTATTGACCTTATATTATGCGATTTGCCTTACGGAACAAGCGTAGTTCATAAATGGAACAAGGCTTTACCGTTAGAAAAACTTTGGGAAGAGTATGAAAGAATTATAAAGCCCAACGGTGTTATTTGTCTTTTCGGTACTCAGCCGTTTACTTCACAACTTATATGTTCAAACATTAAGTTGTTTAGGTATGTATGGCTTTGGAAGAAAGAAACGCCGACGGGCTTTCTTAATGCTAATTACAAACCATTAAACGCAATAGAGGAAATTGCAGTATTTAGTAAAGCAAAGGTGGGAAGTTTATCCAAAAATCCTATACCGTATCATCCACCTACATTAAAGGCAATAGACAAAACAAAAACAAACAAAACAGGGAACACGTGGCGTTCTGCTATGGGTTATAAGTCAGAGCATAATCAACTTAACTCAGGAAGGGAATACGTACAAAAGTTTACGAATTATCCAACGACCATATTGGAATATGCAAGGGAGAAAGAGCAAATTCACCCAACGCAAAAGCCAACGGAGTTATTGGAGTTCTTAATACAAACCTATACAAGCGAAAATGACATTGTTTTAGATAATTGTATGGGTTCAGGCAGTACGGGAGTGGCTTGTATAAACACGAATCGTAGGTTCATTGGTATAGAAAAAGAACGCTATTATTACGATTTAGCACGGACTCGAATAGCCACATAAAACAAAAATCTCTAAAAATTAGATAAAAAACTCTAAAAATTAGTGAAAAGAGCTTGACACTTTCAATTTTATGTAGTAAGATAATAACACAAAGTCGTATATATACGACAAGTACAAAACAGGAGGCATAGGTATGAACAAACAAAGAATTTTGCAAAAAGCAGAAGCAAACGAAGAGATGACGGTAGCCGAGATTAGGGCATATCAAAAGATGGTAAAGCCGCAGAAACACGTGTACGGAAAATATGGTTCTATGGCGAAACAATATCTTGAAGAGCATAATATCGGGAAACTGATGTCTCTTGCAGGTAATCTTCCCGAATACTTGCACGGTGTGGATAAGAGAGCAGGCGAACTTTATGATGTAATGTACGCACAATTATCTAAAATGGACGAGTATAAAAGAACGGGTGATTATATGGTGGACGTTCAAAGAGAGAGTGCTATTCAAAAGATTATTGAAGAAGCAATACTGAGTCAAATCGTTTACGAAACGGAATAAGGAGAAAGAAAAATGAAAGTGATTGGTATGATTTTTAGAGTAATTGGCGCAGGTATAATGATAACTGTAAATGCAATTATGAATGGTATCGGATACTTAATTGCGCTCATTTGCGGAAGCAAGTAAAAAGCAATAAAAACTAAATAATTTATGCTACGGCATAATCAGAAGATGCAGATTGATGAAGCGTTGGCGATTATGCCGTAGATATAAACGCTTCATCTTTCTATTTATATAGGAGATAAGCGTGGAAAACAAAGAAAAAAATGAAATTAAGTATGCTGTTATTTACTCTATGATTATGGACTTATACGAGCAAGGAACTATTGATAAAGTAACGGCAGAGAAAATAAACACTAAGTGTGCAGAACAATTAGAGTGCCGAAAAATGGCAGTTAGGTAGGTAAAATGAAAGAAGTTCAAGTAATAAGGGCAACAAAGCATTTAGACGAAGAAGATGTAATAAGAGTTGGCGCATATTGTCGTGTGTCTACTGACCACGAAGACCAAATCAATTCTTTCTTGGCACAAATGCAATATTATAGCGAATATATCCGTGAAAACGAGCGTATGAAACTTGTGGATATATATGCCGACGAGGGCATCACGGGAACGGATATGAGAAAGCGTGATGAGTTCAATCGTATGCTAAAAGATGCGAGAAATGGTAAACTTGACAGAATCTTGGTTAAGAGCATCTTACGTTTTGCTCGTAATTCGCTTGAATGTATAGAAGCAATAAGAGAACTGAAGAAAAACGGTGTAAGCGTATATTTTGAAAACGACAAGATTGATACGGATAAAATGAACTCAGAAATGATGCTTTATATCAAGAGTGCATTTGCACAAAGTGAATCATTGTCTCATTCAAGACGTATGGTTACGTCGGTTCGTATGAAAATGGAAAACGGTACGTTTTACTGCGGTTCGGTTCCGTATGGATATAGACTTGTTGGCAAGGACTTGGAGATAGTTCCCGAAGAAGCAGAAAGGGTTAGAAAAGTATATAGATTATATTTGTCGGGTATCGGAGCAACAGCAGTAGTAAAGATAATGCAACGAGACGAAGATACTGATATGGTTTGGGGTATTGCGAGAGTAAACTACATACTCACAAACGAGCGGTATATGGGCGATTATATGATGAGAAAGACGTTCACGCCAAACATATTACCGCTTAGAAATAGACCAAATCGTGGGGAAGAAGATAGGTATTACGTTGAAAAGGCTAACCCTGCAATTATATCAAAAGAAGATTTCTATGCTGTTCAAAGAATACGTGAACAACGCAAAGAACAGTTTGCAGGAAATGGGTGCAATAAGTCTTTCTTTACGGGAAAGATAAAATGTAGGAAATGTGGATGGACGTTCCGCAAATTGAAAGGTTTTGAAACGGAGACTTGGGGATGCGCTCGTAAAGGTTTGACAGTAGACGTTTGTCATACACCTAAGCTGAAGAAAGAAGAGATTGAAAATGCTTTTGTTCGTATGTATAACGTATTACAAGAAAATAGCAAAAAGGTTGTAGATGAAACAATCGGTCTATTGACTTCGCTTAAAGCAAAGTGCAATTTAGGGAACGTTGAAATATCCGAGATTGACGGAGAACTTGCTACATTATCTACGCAAAATAAGGCATACGCAGATATGCTTGCATCAGGAGTGTTAGACCAAGTTACATACTCTGAGAAATCAGATAGAATAAAACGTAAAATAGCAGAGTTACGCAGTCGTAGATTAAAACTTCTTAATGCAGACGAAGAAGAAAAGTGTATTGAAAAATTAAGAGAACTCAAAAGAATTTTGGAAAGACAGCCAAAGGCAATAACTGAATTTTATCCTGAATTATATGACGAGATTGTTGATGTGCTTTATATAGAGCAAGACGGCTCGTTTGTGTTTAAGGTAAAAGGCGAGTTAGAACTAAAAGTAAGGAGATAAGAAATGGCAAATCGAATGATAACCTATGGATATGGGATGCAAGACGGAGAACTTGTTGTAATCAATGTGGAAGCGATTATCGTCAAGCGTATATTCAAAGACTACATAGACGGCAAACTCTTGGCAGAGATAGCCGACGAGCTTACCCGTGAAAGTGTTGAATATTTCTTGGGTAATTGTCAATGGAATAAGAACCGTATCGCACGAATTATTGATAATGAAAAATATATCGGTGCAGACGGGTATCCGCAGATTATCGACGATGATGATTTTGTCTATGCAAGACAATTAAAAGAGAGCAAAGGTGCAAAGAAAATTCATTTTGACGACGAAATAGAGTATCTAAGAAATAACAAGGTAACGTGCGCTCAATGTGGTAGTCCTATACGAAGAATATCTAAGTGGCGAAGCAGAGAAAAGTGGATGTGCAGGATAGGTTGCGGAAACGAGATTTACTTGTCGGATAGCGTAATTTTTGGTGGTATCAATGCCATAGTTTATAAAATATTTCAAAACCCCGATATTGCAAATCCAATTAGGGAAGAAAAGGTGTATAGTCCTGAGTTAAAGAGATGCCAAAATGAAGTAAACCGAATTTTTGGAAGTAAGACCCCGACATTTTCGGGTGGAAAGAAACTTATATTTGACCTTGCTCAGTTAAGGTTTGAAATAGGAAATAACAAAACACCTGATATATACACGGATATGCTTGTTGAAGATTGCTCAAAAATTGTGCAACAAGAAAGAGTTGACAAGGCATTTATAGAGAAGCATATAGAGAAAATAAGTGTTGATAAAGACGGTTACGTGATTGTACGATTCATTAACGGCGCAGAACTTACAAATAAGGAAGAGGTGGAAGTATGCAAGAAAGACCAAGAATAATAACGAAAATTGAAGCGAACCCTATGTTGTCTACAAAACGCAACGAGTATAGACAACTCAAAGTTGCGGCGTACTGTCGTGTTTCAACGGATAGTGAAGACCAAGTAGAAAGTTATAAGGCGCAGGTTGCGTATTATACAGATGCAATAGCGAAAAATCCACGTTGGAAGTTAGCAGACATTTACGCAGATGAGGGTATTACGGGAACAATGCTTAAAAAACGTGATAATTTTAATCGTATGATTAAGGACTGTGAGCGTGGAAGAGTAGACTATATTCTTTGTAAGTCGGTAGCAAGATTTGCGAGAAATACGGTAGATTCACTCAAAATAGTCCGTAAGTTAAAAGCCAAAGGAATAGGGGTTTATTTTGAAGAACAATGTTTGGATACATTAAAGGTTGAAAATGAAATGTTTTTGGGTTTACACTCCGTAATGGCTCAATCTGAAAGTGAAAACATAAGTGCAAACGTTAGGTGGGGTATTCAACAACGTATGAAAGCAGGGACTTTCAAATTTAGATATAACATACTTGGGTATGAAAAAGGAGAAGATGGAGAGCCAAGAATTGTAGAGTCAGAAGCAGTACATATCCGTATGATATTTGATATGTACTTGAAAGGAAATAGTTTAGTGCATATTAGCGAATATCTTGTCGAGCATCAAATTGTAACCAAAAAAGGAAACACGAATTGGTCTGAAAATGTATTAAGGGGCATATTGACAAATGAAAGATATTGTGGAGATATGCTTATGCAAAAGACTTATGTAGATAATCCTATAAGCAAAAAAACTTGTATAAATCGTGGGGAATTGCCTAAATATTATATTCAAAATAACCATCCTGCAATTATTGAGCGAAGTGTATTTCAAGCCGTACAAGCAGAAATGGCAAGGCGTACTAACAAGCGTAGAGTTTCGGATAAGTCAAGAACTGAGTTTGGTAAGTATAGTGGGAAATATGCTTTATCTGAGTTGCTTGTTTGTGGTGAGTGCGGAAGTGCTTATCGACGTAAGACTTGGAAAAAAAGAAATGGTAAGAAAACGGGAGTATGGCTTTGTATCAATCGTATAGATAATGGTAGAGAAGCGTGCAGGGATTCTGTTGCTCTACACGAAGAAGAATTACATCAAGCAATTTGTCGTGGACTTCTTAAAGCGTATGCGGATTTTGGTGGCGCAATGGATTGTATTACAACTGCTTTGACTTATGCTATGACGGGTGCAGATGAAATGTTGGACATTTATGCCATTGAGAAGCAAATCAATCAAATTAGTAATGATATGGACGAGATTATTATTTTAAGAGAAAGGACACAGGGTGATAAAACGAAATATGATAATGAAATTCGTAGAATGTCCCAACAGTTGGTCGCTCTTAGACAGCAAAGAGATTTGCAAAAAGAAAAAATGAAGGCAATGCCAATAACGAATATAGAAATCGAAAAGGTTAAGAAAATGTTTGAAGAAAAAGAAAACTTTATAACATATCGAGATGATGTAGTACGTTGTGTTGTAGAGTGTATTAGGGTTTTGGACGACAAGAAGATTTCCATAATTTTGAAAGGAGGTTATACGGTAGAAGAAAAGATTGCTTAATAAATTAAAACGAAAGAAAAGGTGTATATATACGACTAAAAATGATTGAAAAAAAAGTAAAATGGTGCTATAATGATTAAAGAATAGTCTAAGATAGGATACTTATTATGCCAACGAAATTAGAAGATACAGCACGTCGCATTGTAAAAAGAGAATATGAAAAAAGAAATAAAGAAGAAAGAAAGCAAAAAAGTGGTAATTTTCAAGCTATGATGCCAAGAAGTGCTTATAATGAAATTAATGAGTTTTTGAAAAAAAACAAAATTACGAAAGTTCAGTTGGTTATAGAAGGATATAATTCGTTAAAGGCAAAACAAGGGGATAAATAGGAGTGGTTTTGTTATGGTAGAAGGTGTTATTATATGTTATGAAGGTTTGTGGAAAAAACTCATTGAGAAAAAAATGAAGAAGCAAGAACTTAGAGTTAAAGCAGGTTTAACACATACTGTTATGACTAAACTTGGTAGAGAAGAATCCGTACATTTGGATGTTTTACTTAAAATATGCAAGGTTTTAGACTGTGACATAAAGGATGTTGTTGAAATACGTAAAAACATAACGTAAGGTTAGATACAAAGTGGAGGAGTATATGGACAAGCAAAGAATATATTTTGCAATAGACTTGAAGTCCTTTTACGCTTCCGTAGAATGTGTAGAACGTGGTTTAGACCCGTTGACTACTAATCTTCTCGTCGCTGATGAAAGCAGAACGCAGAAAACAATTTGTCTCGCTGTTTCTCCGTCATTGAAAGCGCACGGAATTTCAGGCAGAGCAAGATTGTTTGAAGCAATACAACAAGTAAAAAAAGCAAATAATGAGCGCAGATGGAAAGCGCCCAATCGAAAATTGGAGGGTTCGTCTTGGAACGATTTAGAGTTAAAGGCAAACCCTTCGTTAGCTATTGACTATATAACAGCACCACCGAGAATGGCATTGTACTCTAAATATAGTAATAAGATTTATGGTATTTATCTAAAATATTTTGCGCCCGAAGATATACACGACTACTCAATAGATGAAGTGTTTATTGATGCAACTGATTATATCAAGGCAAGAAAGACAACGGCGCATAATTTAGTGCGTACTGTAATTAAAGACGTTTTGAAAGAAACGGGAATTACTGCAACGGCAGGTATAGGAACTAATCTTTATCTTTGTAAAGTTGCAATGGATATAGTTGCAAAACACGTGGAAGCAGATAAAGACGGCGTGCGTATTGCCGAACTTGATGAAAAGACATATAGAGAAAAATTGTGGAATCATAGACCGTTGACGGACTTTTGGAGAGTTGGACGTGGTTATGCGGAAAAACTCGAAGCGCACGGTTTATATACAATGGGAGATGTTGCAAGATGTTCTCTTGGAAAGTCTACCGATTGGCACAATGAAGATTTACTCTATAAGTTGTTTGGTATTAACGCAGAACTCTTGATAGACCACGCTTGGGGTTGGGAACCGTGTTCAATGTCAGATATTAAGGCATATAAACCAAGCACAAATAGTCTTAGTTCAGGTCAAGTTCTGCATTGTCCTTATGATGCAAAGCAAGCACGTTTGATAGTATGTGAAATGATAGATTTACTTGTCCTTGATTTGGTTGAAAAAGGACTTGTAACAAATCAAATAGTTTTAACAATAGGGTATGACATAGAGAATTTGACGAACCCTGAAATAAGAAACAAATACTACGGAGAAGTTACCATAGACCATTATGGAAGATATGTTCCAAAACACGCACACGGTACAAAAAATCTTGATAGATATACGTCGTCTACAAAGATAATAACCGAAGCAACTCTCGAATTATACGATAAGATAATCAATAAGGATTTGCTTGTAAGACGTATTAACGTTTGTACTGCAAAACTCTTGACCGAAGAGCAAGCCGCACAAGAAAAAGGCTATGTTCAAATGGATATTTTTACTGATTACGCTAAGATTGAAGAAGAGAAAAAGGAAGAAAAGCGTGAGAAGAATATGCAGAAAGCCGTATTAGGAATTAAAAAGAAATTCGGTAAAAATGCTATTCTAAAAGGTATGAATCTCCAAGAGGGTGCAACGGCAAAAGACCGAAATGAGCAGATAGGGGGACACAAGGCGTGAGTGAAGATGCGAGAAGTAAGTATGCAGATATAATTGATTTGCCACACCATCAGTCTGAAAAACGTCAAAAAATGTCGAATTATGACCGTGCTGCGCAGTTCTCTCCGTTTGCCGCTTTAACGGGACACGCTGATTCTATTAAAGAAACGGCACGTGTGACCGACGAATATAATGAGCCATCGGAAGAAATGAAAGCCATAATGAATGAGAAGATTTTGTTTCTTATGGAGCAGTTGGAAAATCAACCTGAAATAACTATTACTTTTTTCAAGCCCGATGAAAAGAAACAGGGTGGAGCGTACATTACAATAACAGGAGTGGTTAAAAAAATTAAGACTTACGAACGTCAAATACAAATGACTACGGGAGACCTTATTCCGATAGATAAGATATTTGGAATTGACGGAAAGATTTTTAGCAGGATAGATTACTAAAAAACAAATAAAGAAGAAAGTTTTCTATACCATATATAAATAATGCGCGCGCACGCACGCGCGAGAATAAAAAAGGCACGGTAGTCCCGTGTTTTTTAATAAGAAAATGACAGCTATTTTATTAGGAGAAGACAAAAAATACAAGATAGTTTTTGCTATCTTGTATTTTTTATTTTCGTAAAGTTTAATAACCTACGACACGAAGCAGAATCGCAGGCATTTTTAGGGCTTTTTAAGCCCTTTTTTGATTTTTTTGATAAAATTTTGAATTTGCGAAATCAAAAACGGCGTGATTAGGCTCTTAATATTCCTAATCACGCCGTGTGACTTTTTTAATAACTAACCTAAACACACTCCAACATTTTACACTCCCCCAACGGAGCTTGAACCTAAATTTGAAAAATACACTCAAAAGGAATTGAAAAAATTATAAAAATATGCTATAATTGTACAAAATATAAGCGGGAGCATTTGGTGTAAAATGAAAAAAAATAGAATATCAAGTGAAAAATTAAATGGTCGCATTTATACTCCAGATTATATAGTAAGCAACATTTTAGATTTATCTGGCTATTATGGTGAGAATATTTTACAAAAGCATGTAATTGATAATAGTTGTGGCGATGGAGCTTTTTTAAAAGAAATTGTAAAAAGATATTGTGAAGAATCAACAAGAAAAAATATAGATAAAAACATTATAAAAAAAGATTTACAAACTTATATTCACGGAATTGAATTGGAGCAAATTGAAAGAGATAAATGTGTTGAGAATCTTGAAATCATTTCTAACTTATATGGAATTTGTGATGTTAAGTGGGATATTATTTGCGGGGATGCTTTAAAGGAAAAGAGATATAATGGGAAAATGGATTTTGTGTTAGGAAATCCACCGTATATACGTGTTCACAATTTAGGTGATAATTTTGATGATGTAAAACAGTTTTCTTTTGCCCAAAAAGGTATGACTAATTTATTTATTGTGTTTTATGAAGTCGGATTAAAAATGTTAAAGGGAACGGGCACATTGGGATATATTACTCCAAGTTCTTTTTATAATAGCGTCGCAGGTAGCCTTATGAGAAAAGAGTTTGTTCATAAAAACCTGCTCTCAAAAATTGTAAATCTCAGACATTTTCAAGCTTTTAAGGCAACAACATATACAACGATTGTTATTTTAAAGAAGGATAAAATAGAAAGAGAAGTTGAGTATTATCAATATGATACTAAAAATCTAATTCCTTATTATGTAGACACATTATTACCAGAGGATTTTTATATTTCAAACTGTTTCTATTTTTCAACAAAGGACGAGTTAAATATATTAAAAAGAATATTCTTTAATTTAGGGAAGAGCGATATTTTAGTCAAAAACGGATATGCAACTTTATGTGACTCTGTTTTTATAAACGATTTTTCTTTTCAATCAAAGTATATTATATCTGTAATTAAGGCATCAACAGGAGCTCTAAAAAAAATAATTTATCCGTATACAGATAAGGCAAAGCTGATATCGGAAGAAGAACTTTCTGACGAAAAGGAATTATATAAGTATTTAACGTCTCGCAAAGAAGAATTAAATAAAAGAAGTCGAGAAAAGAAGGAAGAAGAATATTGGTACGCATTTGGTCGTAGTCAAGCTTTAAATGATACTTATAAGGATAAATTAACAATTAACACTTTGTTGCGCACAACAAAAGATTGGAAGATTATTTTTGCGCCGAAAGGAACGGGTGTTTATAGCGGATTATATATCACTAGCAAAACTATAAGTTATGAACAAATTGAGAAAGTGTTAAAAAGTGAAGAATTTATTTCATATATAACTTTGTTAGGGAAATATAAAAGCGGTGGCTATTATACTTTTTCGTCGAGAGACGTTAAGGCGTATTTAGATTTTAAATTTGCTTATAATGGAGGACTTTTTTGTGATTTCAAATGATAAATTTTTAGAAGTGTTAAGAGACTCTTTTAAAGTGTACTTACAAACAAGCGCAAGAAGTAATAAGAAGTTGGAAATTTTGCATGGAGCTATTGCAAAAGATTTATATCAGCGGCTTGGTGGTGGATATCAAGTCAAGGCTTTGGGTTACGGCACAGGAAAAGAAGCAAAAATTAGTGGGCGCTATATGGAAAAAGCTGTTGATGTTTCGGTGTTCAAAAACGAAAAAGCGCTTGGTGGTGTGGCTGTTAAGTATATAATGAGCAATTATTCCCAAAATTCTAACAATTATTTTGAAGGAATGCTTGGAGAAACAGCGAATTTAAGAACCAACAATAAAGCTTATTTTCAAATTGTTATTTTACCAAAACATGTACCATATTTCATGAAAGATGGTACTATTTCAAAAATTGAAACGATTACGGCACATAATATAGAGAAGTATTTGAAATTATCACAAGACGACACTACGATTTATATGCATACACCGACAAAAACTTTGTTTTATTTAATAAACACTCCACAAATATCAATAAAAACAGTAAAAAACAAAACAGATTACGTTCATTACTTGTTAGGATTAAAAGATTTTGAAATTACATTGTGCAATGAAAAATATGATTTTAAGGATTCAATAGTTTATAATGATTATGAGAATTTTATAAACAAAGCCGTAAATTATTTTAAATTTTTAGATTAAAACAACTAGTTTGTTTGTGATATTTTAGTCATTTTGTTGTACTAACGCAAAAAAAAGACTTGTGAAAACAAGTCTTTTTTTATGTTAAAATGTTAAAAAACAAGGCAAATAAATAAATTGATTTATACTATTTTATATGTTATAATATATTAAATTAATTATTAAAAGGAAAATAAAATGTGTAATATAGCTGGTTATGTAGGCAGTAAAAAAGCGATGCCAATACTTTTAAAAATGATAAAAGCACAAGAGGGGTTAAACGGCGGTTTTTATTCGGGGGTTGCCGTTCACGATGGCAAAAACTTGCATTTTCGCAAAACGCAAGGCGATTTTGACACTCTTTTAAGCCAAACTGATGCCGAAAGCCTTTTAGGTAATACAGGTATTATTCATAGCAGAACGCCGTCGGGTGGCGATTCTTCGTGGTCGCACCCTTTTACGACAATTCGTGACGGAGAGTTGAAGTTTTGCTACGTTGCTAACGGCGCTATGTCTTTCTTTAAATATCGCCAACAAGAATATAATTTAATTGCAAACGATTTACAAGAAAACGGTTTTGATATTCCTTGTAAATTAGTTATCAACGATAGCCGTTATTGTAAACTTCCAACGGGCGAGTCGGTGCATATGTCTGACGTTATGTGTCAATTAATTTTCAAATACAAGGCAGACGGACAAGACGCAATGCAAGCAATGACAAGTGCTTTTACACAAATGCCAAGTGAAATTGTTGGATTATCAATTGAAAAAGAAAATGACGATAGAATATATTTTTCACGTATTAACAAGCCTATGTTTATAGGTTTTGACGATACGGGTGCGTATTTAGCGTCGTCGCCAACGGCTTTTCCTTGTAGTGTAAAAGAATATAAATTGCTTCCGGCACTTTCTTCGGGCATCGTTTATAAAGACAGATACGAAGTAGTAAAATACGGCAAGGTAGACTTTACGGTAAAAGGTTTTAATAAAAGGACTGTTGAAAAGGCGAAGAAAATTATTTTAGACTTGTTGTCAAACGGTCAATACGGTTTTAGCGATATGACAAGGGCGTTTAACAAAAAAACGTACAAAGGCGAGCCTCCTCAAACCGACGCTATTATTTATCTTGCTATTGACGGACTTTTAAAAGAAAATAAAATAGGTTGCGTTAGTTCGGTAAGAGTTTACGGAGAACAAACTGCACCAAAAACTTTATTCAAATTAATCTAAGCAAAAATTATTAAAAAAAGGGGGGGAAGTAAAATGAAATCAAAGTTTTTTCAAACAATGAAAGAAACTTTCTTTGCGTCTTTACCCCTTGCAGGTATAATAATTATTTGTCTTTGTATTTCGCCACTTGATACCTTTAACGATTACGTTAAAACGGCAGTAGGTTATTTATGCGTTGTTTTTGGACAATCAATGTTTTTAGTTGGTCTTGAAACAAGTATATTGCCTATCGGTCGTATGGTAGGTGGCTCTTTTGCTAAATACAATAAATTAATTTTCGTTATTACTTTTGGTTTTGTTTTTGGGCTTTTAGCAACGGTAGCAGAACCTGCTGTATCGGTGCTTGCAAAACAAATTAGTTCTATTATACCTATTGTTGATAGCACGATTTTTATATGGATAACGGGCACTGGAATAGGTTTAGGCGTTGCAATTGCTCTTTTAAGAATAGTTAGTAACACAAACATTAAATTTCTATACGCAATACTTTACGTAGCAGTTTTTATATTAGTTGCATTTGCTCCAAACGAATTTATTTCAATTGCTTTCGACGGAGGTGGGGCTACGACGGGCGACGTTTCCGTTCCGTTTATTTTAGCGCTTGGTCTTGGTATTTCGGCAACCTTTTCAAAAAGCAAAACTAACGAAGATTCGCTTGGAATTATAGGTATTGCTTCGGTTGGGCCTATTATTTCGGTGCTTGTTTACGGAATAATTTTAAAAAGTGTAAACGGTGGCGTTTTACCACCCGAATTATCATACGATACGACTATAACAAATGGAGTATGGGACGTAATTTTAAGTAACGTTGTTGACGTTGCATTGGCAGTTTTCCCTATCGTGTTGATATCTATTCCGTTCTTAATATTCTTATTAAAATTACCAAAACGAACGTTATTAACGTTGCTTTTAGGTGTAATACCCGTATATTTGGGTCTTTTAATTTTTATATCGGGCATTGACTTAGGGTTTGGTTATATAGGACAATACATAGGACAAATATTCTTTGAAAACTCACGTCCAGAGTGGTTTAAATGGCTGCTTTTATTAGTTGGGTTTATACTTGGCTCGGCAATTACAATATCAGAGCCTGCCGTAACAGTTTTAGGAGTTCAAATTGAAGAACTTACAAACGGACATATTAAAAAGACAACAATACGAACGACTTTGGCATTAGGTATAGGCGTTGCTTCGCTTTTATCAATTCTTAAAATTTTAACAGAAATCAACATCTTATATTTTCTTGTACCGTTATACGCAATAGCGCTTATTATGATGATATTTACGCCAAAACTTTTCGTAGGGCTTGCGTTTGACTCAGGCGGAGTGACGGGGGGAGCGTTAACTTCGGCATTTTTAACGCCACTAACGCTTAGTATTGCTAACGCCGTTGCCGAAATTAGTGGGGGAACAATGTCGGTATTGACTAACGGCTTTGGTATTATTTCGTTTATATCGGTAACACCATTAATAGCAATACAATTATTAGGTATTATTTATAGCATAAGGTTAAAACGTGCAGAAAAAGAAGCACAAAAGGAAACTTTCGACGATTTAGAGAGTTTTGTTATGCAAGACGATAGCATAAAAAGTGGGGGAATAAACAATGAGTGATATTTGCGTAAATAGTTTGCAATATTTTGTAATTGTTGCAAAGCAAAAAGAAAAAGACACTTTTTTATCACTTTTAGACGATTATGGGGCAAAGGTTATTGAAATCGTTTATGGCCGTGGTTCAATGTGTCCAAGCGTAATTGCAACGGCTTTTGGGTTTGAATGTGAGCAAAATAAAGTGTTAATAAGTTGTTTAATTAAAAGTGAAAAAGCAAAACAATTAATCGACGTACTTTATAACGAATATAATTTTAGCCAACCAAACACGGGTATTGCTTTTGGTGTTTTAGTTGAAGGTTTGGCATTTTAGGAGAATAGTATGAAAGAATTAAAAGCATTATATATAATAGTAAACGCAGGTTTTTCGGCAGACGTTGTAGAAATAGCCCGTTCACAAGGAGCAACGGGTGCAACAATAATCAACGCAAGGGGTTCGGTTGCTAAGCCTAAAACAATTTTAGGTATTACAATTGACACCGAAAAAGAAATAATTTTAAGCGTAGTTGAAAAGGACGTTGCGATAAAAATTATGGAAAAAGTAAAAGAAACGGCAGGTGTAGGCACTGAGATTCACGGCTTATGCTTTTTTGTCCCTGTTGAAATGTCAACTTTAACTATTCATGATAAAGTTATTGAAGATTAAGTTTATAGCAAAAACAAAAACGTATCGAACATGTCGATACGTTTTTTATATTGAATATAAATTTTATAAAGTTAAAAGTAAAATTGTTAAAATTGCTAAAATGACGATTATTAAAAAAAAATTATTAAAGTTTTCTTTTTGTGAGCAAGAGCAAGGGCTATACCAACCGTAGCAATAATGCCACCTATAATGCTCCAAACAGAGTCTAAAAACACGCAACTTTTGTTTACATTTAGCATATATTTGTTGCATTTATTAAATAATAGCAATAAAAAACAAGCACTCTACGTTTTTACAACGCAAAGTGCTTTTAAAATTAAATTCTATTAACGCCTGTTTTGATAGCCGCGTCTTTAACGGCTTCTGAAACGGCTTTTCTAATATTTGGGTTGAATGCATCGGGAATAATATAGTCAGGGGTAAGTTGGTCAAAAGGAATAACGTTTGCAATTGCTTCGGCTGCTGCTATTTTCATTTCGTCGTTGATATCTCTTGCGTGAACGTCAAGAGCCCCACGGAAAAGCGCAGGGAAGGCTAAAACGTTATTTATTTGGTTAGGGAAGTCGCTTCTACCTGTTCCAACAATTTTAGCGCCTGCTTCTATTGCTTCGTCAGGCATTATTTCAGGAGTAGGGTTAGCCATAGCAAAAATGATAGGGTCTTTTGCCATAGATTTAACCATTTCCTTAGTTAAACTGCCTGGTGCAGAAACGCCTATAAACACGTCGGCACCTTTAATTACTTGTGCTAAATCGCCCTTTTTCATTTCTAAGTTTGAAATTTCAGCCATTTGTGCTTTTATATTGTTAAGGTCGTCTCTACCTTTATAGATAGCGCCTTTTCTATCGCAAAGAATTACTTTTTTAAGCCCTTTACTCATTAAAAGTTTAGTTATAGCAACGCCTGCTGCGCCTGCACCGTTAACGACAACTTCAATATCTTCAATCTTTTTATCAACAAGTTTTAAAGCGTTTATCATTGCCGCAAGAGTTACGATAGCCGTTCCGTGTTGGTCGTCGTGAAAAATAGGAATATCGCAAACTTCTTTTAAACGACTTTCAATTTCAAAACAACGTGGAGCAGAAATATCTTCTAAATTAATGCCACCAAAACTACCTGCTAATAATTTAACGGTATTTACTATATCGTCAACGTTTTTTGAACGAATACATAAAGGGAATGCGTCAACGTCGCCAAACCTTTTAAATAAAGCACATTTGCCTTCCATAACAGGCATACCAGCCTCAGGGCCGATATCACCAAGACCTAAAACGGCAGTGCCGTCAGTTACAACGGCTACTAAATTTGAACGGCGTGTATAAACGTAAGACAAGTCAACGTTTTTAGAGATTTCTAAACAAGGCTCTGCTACACCGGGAGTGTAAGCAACTGCAAGTTCTTCATTATTATTAATAGGAGCACGTGTAACGACTTCAATTTTGCCTTGCCATTTGGCGTGTTCTTGTAAAGCGAATTCTTTTTTATCCATAAAAACTCCTTAAAAAGTTATATTTAATTCTAATATGGATTATATTATAATAAATTCTAAAAGTAAAGGGCTTTAAAACAAGGTTTTGCATTAAAAAATAAATTTAAGTTCTTTACAAATAAAACAATAAGTTGTATAATAAAAACAGCAAAAAACTTAATTTAATTAGGAGTAAAATTATGAAAGTTATTATTAAAGACGATTATCAAGCAATGAGTAAATGGGCTGCTGAGCATATTGCTAACGCAATCAACAACCATAAAGGTGAAAATCCTTTCGTGCTTGGTTTACCAACAGGTTCTTCTCCGCTTGGCGTTTATAAAACGTTAATTGAAATGAACAAACAAGGTAAAGTATCATTTAAAAACGTTGTTACGTTCAATATGGATGAATACGTTGGCTTACCAAGAGAACATGAACAAAGTTATTGGTATTTTATGCATGACAATTTCTTTAACCACATTGATATTCCAAGCGAAAATATTAATATCTTAAACGGCATGGCAGAAGATTTAGAAGCAGAATGCAAACGTTACGAAGACAAAATCGCAATGTACGGCGGTATTGATTTATTCTTAGGTGGCAGTGGGGTTGACGGACATATTGCGTTCAACGAACCTTTCACTTCATTAACTTCAAGAACAGGTGTTCGTGCGCTTACGGCAGATACTCTTATTGCTAACTCACGTTTCTTTGACAACGACCCAAACAAAGTTCCTAAAACGGCACTTTCAGTTGGCGTAGGAACGGTTTGTGATTCTAAGCAAGTATTATTAGTTATTAACGGTCACAATAAAGCACGTGCGCTTCGTCATTGTGTTGAAGGCGGTGTTGACCACGCTTGGACAATAAGTGCTTTACAATTACACAAAGACGGTATTATTGCTTGCGATGAAGCCGCTTGTGGTGAATTAAAAGTTGACACTTACAAATACTTTAAAGAAATTTATAAAGACGAAATTTAAAACAACAAACGTTAGTGCGATAGCCTTTTAAAAGTGCTATCGCACAACTTTTAAAAACAAGGTGTGTTATGAAAAACGTTTTAATTACAGGTGCTTTGGGGGGTATGGGCAAAGCAACTTGCGAATTATTAATTAAAAACGGCTACAACGTGATAGGACTTGACGTAGGCGAAAGCACTACTTTAAATATGGACTATTACAAGGTCGATTTAACTAATACAAATCAAATAACGTCAGTGTATAACGAAGTGTGTAAAAAGTATGAAAAATTAGACGCTATCATACATTTTGCAGGCATATACAAAATGGATTCTTTAATAGAAATCGACGAAGAAAAATTTATTCAAATATTTAACGTAAATTTGTTTGGTGTTTATAGAATAAATAAAGTCTTTCAACCTTTATTAAAAAAAGGTAGCAGAGTAATTGTAACTTCAAGCGAACTTGCGCCTTTAAATCCGTTGCCGTTCACAGGGCTTTACGCCATAACAAAATCAACGGTTGAAAAGTATGCGTACGCTCTTAAAATGGAGTTGCAACTATTAAACGTTGACGTTAGTATAATTCGTCCAGGAGCAGTAAAAACAAATATTTTAGACGTTTCTATAAATCAAATGGACACACTTTGCGATAAAACTAAACTATATAAAACTAACACTCAAAGGTTTAAAAAAATAGTGCATAGTGTAGAATCTAAACACGTAGAGCCTATTAAAATAGCAAAAACGGCACACAAAATATTAAAGGCAAAAAGACCTAAACTCGTGTACAACGTAAATAGGAATTTCTTATTAAAACTATTAAACGTGTTGCCGTCAAGCGTTCAGTTTTTTATAATAAAACACATTTTAATTGATAAATAAAAGGTATATATGAAAAGGTTAATCGTTGCATCTTCAAATAAAGGCAAGTTAAAAGAAATAGCAGAAATTTTTAAAGGCTACTATGAAATCGTTTCAATGAAAGAAATGGGCTATGACAAAGAAATTGACGAAACAGGCTCAACTTTTTACGAAAATTCTAAAATAAAAGCAAAAACGGTAGCAGAATATTTTAACGAAGATTGTTTGGCAGACGATAGCGGGCTTATGGTCGATTATTTAGACGGAGCACCAGGTATTTATAGTGCAAGATTTTCAGGCGAAAACGCAACCGACGAAAGTAACAGAAAACTCCTTTTAGAAAAGATGCAAGGGGTAGAAAATCGTAAAGCAAGTTTTGCTTCAAGCGTTGTTTTATATACAAAAGACGGACAAGTTTTTGACGGATTTGGCAAAACTGACGGTGAAATTTTGCTTAAAGAAGAAGGCGAAAACGGTTTTGGCTACGATAGTTTATTTTATAGTTACGACTTAGAAAAATCGTTCGGCGTAGCAACAAGTCAAGAAAAAAACGCAGTTAGTCATAGATATAGGGCTCTTTGCGACTTAAAAAGAAAATTAGACGAAAAAATTTAATTTACAAACGAAAAAATGTCTTATAATAAATATAATTTATTAAAAAAGGCAAAAAAATATAAAAAAACGCATAAAAACGATTGACTTTATAAAGGTAATCGTATAAAATAGAATAGCACTCCAAAAGGGGTGTTAATTTTTTAGGATGGATTTTAAAAATGGCTAAAGGAAATACGGTTAAAGTTACACTTGCTTGTACAGAATGCAAACAAAGGAATTACGACGTGTACAAAAACAAGAAGAACAACCCTGACAGATTGGAAATGAACAAATATTGTCCTTTCTGTAAAAGACACACAGCCCACAAAGAAACAAAATAATTTAAAGGGCTAATTCGCTTGTATTTTTGAAAAAATACATTGAGGTTTTTAAAAATGAAAGAACAAAAAGTAGCACAAAAAAATGAAGTTGCTCAAAAGAAAAACACTGAAAAGAAAAAAGAGTTTTTTCTTAAAAAATGGGGCAAAAAAATAAAAGAAGTTTTTGCTGAAATTAAAAAAGTTTCATGGCCTTCTTTTTCAAAAGTTGTTAAGCAAACGGGTATCGTTTTAGGCGTAGTGCTTTTATTTGCAGCAGTTATTACGCTTATCGACTTCGGTTTGAGTAATCTTTTTGAATTGCTTGGTAAAATCGGGGGTTAAAATGGCTATTGAAAATGCTAAATGGTATGTAATTCATACTTATTCAGGTTATGAAACACTTGTTTCAGAAACTTTAAAAAAGATGATTGAACACAGCAATCTTCAAGACCAAATTTTGGATATCAAAATTCCTATGGAAGAAACGATTGAAGAAAAAAATGGTAAAAAGAAAGTTGTACTTCGTAAAATTATGCCGTCTTACGTATTTATCAAACTTGTATATTCTAACGAACTTTGGTATTTAATAACTAACACTCGTGGCGTAACAGGTTTCGTTGGTCCACAAGGTAAAGCACTTCCGCTTACTGACGAAGAAGTTATGAAAATTCGCTTAGAAGACACGGTTAAAGAAATTGACTACGTAGTTGGCGATAGAGTTGTTATCGTTTCAGGTCCATTAGACGGATTTGAAGGCATTATTTTAGAACTTAACGACAATGCTCAAAAAGCAAAAGTTAAAGTTGCAATGTTCAATACAGAAACAGAAGTTGACGTTGATTACGTGCAACTTAAAAAGATTTAATTGACCTTATCGGGTTTTCCCGTAAGAATAAGTGGGAGAGGCGTAAAAATTTTTAAGGACGTCTTGCAATTACCACTATAATGGAGGATGTTATTATGGCTAAAAAAGTAACGGCTGTTGTAAAATTACAGTTACAAGCCGGTAAAGCAACCCCAGGCCCACCAGTTGGTTCAACACTCGGACCTTATGGTATTAACTTGCCTGGATTCACTAAAGAGTTTAATGCAAAAACTCAAGATAAAATGGGTTACGTTATTCCTGTAGTTATCACTATTTATCAGGACCGTTCATTTACGTTTATTCTTAAAACGCCACCTGCACCAGAACTTATTAAAAAGGCTTGTGGCATTGAAACGGCAAGCGCTGCTCCTAACAAGAACAAAGTTGCAAAACTTACAAAGGCTCAAGTTGAGGAAATCGCTAAAATTAAGATGGTAGATACTAACGCTGCTTCATTAGAAGCATGTATGAGTATGATTGCTGGTACTGCTCGCAGTATGGGTGTTACTGTCGAAGAATAAAAGGAAATGGTGGGAGAGATTAAGTTCTCGTAAATACCACAAGGAGGATTCTATAAATGAAATACGGAAAAAAATATGCTGATAGTATTAAGTCGTATGACACTACTAAACAATACGACATTAATGAAGCAATGGACATTGTTCTTGCAACGGCAAAAGCAAAATTCGATGAAACTATTGAGTTTCACACAAAACTTGGTGTTGACCCAAAACAAGCAGACCAACAAGTAAGAGGCGTTATCGTACTTCCAAACGGTACAGGTAAAACTCAAAAAGTTCTTGTTATCGCAAAAGGTGACAAGGCTGACGCTGCTCAAGCAGCAGGCGCTGATTTCGTTGGTGCTGAAGATATGGTAGCAAAAATTCAAAAAGAAAACTGGTTCGGTTTCGACGTAGTTATCACAACTCCTGATATGATGGGTGTTGTTGGTAGAATTGGTAAGGTATTAGGTCCAAAAGGTCTTATGCCAAGCCCTAAGTCAGGTACTGTTACTATGGACGTAGTTAAGGCTATTAACGAAGTTAAAGCAGGTAAAGTTGAATACAGACTTGACAAAACGGCAGTTGTACACTGTTCTATCGGTAAAAAGAGTTTCGGTAAAGAAAAACTTTTAGAAAACTACAACGCATTACTTGATGCTATTATCAAGGCAAAACCAGCGGCTGCTAAGGGACAATACATTAAGAGTATTGCTATTACAAGCACAATGGGTCCAGGTGTTAAAGTTTCAACAAAAAACATTTAATAAACGTTTGACATTTAATAAATAAAATATTATAATGTCATAGTAAACAATCAAATAGCCGAAGAAAGCAGGTTTTTAAGTAGATTTTCTACACCAGCCGAGGTAAACTATCAAAACGCAAGTTTTTTGTGCGCTTTTAGTCTGCTTTGGCTAAAAGCGTTTTCTTTTGCTAAATTTTAAAGGAGGTAAAGAATTTTGTCAGTAAATTTTGAAGCAAAAAAGAAAGTTGTTGAAGAAATTAAAGCAAAAATTGCTGAAAGCAAGTCAGTTATCTTAGTTGATTACAAAGGACTTACGGTTGCAGAAGATACTGAACTTCGTAACGCTTTTAGAAAAGCAAACGTTCAATATAAAGTATTAAAAAATACTTTGGTTAGACGTGCGTTTAACGATTTAGGCGTAACAAGTTTTGATGCAGACCTTAATGGTACAACGTCGTTCGCATTCGGTCAAGACGAAACAACGGCAGCAAAAATCGTATCTGAAAGCGCAAAGAAATATGAATCAAAACTTTCAGCAAAAAGTGGTTATGTAAACGGCGAATACGTTGACGCAAACGGCGTTAAAACGTTAGCATCAATTCCATCAAAAGAAGTATTGGTTGCTACACTCGCAGGTACATTACAAAGTATGATTAGTAGTTTAGCAGTTGCACTCAATAGGGTGGCTGAAAAAATGGGTGAATAACCTAAAACAAAATTAAAATTAAGAGAGGAAATTAAAAATGGCAGATATAGCAAAAATTATTGAAGAAATTAAAGGTATGACTGTTGTTGAACTCAACAGTTTAGTTAAAGCAATTGAAGAAGAATTCGGCGTAAGCGCTGCTGCTCCAGTTGCAGTTGCAGGTCCAGTTGCTCAAGAAGCAGCTCCTGTTGAAGAAAAGACAGAATTCAACGTAGTTCTTAAAGAAGTTGGCGCAAACAAAATCGCAGTTATCAAAGCAGTTAGAGAACTTACTGGTCTTGGTCTTGTTGAAGCAAAGAACGCAGTTGAAAAAATGGGCGTACTTAAAGAAGCAGTTGCAAAAGAAGAAGCAGACAAAATGGTTGAAAAACTTAAAGAAGCTGGCGCAACAGCTGTTGCTGAATAATTTTAAGTCGTTATTAACGGCGTAAAACTGCGTTTCTGCTAATAGCCTATGACTACAATGACCAACAAGGTCAATTGTATCCATAGTCAATTAGCGAGCCTTGGTTTACTTGTTACTAACGCCTTAAAAGGCAAACGATTTTAAAAGGGCTTGATTTATTATTTATATCAAGTCCTTTTTTGTTTTATTATAACGGCGTAAAATTGTGTTTCTGCTAATAGCCTATGACTACAATGACCAACAAGGTCAATTGTATCCATAGTCAATTAGCGAGCCTTGGTTTACTTGTTACTAACGCCTTAAAAGGCAAACGATTTTAAAAGGGCTTGATTATGATAGCAAGTCCTTTTTTGTTATAAAAAATCATATCAAAAGTTTACTTTTTTAACTACTTATGTTATACTTAATCAAAGGAGTTAATTATGAGTTTTGATTGTAAAAAAATATTTCAAGATATTGAAAACTATAACGCTAAATACATAGATTTTTTGTGTAAAATATGTTCTTATGAAGCAAGAGCGTACGATAAGGCAACTATTGACAGTATGGTAGATTACATTTCTACTTTTGCCGTTAGTGAAGGTTTTAGCGTTACTCGTAAACCTATGGAAAAGTGTGGCGATTTTCTTATCGTTGACTTAAACAAGGGCAAAGAAAAAGGTTGTATGTTTATGGCGCATATGGATACGGTACACGAAAAGGGCTCGTTTGGTGAAAACCCTGTAAAATATGACGGCGAAATAATACACGCTCCCGGAGTAATAGATTGCAAGGGTGGAATTGCTATTGCGTTACTTGCAATGAAGGCTCTTAAAGAAAACGGATTTAATAAACATCTTAGGCTTTTATTAACTTCTGACGAAGAAGTTTCGCTTGAACTTGGTGGCGAAGAAGAAATTAAGTTTATTGAAGATACGGCAAAAGGTTTTCCTAACGTAATAAATTGTGAAACGGCTGAAAACGACAACGTTGTAATTTCAAGAAAAGGTATTTTAACTTATCAATTAGATGTAACGGGTGTTGGTGGACATTCAGGCATAAAGTATTTTTCTTGCAAAAACGCCGTTTTAGAAGCGGCGTATAAAATAGTTGAACTTCATAGTAAAAGTGTGGTTGGTGGCACAACTTATAGTTGTAACGTTATTAGTGGGGGTACGGCATCAAACGTAATTCCTAATGCGTGTAGCGTAATCGTCGACGTTCGTATTGTTACAATGAAGGAAAAGGAAATTGCAAAAGCGCAAGTTTACGAAATAGCAAATAAATCTTTTATTGAAGGTACGATTTGCACTATTAAATTGATAAACGAAAGACCACCTATGGAGAAAAATTCACAAACGTTAGAACTTTTTAACAAATTATTAAACGTTTGTAAACAATATGATTTAGGCTCGCTAACACCTGTCGAAAGTGGTGGTGGAGCCGACTCTGCTTTTACTCAACTTATAGGCATACCAACAGTTTGTGGCTTTGGCGCAAGTGGACAATATTGTCATACGGTAAAAGAATATGCAACCGCATCTTCAATACCGTTAAGGGCAAAAATAATTTCAGCCTTTTGCGTTAACGAATAAAAATGGCAATTAAAAAGAACTTGAAAATTAATTCAAGTTCTTTTTTATATATTAACGTTAAAAAATATCGTCGTGGCCTAAGTATTTTTTATTCATTCCTACAGTTATTACGGAGTAAATAATTAGGAATATTAGCGTAATAATGCCACATAAAAATCCAAAATGGAAGAAAACGGCAATAGTTGCAAAGAAATAGACGACTATTGGCGCTCGCATAAGGAAAGGACTACAAATGCTAATTCCGATATAATGAGCAATTATGCCAACTATTAAAAGGGCTATGTTAAAGCCTAATACACCACCAACAGGAATATCGTTATCTTTTGGTTCGCTTTTACATCCATTTTTAGTTTCAGTTGCTCCACAAATTCCACAAAAGTCATTTTCGCTAAAAGAGTGCCCGTACACTTCGCAATACGTTTTGTCACAATACAAACAATGTTTAGTGGTATCAAAATGATGCGTATAGCCAGTGCGGCAGTCGCTATTTTTATTACAGCCTGTAAAAGTAAAGCAGGTTGCAATAGTTAATAATAAAAGCAAAAGGAAAGTTGCAAGTTTTTTAAAATTAAACATAATTTGCCCCTTATAAGTTATGTTATTAGTATATAACTAATAATTTTAAGTGTCAAGTTTTTACAAAACATATAAAAAGCAATAAAAAAGTCCACATTGTTGTGGACTTTTTATTTTGTTAAACAGTTAGTTTTGTTTGTTTTTTAATGCTTTTTTGTCTTTTACAGAGTGGAAAATAAGATAGAAAAGAGAAATATACACTACAAAAATACTAATAACTATTAACGGATATAACACTTTATTGCCGTTTACAAGGTTGTAGAAAATGCTATAAGGCGTTCCGTCGTGATATTTTAAGAACATATAGTTATAGCCTGTAAATTTGTTTGCTATAAGAGCCATAATGGCAAAGCCTAATAAAATTGATAAGGTTATAACAAAATTCTTTTTCTTCATACTTACCATACCAGAAATTGCTATATATAACGAAGCAAAGCCAGATAAAGAATGTGTTACACCCGAAACAAGTGGGTCCATTGATAAAACAGGGTGTACGTTGTATATGTTAGCAGCACCAACGGTTCCGAACACGCCGCCTAAAAGACCAAATACTAAAACAAAGTCTAAACTTGCTTCTTTAATTCGTCCTTTACAAAAGGCTGCCAAAGGTATTGTTATTAATTGAATACTACATAAAAATAACGGCAACGTGTAAAAAATTTGTAATGGAGACTGATGCCTGATACAAATAACTACTATTTTAAACAACTCAAAAGCGTCGATTAAAATTGCTGCAACAATTAAAACTTTATTCTTTTCTTTATCACTTTTATTTTTGTTTTTTACACCAAAAATAATTGCTAAAACAACCATTGCAGTCATAAAAAGAGAAACTTGCAATATATGTTGCCACGACCAAATGCCCTCAGGCGTACGAATGTAACTTATTTTGCCATTTGCGCCAAGGTTTAAACCTAAAAACTCTCTCATAATATTTATCCTTTGTGTAAGATATTAACATTTTAGCACACTTTTTTTAATTTGTATAGTATTTACAAAAATTAATGCAAGTCGTCTATTTTTACTCTACGCAATTTTACGTATTGAAAGGTTAAAAAATAGCCGTAAATTTTTAAAAAAGGTCTATCTTTTAAAGTGATTATATGGTATAATATATATAATATTTTATATATAATAATTATATTAAGGAGAGTTTATATGGGTAAAACGTGGTTGTTTATTATACTTGCAATATGCGTTTTAGCAATTTTTTACGTTGTTTACAATTACGTAAGCATTAAAAAATTGAAAGAAGGCAACGAACGTATGGTTAAAATGAGTGCCATTATTCGTGAAGGCGCAGGTGTATTTCTTAAAAAAGAATTTACTACAATAGGTATTGTCGTTTTGGTTATTGCCACATTATTTTCATTATTCATTGAAAAGTTTAGTGGTTTAACTTACATATTCGGCGCTCTTATGAGTAGTACGGTTTGTATTTTAGGTATGAAAAGTGCAACGTACGCAAACGTTAGAACGGCTAACGTAGCAAAGGAATCTCTATCAGTAGGCAAAACAGTAAAGGTTGCTCTTACAGGCGGTTCTGTTAGTGGTATTGCCGTGCAAGCGCTTGGTTTGCTTGGTTTATTAATAATAGTGCTTGTAAGTGGAGTTCAAACAAGTCAAGGCGCAGGCATTATTTCAATTGAGGCTTTATTTACAAACGCATCGGTTATGAGAATTACTGCTTATTCGTTAGGATGTTCAACGGTAGCAATGTTTAACCGTGTTGCAGGGGGTAACTTTACAAAAGCGGCAGATATTTCGGCAGATATTTTAGGTAAAATTCGTAACGATTTACCCGAAGACGATAGCCGTGTTCCAAACGTTATTGCCGACTTTATAGGTGACAACGTTAACGATATAGCAGGTAACTGTTCAGACCTTTTAGAAAGTTTCGTTGCTACAATGACGGCTTCTATCGTGGTTGCAGTTGGGCTTATTTCTCAAATGCCAACAGACTTATTCGTAGCGTCTTACGTATTCCCGCTTGTTATTGCAGGTGGTGGTTTACTTGGTTGCGTTATAGGTTTATTATATGCTCAAATCAAAAAAATGGGCGACGACCCTTCAAAAGAACTTAACTTAGCAACATACATTTCGGCAGGTGTTTCAGTAGTAACTTGTGGCGTTGCAGCTTTCTTGGCATTTGGTAAAGTTGAAGCAAGTGTTCTTGCATCTTTACAATTTAAAGTGGGTTGGGCATCGCCTTGGATATGTGCTGTTTTAGGTATTTTAAGCGGTGTTGCTATTGGCGCTATTACCGAATATTATACAAGTGATAAATTTAATCCAACAAAACAAATTGCCGAATACGCTATTGAAGGCGAAGCCTTCCTTGTAACTAAGGGTGACGCAGTTGGTTCACGTTCTTGTTTATATCCTATATTAATAATTGCAATTTCGTTACTTGTTTCAGGTGCTATTTGTGGCACTTACGGTATTGCTATTGCTTCGCTTGGTATGTTATCGTTTGTAGGAACAACCGTTTCTATCGATGCGTTCGGTCCTATTGCTGATAACGCAGGTGGTCTTGCCGAATCTTGCCATTTGCCGAGTGACGTTCGTGTTATTACTGATAAACTTGATTCAGTGGGCAATACAACGGCGGCTATTGGTAAAGGTTTTGCTATCGGCTCTGCTGCATTCGCTACCGTATCACTTATCGTTGCGTTTATAGGTAATTACGCTACTAACGGAATAACTCCACCATCGTTTGAAGGCGTTTCGTTAATTCCTGTTGTTGCAGGTTTAATTATAGGTGGCGCACTTATTGAATTTTTCTCTGCTATACTTACGGATAACACTATTAAATCGGCAAAAGAACTTGCAAACGTAGGTGACAGGCAACTTTCTGACCCTGCAATTTTAAAGGGCGAAAAAGACCCTGATTACAACGAACTTGTTAGCATAGCAACTTCTTCGGCTTTAAAAAGAATGTTATTCCCGTCAATAATTGCGTTAGTTGTTCCGCTTGTGGGTGGTGCTATATTTGGTGTAAACTTCGTTCTTGGTATATTACTTGGTTCAACCGTTGTTGCTATACCACGTGCTATATTTATGGGCAATTCTGGTGGTGCGTTCGATAATGCTAAAAAGTATATTGAACAAGGCAAACTTATAGGTCACGGCAAGGGTAGTCCTGCGCATAAAGCGGCTGTAACGGGCGACACTATCGGTGATACGAGAAAAGACGTAGTAGGTGTTGCTCTTGATATTTTTATTAAAATGATGTCAACCGTTTCAACAACTTTATTTATTGTAATTGCAATGCTTAGTACGCTTATCGGCTTATTTTAATTAAATAAACAACTTAAACACGCTATCTGTAAAGGTGGCGTGTTTTTATTTAAAAAAATTAACCTATTTTGGTGGCTTTCTATTCTAAAACGTCTTTTACTTTAAAATAATAAGAAAACTTTGCGCATAAGTTAAAAATGTTTAATTTTTGATTTAAAATTACTTGATTATTTAAGCACTAAAAACGTGTTTTTTTGAATATTAATATGTTACAATATAATTAGAAACAAAACGAACTCTTTATGGGGGTTTTATGGAAAAGTTTAGAATTGAAAGTGACTCTATTGGTGAAAAAGAAATTCCGTATGATGCGTATTACGGCGTGCAATCATTACGTGCAAAAGAAAATTTTAAAATCAGTGGTCGTATAGTACACCCTGAATTTATTAAAAGTATTGTTGAAACAAAAAAGGCTTCGGCAATAGCCAATAAAAACTCAGGGGCATTGAAAAAAGACGTTGCAGATGCTATTATTAAGGCGTGTGATTTAATACTTGAAGGCAAATATGTTGAAAACTTTATTGTAGACGCAATACAAGGAGGAGCAGGCACTTCGTTTAATATGAACGCTAACGAAGTTATTGCTAACGTTGCTATTGAATTGCTTGGTGGCGAAAAAGGCAATTATAAAATCGTTCACCCTAACGACCACGTAAACTGCGGTCAATCAACAAACGACGTTTATCCGTCGGCAGGTAAAATTACCATTATTAAATTACTTAAAAAAGCAATAGTAGCGTTAGAAGATTATTATAATGCTTTAATGAAAAAAGCAGAAGAATATAAAGACGTTATTAAAATGGGCAGAACGGAAATGCAAGATGCCGTGCCTGTAAGTTTTGGTCAAGTATTTAAGGCGTGGGCAGCACCTATTAAAAGGGACGTAAAACGATTTAAGCAAGCAATTAATGAACTTTCAGTTTTAAATATGGGTGGTACGGCCATCGGTACGGGCATTACTGCTGATAAAGATTATATTAAAAACGTTGTTCCTGAACTTTCAAAAGTTTGTGGAATTGAATTTACACAAGCCGAAGATTTAGTTGAAGCAACACAAAACCTTGACTCTTTCGTGTTTGTATCAGGCGTAGTAAAGGCTTGTGCAACAACTTTATCAAAAACTGCTAATGATATAAGGCTTATGTCGTCTGGGCCAAGAACGGGTTTTGGCGAAATTAATATTCCTGCAAAACAAAACGGCTCGTCAATAATGCCGGGCAAAGTAAACCCTGTTATTCCCGAAGTTATAAGTCAAATTGCCTTTAACGTAATTGGTAATGATACAACGGTTACAATGGCGGTAGAAGCAGGTCAACTTGAACTTAATGCGTTTGAACCAATTATTTTCTATTGCTTATTTGAATCAATTGAAACGCTTACTAACGGAGCGATTGCATTTAAAGAATCTTGTATTGACGGAATTACGGTTAATGCCGACGTATGCGTTGATGAAATTGAAAATAGTATTACGACTGTTACGGCTCTTTGTCCACATATCGGCTATACGCTTGCAGCAAAACTTGCTAAAAAAGCACTTAAAGAAAAAAGAAGAATTAGGGACGTGTTAATTGAAGAAAATATCGTTGACCCTTCAAAAATTAACAGCATATTAGACCCACATAAAATGATTTAAAGTTTTAAAGAATAATAAAACCCCACCAAAATGGTGGGGTTTTGAATTTTAATAATCTTTTCTACCAATCAAAACGTCGATATCTTCGTTAAAATAATCGGCAATTTTACAAAGGTTAGTTAATGAAATTTCACGCTGACAAAGCAGATAACGTGATATAGTTTGTTGTGGAATATTTACCTTTTTAGCAAATTCGCTAACCGACGTATCGCCTATAAGTTGTTTTAAATTTTGTGCAAAAACACTTTTTAAATCTTTGTTCATAATTATATTTTACACCAAATGGTGAAAACTATTTGACTTTACACCAAACGGTGTGATAAAATTTAATTAATATAACAAATGGAGGTAAAGATGTTATGTATAATAATATTGGTGATAAAATAAAATCAGTAGCCAAAACAGTAGGTATAGTCGGAATAGTTCTTTCAATTATAATAGGAATTTTTACGTATATTAGTTTAGGGGTATTAATAGGTGGCGGAGGTGTAATTATTGGTGTTGCTATAATGGTGGGGGGCTCTATTGCGTCGTGGTTGAGCACGTGGATTTTATATTCTTGGGGCGATATTGTTGACAACGTACAACAGATAAACGAAACGCTTACTAAACTTGACTTAGAATCGAAACCACTAAGTTCAAGGTTGTTGCAAAGTGCAAAATCAAGTCAAAAAATAAAAGCACCTGCAAAATGGACATGTCCAAAATGTGGCGAGCAAAATAATGCAAATGCGCACTATTGTATAAATTGTTTTACTGAAAAACCTTAAAATTAAATAACGAAAAAAGCAGTAAACTTGTGTTTACTGCTTTTTAATTAGTCGTTTATACCTAAAATATAATTTGCATCTAAATCAAGTTCTTTGCATAGTTTAGCAAAGGTATCAAGTTTAGGCAATTTTTTAGTAGTTTTGTATTGCGTTATCATTTCAGGCGAAACGTTTATTCGCCTTGCTATTTCAATAGTGGTTAAGCCACTATTTTTTATTTCTTCCGCTAACCTTTCTTTAATAATAGTAATATTCATACATTTATTATATAACCATTAGTTAGAAAAATACTTGACAACTAACTGATAGTTAGTATATAATATTTATATATTAACGAAAGGAGAGTTTTTATGAGAGGAAAAGTTTTAATTAAGGCAGAATCTAAATCGAATATATTTTCAATAATATGTTTTGTTTTAGCTGCTTTGACATTTTTTTTAACAATATATTTAATAGATGCAGTAGACGATGAGTTTGGTTTGTTATTTTTACTAACATTACTTTTTCTAATTGTTGGGTTAGTATTATTAAGTGCATTGAGAGCAACAATAACGGTTACTACGTCTTTTGTTTATGTAGAAACCCGATATTTTGTAAGTGCAATACCTGTAAATAAAATTACGGGTATAAAAATGGGTCTTTTAGGCACTGTATCAATAAGAGCTGCGTCATGTGGTTTTACTGTTATGTTTGTTGAAGAGACAGAGAAGGTTTATAGCCGCATATTTGATGCAATAGAAGAAAATACAGTAGCATAACCAAATGCAAATACAGTTCAAAATACAGAAAACAATATAAAATCAGAGCCACAAAGTTCAAATTTATTAAGAAGCGCGCAAGCAGCAAGCAAAAAAGCCCCTACAAAATGGATATGCCCTAATTGTGGTGAGCAAAACAATGAAAAAGCACAAAATTGCATAAATTGTTTTACCAAAAAACCTTAAAATTGAATAACGAAAAAAAGCAGTAAACTTGTGTTTACTGCTTTTTAGTTTAACGTGTTTGTTTTTTAGGCTTCGTAAACTGAAACTTGTTTACGGTCTTTACCTAATCTTTCAAATCTAACAACACCGCTTACTGTTGCAAACAAAGTGTCGTCACTACCTTTTTTAACACCGTTACCTGGGTAGAATTTTGTACCCCTTTGTCTAACAAGAATTGTTCCTGCTAAAACTTTTTGACCATCGGCACGTTTGATACCAAGCCTTTTTGCTGCGCTATCACGACCGTTTCTACTGCTACCTACACCTTTCTTGTGTGCGAATAATTTAATTAAAAACATCATACCCTTAATCTCCTTACTTTGCACAGATGTCAGTAATTTCTACTGCTGTGAACGGTTGTCTGTGACCGTGTTTCTTTCTAATGTTCTTTTTTGCTTTGTACTTGAATACTATAATTTTCTTCATTTTGTCTTGCACAAGAACTTTGCCTGTTACCTTGAATGCTTCTGCATCCTTGCCAATCTTAATGCCGTTTTCGTCAGAAACAAGTAAAACTTTGAATTCTACGTTTGCACCAACTTCTGCATCAAGTTTTTCAAATCTAACGGTTTCGCCAACAGTTACTTTGTATTGTTTGCTACCGTTTTCAATAATTGCGTACACTTGAATGTACCCCCTAATAAATCTCGCCAAATATAAGGTGTTTATATAAAAATAATATAAATCTTTTGTTACCTTTTTCGTGCGGCTCATATATATTAGCGTATTTTTGCTGTTTTGTCAATTAAATTGCATATATTTTCTATATTTAATCAAACTTTAATTAAAGGAGAAAAATATGACAAATTTTGATAACAATTTAGATTTTATTAACGAAGTGTACAGAAACGCACACGTTGCTCTTCAAGCAATTTCTAACGTGCTTGACGAAGTAAACGACAAATCTTTTAAAAAAGAGTTGCTTTTAGAGTATGAAAAGTATGAAAGTTTTATAGGCGAAGTTTCGGCATATATGGCTGAAAACGGCTATGAAAAAAAAGAACTTGGCGTTATGAAAAAGGTTATGATGAAAACGGGTATTAAAATGAACACCGTGTTCGATAACTCAATTAAGCATATCGCCGAACTTATGATAAAGGGTACGGTTATGGGTATTACCGAACTTTGTACGCTTATCAACGATGCTAATTCTGAGATAAAAGAAGAAATTTTAGCCTTTGCAAAGCGACTTAAAAATATTCAAGAAAATTACGAAGAAAGGTTGAAAAAATTTCTATAATTCCTTGACATTGCCATAATCAAGTATCATAATATTAATATATACTATATTAATTATTTAGGAGAACGGTTATGGCAAAAGTTTTTGAAGGGCACGCCCACCAAATGTTTTACAACAATAAAATGACGGTTAGAGAAAGCGTTGAAGTATATAAAAAAGAGTTTAAAATTAATGAAATTGCTAAGGTAAGGTTTTTATCGATTCCTTGCCACGCAAGAATAGAAAGGGAAAATCTTAGGGCAATAGGTTTTAATGAAACTGAACGCATTGACAATACAAGGGCAATGTATTTTAAATGCGTGTTTTCGCCTAACGGCTATGCTTATGCAGGTCTTGAATACGACAAAGTTGATTTAAAAGACAAAAAGGCAACTGCCGAAGAATTGTTAAGACAGGTTAAAGAATATAAAAGGGTAGGTTTTGACGGTATTAAAATGTTTGAAGGTCACCCAAATACAAGAATGGCTATCGGCTATCCGCTAAACGATGAAATTTACGACTTGTTCTACGAATTTTGCGAAAAAGAAGGCTTCCCTATTATAATGCACTTAACTAACAGCCCTGATATGTGGGATATTAACAAAATTTCTGCCTATTGGATAGGTAGGGGTTGTTATTTTGATGAAAGGTTCCCGACTTTTGACGAATTGCAAGAAGAATTTATGGGCGTAATGGCAAAATTTCCTAAACTTAAATTTACACTTGCTCATTTTGGTTTTTTAACGTTCGCACCAAAAGAAAGGGTTGAAAGGTTTGTTTCTTACGAAAATACTATGTTCGACGTAACGCCGGGTGGTGGCAATTACTTTAACATAAATGCAGACGAAGAATATTGGATACCATTTATTAAAAAGCACATTGATAGGTTCACTTACGGCACTGACTTATACAACATTAAATACGAAAATGAAAAGTATTTTACAGGTTCGGTAACTAATCGTGCTAAATTAGTAAAACAATTCTTTGGCACGAAAGGCGAAGAATATGTATATTCAGGTAAGTTATATCACGGCATAGGCTTAAACGAAGAAGAACTTGAAAAACTTTACTATGGTAATTTAAGCAAGTTATTAAAAGAGCCAAACCCTGTTGATTACGACTATTTTATTAATAAGTGCGACGAAGTTATTAATGATTTTGAGCCAAGCCATATGGAACACCATAATATTTGGTGTATGAAGAACGACTTTATTTCTTTAAGAGATAAAGGCTATATTGAATATTTTAAGGAAGACTAATATGAAGATTTTTGAAGGCCATATTCACCATATGTTATCTAAAAACAAGGTGTCGGTAAGAGAAAGCGTAAGGCTTTATCAAAAACAATTTAAAATGCACAACGTTGTAAAAGCTTGCTTTTTAGCCTTTCCTACTCACGCAAGACCTGAAAGGGATAATCTCCCTGCGATAACTCTTAAAGAGTGTGATAGGGTTGACAATACAAAAGCAATGTATTTTAAAAGCGTATTTTCGCCTAACGGTTATGCTTATGCAGGTCTTGAATACGATAAAGTTGATTTAACTGATAAAAAGGCAACTGCCGAAGAATTGTTAAGACAAGTAACTGAATATAAAAGGGTAGGCTTTGATGGTATCAAAATGAACGAAGGCAACCCTAATACAAGGGCAGTTTTAGATTGTCCGCTTGACGACGAAATTTTTGATTTGTTTTATGAATTTTGTGAAAGAGAAGGCTTTCCTATCATAATGCATTTAACAAACAACCCTGATATGTGGGACTTAACAAAAATTAGACCAAATTGGCTTGCACTTGGCAGATATTACGACGAAAGATTTCCGTCGTTTGACCAAATGCAAGAAGAAGTTATGCGTGTGCTTGAAAAATTCCCTAAACTTAAATTCACGCTTGCTCACTTTGGTTTTTTAACTTTTGCTCCTAAATCAAGGCTTGAAAAGTTTATTTCGTATGAAAATACTATGCTTGACGTAACGCCTGGTGGTGATAACTATTTTAATATTTTAGACGATAAAGAATATTGGATACCATTTATTAAAAAGCACATTGATAGGTTTGTTTATGGTTCTGATATGTATAACACAAACTTTTCAAATAGTAACTATTATGAAAATTCACTTCAAAATCGTGCTAATTTAGTAAAAAGGTTTTTTTCTACGACAGACGAGTATGAATATACAAAGAAAAATTATCGTGGCATAGGATTAGAAAAAGATATGCTTGAAAAACTTTTCCACGATAATTTATACAACTTATTAAAAGAGCCAAACGCTGTTGACTACGATTATTTTATTAATAAGTGCGACGAACTTATTAAAGATTTCGAGCCTTGGCATATTGAAAATTTAAACTTATTTAGTATGAAAAACGATTTTATTTCGTTAAGAGATAAAGGGTACATAGAATTCTTTAAAGAAGACTAATATGCAAAAATTATTATCTTTTATAATTGAAAACAAAATACTTGTAAACGCAGTGTTAAGCAAAAGCACAAAAAGTGAAATATTAAAAGCAAAATGTAGGCTTGTTGAAATTAAGGGCGAAGTTTGTTTGCAAATCGAAACTTTTTATAGCGATAATAAAGTTTTTCAAAAAAACGTTGAACTTAAAGACGCTGTCACCTACTTAGAAAGCACTTTTTTAGACGGTTTTAAACAATTAAATATTTTTACCACTAACGGAGATGCCGAAATTAAAATATCTAAAAAAGGAAAAATACTTATTAGCGATAACGTTTCAAAAAACAATTTAAAAGAAGCAAATTTTTCGCACAATAAAGAAAAACAATACATATTGCCTATCGGTGAGCCTATTGATTTTTTAGTAAAACTTGGCGTGCAAGACCAAAATGGTAGAGTTTACGATAAAAAAACTTCAAAATTCCGTCAAATAAACAAGTTTTTAGAAAACGTTAAAGACGTTGAAAAAGATATTATTAGTGGCGATGAACTTTACGTTGTTGACCTTTGTTGTGGTAAAAGTTATTTAAGTTTTGCCGTTTACTATTATTTTACAAAAATCAAAGGCTTAAAAGTTAAAATGGATTGCGTTGATTTAAAAAAGGACGTAATTGATTTTTGTAATCAAGTAACTGAAAGTTTAAACTATTCGGGTTTACGTTTTATTTGTGGCGACGTATCAAACTTTAAATGTGAACGACAACCCGACTTAACAGTTTCGTTGCACGCTTGCGATGTTGCTACCGATATAGTTTTATTAAACGCAATTAAGTCAAACTCAAAGGTTATTTTAAGTACGCCGTGTTGTCACCATCAATTAATGGGGCAATTAAAAAAAGAACAAAACAACTTAGACCTTTTATTAGAGCAATCTATTTTAAAACAAAAATTTGCCGATGCATTAACCGATTCTTTAAGATGTAAGGCGCTTGAAATAGCAGGGTATAGTGTTAATGCCGTTGAACTTATTGACCCCGAAGAAACGCCTAAAAACGTGCTTATAAGGGCAATTAAAAAGAAAAACGTAAAAGAAGAAGATATAAGCAAGTATAAAAAAGATTATATCGACGTATGCGCCTTGTTTAATATAAAACCTTTTATGTATGATGAAATTATAAATAAAAAACCTAACTAAAAAGTAGGGGAAGTTAGATAACAAAACTGCTAAACAACATAAAAGGAGATATAAAAAATGAGAAAAAAAATTAAATTAATGTTTGATTATCTTCAAGGAGCAATTTGGACTAGCGATATAGAAACAGGCGAACCCCTTACAGGGATAGATTTTGTAGATAAAGACGATATTATAATTAAAATAAATTATGAAATGGCTGATATGTATTCGTCATATTATGAATTTGATTCGCATGATGAGGCTTGTTGGTTTAATAAAGAAAAGCAGATAGAGGATAAACCTAAAATGCTTGAATTATTATCAAAACTTAAAGCACGTCTTAATGAAATCAATGATGGCTCATTTGAAATTGAAGATTTAATTACACCAGAATATGAAAATATGTAAGTTGAAATTATAAATAAAAAACCTAACTAAAAAGTTAGGTTTTTTTATTTTATTAATGAAGTAAAATTGCTTTTTCAGGCAAATCTAAAACGGCGTTGTTATCTCCACGGCATATAAAAAATTCTTGATGATAAGTTTTATGTGGAATAAGATAAACTCTTTTATTTTGATAAAACTTTTTAACGTCTTTATAAAGAGTTCCCGTTTGTAAAACAAACTCACAAATATCAGCGTTTAAGTCTATTATTGCCGAATTAAAATCTTTTGCAAAAACGTCTAATAAACTTGTTCTAATTTTCATTAAAATATAGTCGTTCGAGTTGATTGAGCCTTCGCCTTTACAATAAGGGCAAGGCTTATTAAAATATTGCGATAAAGAACGACGTTTTTTATTTCTTGTAAATTCTACAAGACCTAACCCCGTCATACCTATTACGTTACACTTTCTTCTATCGCTACTTAAACACTCTTTCAACTTTTCAACAACGGCGTTTTTGTGGTTTTCTTCCGTCATATCTATATAATCGACAATGATAATTCCACTAATATTTCTTAAACGCACTTGCCTTGCAATCTCATTTGTTGCAAGCATATTCGTTTCAAATGCTGTTTCTTCAATGTTAATTTCGCCCGTAAAACCACCTGTGTTTACGTCGATAACGGTAAGGGCTTCCGTTTTATCAATAATAAAATATGCTCCGTTAGATAGCGTTACCTTATTATGAGTAAGGCTTTCGATTTCTTTACTTAAATTGAATTTAGCAAAAACGTCAGTCTTTTCATTATAAAACACAAGCCTATCTTTTAAGTCGCTATGCATTTTTTTAAACGAATTTAAATTTTCATAAATATTTTTGTCGGCAACGTAAATTTTATCAACGTCAGAAGTTAAAACGTCTCTCATTAATCGCATTGTTAAGTCGCCGTCGCAAAAAATTTGTTCAGTAGGCGCACTAACAGAGTATTTAGCCAAAATTTCGGTATAGAGTTTAATTAATTGTTTGCTTTCTTTTACAAGTTGAGCATAAGTTGCGTTTTCACTTGCCGTACGGCATATAAAACCACCGCAAGGCCTTTTTAATTTTGTAGCGTAAGCAGTAAGTTTGCGGCGTGTTTGTTCGTCTAAAATTTTTCTTGAAACAGAGTTGATATTAAGGGTAGGGGCATAAACTAAATATTTGCCTGCAAGAGTAACGTTGTTAGTTAATCTTGCACCTTTAACGCCAACGGGGTCTTTTACGACTTGCACCATTATTTCGTCGCCAACTTTTAAATTTAATTGACTTGGTAAAATAGTTTTTGCTTCTATTAATGAAGTATCTATAAGCATATCACTAACAAACAAATAGCCGTTTTTATTAAGCCCGATATCGACAAATGCGGCTTGCATTCCGTCAAGCACGTTTCTAACTACGCCTTTATAAATACTGCCAACTATTTGTGTTTTGTTAGATTTTTCAATATGATATTCAATTAATTTACCGTCACTACATAAAGCGCCAACGGTATTTCCACCAAAACTATCAATTAAAATGTGTTTAGCCATTGTTTTTACCTTTGACGTATTCGTCGCAAGTTAAATCGTTTAAGAATCTTACGTCTTTTTTAAGAATATTTATTTTATTACCACCATAAATGGTTAAAAGTTTATTAGAAAAAGCGTCGGGACGCAGTGTAACGTTACCAAATTTTAGCGTAGCAATTAAATCGTCGCCGTCAAAGTTGAGTGCAATAATTCTATCACGAACTTCTTTTTCGCCACTATGCTTATCTAAAACGGTAAAAGTGTCGCTATTTAAAATTTCGTTTACGTCGAACTTGTTTAAACCATTTATTACGTAAGTAGCGCTTGTAATATCGCTTGCTACGTTAAGTTTATTTTGTGAAAAGTAAATTTCAGTCGCCTTAATACCAAGAGGAGAACAATTATTAAACTTTTCAATAAAATCTTCGTTATTATAATCGGTGTTGATAAGACAATATTCGCTTAAACTTTTTAAGCCTAAGGCGATAGGCGAACTCATATAAATAAGCATATGAGGGTTAAAACCTTGCGAATATTTTACTTCAACGTTTGTCCTGCGAATAATTTTGCCAAGGTGTTTTAACGTGTCAAGGTGTGGAATAAACTCTGCGCCTTTTAATTTACAATATTTAATAAGTATCATTTTATATTACACCTACCTTGTAATCCACAACCTTTGCAGCCCGTTTGACAACCACCCGTACATTTATTGTTGTAGGCTTTGTGTCTTTCAGTAGTTAAGAATTTTTTAGTAACGCCAATATCGATAAAGTCCCAACTTAAAAGGTCTGTTTCGCTTAATTCGTTAAGAGATGAGTTGACGTCGTAACCTGTTTCGTTAATTGCTTCAAGGTATTTGTCAAATTTAAAAAATTCGTTCCAACTATCTAAATAGCAACCCTTGTTGTAGGCGGAAAGCAATACTTTGCCAACGTCTCTACCGCCACGAGCCAAAATGGCTTCCATCATAGAAAGGTCGTAATCGTTCCAATTAAACGTAACCCCTTTAATGAATAAGCATTTTTTAAGCCTGTTAATTTTATTTTCAATTTCTTCTCTTGAACAAAACTTTTCAAATTGAAAAGGAGTAAACGGCTTAGGAATAAAAGTTGAAACGCTAACGTTAAGCCTTAACGTGCGTAACCTTTTAGGATTTTCACTATACACGCTTCTTATTAAATTTACAACGTTGCTAATTCCATCGATATCTACGTCCGTTTCTGTTGGTAGCCCCATCATGAAATATAATTTAATAGCGTTGTAGCCCATATTATAGGCTTTTTTAATGCCGTTTAAAATATCTTCTTCGGTAATATCTTTATTAATAACGTCCCTTAACCTTTGAGTGCCACCCTCAGGAGCAAAAGTTAAAGAATTTTTCTTTGCTAAGCCTGCGTAGTATTCTTCAAAACTATCAATTCTAAGCGATGGCAAAGCAACCGTCGAATAAGACGGCAAGTTTTCGTTTAAAGACGTGATAAGTTCTTTTAAATAAGGATAATCACTTGTAGATAAACTATTTACGCTTAAATTATCGTAGCCACATTTAGTCATTATAGAGCAAGCAATTTTAGTCAACTTTTCAACGCTTTTATGTCTAACGGGACGATAAATAAAACCTGCTTGACAAAAACGACATCCACGATAGCAACCACGCATAATTTCAATAACGCCTCTATCGTGTACGGCTTCGGTATTTGCTACGGCTTGAATATCAGGAATAACGGCGTTTTCTAAATCTAAACAAAATGCTTTTTCAACCTTTTCGCCCTCAAATTTAACGATTTTACCATTTTCATATACGGGGTAGGTTAAAGAGGGAACGTAAACACCCTTAATTTTTGTTGCTTTTTTTAAAAATTCTTGCTTTGAAGAAGTTTTTAATTTAAGTTCAGCCAACTCTCTCATAGAGTCTTCGCCGTCGCCTATAACGAAAATATCAAAAAAGTCGGCAAGCGGTTCAGGGTTTACAGCGCAAGGTCCACCACCTTGAATAATAGGGAAACTATCGTCCCTATCTTGTCTTTTAAGCGGAATACCGGCTAAATCAAGCATATACAAAATGGTTGTATAACTCATTTCATATTGAAGCGAAAAGCCAAGCATATCAAACTCTTTTAACGGCTTTTTAAGGTTGAGTGAAAAAAGAGGAATATTATTTTCTTTTAACTCTTTACCAAAATCGTACCAAGGAGCAAAACACCTATCGCAACAAGCACCGTCAACCCTGTTTATAACTTCGCTAACGATACGAATGCCTAAATTGCTCATTGCAACTTCGTAAACGTCGGGGAAGCATATACAATAATTAAATTGTTCTTCTTTAAGCGTTCTTTCACCAAATTCGCCACCAATATAGCGTGACGGCTTTTCAACGCTTACTAAAATTTCGTCAATAGTTTTCATAATTACCTTACAATTTATTATTTTAACATAATGTTAAGTATTTTGCAATTATTATTATATAATCTACTTTTTATAAAGATTTTCGTAGGGAGAAGACGACGAAATTAGTGTGTATAGGGCGTTACTTTTAATAGTTTTTAGGTATATGCCGTCGGTGGAATAAATTTCTACTTCAAAAATATAATTGCTATCTAAAAAGCGATACAAGTCTTTTATTTTAGCGTTTTCGTTTACGGCAATTTTTTTAATATGTTTAGGAACGGATAGTTTTAAAGGCGATAAAGCGTTAAAAATTTTAACGTATTTGTTTTTTTCGCTTTTAGAAATTGCACCTATAAAAACAAAAATTGCAAAGAATAAAATGGTTACGTTAAGCGTGGTAAAAATAGAATAGATAAATAATGAAAAGATAAAAAAAGATAAAATAACGCCAAGGCTTCGAACGATTTTTTCGGCCTTGTTTTTATCAATAAATAAGCAAAGCGACGACATTAAAAATCTACCGCCGTCAAGTGGATAGCAAGGAAGCAGATTGATAACGCACAAGCAAACGTTAGCGATAACGACCAATTCGGTGTAAGGATAAAGGGAAGGGAATAACCACCAAAGAGCAACGAAAAAAATAGTAATAATAAAGTTGATTAGTGGTCCGCCAAGGGCAATTCTACACTCGTCTTTATATGATAGACTATCCGTATCGCCGTAGAGTAACGCCCCATAGGGCATTAAAACAATAGATTGCATTTCATAGCCTAATTTACTTGAAGATATGTAGTGACCAAACTCGTGAATAAGAGCCGTTAAAGTAAAAACTAAAAAAGAAAATACTTTGCCTATAAAAGCAAAGTATAATCCAAAAATAAAAAACAAAGGATGTATTGAAATTCTTAATTTTGCCATACGATATAATCACCGTTTATTGAATAATTAGTTAAAAGCGTATCGTTTGAATATAACGAAGCGTAACAATCGGTAGAAGAATATCCCAAAGGTATATTCACGTAAACGTTTTCGCCTTCTTCTAAATAAGAGTAATTGAGGTTTGAAAATACAGAAATAAACGAATTGCTATGACGTACCGTAATAGTGTAAAGCCCGTCGCTTGATAAAGATACGTTTTCAATAGTGCCGTCGCAAGGAGCGTAAACGCTACCACTTTGAATAGTCATTACGCCGTCGTCTAAAATAACGTCGTTATTTTTTGACGGAGAGTATGCTAAAAAGTTTGAGTAGGTTGCAGTGTTTACGTAATCTTGTTCTTTAAACACGCTTTTTAAAAAGGTGTTTATACCGCTATTTTCCCAAAAAATGTTTGTTAAAATAATACCTATGATTAAAACGAAAATAGCAACGACTTGCACTGAAACAATATCAAAGCGTGAACTTTTAATTTTTACGCTTCGAGACGTAACTTCTTCTACTTTTTTTGTTTTAGGCTTTTTAGTTTTAGCCGTTCTTTTGCTTTTAGGAACAAAAAATGCTGAAAGTTTAGGCGATTTTCTTTTTTCGGTATTATTAATATCGTTATTTTCAGTTGCCTTTTCTTCTAAAACTTCTTGCGTATCGTTATTTACCATATCGATAACTTTGTTTTTAATGTCGGTTTTTTTACGACGTTTAGTCTTTATTACTACGTCGCACGTTTGAACGGGAATTTCTAACATTTCTAAATATTTAGTATCACTCATAAAACACTCCTTAACGTTTCGTTACACTTTACAATATGATATTAAAAATAAATTTAGAACAAAACATAAAAAATTGTATAAGTTCAAAAATCGTGCACAAACTTATATAGGGGGGATTAAGTTATGAAAAAGAGTACAACAAAAAATAGTAGCAGACAAGATACTAAAAACGCTAAAACTTCAAAACAAACAAAAGATTGTAAGTAATGAAGAAGAAAAACAAAAAATCATATAAATCGCCTTACGACCCGTTTGGTAGTTACACAGGGCAAAGCGTTTTTGACAAATATGAAAAACCCGTACAAGACGCTGACGATTTATAAAAAAATGCTAACGAAATTCGTTAGCATTTTTATTTTGTTAGTTTTTAAAAGTTAATTGAATTTTGCCGTTATCTAAATATTCAACGCCGTCGTAAACGCTGTTAATTCCTTTTTTATAAACAAGGTATTCTTCAATACTTTTAAAGGCAGGCTTAAATAACGAAATTATTTTGTATGCTTCTTGTGCTTGATTTTCTAAAAGCGCATAAAGAAGTGATACTTGGAAGTTTACGTTGTGTATAAGTGCGTCGTCATAGTTAGTAATAGCAAATTCTTTACTATGCAAACTGCCCGTTACGCCACCTGAGTATGGATGAATTGAAGGGAAGAGTTGTGAAATATCGCCCATATCAGTTGAGAAACCGGCAGGCATATTTGAAATTGAGTAAGCGTCTTTACCAACAATTTCTTCTAATACTTTACCTGCTAATTCTTTTAAGTTTGCGTCGTTATTTAATGGTTCAGAGCCGGCTAAATCAGTTATTTTACATTTAGCACCAAACACAGCGCAAGTTGCCGTAATAGCCCTATTTACCTTTTCGTTAGCGTCTTTTAATTTAGCAACGCTTGAAGCACGAACGTAACTTTCAATAACCACTTTATCAGGAACAACGTTAACGGAAGAACCCCCTTGCGTTATAATAGAATGCACTCTAACGTGGTCGTCGTCAACAAAAGTTTCTCTCAAATTATTGATAGCAGAAATTACCATAGCAGCCGTATTTAAAGCGTTAATGCCTTCGTGCGGGCTACCGCCTGCGTGTGAAGCCTTGCCGTAAATTTCAGTAGTTTTTCTTATAACGCCGTTGCTTATGCCTTCTAATGAGAAAATTGCTTTTTCGCTAATATACGAAAGGTCCCTTGCGTGCACCATAAAGCATATATCGGCATCGTCGAAAAATCCCCTTAAAATAAATTCAGGTTTACCCGACGAAAACGTAAGTTTGCCTTCTTTAATTAATTGTTGTCGATATGAAATTTCAATGCCTTCTTCGGCAGGAACGATTACAAACTTAATTTTACCACATAGGTCTTGTAAAAATTCGCCGTCTTTAATAGTTTTAGCAACTCCTAAAACGCTTGCAAGTTGAATATGATGTCCACAAGCATGAACGCAACCCGTTTCGCAACTTGTTGCAGGGTGTTCCTTTGAGTAAAGAGCGTCAAGTTCGGCAATAACTACAACGGTAGGTCCTTTTTTATTAGTATCTATTATAGCAGAAAATCCAGTAACTCCGTCAGGTTTAGTAACTTCATAGCCCAATTTTTCAAACTCTGTAATCATATATTCGTTAGTTTTAAATTCTTTATAACCCGGTTCAGGAATTGACCATAAATATTTTTCAGCATTTAAAATAAATTGGCGATTGTTTTCAACTTGCTTGATAAAATTTTTCATATAACTCCTTATTTTATAATAATGTATCCGTTTTCTAATACAAACTTATCGTTTGTTGTTGTTAAATTGTTAAGAACGTTTAAAATTTCTAACGCATCTTTTTCGCTTGCTATTTTAGGAAGCCCTTTAAGAAGATTGTCGCTATCAAAATTAAGTTCAACAGGTAAAAGTTTAATATCAACTAAATTATCGCCGTCAAAAGATAAACTTGGTAAAATAGTAAGGTAATTATCAACGCAAGTGTGTAAGCCTATTTTGCCGTTTTGACTTCTAACGTTTAACGCTTCTTCTGCCGTAAGGTCAATGCTACAATTATTTTTTATCATAAAGTCGGCAGGTAATTTTTCAACTTGTGGCCCTTGATAAATAAAATCGCCAAGGGAATAAAAGATAGGTTTATTTTTATAAAGTTCAACTTTTCTAAGTTGGTGGCAACCGCCCCCGAAAATTGCCGAAACGCCGTTATCAATACATTCTTTACAAAACTCTTCTAAAAAGGCAGGTGGATTTGCGTGATTTGTTAAATCGTTTGCATGGCAGTGAATTAACACAAACACGTGGTCGCACTCTTTTTTTGCTTCTTTTATTAAAGAAATAAGCCTTTCTTTATCTTTTTTATTACATTTAGTAGTAGGTTCGCCTTGATTTGTAGTAAAGTTAATACCGCCAAAATTAAACGTGCCTTCGGCATCGGGTAATGCGTATCCCGTATTTACGTACAACTCTTTATCGAAATTTATACGAGTTTTTTTAGCAAGGTCTTTTAACGCTTGCATTTCTTCTTCGTCTATTGTAAAAGTTTTAGTGTGTCTTAAATAGTTTACGCCCGGCCTACCTTCAAAATCTTTGGTAGGGTAGCCAGCCATAGACGAAGGTTCAAACGAAGCGTCAACAGCAAAAACTGCAATCTTGTTTTCGCCTATTTCTAAAATAGCAGGTTTTTGCGCATCAAAAATATCTTTACCCGTACCAGCGTGTGCTAAATTTAAACTATCAAGGTATTCAAGCGTAGATAATAATCCGTAAAAAGAATAGTCCATACAATGATTGTTCGCCGTGCCGTAAAAGTTAAAGCCAAACGAAGTTAAATGTTCAAAATATTCTTTTTTAGTGTTTATCCACGTCCCGCCAGAATAAGCGTTAGCAAAATGCCCAAAATCACTTAAATTTGTCTCTAAATTAGTAATTTTAAGTTGGTGAGAGTTTATAAAATTTTTAAGTTGATTTTTTTGATTTTCGTAATAAGAAGGAAAAGGTGCTACAAAAAGCGAATCGCCCGTAGCCGTAACCGTTAATTTTTTACTCATAAGTTGCCTTTTTTAAGTTGATAGTATAATTTTAACACTAATTATAAAAAAATACAATAAAAAAGCAGGTAAAAAACCTGCGTTTTTACTAATATTATTTTTTAACTAAAAAATATTCGTCGTCATAATATTTTGACGATGATTCGCCTGAGAAATAATAAGATGCTTTATTATCGCCAAGAATAGTTCCGTCAACGTTAAAAAAAGTATAGCCACTACTATTGTAGTTAGAAAAACCGTTACCGCCACTACGTCTAAGGTATAAAATTACACCGATAAATTGTCCGTTTATAACGACCATATCTGCCGTAGGTGCGTCAGTGCTATATGTAGAAGAAGAATTGCTTACAAGCGTAGCAATTTCAAAATTTTTAGTGCCTGTTGAAACTGTTGGAGAAGGGTCTTCGTCATACTCATATTCATATCTATATGAATCGCTAAGGTAATATAACGACGCTTGTTCTAAAACGCATTTAGCGGTTACTTCGTTTAACGAAGTGTATTGAAATGGTTTGCCTGCCACTTTAATAGTAGGTTTTGAACTATCTTCTACCATTACAGGAGTTAAAAAGCGAGCATAAATTTTATCTTCCATAATAAATGTCCTCCTTTTTGATTTTATCATAGAACGTTTTAAAAGTCAACGTTCAATTAATTTTTAGCACTTATTTTAGTTGGTATAGTGCCGTAATGCGATTTAAAAATTCTAAAAAAAGTTGCGTAATTATGAAAACCACACTCAACGGCAACACGGCTTGCGCTAAAACCATTTAAAAGCAATTCTCTTGAAATAAGCAAGCGTTTAAGCGTTAAATATTTATAAACGCTAATCCCAACCTTTTGGCTAAATTCGTGCGATAAGTGATACTTGCTTATAAAAAACTTTTTAGAAAGTAAGTCAAGTGAAATATCTTCGTTATAATGGTTGTTTATGTAAGTTATTACCCTTGATACCAAATTAGCCGACTTAACGGGTTCGGCATTTTCTTTTTTGTTTTTAACAAGACGGTTAACTTCAATTAAAAGTTGTAAAAGTAAACTTTCGCTATAAGTTTTGCTTGCAAAATTATCGCTATGAAACTCTTTATTTAAAAGTTCAAAAAGTTCGTTTACTCTGCCGTGCATAATGGCTTTCGAGTGTAAAATATTTACGCTATTTGACGAAGTTTGATTAAAACAAAAAGACAAGTCTTCGTACGTGCTTAATTTTGCTAAATAATTTCTATCAATCCAAAGCACTATTCTTTCATAAACTGAGCCTTGATTAGTTATAGGTTGATGAAGTTGCATAGGATTAATTAAAAGTAAATCACCCTTAGAAAGTTTAAATTTTTCGCCATCGACAAAGTACTCTACGTTTCCACCTAAAAAGAAATAAATTTCATAAAAATCGTGGTGGTGAATGTTAACTGATTTAAGGTTTGGTTCTCGATAATGAAAAATTTCAAAATCAGGTCGGCTCATTTTTTGTCGACTTTCAAAATTTTGTATAGTAACTGCCATAAATAATCTCCCTAACTATTAAATTATATAGCAAGAAATGTAATATGTCAAACAATAATTACAATTTACATTACATTTTATATTTGGTATAATAGACTATATACGTATGCTAACGTATATACTTTTAACTTTTAGTTAAAAATAAAAAAATACTAAAAAAAGGGGGCTTATTATGGCTATGAAAATGGGTTTTCGTTGGTATGGCGAAGGTAACGATAGAATAACGCTTGCAGATATTAAGCAAATACCAGGTGTACAAAGTATCGTATGGGCACTCCACCACAAAATGCCAGGCGAAATTTGGTACGAAGACGAAATAAACGAAGTAAAAAAGCAACTTGATAAATACGGTTTTTTAATCGACGTAGTTGAATCAGTTAACGTTCACGACGAAATTAAAATAGGTTTACCAACAAGGGACGGCTACATTGAAAATTACAAACAAACTATTAGGAATTTGTCAAAAGCAGGCGTTAAAGTAATTTGTTATAATTTTATGCCTATCTTCGATTGGACAAGAAGTGATTTGTTCCATAAGTTAGAAGACGGCTCAACGGCACTCTTTTATCAAAAAAATATGATACAAGACGATTACAACGCAATGGCAAAATACATATTAGATTTTACTGAAAAATATAATATGAGTTTTCCAGGTTGGGAGCCTGAGCGTATGGCTAAACTTGACGAATTATTCAAGGCTTATAAAGGCGTAACTCACGAAGTTTTATGGGCAAACTTAAAATACTTCTTAGAAGCAATTATGCCAACTTGTGAAGAATGCGACGTAAAAATGGCAATTCACATGGACGACCCGCCTTGGGATATTTTCGGTTTACCAAGGTTATTAGTTGACGAAAAGAGCATTGAACGTTTCTTAAAAATGGTTGATAATCCTTACAACTGTTTAACGTTATGTTCGGGCAGTTTAAACGCTAACCCTGATAACGACGTTGCTTCTATTATTAGAAAGCATTGTGATAGAATTGCGTTTGCACATATTAGAAACGTAAAACACTATCCAAACGGTGATTTCAGTGAAGCAAGCCACCGTGATTGCGACGGCGACACAAGAATATTAGAAATTTTAAAAGCATACCACGATTGTGGTTTTGACGGATATATTAGACCAGACCACGGCAGACACTTATGGGACGAAAAGCCAGGTACGGTAAGACCAGGCTACGGCTTATACGACAGGGCGCTTGGCATAATGTATATGTTAGGCGTATGGGATATGCTTGATAAGTTAAAAAATTAAAAGGGGACGGATATGATAAAACTTCCATTAAACGTAGATTATAAAGATAAAGTAGTAGTCGTTACAGGTGCAGGTGGACTTATCTGTGGAACTATGGTTCGTGCGTTTTGTCAAAGTGGTGCAAAGGTTGCAGCCCTTGACTTAAACGAAGAAGCAGTTAAAAATTTAGCAAACGAATTAAAGCAAGAAGGTTTTATTTGCGAAGGTTACAAAGCAAACGTTTTAGACCTTGACGCTTTAAAAGAAGTTCACGAAAAAGTGCTTAACGATTTAGGCCCTTGCGACATTTTAATTAATGGTGCAGGCGGTAATAATCCAAGGGCGACTACTGATAACGAATATCAACACGAAGCAAAAGAAGGCGGTAAATCGTTTTTTGATTTAGAACCAAACGGCGTTGATTTTGTATTTAAACTCAACTTCCAAGGAACTTTACTTCCTACGCAAGTTTTTGCAAAAGATATGGTTGAAAAGGGTAAGGGAGCAATATTAAACATTTCTTCAATGAACGCTTATATTCCGCTTACAAAAATTCCTGCATATTCGGCAGCAAAAGCAGGCATTTCAAACTTTACTCAATGGTTAGCAACTCACTTTGCAAAATCAGGTATTCGTTGTAACGCTATTGCGCCAGGCTTTTTAGTATCGGCACAAAATAAAACACTTTTATTTAACGAAGACGGTACTCCAACTGCAAGAACGCAAAAAATATTAAACGGCACTCCTACAAATAGGTTTGTTGATACAGAAGAATTATTAGGAGCGACGTTATTCTTATGCGACGATAAATCGGCATCGGCAATAACGGGCGTAGTTCTTCCTATTGATGCAGGCTTCTCTGCTTATTCAGGTGTTTAAAATTAAAAATTAAAATAAAAAAACAAAACAAAAAAACACAAAGTGTTTTAAGGGGGGTTATTATGACACAAAAAAAGACAAGGCCTTTTAGCATAAGAGACAGTATTGCTTATGCTGCGGGCGATTTAGGATGCAATATGAGTTTTGCATTAAAGGGCACAATGGCTCTTTTCTGGACTCAAGTTATGGGTATGAGTCTTTGGTACTCTCTTTTGCTTGTTATTGTACAAGTTTGGGATGCTATCAACGACCCGCTTATCGGTAGTATTGTCGATTCAGACACTCGCAAATATAAAAGAAATAAATTCTTACAATATATTTGGTTTGGTTCTATCGGTTTGATAGTAGGTGGAGCGTTATGTTTCTTACCTTTCCCAGAAGCGCCACTTTGGGCTAAGTTTGTAATCTTTATAGCAGGTTACGTTATTTGGGACGCATTCTATACGATAGCAAACGTACCTTACGGCTCACTTTTATCAATAATTTCTAACGACCCAGCTGACAGAGCATCATTATCTGCTTGGCGTTCAATCGGCTCAATGATAGGTAATATGGTACCAATGGTTATCCTTCCTTTCATTATTTATAACAAAGACGAATCGCTTAACGGACCTATGGTATTCGTTGCTGCGTTAATTATGGGCGTAATCGGTTTCTTGTGTTTCCAATTTATGATTAAAAATACTGAAATCCGTGCTGAACAAGCAATTTGTATTACTGAAGAAAAGCCTAAATTTAACGTATTTAAAGCAATGCTTAACTTCCTTAAAAACCGTCCAGCAGTTGGTGCAACTCTTGCCGCTATGGGTATGTTTATAGGTATGCAAGGCGCAACTACAGCTGTTACAGTTGTGTTCCAAAGATATTTTGAAAACGCACGAATTTCGGGTGTTGTACAACTTTTTGCGATGATACCTATTGTTGCGTTTACTCCACTTGCTCGTAAAATGGTTACTAAATATGGTAAAAAAGAACTTTCAGTAATAGGAGCTATCGTTTCGTTAATAGGTGCTGCCGGTTTATTTATTATCGTTCCGTCAAACACAGGTCTAGATTTAGTTTTATACGTACTTTGTCAACTTATTTATAGTCTTGGTCTTGGTATTTACTCAACTGTATCTTGGGCTATGATGGGCGACGCTATCGACTACAACGAATGGAAAACGGGTAATAGAGAAGAAGGTACGGTTTACTCGCTTCACTCTTTCTTTAGAAAACTTGCTCAAGGTATCGGTCCTGCAGTAGCGCTTGTTATTATGACTAGTCTTGGTTACGTTAATAACGCAGTTTTAATTAACGGTGAATATTTCCGTCCAGAAGAAGTTGGTCAAGTAGCATCAGCAATTAACGTTGCGTGGCTTGACTTTAGCGTAGCAATAAATCTTCGTGTTTTAGTTGCAGTGTTATTCCTTGTATCTGCAATATTCCAATTTGTCGGTTTAGCGCTTGTATATAACCTTGACAAAAAGACGCTTGCTCAAATGCAAGCAGACCTTGCTGAACGTAAACGTGTTTCTTCTGAAAGCGAAGTAGTTAGCGATTTAACAACAAGCGAAGCAACAGGCGCAGGTAACGGAGAATAATTGAAAAATGAGAAATATTATTAATATAAATGAAAGTTGGAAATTTTACAAAGACGCTACTATCGAAAGCGTTAAAGAAAATTTTGAACAAGTAAACGTTCCACATTGTTGGAACGCTGTTGACGGACAAGACGGTGGCAACGATTATTTTAGGGGTACTTGCTTATACGTTAAAAATATTGCAAAAAGCAGTTTAGCGGACGCAAGCAAATATTTTCTTGAAATTAACGGTGCTAACTCGTCAAGCGACGTTTACGTTAACGGCAAGCATTTAGCCCATCACGATGGTGGCTACTCAACTTATAGGGTTGATATTACTGAACAATTAGGCGAAGAAACTGAAATTACTATCGCAGTTGATAACACTGCTAACGAAGTAGTTTATCCACAAGTTGCCGACTTTACTTTCTATGGTGGTTTATATAGAGACGTAAATATTATTTGTGTAAACGACACACACTTTGATTTAGAATATTTTGGTGGCAACGGTCTTCAAATTACACCTATCGTTGACGGAAAAAATGCTAACGTTGAAATTAAAACATACGTTACAAACGCTACAAACGGCGACGTTTATAAATACGAAATTTTAGATGCTAACGGCGACGTAATTTTAAGTAAAGAAAGTGAAGTTAGCACTGAAAACTTCGTTATCGAAAACGTAACGTTATGGCATGGTCGTAAAAATCCTTACCTTTATAAAGGCGTTGTTTCTATCGTTAGAAACGGCGAAGTTATAGATAGTGTAGAAAGTCGTTTTGGTGTTAGAAGTTTTGCTATCGACCCTGAAAAAGGCTTTATCTTAAACGGACAAGAATATCCACTTCACGGTGTATCTCGTCACCAAGATAGATGGGGCTTTGGTAATGCTCTTACAAAAGAACACCACAAAGAAGATATTGAATACATTTGTGAAGTAGGTGCTACAACTATTCGTTTAGCGCACTACCAACACGACCAATACTTCTACGATTTATGTGACGAAAAAGGTATGGTAGTTTGGGCAGAAATTCCTTACATTTCACAACATATGGCAACGGGTAGAGAAAATACAATTTCTCAAATGAAAGAACTTATCGTTCAAAACTACAACCATGCTTCTATCGTTGTTTGGGGACTTTCTAACGAAATAACAATGCAAGGCGCAAAAGACCCTGACTTAATAGAAAATCACAAAATCTTAAACGATATTTGTCACGATATGGATAAAACAAGATTAACGACTATGGCAGTTGTTTCTATGTGTGGTATGGACGAACAACAATACCTTTCAATACCTGACTGTATCTCTTACAACCACTACTTCGGTTGGTATGGTGGCGATACGTCAATGAACGGACCTTGGTTTGATGAATTCCATGCTAAATATCCAAATATTCCTATCGGTTGTTCTGAATATGGTTGTGAAGCACTTAATTGGCACACTTCAAATCCTATGCAAGGTGACTATACAGAAGAATATCAAGCATACTATCACGAAGAATTAATTAAACAATTATTTTCAAGAAAGTATATTTGGGCTACTCACGTATGGAACATGTTTGACTTTGGTGCTGATGCAAGAGCAGAAGGTGGCGAAAATGGACAAAACCATAAAGGTTTAATGACTTTTGATAGAAAGTATAAAAAAGATAGTTTCTATGCTTATAAGGCTTGGCTTTCTGACGAACCTTTCGTTCACGTATGTGGCAAAAGATACGTTGATAGAGTTGAAGACGTTACAAAAATTACAGTATATTCTAACCAAAAAACAGTTGAACTTTTCGTAAATGGCGAAAGCGTAGGAGTTAAAGAAGCAGACGACCATTTCTTCTACTTTGACGTTAAGAACGAAGGCACTTCTAAAATCGTTGCCGTTAGTGGCGATTTAAAAGACGAAAGCGTTATCAATAAAGTTGAAACGTTTAACGAAGCATATCGTTTAGTTGAAAAGGGCGTTGTTCTTAATTGGTTCGACGTAACTGCGCCAGAAGGTAGATTATCTTTAAATAGCAAAATGAGTGATATTATAGCAACGTTTAGGGGCAAACTTATGTTACTTGGCTTATTAAAGAAATTTATGGGTGGCAAAAAGGGAAAGAAAAAAGTTAAAAAAGCATCAGGCTTTACTGTTAACAAGAGTATGATGAAAATGATGGAAGGCTTTACTCTTTTAAGACTTACAAGTTTAGTTGGTATGTTAGATATAGTGTTCACTAAGGAAGAATTATTAAAAATGAACGCTAAACTCAACAGAATTAGACAACCAAAACCTAAAAAGAAATAATTAAATAGACGACCACTTTAAGAATTTTCTTAAAGTGGTCGTTTCTTTTATTAAATGGTCAATATAACTTTGACAAAAAGAGCAAAAAGATATATAATGTTAGTAATTTATTTAGGAGAGTTATTATGTTTTTCAAAAAATTAAACGAATTCGATAGCGAAGTTTACGCGTCGGTTGAAAGAGAGTTAAAACGTCAACAACAAAACATTGAACTTATCGCTTCTGAAAATATTGTTAGCGAAGCAGTTTTATTAGCAACGGGCAGTGTTTTAACAAACAAGTATGCAGAAGGTTACCCTGCAAAACGTTATTACGGTGGTTGCGTGTACGTTGACGAAGTTGAAAATATCGCAAGAGAAAGGGCAAAAAAATTATTTGGTGCTGAACACGCAAACGTTCAACCACATAGTGGTGCAAATGCAAACTTAGCAACCTTCTTTGCTTTATTAAATCCGGGCGAAACGGTTTTATCATTATCACTTGCAAATGGTGGTCACTTATCTCACGGCTCACCTGTAAATATTTCAGGTAAATATTTTAATATCGTACCTTATGAAGTTAGCCTTGATAAACAAGTTTTAGACTATGATAAAATTGAAGAACTTGCTATTGCTCATAAACCAAAACTTATTTTAGCAGGCGCAAGTGCATATCCAAGGGTTATCGACTTTAAAAGATTTAGAGAGATTGCTGATAAAGTTGGTGCTTACTTAATGGTAGATATGGCGCATATTGCAGGTTTAGTAGCAGCAGGTCTTCACCCAAGCCCTGTACCTTATGCAGACGTTGTTACAACTACAACTCATAAAACTTTACGTGGACCACGTGGCGGTATGATTCTTTGTAAAGAAAAGTATGCTAAACAAATAGATAAGGCAATATTCCCAGGTACGCAAGGCGGTCCTTTAATGCACGTAATTGCTGCAAAGGCAGTTGCTCTTGGCGAAGCGCTTACTGATGAATTTAAGGCATACCAACAAAGAATTGTTGATAATGCACAAACGCTTTCAAAAGCACTTATTGAAAAGGGATTTAACCTTGTTTCAGGCGGTACGGATAATCATCTTATGCTTGTTAGTTTAATAGGAACAGGCATTACGGGTAAAGAACTTGAACGCCGTTTAGACGAAGTTCATATTACGTTAAATAAAAACGCAATTCCTAACGACCCTGAAAGTCCTTTCGTTACAAGCGGTGTAAGAATTGGTACGCCAGCCGTTACTCAAAGGGGCTTCGGTAAAGAAGAAATGCTTAAAATTGCAGACTTTATTTACGACGTAACGTTCAATTTTGAAGAAAGTAAGGAAAGGGTTACAAAAGAAGTTATTGCTCTTTGTGAAAAATTCCCTATTTACGACTAAAATATAGCACACGGATTTTAAAATCCGTGTGCATTTATTTTATTTTGTATTGATTTTGTAATGTAAATATGTTATATTTATAAATAGAAAAAGCAATTTTTTAGCGTTGCGTTTAAAGGAGTAAAATGAAAGATACTTTCTATCAATTAAACGATATATCTAACGTTTTTATTAAAGACGGGAAAATAACAAGCATTGAAGAAGATTGGCTTAATCGTCAAGAAGGTGCTTCTTGTAATGGTTTAATTTCGCTTGTTGTAACCGTTGAATGTTCTTATGAAGAAAATTCTTACGTTAGGCACAAAATTTGGCTACCTAATAAATGGAACGGCATATTTTTAGGCGTTGGTAATGGTGGTTCGGCAGGAAAGTTTGGTAATTACATTTACGAAGCGACTAAGGGTTACGCCGTTGCTCAAACTGATATGGGCACGTACAAACTTATGAACGAACCTATGGTTTTATTGCCCGACGCTACGTGGACTGATTACGGCAATCGTGCAACGCACAAAATGGTAGAAGTTGCCAACACTATTATATTAGCAAGGTACGGAGTAAAACAAAAATACTCATATTTTTCAGGTGGTTCGGCAGGCGGACTTCAAGCCTTTTCAGAATTTCAAAATTACCCCGAAGATTTCGACGGAATTATTGCAAGAGTGCCGTCAAACAACGCCCTTTGTTTAAGAATGTATTTTCTTTGGTGTTTTACAAAACTTCGTAAAGAAGGCTATCCGTTATTTACAAAACAAGAAAAAGAAGACATTTATAACCTTGTTCTTGAATTTTTTAGTGGATACGGCAAGGTTAAAAACGGTTACGTAACTTGGGGGTGGATAGGCGAAGATACCGTTGATAAGTTTATTAAATTTGTTGAAGAAAAAAGGCCTAACTTTACAAAAGAGCAAATGGACGGGCTTCGTGCTTTGTACGAAGGACCTGTAAATCCACGAACTAAAAAGCGTATTTTTTGTGGCATGCCGTTTGGTGCAGAAATAAACAGTGAATTTATTGGCAACGAAGAGCGTTTAGAACAATACGGCTCTCCGTGGTTTAGGGTGTTTTTTGGTGAAAAATATAAAGACCAAGACTTTGATTTTGATAAATATGCCGATATTTTTGTTAGAAAACATTATTTAACGAATATGGCAAACAATCCTAATATACAAAAATTCAAAGAACGTGGTGGCAAAATAATTTGCTATTCGGGTGGAGCAGACCCGTTAGGACCTTGGCCTGACGCAATGAATTATTACAATAGAGTTTGTAATGCGTTTGGTGGCTACGATAACGTTAAAGACTTTTTTAAATATTTCGTAATACCAGGTAGGGCTCACGGCGAAAGTGGATACGGATTAGGCGTTGTTACTGCCGACGAAAACGGTGGCTCTCAATTAGATATGTTACGAGCGTGGCGAGAAAACGGCGTAGAGCCTAAATATTTATACGGCACTCACGTTGAAAACGTTTTAGATAGCGACGGCAACGTTATAGATAAAAAAGTGTTGTTTGGCGAAAGAATTTATGCTTACAAAGGCGATTTAGTTGCAGGTAAAGACTTTCAAGCAAGCACTGACGAGTATTATTTAAACGGAGCAAAAGAATTTTTAGATTAATAAAACAAATAAAAAAGACTGCAAAAAATTAAGGTTTTTAAAAGCAGTCTTTTCCTTTTTAATAAAATTTTTTAATCATATAAAAAACGCTTTACAAATAAAATTTAAAGTATTAAAATCAATAACGTTGTAATCAACGTGGAGAAATTTATGGAACAAACTTTGTTATGTTTAGCGCTTGCAATATTTGCAGGCTTAATGTTATCAAGATTAGCAAAATTAGTACAATTACCTGCTGTTACGGCGTATTTGGTTGCAGGTATTTTGATAGGACCGTTTTTGCTTGGCTCATTAAATATTGACGGCTTAGGGTTTACAAGTAGCGAAAATATTGAAAAGTTTTCAATAATATCAGACGTAGCGCTTGGTTTTATAGCCTTTTCAATAGGTAACGAGTTTAGGCTTGCTCAACTTAAAACGATAGGTAAACAAGCAACGGTAATAGGTATTTTTCAAGCCGTGTTTACTACTCTTGTCGTTGACGCAGCGTTAATAATTTTTTCATTGTTCTTTCCTAATATATTGCCTCTCCCTGTTGCAATCATTTTAGGAGCAATAGCATCGGCAACAGCACCTGCCGCAACGCTTATGGTTGTTAGGCAATATAAAGCAAAAGGTCCTGTAACCGACGTTTTACTTCCCGTAGTTGCTCTTGACGACGCCGTAGGTCTTGTGTTATTTTCCGTTTCTTTCGGTGTTGCAAAAGCACTTATAGCAGGGCATATAAATATTGTTTCAATTTTAGTTGAGCCTTTAATCGAAGTTGTGTTATCTGTTGGTTTAGGCGCACTTATGGGTTACGTGTTCACCTTTTTTGAAAAGTTTTTCCACTCACGTTCAAAAAGACTTGCTATGTCGGTTGCTTTCGTTTTAGTTACGGTTGCAATTTCTAATTTTAAATTTAATGTTTTTGGAGTTCACGTTGCCTTTTCACCTTTACTTTCTTGCATGATGCTTGGCACGATATTTTGCAACATTTGTGACTTTTCTGAACAACTTATGGATAGGCTTGACCGTTGGACTGCACCTATTTATATACTCTTTTTCGTAATAAGCGGTGCAGAGCTTAACTTAGCAGTATTATCTGATTTCGTAGTAGTTTTAGTTGGTGTAGCGTACATAGTTTTCCGTTGCATAGGCAAGTATTTTGGAGCAAAAATAAGTGCAAAAATGGTAAACGCTACCCCTAACGTAAGAAACTATTTAGGAATAACTTTATTCCCACAAGCAGGCGTTGCATTAGGTATGGCAATGATAGTTAGTTCGGCAACTGAACTTGGTGAAATGGGAATTATCATTGAAAGCATAATTTTATTCTCTGTATTAATTTACGAACTTGTTGGACCTTTCTTAACTAAAAAGGCACTTCAACACGCAGGCGAAATTGACCCGGACGGCAAAATCAGTCAAAGAGCAATGTTAAAATAACTTAAAAAACAAAACCCGAAGTTTCTTCGGGTTTTTATAATAAAACGTAGGTTCAAGTCCTACGTAAAGAATAAAAAAAACGACAAGATTTAACTTGTCGTTTTATGGTGCACCAAGGCATTTTTAATTTGAACCGAAAAGTTTTTAAATGTCAATACGATATAGGTATATTTATAAAAAATAGATATTAAAAACATAAAGCGCAATCACAAATTTTCATTGATGAATAATTAAGCGACTTATACTTTTTTTGCAATGTTCTTATGTCAGTTTTATAAATAGTAGCAAAATTTAACAAATCTAACAACCCGTTTTTAGTATATGAGATACAGCATTTTAAAAGTTTTAAATTTGATTTTACTTTTCTATCATAAGCCACAATGCAACCCAATGACACTAACACTATTTTACTTAGCAGAGTATTGTGTCTTGATTCATATTTTTTCCCATATACTGCACTTGCCAACTCATTTCTAAGTTCAATCATTAATTTTACATAATTTGCGTTGTTAAATGAACGGCTAAACACATCCACATCTAAAAGTGATAAATATTTTTTATTTGTTACAACTCTTACTGCGGGGATAAGGTATTTAAAGTTTTGTTTTAATAAAATACTTTTCCTACATACCATTCCCCAACTTGCGAGATAGCTAAATAAATGCAATGATAAATACTCACAATTGCATACTCCACTTAAAAGTGCTTTTTTAAACTCTTCATGGCATATATCGTATGCTTTTGAACGATGATTAGATAAACTAAGCATTGTTGCGATATAATTATCTACATTTTTAGTGAAATCAAATTTTAATAAGGGCATAAATTTTACCTCTAGGCACGCTTTTTTACACAACGAATAATTTAAAAACGGATGTTTGATTTTCCAACTTTTTCTTCTATTCTTTTAATATAGCCAATAGTTGCTAAAAATACTATTTTATTCCTTAAACTCTAGTCTTAAATTTTTTCCTGCCACGTTCATTATGTCCTTGTCAATATAAATAGTGACCGTTGAAATATAAGAATAGCCTACTTCAATAGCACCACCACTATAACAAAAGTCTTTTCCAAGAAGAGTGTTATTCTCATCATATACATATACATGAATAGAATTACTATATTTATTACCATACTTATATGAAATGAGTTGGACATTCATAGTCAAACCAATCTCAACTGTTGCGCTGTTAACTTTAAAGTCTGAAATTATCATTTGATTTATTTGAGAAGTCGCGATTATAGGGTGGCTTCCATACTCGTCATGATGATACACTATTAAAGGTGTATCCTCATGTTCGATATTGTAAACAATAATTTCACAAGTGGCAGTTGCATTGGTGCCTTTAATAACGATTGTTAAGTTAGCAGTACCTGCTCTTACAGCCATTACTTTGTTGTCTTCAATTCTTATTACATTATCATTTGAACTAATAAAATCATATTCAAAATCATAAACAAATGGATTGTTGCCCGTAACGTTAACAATTACTCTTTCTCCTACAACACCATAAAACACACTTTTTGTAAAAGATACACTTGTAAAAGTTTCATTACCACAAAAGCAACGACCACTACCATTGATGTATTCATGTTCTTGTTTTTCTTCATTTATATGCCCACATAAATAATTTTTCCAATGATGCTTCGTATCATAAACCCATCTGTTTGTTGAAGGATGATTATTATTATCATAATCTCCGTATTCTTGATTGCAAAAATCACAAATTGCCTTTTCTGTACACGTCGCCGTACCACCAGAACAATTTTCTGTTATATTATGGTTGTTATCATTAACGCAAGTCTTTTTGTGTTGACCGTTTCCGATAGAAATCCAATCACCATAAGAGTGACCTAATTTGCTATTAACATCGGTTATAGTATCAGTTTTATTACAGCCGTTTCTGTTACAAACAGCAGTTTTAGTTCCGTCTACTTCACAGGTTGCATTATTGTCGCTTATATAGTTTGTAAAACTGTGACCTTGCGCGACACCGCTTTTAAACGTTTCCGTGCCTTTTTCACCACAAGAGCAAGAGAAATAATAAGTTGCCTTATTTTCGCAAGTAGCACCAGTTGCTTTATAAATATCACTTGCAACTTTTTCTTTAAAATCACAATTATGAATTAGGCTAAATTTAGCATAGACAGACATGTCGCTTGACAAAGGTGCATCCAATAGGGAATTTGCAGTGAACGGTTTTTCCCATACATCTTTATCCCAAAACCAACCATCAAAAGTATAATTCTCTTTACTTGGATTTTCTGGCATTTTAATAATTTCTTGACCATTGGTATCAATGGCCGCATAAACTTCACCATCAACAACGAAGTTGACTTTGAATTCTATACCTCCACAAGCAGTTAAACTGAATATGCACATAAGCATAGCGGTAAGAGAGAGAATAAGAGTTAAAAATCTTTTTTTCATAAAAGTCTCCTAAATTGGTGTATTATAATCATTATTATGAATATAATAGTATTATAGTCATTTTTATGAGTATAGTCAAGTAAATGATTATAGTATATAATTTAATTATGATATCATATAAGCCCTTTTTTGAGACGTTGAAAAAGAAAAATATTTCAACTTATACGCTAATTTACAAATACGGAATTAGTTCTGCAACAATAGATAGAATTAAAAAGGGCGGGGGAATAACAACAGCAAAATTAAACGATTTATGCAATATTTTAAACTGCAACGTTGAAGATATTATAGTTTTTAAAAAAGATAGTTAAAGTAAAAAACCAAGCAAAGCGCTTGGTTTTTTAGTTTGGCTGTAGTTGATGTTTTACGGCTGAACCGTAGGTTCAAGTCCTACGTAAAGAATAAAAAAAACGACAAGATTTAACTTGTCGTTTTATGGTGCGGACAACAGGACTTGAACCTGCACGAAGTTAACCCTCATAAGATCCTTAGTCTTATGCGTCTGCCAATTCCGCCATGTCCGCGTATCAAAGCATAAGTATTTTAACACAAGATTTGTAAAAGAGCAAATATTTTTACAGCATTTTACTAAAATTTTATAAAAAAGTTTAACTTTTTAAACTATAATTAAGTTAGCAGTGCCAAAATAATATAAGCGCTAATTGTTTTTTTTATTTTTTTTATAAAAGTTGTCAATGGTTTAAAATTATGGTATAATACGTGTAATCTTTGGGGGTTACTATGTATTATAGAATTAAAATCACTTTAAATGAAAATTTTGCAAAAAAACATTACAATGGTGAAGATTATGCAACCGATAGGTTGGTAGATACGTTTTGCCGTGTAAGTAAAGACGTAAAAGTTATTGAACAAACAATATCTAAATTAGAACTTGCTGTATCTTTTAAAGAAGAATTGACCGTTGAACAAGTTTATAAAGGAACGTTAGGTATTTGCTTATCTAATTATAGTGATGCGAACGAATCATTATTCGACATAAACGTTGAAATTGACGAAGAATATTCTAAAAAAGAAGAAAATATAGACACTAAAACTACTGGTATAAATAGTATTTTAGGCTCACTAACGTCAACTATTGATAATTTAACTAAAAAAGACGTGCAAAAAGACGATATTGAAAGGGTAGAAGAAACTCAAAAAGAAAGTGCTACAAAAGAAACGCAAGCAAAGGTTGACGATATTTTAAAAAGTATAGGTTTAGGTAAAGGAAAAGATAAAAAGGTTGAAGAAAGCGTAAGTGCCGAAACGGTCGAAAGCGTGCTTGAAGAAATTATGCATTTAACGGGTGCAGAAGAATTTAAATCTCTTTGCAAAGAAGCGTGCAAAATAGCCCCGTCTTTAATAAAAAGCGAAAGTTTAAATACTTTTTTTTATCAATGTTATTTGCTTGCAATAAATAATGGTTGTGGTTTAACTATTTACTTAAAGTTATTCGCAAAATTATTAACAGCGTTAAAGGTTGGCGATTATAGTAGCGACGACGTTATTGAAAGGGTTGTCGATTATAAAAAAGAGCCGTCAGAAGGTGTAAATATTGTTGAAAACTTTTTTAAATACGATGCCGATACAAACAAAATAGTTTGCTTTGATATTAGTGCATATTTAAGCATGCTAAAAAGCAACGAATTTAAAGAAATTTTAAAAATTATAGGTAAAAACAAAAAAAATACTATCGTATTTTTTAGAATACCTTTCGTTGATAGAGAAGTTATCGAAACGGTTAGGCAAGCCCTTAACGATATTTTATTTGTTAAAGTGGTGCAAGTTCCCCCATTTACCGAAACTGAACTTTGCGAATATGCCGTTAAAAAATGCAAAAAATTCCGTTTTAATTTAACTGAAAGTGCTTTTGCGTTCTTTAAACAACGCTTAAACGAAGAGAAAAGCGATGGTAGATTTTACGGCTTTAAAACTTGCGAAAAACTTGTAATGGAACTTATCTATAAAAAGCAACTTAAAAATTGTGACCTTGAAAAGCCGTCTTTTGATATCGACGAAACGGACGCTTCGCTTTTATGCTACAATTACGTGGCAGACCAACTTTCAGGCTACGAAATGCTTGATAAATTAGTTGGCACTGAAAGCGTTAAAAATCGCATAAACGAAATTGTATCTCAAATAGAATACGCACGCAAGCAAAACGGAGTAAACGCTCCTTGTATCAATATGCGTTTCGTAGGTAATCCAGGAACGGGCAAAACGACCGTTGCAAGAATTGTTGGAAAAATTCTTAAAGAAAGGGGAGTTTTAAGCGTAGGTAATTTCTACGAATATGCAGGTAGAGATTTTTGTGGTAGATACATAGGCGAAACGGCGCCAAAAACTTCAAGTATTTGTCGTGATGCTTATGGTTCGGTATTATTTATTGACGAAGCCTACTCTTTGTATAGGGGCGACGATAATAACAAAGACTATGGTGTTGAAGCGTTAGATACGTTAATTGCCGAAATGGAAAATCACAGGCAAGACTTTGTTGTAATTATGGCAGGCTACACCGATGATATGGAAAAACTTATGAAAGGGAATGCAGGTTTAGCAGGCAGAATGCCTTATTTATTAGAATTCCCTAACTTTACCCGCACACAATTACACGAAATTTTCGTTAGTATGTTAAACGGCAAGTTTGAATACGAAGAAGATATTATCTCAGCAAGTAAAGAGTATTTTGAAAATTTACCTGATAGCGTAATAAATTCTAAACAATTTAGCAACGCGCGTTTTGTAAGAAATTTATTTGAAAGAACTTGGGCAAAAAGTGCAACAAGGTGTCAACTTTGTAAATGCGACAAGGTAACGTTAACAAAAGATGATTTTATAAGGTCAACTCTTGACAAAGAATTTAAAACTATATTTGATAAAAAGACAAGGTTAGGCTTTTAAATAATAACTTGCTAATAACGTTTAATAATTATCGATAATAGCAAATATATATAATAAAGCATAACTAAGGAGTAATAATGGCTAAAATTTTAAAGAGAATAGGCGTGCTTATAATAACGCTAATTATGGCTACGACTATTTTTACAGGTTGCATACAAATAGTTAATCCGTCAAACATACTATCAATAGAAAAGACAAGTACAGATGGTTTAGTTGATACGTACACTATAACTTATACTGATGGTAGAACTTCTACTTTTACTATAACTAATGGTAAAGACGGAGAAAACGGAATAGACGGCGAAGACGGAAGCGACGCCCCACAAATAACTATCGAAGATTTGTATAATAGGTATAAACAAAATCATCCAACGGCAACGTATGAAGAATTTTTAAAAGATTTTTTAAGCGTTGAAGTTGATATTAATTCGGTAACTATTAACAAACTTTTATGTTCAAGCGTAAAACTTTATTCAGAATTTATCGTGCCGTCGGGTAAAACAAGTGTAAAAAGCGTAGGAGCAGGTTCGGGCGTTATATATAGAGTAGGCGAACAAGATACTTATATTATAACAAACTATCACGTTGTATATGAATATCAACAAATTACAGAGTCTAAAATTGCTAAAAAAGTAGTTTGCTACTTATATGGTAGTGAAGATTGGCCTGCAAAAACGGGCAATGATACTGATGGTTACGCCGTATATAATTATGGTGAAAACGCCGTAGAGTGCGAATACGTTGGTGGCTCAATTCTTAACGATATTGCAGTTTTAAAAGCAAGCACGCAAGATTTAAAAAATATTAATCCTAACGTAATGGCTGTTCAATTTGCAAGTGAATATCACGTTGGAGAAACGGCAGTAGCAATAGGTAATCCGGAAGACGACGGAATAAGCGTAACGAAAGGTGTTGTTAGCGTAGATTGTGAAAAAGTACAGTTAAAACTTGATACCCAAACAAGATATTATAGTCTATTGCGTATGGATACCCCTTTATATGCAGGAAATTCGGGTGGTGGACTTTTCAACGTTGAAGGAAAACTTATAGGTATTACAAACGCAGGTGATACCGTTGACCAAAACGTAAACTATGCCGTACCATTAAACACGGTAAAAAATGCCGTTGAAAATATTATTAATTATAAAAACGGTTACGTTAACAAGATGGTTTTTGGTCTTACAGTAGTTATTAATGATTCAAAATACGTTTATGATAGTATTTCAGGTTACGGACGCATAGTTGAAGAACTCAAATTAACTTCTGTTATAGATAATTCTATTGCTAAAAACTTATCGTTACAAGTTGACGACGTGTTAATAGGAATTAATATAAACAATCAATATTTTGCCGTTGAAAGAGATTATCAGTTTAGCGATATTATAATGACTATAAGAAGTGGCGATACCATATCACTTAACTATAAAAGGAATAACGTTTCATACGTTACAAACGATTATATAGTTCAATCAACTGATATAAAACTTAGTGAATAACAAATTCACCCTATCTAAAAGGTAGGGTGTATTTTTATGTAAAAAATAGTCGCAAAAACGGCGTATTATTTTCTAATAAGATTGACATTGATTTTTTTATATCATATAATATAAGAACAAAGGAGTGTTTATGAAATTTTCAAAAATATTTAATTTAACAAAAAGTAAAAATTTTTGGCTTTATATAGTTTTAGGCTCACTTTTAATATTATCTTCAATAATATTAATGCCTATTTGGTCTAAAATAAGTAGCGAACTATTTTTTGCAAGTTGGGGTATGGATATTATTAAACTTATTATTGCTATCGTTTTAGTGTTGTATCTTGCTTTTTATCTTTTCAAAAAAATGTTTAAAAAGGGCAACAAAGCAATTAGAATTTTAGTAATTTTAGAGTTTGTAATTTTATCAATTATAGCACTTTCTTGCGTGCTTGCTCAATTTAACGTGCTCAACGTAACCGACGCAGGCAAAATTTTAGGTATAGTCCTTTATTTAAGGGGAAGCATTGAAATTTTTAGGGCGTATTATTACGATAGGTCAAGTAGTGAAAAATATTCAGTTTGGTATCTTATATTATCACTTATATTAGTAAGCGTAGGCGTTGCTTTTATAGTAAGGAATTTTTTAACTAACTTACACGTTTTATGGGCATTAGTAGTATTATTATTTATTTTAGGAATAATTTTTATAGTTTTAGGAGCATTAAAAAAACCTAACAAAAAATAAAGGATAACGTTATGGAAAAGAAAAGAAACATTGAAGATTTTGACAAGAATTTTGCGAAAACAACTGTTGCGAACAATAATTTTAAAGAATATGAAATACCTTGCGATAAGTTTAGTTTGTTTGGAGCAAAATACCAAAAAGGCTACGGCTTTTATAAAATTCCAAAAGAAACAATAGACGCTATGCCAAAAGAATACGGCGAAGGTATAAAATGGGGTAGTTTATGTACGTCAGGCGTAAGGCTTTGTTTTAAAACGGACTCTACAAGGTTAAAAGTAAAAGCAAAAATTAGTGGCTTTTGCCGTAGTAAAGAAATGTCTATTTTAGCAACGTCTTTCTTTACTTTGCTTGAAATAACTGATAGTGGAGAACAAATTTTAATAGGCAATTTATTCGATAAATGGAAAACTGACCCTATTTTCGACCCTGAAATTGAAGTTTCTTGTTATTTAAAGGGTAACGACGTTAGAAAGTACGTTTTATACTTCCCTACGTATAGTATGGTTGATTGGCTTACTATTTGTTTAGACGAAGATTGCGTTGTTGAGCCATACAATCCTTATAAAGATATAAAGCCTATTTTATATTATGGTTCGTCTATAACGCAAGGGGGCTCTGCCACAAGGGCTGACCATACATATCAAGCGATTATTGCTAAAAGAAATTTTGTTGACTATATGACTTACGCTATATCTGGCGGAGCAAAGGCTCAGCCCGAAGTCGTTGACTTTTTAGCAAGCGTTGATTGTTCAGTATTTGTATGCGATTACGACCATAATGCACCAAATGCCGAGTATTTAAGGCAAACACATTTACCACTTTACAAAAGGTTTAGAGAAAAGCAACCTAATACTCCTATAATTTTTATGTCAAGACCGTCAGGGTTTAGAGAGTATGAAGTAACTTGCCGTGAAGGTAACGAAAGGACGCAAGTTATTTTAGATACTATCGAATATGCAAAAAGTCAAGGCGATAGCAACGTTTATTTCGTTGACGGTCGAAGTATGTTTCCGTACGACGCAAGGGAACTTTGCATGGCAGGCGAAAGTCACCCTAATACGTTAGGTTTCTTGTTTATGGCGTTTGCCGTTGAAGAAGTATTAAATAAAATTATTTAAAGGTGGTGGCTACAATGTCTATTTTAGAAAAACTTGATAAAAACTACGCCGACCAAACAGTTGGCGGAGATAATTTTGACGAATACATAATCCCTTGCGAGCCGTTTACAATTTACGGTGCAACTTTCTATGAAAACGAAGGTTTTCACAAAATGCCACTTGACTACGTTAAAACTTTAAATTATGGTCGTTATTGGGGTAGCCGTGTAACCACGGGTGTTAGAATAACTTTTTCAACCGACGCAAACAAAATTAAAATTAAAGCAAGGTATTTTGATTTAGTAAAATCTTCAAAATCTTCAATTTTAGGTAATCACGGATTTTTTATTTGTGAAGTTATGCCAGACGGCGAAGAAAGATATGCTCGTAGTTTTATGCCACCTTATTATACTAAGGACGGTAAAAATTACGACGAAAGCGACACTCATATTTTTGAAGGTATATTAAGGGGTGGTATGCGTAACTACGTTATGTATTTACCAACTTATAGTGGCGTTAGCGAGTTGACTATAATGTTTAACGAAGGCGCTAAGGTTGAAAAGTATGAGCCTTACAATAAGTTAAAACCTATACTTTTTTACGGCAACTCAATAACAGAAGGTGCAAGTGCAACAAGACCAGACACAAACTTTGCTTGCATTATTTGTAAAAAGTCAAAAACAGATATTATTAATTACAGTATTAGCGGTGGCGCAAAAGGACAACCTGAAGACGTTGAATTTTTAAAAGGGGTAGATTGTTCGGTATTTGTTTGCGATTACGATGCAAATGCTCCCGACGCTAATCATTTAAGGGAAACGCATTTACCGCTTTACAAAGCGTTTAGAGAAACGCACCCTGAAACTCCTATAATTTTCTTAACTATGTCGGCTTATTTTAGAGATACTTATTGGAAAGACGGTGGAAGGGCTAAAAGGGACGAGGCTATTTTTGAAACTTATAAGTATGCTATTGAAAACGGAGACAAAAACGTTTATTTAATTAAAGGTAAAGAAATGGTGCCAAGGGAAATCAGAGAAATGGCGTTTTTAGACGTACACCCTAACGATATAGGACACTATTTTATAGCAAATAGAGTTTTACAAACGCTTAAACCTATTTTAGAAGAATTAATCAAAAAGGGCACGGCAAATAAAAATTAAAAAAAGGCACGCTATCATTTGTGATACAAAGTAGCGTGCTTTTTAATTGTTTTTTCTTTACAAAATTATATAATGTGTATATAATAATACTATGTTAGTAGTTAAAGATATTCAAAAAAATTCAATAGGCGAAGAATTAGGCTTTGAAAGGGGCGACGCTATTACTCATTTTGACGGTCATAAAGTTGAAGATATTTTAGACTATCTTTTTTACGATGCTCAAACTAATTTTCAGTTGACGGTTAAAACTATTAACGGTGAAATTTGCAATATCGAAGTCGAAAAAGAAGACGACGAAACGCTTGGTTTAACTTTTGAAAGTGATTTGCTTGACTTAAAAACTTGTCAAAACAAATGCGTTTTTTGTTTCGTTGACCAAATGCCTAAGGGTATGAGAAAATCTTTATACGTTAAAGACGACGACTATCGCCAAAGTTTTATGGTTGGCAACTTCGTAACTTTAACTAACTTAAAGCAAAGTGATTTAGAAAGAATAGTTAGGCTTAAATTAAGCCCTTTATACGTTTCGGTGCAAGTCGTTGACCCTAAAATTAGGGTTAAAATGCTAAACAACCGTTTCGCAGGTGATATTTATGAAAAATTACAATACTTAACGCAAAACGGAATTCAAATTGAAGGGCAAATCGTTTTAGTTCCGTCTTTAAACGACGGCTTGTTTTTAGAAGATAGTATTCGTAAACTTTACGCTTTAAAACCTAACTTTAAAAACGTTTCGGTAGTGCCTTGTGGTATTACAAAGTTTAGGGAAGGTTTATTTCCTATTCGTGATATTGATAAAAATTATTCAAGGTGCGTTATTGAACAAGTTAAAATGTTAAACGCTGAATTTAACGAACCTTTTGCTACGCTTGGCGATGAATTTTATTTTAAAGCGGGCTTACAAGTTGAAAGTAAAGAGCATTACGGCGACTTTTCGCAACTTGGAAACGGAGTAGGAACAACACGTAAGTTTGAAGACGAAATTGACGCAAGTTTAAAATTTAGTGATAATGATAAAAAATATCTTATAGTGTCAGGTCAGTCGGCAAGTAGTTTTATTGAAAAACAATGTGATAAAATAAAACAATATTGCAAAAACGCAACCTACTACGTTTTAGGCGTTAAAAACAACTTCTTTGGCGAAACGGTAAATTGTACGGGACTTTTAACGGGCAACGATATTGTTACACAAGTTTGTGCTTTTAATAAAGAGTACGACGTTTTAGTGTTGCCTGATATATGTTTAAGACAATTTGAAGACGTGTTTTTAGACGATATGACGTTAGCAGAATTTTCAAAAATAATAAACAAAAAAATACTCGTAACCGATGGTAGTGGAGAAAGTTTTTTCAACGCTTTAACAGGTGGCGATTCAGTAAGGGAAATATAATATGAGTAAACCATTAGTTGCCGTAGTTGGTAGGCCAAACGTAGGCAAAAGTACGTTTTTTAATAAAGTAACGGGCAAAAAGATTTCAATAGTAGAAAACAAGCCGGGCGTTACAAGAGATAGGATTTATTGCGATGCCGAATGGTGTGGCAAGGCTTTTACGTTAATTGATACGGGTGGTATTGAATTAAAATCACAAGACGAAATGTGGATACATATTAAAAAGCAAGCCGAAATTGCTATTGATATGGCAGACGTTATCGTTTTTATTTGTGACGTTAAAAGTGGAATTACGGCATCGGATATCGACGTAGCAAGTATGCTTCGCCGTTCAAACAAGCCGGTTGTTTTAGCAGTAAACAAATTGGATAATTACGACGCTTCGTTATTATTTGAATATTACGAATTAGGTTTAGGCGAGCCTTTTGGTATTTCTTGCGAACAAGGCAAGGGGTTAGGCGACGTGTTAGACGAAATCTCTTCTTTGTTTGACGAAGTTAATTACGAAGATGATAGTGAATACACTAAAATTGCAATAGTAGGTAAGCCAAACGCAGGTAAGTCAAGTTTAACTAATAGGCTTTTGGGTTACGATAGAACTATCGTTTCGGCAATAAGTGGAACGACAAGAGACGCTATCGACACTCATTTAGAATATAAAGACAAAAAATATACTATAATAGATACGGCAGGTATTAGAAAGAAAAACGCCGTAAACGAAGACATAGAATATTATAGCGTTGTAAGGGCGTTAGGAGCAATTCGTAGGGCAGACATTTGCTTTGTCGTTATTGATAGTACGGAAGGCTTAACAGAACAGGATGTTAAAATTTTAGGTTACGTACACGAACAAGGCAAGCCGTCGTTAATAATAATGAATAAGTGGGACGCCGTTGAAAAAGACACGTTCACCATAGAAAAATATAAAAAGAAATTAGATAGCGACTTGGCTTTTATGAACTATTATAAAAGCGTGTTCATTTCGGCAAAAACGGGTTTAAGGGCTGAAAAACTTTTCACCTTGGCAGACGAAATTTTAGAAAATGCAAGAAGACGTATTTCAACAGGCACTCTTAACGACTTGCTTGGTGATGCTATAAGAATTTCAGAACCGCCTACTAAAAATGGTAGAAGACTTAAAATTTATTACACCGTTCAAGACGGCGTGTTACCTCCAACTTTCGTTATGTTCGTAAACAATGCCGAACTTATGCATTTTAGTTATAAAAGGTATTTAGAAAACACTTTACGTAACGCCATTAATTTTGAAGGAACGCCTATTAAACTTATTGTTAGGGAAAAGGAAGAAGATAAGTTATGATATTGTCCTTTAAAGACCTTTGGTGGCAGTTTACTTTGCTTATAACGTTTTCATATTTAATAGGCAATATAAACTTTGCTATCATAATTTCAAAATTAAAGAAAAAGGATATTCGCTCATTAGGTAGTGGTAATCCCGGCACTTTAAATATGAGTAGGAATTTCGGTTTAAAAATAGGTATTTTAACCTTATTACTTGATATGCTTAAAGGCGCTATTCCAACCTTTTTAGGTTTTATAGTATATAAAAATTGCTATTTTCAAGGAACGGCAATTAGCGTTAGCCTTGTTTCAAGGGTAATGTGTGGTTTCTTCGCTGTTGTAGGGCATATTTTCCCCGTTTTTATGAAGTTTAAAGGTGGTAAAGGTATAGCAACTACAATAGGCGTATTTTTCGTTTGTAATCCGTTAGTAGGGCTTATAAGTGGTGTTTTAGCTATAGTGTTTATACTTATTACTGAAATAGGTGCTATGGGTTCGTTTATAGCAACTACCCCAGGTGCGTTTATGGCGTGTTTTACAATTTATAAAACGTATCTTGACGCACAAAACAAAGTAGTTGCAAATTTTAACGGAAAGTTACAATTATCTCTTATATTAATAGCAAACTTATTAGTAATAGGTATTATCTTTTTAACGTGGTATGCGCATAAGCAAAACATTAAGCGTATGCTTATGGGTGAAGAGCATCCAACCAATTGGCTACAAATGTTAAAAGAATTAAAGTATAAGAAAAAACAAAAATAAATTCATAAACAAAATAAACCTCTCATATACATTAGTGTAATGGGAGGTTTTTTAATGGATAAGTTTGATATTTATAAAGATATCGCAAAAAGAACGGACGGAGATATGTATATAGGAATAGTAGGGCCTGTAAGAACGGGTAAATCTACTTTTATAAATAAATTTATGGAATACGTCGTTACGCCTAATATTTCGTCTAAAAACAAAAAGCAAATAGCCATTGACGAAATGCCACAATCGGGCGAAGGCAAAACCATCACTACAACAGAGCCTAAATTTGTCCCAAGTGAAAGTGTAAAAATTTCATTAAAAGGCAAAGGATTAGCAAAAGTAAGGCTTATTGACTGCGTAGGTTATTTAGTTGATGGAGCATTAGGCGATAAAGAAGACGGCAAAGATAGGCTTGTTAAAACGCCTTGGAATAGCCAGCCTATTCCTTTTGAAAAAGCAGCCGAAATTGGTACGGAAAAGGTTATTAAAGAACACGCTACAATAGGAATTGTCGTTACGACTGACGGCTCTATCGTAGATATTGATAGAGAAAATTACGTAAACGCAGAAGAAAGGGTTGTAAACGAAATGAAAGAAAGCGGTAAGCCTTTCGTTGTCGTGTTAAATTGTGTTGACGCAAACAGTCAAAACGCACAAAGTTTAGCCGAAAAATTATCTTTAAAATATGGTGTTAAAGTAATACCTATAAACGTTTTACAAGCGACGGAAAGTCAACTTGTTGAAATTTTATCAAGTTTGCTTATGGAATTTCCTATGAAAACGTTTGACGTATGCTTGCCTAAATGGATGCAAGTTTTGCCACCTGAAAGCAAAATTATTTCTACTATTTGCGAAAAGGTAAAAGAAGTATCGTCAGCCGTTGTCCGCATGAAGCATTATAGTTTAATTGAAGACGCTTTAAAAGAAATTGACGGAATACAAAATAATATTGAAACAAAATGTTTTTTAGGTGAAGGCAAAATTGAATATAAAGTTGACGTTGATAATAGTTTATTTTATGACCTTATTACCGAAATGGCAGGCGAAGAAATTAGCGACGAATTTATGCTTATGCAATACGTAAAAGATTTAAAAACGGCAAAAGCAAGTTATGAAAAAACTAAAAATGCGTTAAACGAAGTTTACGAAAACGGTTATGGTATAGTTGTGCCAAGCGACGGTGATATGACGCTTCAAAATCCCGAAGTTGTTAAACAAGGTGGCAGATATGGAGTTAAAATTAAAGCAACAACCGACTGTATGCACCTTATAAAAATTAATTTAGATGCCGAAGTTTCGCCTATTTCAGGCACGCAACAACAATGCACAGATTTTGCTAATTTTCTTCAAAAAGAGTATGAAGAAAATCCTGAAAAAGTGTGGAATACTGACGTTTTTGGCAAAAAACTTTCAACGCTTGTTAATGAAGAAATTGCTTCTAAATTAAATTCTATGAAAAACGAAACGAAAAATAAAATGAGAAAAACCGTTACAAGAATTGTAAATGAAGGCAAAGGTGGAGTTATTTGCATTTTATTATAACGTTAGTAAAATTGCCGTTAAAAAGGCAAAATACAAACAAAATTCTTATAAATCGTTAATAAAAACTCAAATAAAAAGTAGATTTATTTGGGTTTTTGTCATATGAAAAATAAAAAAAATAAATAGCCTATTGAAAAAATCATTGTCGTGGTGTATAATTATATTAAGTGCAGTAGGCACTAAAAAATATATGGAAGGTTGAAATTATGGATTCAAACAAGATTAGGAACGTGGCGTTTATCGGCCACAGTGGCGAAGGTAAAACAACACTTTGCGAAGCCATTCTTTTTAATTCAGGGGCTATTGATAGGCAAGGCAAAGTGGAAGACGGCAATACGTGTATGGACTTTGACGTAGAAGAAATAGCAAAAAAATCTTCAATAGGATTAGCAATAGCAAATTGTGAATATAAAGGTTATAAATTCAACATAATAGACGTACCAGGTTATTATGATTTTGAATGCGAAATGGCACAAGCGCTTGCCGTAAGTGATTCGGCTATTATCGTTTCAGGTGCAAACGGAACTTTAACGGTAGGAACTGAAAAGGCTATCGATTATTGTGTAGAACATCAAATCCCTGCAATATTATTTTTAAATGGTCTTGATAAAGATAATTCTGACTTTATTAAAACTGTTGACGCTATAAAAGAAAAATACGGCCATAAGATAGCACCTATGATAGTGCCAAATATGGTTGACGGCAAAATGAAAGGCTTTGTAAAAGTCGCTTTCGGCGTGTTAAGAGATTGGGAAAGAAACGAAAGTCCTGTTCCTGATTATTTGAAAGACGCTTATGAAGCAGCACACCTTTCAGTTATGGAAGCGGCAGCCGAAAATAGCGAAGAATTATTAGATAAATATTTTACCGAAGGTACGTTATCTCCTGAGGAAATTGAAAAGGGCGTAAAATTAGGTATAGCAACGTGTTCAACTATTACCGTTTTAGGTGGTAGTGCATTTAAAAATCACGGTGTGTTTAACCTTATGGATAAAATTATATCTACACTCCCAAGCCCTATTGATGCCGGTCATCAAAAAGCATTACAAAACGGCGAAAAAGTGGTTATAGAAACTGATATAAATAGCCAAACTATTTTAAGGGTATTTAAAACGGTGGTTGACCCTTATATGGGCAAATTACATTACGTTAAAGTTATTTCAGGCGTATTAAAACAAGGTCAAACGTTAAAAATTTACGATAAAGACGGCGAAGAAAAAATTTCTGCAATATATACGGTAAAAGGCAAAAAACAAGAAGCCGTTGATAGTTTAATTGCAGGCGATATAGGTGCTTTATCTAAACTTGATAACGTTAAAACGGGCGACACTTTATATGAAAAAACTCCTACTGAATTTAAAAAGTTTAACGTGCCGTCACCTATGTATAAAAGGGCAGTTTATGCTCTTAAAAAGGGTGAAGAAGACAAGATTTTTGCAGGTTTAAATAAACTTGCAGACGAAGACATTTCTTTCTCTGTTACTAAAAACAAAGAAACGGGCGAAATGATTATTTCAGGTCTTGGAACTACACAATTAAGCGTTCTTTCTAAAAAACTTAAAAACAAGTTTGGTGTAGAAGTTGTATTAAAGACCCCAAAAATTGCTTATAAAGAAACAATTTTACAAAAAGCAGAAGGTGAAGGAAAACACAAAAAGCAATCGGGTGGTGCTGGTCAATACGGCCACGCTGTTATTACTTTTGAACCAGGTGCAAGCGACGGCTATTACGAATTTGTTGACGCCGTTGTTGGTGGCGTAGTGCCAAAACAATTTATACCTGCCGTTGATAAAGGTTTAAGGGAAGCAATTAATCACGGTGTATTAGCAGGTTATCCGCTTATCAACTTAAAGGCAACTTTACACGATGGTTCATCTCACCCTGTTGATAGTAAAGAAGTGGCCTTTGTTTCGGCAGCAAAAATAGCGTATGAACAAGGTATTAAAAATGCAAAACCTGTTATTTTAGAACCTATTTATCAAGTTAAAATAGTTGTCCCTGATAACTATTTAGGCGATATTATGGGCGATATTAATAAGCGTAGGGGTAGAATTTTAGGAACGGAACAAGAAAACGATAAATGTATCGTAACAGCAGAAGTTCCTGAAATTGAAATTTTAGAATATGCACAAGATTTAAGAAGTCTTACGCAAGCAAGGGGTTTCTTCTCTTCTGAGTTCGTTCGTTATGAAGAAGTTCCTTTTGACCAAACAAATAAAATTATCGAGCAAGCAAAACTTGCTGAATAAAGGATTTTAAAATGATATTAAGCGTATGTCCTAACCCGAGCATAGACTGCACCGTCGAATTAGAGCAGTTAAACGTTGGTAGGTTGAATAGGGTAAACAATAAAATAATAACTTGTTCAGGCAAGGCGTTAAACTCTGCAATAGGTGTAAGAAGATTAGGTGGCGATAGTTTTGCTACGGGTTTTATGTACGACGAAAACGGTAGTTTATTTCAACAAACGTTAGATAACGAAGGTGTTAAACATACTTTTGTTTGGAACAAAGGTAGCGTAAGAATGAACTATAAAATTGTTGATAATAAGTCAATGTTGACTGAAATTAACGATAAAGGCGAAGTTGTTGAAAGGGAAAAGCAAAAAGAATTATTAAGCCTTGTTGCTAACCTTTCAAAAAAAGCGTCGGTAGTAATTATAAGTGGCTCTTTGCCAGAAGGCGTTAGCGACGATTATTACGGCGAACTTGTTAAAAGCGTTGATAAAAACGCTAAGGTAATAGTGGATACTTCTTCGCAAAAATTGTTATCAGCAATAAGTAACGGAGTATATTTAGTTAAGCCTAATTTAACTGAACTTCAAGATACTGTTGGTAAAAAATTAGAAACGATTGAAGAATATTTAGAAGGTTGTAATTATCTTATAGATAAAGGGGCAGAAAACGTTTTATTATCTTTGGGTAGAAAAGGGGCTATATTAACAAACAAAAATCAAGCATATTTTTGTAAAAGTGCAAGCGTTGCCGTAAACTCTACGGTAGGGGCAGGCGATAGCATGGTTGCCGCCGTAGGCGTAATGACTGAAAAGGGCGTTTCTTACGAAGAAATTTTGCGTTCAGCAGTTGCCGCAGGTACGGCGTCAATAACAACTCCTGGCACAAATTTATTTTACCGTGATAAATACGAAGAAATTTATAGCAAGATACATACTGTAAAATTATAAAGGTGCAAAATGATTACGTTAAAAGACTTAAAAAAGGACCAAGAAGTCCAAGCAATAATGGAAACGTGCGAAAAGCAAATTGACGCATTAAATTATACTGAACACTCTGAACGTCATAGTAGCATTGTTGCTTCGTGGACGGCTATGATTTTAAAAGAAACAGGCTTTGACGAAAGGAGTATTCGTTTAGGCGAAATAGCAGGCTATTTACACGATATAGGTAATGCGTTAGCCAGGTATAATCATGCAACGAGTGGGGCGTTATTAGCCTATAAAATTTTAGTTGACCGTAAAATGAGTTACGTTGACGCTTCTGAAATTATGATGGCAATAGGCAACCACGACGAAGCACACGGAATACCTGTAAGTGCAATTTGTTCGGCTCTTATTATTGCTGATAAAAGCGACGTTCATAAATCACGTGTAAAAAATAAAACTATCTATCAAGATATGAATATTCACGATAGGGTTAATTTAGCAGTAAATAGTTCTTACGTTAAGGTTGACGCTTCAACAAAAACGATTGATACTATTATTGAAACAGACCCTAAATTATGTTCGGTTGCCGATTATTTTGAAATATACCATACAAGAATGTTAATGTGTGAAAAGGCGGCACAATTATTAGGCTATAAATACGGCTTATTAATAAACGGAACAAGAGTTTTATAAAACAAAAAGTTAAAATTTGTTTGCAAAAATTTTGCGTTAGCAAAAGATTTAACTTTTAGTGATAAAGTTTTATTTATTAAGTTTAACAAACTTAAAAATTGCTTATACTTAACGTATGAGCAATTTTTTTTATAATCTTTTTGAGTACAATAAAATTATAAATTCTAAAAAAAGTTCTACTCTTGCAGGTGCACTTGTCTTTTTTGCTTTGCTTGAAATGGTCCCGTTAGCCTACCTAACAACGCTAACTTTATCTGCCTTTGGTTCAAGATTTGATAATGCCTTTATAAGCGAAATTTTTAAAGACGTAAAACAAGTGATTGACTACGTTTTTATAACGGCTCAAAATTTAGGAACAAGCGGAAACGTTATAGCCGTTTTAATTTCGGCATATTCGGCAACAAACTTTTTTTACCATTTAAGACGTACGGGTGAAATAGTTTACAATTACGTTGAAAAAAATCACGTTATAGTAAGAGTTGCTTCGTTAGGAATAATGACGTTGTTTTTATTTGGATTTGCGCTATTTCAAGGTGTTTATTTTTTTATAAGTAAATATTCTATTGACTTTTTCGGTCAAAGGTTAGGTAGAATTGTAAATTATACGGCGTTAATAGTTAGTTTTTTTATTTTTTTAATAATGTTAAACGTATATGCTTGTCCGTACAAAATAAAAGTAAAAGACGTTTTACAAGGAGCAATTTATACCTGTTTGTTTTCAATTATAATGACGATAGGTTTTTTCGTTTATATAAATTATTTTGCTAATTTTAGTGAAATTTATGGAGCAATTTCGGTAATAGTAGTATTTTTAATGTGGCTATATATTTTAATGAAAGGCTTAATTAGTGGTATGAATTTAAACGTATACCTATTAGGTAGAAGAAAAGCAAAAAAGCGAAAATTGTTATTAAATAATCAATTAGTTAAATTAAATTAGAATATAATAAAAACCCCTTTCATACAATATACAAAGGGGTTAAAAAGTGTATAATTATCTTAAACGAAGAATTCTTTTAGAAGCCGAATATATAATAAAATACAAAGCAACGGTAAGAAACACGGCAAAAATGTTTGGAGTAGGTAAGTCAACCGTTCATAAAGATATGGTTTTAAGGCTTAAAGACGTAAACGTCGACTTATATTACAAAGTAAAAGAAATTTTACAAATCAATTTACAAGAAAGGCATATTCGTGGAGGGATAGCCACAAAAAACAAATACATAAAATCAAAAAACCCGACGTAAATCGGGTTTTTATTTTTTATTAAATTATTTTACAAGGGCGTTCATTTTATCGAACACTTTTTCCATATCGCTAACAAGTTTAAGTTGAGTTCTTGCCCTATGTAAATTTTGACCCTCGTAATGAGTTCTAAAATACGTGTCGCCTTGTAAGTAGTCGGTTAAAAATCTCATACCGCATTCAATAGTCATCATTATTGCTCCAAGGGCTAAATTATCTTTTTCGACTTGGGTAATTCTATTTCCAACTGCTGTTAAAAAGCCGTCAAGGTATTTTTCATACAAATCAAATCTAAACACAACTTTCGATAAATCTTTTTCGTCTTCATTACAAGGGTTGCAACCAAACCTAATACTATCACCAAAGTCGTAACAAATTGAACCAGGCATAATTGTATCAAGGTCAATTACGGCAACGGGTTCACCCGTTTTATCGTCTAAAAGAACGTTGTTAAGTTTGGTATCGTTATGCGTAACCTTTAAAGGCATTTCGCCACTTTCTAACATATCTACTATTTTAGAATAGTAGTGTTGTCTATCCATAACGAACTTAATTTCTTCTTGGCAGTTTTTTGCTCTATCTAAAATATCGTTAGAAACGGCGTTTTTAAAGGCAATAAACCTTTTTGCAGTGTTATGAAAATCAGGTAAAATTTCATAAAGTTGCGAAGCGTCAAACTCTGCAAGAAGATTATTAAACGAGCCAAATGCAATAGCACTATAATAAAAGTCTTGTGGATTAGTAACAGTTTGATAAGCAACGGTATTTTCAATAAAAACGTAAACACGGTAATATTCGTCGTCTAATTTTAAAAACGGCTTGTCGTCAACCGTGCGTATAAGCGTTAAACTTTCTCTGTCAGGGTTGCCACCCCTTTCAATAATTTTAGCCCTGTTAAAATCAGTTACAAGTTGAATATTGTGCATAAGATTTTCAACAGAAGTAAAAAGGGTAGAGTTTATTTTTTGCAAAATATAACGTTTACGGTTACCATTTTCATTAAAGGTAGCAAGATACGTACGATTAATATGGCCGTGACCATATGGTTCGCACTCAACAAAGTCCCCTTTAATTGCAAAATATGATAAAATTTGTTTAAGATTAACTTCTATACTCATTTTAAACTCCTAAATAGGTATTGATAGTATTTTACCACTTTTAATTTAAAAAATAAAGTGTTTTTTTAATAATTTCTAATAAAAAGTTTTAATAATAGTCTATACTTGACAATAGTATAAATATTATGTTAAAATTGTTTAATGATATTATACCAAAAAGGGTAAGAGTGAAAAATATGAAACATAAAATTGAAACTACTTGCGTTCAAGGCGGATATAGACCAGGTAATGGCGAACCAAGAGAAATACCTATATACCAAAGCACTACTTTTAGATACGAAACAAGCGAGGATATGGGTAAACTTTTCGATTTAGAAGCATCAGGATATTTTTATACACGTTTACAAAACCCAACTAATGATTTAGTTGCTAAAAAGATTTGCGAACTTGAAGGCGGAAGTATGGCTATGTTAACTTCGTCAGGACAAGCGGCAAACTTTTATGCAATTTTCAATATAGCGTCTAACGGCGACCATATCATTTCGTCGTCGTCAATTTACGGTGGTACGTTTAACTTATTTTCAGTTACAATGAAGCGTATGGGTATTGAATTTACGTTCATTTCTCCCGACGCAAGCGAAGAAGAAATTGAAAAGGCTTTTAGACCAAACACAAAAGCAATTTTTGGTGAAACTATTGCAAATCCCGCATTAACTGTTTTAGATATAGAACTTTTTGCACGAGTTGCTCATAAGCACGGCGTTCCACTTATTATCGACAATACTTTTGCTACGCCTATAAATTGTCGTCCTTTTGAATGGGGTGCAGATATCGTAACTCACTCAACTACAAAATATATGGACGGACACGGTGCAGCCGTAGGTGGATGTATCGTTGATAGTGGTAAGTTTGATTGGATGGCACATGCAGAAAAATTTCCAGGACTTTGCACGCCAGACGATAGTTATCACGGCATTACTTACGCAACTAAATTCGGCAAAGAAGGTGCGTTTATAACAAAAGCAACTGCTCAACTTATGAGAGATTTTGGTTCTATTCAAGCACCACAAAACGCTTTCATTTTAAACTTAGGTCTTGAAAGTTTACACGTTAGAATGAAGCGTCATTGTGAAAATGGTTTAAGCGTTGCTAAATATTTACAAAGCGACGATAGAATTAGTTGGGTTATTTATCCTGGTTTAGAAGGTGATAAATATTATGACCTTGCTAAAAAATATATGCCAAACGGAACTTGTGGCGTTGTAAGTTTCGGGATAAAAGGTGGTAGAAAGGCGGCTGAAAAGTTTATGAAGCACTTAAAAATTGCAGCCATTGAAACACACGTAGCCGATGCCAGAACTTGTTGTTTACACCCTGCAAGTGCAACTCACAGGCAAATGAACGACCAAGAATTACTTCAAGCAGGCGTATCGCCAGATATGGTACGTTTCTCTTGTGGTATTGAAAATAGTGAAGATTTAATTAAAGATATTTGTCAAGCGTTAGACAAAATAGGGGAAGAAGAATAATATGCCTATAAAAATTCCTAATAATTTACCAGCAGTTAAAACCCTACATGACGAAAATATTTTCGTAATGACTGAAAATAGGGCAATAACGCAAGATATAAGGCCACTTAAAATTCTTATTTTAAATTTAATGCCTAAAAAAATAGAAACTGAAACGCAACTTTCAAGGTTACTTGGAAATACTCCGTTGCAAGTTGATATTGAACTTATACATTCAAAGTCACACAAATCTAAAAACACTCCCGAAGAGCATTTACTTGCTTTTTACAAGACTTTCGACGACGTTAAGCAAAATAATTACGATGGTATGATTATCACGGGTGCTCCTGTTGAAAATATGCCGTTTGAACAAGTTGACTATTGGGACGAATTAGCAACTATTATGGAGTGGAGTAAAACTCACGTTTATAGCACTTTGCATATTTGTTGGGGAGCACAAGCGGGGCTTTACTATCATTATGGTATTAAAAAATACGATTTAGACGAAAAACTTTTTGGTGTTTTTGAACATACTATTTGTAACAAAAAGTCAATTTTATTCCGTGGTTTTGACGACGTGTTTAAAGTTCCACATTCTCGCCATACAACTATTTTAGAACAAGACGTTAAAAAGGTTAAAGAATTAAGAATTTTGTCAACGTCAAAAGAAGCGGGAGTTTATGCCGTAGCGACTGACGGTGGCAGACAAATTTTTATCACAGGTCACCCTGAATACGACGCAAACACGCTTGCTAACGAATATTTTAGAGATTTAGGCGAAAACAAGCCTATTAAAGTACCTAAAAATTATTATCCTAACGACGATACAAGCAAATCGCCTATCGTTTCGTGGCGTTCACACGCTAACTTGTTATATTCAAATTGGCTCAACTACTACGTATATCAATCAACGCCGTTTGATATTAGCACAATAAAATAATACGTTACCTTACGCAAAATGCGTAAGGTAAATTTATCTACCTGTATCTTAATTGGATAGAGAATAAGACTCCGACTCTTATAGGTACTGGTTCAAATCCAGTCAGGTAGACCAAAAATTCCGTTGTTAAAACGGAATTTTTTATTTATTGCAAAATAGTTAGTGAGATTGCGTTAAACTGCAAATTCAACGCAACTTATATTATATTGACACAAAAAGCATATAATGTTATAATTATTATAAATTTAAAGCACATTATTTTTTAAATAATTAAAAGGTTATGGTTATGGAAAATAAGCAAACGCTTCGTTGGGTACGCTTAGATAACGCGGCAAAAATTTACCCTGCGGCACGAAGAAAAAATTGGAGTAACGTATTTAGACAATCGGCAACGCTAACTGAATGTGTTGATGCCGTTGTTTTAAAGTCTGCTTTAAACGTTACTATTAAGCGTTTTCCGTCAATCGCCGCACGTTTAAGAAAAGGTGTTTTTTGGTATTACTTGCAACAAGTTGAACGCACACCTGAAATAAGAGAAGAATATAGTTATCCGCTTACGCATATGAGTAAAAGCGAAATGCGTAAATGTGCGTTTAGGGTAATTGCTTATAATAATCGTATTGCAGTTGAATTTTTTCATTCTTTAACCGATGGTAATGGTGCGTTAGTTTTTTTAAAAAGTTTGGTTGCAGAATATCTTGAACAAAAATATAATATCGAAATTCCTTGTGAAGACGGCATTTTAAGTCGTAAAGAACAGCCGTCTGATGAAGAATTAGAAGATTGCTTTCCTAAATACGCAGGTAAAGTGCCTGCAAGTCGTAGAGACACAAACGCTTGGCATATGAGTGGAGAGCCTCAACGTGACGGATACTTAAATCTTATTTGTTTTAAAATGTCCGTGCAAGAGACGTTAGAAATGGCACACAAATACAATACGACTTTAACGGTATTTTTAAGTGCTGTAATGATGAAAGCACTTTTAAATCTTCAAAACGAAAAACAACCCGTAGCAAGTCGCCAAAAATTAATAAAATTGTTAATTCCTGCAAACTTGCGTAAACTTTTTCCAAGTAAAACGCTTAGAAATTTTGCAATGTTTTGTATTCCCGAATTAGACCCGCGTTTAGGCGAGTATTCTTTTGAAGAAGTTTGCAATATTATTATGCACAAAATGGGTTTAGAATTTACTGCTAAGCATATGAGTAGCGTTATTGCAACTAACGTAAACGACGAAAAGAATCCGCTTATAAGGCTTATTCCGTTGCCTATAAAAAACGCCGTTATGAAACTTGTTTTTAATAGCGTGGGCGAAAAGAAGTCTTGTCTTACCTTTTCAAATTTAGGGCAAATTAAAGTGCCAACGGCTATGGCTAAGTATGTTACACGTTTCGACTTTATTTTAGGCGTGCAAGCGTCTGCTCCGTATAATTGTGGTATGCTTTCGTACGGCGATACAATTTATATCAACTTTATTCGCAATATTAAAGAAGCAGAGTTAGAACGTCATTTCTTTGCAGTATTACAAAAGTTAGGGCTTTCTGCTACGGTAGAAAGTAATCAAAATGGCAGGTGAATAGTATGTATTGTATAAAATGTGGTGTAAAATTACAAGATACCGAAAAAAAATGTCCGCTTTGCAACACCGTTGTGTGTCATCCAGATTTTGAAAAAACGTCTGAGCAAACGTTATATCCAAGCAATAAATTGCCTAAGGCAAGTTCTGTTTCAAAAGTGTTAAACGGAGCAATCATCATTTTATTTTTAATACCTATATTCGTTTGCTTTTTTGCCGATTGGTCGTTAGGTGGTGAAATAGAGTGGTTCGGTTACGTTGCAGGGGCACTTACGTTGGTTTACGTTGCTTTTGCATTGCCAATGTGGTTTAAAAAGCCAAATCCTGTAATTTTTGTTCCTTGTAATTTTGTAGCGCTTGCTCTTTACTTGCTTTATATAAATTTTAAAACGAGTGGGAATTGGTTTTTATCATTTGCCTTCCCTGTTTTAGGAGGTTTATGTTTAATAACTTGCACGGTAGTAACTTTAACTTACTATTTGCGTAAGGGTAGGTTATACATATTTGGTGGAGCATTTATAGCGTTAGGTGCTTTTATGTTGCTTGTTGAATTTTTAATGAATATAACGTTCGCTTTGCCGTTTATAGGATGGTCAATCTATCCGTTAGGAGTGTTAGTTTTATTTGGTGGCTTACTTATTTACCTTGCTATTAATAAAGAAGTGCGTGAAATTTTGGAGAGAAGACTTTTCTTTTAATGGAAGTAATAAAAGAAAATTAAAAGCGTTAGCACGTGTTGTGCTAACGCTTTATTAATTGTTTTAAAGTTTAAAACTAAATTAGTCAAGCCAAAATCTTGTAATTTTTTCGTTTGGATTATCAGTTTTAGTGCCTATCGTCATACCAAGTCTACCTTCTTTATGGAAAGACCAAAGCGTTTCGTACACGCAAGATGCAAAAGGCTTTAACTTACTGCCTTCAAGAACGTATTTTGACTCAACTAAAGGTTTTTGCCACAAATCGTCCCAATCAGAATAAAAAGGCATATCGTAAATAGAAACAGGAGTATCTTTTTTGCCTTCAAGCATTTTTTCCATTTCGTTGCGCGCTCTTTGCGCCATTTTATAAGTAAGTTGTTCAACTTTTGTGTCTTTTAATCCAACCGAACAAATTTCTAAGCCGTTAGGAGTTGCTTGTGCAACCGTTGTTGGAGGTAAGAAAATTACAGGATTATTTTGTATTTCTTCGGGGAAAGCGATAGCGCAAGTTGCAAGATATGTTCCGTCTTCACCAAAACCAAACGCCATAGGGCGTGATACGGTAGCAACGGTTATAGTGTCGGGAAGTCTTGAATGTATTGTAAGATTAATAATGTCAATCGGCAACATTTCAATAGAGTCCCTTGCCGCTTTTGCTATATCTTGTTTAATAGTTTCTTTTGAAGAATTTTTAACGGCTTCGCCAATAATATGAGCATAAGGTTCAGTGTCGTGGTATTCTAAACCGTTTTTTAATATACGTTTTGCTGCTTGTGAAAATGGCGGAACGGCACTTTTGATTTTAATACCTTTATCTAAAAAGTCGTTCATTAGTTTGTTTTGGAATTCATAAAATTCGTCATTACCCGTACCACGAGTTGTTCCGTTAAGAATAAGAGCAAGTTGTTCGTCGTCGCTTGTGAAAGGGTGTGCGTGTGAAAGGAAGTTGTTATCAGTCCTTGAATGAATAAAGCCCGTCGTACCAGGAAGCGAAAGAGCATCAGTTTCTTTAAGTAACGTTTCAACGTCGCCAATTACCTTTCTTGTATAAAGCACGCCGTTATGAATAGTAGCGATACCTGTTGAAAGTCCGCCGTCTAAAAACTCAGTCTTTTTAAGCATTTCTATTAAAATAGGGGCAGCCCTTTTAGAACCTGTATATCCTGCAATAACACACATAATTATAACTCCTTTATATACGATAAATAATTAAAATTTATTTTAACACACTCAAAAATTTTTGTCAACAAAAAGCCTTTACAAATGATAGCGCTAAATCTGTAACTTTTAATAAAAAATATGTTTTACATTTTTACGTTCAATTAATTGATTTTTTTACTATTTTATGATAAACTTACATCGTTGATAAGTTGGTGGATATAAAGCCACATAAACTATTTGCAGGTTTTATAACTACCCCTTTATAAATTAAGAACAAATGGTTCCTTAGTTAAATGGATATAACAAGCCCCTCCTAAGGGCTAGTTGTGGGTTCGATTCCCGCAGGGACTACCAGGCTGTCAACAGTAATTGTGTATGAACAGGGTATCTGTTGATTGCAAAGATAGCGTAGTCTATATTCATACGTGGGCGATTGTAAAGTGGAGATCATTCTCCACCGCTATACCAAATATTCAGCACTTCACTAGAAGTGCTTTTTTGATGCAAAAGTAATTTGTAGAAAATGCGGGTTTGTTGGACGTTTGAATCGTCTTAGGTGTGCCAAAATTCAGCCTTTTTCATCACGAAAAATGCTGTTTTTTATATTATTAAACTGATATCAAAAGTTTATATGAAAAATTTATATTTTGAATTTGTGTCCTATTTTTGGTACTAACAAAATGTTAAACTCATCTTAAAATTAAGGTGGGTTTATTTTTTATATATGACGGATAATGTCATTATTGATTGATAAAATGAAAGTGTAAAATAAATTATCTTAATTTTTTCAAAAAACTTTTATAAATATGACAGAAGATGTCATATTAAAAGTGTTACAATAAGCTATCTTTAACATAGAAGAGGGCGTTATGTCTTTCTTGATATTTATTGTAGTGTTTATTGGAACTATTTTTTATAATATTAACAAAATAAAATAAGAATTAATAAAACAAACGATGGAGAATAAATAATGAGTTATTTAACACAGTTAAACGAAGACCAATTAAAAGCAGTTAAAACCACAGAGGGTTATTTAAGAGTTATTGCTGGTGCCGGAAGCGGGAAAACAAAATTATTAGTTAGTAGATATGTGTATTTGGTTACCACTTATGGCATTGACCCTGCAAATATTTTGTGCGTTACATTTACAAACAAAGCGGCAAGAGAGATGAAACAAAGGATTAAGTTGCTACTTGGAGATGATTTTGATTCTTCATTAATTTGTACTTACCATGGTTTTTGCGCGCGTGTTCTAAGAGAAGACTCAGATAAAATATTCTACCCTAAAAACTTTCAAATTTTAGACAGCGATGCGCAAAAGGCAATTTTAAGAGATATTTATCAAAAATATGAGTTGAAGCTTGACAATGCAAGTTTTGAAAAAACGATTAAACGAATTGAGAAAACCAAGCAATCATTGGATTATGTAGAAAAAATGTGTAATCCAAGTTCTAATTTGGTTTTAGGCGAACAAGATAGTTTAGAGGTTAGGATAATAGAAGAATATTTGCAACACCAAAAACGAACTTTTGCGTTAGATTTTCAAGACTTGTTAAACTTTACGTTATATTTATTTGAAAAAAGCCAACAAACCAAAGAAAAATGGCAGGAAAAGTTAAACTATATTCAAGTAGATGAATTTCAAGATAGTTCAGTTAAAGAAATGGCTTTGATAGATATACTTTCAGCGAAATATAAAAATGTAATGATCGTGGGTGATCCTGACCAAAACATATACGAGTGGCGTGGCTCTAATGTAAAATTACTTGTTGATTTTGATAAAACCCACGAAGACTGCCAGACACAATTTTTAACAAGAAATTATCGTTCGACATCAAAAGTTTTACGTTGTGCAAATACTTTAATTGAAAACAATAAGTTTAGATTAAAAAAGGATTTATACACTTTAAACGGAGAAGGAGAAGACGTTGTATATTATCACGAAAAAAACGAGCATGAAGAAGCTTTAACAATATCTAACATAATCAAGGCGTTGATTGAAGCTGGATATAGTTATTCAGATATAGCTATTTTATATCGCTCAAGCTTTTTATCGTGGCCAATAGAAAAGAAGTTAAATGAAGAATGTATCCCTTATGAAATATTCGGTGGTGTGAAATTTTATCAGCGAATGGAAATTCAAGATGTGATAGCTTATTTGAGAGTTATTTGCTACGATGATGATATTTCGTTTAAGAGAATTATAAATAAGCCACGTCGTCGTTTTGGCAAGGTTAAAATGCAAAGACTGCTTGCATTACAACAAGGAGAAAGTTTGTTTGAAACACTCTCTAAAAACATTGATGATGAGATTTTTAAGAAAAGTGATGCGATAGATTTCGTTAGGTTAATTCGAGATATGCGACAACGTGTTTTAATTGACGGCGTGGCAGATTTGGTGTCAGCTCTTTGTGAAGAATCGGGGTATGAAAACTATATTAGAGAACTTGGAGATATGGACCGATTTGACAACCTTACGGAATTTAAGAGAATTGTTGTAGAACAAGAGCGAACTGAAGGCGAAGCCCTTTCCATGGATATTTTTTTAGAACGAATTGCGTTGCAGACGGACGAAGATGATTCATCAAAAAAAGAAAGTGTTAAATTGATGACTGTTCATTCCTCTAAAGGATTAGAGTTTCCCGTTGTATTTATAATGGGATTGTCAGAAAACGTTTTTCCAAACCCTAAAGCAGTAGAAGAACGTGGAGAACTTGGAATGGAAGAAGAGCGTAGGCTTTGCTACGTGGCAATAACTAGAGCAAAAGAACGCTTATTTATAACTGAATCGGAAGGTGTTTCTCCGAGTGGCAAAATTAAAACTCCGTCTAGGTTTTTAAGAGAGATAGGATGTTCTAACTACAAGTCATTTGGAATAGAGGCAGACTCTATAAAAGCTGATTGTATTCAACAGATAAATACTAATAATGATTCGTTTAATTTATCTGTCGGAGAAAAAATAAACCATCCCGCTTTTGGAGAAGGAGTTATATTGTCACTTAATGATAGTGGAACGAGCTATAAAATAAAGTTTAATAAAGATGGGATAGAAAGAAATATTTCGGCAAACTTTTTTAATGGTAATTCATTAAAAGTAATAGAGCAGGAAGATGAGGAAGAAAGACCACAAAAATCTAAAGAGATGCAGGAAAGAAATATCGATTTAGATAAACTTAAAAAAGAAACAAAAAAGATGCCCATATTTTTATATGGAGAACGGCCAAAGCAATCTGAAAACAATCAAACTATGCCACCGCAAAGTCAGAATAATGAAATAAGGTCTATGATTATCAACGAAAATTTTTCTAATACAGGTTGGAGGTGTGTTGGAATAACTGATATGGGCGCACCAAGCGTAATTTGTCAATTTTGCAACAAGCAAACCTTGCGTTACGTTCATCATATGGAAAATATAAATGGTGAGAAATTAGACGTTGGGTGTGTTTGTGCAGGAAAGCTGGATGGCAATCTAGAAAAAGCACAAGAAAGAGAAAAGAAAATTAAAAGAAGTCAAATGCCAATATTTATATCTCCTACCCAGAAAAACAACAAGCTTTCAAAATCGGCAAATGGAAATTACTTTACAAAAATAGATGGACATTTAATAGTAATTTTAGCTGATCGGTATAATGAAAATAGATGGCGATATGCGATAGATGGTGTGTTTTCTGATGATTCATATAAATCTATAGAAGAGGCATTAAAGGTAGCGATTAATCGATTATAAAGTAATAAATCATAATAAATTATTTTAATTTTTTCAAAAAACTTTTAAAAAATCGGATAGAAAACGAATGCTGAATCGATAATTATATAGTTGAAAGGAATATGTGTATTCAATGGAGAATGAATATGAAAGATAACCGATAGATAGAAATGCAAACCAAAAAGTCGCAAGCGGAAATTGAAATTAAAGAGCCTTTAAAGTATGAAAGTTTAATTGAAACTGCAATTGCAGAAAGGGATTATATAAAATCTCAAATAGCAAAACAATATTAGGAGATAAAAATGAAAGACACAATTAAAGATAAAAAGATAGTAATTATTGATATTGAAACGAGTGGGCTTTATTGTGGAGAAGACGGCAAAGAACTTTACGAGTCGGCTATTAAACTTGCAAAAGATGCTGGTTGCTATAACTTAACTCTAAATGTATGGAGTTGTAGTCAGTCTGCATTAAAGTCCTATAAATCACTAGGTTTATTACCCCAAAAAATCGGTATGGAATTGATTTTGAAATAAAACATTTTTATGGTACAGTAACAAGCAAAACACTGTTTCGCTTTTATGAAACAGTGTTTTTAATATATAAACTTATTAATTTAATGCAATATTAATTATGGGGACTTTTTTGCGTGTTAAAAATTTATAACTTTTTCAATAAGTTGAGTTTAAATTAATCATAAAGAGATATTGATTTCTTTGTTAAAATATGGTACAATTTATATAATATAACTATTGTGAATTAAGAAATAGTTTTACAAATGAGGAAATTATGATAGAAGATATTATTGAGATAAATAGTGAACTACTAAATAAGTTTGTGAATTTATGTAATATAACCAAAGATTACACGTTTAATGAGATGAAAAGATTGTGTGATAAACTTGGTGTAAATTTCACTAAAATTAACAAATCTTTTGAAAAAATAAAAGAATCTTCAGTTGAAGAAGTTGAGTTGTCTATTGCACAAATACAAGCTGTTAACGAGTTGATGGAAGAATATAATAATGATGAAATAATGTTCCATTATTTACCTAAGAATTTAATAGTTAGTATTGCTTCAAATTATGATTATTTCATTAATAAATTTTTATCAAATATTATTTTTGATAAGAAATTTTTTGGAATTATTAACAAGGATGTGTCGGTGGGTAAAATATGGGAGTATTCATCAAAAGAAGAATTGTTAAAAGATTGTGTGGAAGACACGATTTCAGACTTGATGAGAAAAACACATAAAGAGCAAATAGAGTGGATTCAAAAAAATTTCAGCATTGATTTAATAAATAGTTTTACTGAATGGAAAACTGTTTTTCTGTTTTTTGAAGTTAGGAATATAATAGTGCATAATGATGGAATAGTTAATCATATTTTTATTCATACACTAAATAAAAATGGAATATCTACTGAAAAATATAATTTAGGTGATAAAATATTTTTAGATATAGATTTTATCGTAAAATCAATTAGAACTCTAATCGACTTTTCAGTATATTTATTTTCGCTTTTAATGCAAAAATTTTATAAAAATTATGAGGAAATTGATTCGCAAATTAATGATATTGTTTATAAACTTTTATGTGATAAAAATTATATTCAAGTAATAAGTATTGTTGATAATATTTTAAAAAGCAACCAAAAACACACTAGCGAATATATGTTTATTTTTACAATTAACAAATGTATTGCATTGAAGAATAGACATAACAATGGTTATGTAAAAATTTTAGAAAATTTAGATTGGTCTAATTGCGAAGCTCATTATAGAATAGCAAAGGAGGTGTTGTTAGATAATAATAAAGAGGCAAGCGATATGATGGAAAAAATGGACAAGGATAATATGGTTTATAATTATTTGGAATGGCCTTTGTTTAAGGACTTTATTAAAACTGAAGAATTTAAGAATAAATTCAATGAAATATATGGAGTAAATTTTGAAGATAAACTGGAGAAAATATCGGAAGAAAAAGCGTCATTTTTAGCTGATAAAAAGATTTTAGAATCTAAATGTGTAGAATTATTAGAAGAAGTTGCTGTTTCAAGTATTGATAAGAATGAAAATACAGTTTCGTAGTATTATCATAATTACAGTTATATTTAATAAAGAATTAACTTATTAAGCTGAATACATGCTATTAATGAGATAGTAGATTTTTGTTTATAATAATTTCAAATAAATATCCACGGGTGAAAACCCGTGGTATTTCATTTTAGGGGTAAAACCTCTTGTTCTAGCCACGCGTAAACGCGTAGTCCACACTTGCGAATTGCAAATCAACTACTTTTTAGCAAACGGGTCTCTTATCTCTTGCATTGTCATTTGCTCTATTTTTTTGTCTTCGTTAAGTTGATTTGCAATATATTCTTTTATCTTCTTTGTGTTTTTCCCTGCCGTGTCTACATAGTAGCCACTACACCAAAATTCGCGATGTCGATATTTTAACATCAAATTTGTAAATCTTTGATATATTAACACCGAACTCTTGCCTTTGAGATACCTTATAAATCCCGACACGCTCATTTTAGGCGGTATCTCAAGCAACATATGTACGAGGTCTAAACATATCTCTGCTTCTATTATATTTACCTGTTTCCACTCGCATAAACTTCGCAATATCTTCCCAATTTCTTCACGATACTGACCGAAGAACACTTTTCTCATGTATTTGGGTGCAAATACCACGTGATACCTGCAATTCCATTTTGTATGTGCTAAACTATTTGTGCCTTTCATTAGATGACCTCCTGTGTTTTTACTCTTGTGTGGACTACTTGAGTATTTTACCACAGGAGGTTTTCTTATGCAAAGGTTAACCGCTTTAGAAACACGGGACTATCCCGTGGTTTTCGGTAACAAAAACAAGTCGGTGGTTAAAACCACCGACATATTATTTTGTAGAAGCAAGGTTAATGATAGTTTTCTTTTTGCGCTTAGCATGTTCTAAGGTTTTTGCAGCTCCACCCCAAGAATACATAACGTAGGCAATAACTAAATCGGCTTCTTCAACCATCCATTCGTTTCGTTTTAAGATAGCAAATTTGCGTGGAACACTTTCAAGTGGAGGGAATATAACGTCGTCATAATGATATTTAGCGAACTCTAATTTAGAATAATTCTTATCAAGATAGGGAGTAATAAATATAAGTTCAATCTCCGGAAAATTGGCTTTCAAATCTTTTAACGTACGCAAACACAATCCATCAAAATCACCATACCCACCTAAGTAAAATTTACAGGTGGGATTTTTTATTATCTCATTTACAAGGGAATTTTTTAGTTGTTCTTTGACGTCGTCGCTAAACAAACAGTTAGAATGCCCACAAAAAGTAATTATCATTAGAAAACCTCCGTCTACACAATAGTTTATTACAATAAACTACATTTTGAAAGCGTTCAGTGCAATAAACTAAAAATTAAATTGCACAAACTATAATTATTGCAATGAACGTTTATTGTGGTAAACGCAAGGAGGCAACTATGAAATTATCTGAAGCAGTAGGTAAAAGGGTAGAGAATTTACTTGCAGAACGTCATATGACGCAATATCAACTTTATAAGAATGGAGGAATTCCTCGTTCTACTATTTCCGTTACAGTAGATGGCAAGTATAAAACTGTTAAATTAGATACGATATATCAAATTGTTGCAACGTTAGGAATTACGCTTAAAGAGTTTTTTGACGACGCTTTGTTTGATGAACTAGAGGATTAAGCTTATAAAATGGATAAGAATGATTTCTATAACAAAATACAAATAACTCAAGAGGAAAAAGTCAAGGCGGATTATTTTTTAGATGTGAGGGGAATAGAGGAGCATATTATTGTATTTGATTATCTTTCAAAATTTAAGGCTGAAACAGTAACTTATTCCGAGGTTGCTACAGCATTAAGATACGATAAAAGGATTAGACGAGTTATTTTTAAGTACATAGGTTTCTTAGAAGAAAAAATGCGCGCCTATATAGCAAATGAATATTCGGATAAAGTTGAAAGTCTTAAATTAATAGATGAATTAAAAGACAATGTTAAAAGTATGAGTTTATATAAAGCTTTATCTAAATTGCTTTTTGGTCGATTAGTTGAACAAGTCAAGTCGTTAAGCAAAAAGGAAAAAGAAATTATCTTTAGTAATGAAAACGTTTCGAATAAGAATTTAGAGGCGATGTGCTCTTTAAGGAATGAAATTTCGCATAATAAATTTATTTTGCATCAAGAATTTGGAAGTTGTTCAGCTGGCAAGAAGAATTCAAAGTCTTTATGTTCAAATATAAAAAATATTTATTATCATTTACCAATTAACGTTCGGGAAAACTTTAAAAAAGAGATTAACGAATGCTCTTTATGTAGAGAAAGTGATATGACCTATCAAACACAGTGGAACATGGTAGAAAATATTGTTATTCATATATAAAAATACTTGACTTTGTTTCTATAAACTAGTATAATATAACGATTTAACGTAAAGTTAAATGGGTGGCATGGGCGAAAGGAGATTTGTTTATGTATGAATATGTTGTTGAAAGGAAAGTAAAAAGATATCGTAGTGATTGTTCTAATACAATGGAACAATTGAGAGACATGCTTTATGAAAAATATGATATCAATACTCAATTTTCATTGGTTGGCAGCGGTGGAGATTCAAGAAATATGGTTACACGTAATGGAGATGGCCCATTCGATTTGGATTACAATTTAGTAATTATTAGCATGCCCGACCAATATCGAGATAATCTAAAGATGTTGAAAGATAGGGTTAGAGATTCGTTGAATAAAATTGTGGAAAATACTTGGTTTAGTGATGGGAAAGATTCTCGTTCAGTTATTACTTCTATCCTACATTTTAAGGATTCACCTGAAATTGAATTTTCATTTGATGTAGCTATATTGACAAGAAATTCTAATGGTAATTTATGTAGACTGATTCACAACAATAAAGGTTGTTGGAATGAAAATTTCACATGGAATGAAGTACCGCATTCTAAAAATGTAAAAGATAAAGCAGATAAATTAAAAAGGAACGGATTATGGAATGTTGTTAGAGAAGTGTATTTGGATAAAAAGAACATGTATTTACGTAGGAGAGATGACAATCATCCATCGTTTATTATTTATATTGAAACAATAAATGAGGTATATGGTAAATATTTATAAAAAGGAGTAAGTCGGTGGTTTTTACCATCGACTTTTTTAACTAAACACGCACAAAACACTTATATCTATCAGTGTTTTGTGTTAAAACGGTTAAAGTAAATACTGGTTATACCTAAAATGCGCAAAATCCGTTGATTTTTCTACGGAAATTACGAAAATTAGGTATAATGTTTTAACTAAATGCACACAAACCCCTTGACTTTTGCAGTGTTTTATGCTAAAATAGTTAAAATTGATTTTTTGAGGATTAGTAAATGGTTAAATTTTTGCCTTATACATTCACTAAAAAGGACGTAATAGCAAATTTCAAAAATGATAAACAATACGAAAATTGGATAACGGGACAAGTCCGTTCTAAAAAAATCGTTAAGGTGCGTAACGGTTTATATGTTCACATTGATGCTTCGGGATATCCGCTTACGACAAAGTTTGAGCTTGCTACAAAAATCGCTGAGGATGCTTTCGTATGCTATCATTCTGCGTTTGAATATTTCGGCGTGGCTAATCAAGTTTTTAATACTGTCACGGTGGGTAGTAAAAAGCGTTTCAATGATTTTACTTTCGACGATATCGACTATGTTCGTAAACCCGCTAAGCACGACATTCAAATTATGAATATAGTAACCGCCGCAGTTCGTGTAACGTCTCTTGAACGAACAGTTGTTGACTGCCTTGACGATATTGACGCAGGCGGGGGAATCGACGAAATCTTAAATGCGCTTGACCAAATACGTGTTTTGGACGAGAATAAACTGCTCGAAACGTTAAAAGCCTACGATTCGGTATTCTTATATCAAAAAGCGGGCTACGTTTTAGAACAGTTCAAAGACAAATTTATGTTGTCCAATTCGTTTTTTGAAGAGTGTAAAAGCAAACTAACCAATCAAATAAAATATTTTTTACAAGACGAGTATAAAGATATAGAATTTAATTCTAAGTGGAAGCTTATGGCTCCTAAAAATCTTAAATCTCGTTTAAATGGGGGATATTAATGGAATTTTCAAGACAATACTTGACAAGACTTGCCCAAGAATCTAACTTTATAAAAGATACTTTGGAAAAGGTTTTACGTCTTTCTGAAATCCTAAAATTTATAAATAGCGACGTTGTTTTTAAGGATAAACTTGCGCTTAAAGGCGGAACGGCAATCAACTTAACAGCAGTGGAGCTTCCGCGCCTATCGGTTGACATAGATTTAGATTTTACGGTAAACGTCGATAGGGAAGAGTTGCCTGAAATTAAAGAGAAGTTCAAAAAGCGCCTAACCGACTATATGTGGCAAGAAGGTTATTCTCTTGCAGATTCTCGTGACCATTTCGCTTTAACGTCGTTCTTATTTAATTACATTAACAACGCAGGCAATCGTGACAATATAAAGGTTGAAATTAACTTCTTGGATAGATGCCACGTTTTACCTCTTGAAAAGAAAAGGATTTTAACAAAGGGTATTGTGGAGGATTTTGAGGTTTTAACCTTAAACACTATTGAGCTCTATGCAAGTAAAATCAATGCGCTTCTATCACGTGCTACGCCAAGAGATTTATACGACGTAAACGCTATGATAGAAAATAACGTTATAAACGATACTGAACTTTTAAGAAAATGTCTTGTATTTTATAACACTATCGGTGGAGACTATGATATTCAAGAGTTAGATTATAAAAACGTTGAAAGATTAGATTATAGGAAATATAAGACTCAACTAAAACCTGTTATATCTAAAAACGATAAGTTTGACATTGAAAAAGCAAAAGAAATAGTTATAGCTTACGTAAAGGATTTACTTGTTTTAACGGACGGAGAAAAAGAGTTTTTATCTAAACTAAAAGATAAAACTTACGTACCTGAATTATTATTCGATAACGAAGAAATCGTAGCGAATATAAAACATCACCCCGCCGCGCTTTGGAGAACAAAAGAAAATAATTAAATATGACGGGAATTGTTTTATTTAACATGCTAAAATCAAGATGATGGCATGGTCGAGATTGTGATAAACGTAGGAGAAGTATTATGAGAGAACAAGAATGTGTGCCTTTTGCGCCGGCGCTTATAGAATCTATGAGATCATTGGGATATTCATTCCCATCGGCAATAGCAGATTTGATTGATAATAGTGTCAGTGCAATGGCAACCGAAATTAATATTCTGACTAAACCGAGTGCAAGTCCATATATGATTATTCTTGATGACGGATGTGGAATGAGTCGAGATGAATTGTATGAGGCTATGCGCTACGGAAGTAATCCTCTAGTTGAAAGAAGTGAACGAGATTTAGGAAGATTTGGTCTTGGGTTAAAGTCAGCTTCTTTGTCGCAATGTAAAAATTTAGTGGTTATTAGTAAAAAGAATGGAGAAATTAACGCTTGTTCTTGGGATTTAGATTTCATTGCTCAACGAGGTGCGTGGGTGTTAAAAGTTTTTTCCGAGGAAGAATTAGACCATTTTCCAGAAATCGAAAAGTTAAAAAATATGGAACATGGAACCTATGTTTATCTTGATAATTTTGATAGGATAAGAGAAGGCGCTGCTGTTTTGCATGATACTTTTGCAAAAAATTTAGACGATATGGTTAATCACTTGTCGTTGGTTTTTCACCGTTACTTAGAAGATGGGTTAATAATAAAAGTCAATGATTTACAAATAGAGCCGAAAGACCCGTTTTTAAAATATCATAGAGCAACTCAAAGAAAAAGAGAAAGTTCGTTTTATATTCATAACAAGAAGATAAGTTTACAACCTTATATTCTTCCGCATTTATCAAAGTTATCGCAAGAAGATTTAGATAAAGTTGGCGGAAAGGAAAAATTGAAAAATGAACAAGGGTTTTATGTTTATAGAAACCGTCGCCTAATTATTTGGGGGACTTGGTTTAGATTAGAAAGAAAAGATGAATTAAGCAAATTGGCTCGTGTTATGGTAGATATACCAAATTCTCTTGATTACATGTGGTCGATTGATATAAAAAAGAGCACAGCGATTTTACCAGATGTTATAAAGAAAAATATGTATAACGCTGTTTATGAATCAGTTTTAAGTAGCGAGTCCATTCATACTTTTAGGGGGAGAAAAGAGAAAAAGACTGACGAAATTGATTATGTTTGGGAAAAAATTAAAGTTAGGGAAGGATACGAATATCAAATCAATCGAAGTATTCCACAATTAAAAATTTTGGAAGAGACGCTTGATGATAGGCAAGTAAAAATGTTGAACTCTGTAATAGAGTTGTTAGAAGAGGCCTTTCCAGTTACAGCGGTGTATGTTGATGTTGCCAAAGGGAATATTGAAGAAAAACCGCCAATTGATGATGGATATATAGACAAGCTTTGGGAAGGATTAGAAACTCAGATAGAATATGTAAAGCTACACAATCTAGATGTTGTTTCGTATTATAATATGTTTTTAAAAGTTGAACCATATTGTAATTTTGTACAGATAAAAAATATGATTAAGGAAGAGTTGAAGAAATATGAATAATATACAAAAAATATTAAAAGATATGGTTGTTGTTTCTTTAAGTAATGAAGAGATTATTGAGGAAACCTATATAGATAAATTAGTCGATGAGATTAAAAATCTTCCCATGTTTTCAACATTAACGCTTCAAGACATTGATGAGATAAGAGCTGTCATAAAAGCAGATTTCTCAATTAAATTGGACAAAGGTCATTTAATTGAAGAAAAAGGACATGAAAAGTGGTTCCTTGCAAAGAAAGCAGATTTGGAAATGAAATATTGGGAAAGGTATAAGAAATATCTTTTGTCAGATAAAGGATTTTCAACGAAAGTCGTTAATACTATGGATGACGTTCTAGATACTTTAACCGATTTGTTGGGAGACCCTACAAGAGATGTTTCTTACAAGCGTAGGGGCTTGATAATAGGGGATGTGCAATCTGGTAAAACCGCTAATTATACAGGGTTAATTTGTAAAGGTGTTGATGCTGGTTACAAGGTGGTAGTTCTTTTAACAGGAACAATTGAAAAATTAAGACAGCAAACTCAAAAAAGAATAGACGAAGGCTTTGTTGGAGCAGATAGTGACGCCATGATGAAAATGAAGGAAGATGGACAAATTATTGGTGTCGGAAAGTATGATGCCTCTATTCGTCCTATGGTGCTTACATCAACAACAGATGATTTTAAAGCTAAGAATGCTACAAATCTTGGATTCGATCTTAGAAATATAAACGGTTCAGTAATTTTTGTTATAAAGAAAAATTCTGCAATTTTAAAGAGATTAAATAAATGGCTTAAAACATTTAATCAAAACGGTGAAAATGCCATCGATAATTCAATTCTTTTAATTGATGATGAGGCGGATAATGCTTCTATAAATACAAAAACACAAGACGAACCTACGGCAATCAATGGGCAAATTCGTGAACTATTAAAAGTTTTCACTAAATCAAGCTATGTTGGTTTTACAGCTACCCCGTTTGCTAATATATTTATTGATCCAGATAATTACAATGATATGGTGGCGGAAGATTTGTTTCCAAAAGACTATATTTATTCATTAAATGCGCCTTCAAACTACATAGGGGCACGTAATATTTTTGATTCTTGTGGGTCGTCAAAGCATATGCTCGAAGAGATAGATACTAGTGTTAATAATGTTCATAGTATAGCAACAATTTTACCTTTAAGACATAAATCTACGACAATAGTCCAAAATGTACCATTTGATTTAAAGAAAGCTATCGCTACTTTTATGCTTGCTAACGTAATAGAAGATTTGCGAGGAATGAAAGGCAATCATCGTTCAATGTTGGTAAATGTTAGTCGTTTTACAGCAATTCAAGAGCAAGTTTCAGACTTAATTAATGAAGTGCTCAAGAATATTCAAAATGCGTGTAAGTTATATTGTAGAATGCCTGCGGAGATAGCGCTAGAAGATGAATATATTTCCTTGCTAAAAGACACATATGAAAGCGTTTATGGCGATGTGGGTTTTGAGTGGGAAACCGTTCAAAAAGAATTGCATAATTCAGGCGCTGGGATTATTGTCCAAACAATAAATCAAAGGAATGGAAAAAATTTCAACTACGATATTTATAAAGAGGGTTTACGCTTAATTGCTGTAGGCGGAATGAGTTTGTCCAGAGGATTAACACTTGAAGGTTTGGTTGTAAGTTATTTTTATCGTAACTCTAAAATGTATGATACATTGATGCAGATGGGACGCTGGTTTGGGTATAGAAATGGTTATAGTGATATATGCCGAATTTGGATGTCTGAAGAGAGTATAGAATGGTATAGACATATTAGCCAAGCGACAGATGAATTGCGTGAGGAAGTAAAAAGATATGAAGATACGGGGCTGACTCCTATGGATTTTGGTCTAAGAGTTCGTTCTGATATTACATCATTATTGGTTACCGCTCGCAATAAAATGAGAAGCACAGAAAGTCGTGAATGTGTGATTAGCTTAAGTGGGGTATATATAGAAACACCTGAAATATATTCTGATGTAAATAAAACAGAAAAGAACTTCAATGCGGTTAAATCAATGATAGAAACATTGAAGAAAGAATCGTATAGTTTGGATAAAAATGAAAGAAAAGATACAATTAAATATGGATATAAGGATATCCCTACATCTTACATATTAGATTTTCTCGAAAAAATAGAAGTGTCGCCTAAAAATGAACAGTTTAATATTCCAACCATTATTAAGTTTATAAAAGGGTATAGGGGTAATGAATTAGACAGTTGGGATATATCTTTTGCAACTGGTAAGTCAACTTTACCTATTAAACTGAGCGATGATATACAATATAATCATCCAAAGCGTAAATATACTATTGAAAACAATGGTAAGGTATTAAAAATGTCTGGAAGTAAGAGAAGATTGGGTACTGCTTCTGATGGTGCGTATGGGTTAAGCGAAGAATATATACAAAAACTTAAAAACAAATGGAAAGATGTCAATATACCTCAAAAAGAATACTTTGTCAATGTGGAAAGAAATCCTTTATTGACTATTTATGTGGTGGAATTAGGTGATTGTTTAACCCAAATAGGCGAAGATATAAAGAATGTATATGAAAAATGCAACGGGAAGTGTGTCGTTGGTTTTGGTATCGGCATCCCTTCGCTTTCAGACCATGAAACAAAATACGCTAGGTATATTTTAAATAAAGTTGCAATCCAACAAATCTTTGAAGGTGAAGAAGGTTGGGATTCAGATGAGGTAGATGATTAATGGATATACAAAAGAAATTTGAAATGGGAGCACAAAATCATACCTATCAGAGAGTGGATCCAGAATATACTGTCAATATATTTTTAGGTTATAATGATGATGGTTGTATGTCTATGGTTATTACCGAAAATGGTATTGAAGCACATGTGAAATCCTCTAAATTTATAGAGGTAAAAATGAAAAGAAGAGAAGATAAAAAAATCGCCTTGTCTTTCGATTTGTTAGATGAAGCATACAAGCCGCTTTTCTTGATTTTTTGCAATGATATGATTAATATTTGTGTAAAAGCGGGCCCAGAAATGGCAATTTCTACTGCGCTTATTAGATGGAAATATTGGAAAGAAATGTTTGGTCGCCGCAAGAACAAATTGTTGGATAAGTTGGAAATAAAAGGGTTGATTGGAGAACTGTTAGTACTTGAAAATTATTTTCTTAAAAAATATGATGAAACTACGGCGATCTCATGTTGGATGGGGCCATTGTTAGGACATAAAGATTTTGAGATAGATGACACTTGGTTTGAAATAAAAACAATATCAGAAAATGCGACACAAGTAATCATTAGTTCCTTAGAGCAACTTGAATCTGAAACCGACGGACATTTAATTGTTGTTAGATTAGAGGATACAAGCAATGTAATGGAACAAGGAATAAATATCAACACATTAGTTTTGAATATTTTATCAACCTTACAAGACCCTGATAATATTGATTTGTTTCAAACAAAATTAGACAATATGGGATATGCTATAGACCCTGATTATGAGAATTATAATTTCTTGTTCAAAGGGGAGCAGAGGTATTTTGTTAATAACGAGTTTCCGAGACTTAGAAGGAGCAAAATTTCGGAAAATATAGCGAATGTAAAATATAGCATTTTACTGAATGGGCTTACAAACTTTTTGGAGAAATAATTATGGATGTACGCGAATATAGAGAAGTATTGCACGAGGATTTAGCTATTGCAGTAGAGGCGAGTGGTAATTTATCTAACATAACTACAGAGTTTATTAGATATGTTACCAATATATTAATTGCAGCAGAGGAGTTTGACGATTTTTGTGAGAGCTATTATAGTGGTGTATCTAGAAGACGTGCGAATATGGCTATTGATGGATATGCTTTAGATGAGGCGGATGGAAGTTGTTGTGTTTTTATTTCAGATTATAGAGGACCTCATGAAGATGATTCTATTCGTGGCGAGGATATTTTAGCTTTATTTAAAAAGCTTCGATATTTTATAGAAGAATCTGTCAAGTATGATTTGTATAGAGACCTCGAAGAGAGCACGCAAGCGTATGAATTTTCTCGCTTATTGCATCAAGATATTGAAAATATAACAAAATTTAGATTTTACTTATTAACAGATGCTTACAACAAGCAAAGAACAAAAAACATAAAAGATGAGCAGTTGGCGGGTAAAACAGTCGAGCTAAACGTTTGGGATATTACTCGTGTTTTTGACGTGGTAAACTCTAAAACGCAGAAAGAAAGTGTAGAGATAGTTTTTTCTGATATAGGATATAGTGGCATACCTTGTGTAAAAGCTGTTGAATGCAAAGATGTTATTGCGGATATAGAAGTTTCACCGACATATGATGAAAATGTAGAGGGGAAAGACGACAAACCTGAAAATTTGATTACTTATACGTCATATTTAGCTGTTGTGCCTGGGCAGATTTTAAATGATTTATATTTAGATTATGGTTCTAGATTGTTAGAGGGAAATGTTCGTTCTTTTTTGAGTGTTCGAGGCAAGGTTAATAAGAGCATACAAAACACTATAAAAAATTACCCAGAAATGTTTTTTGCTTACAATAATGGTATTGCTGCAACGGCAACTGAAATTGATACAGAAATGACGGCGGAAGGGCTGAAAATTACTCGTATTAAAGACTTGCAAATCGTAAATGGTGGACAAACAACCGCATCTATAGCAAATACATTATTGACTGCACGTAAAGATGAAAATATAGATATTAGTAGGCTTTTTGTTCCTATGAAGATTTCCGTGCTCGAACATGCGATGTCCGAAAGGATTATACCGAAGATATCAGAATATTCTAATTCACAAAACAAAGTAGATGATTCGGACTTCTTCTCGAATCATCCATTCCATATTAGAATTGAAGGTTTTTCGAGAAAAATACCAGCCCCTGCTGTTAATGGTAATCAATTTCAACAATATTGGTATTATGAAAGAACGCGAGGACAATATAATCAGGGCAAAATGAAATTTAAACCTAAGTCAAGCCAATTAAAGCAATATGAAACCAGATATCCTGAAAAGCAAGTGATTAAGATGGTTGATTTGGCTAAATATGTTGAAATTTACGAAGGCGCCCCTGATAAAGTAAGTAAAGGTAAACAAGCAATAGTTAAGGTGTTTGCGGAAGGAATTAAGAAACAATGGGCTTCGTCTGATGCTAAATTTAACGAATTGTATTTTAAAAAGGTCGTTGCTTTGGCTATTATATTTAATGAGACTGACGATATCGTAAGACAGACAAGTTGGTGGAAAGAGAAGCGTTCTTATAAAGCAAACGTAGTTGCATATGCGATGAGTGTTTTGTTTTATCATATTAGAGAAACTCGTAAAGATTATGATTTAGATTTTTATACTATATGGAATATTCAAGGGCTGTATCCAGAATTACGTAAACAATTAACTGTTTTGTGCGATGAAGTATATGAGTTTATAACTAGAGATGATCGCGGAACAGAAAACGTTACGGAATGGTGTAAAAAAGAAGCTTGTTGGACACGTGCGAAGGAAGTTAGATGGACTTTTTATACTGAATTCATGTCAACATTAGTTTCAAAAGAAGAAATAAAAAGCGAAGAGAAAGAAGCGAAAGCAAAACAAAAGATAAGCAATGAAGTAGATACAATGAAGTTTATATTTGCTGCTGGTACTGAATATTGGCAAAAAGTATTAGACTGGGGTGTGTCTCGTGGATTGTTATCGGATATGGAAAGGTCTATTTTAAGAATGGTAATAAACATTCAAACAACAGGAAGAATTCCTACCGATAAGCAAGCGCAAGTTGTAATGCGTGCAAGAGATAGAATGATTACGGAAGGCATGCCAATGCAATTTTAAACAAAGGAAGGAAGCAAAATGATAAAGGTACTTGAAACGTTCAGTGGTATTGGCGCGCAAGCAAAGGCGTTAGAACGTTTAAATATTGAATATGAAATAGTTGCTACGGCTGATTGGGATATTAACGCAATCATTGCTTATGATTTAATTCATCACGGAATTCAAGATTTATCTCTGTATGATAATAAAGATAAAGAAGAAGTTATTAAAGAATTGCAAGGTTATACACTGAGCCCTGATGGTAAAAATCCTTATGCAGAGGGTTGTTTGTCAAGGGTTAATATTGAAATATTAAAAAGATTGGCGGTAGCTATTCGTCGATGTAATAATTTGGTCAGTATAACGGATATGACGGGAAAAGATATCCCAGAAGATTTGGATTTACTAACATATTCCTTCCCTTGTCAAGATTTATCTATTGCGGGGGTTTGGCATGGAAATATGAGTGGTATTGATAGGGATGCTCATAATCGTTCCGGCATGTTATGGGAAGTTGAGCGCATCTTGAAGGAATGTGTGTCGGCCAATAAACGACTTCCTAGGTTTTTGCTCATGGAAAATGTTAGTAATATTATGGCGCCTAGACATATGGGAAATTTTCAAGAATGGCAAACATATTTAGAAAAGATTGGTTATAATAATAAAACTTATAAGCTTAACGCAAAAAAATTTGGTGTTCCACAGACCAGGGAAAGAGTATACATGTTAAGCGTTTACGTCGGAGATAATCAAGAAAAGAAAAATATTTTAGACGAATATTACAAACAACATGATTTGCAGAATGATGAGTATGTTGAGTCGTTGTCTTTCCTTGAAAAAAGGACTATGAAGGATGTTGTAAAGAATGATTATCGTGTAAAAAAGTACCGTATTGAGGCTAATCGTAGCCAGTTAAATGATACTCCTTCACGCGTAAAAATAGTGGAAGAAAATGATAAAATTCTGTGCGATAAGAAATTTGTTGAAATCATAAAGACTATAACAACAAAACAAGATAGAAATCCAAATTCCGGGGTGATAGAGTATCACAATGAAGCGGAAGGCAAATTGTATTGGAGATATTTGACACCTAGAGAATGTTTTTTAGCGATGGGCTTCGACGAAAAAGATTTTGATGCCTTGATAGATAACAACATACAAGTTGCAAAAAACAGATGGTTGTTTTCAGATGAGAAGTTGATAAAAATGGCAGGTAATAGTATTGTTGTTAATGTGTTACAAGCAATTTTTAATCAAGTGGTAGAAATACAAAAACTATTTATTTGATGTAGGAGCAATGAATGGAAAACGTTAGTAAAAACTTGTCTATAATAGCATTTTATTTGTCGGAATATGATATTCGTGCAGTAAAAGAATTAGGTTTTTCTAATAGGTCAGAGGCATTTAAGGCAATTTCGATTCTCATGGGGCGAGATAATAATTACTTGAAGTTGCGTAGGGATGAATTTGATGTACTAACTAGTAGTACTCGCAATGGTTGGAAAAATAGACCTGTGGCACCAGATGTGCAAAAGATGTATGGTGAGCTTATTTCTTTGCCTTTTGAAGAGATAACAAGGAAGGTTAAAGGAATTTTAGATGTGGCAAAGATAGAGATAGAAGTTCAAACAGAAATTAACGTTGAAGAACAGCGATATGCGGCAAAAGTTCAGAGATATGTTTCTTCAAATCTCGGCAAAAAACATTTAGAAAACAACCCTCAAAAAAAAAGAACAGAGGCAGTACAACTCTGTTAAGTATCCTAGGGATCCACAAAAAGCCGCTAATGCTATTTGTAATGCACAGTATAAGTGTGAAGTTAATGAAGCCCATGAGACTTTTATAAGAAAAGCCAATGGAAAGCCATATACGGAACCTCATCATATAGTACCAATGTGTGCACAACGTGATTTTTCTGTAAGCTTGGATGTTGAGAATAATATTGTTTCTTTATGCAGTCATTGTCACAATTTACTACACTATGGTGAGAATTTTGAACAATTATTAAAACAAATCTATACAGAAAGAAAAGAATTGTTAAAGCGAGTAGGCATAGATATAGACTTTGAAAGTTTGTTGAAGTATTATAAATAACTTTATACATATGTCAGTCGGCAAAATGTGGGTGAGTATGGATTGCTCGAGTATTACAATGGAACGTATAACTATGTGAAGAGTATAGGCATTGAGGGAATTGATTCGTCCGTTTGTAAGAGGCTTTCTGACGACGAGAAATGGCATATACTATTTGTTTACGATAAAAAGTTGGATGAATATTACGATAGGATAAAATAGAGGTTTTCAATGGTAGAAGTTGTTGCGGCGCTTATATGGGATAAGGATAAGTTTTTGATTTGTCAAAGACCTGCTAATAAAGCGAGAGCGCTCCTTTGGGAGTTTGTTGGCGGAAAGGTTGAGCAAGGCGAAACAAAAGAACAAGCCTTAATCCGTGAGTGCAAAGAAGAATTAAATATTACGCTTAACGTTGGTGATGTTTTTATGGAAGTTATCCACGAATATCCCGATATTACAGTACATTTAACGTTGTTTAACGCAACGATTGCCGAAGGTGTTCCACAAAAGTTAGAGCATAACGATATAAAACTGATAACACCGGCAGAAATTTCAAATTACAATTTCTGCCCTGCGGATAAAGAAATATTAAAGAAAATAAAAACAATTAAGGATTAAAAGAATGCCATTACATATTATTAAGCAAGATATAATAAAAATTGAATGTGATGCAATAGTAAATGCCGCAAATAATACACTGCTTGGTGGCGGCGGGGTTGATGGCGCAATTCATAAAGCCGCTGGCCCAGAATTATTGTCTGAATGTAAAACACTTGGTGGATGTGATACAGGCGATGCTAAAATTACAAAAGGGTATAATTTACCAAGCAAATACGTTATTCATACCGTGGGGCCTATTTGGTATGGCGGTCAAAAGGGCGAAAAATTGCTACTTGAATCTTGCTATAAAAAATCACTTGCGCTTGCAAAAGAAAATGGTTGCGAAACGGTTGCTTTCCCACTTATATCTTCGGGTATTTATGGATATCCTAAAGATAAAGCTTTGTCAGTTGCAACAAGTGTAATCAGAGAATTCTTATTTAAAAACGAGATGACTGTTTATTTGCTCGTTTTTGACAAGACTTCTTATAAAATCAGCAATAAATTATATTATGGTGTTAGAGAATATATTGACGACAATTATGTTGCCTTAAAAAGCGATAAAATGTTAGATAGGCGGGCGCCTATTAGATCTTATGACCGAGCATGTTATTGCATAAGAGAAGATGTTTTAGAGGATTGTTGTTTATCACCTACTTTTCCTACTGAAGATGGATTTGTTGTAACCTTGCTTAAACTTATAGATAAAAAAGGTATAACCGATGTAGAGTGCTATAAAAAGGCCAACGTTAGCAAGCAAACTTGGTATAAGATAATGAATAATAAAAATTACAACCCAAGCAAAAACACAGTTGTTTCATTTGCTATTGCCCTTGAACTTTCACTTAAAGAAACAAAACATTTATTGTCTACGGTTGGTTTTACGCTTTCCAAAAGCATTAAGTTCGATGTAATTATAGAATACTTTATTGTAAACAAAATATACGATATATTTACGATAAACGAAACATTGTTTAAGTTTGACCAAGTATGTCTGGGGGTATAGGTTAACGGTAAACCATCGATTTACCAAACGTGCTTCTAAAAAATATATAATAAGCTTGCAAGGTTAAAAGCCAAGCAAAAATATTTTTTGGAGGTGTTCTTATGAACAATGGAATTACAGAATTAGTATTTATTTTAGACAAGAGTGGTTCAATGTCTGGAATGGAGGCTGATACTATCGGTGGCTTTAATGCTATGATAGAAAAGCAAAAAAAGATAGAGGGTAAAGTTTTAGTTTCTACAATTTTATTTTCAAATTTTTCAGAAGTTTTACACGATAGAAAAAGCCTTGAAGACATTACGCCTTTGACAGAAAAAGATTACCAAGTTGGTGGGTGTACTGCACTTTTGGATGCTATTGGCGGGGCAATAAAGCATGTCGGCAATATTCATAAATATGCTCGCAAAGAGGATGTGCCTACGCGTACTTTATTTGTAATTACAACTGATGGTATGGAAAATGCAAGCCGAATTTATAGTAGTGAACAAGTTAAAAAGATGGTAAAACGCCAAGAAGAAAAATATGGCTGGGAGTTCTTGTTTGTCGCTGCAAACATAGATGCCGTTGAGACGGCCGAAAGTATTGGTATTCGCAAAGAAAGGGCTGCTAACTACAGTGTAAAAGAAGGCACTAAAATTATGTATTGCGAAATGGATAGTGCTATTAGTGGATTTAGATGTAGTGGGAAAATTAAAAAAGACTGGGCAATAAATATAGAAAAAACTATAGATTAAACATGATGTTTTATTCAATTAATGATGAAGGGAAAAAGATACTATGGATAAATTTACAATTTGGAAAAATAGTTATTTGAAAATAAATACAACGGGCTATAATAATACTTATTATGTTGGTTTTAGACATGAGGGAAACCCTGATTATTTAAATGATTTAAAAAACACATATTCAAACACAAACAGATTTGTTTTGTTGAAAGCTAAAAAGGAAGTGCACGATAGAGTGTTGTCGGATTTACCTAAAATTATTGAATTAGAAAATTTAATAGACCCAATTTGTGTTTGTGTTCCTAGGTCAAGGGCGGATATGGTTAACGTACAGCAATATTTTCGAGAAGCAGTAAGCGAGGCTTCGCGTCAAAATAAAGAGATAGAAGATGGTTCCTATGTAATTGAAAGAGTAAAAAATACTTGTACAACACATTTGAAAAATAGTATAGCAAGGACAGATGGCCCAGAGCCATATCCTGGTATAACAGTAGATACATGTGAAATTGACGATAGAAAAATCAGAGGTAGAGATGTTATTCTAATTGATGATATTTACACAAGTGGATGTAATATTGATGAAGATTGCATTCAAGCACTATATGATAATGGTGCAAATAGAGTTGTATTTTATGCTATAGCATATACAAGGAGAGGATGAAATGTTTTATTCTGAAAACGCAGTTAAATTATTGGCTTTAAAAGAGTGTGGTTATTTAAGAACTAATGCTCAATTTTGGCGTGAGTTTTCTAATCATATAATAATAGATGACTATATACAACAACATGCAGAAATTAATCAAAAAATAGACCAATTAAAAGAAGAATTTGATTCAAATGATAATTCTGAATATGGAATTATATGTGTGTTTGATGATGAATTTCCATGTATAAATCCAAAGGCTAAAGAAAGCGAAAAACCATATTTGCTCTTTTATAGAGGAGATAAAACATTGCTTGAAAACCTAAATAATAACGTTGCTGTAATTGGACTGATTGACCCAACGGATAAAATTGAAGAAAGAGAACGTAAAATTGTAGGCAAAATAATTAGCAATAATTTAGTTGTTGTTAGTGGGTTAGCAAAAGGTTGCGATGAAATCGCGCATAGAGTTTGTGTTGAAAATAAAGCAAAAACAATAGCAATATTGCCAACCTCTTTGGCAAAAATAGCTCCTGCAAGTAATAGGGCATTAGCAGAAGAGATTGTTGAAACTGGGGGCTTGTTAATTACAGAGTATTATAAAGAAGCCTCGAGCAGAAACGAAGCTGTTGGTAGATATATTGAAAGAGATAGATTGCAAGCGTTGTTTTCTAAGGCGATTATAATGATTGCTAGTTATAGGCAAGGAGATGGCGATAGTGGCTCCCGTCATGCCATGAATTATGCTGAAAGTTTTGGAATAAAGAGATATATAATGTACAATGAAGATACTGATAGTGGTGATAGAAAATTTGGATTGAGTAAACAATTAAAGTCTTCTTTTGGTGTAAATGTATTGTCGCCAAGCAGCATAGATGAAATTAAAGCAATTAATAATCCAAGTTTAGAGCAAAAAGCAACTTCAGCTCCAGTACAAATAAAATTTATATGATGATGGATAAGAAAATAAGTGTTTTCGATTTAGATAATACGTTGGTGTTTACGGATAAGCTTAATAATGAAAGTTATAATTTTGCGTTGACTAAAATAGGGAAAGAAAGAATAGTTGACGTTAAAAGGATAACTCGCAATATTGTTAATACAGTGTATGAATTAACAGGTGACGAGAAACAGCAGCTTATAAAAACGAAACAAGAATATTTTGTCAATAACATTAGCAAAATTGAATTAAACGAGGACCTGATTTCAAAATTAAAGGAACTAGACTCGAGCAAGTGTATTTTGTGGACAAGGGCAGAAAAAGTCAGAACGGAGGCTATATTAAAATATTTACATATAGATGATTGTTTTTCTAAAGTATTTTATAGCTCTAAGCATGATTTAGAAGGTGATATAAAAACAATATGTGCATTGTTTAATTGTAAAAAAGAAGATTTGATTTTTTACGACGATATACTTTGACTCTATCAATTCCTTATTCTATTAAATTTGAGGAATAGGCGGCGGTTTAATACGAGATTGAATCCCTGCGAGAGTGAAAATAAATGTGTATTTTTAAAAAATCGCGTTAGAATAGAAATAGAATAGACATATTACGAATTTTATTTCACGTCACAAAAATCTCGTGTAAAGACGAAAAATATACTTTGATAAAACGAATATTATATTCGCAAAATCAAATAAAAAATTAAGCGTTGATTCTATGGCTTACCTCCTAAGGGCTAGTTGTGGGTTCGATTCCCGGTGGGACTGTCATAAAAAAGAGGCTGCGAACAGGCAGTCTCTTTTTTATGGTGTCCCTTAAACCGTGAAGCGAACCCTTGGGTTAGGGTGGGTTTTGCCCCCTTGATAAGTGGAAGGCAACTTTGTTTGCAAGGTGATTGCCGGTCCGCGGCTAGCGATGCACTTGTTGCCCACCATAGGAATCGAACGGTTCGGGCGTTAGCGTCCGTAGCGTAGCGGAGGACATTCCCGGTGGGACAATTTCTTTAATTTTAAATTTTACAATCTTTATTGAAAAGTTAAAATTAGTTTGGTATAATTTAATTGTAGATATTATAAAAAATTTTAAAATTTGCCAGAAGTTGTCATATTAAATGTAATAAAATAAAAAAGTAATAAAAAAAGCCCTCATAAATGAGAGCATATGTCGCAAATGCGAACAAGTGGGTAGAATAATTTTTATTTGAACTTTGTCTTGTTATTCTGTACTACTATTATAATGCAAAAAAATATAATTGTCAATAGGTAAGGAGAAAATTATGAAAAAATTTTATTTAGGTTTAGATATTGGTACTGAATCAGTAGGCACGGCGTGTACAGATGAACACTACAATTTATTGCGTGCTAAGGGTAAAGATTTATGGGCTGTTCGCTTATTTGACGAAGCTAAAGATGCATCAGATAGGCGAGCTAAACGTACAGCAAGAAGAAGATTACAGCGTCGTAAAGAACGTATAAATTTATTACAAGGTATTTTTGCTCCTTATATGCAAGATGAATTGTTTTTTATAAGGCTTAATAATAGTGCTTTTTATAAAGAAGATAAAGCTGAAGGGTTAAAAACGAAATTCTCTTTATTTGCAGATAGTAATTATACTGATAAAGATTTTTACAAAAATTATCCTACAATATTCCATTTGCGTAATGCTCTTGTAAAAGGTGAAAAGTTAGATTTAAGGTGTTATTATTTAGCATTGCATCACATTATAAAATACCGTGGACACTTTTTATTTGAAAGTGAAGATATAAAAGATGTTCGCAATATAAATAGGCTTTTTCAAAATTTTAACAATTTAGCTAGTGAATTGTTTGTTGATGGGCAGGTTAATTTCTTTGAAGAAAAGTGTGAAGATTTTAAAGTTATAGCAACGGGAAGTCGAGGGCTAAAAGAAAAAAAAGAGTCTGTTATTTCTTTATTTAATTTATCCACATTAGAAAGTAAAGAATGGGCAACTCTTTTTATTGGAGGTTCTGCCTCGCCAAAAAAACTTTTTGGCAAAGAAAACGAAGAAAAATATAAAGAAACTGGAAGTATCTGCTTTAAAAATCTTAAAGATGAAGATTTTGATGCAAAAATTGAAGACTATGAAGAAGACCATTTTGATTTATTAAAATCAGCAAGGGATATCTACAACTATATAATTTTTGAAAAGGTTTTAAGTGGTTATGAAAATGTATCAGAAGCTATGGTAGCAATTTATAACAAACACAAAGCCGATTTACAAATAATTAAAAAGTTGCTTAAAGACATTAATAATAAAGACCTTTACAAAAAAATATTTATAAGTGAAAAAGAGACAGCAAACTACGTTAATTATATAGGTTTTAATAATGCTAAAAAATGCAAAGTAGAAGATTTTACCGCTTTTTTAAAGAAACAATTAAAAGATATCACGGTTGAAAATGCAGATACCATTAATAAAATTTTAATGGATTTAGAAAATAACGCATTTTTACCAAAAATTATTAATGCTGATAAGGGATTATTCCCTCATCAAATTAACGGACTTGAATTAGATGTAATATTACAATATTTAGGCAAATTTTATCCCGAATTTTTAGTAAAGGATGCAGATGGTTATACGCCAATAGAAAAAATTAAAAAAATCTTTACCTTTAAAATACCTTATTACGTAGGGCCTTTAAATACTACGGGTAAAAATGCTTGGATGGTAAGAAAGGAAGGTAAAACCGGAAAAATTACACCTTGGAATTTTGATGCCGTTGTTGATAAATCAAAAAGCAATGAAAACTTCATTCGTAGAATGACCAATAAGTGTACTTACTTACATAATGAAGACGTTATTCCTAAATTCTCTATGTATTATCAAGCGTTTGACGTATTAAATCAAATAAACAAATTAACTATTGACGGAGCACCTATTTCTGTAGAGTTAAAGCAAGAACTTTTTAATAATGTATTTTTAAAAACTAAAAAGGTTGGGTTGGCACAAATTAAAAACTATTTGGTCGTTAGCGGTAAATATACTAATATAGAAATAAAAAATATTGTTATTGGAGGTTTTGATAGCGAAGTAGGGATTAAAGCCAATATGGTTTCGTATGTAACATTTAAGACAAAGTTTGGTGACTTAGTTGATACTAATCCTGAAATTTTTGAAAATATTATCTTGTGGCATACTCTTAACACGGATAAAAAACTTGTTGCGGAAATGCTTTTAGATAACTATGGAAATATTCAAACTATAAAAGATAATATTAACTGGATAAAAGGCTTAACAACCTTTAAAGAATTTGGTAGGCTTTCTAAAAAATTAATTTGCGAATTATGTGGTGGTATTGATGATAATACCGGTGAAGTTTACACTATTCTTAATAGATTATATAATACAAACGAAAACTTTAATCAATTATGGCATAGCGAAAAATACTCGTTTATTGAAGAATCTGTCAATGAAAACGTATATGATAACGAAGACGTTACTTACGAAGACGTAAAAGACTTATATGTTTCACCTATGGTTCGCCGTGGTATTTGGCAATCGCTACAAATGGTTGATGAATACGTTAATGCAGTAGGTAAAGTTCCTGACAAAATCTTTATTGAAGTAACAAGACGTGACGGTGATAAAGTACGTACGGTATCGCGTAAAAAACAAATTTTAGATTTATATAAAGGTTTAGGTAAAGATTGTGTTGATATAAATGAACTTTTAAAAGAACTGAATCGTGAAGATATAAATGATTCAAAACTTCGCCAAGAAAGTTTATATTTATATTTCATGCAATTAGGCAAGTGTGCATACACCGGCGAAAGAATTGATTTTGATGATTTAAAAACAGGTGATTATAACGTGGACCACATTATTCCACAATCACTTACAAAAGATGATAGCTTAAATAATAAAGTTCTTGCAAAGCGTATAAAAAATGATGAAAAAACTGACCAATATCCTTTACCTATAGGATTTACCAATCAACAAGGCTTTTGGAGATTATTAAAAGATAAAGGGTTAATGAATGATTCTAAATATACAAGGTTGGTGAGAACAAAACCGCTTAACGAAGAGGATTTTAAAGAGTTTATTAATCGCCAACTTGTTGTAACAAATCAAACAGTAAAAGCAGTATCCGAATTACTTGAACGTAAGTATAAAAGCAAGGGAACAAAAATTGTTTATAGTAAAGCAAGTAACGTAGATAATTTTAAGCAAAAATTTAATATTGTTAAATGTCGTGAAACCAATGATTTACACCATGCTAGAGATGCTTACTTAAATATAGTAGTAGGCAACGTTTACGATACTAAATTTACTTGCGTTTATGATTATTACTATCGTAAACCTAATAATTTTTGGCGTGAATATAACTTAAAACATTTATTTGATAGGCCTATTGAGAATGCTTGGGCAGGGGAAGAAGATATTGGCAGAATTAAAAAAATAGCATCTAAAAATAGTATGTGTGTTACAAGATATTCTTACACAAATAAAGGTGGGTTTTATAATGAAACTATTTATGATAAATACGACGGAGGTATTGTAGTTCCGCGAAAGGATGTTTTTCCTTATAATCAAACTGAAAAATACGGGGGATTTAAGTCGTTAACTACTGCATATTTTTCTGTAGTTGAATCTTTAGACAAAAAGGGCAACGTTATTAAAACTATTGAAGCGATACCCGTTTTGGTAGATTATAAAGCACGTATTGATAAAAACGCCATAGTAAATTATTTGTTGAGTATTGGATTGGTGCAACCAAAAATAATTATCCCTTTACTCAAGGTAAAATCGTTAGTTAGAATAAATGGATATAAAACTTGGATAGCGGGAGTAACAGGTAATCAAATAATAATACACAATGCACAACAATGGTTTACTAATACGGAAACAGATAAATATGTAAAACATTTGGTAAAACTTATAGAAAAAGATAAAAACTCTTTAATAAATGATTATGAAAAACAACAAGAAACGATACCTTTAATAGCCAACCATAAAAATACTACTTTTTTAGCAACAAAGGAAGAAAACTTTAATTTATTTGACAAACTTTTAAATACCTTAAACAAAAAATCATATCAAGGACTATCTGGGGTGAAAACTTTTGCTAATAAATTAGAGGAAAAACGAGATATGTTTGTTAATCTATCTACTTTTGAGCAAATTAAGGTATTATTGCAAATTATTCGTTTTATGAAATGTAATGCCGAATGTGCAGATTTAACCTTATTAAACGATGGAGCAACGTGTGGTAAATTATTAATAGGTAAAAATATAACGGATATTGATTTTGCAATTATACACCAATCGCCTTGTGGCTTAATTGAACGTATACAAAAAGTATAACTATGGGTTTTAGAACGGTTATCATAAAAAACAGAGCAAAGTTAGAAGTAAGGTTAAATAACCTTATTGTTCGAGGGGAGCAGGAAAAGAAGGTTTTTCTTGATGAAATTAATACTTTAATAGTTCAAAGTACTGCTGTTTCTTTAACTGCTTCCTTACTGTGCGAATTAATAAAACGAAATATAAAAGTTATATTTTGTGATGAAAAACATAATCCTCTATCGGAACTTTTGCCGTATTACGGAGCACATAATACTGCAAAACGTTATAAAGAACAATTTTTATGGAATGATAAAATAAAAGGCATTGTTTGGAGAGAAATAATAAAAAGGAAAATTCAAAGCCAAGCAACACATTTAAAAGAAAAAGGGTTTTATGGTCAAGCAGAGTTGTTATTTTCGTATATTGATGAAATTGTCGATAACGACTATTCTAATAGGGAAGGACATGCTGCAAAAGTATATTTTAACTGTATCTTAGGTGATGGGCATTCTCGTAAAGATGGAGGCTTTTTAAACGGTTGTTTAAATTATGGATATTCTATATTACTTTCTGCATTTAATCGTGAAATTGTAGCAAGTGGTTATTTAACGCAAATAGGGATATGGCACGATAATGAATTTAATCAATTTAATTTGGCATGCGATTTAATGGAGCCATTAAGATATATTGTAGATAAAACAGCTTTGGATTTAGTTTGTGGCGATAATGATTTTAAAAAGAAAATGGCTAACATTTTAAATTACAAGACGATAATTGATGGAAAAAACACCACTTTAGATATAGCAATTAGGCAATATACAAAAAGCGTGTTTAACGCTTTAGAAAAACGTGATGAAAAGTTAATAATTTTTATTGATGAAGTTATAAAAGATGAATTATAAGTTTATGAGATTAATGTTATTTTTTGATTTGCCTATGCTAACAGATAAAGATAGGCGTGAATATAATAGATTCCATAAGTTTTTATTGCGAAATGGTTTTATTATGATGCAAAAATCTGTTTATACAAAATTAGTTATTAATAACGTAACAAGTTTAGCGGTAAAACAGCGTGTTAAAAATAATTTACCTGCGGATGGAATTGTTGAATTATTAGAAATTACAGAAAATCAATTTTCTAAAATAGAATATTTAGTAGGAGAAGAGCAACAGCTATCTATTGATACTATGGATAGGTTGGTAGAGCTATGAAAAACGAAATAAATATATCGCACGTACATATAGAAACACCGATAATTTTATCAGAAAATTACGTTCAACTTTTGGTCGTAGAAAATCCTAACGAATTTTACGAAGTAGTAACGGACTTAAATAATTCATTTGATGGGGTAGATGGTAAATTTGTTTTTTCTATAAAAGGGCAAATAATATCGCCAGAAAAATATGGAGCAATAATTTCAAATATTTTCAATTTTGATTTAAACGATAAAAAACTTCTAACGTTATTGCAAAAAAAATTAGAAGCCGTAGCGTTTAGTGAAAAATTACAATTATTTAACGAGCTTTCTTCTAAAACCATTTCTTTTTTAAGTGAAGTTTCTTTTTATGTGCCGTTTGCTATTGATTTTAATGAACCTCAACCATTAGATTATTTTAAAATATCTAATTTAAAGTTTGAAAAGTCTTATGATTCCTTAGAAGAAAAAATTATTTGTTATATTAATGCTTTAATAGAATTAAAAAACTGTGATTTTTTTATTTTTGTTAATTTAAAAAGCGTTTTATCAGATGAAAAACTACAACAAATATATAACCATTGTTTATCTGAAAAAGTGGCGTTGCTTTTAATTGAAAGTGAAAAGCGTAGGGATGTATTGCCTTATGAAAAAGCAATTATCATTACCGAAGATTTATGTGAAATACTTGAAAATTATAACTAATTGTGTTAAAATAAACTTACAATTTATATTATGGTTACAAAATAAACGTATTGTCAGTATGTGATTTTCACACCCGTATTTGAGGTTTGAGAGTCTTGTTATTTTGTAACTATCTAAAACTAATTTAGGCGAAACGGCAACCGAGGCACGGTTTGAGAGTCTTGTTATTTTGTAACTATCTAAAACTTTAAAAACATTTTTAACAATTTAAGAAAGGTTTGAGAGTCTTGTTATTTTGTAACTATCTAAAACCAAAAATTTTACACTTTTGTGTTGACAATGGTTTGAGAGTCTTGTTATTTTGTAACTATCTAAAACATGCAAGCAGTTATACAGCACCGATTATAGGTTTGAGAGTCTTGTTATTTTGTAACTATCTAAAACATTAACACTTGTAAAAATCGCAATATTATCGTTTGAGAGTCTTGTTATTTTGTAACTATCTAAAACCCACGCTAAAACATTTACGCACGCATACGCGTTTGAGAGTCTTGTTATTTTGTAACTATCTAAAACAATAACGTATCTCCTATTTGTTTGTCTTTTGTTTGAGAGTCTTGTTATTTTGTAACTATCTAAAACAGGCAATATTGCAGGTGTACCATTTAAGGGGTTTGAGAGTCTTGTTATTTTGTAACTATCTAAAACATATGATTAAAGTTATAGAACACGGATATAGTTTGAGAGTCTTGTTATTTTGTAACTATCTAAAACAAATGATGCTATAAAATTCCGCACTGACAAGTTTGAGAGTCTTGTTATTTTGTAACTATCTAAAACTCTATGCAAAAATAGACTGGATGTTTACTTGTTTGAGAGTCTTGTTATTTTGTAACTATCTAAAACCAACGTTTTTACTTTTTATAGCAACTGATAGTTTGAGAGTCTTGTTATTTTGTAACTATCTAAAACCAATTCGTTTAGGTTTTAACAATAAATACAGTTTGAGAGTCTTGTTATTTTGTAACTATCTAAAACTATTGCAAAAGTAAGCGAAAGTTAAGTGAAGTTTGAGAGTCTTGTTATTTTGTAACTATCTAAAACAATCATAATCTTTAACTTGCGTTGCAAGTAGTTTGAGAGTCTTGTTATTTTGTAACTATCTAAAACACCTAAATATTTTTCACCAACGTCATAATAGTTTGAGAGTCTTGTTATTTTGTAACTATCTAAAACACAAGGAACGTGGTAATCAGTTCGTATTGCGTTTGAGAGTCTTGTTATTTTGTAACTATCTAAAACAAAAGATATAGACTTTAAGATACAAGCACCGTTTGAGAGTCTTGTTATTTTGTAACTATCTAAAACCTGTTGACGGGTGTCTATCAAGTTTTAAACGTTTGAGAGTCTTGTTATTTTGTAACTATCTAAAACTTATTGAAAGTCTTGAAAAATATTTAGGTGGTTTGAGAGTCTTGTTATTTTGAAAATATTTAAAACTTAATTTTTATTTTGTCTATCTAAAGATAAGTAGGTGGCGAAAACCACCGACTTTTTCTATGCTCAAATTCAAATTTTTTATTTAAGAAGACGAATATTGTTATTGCAATTTTAATTCTATTATGATATAATAGAATCAATTATTTATACCAAGGGGTATTTTTATGGCAGCAAATTATAATAAACTATGGAAATTACTTATTGACAAAGGTATAACAAAGACCGATTTGCGTATGAAAACCGATGTGTCTACATCCACTTAAAAGCCGTTAGGTTTTTAAAGGTTGACGGCGAACTTGTTTTAATTTAACTATAATTTATAACACATTAAGCAAAGGTTATTTTTAACGCCTTTGCTTTTTTATTTTCATTTTTCTTTAAAAAATAACAAAAAGGGTGAAAAAGTGTGTAAAAATTTATATTATAATTACGTTATGTTTGGACTTTTGTACATTTTGTTTATTTATATAATAGTTTTTGGAATATGTTTTTTGTTTAAATTTTTATTAAACAAATACGTAAAAAAAGAAGGCGGCAAAACGCCGTCTTCTTCAAAAATTTATTATATAACTAACAATGCTAAAATTAAACGCAAAAGAAAGGTTAAAACTCCTGATATAGCAATAAAAGGAGCAATAGTAGAAAAGGACGAGTTTGAGTAACTCGTCCTTTATTTTTAGTTAGGGTTATCAATTTTTTCGCCTTCGCCCCAAAGACGTTCTAAATGGTAAAAGAGCCTTGTTTCGTCGTTAAATACGTGTAAAATAACGTCGCCAAAGTCAATAATTGCCCATCTGCCGTCTTGCAAACCTTCTTTTCTTAAAATGGTTGCACCTGCTTTTTCGGCTTCTGCTTCGCAAAATTCTGCAAGAGATTTAACTTGTGTTGTTGACCTTGCACTTGCAATTATAAAATAATCAGCAATAGAAGTTTTTTCTTTAACGTCGATTTTTACTACGTCGTAAGCCTTTCTTTTTGTAAGACTGTCAATAATTATTTGTGCTGTTTTTTGTGAATCCATATTATTCTCCTTTATATATAGTTGCCGTATTTATATTTTTAGTATTTTCGTCAATTTTAATATCGTCGCTAATTTCAACGCCAAAAATCAACAAAACTTGATTATCTACTGCGATAAGCGGAATTAAATCACGTTTAAAACGTTCAATCTTTTTATCAATAAAATAGTCTTTAAGTTTTTTAGTCCCGCCTGAAAATTTAGTAAAAACATCGCCGTTACGTCTTGTTCTAATTACGGCGTTCTTAGGAATTTTATCGCCGTCAAAGTTTAAAGCGTTTTCATTTTTAAAATTAGACTTTTCAATACGTATAGTTAAGTCGTTAAAAGTAAAACTGCCTAAACTAAAAGGGTAAATAGTGCCGTCTTTTTCAGGAAAGTCAGTATAAAACGATAATTTATCATACTCTTTAATAACTTTTAAATCGTTAGTTAAAATGATATACGTGCCGTTATTTTGTGTAGTTAAATTAAAGCAAGCGTCAATATGTTTTTTAGTATAATCTTTTTTAAGACCACATTCTTTAAGAGCAATTATAATTGCCCTTTTTAATAATACGGGTTCGCTTTCAATGATAACGCTTAAATTTTCACCATTATAATCTATTAAATTGATAGCAAGTCTATCTAAAAATTCGTCTTCTTCGCACGCAATTTTTGAAAAAGCGTTTATATTATCAATAGCCATAGGGAACTTTTCATTAATTTTTGTTAAAAGTTCATTTCTTATAAAATTGCGAGAGTAGGTGCTATCAAAGTTAGTTGAATCTTGCACGTAAGGAATTTTATTTTTATCAATATATTGGTCGATTTCAGACCTTTTTACGTTGATAAGCGGACGAATAATTCTATTTACACTTGCGCTAATGCCACCAAGACCTTTAAGCCCCGTACCCCTAAACAAGTTAAATAAAACACTTTCAACGTTGTCGTTTTGGTGGTGTGCCGTTGCTATTTTAAGCGTTCTATCGTTAATTAATAAATCGTTAAAAATTTGGTATCTTAAAATACGAGCGCCTTGTTCTAACGTATATCCGTTTTCTTTTGAATAACGTATAGCGTCAACGCTAAATAATTTTATAGGAATATTAAGTTTTTCGCAATAATTTTTAACAAAAAGACTATCGTTTTTACTTTCTTCTCCACGAATGCCGTGTTCAATATTTACGGCAGAAAGGGTAAGATTATAGTCGTCTTTAATATTATTTAAAAGGTATAAAAGACACATACTGTCTTTACCACCCGAAAGGGCAACACAAATATTGTCGTTTTTGTTAATGAGAGAAATATTAATCATTTTTACCTTGTTTTTCGTATTTAAACATTTTGTCCATCACAAGCATCATAACCTTGTGTGGTAAAATTTTTGCTAAAACTCTAATGAACGAAGCGTAAAAGCCGGGAACAACGTAAGCACACTTGCTTTTATCTAACTTATTGTACGCCTTTTTAACCACAAAGTCAGCATCGTACATAACGTCGAATTTTTTAATTTTTTCTTTTTCGTTGGCTTGTGAGAAAAATTCAGTTTTAACCCAATAAGGACATAAACATAAAACTCTAATTTTTCTACTTCTAAGTTCGTGGCCAAGAGCCCTTGTATAACTTAAAACGCCTGCTTTGGTTGCAGCGTAAACTGCTAAATGAGGAACAGGTTCAAATGAAGAAAGTGAGCCAACTTGTAAAATTTTACCGCCTTCTTTAATGAAAGGTAAAACTATTTGAGTAATCTTTATAAGAGCCTTAAAATTAAGGTCACACATATCTTGTAAAGCATTAACGTCGGCATCTTCAACCTTGCCAAATTTACCAAAACCACTTGCGTTTACTAAAAGTTTTACGTTAGGATTTTCTTTTTGTAGTTTTTCTTGTAAAATAGTAAAACTTTCGTCTTTTAAAAGGTCAATAGCGATAGGAACGACTTTTGCTTTACATTTAGGAATAAGTTGATTTAAGCGTTCTTCACGCCTTGCAATAACCCAAATTTCGTCTAAATTATAACGCTTGTCCCCTTGAAGAACAAATTCGTTGCCCATACCTGATGATGCACCTGTAATAATAGCAATATTCATAAAAACCCCCAAAAGCATAGTTTATTATATATTAACATAATTTATTAAATAAAACAACTAATGGCGTTTATTTTTGTTGATAGTAAAATAAAAAGTTGTTTATAGGCCTAAAAAGGTTGTAAAAAGGCAAAAATAAGAGTATAATTTAATAGTACGTGGATATGGCGGAACTGGCAGACGCGTTGGACTTAGAATCCAATGGTTACCCGTGCAGGTTCGATTCCTGTTATCCACACCAAAAGAACTTTCGCTTGAAAGTTCTTTTTTTATATACAGGAATCTCACCTACGGTTCGCCCGTTAGCACGGCGCAAACCCCTCGCAAACTGACGTTTGCCTTCCCCTTATCAAGGGGCAGAAACCTGTTATCCACACCAAAAGAACTTTCGCTTGAAAGTTCTTTTTTTTATTAATTATAAAAGAAATAGTATAATATTGACGATAAAGTTAATGCGTGGTATAATTTAAGCATTAAATATTATTAAGGTGGCAATTATGACGGCACAGGTATTTGGTATAGAACATTTCACGTATATGATAATTACGTCGGTTATAGCAATAGCCGTATTACTTTTAGGCAAAAAATATGCAAAAACTGAAAAGTCAAAAAGCATTTTTTTAAAAGGGATAGCCTTTTGCTTGTTTATATCTATTTTAACAAATAGGTTATCGCAAGTTTTTAGATATGATAACGTTAGGTGGGAACAAATTATCCCCGATAGTTATTGTGGTATGACAAGTTTAGTTTTATCATTAGCAGTATTGTTTGGCAACAAGGACAATATAGTTTTACATTTCGTTTGGTTATTAGGCTTATTCGGTGGAATATCAACGGTAGTATATCCTACCTTTATAGGTCAAGGGCCAACGGTGTTTTATTTACCAACGATAAGCGGACTTGTGCATCATAGTGTATCAGCAACAATGGTGGTTGCACTTTTCTTATTTAAGTGGATAAACGTAACGTATAAAAAGTGGTACAGCACTCTTTTTGGATTTACGGCATATTTGACGGTAGGGGCATTTTTAATAGGCTGTTTAGGGTTTTCAGATGCGTTTCACATTTATACGCCATTACTTGACGGAACGCCGTTTACAACGTGGGTAATGGCTCCTATTTATTTTGTATGTTACTCTGTTATTTTACTTTTATTTGAAATGTTTAGAAAAAATAAAAAGAAAGGCTAATTATTATGGAACGAATTACAAAATATCCAAGAACACAACATATAAAAGGTTCAAAATTACAAGAAGGCGATTACGATTTAAGTCAAATACCTTTTTCAAAAATACAAAATAAACATATCGTTATTGAAGAAAAGGTTGACGGAGCAAATTGTGGCATATCTTTTTCGTCAGACGGCAAACTTTTATTGCAAAGTAGAGGACATTATTTAGTTGGTGGTTATAAAGAAAGACATTACGATTTACTTAAAATTTTTGCAAACACGTATTACCAACAACTTTACGAAGTGCTAAGCGATAAATACATTATGTACGGCGAGTGGATGTACGCTAAACATAAAATTTACTACGACGCTTTACCCGATTATTTTTTAGAATTTGACGTGTTTGATAAAGAAAGGGGCGTATTCTTAGACACTTCTTCACGTAGGGAATTATTAAAAGACTTGCCTATTTATAGCGTGCCTGTATTAGCAAGTGGCAAGTTTGATAGGTTAGAGCAAGTTTTATCTTATATAACTAATTCTAAATACAAAACTGAAAATTGTGAGCAAAACTTATTAAATACTATTAATTCGCTTAATCTTAATCAAGAAGAATGCTTAAAAGAAACTGATACTTCGCCTTTAATGGAAGGTATTTACATTAAGGTAGAAGAAAACGGAATAGTAACCGATAGAATGAAATACGTTAGATACTCTTTCACTCAACCTACAAGCGTAACTTCTTCTGAGTGGTTTGATAAACCAATAATACCAAATAAACTTTTAAAATAATTATTAGTAAAATACGGGGCAATAATGAAATTTATACATATTTCAGACCTACATTTAGGCAAAAGAATATACGAAACGTCTTTAATCGAAGACCAAAAAGAAATTCTTAACCAAATATTAAATATAATCGATGAAGAAAAACCAAACGGACTTATTATAGCAGGCGACGTATATGATAAAAGTATACCAACAGCTGAATCAGTCGCCGTTTTCGATGCCTTTATATCTAAACTTGTATTAAAACAATTACAAGTTTTTATAATAAGTGGCAATCACGATTCGGCTGAAAGAATTGCTTTTGGTGCAAAAGTAATGGATTCGGTAGGAATACATTTTTCGCCCGTGTATGGCGGCGAAATATTGCCTATTAAGTTAAACGACGAATACGGCGAAGTCAACGTATATATGTTGCCGTTTATCAAACCGTCGCACGTTCGTAGGTTTTATGAAAATGAAGAAATAAAAACATATACCGACGCCGTTAAAGTTGCAATAGAAAAAATGAACGTTGATAAAACTAAACGCAATATTTTAGTTAGTCATCAATACGTTCAAGGGGCACTTTATTCAGGCTCAGAAGAAACGATAGGCGGTTTAGATAGCGTTGACGTAAGCGTGTTTAGTGATTTTGATTACGTTGCGCTTGGTCATTTACATTCACAACAATATTGCCGTTATAAAAAGGTTCGTTATTCGGGTACGCCGTTAAAGTACTCTTTTTCAGAATGCAACGACGTAAAATCTATAACCGTAGTAACGATTAACAATAAAGACGAAGAAGTAAACGTTAGAACTATAAACTTAAAACCTATAAGAGATATGAAAGTTGTTCGTGGCGAGTTTAGCGTTTTAATTAATCAATCTAAAAGAACGGACGATTACGTACATATAATTTTAACCGACGAAGACGAAATACCTAACGCTATGGATAGGTTAAGGGTAATTTATTCTAACGCTTTAACGCTTAAATACGATAACACAAGAACAAGGTTAAACGAAACGATAAACGCTGTTGACGATAGTTTAGTTAAGTCGCCTTACGAGATGTTTTGCGATTTTTATAAAGAAATGAACAATGCTGAAATGAGTGATATTCAAAAAGAATATATGAAGTCGTTAGTAGAAAAAATTACGGAGGGCGAACAATGAGACCTTTAAAACTTACTATGACGGCTTTTGGTCCGTATGCTAAAACGGTAACGCTTGATTTACAAAAGTTAGGTGAAAACGGATTATATTTAATAACGGGTACAACGGGAGCAGGCAAAACTTCTATTTTCGACGCAATAGTCTTTGCGTTATACGGCACGGCAAGTGGCGACGTGCGTAAAGAAACAATGTTTCGTTCAAAGTATGCCGACAACTCTACCGAAACGGTAGTAGAACTTGAATTTTTATGTAAGGGTAAGGTTTATAAAATTAAGCGTAGTCCTGATTATATGAAAGTTAAAGCAAGTGGAGAAGGAACTACTAAACACTTATCTTATGCCGAATTAACTATGCCTGACGGCACTATTATTAATAAAAGCAAAAACGAAGTAAACAATGCTATTACAGAAATTTTAGGTGTTGATAAAGGTCAGTTTAGCAAAATAGCGATGCTTGCACAAGGCGAGTTTATGAAAATTTTGCGTGATAAAACTGATGACCGTAAAGAAATATTCCGTCAAATATTTAAAACGCATAAATTCGAATTAATACAAGAAAGTTTAAAAAACGACGCAAAAGAACTTTACGAAAAACAAAAAGAGTTGCAAAATCAAATAACAACTTATATTTTAGGTATTTTAAGTGACGAAAATAGCCTTTTAAACGAAAGTGTTTTTAAGGCAAAAAACAATCTTTTAACAATTAATGAAATCATTGATTTATTAAACGCTTTAATTAACGAAGATGAAAAAATTAACGACGAAATAGGCGATAAAATTGCAGAATTTGAAGAAAGTATAACGCAAGTTAAGGTTAAAATTGATAAAGCAAAAGAATACGCCAAAAGCGTTGAAGAATATAATAACAAAAAGTCGTTACTTTCTAAAAAAGAACAAGAAGTTGATACGGCAAAAGATATTTTAAACGCTATATTAAACCAAAAAGAAAAAATTGAAAATGATAAAAAACATATAACGCTTATTGAAAACGAACTTTCTTTATACGATATGCTCAATAGCGTTTTATATCAAGTTACTCTTTTAAAAGAAAAACTTTCAAAAAGTGAAAAGAATAGTAGCCTTTTAAATGAAAATATAAACGTTAAAATAAAAGAAATTGAAAGTTTAAAAACTTTACGAAAATATTTAGAAAACGCAGGAATAAACAAAGCCAAGTTTGAAAGTGAAAAGGTATTTTTAGAAGAAAATATTAAAAAATTAAAAGGTTTAAAAGATAGCGTTACGGCGTTAAATGAGTTAGAAAAAGACTTTTTAAAATCACAACAAGAATATTTAGTTTTAAGCAAAAATGCTGAAACATTATTAAACGAATATTCTGTTTTAAATAAGAGATTTTTAGACGGACAAGCAGGTATAATTGCAACGTCCTTATTAGACGGTCAACCTTGCCCTGTTTGTGGTGCAATTAATCACCCTAAAAAGGCAAGCATCTCAAATCAAGTGCCAACTGAAAATAGTTTAAAATTAGCAAAAGAAAAGGCCGAAGATGAAAATAAAAAGGCAAGGCTTAAAAGTGAAAATTGTGCAACAATAAAAGGTCAAATTGAAGAACTTATAAAAACTATAACTATTAAAAAACAAGAACTTTCAATTAACGTAGATATCGAACTTATAGAGTTTATCAACGCAAAAATTGACGGTGATAGTAAAGAAATAGAAATTCTAAACGAAAAAATTAAACAAGAAGAGTTAAACGCTATCAAAAAAATTGAAACGGAAAAAAATTTAGTTAAAGAAGAAAACTCTTTAACAAATTTAAAAGAAGAGATGACTTTGCTTGAAAAGACTATTGCTACCGATACCGAAGCGTTAAAACAAAAAACCGAGCAAGAAAACGAGTATAGAAAAAATTTAAAATATTCAAGCAAAAAGGATGCCGAAGTTGCTTTAAACACGTTAAAAGAAAACGTTAAAATGTATGAGACTAACGTTATAAAAGCAGAAAAAGAGCATAGAGAAAAGCATGAACAATTAACTAAACTTAAAGGCGAAGTATTACAACTTGAAAAAATAGTTAATAACGTTTGCGACGTTAATTTAGACGAGCAAGTCGAAATTTTAGATGGCTTAACCAAACAAAAGCAATCGTTAATAACTAATAAAGAAAGTGTTGTTAGCCGTATAAATAGTAATAAAACAAATTTAAAAAATATTCAACAAACATCAAAAGAGAGTGAGCAAGTCGAAGCAAAATATCGTTGGATAAACTCATTGTCTAACACGGCAAACGGAGGTATTGCTACTAAGGAAAGAATTTCTTTTGAAACTTACGTTCAAATGAGTTATTTTGAAAGAGTTTTACGTCGTGCTAACGTAAGATTACAAAAAATGACTAATGGTCAATACGATTTAGTGCGCCGTAAAGAAGATTTAGGTAAAAGGGGACAAGTTGGACTTGACATAGACGTTCACGATTATCGAAACGGAACAAATCGTCCTGTCGATACTTTATCAGGTGGCGAACAATTTAAGGCTTCGCTTGCACTAGCGTTAGGGCTTGCTGACGAAGTTCAGTCTTCGGCAGGTGGCGTGCGTATTGATACGTTATTTGTTGACGAAGGCTTTGGCTCACTTGACGGCGAATCGTTAAGTTTAGCAATTTCAACGTTGCAAGAATTATCGGCAGGCAATCGTTTAGTCGGAATAATTTCACACGTTGACGAGTTGAAAAATAGAATAGACAAGCAAATTGTCGTTGATAAAGATAATACGGGCGCAAGCCACGCTTATATTGTAGATTAATAAAAAAGACGTTAGAAATTCTAACGTCTTTTGTTTTAAATTTTTTCTTTATAATAAGCCGTATATTTTTTAAGTGCAAAGAAGTGATAATCACGCATTTGTATCCCAAGTTTTTTAGGTGAAGTAATCAATGCGTTATTGCCAAAACGTTCAAAATAATACAATGCTTGTGAAGCGGAACAATTAAAGGTATAAACGTTGCCCTCAATGCTTATAGGGGTAGGGCGATACAAATAAATTTTTTCAAAAAGTTTTTTACCTTTTTCAGTTAATTCAACTTTAATTAAATGCTTATCGCTGCTAAACATAGGGTATTGTGGGGCGCAAGCAATTTGCCTATCAAAAAGTTCTTTATTTTCATTAGGAATGTTTATAGTTGAAGATAATAACGTTACCGTTTTAATTTTTGCAAGCCTTAACGTAATGTTGTTGGTAGTATATCCTAAAACGTAGTTAAAAAGTTCGTCTTTTGCAGGTGCAATTTTATAAAGTGAAAAATTTCTTAATATTTGCCCTTGTAAAAGTTGAACGCAAACTTGCACGTTAAGAGACGTCGCCTTTTGTAAAATTTCGTAAACTTCTTTATGAATAATTTTTTCACGTTCGTTTTTTGTTTTGTGTGCGTATGCGTTAAACATTCTTCTATAAAATGAAGAAATAGATTCGTTTTTAAGTATAACTTGCGTAATATGAAGAATTGCTTGTTCAGAAACTTTTGTAGGCTTAAACGAAAAAGTCGTGTTTTCTCCTTTTTCAAAGGTATCGCCTTTATTTGTTAAAAGTTTTATAACGTTATCAAAAGCTTTGTTTTTGTAATATTCAGGCACGTGTGAAATAGCGTCCCTTAACTCTTGATGTAGCGTTTCTTCCGAAATGGAAAAACTTTTATAAAAATTAGCAACTAATATATTAATAAAAGCGTTCATATTAGGCTTGCCGTCGTTTTTTAAAATTAAAAAATCGGCACAGTCTTTTTTTAATAATTCTAACGTGTTTTTTGCTAAACTAATTTTAATTTTTTCATCCATAATGTAACCCCGTTATTAACATTGTACACTAAAAGGGGGCAAATATCAAGCAAAATTTTACAAAATTCGGCATTTTATCTAAAAAATTAGGGGGCATAAAATTTTTGAATATTGCGCTACAACAAAACCTACAATATTGTATTATAATGAAATCAACGAAAACAAAAGGAGATTTTTATTATGGATTACAATTTTAATAGTATTGCAGGTTACTCACTTGAAAAGGAAGAATTAAAAAGATTATGTGAAATTTTCAATAATCGAGCAAAGTATCAAAAGAAAGGTGCTAAATTACCAAAAGGTATTATTTTTTATGGTGAATCAGGCACGGGTAAAACTTTATTTACAAAGGTTTTAGCAAACGAATGTAAGTTAGAAGTATTAAAAATCAATATTGCTGATACGGCAAAAGATTCAGATATTTGCAAACTTATTAAAACAACTTTTTCAAAAGCGTCTAAAAAAAGAAACCCAACAATGATTTTCTTTGACGAAATAGATAAAGTATTACCTAATGATACAGAAGAGTATTACACCGACCGTTCAAAAACAATTCTTGCACAACTTTTAACGCTTATAGACGGTATGGATAGTACGGGTAACGTTGTGTTTGTTGCAACGTGTAATTATTATGGTTCGTTACCAGAAACGCTTGTACGTCCGGGTAGAATTGATAAGAAAATTTCTATCGGTTTACCAAATTATAGTTCTCGCGTGGAAATTTTAAAAATGTATATGAAAAAGACTTCTTGTACGTTTGAGATGACCGTTGAAGATTTAGCAAAACTTTGCAGTGGGTTTTCGTGTGCTGCACTTGAAACTCTTATAAACGAATGTATTTTAAAATCTGATGAAAACGGCGTTATTAGTGCAGATATGATTCGCACCCATTTTTTTGAAATTAAAAATGAAGATATCCCGCGTGAAAGGTGTTCTGTTCAAGATAGCATAACAGCGTGCTATAACGTAGGTTCATTTATTGTTTCAAAAGCATTTAATAACGGACATTATTACTTAACGTTAGAAAACGGCGAAATAGCCAACAACTTTTTTCAAGACGTAATTGAAGGTTGTGACGACGATTGGGATGACGATGACGATTGGGATGACGACGACGATTGGGATGACGACGATGACGATTTTGACGACGATTGCGAAAACGAAGAAGAAAATTTCATTAATGAAGAAAAGACAGAAGACAATTCTACGGGGTTATATTCTAAGGTAGATTACCTTAATGCAATAACCGTTTTATTAGGTGGTTATGTTGCCGAAGAAGTTGTTTTAAACAAGGTCTATGATAACGTTGACGGGGCATTAGACTCTATTGATGGAATTTTAATAAAAATGGTTGACTGTGCTATGTTTGGTATTGATTTGCGTTATAGTATTACAAGGCAAAATAGTATTATAAGATATGAAAACGAATACCTTTTTAAAATTAATACGTTGTTTAACGACACTATTAAATCTTGTTACGAGAAGGCTAAATCAATTATTAAAAAGAACGTTTCTCTTATAGAAAAACTTTCGGCAGCATTAGTTGAAAGAACCGTTTTACAAGAAAAAGAGTGTGAACAACTTATTGAAGAGTTTGGCGGAATAAATTTTTAACGCCAAATTCTTAAAGAATTAAAGGAGTACTTATGTTTGATAAAAAAAGTTTTGAAATGTTTTCAAGTTTTAAATATAGTGATGAAGAACTTGTAACTTTTATAAAAAACGTTAAAACAATTTTATTTGATATCGACAATCCTTTTGAAAAATTTTTTAGTGTAAAAGTGGTTAAAAAGTGCATTAAAATGTATTTAGATAAACGCATATCATTAAAATATTTTAATCATTTTTTAGTCGCTTATGAATACGTTATTAGTGGTGGTTATAACGATGTTTCAGACAACGTATTTTCTATAAAGGAAATGGCAGTTTGTGGAATTTTAGACGTACTTGATAGTTTTTTAGTGTATATAGATAATAAAGAAGAAACTTCTTACTATATTAAATATCTTAAAACGTTAGAGTCCGTTTATAAAAATTACGATAAATGGGAAGTTTATTATTCTACGCCAAATCGTTATTATGACAATTTAGAAGTTAACGATATTCATTTTGTTTTAAAAAACAAAAACAAAAAAGTTTACGTTAAAGTTTACGTTGATTATTTTGATACTGATATTTATAGATTGGACAATTCGTTTATAAAAGTTGATAACGCTTGCGATTTAGAAAAACAACTTAAACAACAAAAATATAAGGAACTTTAAAAATTTCGTCTATTAATCCTTTTAAAAGGTAAAATAGACGTTTTTTAATTACTCTTACTATTTAAGTTTAAAATAAAAGTTGATTTTACAAAATAGTTATGTTATTATTTATCATATAGGAATTTTTTAAAATTATTAAAGGGGTAAGTATGTTAAAAAACATTAATGCAACAGGCATAAAAATGCGTAACGGCGACTATTATTGGGGTGAAGCAAGTCACGATTATGATAATTATTACACTCCACAAGGTACAGGTATTCGAGTAAATCCTGACACTTCATATATGATGGCTGAAAAATATTCAGGTAGTAATAACGAAGGTCAATTTATGCTTAGGGGTAAAGATTATAGTGAAGAAAGTTATTTAACTTTCATTAAAAATGGTAAAATCTACGGCCCTTATTTTCGTTTTATTTATGAAAAGTACGCTATTTTTAGTTCGGTTAACGAAAATTGTCAATACGACGGATTTTTTATTAACGTAGAATACAATGGGAACTACCTTATTTACCATTATCGTAACGGAACTCCAAGTAATAAAGGCGTTAGATTTTACAACGGCTACTTGTATTTTGTAACGCTTGATTCTAACTTAAACGTTCAAAATTACTTGTCTAAAATTTACGTTGGTAATCAATTTAGTTTTACGCCTTGTCGTTTATTTATGATGCCTTTTAATAAAGATAAAAAGGTTGACCGTACACTATTGAGTCATAACGCAGGTTGCGTTTGCGACGTTCAAGTTATAGGCGACGAACCTAACGGTTACGGCATTTGTCGTTGGGACGACGGCGACGCTTACTTTGGCGAATATTTTGCAGGATATCGTAGTGGTATGGGTTGTTATCGTTTTCGTAACGGCAACCTTGGTTTTGGTAAATTCTATGGTGGAAAAATGTACGGAACAATGTGCATTTGGTACAATGACGGCGGAATATCGTGGGGTAATTATACTAAGGGCGAAAAGGACGGATTGTTCTTTGACACTTATTCTTCAAATCCACTTTTACAAATTTCAGTTCGTAAAGGTCATGACCAACAAGGTTTAAGTTATTATATAAACCCTGACGATTTTAGAATTTCAGTTGTTAATACGGCAGGAAAAATTGTAGAAACTCATTATTTCGGTTAAAATTTTAATGTTATTTCGAATATAAAATTAATAGAAACAAAGCCTACTGATTAATTTAAATTAGTAGGCTTTTTAATAAGTTGTTTTAAGTAAAATAGTAAAAAATATCAAAGGAATAAGGGGAATAACAAACTATAAAAAAATTTTTGCAAAAAATGGCTTAATATGTTTGACAAGTTAAAAAATTTTATATATAATACTAAGGCATTTGAGTACGAATGCGATATTTATGGCGGCGTAGCTTAGTTGGTTAGAGCGGCCGGTTCATACCCGGCAGGTCGTTGGTTCGAATCTGACCGCCGCTACCAAACCCTTAAACGCTACCATAGTTAAAGTAATTTAACAACAACGCAAGCAATTGCGACATATAGTGCAAGCTTTTAAAAAGTTTTAGCACAACGTGGCCCCTTGGTCAAGCGGTTAAGACATCGCCCTTTCACGGCGGTAACACGAGTTCGAATCTCGTAGGGGTCACCAAAAAGAAAACACTCATCAAACGATGGGTGTTTTTCTTTTTGCTCCCACGAGACAAGAACTCGTAGAGTTCGCAATAAGCGTAGCGTTATTCTTGGTGCTTGCACCAATATCTCGTAGGGGTCACAATGGGTTGTAGGGTATGGCTATATCTCGTAAACGATGGGTGTTTTTATTTTTAGGTTGAAATAATAATTTTTATATGTAAAACAGTAATGATTTTCCTTGCTGTTTTGCTATTTTTAAAACCTTTCACTTGTCAGTAAACCTTGATTATAGGATTTTTGCGTGGTAATGTACTGATATGGAGGAATAGTTTATTATGAATTTAGAAGAAACAAAGAATTTGGTTTCAAAAATGTTTGATTGTTCTTGGGTTAAGTGGCTGCATGAAGGGACAAAACCCGCGAACAATAATTTTGAGAGAACGTTAAACGTTGTAGTAGGAACAATATTGCCTATTCATTGTGCAAGGTGTTTAAATTTGAACGGATGCTGTTTTGTTAAAACTAAAGCACCCGCAATACCTTTACATGAAAAATGCCATTGCAAATTAATAGATATATCGTTAATTACACCGAAAATTACTTGCCCTATTGAAAAATTTTCAAAATATATTTTTGATGAAAGTAAAAGCAAAGGGAAAAAAGAGTTGTTTGAATCTTGGGGATATAGTATAATAGATTTAGAAAATTTGGTTTGGGAATTTACAAGACAAGCAAAACTGAAATATCAATGTGGAGAATATAGTTTAGGTAATTTAGACGCATATGGGCAAAGAATAAGTATAATAATAACTCTGCCTAAAAAGAACGGAACGGGCGAAGTTTCTTTTGTGTCAGGATGGATGGTTTATCCGAATGGCGAAATAGTATTAACAACACCTTATGGAGGCAAGTAATATGAAAATGTATGATAGAGTTAAATTGATTAAAGAAAGATCAGAATATTTAAAGGCTGGAGTGAAAATCAACGATGAAGGCATAATTATGGGTGAAAATAGAAAGGGGTATGTTTTAGTTGTTTTTGAAGGTGACGTGTATTTAGATGCAGATGGTGTATACAAAACGACGGAAATAGACGTAGGAATAAAAATAGAAGATTTAGAACTGTGCGAGTAATACGTCCTTTGCTATATAATAAAAAAGAGCGTAAAATTGTTCGTTTTACGCTCAAATTGGCTCACCACGAAAAGCGCACACCTAAAAGGTGTGCGTTTTAAATATTAAAAATTAATTATTGAGTTTTATAAAAATTATGTTTAAATGTAAAAAGCACAGGTATTAGCCTGTGCTTTATTTATTCAATTAATCGTCGTTTTTAGGGAGTTGATTGGCTTGCCATTCGGCTTCTTTGATAGGGTATTTTTTCAACGTGTTTAAAACAAGTTCGTAGTGAGCAGGGTTAGCAAGGTAGTTGATAAGTGGAACCCTTGATTTTTCGTTTTCTAACAATAATTTATTGCCGTAGCCGTAATTAATATTTTGTACAATGTGATTTACCCATTTATTACTACGTGCGCCTACTGCAATATTAGTGAAAAAGCAAATCTTTTTTCTACCAAAATCATAATAAACGTCGTCAACGTTTTTAGGGTCTTTAACAAACTCAGTACGCTCAAAATAACCTTTTAAAACTTCGCCAGATTTATCAATTTCAGTAATGCCGTTATGTTTATCAAGTGGAACGTATCCTATTTTAAAATCGTCGCCTTCTATATCGATAGTAATAAGCATTGATGTCATCCAACATTCGTTAGAGCGTTTTTCAAAAATGAAGTTACCTTGACCATAAATAATTTTACCGCCTTTATAATCTTCTTCGCAATTTACGCAGTGAGAGTGTTGTAAAACGACTAAATCGGCACCTTTATCAACCATTTTGCGACAAACTTTTTGTTCAAATGGAGCAAAATATCTATAATGTTCAATACCTGCGTGGTATAAAACTATTAAATAATCGCATTGTTTTTTTGCTTCTTGAATATGGTCGAAAGTTTCAAACAAGTCAAAACCATTAGCACCGAAGCCATAGTCTTGAACCCACGAAAATTCGTGTTGACAAGTTGCATAAAAACCTATCTTTTTTCCACCTATCGTATAAAATTTAGTTTGGTAGGCTTCTTCGTAAGAATAGCCAGAACCAACAAAGTCAATACCATTTGCTTTTAAAAGATTTAAAGTGCTATCAAAACCACTTCTGTTTTGGTCTAAAATGTGGTTGTTTGCCGTTGTAACTAAATCAATATTTAATTTTTTGTAGCCGGCAATAGTATTAGTTGGGGCCATTAAGTTTGGTCCACTTTTTGAAATTTTATCTTCAACGTCGGTTAAAGGAACTTCTAAATTAACGGCAACAAAATCAGCGTCGTTTAAAATTTTTAAAATATCTTCTGTAACGATATTTTGCATTTCACCACTTGCGAAGTGATGCTTGTTTACTTCGGTAGGTACTACGTCTGCACCTATTACAATTCTTGCCATAGCAGTCTCCTAATAAAATCTATTAAATATATTATATATTAGTACTTAAAAAAAGTCAATTAATATAAAAATAAAAGGATAACCAAATAGCGTTATCCTTTTAAAATTATTTATTATTGTTTTGGATTATTTTTTTCCCACTCATCGTTCATTTTAGTATAGTTTCTAAATACGTTCATAACAAGTTGGTGGTGAGCAGGGTTTGCTAAATAGTTTGTTATAAAATTCCTTGTTCTTGTATGTTCTAACAAATATTTATTACCTATTTCGCTATTAATATTTTTAATGATATAGTCAACCCATTTATTACTAAACGCACCCATTACAGAGTTTGTAAAGTAACTAATGCCTCGTCTGCCCTTAGCATAATAAGTCTTTTTAACAAATTCTGCGTCTTTAATTTCTTCGCTACGCTTAAAGTAGCCGTCCATAATTTCGCCCGATTTATCTATACCGATAACTCCGTTATTTCTATTCAAAGGAATATATCCAACTTTGAAATCGTCGCCGTCAATATCAATGGTAACTAACATACCTGTATTCCAACATTCGCTATTTCGCCATTCAAAAATGAAGTTGCCTTGACCGTAAATTATTTTACCATTTTTATAATTTTCTTCACAGTTTACGCAGTGAGAGTGTTGTAAAACGACTAAATCGGCACCTTTATCAATCATTTTACGACAAACTTTTTGGTCGAAAGGAGCAATATATCTAAATTCTTCAATACCTGCATGGTATAAAACTATTAAATAGTCACACTCTTTTTTAGCGTTTTCGATATGGTCGAAAGATTCTAACGGGTCGTAGCCGTTTGCGCCAAAGCCATAGTCTTGTATCCACGAAAATTCGTGTTGACAAGTTGCGTAAAAACCTATCTTTTTGCCACCTACGTTATAGAATTTAGTTTGGTAGGCTTCTTCGTAAGTGTAGCCAGAACCAACGTTATCAATGCCGTTTTCTTTTAAAAGATTTAAAGTGCTATCAAAACCACTTTTATTTTGGTCTAAAATATGGTTGTTAGCCGAAGTCACTAAATTAATACCTAATTGAGTGTAACCTTTAATTGTGTTTGTTGGAGCAATTAAGTTTGGACCGCTTTTTGAAATTTTATCTTCAACGTCGGTTAAAGGAACTTCTAAATTCATAGCAACGAAATCAGCGTCGTTTAAAAGTTGTAAAATTTCTTTTGTAACTACGTTCTCCATAGTGCCGCTTGCAAAATGATGCTTGTTTACTTCGGTAGGAACTACGTCTGCACCTATAATAATTTTAGCCATAAAAATCTCCTTAAATGCATAATTAATTACATTATAATACACAAAAATACTAAAATCAATAAAACTTTAAAAAAACAAAAATAATTTTTAAAAATAGGCCGAAAATTTTAACTTTTTAATATTTCTTTATTTTTTTAAAAAAATATGGTATAATAAAATCCACAATAAACACTCGTAAGCAAGGTTTTTGCGAATTTTATTGCACAATGAAAGAGTTAAAACTTTAAATATAAAAGGATTAAATATGGATAAAAATAATAAAAACACCACCAAAAATAGCAACAAAATTTTGTCAAAACAAGACGTTTTAAAAGTTGCAACGCAAATAATTGCAAAACACGTAAACGCTTTTAAGGAACTTGCAAAATGATTACTTTTGATATTGATATTGTTGAAAGCATACATAAAATAGTAGTAGAGTATTCGGGTGGTGGCGAAGGCGTAAGAGAATATGCATTGTTAGACTCGGCTATTAATTCTATATATCAAACGTTTATGGGGCAAGAGTTATATCCAACAATTATTGAAAAGGGAGCAAGGCTCGGCTATAATCTTATTTCTAACCACGCATTTATTGACGGAAACAAGCGTATAGGAATGCTTTGTATGCTTACCTTTTTAAAGGTAAACGGCGTTGAGTTAAATTATACTGACGACGATTTAATTTACTTAGGATTATCTATTGCTAAAAATAGTATTTCGTATGAAAATTTAGTAGAATGGTTAAATAATCATTTAGCATAAAAACACTTTTAAAAATAGTTGTAATCGGTTATTTGACAACAAAAAATAATAAGAGTATAATTAAAACACATAAAAATTGTCTTAATTAGGAGGCATTAATATGAAAATAGTTATTATCGGGCTTGGAACGATAGGCGAATCAATTTTAAAAAGTTTATCAATCGAAGACCACACAATTACTATTATCGATGAAAATAAAGATAAAATAGAAAGGTTAATAGAAAAATACGACGTTCAAGGATTAGTTGGTAACGGCGCTTCGTTAGATATTCAAAAGGAAGCAGGCGTAAAAGATAGCGACGTAGTTATTGCTGTAACAAAAAGTGACGAACTTAACGTTTTTGCGTGCTTTGTTGCTAAAAAACTTGGCGTAAAAAATACTATTGCCCGCGTAAGAAATCCTGAATATCGTCAACAAATAATTAAAATGCAAGACGACCTTGGAATTTCTATGATAGTTAATCCAGAAAAAGATACGGCTACTGAAATTGTTAATTTAATTAGTTTACCGGCAATTTTAAACGTTGATAGGTTTGCTATGGGTAGAGTTTTACTTGTTGAAATCGTCGTTGAAAAAGATTGTAGTTTATTAGGTGAAACGTTAATTACTTTTGGCAAAAAAATCAAAACGAAAGTCCTTATTTGTGCTGTTAAAAGGGATAATGACGTTATAATACCAACAGGCAATTTTGAAATTAAAGAAGGCGATAGAATTTACTTTACGTCAGATGCAAAATCGCTTAGGGACTTTTTATCTGAAATAAGAATAGTAGAAACGCCACTTAAAAACATTATGATAGTAGGCGGAAATAAAACGGGATACTATCTTGCCGACGAATTATCTAAAAAGAAATACAACGTTATTTTAATTGAAAAAGATAAAAATAGGGCAGAGGAACTTGCCGAACTTTTACCAAAGGTAACGGTAATAAAAGGTAACGGCGTTCACCACGATTTACTTATTGAAGAAGGGCTTGAATCAATGGACGCTTTCGTTGCAATTTCTGATATTGACCAAGAAAATATGGCGATATCAATGTTTGCAAATAAAATGAAAGTTAGAAAGACCATTACTCAAATTAAAAACGACGACTTGCACGGCCTTTTAAACGAACTTGATATAGGAATAAACGTATCACCTAAAAATATCGTAGCAAATCGTATTATAGGCTATATAAGGGCACTTGAAAATAAAAGAGGAAGTAACGTTCGTACGTTATACACTTTGGTTGAAAATCGTGTTGAAGCCCTTGAATTTTTAGCAATAAGGGAAGCAAAATATTATAATATTCCTTTAAGAGATTTAAAAATTAAAAATAATTGTCTTGTTGCGTGCATTTTAAGGGGAACGGAAGTTATATTTCCTGACGGCAATACTACTATTGAATTAAACGATAACGTTATCGTTGTAACTACTCACAAAAAGTTTGACGACCTAAACGATATTTTTGAGTAAGGGTGGTAACGTATGAATTATAAAAAACTTTCAAAAATACTTGGTAAAATAATGATACTTGAAGGAGCGTTAATGGTTGCTCCACTTGTAGTTAGTTTTATCTATAAAGAATCGTTCACGCACAAAATAGCCTTTTTAGTGCCTATTTGCATACTCTTTTTGTTTGGGTTTTTATTGCAATTATTAAAACCTAAAAACGATGCGTTATATCAAAAAGAAGGTTTTGCATTAGTTGCTGTGTCGTGGATTGTTATGGCGCTTTTTGGTGCTATACCTTTTGTAATAAATCAAGAAATACCAAACTATATCGACGCTTGTTTTGAAATTATGTCGGGTTTTACAACGACGGGTGCAAGCATAGTTACCGACGTAACAGCACTTTCTCACTCAACGTTATTTTGGCGCAGTTTTTCGCATTGGATAGGTGGTATGGGAATACTTGTTTTTGTTTTGATATTTATTCCCGAAAGTAAAGACGGCTCGTCAATGCACTTACTTCGTGCAGAAAGTCCAGGGCCACAAGTTGGTAAAATCGTTTCTAAAATGAAAGTAACTACAAGAATTTTATACCTTATTTATTTAGGGTTGACTGTTTTTGAATTTACTTTACTTATGTTCGATAAACCTATTCCGGGCTACGAAAACGAAAAGATATTTTTTAGTATATTAGCATCGTTCGGTTGTGCAGGAACAGGTGGTTTTGGTTTTATACCGGGCAGTATGCAACTTTTTAGTCCGTATTCGCAATACGTAATGGCAATCTTTTTAATATTGTTCGGTTGTAATTTTAGCCTTTATTATTTGCTTTTAATAGGCAAAGTTAAATCGGTATTAAAAAGCGAAGAATTTAGAAGTTATATTATTATAATAATATTAGCCGTTGCTTCAATTTTTGGAAGTTTAATGTTAAAATTCCAAACGGTAACGCAAATTTATACAGCAGAAGAAGCGTTTAGGCACTCTCTTTTTCAAGTAGCGTCGATTATATCAACGGCAGGGTTTACAACTACCGACTATTCAGTATGGCCTATGTTCGCCGTTTCTGTATTAATGGTATTAATGTTTATAGGTTCAATGGCAGGCTCAACGGCAGGTGGTTTAAAACTTTCAAGAATAATTATTGCTATTAAAGGTGCGTATATTCGTATAAAAACTTTAATAAATCCACGATACGTACCAAAGGCAAAATTTGAAGGTAAAACTATTGAAGAAAAGACTATAAACGACGTATTTTCTTACTTAACGCTTTATTTCTTTATCTTTATAGTAGTGCTTGTGCTTTTATGTTTAGACCCTATAAACGGACAAACAATTTCAGTTGTTTCAGACGTAGGCACGTATCAAGTAGAACACGGATTTTTCACTAACTTCTCGTCAACGCTTGCTTGTATTTGTAACGTAGGGCCGGGCTTTGAAGCCGTTGGACCTTATGCAAGTTACGTTTTATATAGTCCGTTTTCAAAAATAATACTTTTATTCACAATGCTTTTAGGTAGGTTAGAAATTTTACCTATATTGATATTATTAAGCAAAAAAACGTGGAAAAAGGTATAAAAAATCTTAAATTTACTATAAAAAGGTTTTAACAACAATGTTAAAATCTTTTTTTTGTGTAAAAAGTAGCAAAAAATTAAAAAATATAAAATATATTCTTAGAATATATTGTTGTAATAATTGAATAAATATGTTAGAATATAAATTATGTTAGAATTAATTAAAGTTAAAAAAATATACGAAACTAAGGCAGGCTTAACGTATGCTTTAAACGACGTATCATTAAATTTTGAAGAAAAGGGCTTAGTATTTATAACGGGGCAATCGGGTAGTGGTAAAACTACTATGCTTAACGTGGTAGGTGGGCTTGATGGCATTGACGAAGGTGAAATCGTTGTAAACGGAAGAACTTTATCTTCTTTGACAGATAAAGAATACGACGCATATCGTAATACGTTCATAGGTTTTGTATTTCAAGAATATAACTTATTGACTGATTATACCGTTGAAAAGAATATTTGTATAGCCAACGAATTACAAGGCAGAAAGACTGATAAGGCGTACTTTAATAAACTTTTAGATTTAGTTGGTATTAAAGGGCTTGAAAAAAGGAAGCCTTCTCAATTATCAGGTGGTCAAAAGCAAAGGGTAGCAATAGCAAGGGCGTTAATTAAAAACCCAAGTATTATTATGGCCGACGAACCAACGGGTGCTCTTGATAGTGAAACGGGCATACAAGTTATGAACGTTTTAAAAGAATTAAGTAAAGAAAAGTTGGTTATAGTCGTTTCACACGATATAGAACTTGCCGAAAAGTTTGCCGATAGAATTGTTAGAATTAAAGATGGTAAAGTTGAAAGCGATACTGTACTTACAACAAAAATTTTACAAGGCAACATTTACGAAAATAAAGAAACGCTTACTATTAAATCAAAAACGGTGTTATCAGATAGTGAATTAATCGCCGTTAGAAAAGCAGTTTATAGTGGTAAATCTATCGACGTTAAGGATTCTGTTAAAATTAGAGAAAAAGAACCTACTCCTAAAATCGTAGTAAAAAGACCTAAAAATCCTGCAAAATTCATTAATAGTAAAATGAAGTTTTCAAGTTCTGCCGAACTTGGTGCAAAATCATTAGGCGTAAAACCTTTAAGGTTAATATTCACAATAGTATTATCGGCAATAGCCTTTGCCGTATTTGGACTTTTTGATACTATTGCTGCATATTCAAGGGGAGCAATTGCGTCAAACATTATAGCAACAAGTGATTATTCGTCGATTTCGTTATCTTCTTCGTATTATTCTGAAAAGACTAATCAAACGATAAATATTAACGCAAGCGAAGAATATATGAACGAATTAAGTCTTAAATCAGGCTATAATTTTAGACCTATTTATTCTTTCAATAAACAAAATCAAGAAACTATTTTGTCAGATACCAAAGTTAGTGGAAGTGATTTTTCAAATAAAACTAACGATACGGGCAACTATTTTTACTCTGATAAGGTAAATGGTTTTGTTGAATTTGATAAAACGGAAGTAGCAGGTGAATTTGGAAATTGGACGTTAGACCCTAACGGATATAATTATAAAATCGTTGCGGGAACGTATCCGTCAACAATAAACACTTTAAGTCAAGAAATAGGTATATCTACTTATTTGGCTGATAGTTTATGGCATTATTACAAAGGTAAAGACAACGTAGATTATAAAACTGACGTATTAGGCACTAAAATTAATTTAAGTGGCGTAGAATATACGATACAATGCGTTATTGATTGTGGTGAAATACCGTCAAAATATCAGTATTTAAAATATAGTAACAAAGAAAATCTTGACGCTATGTTAGAAGCCGATTTTCAAACTTTTATAAACGCAGGTTTATATTTAAATTGCTTCTTACCTAAGGGTTATTACGACGCTGTAAAAGAGCAAAACAACGGAACTAAATATTATTTTTCGGACGGAGCGTATGAAATAATAGAATTTAACGCAAGGGCTCCTTGGCATATTTCTCCGTATGTAAATAACGTTGATAATAAAGCCTTTAAGATGATTAAAGATAGTGACGTAAAACAAAGCAATATTTACTATTTTTCAGAACCAAATGGAATTAAAAGTGGTGAAACGGCTACACTTCAACCTAACGAAATAGTAATTAACTTTTGGAATTTTTACGATATTTACGAAACGTTATATCCTACGGTGCATTCAACGTATATGGTAAAAAATACAATGCTTGAAAAACTTGTTGAAGCCGTACAAAAAGAAAATAACGAATCGGCGTTTAGAAGCGTATTTGACGAAATTATAAAAACGACGAAAGTGTATATTAATAAAAATTTAAAAATTTCTAAAAAAAGGTCTTCAACAAAATACGGTAGTAAAGATTTTGTTATAGTTGGCGTTTACTTTGATATAAATAAAGAAGATTTTGCCGTAACGTATCCAGCAGATAAAACAACTAACGACCAAAAGGTTGATTACTTAAAATCTAAAATTAAAACGCTTGCAGAAGTGTATCCTGTAATTGTAAACGAATCGGCGTTAGACGTTTATGAAGTTTATAAAAATCAAGGCGAATATAGTAGAATAGTGACTCCGTTATCACTTAACGGAAATAGTAAAATAGTGGCTAACGAATTAAACGAAAACAATGGATTTGTTGTAAAATGGTTTAGGAATTCAGTTTTAAATACTTTAACTGAGAATGAAGGTATTATAAAACAAGCATCACAATTATTCTTATACGTAGCAATAATTTTAGCGTTATTCTCAATATTTATGTTATTCAACTATATTTCAGTAAGTATAGTATCAAAACGACAAGCAATAGGTGTTTTAAGGGCGCTTGGCTGTAATGGTAAAGACGTGTTTAGAATGTTTATTTTTGAAAGTATGATTATAGCGTTTATAAATACGATATTAGCAATTTTAATATCTCTTGCAGGTTGTGCACTTGTAAATGCTTACGTAAAGAGCGTTATGTTAATTTCGGCAAACTTTGCGTTATACTCTGTAAGACAAGTTGCGTTTATAACAATTTTATGTTTTATAACGGCGATATTATCTTCAATTATACCTATCGTAAAAATTTGTAAAGAAAAACCGGTTCAATTAATAAGAGAACCTTAATGGTAGTTTATGTTAAATAATAAAGAAATTATTTATTTCGACCATGCATCAACAACTAAATTAGATAACAAAGTGTTAGACTCTATGCTACCATATTTAACTAACGATTATGGTAACGCTTCTTCGCTTCATATCGTTGGTCGTAACGCCGTAAAGGCATTAGACAATGCAAGGGACGAAATAGCATCAATTATAAACGCAAATCCTAACGAAATATATTTTACGTCAGGTGGAACGGAAAGCAATAATTGGGCTATTAAAGGTAGTTGTATTCGTAGGGCGAATAAAAATAAAATAGTTACGTCGTCAATCGAACACCCGTCGATATTAAATGCTGTTCAAAGCCTTGAAAACGATTGTGTTAAAGTTTTAAAAATTAAACCTAACTCAAACGGAATTATCGACGTAAACGACTTTAATAAAAATATAGACGAAAATACTTTTTTAACTTGTTGTATGATGGCAAACAACGAAGTTGGCACTATTCAACCTATCAAAGAATTGTGCGAAGTTGCTCACAACAAAGGCAGTTTATTTTTTACCGATGCCGTACAATATATAGGCACTAACAACGTAGATGTAAAAGAATTAAACGTAGATATGATGTCTGTTTCGGCACACAAGTTTTACGGACCAAAGGGCGTTGGATTTTTATACGTTAAAAACGGTGTAAAGATAGCAAACTTATTAGATGGCGGTCATCAAGAAAGGCAAAAAAGGGCAGGTACAAGCAACGTTGCTTCTATCGTAGGCATGGCAACGGCGTTACGCTTATCAAGGCAAAATTTAACTAAAACAAGAGAAAAGATTTTATCTTTAAGGAATACCTTTATAGATATGTTGCTTAAAGAAATCGATATTGCTTCTTTAAACGGCGATAAAGAAAATAGGATATGTTCAAACGCAAACGTAACCTTTAAAGGTATAAACGGCGATAGGCTTTTATACGCATTAGATTTAAACGGAATTTGCGTTTCAATGGGTTCAGCGTGTTCGGCAGGCGATATTACGCCGTCTTACGTATTAACTGATATGGGGTTATCTGAAAAGGACGCTTTTTCAACCTTACGCTTTACCTTTGGTAAGGAAAACACTTTAAGCGAAGTTGAAAAATGCGTAAAAGTTATAAAAACAGAAATTAAAAAATTAAAATAACAAAAATACACTACTTTGGCGTAGTGTATTTTTTTGTAAAACGTATTTATGTTTTTACAATAATTATTTTATTGGCTTTGTTTTGGTTTTTTAGCCATTTCGCTTATTTCTTCTGCCTTTTTTTGAACCATTTCTTGACTATCGCAAATAAACGTTCTGGCTTTTTGAGAGTTGGCTACTATTAAAGCACCGCCTATCATACCTGCGCAAAGACCAAAAATAAATAATTTTCCGTCCATAATTACCCCCTTTTACAAAGTAAGTATGTGTCGAAAAATTATATATTATGTAAAAAAACATAAAAAAATAAAAGGTTAAAAAATTACTTGTTTTTATTAAAAAAAATTGTTATAATTTTATTATGAAATATATGGCTTTTGATATAGGCGATAAAAGAATAGGAATAGCCGTTAGCGACCCGTTTTGTCAAATGGCGTTACCGCTTGAAACTTACTATCGCAAAAACTTTGTAAAAGATTTACAATATTTAGCAATTTTAGCAAAAGAAAGGTACGTTGACGTTATCGTATGTGGCTTACCTTTAAATTTTGACGGCTCTGAAAGTGAGCAAACTTTAAAAACAAAATCTTTTGTTGAAGAATTAAAAAAATATACTAATATACCTATTGTATTTGAAGACGAAAGATTTACAACGCTTGAAGCAAGGCGAATTTTAATTGAGGGTAACGTTTCAAGAAAAGATAGAAAAGACGTTATTGATAAGGTCGCAGCGTCTTATATTTTAGAAGGTTATATAAATAAAATAAACCAAAAAGGATAACAAGCCGAGTCCCTACAAGGGATTCGGCAACTAAATAAATCCGTTCACGGATTTGTGATATTCGCCAAATGGCGAGTGATATCGCCTATCGGCAGTGATATTTGCCTTACGGCAAGTTAAGGATTTATTTAATATAACTTTGGCGTAGCCAAAATATAACTGCTTATAGAATAAGCAATATAACTTTTAGCCACAAGGCTAAAAATATCACTTTACTAACTTAATTTTTTGTGGATAAGAAAAGCCCATCATATTTCGCCTTATGCGAAGTATAGTGGGCTATACTTTTGTGTTAAATTAAAATTCCCTTATAGGAACACCCTAATGTTATCCTTTTTATATTATCATTGATATTGCTTGTAAAATTAATAAATGTAAAGGGTAAAAAATATAAAAAAAGTATTTTAAGTTTGCCGTGCCCCTTTGCCCTGAATAAAGCAAAAGTGGTATAATTGCTAAAAGCGAATACATTTGGTTGCCACCTAAGTTTATTGCTAAAATAAATAGGCCGATAGCAAATAAAAATAGGCGAGAGTATTTGTTATCTATCTTTTCCCAAATAGGCGAGTTCACGCTTTTAGGTTTTTCTAATAAACTTGCAAATAAAGGTGTTAGCGTACCGAAAAACCCGTAGTCGATTTCAAGTTTTTGGTTAAGGTAATAACTTAACGCTATTGCACTTAAAAATATTACGATTGAAAGTATTTTTATAAATACGTTATATTTTTTATTAAACAAGGCTTCTTTTGCAAATTGCAACGAATATATTAGCAAAATAGAAATAGAAAAGGTTATAAGTATGCTCATATACAAGTCGCCATTATATAGATAGTAAACTAATTGACACAAGACGCCAAGAATAAATATCATTAAAAAATAGCGTAGTTTATTTTTAGTATAACGGCAACCTTCTGAAATATTATAAGCAAAAATCGGGTAAGCAAGCCTACCTATAATACGCAAAATTTTAACCTTATAAAAAAACATATAACCTACGTGGTCTAAAAGCATAAAAATAGCACCTAAAATTTTTAGTGAATTACCGCTAAGAGATATAAAATTTTTATGCTTTGATAACGTGTTAGTAGGCATATTATTCTCCATTTAATAGTTATATTGTATAAAAAAAGAGCAAAAAAATCAAGTTATAATTATTAAATAATTAAACTAAAAAAATAACACACTATCAATTTGTTAGAAAGATAGTGTGTTATACCTATAAGGTAAAAAAGTTATTTAGTCGTGCTTATGCAACTTTTAACACGGTAATGGCAGCGTTTGCGTTTTGTAAACTTTCAGTGCTTTCGTTTACGATAGTTAACGTCGAAGGTGCGCTTGCTTGAACTAATAAAGTTCTTGACGTATCAAGCGTTGAACCTGTTGAAGTTACTTGCGATATAGTTGAGTCGTTTAATTGTAACGCAACGGTAGCAGTGCTTCCATCTTGGACACTACCACTTATTGAATAATTAACTAAATAATAGCCAATAGGCAAATTAACAGCGTTGTTAGTAACGGTTGGGGTAGCCGTAGGGGTTGCAACGCTAAGAGTTAAAGGTGCATCTTGACCTTGCGCTATTGTGCCTGTACCAACGGCGTAAACGGCATCGCTTGTGCCTGGTAAACCTTGTGGACCACGTGGTCCTTGATTACCTATTATATAGTTGTTATAATACAACGGGTTTACTAAATTGCGCCTACAAGAGTCGCTACCTTGACGGTTACAAGTTGATTGTCTATCACAACAAAAATTTAAACACATATTTTTTATTCCTTTTCTAAGTGTATTTTTTTGACAGCCGTCAATAATAAGGTATGAAATACTTGAATAAATTGTTACTTAATATAATAATTAATCTTGCTAAAAAAAATTATGTATGATATAATAATTAGGTTAATAAAAAGGGGTTTTATTATGTATAAAATTGTATCAAAAAAGTATTTAAATGAAACCGTTTGTCAAATGGAAATTTACGCTCCTTTCGTTACGTTAAAGGCGAAAGCAGGTCAATTTATAATTTTAAGGGTTGATAGTGACGGCGAACGCATACCGCTTACAATAGCAGGCATTGATAAAGAAAAAGGACTTGTATCAATAATATTCCAATTAGTTGGCGCTTCAACTATCAAGTTAGGCTCTTTAAAAGAAGGCGAATATATTTGCGACTTTGTTGGCCCGCTTGGTAGGCCTACTCAATTAGAAGGGCTTAAAGAAGTTTGTATCGTAGGTGGTGGCGTAGGTTGTGCAATAGCATTACCCGTTGCACGTGCGCTAAAAGAAATGGGTGCTAATGTAACGTCTATTATAGGTTTTAGAAATAAAGATTTAGTTATTTTAGAAGACGAATTTAAAGCGTGTTCTAACGACTTAATCGTTATGACTGACGACGGAAGTTACGGTCGTCAAGGCAACGTGTGTATTCCTTTAAACGAAATGTTTGAAAAAGGCAAAACGTTTGACGAAGTTATAACTATCGGTCCACTTATTATGATGAAATTTGTTACGTTAGCAGTAAAACCTACTAATATTCCTTGCACTTGTTCAATGAACTCAATAATGATTGACGGAACGGGTATGTGTGGTTGTTGTCGTTTAACGCTTAACGTAAACGGACAAAAAGTTACTAAATTTGCTTGTGTTGACGGTCCTGATTTTAACGGCTATGAAATTGATTTTGATGAGGCAATGTCAAGAGGTAGCATTTATAGTGAATTTGAAGCAATGCGTCGTGAAGAAACTTGTAACTTATTAAAAAAAGGGGAACAATCTAATGGCTAATTTTAATAGGAGTAAAGAAAAGACGGCAATGCCTATGCAAGACGCTATTTTAAGGGGTAAGAACTTTAAAGAAGTTGCTCTTGGCTACACGCAAGAATTAGCCTTAAACGAAGCAAATAGGTGTTTAGAATGTAAAAACCCTATGTGTGTTAAAGGTTGTCCTGTTAACATAGATATACCAGGTTTTATTAAGGAAATTAAAAATGGTGATATAGACAAAGCGTACGCTATTATAAGTAAAACGTCGTCTTTACCTGCAATTTGTGGTAGGGTGTGCCCGCAAGAAACTCAATGTGAAGCACGTTGTATAAGGGGTGTTAAAGGCGAGCCTGTTGCAATAGGTAGGCTTGAAAGATACGTTGCCGATAACGTTAAAGATATTCAAATTAGTTGTAGTGTTAGAAATGGAGTTAAGGTTGCAGTAGTAGGTTCAGGTCCAAGCGGCTTAACTTGTGCAGGCGACTTATGTAAAATGGGTTATGCCGTAACCGTTTTTGAAGCGTTACATACCGAAGGTGGCGTTTTAGTTTATGGAATACCTGAATTTAGGTTGCCTAAACAAATAGTTTTTGACGAAGTTGAAAAACTTAAAAATTGTGGTGTTGAGTTTATAAGGAACGTTGTTATAGGTAAAACGTTAAATATTGAAGACTTGTTTAGTCAAGGTTATCAAGCCGTATTCGTAGGTTCGGGTGCAGGGCTACCTAATTTTATGAAAATTGAAGGCGAAAGTTTAAAAGGCGTATATTCGGCAAACGAATTTTTAACAAGAAGCAATTTAATGAAGGCGTATAAAGACAATTCGCAAACACCTATAATGAAAGGCAAAAACGTTGCCGTTGTAGGTGGGGGTAACGTTGCTATGGACGCTGCAAGAACGGCTTTAAGATTAGGGGCTGAAAACGTTTATATTGTTTATAGGCGTTCTCTTGACGAATTGCCTGCAAGGAAAGAAGAAGTTGAAAACGCTATGGAGGAAGGCGTTAAGTTTGAACTTTTATCTAACCCTGTTAAGATAAACGGCTTTTTTGACGAAACTGATAAACGAAACCCTAAAAATGGTTTTGTAAAAAGTATTGAATGTATTAAAATGGAATTAGGCGAACCTGACGAACAAGGAAGACGTCGTCCTATCCCTGTTGCAAATAGCAATTATGTAATAGACGTTGACGTAGTAATTATGTCGATAGGAACGTCACCAAATCCGCTTATAAAAGATACTACAAAAGGTTTAGAAGTAAATAAATGGGGATGCATTGTCGTTGACGAAAACGGGCTTTCTTCTATCGAAGGCGTTTACGCAGGTGGCGATGCCGTTACGGGTGCATCAACGGTAATTTCGGCTATGGGTGCAGGTAAAGTTGCAGCAAAAGCCATTGATGAATATATTAAAAGTAAAAAATAATAGGTAGTAAAATGATTAAAATAGATATTATTTCAGGTTTTTTGGGAGCAGGCAAAACAACTTTAATTAAAAAATTATTTTCTTCTTGTTTTAAAAAAGAAAAGGTGGCTTTAATTGAAAACGAGTTTGGCGAAATAGGTATTGATAGTTCTTTCTTAAAAGAAAGTGGAGTAAATATTAAAGAAATAAACTCTGGTTGTATTTGTTGTTCACTTGTTGGTAATTTTGAAAAATCTTTACTTGAATTAATTGAAACGTATAACGTTGATAGAATAGTTATCGAGCCGTCTGGCGTTGGTAAACTTTCAGATATTTTAAAGGCGTGTCAAAACGTTGAAGCCGACACTAAAATTAATATCGTTTGTACGGTAGTTGATGGTGGAAAGTGCAAAATGTACTTAAAGAATTTTGGCGAATTTTATATCGACCAAATTCAACAAGCAAATACTGTCGTTCTTTCTAAAACGGACAAGTTGACGGAAGAAAAAATTATAGAAGCGTGTGAAATGATTAAAAATTATAACCCTACGGTTACAATTATTACTACGCCTATAACTGAACTTAACGGAGATTTATTGCTTGAAAATTTAGAAGATACTGTTTCGTTAGTGGATTTTTTAATTGAACAAGTTAAAAAAGACAGTTGTGGACACACTCATCATCACCACGACGCCGAATGCCATTGTCACGACCACGACGATGGTGAATGCCATTGTCACGACCACGACCACGACGCCGAATGTCATTGTCACGACCACGACCACGACGATGGTGAATGCCATTGTCACGACCACGACCACGACGACGGTGAATGCCATTGTCACGACCACCACCACGACGACGGCGAATGTTGTTGTCACGACCACGACCACGACGACGGCGAATGTCATTGTCATGACCATGACCACCACGACGGCGAGTGCTGTTGTCATCATCACCACGATGCTGACGAAGTGTTTGATAGTTGGGGTGTTGAAACTCCTTTATCGTTTACAAACGAGCAATTAACTAACGTATTAGAACAATTAGCAACTGATAAATATGGCATTGTATTGCGTTCAAAAGGTGTTGTAAAGGGTGCTGATATACAAAAATGGTATTATTTTGATTTTGTTGCAGGCGACTATGAAATTAGGCAAGGCGAAGCCGACGTAATAGGTAAACTTTGCGTAATAGGTAATAAAATAGATAAAGACGCTATTAGCAATTTATTTTTAAGGAGATAATATGGAAGGTGGAATCCCCGTCGTATATATAAGGGGTCTTTTAGAAAGTGGTAAAACAACTTTTTTACAAGATGCCATAATAAACGGCGATTTTGGAGACGTAGGCAAAACGCTTATTTTATCACTTGAGCAAGGCGAAGTTGAATACGACGAAAATTTATTAAAAAAATATAGTGCTACGGTAGAGTACGTTGCAAGTGAAAGTGATTTTAACTCTAAAAATATAGCAGAGTTAGTTAGGAAGCATAAACCACAAGTAATTTTTATTGAAAGTAATGAAATGTGGGATACTGAAAATTTAGAATTTCCAACTTATTTTGACTTTCAACAAACAATGTGCATAGTTGACGGAACAACTTTTAACGTGTATTTAAATAATATGCGTCAAAAGTTTGTTAATATGATAAAAGGTAGCGACGTTGTTTTAATAAATAGGTGTAAGCCAACAAGCGAAACTTCGCAATATAAGCGTAACGTTAAAATGATAAATCCGTCTTGTACGCCTATCGCAATAGACGAAAGGGGTATGGTGCTTAAATTAGAAAGCGACTTGCCTTTTAGCGTTAAAGGCGAAAAAATCGATATTAGTTTAGAAAATTTTGGTATTTGGTATATCGACACTTTTGAAGAAAAAGAAAGGTATAACAATAAGATTGTTGAGTTTGATTGTATGGCAGTCTTTTCAAAAAAATTACCGCCAAAATCTTTTATAGCAGGGCGTTTAGCGATGACTTGCTGTGTTGACGATATACAATTAATAGGGCATTTATGCGCCTATACGGGCGAAATTAAATTAAAAAATGAAAGTTGGGTGCATATAAAAGCAAGAGTGCACTATATGACTTTTAAAGGCAACGAACAAGAGCAAGTAGTTTTAGAATTAATGTCGCTTGAAGAAATTAAAAAACCTAACGACGACGAAATATTAGTTACTTTAAATTAAGACGACGAAATATTAGTTACTTTAAATTAAATTAAAAAGACCTTTGAAAATTCAAAGGTCTTTTCTTTATTTATTTAATTCATTACTTTTTTAAAACTTCTAAACTTGCGTTTATAACGTTTTCAGTAGTAAAGCCGTATGCTTTGAAAAGGTCTTCCGCCTTACCAGATGCACCAAATTCGTCAATACCTATAACCTTGCCGTCTAAACCAGCGTATTTGTACCAAGATAAACTTGAACCTGCTTCTACGCAAACTCTTGCACGAACGTTTGCAGGGATAACGCTTTCTTGATATTTTTTGCTTTGGCTTTCAAACAATTCTTGACAAGGCATACTAATTACCCTTGCTTCAATTCCTTGTTCTTTAAGAGCCTTTTGTGCTTCCATACAATATTGAATTTCAGAACCACAAGAAATTAAAAGTAAATCAGGAACTTTCTTATCGCAGTCACTAAATACGTAGCCACCTTTTAAAGCACCTTCTTTTGTTGACTTGCCATAGTTGATTAACGTTTGACGAGTAAGAATAATGCTTGTAGGGCCTTTTTTAGTAAATGCAGTTAAGAAAGCACAAGCCGTTTCAAGACCATCGCAAGGACGATAAACTTTCATATTAGGCATACTTCTTAAACCGATTAATTGTTCAATAGGTTGGTGAGTAGGTCCGTCTTCGCCAACGCCGATAGAGTCGTGCGTTAATACGTAAGTAACGTTAAGGTCCATAAGAGCAGATAATCTCATACCATTTTTCATATAGTCAGAGAATACGAAGAAAGTTGAACAGAATGGGAGTAAACCGCCGTGAGTTGCAATACCATTACAAATAGCACTCATAGCGTGTTCTCTTATACCGAAGTGAACGTTTTTACCTTCACGGCAGTCAACCGAATAATAAGGTTCGTTCTTTAAAACGGATTTTGTTGACGGCGTTAAATCGGCAGAACCACCAAATAAATTAGGTATGTGTTTTGCTATTTTATTAAGAACAATGCCACCATAATTTCTTGAAGCGTCTTGTTTTTCAAATTCAAAAAGACTTTCATCTTCAATTACAGGTAACTTGCCACTCATATTATCTAAAAATTCTTTTGCAAGTTCAGGGTAAGCATTAGCGTATTCTTTAAACATTTTCTTCCATTGTCTATACGCTTTTTTACCACGTCTAATAGCCTTTTGAGTATGTTTATAAACTTCTTCAGAAACAGTGAAAGGAGCGTCTGTATATCCAAGAGTTTCCCTTAACGCTGTAATATTGTTTTGACCAAGTGGAGCGCCGTGAACTTCGGCAGTGCCTTGATTTGGCGAGCCGTAGCCGATAGTTGTTTGGCAAATAATTAACGATGGTTTTTCAGTTTCTGCCTTAGCCTTGTTAATTGCTTGTTTAATTTTATTTACGTCGTTGCCGTCTTTAACTTCAAGAACTTGCCAACCTTGTGCAATATGGCGTTTTTTAACGTCTTCTGTAAAGGCGATATCAGTATTGCCTTCAATAGTAATATTATTGCTATCATATAAAACGATAAGTTTACCAAGTTTAAGCGTACCTGCCAAAGAAGCACTTTCGTAAGCGATACCTTCCATTAAACAGCCGTCGCCACAAAGAGCATAAGTGTAGTGGTCAACAACCTTAAAGCCGTCACGGTTAAACTTTTTAGCAAGGTGTGTTTCGGCAATAGCCATACCAACAGCGTTAGCGATACCTTGACCAAGTGGGCCGGTAGAAGTTTCAACACCTTCGGTTACACCAAATTCAGGGTGACCAGGAGTTTTAGAGCCTAATTTACGGAAAGATTGTAAATCTTCTAACGAAACGTTATAGCCGTATAAATGGAATAACGCATAGTTTAACATAGAAGCGTGGCCTGCTGATAAAACAAATCTATCACGGTTTGGGAATTTAGTATCTTTTGGGTTAAACGTAAGACAATTTTGCCATAAAGCATATGTTATAGGGGCACTACCAAGGCAAATACCTGGGTGACCTGACTTTGCTTTTTCAATACCTTCAACTGAAAGTAATCTTAACGTATTTACAGTAAGTAATGAATTATCCATTAAAATTCTCCTTAATATATAATCGTATTTATTATATATTATTTTTCAATTAAAATAAAGCGATAAACGCAATTTGATTAAAAATTTTTTAAATTTTTTATATTATAGCATAAAATTAAAGATATAAAGTAAATTTAATTTGTTTTTACACTCGAATATAGAGTGTTTTTATTGCACTAACGTATTATATTTGTTATAATATTTAAAAGGAGTTAATTTTATGATACAGTTAAAAAACGTAAATAAAACTTATAAATCAAAACGTGGTGGAAAGTGCCACGCCGTAAAAAATGCTAACGTTGATTTTGATAGCAAAGGCATTTATTTTATTTTAGGTAAAAGCGGTAGTGGTAAAAGCACTTTGCTAAACTTAATAGGTGGTCTTGATAAACCCGATAGTGGCGAAATAATTTTTGACGGTAAAAGTTTTTCGTCGTTTACTAAAAAAGATTATTCGTATTACAGGAATAACGAAATAGGATTTGTTTTTCAAGATTTTAATTTAATTGAAGATTTTAATGTTTATGAAAATATTAATTTAGCGATAACTTTAAAAAACGATAAAAAAGACGTTGATAGGGATAAAATTATTAAAGACGTTTTACGTAGTGTAGGGCTTGAAGGTTATGAAAAAAGGAACGTAAACGAACTTTCGGGTGGGCAAAAACAAAGAATTGCTATTGCAAGAGCAATAGTTAAAAATCCGTCGATTATATTAGCAGACGAGCCAACGGGAAATTTAGATAGTGAAACGGGTGAAGAAATTTTTACTCTACTTAAAGAACTTTCTAATGAAAGATTAGTTATAGTCGTTTCACACGATAAAGAAAGTGCTGAAAATTATAGCGACGGCATTATTGAAATTAAAGACGGGGTTATAGTTTCAAAAAACTTTGAAAGTACTGAAAGTCAAATTTTAAATGAAACGAAATCTTTTAAAAAGACTAATAAAATGCCTTTTTCGTATTCTTTAAAGTTTGCAAGTAAAAATCTATTAAAAAAACCTGTCCGTAGCGTGTTTACTATTTTAGTAACGGCGTTGCTTTTGGTGGTATCTTGTGCTTTGCAGTCTATTTATACGTACGATAGTTCTGCTAGTATTGCTAAAACGTATGGAGATTCAGTATATAACTCTTGCGTGTTAAGGTCTGACTATGATAGAACTGACACTTCTACGTTATCTGATTTAAGGTGTTATGATTATTTAGATAGCCTCGGAGCACTATATATGCCAGGTCTTACTAATAAATATTTCAGTCTTATAACTTCTTTAAGGGTTATGGTAATTGATGAAAGTGCGGGGCGTGAAGAAAAAAGGGTAGCGATTCAAGTACCAAGTAGTGCTTATATAATAGAGGAAGAAAAAGATATAACTAATTTTGGTTTTACGTTATATGAAAATAGCAAGTTTGATGAAAACGGCGTTTATATTTCCGATTATTTTATAGAGTGTTTATTGCGTCAAGGGTTTACGTTTGATGCGGAAATTGATGATTACGACCAAATGGGTGGTCAAGTTATAGCAGACGGAACGAGTGGAACTTCTATAAAAATTTGTGGGGTTGTAAAAACAACTTTTATACAAAAAATTAAAGATTGGCGTTATGATTTTAAAAAGTATTTTAACGTTAATGATTTTACTGACGCTGATATTGTAGATATTGATTGTGCACTTGGGGCTGTATTCACTACAAAACAATTTTATCTTAAAAATTTAACTTATAACGACTCTTTGGTTGGAGGTAAAGAAAATTTTTCATATTACGTAAAGGCAAATACTTCTGACAAGATAAAAATAAGTTTACTATCTAACTGGAACATTAGACAAGAAGCAGAATATTTCTTAACAAGCAAAGGTGAGCAAACCTATGACGATTTGTCTAGAGAAATGGTTCTGCAAAATCCAAGGCATATTTTAGTTAGTAAAGAGTTATATAATAATTTGTTTCCAGACGATATAATCGGGGACGAAAAAGTAATTCCTAAACACTTAAATGAAGAATTAGATATTTCTTTTGTGCGTGATGATATAAATAAAAACTTTTTAAACACTGAAAGGTTAATAATAGTAGGTATTGCAGAAACTAAACACGAAAGTAAATTAAGTAATAAGAATTATATATATTCAAATCATTATGATACAATTTTGCAAGACGTAGACGAAGAATATAAGTTATATGGTAATCACGATTCTATACTTTTAAAAATAGGTAACGAAAAACAACTTAGAATAGTATTAAGAACTTTATACGACGACTATTTTATAGAAGTTAAAAATCTTCCGGGTATTTTTTATAAAATGGAAGATATTTGTAAAGGGCTTGTTACTATATTCGCTTGCTTACTTGCTATATGTTTTATTATTGCCATTTTAATGCTTATAAATTTAATTTTATTCGGCGTGTCAAGTAGGTCGAAAGAAATAGGCGTGTTAAAAGCACTTGGTATGCAAGATAAACAAATAAAAAGCATTTACTTATTAGAAACTATAATGTTAGGAATATTTGCGTTTATAATAGCATTAATCGGCGTATATATTTTCTATAAATTTGCTAACGTAAACATATTCCCTAATTATGATACCGAATTATTAAAAATTAGTATAGAGAAACAATATTTCTTTATAACGACTAAGAACCTTATTTTAATGGGGCTCGTGACTTTTGGTATAATGCCAGCGTGTGCGTTACTTCCACTTATTGAAATCACCAAATTAAATCCCGTAGACGCAATAAAAAAATAAAAGATTACCCGAAAGTTTAACGCCTTTCGGGTTTTTAATCAAAAGCACTTTACATTTTTTTAAATAAAAAGTATAATTATACTATTGCATATTAAAAAATAAAAAAATGCACATTATTTAATATATAATGTGCTTATCATTAAAACTTTAGTTTTAATTTTTATAGTTTTTAAGGAGTTAAAATGGAAACTAATTTAGATTTATTATATGAACAAAGTTTAGTGTTAGGTAGTTACCTTAGCATGTTTTTATATATTGTTTCATACGTGTTTAAATCAATAGCAGTTTATCAAATGTCAAAAAAGAACGGCTACAAGCATTTATATTTAGCCTTTATTCCTTTTTTAAATTTTATATTAATAGGTAAACTTGTAGGACGTGTTATTTTATGGGGTAAGCCTATAAAAAATATCGGCGTATGGGTATGTATATTTACAGCACTTGAATTTACCGTAGGTATTTTCTATTCGATTGATTATTATTTAGGCTTATTACAATTAGGTTTAGAATTTATTACTAAAAGTTCCGTTATAATCGATACAACGATAGTTACTTTCCTTATGGAGCACTCTATGTTGTATTTCATTATACAATTAATTTACTTTATAGTAGGATTAGGCAAAATTTTCTTTGAAGTTAGTTTAATTTTTGCGTTGTTTAGAAAGTATGCTCCACAAAACTACGTTCTTTTATCGCTTTTATCTATCTTTTTAGAATTTACGTTCGGTTTTATTTTATTCGCTATAAGAAAGAAAAAACCTTTAACCGAAGAAGAATATTATAAAGAAATGGCAAAAAGAAGGGGTTATTTTGTATATCGTGTAAATCCTAATAATTATAATTACGATAATCCGTCAAATCCTTTCTATGGTTACCAAAACAAGCCAAATAAAACAAGTACACCAGAAGAAGACCCGTTCCCTGAATTTAGTGACAATAATGGTAATGGTTCACAAAATAGTAGTAGTAAGTCAGACGACCTTTTTGATTAATTATGGAAAAAGTTATATCGGCAATAGCAACGGCAAACGGTGTTGGTGGCGTTGCAATAATTAGATTAAGTGGCGACGGTGTTTTAGATATCGTTGAAAAAATGTTTAAACCGCTTAAAAAAATACAAGTTAATAATTTTGAGCCTTATAAATTGTACGTTGGCGAAATTGATGGTGGAGATTTTACTGATTTTGGTATGGCAGTTTATTTTAAAGCACCAAAAAGTTACACGGGCGAAGATATGGTAGAACTTCATTGTCACGGTGGTGTTGCGATTACGCAAGGTATTTTAAAACACACTTTTAGTTTAGGTGCAATACCTGCTTCAAGGGGTGAATTTACTAAAAGGGCTTTTGTTAATGGTAAACTTTCACTTGACTCTTGTGAAGGGCTTATCGATATGATAAATAGTGAAAGTGTTGCCGAAGTTAAAGTTGGTTACAACTTATATCGTGAAAAACTCAACAAAAAGGTTGAAGAATTACAAGCAAAGTTAACATATACTCTTGCAGAAATCGACGCTAATATAGATTATCCCGAAGAAGATTTAACGCTATCAACTACTATTGAAGTTAAAAGCGTGTTAGAAGCAGTTATTAGTGAAATTGATACGCTTATTGCAAATTACAATAAGGGCGAAAAGATTAAAAACGGCGTTAAAGTAGCAATAGTAGGTAAACCAAACACGGGCAAATCTTCATTACTTAATAATTTATTAAATTATGAAAAGGCTATTGTTTCTTCAATACCAGGTACTACAAGAGACGTTGTCGAAGGCAATATTGAAATCAATGGTGTTAAATTTAATTTATTTGATACGGCAGGCATAAGGGAGACTGACGATTACGTCGAAAATCAAGGCATTATCCGTAGTGAAAAATTAATAAATAGTGCCGATATTGTTTTATACGTTTACGATTTAACTGAAAACGAGCCTATTAAGTTATTAAATACCGAAAAGCCGTTTATAAACGTGTATAATAAATGCGATATTACTAAAAAAGAAGTGTCTAACGGTATTATAATTTCGGCAAAAACGGGCGAAAATATAGATAAGTTAAAAGAAAGTTTGTTTAACTTAGCGTTTAGTAAAGGTATTGATTATAATGCAGAGTTAATTACTGAACAACGCCATTACAACGCTTTGGTAAACGCTAAAAATAGTTTAATAAAAGCACTTGAAGTTGTTGATATTTTATCACTTGATTTAATTAGTGAAGATATTAAAGAAGGTTGGCAATACCTTGGCGAAATTACGGGTAAAACGGCAAGTGAAGAAATTATTGACGAAATTTTTGCAAAATTTTGCGTAGGTAAATAATAAACGATTAAAAGGAAAAAATGTTAGAATTAAAAAATATTTCATACGTTGTTGAAAACGACGGAGTTAAAAAAGAAATACTTAAAAACGTAAACTTAACGCTTAACGAAAGGTTTGTTGCATTTACAGGTCCAAATGGTGGGGGCAAGTCAACTCTTGCTAAAATCATAATGGGTATTTACACGCCAACAAGTGGACAAATTATTTTTAACGGACAAGACGTGACTAATTTATCTATAACAGAAAGGGCTAAATTAGGCATAAGTTTTGCCTTTCAGCAACCTGTAAAATTTAAAGGCATTACCGTTTACGACCTTGTTAAAATGGCAAGTGGTGAAAATTTAACGGTAGCACAAGTTTGCAGTTATTTATCAGAAGTAGGACTTTGCGCAAAAGAATACGTAAATAGAGAAATAAATGCAAGTTTATCAGGTGGCGAACTTAAAAGAATTGAAATAGCAACAACAATGGCAAGAAAAAGTCAAATAACTATTTTCGATGAACCGGAAGCAGGTATCGACTTATGGAGTTTTAATAACTTAATACAAGTGTTTGAAAGGCTTTTTCAAAAAACGCAAGGTAGCGTATTGATTATTTCGCATCAAGAAAGAATTTTAAATATTGCAGATAGGGTAGTAGTAATTGCTAATGGTGGCATAAAAAGTGACGGCAAGAAAGAAGACGTTTTACCTAAAATTCTAACGGCAACCACTTGCGAAGCACTTACTAAAAACGATTCTACAAAAAGGCAGGTACAATAATGGCTCTTGATAGTATAAAACTTAACTTATTAAAAGAAGTTGCAGGGCTTGAAAAAGTGCCTGAGGGTGCGTACAATTTAAGAATTGATGGTAAACTTGAAGGCAAAAACAATTCGGCAACTATTGAAATCGTGCCTAAAACTGATAAACAAGGTATAGATATTTTTATAAAGCCGTCTGAAAAACGCCAAAGGGTAGATTTGCCCGTATTAATAACTAAAAGTGGTCTAAAAGATTTAGTTTATAATGATTTTCATATTGCCGATGGAGCAGACGTTTTAATCGTTGCAGGTTGTGGAATACATAATAGTGGCGAATTAAAGTCAGAACATAATGGTATTCACTCTTTTTACGTAGGCAAAAACGCAAAAGTTGAATACGTTGAAAAACATTACGGCGCAGGCGAAGGCAGTGGTCAAAGGGTGTTAAATCCTAAAACGGTCATTGAAATTGAAGAAGGTGGCTACCTTGAAATGCAAACGGCACAAATAAAAGGTGTTGACGATACTAATAGGGTTACCGTTGCAAAACTTGAAAAGAACGCCGTTTTAGTTGTAAGAGAAAATATTATGACGCACGAAAGTCAAACGGCTATTACCGACTTTACGGTTGATTTAAACGGCGAAAATTCGTCTTGCCACGTTGTATCTCGTGCAGTTGCAAAAGACAGTTCTAAACAAGTGTTTTCGTCTTTAATTAACGGCAACAATAAATGTTCTGGGCATACTGAGTGCGACGCTATTATTATGGATAATGCAACCGTATCGGCAATACCAAAAGTAAGTGCTAATCACGTTGAAGCATCACTTATCCACGAAGCCGTTATAGGTAAAATAGCAGGCGAACAACTTATTAAACTTATGACGCTTGGTTTAACTGAAAAAGAAGCCGAAGAACAAATAGTAAACGGATTTTTAAAGTAATAAATTAAACTATTTAGTAGGAAATCTATTAAATAGTTTTTTTATTTTTAACTTGACTTTATAGGACGTTTAGTATAGAATTTTATTAACAAATTATAAAGGTGTTATTATGAAATACAAAATTTTAATTGATATTTTATTTTTGCTTTTATCAAGAGAAAAGGTATCTGCTAAATATATTGCCGATAGGTTTGATATTTCGTTAAGAACGGTGTACCGTTACATTGACGAACTATCTTTAAGCGTTCCGCTTTATAATATTCGTGGTCGTAACGGGGGTATTGCTATTTGTGATACGTATAAACTCCCTGCGTCGTTTTTAACAAAAGAAGAAAGTGAGTTTTTAATAGGTACGTTAAAGGGCATTAAAGACGAACTTAATTCGCAAAGGTTAGGTAGCATAATTGATAAAATTTTAGCAATTTCTAAAAAGGGGGGAGATGCGTTTTTAGAACTTGGCAATTTAGTTATTGACGGTGGCCCGTGGGGCAATACTGAAAACAACAAGGCAAAAATCACTTTACTTGAAAAATGTATTGAAGAAAGAAAGGTTGTTTACGTAGAATATTTATCACGTCAAGGCGAAAACTCTAAAAGGGAGATTGAGCCACATACCTTAGTTTTAAAAGAAGGTATATGGTACGTTTACGCTTATTGTACGTTACGTCAAACGTTTAGGCTTTTTAAATTAGGACGAATTATAGTTGCTAACGAACTTAACAAAACTTTTACACGTCACCCGTTAGAAAACGTTGGCGATATTTTAGAAACTTGGTATAATACTCTTAAAGGGCAAGACGTTGAATTATTGTTAAGCGAAAAAATTAAGCCTGATATCGAAGAATGGATTGGCGTAGATAAAGTTTACACTTTATCAAACGGAGAAATTAGGGCATCGTTTAATATGCCTATCGATTTAAACTTAGTTGGTAAAATTTTATCTTTTGGTAACGAAGTTAAGGTTTTAGAACCGTTATCGCTTAAAAAATTGATTTTATCAACCGTCGATAATATAACCAAATTATATAAATAAAAAAAAGTGGTATGAGTTTTCATACCACCTTTATTTTTTTCGTCAATAAAGCCGTTATTTATTTTAAATAAAGGTTGACATTGACTATTAAAGGGGGTATAATTTATTTGATAAAGTGCGTGCTTGCTTAAAAAAATACATTATCAACGCACAAAAGGAGTATTATGCATAGAAAAATTAAAGTTGCCCTTATAGGTGGTGGTTCATATGCTTGGTCGCCATGCTTATTTTCTACGTTTTTTCATAACGATTTCTTTGATAAAGATTTAGAACTTTGTTTATACGATATTAACGAAACTTCGTTAAACGATTTATATAATTATTTATCTCATTATAATAATGAATGTCCTGAAAAAGCAATTACGCTTACAAAAACTCTTTCAGAAGATAAGGCTTTGGAAGGCGCTGATTACGTTGCAATAGCAATTTCTCACGGTGGTACAGATGCAGAAATGCAAGACCATATTATAACTCGTAAACACGGCTTTTACAACGTAAAGGGTAGTGAATCGGGTATTGCAGGTGCAAGCCGTACAATTCGTTCAGTTCCTGAATTTGTTCGTATTGCACGCAAAATGAAGCAACTTAGTAAGCCAGGTGCTACGATTATGAACGTTACTAATCCTCTTACGGCGCTAACTCGTTGCGTTCAAAAATATGAAGACGTGCACGCTATCGGTTTTTGCCACGGCATTTTAAATCACTTGCGCATTTTATTACCTTACTTCGGTGCTGAAAATTTTGACGACGTAAGTTTCTCAGTTAGTGGCGTTGACCATTGTTCTTTTTTAACTGACGTTAAATTTAAGGACCAAGATGCTCTTGAAATTATGCGTAAAAAAGGTATGATTGAAGCAGCGTGGGCAGGTAAAACTGATATCACTTACGACGACCCGTTTGCAGGTAGAGAAAATCAACGTATTAGATTTATTTTATGGGATATGTTAGGTTGTATGCCAGGTCTTTCAGACGAACATTGTGCAGAATTCTATTATCAAACAACAGGTACGCAAGCCAATCGTGATAGGTTTGGTATGGACTACGATAGGTTAGTTGACCGTGCCAAAACAATTACAAGGGTTAAAGGCAGGGTAACCGACGCGCTTAAAAATAACGTATTCCCTGAACTTAAAATGCATAGTGAAATAATTCATAGAGTAATTGAAGCGTTTGAAGGTGGACGTAAATATACTGACGTATGTAACTATCGTAACTTAGGTCAAGTTAGAGAATTACCGCTTGACTACGTAGTTGAAACGTTCAACTCTTTTGATGCAACGGGCGTACACCCTATTATTGCTAATCCGCTTCCAAAATCAGCATTACAAATTGTTGCTCCAACAGCATATCGTGAAGAATTATTTATTGAAGCGGCTATGGAATGGGATGCAGGTAAACTTACGGCAGCACTTTGTGCCGACCCATTAGTTCAAGACTTTACAAGGATAAGAGACGTTGTTAAAGAGTTAATGGATTACAACGCACAATTCTTACCAAAAGGTATGATTTAACAAATAAAAACGGCGTGGCTAAAAGCCACGCCTTTAAAATACTTATTAAAAAACCACAGTTTAACTGTGGATTTTTTTATTTAATTAAAACTTTCAACGTATTCTTTTAAATTACCTACGTAAATAGTTTCTGTATCTTTTAATGATAAAAAGTCGATAGGTTTTATAATTTTAGGCAATTGGTCTTTTTGAATAACTCCCGCTTGTACTAACGTTGTTCTGACAAATTCTGAGCAGTAAAAAAAGTTTTTTCTATTCAACTTCTTTTTAAAGGTTGCTGCAAAAAGCCCTAAAACGTCGAATTTGTATTTTTTTCTATTTTCATACATTGTTTTTAAAAGATTAGTAATATATTCTTTTTGCTCAAAAGTAACCTTTAATTTTAAAATTTGGCAAGTTGTTTTATAAAACCTTTTAAAAGTTCCAAACGACGGGTGTTCTTTTACGTAAGCGCCGTAAAAAACGTTGTAAGGATATTTTCGTCCAAAAGAATACATTTCGTCAAGTTTATTGTCAAGCGAAATGGAAGCGTGATTATATTTTGCTTTTGTAAAAAATTTAAGTATTAACGAAAGGATTGTTCCTGTTTGAGATAAAACAATATAAATATTTTCGTTTTTATTACTAACGTTCATTTATACCCCAAAGTAAAATAAGTTGCTTACGTTTTTGTTTAATTCTTTTTTAGAATAATAAAAATTTTTAGCCAAAGAAGTTAAAGTATAATACACTTTTAATAAGTAGGCGTAGCCACTTGAAAGTTCAAGGATTTTAGCCTTTTTTATAATTTTAAAAATTAAAGACATTATTTGTTCGTCATCGTCTATATCTTGTAACAAAACAAACGAAAAAAGTTGTTTTACGTCAATTTGCTCAAAGTTTTCCACCATTATTTTATATGAAAAAGCCGTTTGATATAACGCACTAACTAAATTTTCATAATCTTTTTTTGTTATAAACTCAAAATTTTTACCTATGAAAACTTCGTCTAAACTTTTAACTTGAATTGTTTTTATAATTTCAACGACGTCGCTATCGTTAGGAAGTTTCTTTTCTAAAAAAGCACAAGACCTATAAACTTCGCTTATAGCATTTTCTTTTAAAAGCGAAAGACTTTTTGCGCTTACAGGGCAGTATTGCCCTTTTTCAAAAACTCCTAAATATTCGCTACTTTTAAATACTATTAATCTCATTTTTTATCCTTAATAGTTTGTAAAATTTCGCTAAGTAATTGTTCGGTAGTAGGTGGAGCATTTTTCTTTGCTTCTTCTTCTTTTAAACGTTGTTCTTCTTCTAATGCTTTTTTTGCTTGTAATTCTTTTTCTTCTTGCAATTTTTTTATTTGTTTTTTAGTATAGCCTTGTTTTCTTAAAGCCTTGTATTCGCTTTTTGAGAAAGTTTCAACTTGACTTTTTAAAGTCGTTACTTTTTCGTTAAATCTGTTAAAGAATTTAACAATTATAAATAAAACGAAAGCAATAATAAAGAAGTTTAATATAGCGTTTATAAGAGCACCCCAATCAATATATATTGATTGTGTTAAGTCGATAACTCCGTTAACTTCAACGGGGATTAAGACAGTATAAACTTCACTTAAATTTTCGCTACCTAAAAGTTTAAAAATTATAAAATTGATAAGTGGTTTAAAAACGTTGTTAGATAAAGCGTTTACTATTGCCGTAAAAGCACTACCTATAATAACGCCGACAGCAAGGTCAACAACGTTACCTCTTGTTATAAATTTTTTAAATTCATTAAAAAAAGTTTTCATATTACACCTTAATTAAAACTATTAATTTTTTCTAATAATTCAGTTGGGTTAGAAGCAAAATGAACGCAACCTGCTTCTATTAATAAAGGTTTAGGTCTGTATCCCCACGTAACGCCTATGCCGTCAATGTTAGAATTTATAAAAGTTTTAACGTCAACTTCGCTATCGCCAACGTAAAGAGCGTCTTTTTTATCAACGTTAAGGGCGTTAAGGCAATATTCAACGCAAGTTTTATCGGGCTTAGGGTTGAACACGCCTGGCCTATTACCCGTCACAAAATCAAAGTCATATTGTTTAAGGAGTTGTTCGTAAACAATTTGAGTTACGCTATCAGGCTTGTTTGAAACAATGGCTAATTTATAGCCTTGCTTTTTTAAAGAGATTAAAACGCTATCAAGACCGTCGTAAAGTTTAGTGTATTCGTTTTTGCTTTTTTCTTGGAGTGGTACGTATTCGTCAAACACTTTTTGCAAAACTTCATCGGTTGGATTGTTAAGAGAACGGCGTACAAGTTCTTTTGCGCCATAGCCAACGTTTTTTAAAACTTGTTCGCTATTTAGCGTAGGGTAGCCGTTATTTTTAAGAACGATATTTAAACTTTCTTTGATATCGTCAAGAGTGTAAAGTAAAGTTCCGTCTAAATCAAAAATAATAAGTTTTTTCATAATTACCCGTTACATTTTTTGTGGAGTTTTAATACCAAGAAGAGAAAGCGAATTTTTAATAACCGTCATAGTTGCTTTGGTAAGTGCTAAACGGAAGTTTTTAGTATTGTCGGCTTCGTTTAAAATTTTACAATCAAAGTAGAATTTATTAAAGAGAGAAGCAACGTCAACAGCATATCTTGTAATTAAACTTGGTTCGTTCTTTTCGCTTGAAGCAAGAACAACTTCTTCAAATTTAGAAAGCATTGAAATAAGGTCGTATTCTTGTTTTAAAAGTGTTTCAAGTTTAAATTCGCCTATTTTATTGTCGGCTTTTTGTAAAAGACTAACGCATCTTGCGTAAGTGTATTGAACGTATGGTGCCGTTTCGCCTTCGAAGTTTAATACCTTGTCGTATGAAAAGACAATGTCTTTAATTCTACTATTTATAAGAGCACCAAAAATAACAGCACCCGTACCAACGGCTTCGGCAACTTGCTCCTTGTCTTCAAGAGTAGGGTTCTTTTCGTTAATAATAGTGTAAGCCTTTTCAACGCATTTATTGATAACGTCTTCAAGTAAAACGACTTTGCCTTTTCTTGTACTCATAGTGCCGTCTTCAAGAGAAACCATACCAAAAGCAACGTGTTCCATATCTTTTGCCCAAGGCTTATCTAAAAGTTCTAATACTTTAAATACTTGTTTAAAGTGTAAGTTTTGTTGGTAAGCAACAACGTATAAGCATTTAGTAAAATCGTAAGTTTTATTTCTATAAAACGCCGCCGCTAAGTCACGTGTAGCGTATAAAGACGCTCCGTCTGAACGAAGAATTAAGCAAGGTGGCATATCGTACTTTGAAAGGTCAACTATTTGTGCTCCGTCGCTTTCAACAAGCAAGCCTTTTTCTTTAAGTTCGTCAACAACAACGTCCATTTTATCGTTATAAAAACTTTCGCCGTTGTAACTGTCAAAAGTAACGTCTAATTTATCGTAAATTTTAACAACGTCTTTTAAAGTTAATTCTTTAAACCATTTAAACAAAGCAACGCATTCTGTATCGCCTTGTTCAATCATTTTAAAATATTCTCTTGCTTTATCGTCGATAGAAGGGTCTTTTTCTGCTTCTTCGTGGTATAAAACGTATAAACGAGTAAGTTCCTTAATACCACCTTTTTCAACAGTTTCTTTATCGCCCCAATTTTTATAAGCGTAAATTAATTTACCAAATTGAGTACCATAATCGCCAAGGTGGTTTACGCCTATAACGTTGTAGCCTAAAAACTTATAAATTCTATATAAAGCACCACCTATAACGGTAGTAGATAAGTGACCTATATGGAAAGGTTTTGCTATATTGATAGAAGAATAATCTATTACAATGTTTTTTCCATTACCGATATTTGAAGAACCATAACTTTCGTTTTTAGATAAAATTTTATCTAAAACTTTACAAGCGAAATCAGTTCTTTTAATAGTAAAGTTTAAATAACCGTTTACGCTTTCAACCTTTTCAATATAGTCGTCAACTATAATTGTAGAAGCCAACTCATTTGCAATCATAATAGGCGATTTTCTTAAAACAGAAGAAAGTTTAAAACAAGGAAAAGAATAGTCGCCAAAATTATTATCAACCGTGTTAATAATAAATTCTTCGATTTGTTGTTCAGTAAAACCGTTAATTTTAATTTTTGATGCAATATATTTTTTGTAATTCATAATAAAATCCTTAACTATTAATTTAATTCATTTTAGCACATTTTAAGTTTTATCGCAATAAAAATATAAAAGTATATAAAAAGATTTGAATTAATAATAAAAATAATATATAATAAATAAGTTAAAATTAATTTGTACGGAGTATTTTTATGAAATTAGGTGTAGTAGGTTTACCAAACGTAGGTAAGTCAACTTTATTTAACGCAATAACTCACGCAGGGGCGCAATCGGCAAACTTTCCGTTTTGTACGATAGAGCCAAACGTAGGCGTGGTTGCAGTTCCAGACGAAAGGCTTGAAAAGTTAGCAAAATTATATAATAGTAAAAAAATTACCCCTGCAAGTATTGAGTTTGTTGATATAGCGGGCTTAGTTAGGGGTGCATCAAAGGGCGAAGGTCTTGGCAATAAGTTTTTATCACATATAAGGGAAGTTGATGCAATAATTCACGTAGTTAGGTGTTTTGAAGACGAAAATATCGTACACGTTGACGATAGCGTTAATGCTATAAGGGACATTGAAACGGTAAACTTAGAACTTATTTTAGCCGATTTAGAAAGTGTTCAAAAAAGGTACGACAAAGCCTTTTCAATGATAAAAACGGGCGACAAAAAATATGTTACCGAAAGCGATTTATTAAAGAAAATTTTAACGACGCTTGAAAATGAAAAACCCGTTAGAAGTATTACTTTTACCGAAGAAGAACAAAAATACGTTGACGGCTTATTTTTAATAACTTCAAAACCGGTTATTTACTGCGCTAATATTAGTGAAGACGATATCGGTAAATGTGAAGACGAAATTAACTTTGTTAAAGAGTTAAAAGAATACGCTAAGAACGATAATAGCGAAACACTTGTAATTTGCGCTAAAATTGAAGACGATTTAAGTCAATTAGAATTAGAAGAACAACAACTGTTTTTAGAAGAATTAGGTCTTACTGAAAGTGGTTTAGATAGGCTTGTAAAAGCAAGTTATAAACTTTTAGGACTTATTAGTTATTTAACAAGTGGTGAGCCTGAAACAAGGGCGTGGACTATTAAAAACGGCACGAAAGCCCCACAAGCAGCAGGTAAAATTCATAGCGATTTTGAAAAGGGCTTTATTAGGGCAGAAGTAGTGGACTGGCAAGTTTTATTAGAATGCGGAAACTACGCAAAAGCAAAAGAACTTGGCAAAGTGCGTAGCGAAGGCAAAGACTACGTTATGAAAGACGGTGACGTCGTATTATTTAGATTTAACGTGTAAAAACTTTATAATAAAATTCCGTGCAAAATTACTGCACGGAATTTTTTAATATATTATAAATTATTTTGCCATTTATTTATTTTTTTATTTAATATATGGGTTGCTGTTAATATTGCAAAAAGAATTTTTGTATGTTAAAATAAAATAAAACAAGGTAAATTCCAGTTGGTTAGATATCGTTGTTTTTAATCTAACAAGGGAGGAGATATTGTGAAAAAGTTAATTTCAATTATTTTATGTGTATTACTTATATTTAGCGTGCTTGTAATTATAAACAACAGCAATAAAAAGGTTGAAGATTTTACAGTAGAACAGCATATACAAAGAGTTACCGAAAGAATACAAAAAAAATTACTTAATGAAGAAAAATATAATGAAGAAAAATACAATAGTCTTGTTGTGTATCCACTTTATGACAATAATGATAAATTAAAATATTTTCTTATTGAATATGAAAATTATGGTGGATTTTCTTTTGTCTTTTTACAAGACGAGCCCCCTGTTTTAGAGGGGTTGCTTATAGGGTTGTTTCACGGTAACACAAGCATGTATCGTTCAAGTTCAAACGGTTATTCTAAGACAAACCCTTGGACACCTTATAAAAGGGATAAAAATACTACTGCTTTATTACCTACTTTTCAAGAGGGTAGTGTAAATGATACTATAAAAGGCGAAGTAATACTTGATGAAAATGGCGAAATGATAATTTACGATGAAAGCCCTTATTACGTTACTAACAATATTAAAGAAAAAAAATATTTATTAGTCACTGACGATAGTTTTGAATATATATGTTGTATAAAAAAAGGTGATAAATATATAAATTTAATTAGTGGAGAAGAATTTAAAAAAGCCGACAATTATAATTTTGAAGAAAATGCAACAATTCGTATTGAACGTTGGCCACACAGAATTTTTGATTTATAAAAAGAGAATGAAACATAAAATCGTATTATTTAGATTTAACGTGTAAAAAAGAGCGATTGTATCGCTCTTTTTTAATGTTTAAATTTAAGTTTTAATTTATTAAAAGTTCTTTTTTTATTAAATTTACCATTATCGTAGTATTTAAAGTTATAGCGTCAATAGGGTAAATTTCTTTTGCGTAGCCAAGGTAGTATTTGTTCATAAAATAGTTGATGGCATCTTGGTCGCTACCACCGTTTTTAAGAATATTTAAAATTCCGTTAGCCGTTTCAATAGCGTTAGTTTTACAATCTTCTATATACTTTTTAGTTTGCTTTTTATCTAAAACGCCGTAGTGTGGCGCTAAAATATTTTCAATATCAAGGGTTTTTGCCTTTTCTATTGAATTTAAAGCCATTTCATAGCCAACTAAACATGACGGCAACACGCTTTCGCCCGTATATACGCCAAGTGTTTCACAACCTAAAAGTAGTTTTTCGCTTTGCAAATAATAGCCTATTGAACATTTTGTATGACCAGGTAAGGCAACGCAAGTAAAAGTCATATCGCCAGCCTTAATTTCGTCGCCGTCGTTTACTGCTATATCAACAATTATGTTGTCAATTAAATCTTCATATTCATTAACGCCACAGGTTTTAGCAAACTTATTATCTAAATCACGCATAACTTGTTTTGCCGTATCTTTTAAAAAGATTTTCGTAGCGTATTCGCCTGCTACGATTTTAGCGTTTGGATACAATTTTTTAACGTAAACCGAGCCTAATGCGTGGTCGTAATGAGAGTGAGTTAAAAATATAAAGTCAAGATTTCTATCGCCTAAAATATTTTTAACGTTTTGTGCCACGAAGTTGCCTGTAAAAGCAAAGCCCGTATCGTATAAAATTGCCGTTTTGCCGTCGTCTAACAAAAACGCACTATCGCCTGAAATGTGCCTTACGTCGTATATTTTTATCATAATATCCTTTGTTCTAAAAGCCTTTATAAATTTTATTTTAAAACCCTACGAAAGTAGGGCTAATTTTCAAATTGAGTTGGTCTATAAGCCGGGTTCTGTCATTTAATACAGTCATCTATCTAGGATTATAGTTACCTATAACCTCAAGCGAATAAAACAGGCAAGCACTTGTAGCGTAGTGTACTCTTGCCCCTATCTTGCTTTGAGTGGGGTTTACATTGCCCCGAATGTCACCACTCGGGCGGTGAGCTCTTACCTCGCCTTTTCACCCTTACGTTAATAATAACGCGGTATTTTCTGTTGCACTTTCCTTAAAGTCGCCTTCACTGGCCGTTAACCAGCACCCTGCTACATAAAGCCCGGACTTTCCTCGTGAATAAAATTCCCGCGACTGTACAACCAACTCATAATTATTATAACACTTAAAAAACGAATTGTCAAAATTATTTAAATGGTTTAAGGGTAGTGTTATCTTTTCCCTTTAACCCCCTTAACGTTTAAAACACTTGACAAATATACCTTTTTAAGTGATTTTTTTTGGTTAAAATCAGTAATAGCGTTTTCAATTAGCGAACTTAATAACGCACTAAATTCTTTTGTGTTTTGACAATGCAAGTAGTAGGCGAGTGAGCCGGGGACGGTATTTATTTCGTTTAGGTAAACAACGTCGTTTTCAATTAAATAGTCTATTCTAATTATGCCGTTAAAACAGCACTTTCTATAAACTCTTTCAGTAATTTTATATATTTCATTTTTAAGTTTTTCGCTAATTTTAGCAGGAAATTCTTTGTTTGGTAAATCTTTACTTTTTAAATATTTATCGCTAAACGACAATATATCTTTTTGCATAAAAGGTCGTTCTAACGGCGATAAGCGTATTTCTTCACCTATTTTATAAACGGACTGATTAATTTCAATAAAGTCTTTTAAAGCCCTTTCAACAATAACTTTCACGTCGTAGGTAAAAGCGTTTATAAGGGCGTTTTCAAGTTCAGTTTTATTTTTAGCAACGCTTATTCCTATACTGCTACCTAACGTGGCAGGCTTTACTATTACAGGATAAGGAATTTTGCTTTCAACCATTTTAATTGCTAAATCTTTTTTAGCAAAAAAGCACTCTTTCATAATACGAACGTAGCCTAAACAATTTACGTTTAAACCTTTTAAAATAATTTTAGTTACGTCCTTATCTATTGAAAAAGAACTTGTAAAAATATCTGGCGAAGCAATAGGTATATTACTTAAATTCATAACGCCACTTAAACTGCCGTCTTCGCCGTTTACGCCGTGCATACAGTTTATAGCACAATCAATTTTAAAAAGTTTTTTAAGCCTACCTTTATTTACGCTATATAAATAGTTGTCGCCTAAAATTAAAGAAACTTTCGTAACTTTTTTATAATCTTTATTTTTAAACCATTCTAAATCGTTTAAAATAGGAGAGTAAAACCACTCTCCATCATTGTTTACGTAAACGGGTATTTTATTATATAAATTACTATCGATAGTATTAGTAGTTAAAACGCCCGTTATTACTGAGATATCGTGTTCACACGATTTACCACCAAAAACAATTAAAATATTCTTCAAAAAAAACACCTCCACAAATCTTTTTGCTTTGGTGTTTTAAAAAATTTTATTCTGTGTAAATGTCGGGCAAGTCGTTTTCAAATAAAACGGCGTCGCCACTTGTCAAGTTTTCGGCAAGAAATTTTTTGCTTTCTTCAAGACTTTCTATCATTATTATATTATCTTTATCAAAACCTTGTGACAATAAGCCTTGACGAATATTAAGTGTGCCACCCCTTTTTATTAAAAGAACTTTATCGCACACTTTTGAAAGAAGCACGCCAAACTCAAAGTTAGCGTTATGTTCGAATACTCCAAGTTCAATCATACCCGGTGTAACGACGTACTTTTTGCCTTTTGCAATATTTAAAAGGTTAACAGCCTTTTTAACGCCCTCAGGGTTGCTGTTGTAACTATCGTCAATAATATATGCGCCAACGTCGTTTTTTATAATTTCAAGCCTATGTTTAACGCTTGTAATTTTATTTACGCCAACGGCAATTTGTGATAAGGTTAAGCCAAGTTGAACGGCAACGGCACTTGCTAAACAAATATTTGTAACGGCACTTTCGCCAACAAGAGTAGTATTTATAATTACGCTTTCGTCGTTATAGTGTAGTGTGAAAGAAGTATTTTCAAAAGTGTAGTCAATATCGGTTGCGTAAACTAACGCGTTTTCACTATTTACACCCGCTAACGACTTAGAAAGAGGACAATCTTCAAACATTTTAATAGAATATTCGTTATCGTTTGAAAAAACTGCAAAACCGCCTTTCATATTTTCAATTAATTCATATTTAGTTTTTACGATATTGTTAATAGTAATAAACGTTTCTAAATGTTGAGAAGTAACGCCTGTAATAATAGCAACGTCAGGCTCTATAAGATTTGTTAATTTTTTAATATCGCCAACGTGTCTTGCGCCTAATTCGCTAATGAATACATCGTAGTCGTTGTTTAAACGTTTTACCGTTTTAGCAATACCAAGAGGAGTATTGTATGAAAGTGGAGTTTTTAAAACGTTATATTTTTCACTTAACATTGACGTTAAAATTTCTTTAACCGACGTTTTAGCAAAACTACCCGTAATAGCAATTTTTTTACCTTTAAACTCTTTTAAAGTTAGTTTTGCAATTTTTACGTAGTAATTATTTATAAGTTTTTCAAACGGATTATTTATTAAATAAGCAATTAAAATTACGTACGGCACTAAAATAGGAGCAATACAGCAAAGCGAATACCTAAACAAATAAATTAAGTCGTTATTTATTGAAATTGCAATAACGTTAGATAAATAACTTAATAAAAAGTTAGTAAAAAATAAAAGAATAGTAAAGGTAATAATAAGCCTTACCATACGTTTTGTTTTTACAAGCGGGATTTTATTATGGCGTTTTGTTTCGCCTACTAAATAAATTATAAAAAATATTAAATAACAAATAAAACCTAAATAGCAAACGTTTTGATATTCTAAAAACGCAAACGCCATAGTAACTAATAAAAAGCCTAATATAGATAAAAGGCTTAACATAAAAAGCCTTTTTGTTTTAGCGTTATTTTTTATAAAAATCCATTTAAAATAGTCGGCACCCCTGTATCCGCATTGTTGCATAACTTGAAAAAATCTATATGAAATAATTAACGTTAAAAACGTATTTATAACGCTTATTATAATAAAAATTATCGTATTATTCGGCGAAAGTAAATCGTTTAATAAAGTTATGTTTGTTAATAACATTTAATTATTCTCCTTTAAAAATTGTAGGGCAATTTGATTAAATTCATTATGCCGTTTTATAAAACAAAAATGGTCGCCCTCAATAAGATGAAGCCTGCTATTTTTTATGCCTTTATTAAATTTTTTAGCCATATAAATAGGAGTTTCGGTATCTTTTTTACCATAAATTAATAAAACCTTATTTTTAATTAAAGGTAATAAGTCGTCTAAATTTTCGTTTATAATTTTTTTAAAACTTTGCTTTTCAATATCGTTAAGCAACAGATAATCGCTTGAACCAAAATGTGAAAAGTCTTTATTTTTAAAAATTCTTTTTAAAATTTTATAACTATAAATCTTAAAATAATAACTAATTTTGCGTTTAGGTTTTACTCCTGCGCCACCGGTTATTATTATTTTATCTAATCTTTTATCAACGTTAGCAAGTTTTATAACTATTCTTGCACCAAAAGAGTGTGCTATAACGTGGTATTTTTGAATGCCTAATTCGTTTATAAGTTTTAAAACGTCGTTTACGTAATCGTCTAATGAATAGGGCGTAGTAAGTTTTAAATTTTCGCCAAAACCCGAAAGGTCGGGAGCAATAACTCTATAATTTTTACTAAAAAAATCTATTTGGTAAGAAAAACTTTCTTTGCAAGAAAGGTAGCCGTGCAAAAACAAAATTACTTCGTTTTGTCCTTTATCTTCTGTAACTAATGAAGCAATTAGTTTTTTTATAAGATTACCCCCTTAAAGCGTTTTTGTCATAATTAAAGCGTCTTCGCTATTTTCGTAATAATTTTTTCTAACGCCAACTTCATTAAAGCCTTGATTTTTATAAAAGTTGATAGCACTTTCATTAGAACGCCTAACTTCTAAGAACAAATTTTTAACGTTTAATGAATTTAACTTTAAAGTAGCGCTTTGTAAAAGTTGAGAAGCAACGCCTAACCTACGATATTCGTTTTTTACTGCAATAAGTTCAATTTCACATTCGTCAACGCACCAAACAAGAGCAATAAAACCTATAATTTTATCGTTATCGATTGCGACAAAACCAACGAAATTGTCTTGCATAAAAGTATCTGATAAAGTTGTGTAAGACCAAAAATTTTCAAAACATTCGTTTTTAAGAGCAAAAATTTCTTTATTGTCTTCATATAACCAAGGACGAATTATCATTACACACCTTCTTCGGCTTGACTTTTTTTAACGTAAAGTGGCACTAAAACTTCTCTATCAAAAGTTGCTAAATCTATTTTGCTTTGACAAGCGTTTATAAGCCCTTGACTTACGCTAACTATCGTCGTTTCAAATCCGTCGATATTTTCACTTGCAATTATTGTATGAGTTTTGCTTAAAGCAAGCAAGGTATTTTCGTCGATAAAAGACGGTTCGCCCGTGCTAATACAATTTTCAAAAGTTTGAGCGTAAAAATTGCCGTGGTTAGCATTTATAACGCAAACAACTTTATCCTTAGTATTGTATGCAAGCGTTTCAAAAGAAGTTATAGGTAAAACTTTTTTATTTAAAGAATAAGCAAAAGCCTTTATGGTAGAAATGCCTATTCTAATACCCGTAAACGAGCCTGCACCTAAACAAGCGCCAAAAACGTCGATATCTTCTAAGGTAACGTTAGCCTTGCTTAACGTATTGTCTATTTCGGTAAGTAAGGTTATCGAATGTTGAAGTCGTGTATCTTCTATATATGAAGTTGTTACGTTTTCGCCGTTAAATACGCTAACGGTTAAATGTTTTGCACTTGTGTCAATCGCTAACCATTTCATATAGTAATTTTCCTTGTTTTTTCATTAATTTTTTCTATTTTAACTATTTTGCAGTTTTTAGGTAAAACCGACTTTATATTTTGTGCCCACTCAATAACGCAAATGCCGTCAAGATAAAAATAATCGGTAAGACCTAACGCTTCGGCATCTTCGCCACTACTTAATCGGTAGCAGTCGTAATGATATAAAATGCCGTCGTAGTCGTTCATATAGGCGTATGTAGGGCTTGTAATTTGTTCTTTAATACCAAGACTTTTGGCTATTCCTTGCGTGAATAAAGTTTTACCTGCACCCATTTCGCCGTCAAGTAAAACGACGTCGCCTGCTTTTAGCGTTTTAGCATATTCGGTTGCTATTTTTAAAGTTTGTTTTGTTGATTTAGATACGTATTCCATAATAAATTATTATTTGGCAAAAAAGCCAAGCAAGTTTTTAAGCCTTTTATAAAGTAAAAGGGCGATAATACTATTTGAAATTGTTTTTAATAAGTTAAAAATAATTATTAAATACCACGAAGCGTTAAAAGTTTGTTCTGCCGTCAAAGGTAAAAAGGCTTCGTAAAGAGGAAAAGTTATAAACCTATTAAACGGCAAGGCAACTATAATAGTTATAATACTTGATATAATCAATGATATTATTACGTTTTTAAGTCCTTTTTTATTCTTATATAATAAGATAGGTAACATTATATAAGTGTTAGCAAAAACAAAGTTAGCAAGTTGACCTATTCCAAATGAAGAAGAAATTATCCAACCTAAAAGAGAAACTGAAACAATTATAATTTCGGCATAGATAGGACCTAACATATAGCCTGCAATAAGCATTAAGCAAAACGAAAAGTCTAATTTTTGCCCTATTTGTGGAAAGATAGGAATTTCTAATAAAGAAACGACGTACGCAAGTGCAGTAAAAATAGCACAAAGGCAAAGTTTTTTAGTTGTAAATAAGTTTGTATTTTTCATATTCTTAATAAAAAAGCGGGGAAACCCCCGAAACGAAAAAACAAAGTTTTTCTTTTACCATCCGGACTATACCGTCGGTTACGGAATTGCACCGTATCGGCGTGCCATAAAAAATTTAGCACGTTAGCAGACTATACTGCCGGTGGAGAATTTCACTCCGCCTCAAAGATTTATTTATAAAAGTATATTATTTTTTTCATTTTAAGTCAACTATTTATGACTTTAATACTTTTTTATACGCTAATGGCGAAACGCTAAAATGCTTTTTAAAGATATTGCAAAAATATGAGGTAGAGTTAAAACCGCATTCAAAAGCAATTTCAGAAATATCTAATTTAGTATTCGTTAAAAGATTTACGGCGTGTTTTAATTTAACTTGCGTTAAGTAAGAAATAAACGAAACGCCAAGCAATTTTTTAAACGTTCTGCAAAGATAGAATTTTGAAATATAAAATTTTTCAGCCACGTCTTCAATGCCGTTAATTTCGTTAAAGTGGTCTTTTATATAATCAATTATATTATTTACGTGCGTCGAAGGTAGCGACGAAGAAGATATTGCCGTAGGCGAATTTATAAGCATTGTTAAAAGTTGGTCGATATAAGGGTATAAGTTATCAAAATTATTATTTTCATAGTTAGAAAATAAATTTTTAAAAACGTCGCCTAACTTTTCTTGAACGTCTTTTTCAGGTTCGATGTGGTTACGATTAAACGCAGTTAATAATCTTTCAACGGCAAAAGGCGTAAAATACCTAAGTAAATATTCTTTGGTAAAAGAAATAAGTATTCTTTCGCCACCTTTACCACCCGTTTTATGAAGTTGACCTTGATTAATTAAAGCAAACTGACCTGTTTTTACGGTAAAAAAGTTAGATTCAACAAAATAGTCCCTTTCTCCGTTTGCCATATAATACATTTCGTAACAATCGTGCGAGTGCATTGACGGCATTTTAAAATGTTTAGACGTTCTTTCTATTAAAACGTCGCCAACAGGTTGTTGTTTTGTAAAAATAATGTGATTTTTCATAATTTACCTACGTCAATATATTACAATATTTTAAAAAAAATATCAAGCAATTAAATATTTTTTATAAAAAGTTGTGTATAAATTATTAAAAATAAAGTAAAAACATTAACAAATAGTGTAATTATGGTCAATATTTTTAAAAAAAATTACAAATACAGCAATATTTTGATAGATAATTTTAATTTTTAGTATTATAATATAGTTAGTTATTTTGGGTTAATCCAAAATTTAAAAAAAACAAAAAACGATTTTTGGAGGCAAATATGATTAAAATTGCACAATTTGGTGAAGGTGGATTTTTAAGGACTTTCGTAGATTATTATTTTGATAATCTTAATAAAGAAGGCAAAGAATATAGCGTTTCAATTATTAAACCTATTACTTTTGGTACGCTTGACAGATTCCACGAACAAGACAATAAATACAACGTTATTTTACGTGGTATGGAAGATGGTAAAGAAGTTGAAACAGTTTATAAAGTAACGTGTGTTGATAAAGTTATCGACCCATTTAAAGAAATTGACGAATATTATAAACTTGCTTGCGACAAAGACCTTAAAATTGTAGTTTCTAATACTACCGAAGCAGGTATTTGTTTCCACGATACAGATGCTTATGACGATTTTGAAGGTATTACATATCCTGCAAAACTTACAAAATTCTTATATGCAAGATATAAAGCAGGTTTAGACGGTTTATATATGATGCCTGTTGAACTTATCGACAATAACGCAACTGAACTTGAAAAATGCGTAAAAGGTTACATTAAACTTTGGGCATTAGAAGAAGACTTTGCTAAATGGGTTGAAGAAAAATGTTATTTCTCTAACACTCTTGTTGATAGAATTGTATCAGGTTATCCAAGAGATAAAGAAACGCAAGAAAGACTTACTAAACTTATCGGCTATACTGATAACCTTATGTCTATTGGCGAACCATTTGGTCTTTGGGCAGTTGAAAAGAAAGGCGAAATCGATAAATACATTGTTGAAGGTAGCCACGGTATCGACGTAGTTGTTACAGAAGATATTAAATATTATAAAAAGAGAAAGGTTAGGGTACTTAACGGTAGCCACACTAATATCGTTCCCGTTGGTTTATGGCTTGGTGCTGAAACAGTTTACGACTGTATGAAAGACGATAGGTTATTAAACTTCTTAGAAGAAACGTTAAAAAATGAAATTAATCCTTTCGTTTCAAACGATATTCAAGCAACTACACTTTTTGCTAACTCTATTAAAGAAAGGTTTATGAACCCATTCTTAAATCACCAACTTACAAGTATTTCTCTTAACAGCATTTCTAAATGGCGTGCAAGGGATTTACCAAGTTTCACAGACTATTATAATGAAAATGGCAAAATACCTACAAACCTTACTATCGGTTTTAGTTACTTAATGGCTATTTACTCATTAGCAAAGAAAGAAGAAGACGGCAAATATTACGTTCAACTCCCTTCAAGAAAAGTTCAAATTATCGACGACGAACCATACCTTGCATATTTTGATAACGGCGGTTGCCCTATCGAATTTATGAAAGACGTTAACGTTTGGGGCGAAGACTTAACTTTATATAAAGACTTTGCTGAAACTGTTGCAAACAACTTAAAACTTATTAAAGAAGGCAAAAACCTTATTTAATAACAATTAAAAATTAATGCACCCGAATTCGGGTGCATATTTTTTATTTAAATACTCACATTAAGTTGACAAAATAATATTATAATATTATAATAATTTGCAACAAGGTTGCGTTTTTAGGTGTTTATGAAAAAGTTATTTTCTTTAATTTTAATTTTAATATCGTCGCTTATATGTTTTGGTTGTCAACCTAACGACGACAAAGTTAATATAATAGCCGTTTCTTTTAGCGATTACGAGTTTGCTAAACAAGTTGTAGGCAATTTAGATTATTATAACGTTCATTATCTTCTTAAAAACGGTGAAGATGCACATAGTTATCAAGCCACTTTTAAAGATAAAATGCTTTTTTCAAAGGCGAAAATGGTAGTTTATAGTGGTGAAGATAGTACGTCGTGGATAGACGGCTTAATTACAAACGATTGTAAAAAAGTAAAGTATAGTGAGTTTTTAACGTCGATTTGCTTAAATGAACACGAAAATCAAGAAAGTGAAGAACACGACCATAACCATTTAGTTGACGAGCATTATTATTTATCAATTAAAAATGCCATTTTAATAACAAATAAAATAGTTGACACTTTAAGCCAAATTGATAGTATGCATTCACGAATTTTTGCAGAAAACGGCAATTTATTTATACAAAACTTAACGCAATTAGATATTGAATATCAAGTGTTAGAAAATAGTAATATCCCGTTAGTTGTTGCAGATAGGCAACCTTTTAGTTATTTGTTTAACGACTATAATATTAAATATTTTTCAGCCTTTACAGGTTGCAGTAGTGAAATTGATTGTTCTTTTCCAACTATTGTTAATTTAGCAAATAAATTAAACGAATATTCGGTAAATCATATTTTAGTAACTGAAAGTGGTGGTTTGGAAATAGCAAATAGCGTAATTGAACAGTCAAAAAGAAGTGCTATTGAAATTTTAAGGCTTAATTCAATGCAATCAATAAAACAAAAAGATAACAATAGTTATATTGAAATATGCAAACAAAATCTTAACGTATTAAAAAAGTGCTTAGGGGTAAATAATGGATAAAGTGCAATTAGTTTGCGACAATTTAATAGTAGGGTATAATCAAAAACAAGTTTTGCCTCCTTTAACTTTTGCTTTATACGAAGGCGATTTTTTATTAATAGTAGGAGCAAACGGAACGGGTAAAAGCACTCTTTGTAGAACGTTACTTAATTTGCAACAAGCGTTAAGTGGTAAAATTATTTTAAATAACGGAGTAACAAGTCAAGATATAGGCTATCTACCACAAGTAACAGAAATTCAAAAAGATTTTCCTGCAACTTGCTACGAAGTAGTGTTATCAGGAACGGTAAACGCTAATAAATTTTTTGGTTTTATAACTAAAAAGCAAAAAGAATTAGCAACCTTAAAAATGCAAACGTTAGGTATTGAAAATTTAAAAAATACTCCTTTTATGAATTTATCGGGCGGGCAAAAACAAAAAGTTTTACTTGCAAGAGCACTTTGTTCGACTAAAAAAATACTTCTTTTAGACGAGCCGTCGTCAAGTTTAGACGTTGTTGCTACAAAAGAATTGTACGAAATATTAAAAAAATTAAATAAAGAAGAAAATATTACTATAATTATGATTTCGCACGATATAGTAAACGCATTACAATACGTAAACAAAGTTTTGCATACGGGCGACGACGTATTTATTTTAGACGTAAACGAATATAAAGGGAGAATAGAAAATGGAACTTTTTAACACTTTTATATCGTACTTACAAATGCCGTTTATAAGATACGCTATCGTTGTGGTAATATTATTATCAGTATGTTCGGCAATAGTGGGCGTAACGCTTGTACTTAAAAGATTTTCGTTTATAGGCGACGGCCTTTCGCACGTTGCTTTCGGGGCTACGGCAATAGCAAGTATTTTAAGTTTAACAAACAATCTTTTAATAGTTATGCCAACAACCATAGTTGTTGCTGTGCTTTTACTTAAAATAGGTCAAAACGCTAAACTTAAAGGCGATGCTTTAATAGCCATATTAAGCGTAAGTGCATTAGGTTTAGGCTACTTTTTAATGAACGTATTTTCAACGTCTTCTAACGTTAGTGGCGACGTGTGCAGTGCCCTTTTTGGTTCTAATAAATTGCTTTCGTTAAATTTAAGCGACGTGTTAGTTTCAATAATAATTTGTTTAGTAATTATCGCACTGTACCTTTGTTTTTACAATAAAATATTTTCAGTTACCTTTGACGAAAATTACGCAAAAGCAACGGGTATTAATACTGAAATTTACAATATTTCAACGGCAGTTATTATAGCAATACTTATAGTTTTAGCAATGAGTTTGATAGGCTCGCTACTTGTATCGGCACTAATAATATTCCCGGCACTTTCTTCAATGAGAGTTTTTAAAAGTTTTAAAGGCGTAATAATAAGTTCGGTAATATTTGCACTTATAACGTCGTTTATAGGAATATCAATTTCCATTTTATTTGCAACGCCTGTCGGCGCAACGATAGTTGTAATTGAATTAATAGGTTTTATAATTTTTTCAATAATAGGTAAAATAAAAAGATAACGAAAATTTTCGTTATCTTTTTTTATGCGTTAAATTAAGTTGTATTCTTTTGCTAAATCTATAAATGCTTGTTCGCTGTTTACAACCGTTTGTTTTGAAACGCAAGTAGCAATTCTTACGTAGCCGTCAACACCAAACGAATTAGACGGAACAACAAGCAAGTTGTATTTTTTAGCCCTTTCGCTAAATTCAACTCCGTCGCCGCTTGGGGATTTTACAAACAAGTAAAATGCGCCTTGTGGCTTAATTACTGTGAAGTTAAGTTTTTCTAAACGATTATATAAAATTTCGCCGTGTTCTTTATAAGGGGTAACGTCGCACTTGGCGTCGCTACAAATATTTATCACTTTTTGGAAAAGAGACGGAGCACAAACGTAACCAAGCGCTCTACCACTACCCATAATTGCTTTGTATAAATGGTCCTTTTCTTCACAAAGTGGAGAAACGGCAACGTAGCCTATTCTTTCACCAGGTAATGACAACGACTTTGAATATGAATAACATACGATTGTGTTTTTGTAATATTTAGGCACGTACGGACAATCAATATCGTCAAACACAATTTCTCTGTAAGGTTCGTCGGTTACTAAATAAATTGTTGAATTAAATTCTTGTTGTTTTTTGTTTAAAATTTCGGCTAACTTTTTAATAGTGTTTTCGTCGTAAACTACGCCCGACGGATTATTAGGACTATTTATAATAACTGCCTTAGTGTTTTTGGTTATAGATTTTTCAAAAGCGTCAAAGTCAATTAAAAAATTTTTTTCATTACAAGGAACGAATTTAAAAGTTCCGTTTGACGCTTCAACAAAAACTCTATATTCAGGGAAGAAAGGAGCAATTGCTAAAACTTCATCGTCATTATTGCAAATTATTGATTGAAAAATTATGCGTAATCCGGCAGCCGCTCCACAAGTTAAATAAATTAAATTTTCGTTTAAAGAAAATTGATATCTATTAAAAATATTTTCAACAATTTTTTTGCGAGTAGATAAATCGCCTTGTGCAGACGTGTATTGGTGTACCGTCTTATCATTTTTAATAATATCAATAAGCGTATCGTTAATAATTTTAGGGCATTCAACACTTGGGTTACCAAGGGTAAAATCGTAAACATTATCGTCGCCAACTTGTGCTTTTAAATTTTTGCCGTATTCAAAAAGTTCCCTAATAACCGAACGGCTATTGCCAAGAGCGTACATTTTTTTATTAATCATAATTTCACCTTTTAATTAATTAAAAATATGTTATCATACGAATTACTAAAAGTCAATTAGATAAAAATAATTTAAAAAAATTGGCTAAAATTATTGACTTTATATATAAAAAGTATTATACTCAACACATAAGGAAGTAAAAAAATTATGAAGTCAGTTAACTTTATTTATTACGCATATTTTTTTAGAAAACCATATTAATAATATCGGTTATTTTTTGCGTACTTTCTTAATTAAGTTAATGTAGTTAATGACCGAATTTCAGTTCGGTCATTTTGTTTTATAGGAGATTTTTTATGATTATCATTGTTAAAAACGACCACGACAAAAAACAACTTGAAACCTTAACTAAATGGCTTACAAGCCAAGGTTTAGGAATTGACGTAAGTAGGGGCTCACACTCAACTATTTTAGGGCTTGTTGGTGATACAAGTAAAGTTGATATCGACCTTATACGTTCGCTTGATATTGTTGAAAACGTTAAAAGAATACAAGAGCCGTTTAAAAGTGCTAATAGAAAATTTCACCCAGACGATACTATCGTTGACGTAAACGGAGTAAAAGTCGGTGGAGATAATTTCGTAATAATAGCAGGCCCTTGTTCTGTTGAAAGCGAAAAACAAGTTGTTGAAATTGCTAAGCAAGTAAAATTAGCAGGTGCAACTTTGCTTAGGGGTGGTGCGTTCAAACCAAGAACATCGCCTTATTCTTTTCAAGGTTTAAGAGAAAGTGGTATTGAACTTTTACTTAAAGCCAAAGAAGAAACGGGTTTAAGCATAGTTACTGAAATTATGAGTGTAAGACATATCGATTTATTCAAAGACGTTGACGTTGTGCAAATAGGTGCAAGAGATATGCAAAACTTTGAACTTTTAAAAGAAGTAGGCAAAATGAAAAAGCCTGTTCTTTTAAAAAGGGGTATGTGCAATACTATCGAAGAATGGCTTATGAGTGCCGAATATGTTATGAGTGAAGGTTGTAAAGACGTTATTTTATGTGAAAGGGGTATTAGAACGTTCGAACCTTATACAAGGAATACGCTTGACTTATCGGCAATACCTGTGTTAAAACAACTTACACATTTACCGATAATAGTTGACCCTTCGCACGCATCAGGTCTTTCAAGGCTTGTAAAACCTTTATCACTTGCATCGGTTGGCGTTGGTGCTGACGGACTTATGATTGAAGTTCACAACGACCCTCAACACGCTCTTTGTGATGGTGCACAATCACTTAAACCAGAAGAATTTGCAAGCATTACAAAAAGCATTAACGAAATGTTGCCACTTTGTGGAAAGAAAAAGGTATTATGAAAATAGGTATTATAGGGCTTGGCTTAATGGGTGGTTCGTTTGGTAGAACCTTAATTAAAAGAACAAGCCACACAGTTTTTGGTTTTGACGCAAATAAACAAGTTATGCTTAAAGGGGAAATGGTTGGCGCTTTTAATGAAGTATTAACTATTGAAAATGCAAAAGAATTAGACCTTTTAATTATTTCTGTTTACGAAGACGCTTTTAGTGAATGCGTTGAAAAATTTTTGCCATATTTAAAAAAGGGAGCAATAGTCTGCGATTTTTGTGGTATTAAAAGGCGTATCGTTAAAAAAATGCAAGAATACGCAAAAACTTTTAGCGACGTAATTTTTATAGGGGGACATCCTATGGCAGGTAGGGAGTTTTCAGGAATTGAACACTCAACTACAACGCTTTTTGATAAGGCGTCAATGATACTTTGTCCAGTAAACGCCGACGTATATACTCTTTCAAGCGTTAAGCAATTCTTTTTAGATTTAGGCTTTTTAAGCGTTGTGTTTACCGATAGTGAAAATCACGATAAAATGATAGCGTACACGTCGCAACTTTGTCATATTGTTTCAAATGCCTTTATAAAAAACCAAACGGCAAGCGAACATTTTGGCTATTCGGCAGGAAGTTATAAAGATTTAACAAGGGTAGCAAGGCTTAATCCTAAAATGTGGTCGTCGCTTATGATAAACAATAAAGACGTTTTAAGTGGTGAGTTAAGTGAACTTATATCAAACTTAAATTTATATCTTCAAGCGTTAGAAAGAGGAGACCAAGATATGCTTGAAAAATTATTATCTGACGGAAACGAAAGAAAAATTGCCATTGATTTAAGAGGTAAAAAAAGTGGAAATTAAAGTAAAAGCATCTAAAAATTATAGCGTTATTATTAACGAAAGTTTAGCCGGTTTAGAAAATTTAGTTAGCAATTTTAATAGTGAAAAGGTTGCTATTATCACCGACGAAAACGTTAAAAAAATATATGGCAATTGTTTAGATAAATATTTTAAAAATAAAAAGGTTTACCACTACGATTTAGCAAGTGGCGAAGAAAGTAAAAGTCAATATAAATATTTTGAAATTTTAAACTTTTTAGCAAGCAATAATTTTAGCAGAAACGATATTATAGTTGCGTTTGGTGGTGGTGTAACGGGTGATTTAACGGGTTTTGTTGCCTCAACTTACGTTAGGGGAATTAACTTAATTCAAGTACCAACAACACTACTTTCTATGGTAGATTCTTCCGTTGGTGGAAAGACGGCAATTAACTTAGTTCAAGGCAAAAATTTGGTTGGAACGTTTTATCAGCCTTCGCTTGTTTACGTAAACACTTCGTTTGTAAAAACGCTACCTAAAAGAGAATTAAATAGTGGATTTGGCGAAATTATAAAATATTGTTTTATAGGCGATTTAGAAATAGGCGATATAAAGGGTGGCAATTTACAAAATATAGTTTATAAATGTATTAAAATTAAAAGAGATATCGTTGAAAAAGACGAGACTGAAAAGGGAGACAGAAAACTTTTAAATTTAGGTCATACGATAGGGCACGCTATTGAAAAGGCAAGCAATTTTTCTCTTTCTCACGGGGAATGCGTATTAAAAGGATTAAAAGCAAGTTTAGATATTTCCTTAAAATTAGGAGTATTATCTAATAAAAATTACCAAAAAGCATTAGAAATTTTAAAACTTTCTTGTTGTAATGTTGAAAACGAGTTTGATAAAGACGTTCTTATAAACTTTATTAAAAATGATAAAAAAGGTAATAGCGAAAAAGTTGATTTTATTTTAGTAAACGACCAACTTTTAGGGTACGTTCAAAGTATAGAATATAACGAATTATACAACTTAATGTAAAATGGAAATAGTAGTAACGGCAAACAAAAAAATAAATGGTAGGGTGCAAAGTCCTCCGTCAAAATCTTACGCGCATAGGCTAATAATAGGTGCGTTTTTAAGTAAATCGCCTATAACGATTAAGGGAGCAGGACGTTCGCAAGACGTTTTAGCAACTTTAAATTGTTTAAAAGAAGTAGGGTTAAAATACAATTACGTTGGCGACGACGTAAACCTTTCGTATGTGGAATTTAGCGGTAATAAACTTTTAAATTGCAACGAAAGTGGTTCTACGTTAAGATTTTTATTGCCTATTATAAGTGCGCTTGGCATAAAAGCAACTTTTACGGGAAGTAATCGTCTTTTACAACGCCCTATTTCTTCTTTAATTGATTGTTTAAATAGTAATGGCGCTAACATTGACGGGCTTACTATAAACGGCAAATTGCAAAACGGCGAATATTATATTGATGGTAACGTTAGTTCGCAATTTATTACAGGGCTTTTATTTAGTTTGCCTATGTTAGATGGTGATAGTAAAATTATTTTAAAAAGTCCATTAGTTAGCAAAAATTACGTTGATATTACGATAGACGTATTAAACACGTTTGGAATATCTATAACGGCCACTTGTTATGGCTACTATGTAAAAGGTAACCAAAAATATAATAAAGTTAGCGACCTTATTGTTGAGGGTGATTATTCGGGTAGTGCGTTTATGCTTTGTTTAGGTGCTCTTAGCGACGGCATTGAAGTTTTTAATTTAAACAAAAAAACTCATCAAGGCGATAGTCAAATTATAAACGTTATAACGAAATTCGGTGCAATAGTAAAAGAAATAAAAGACGGCTATTACGTAAAAAAAGGTAATTTAGTAGGACAAGTATTAGATTGCGAAAATATACCCGATTTAGTTCAAATTATAAGCGTTTTAGCGTCATTTAGTAAAGGACAGTCAGTATTAAAAAACGTATCACGCTTAAAGATAAAAGAAAGTGATAGAATTGAAGGAATAATTTATAATTTAAAGGTTGCAGGTATAGACGCTTCGTTTAACGGCAACGACTTGATTATTAATGGCGGTGAGCCAAAAGGTGGTAAATTTTTAGGCTTTAACGACCATCGTACCGTTATGAGTGCCGTTTGTTTAGCAACTTTTGCAAATGGCGAGTCAATAATAACGGATAGTTTAGCAATAAATAAATCATACACTAATTTTTATAACGACTATATTAGTTTAGGGGGAAAGGTAAATGGCGATATTTAATGGTAAAAATATTTCTGTTGAAATATACGGCGAATCGCATAGTGAAAAAATAGGTGCTATTGTAAAAGGATTGCCTACCTTTACTTTCGATAGTCAAAAATTAAGTGATTATATAGGTAGAAGAAAGGCAAGTAAAAACGCTTTTTCAACAACACGTATCGAAGAAGATATTCCTGTCTTTAAAAATGCAGATAATCAAACTATAAGTGGCGATTTTTCTTTTGAAATATATAATAAAAACGTAAAAAGTGGAGATTATAATGAACTTTACGCAAAGCCAAGACCTTCGCACGCCGATTATGCGTCTTATCTTAAAGACGGCACGTTAGATTTTACGGGTGGTGGTCGTTTTTCAGGTAGGCTTACGGTTCCACTTGTAGTTGTTGGTGGTATTTTAAAACAATACCTTGAAACAAAAGGAATTTTCGTTGAAAGTTTCGTTTCAAAAATAGGTAGCGTAAATTGTTTATCGTATAAAAACACTAATATTAATAGAGAGTTTTTATTAGAAAATAGAGATAATGCTTTTAACGTTTTATCAAAAAAAGACGAAGTTTTACGTGAAATTGAAAACGCCAAATTAGACGGCGATAGCGTAGGTGGTATAGTTGAGTGTATCGTTTACGGCTTACAAGCAGGTTTAGGCGACAATCTTTTTGAAGGTTTAGAAGGTAAAATTGCTTCGCTTGTGTATTCAGTGCCGGCAGTTAAAGGCGTTGAGTTTGGTAGTGGTTTTGAATTTTCGTCAATGTTAGGTAGCCAAGCAAACGACCAACTTTCTATTACAGGCGGCAAAATAAAATTATTATCAAATAATAATGGTGGCATAAACGGTGGTATATCAAACGGCGAAAACGTAACTTTAAGCGTTGCTATAAAGCCAACTCCGTCAATAAGTAAAAAACAACAAACGGTTGATTTAATAAGTAAAGAAAATTGTGAAATAGAAATTAAAGGCAGACACGATAGTTGCATTGTTCCAAGAGTTGCAGTGTGCATTGAAAGTGCAGTAATTATAGCGTTAGTTGATGAATTAGGTAATTTATAATGAAAGATATTGAATTAATAAGAAGTGAAATAGATAAAATCGACGACCAAATAGCATCGTTATTTAGTAAAAGGTTAAATTTAGTTAAAGACGTTGCTGAATATAAAAAGAATAATTTAAAAAATATAAACGATTCTTCAAGAGAAGATAAAATTTTGTATCGTTTAGCAAAAGATATGCCAGAAGAATATAAATACTACTTAAAAGAATTGTACCAAACGATTTTTGCTACAAGTAAATCGTATCAAAGTACGTTAATTAATTCTTCTTCAAAAAGTATTGAAAAGATTAATAAAGCAATTAATAATGAAAGTGCTTTTCCTATAACGGCTTCGGTTGCTTGTCAAGGGGTTATAGGTTCAAATAGTAGCGTTGCTTGCAAAGACGTATTCCCTATTAGTGATATAACGTATTTTAAGACGTTTGAAGGCGTGTTTAATGCCGTTGATAAGGGTTTTTGCGAGTATGGTGTGTTGCCTATTGAAAATAGCACGGCAGGTTCAGTTTTAGAAGTTTACGACCTTATGAACAAGTATAGTTTTTATATTGTTAGGTCGGTAAGGGTAAAAGTTAATCACTGTCTTGTAGGCGTTAAGGGTGCAACTAAAAAAGACGTTAAAAAAATTATTTCGCATAGTCAAGCGTTAAGTCAATGTTCTGAATATTTAAAAGATTTAGCCATTAAAAGTGAAAGTGTAGAAAATACGGCTTTGGCAGCACAAATAGTTAGTCAAACTAACGATAAAAGCCTTGCTTGTTTATGTAGAAAAGAATGTGCCGAAATATATAATTTAGAAGTTATTGAAGAAAACGTGCAAGATAATATGGCAAACTATACAAGGTTTATCGTTATTAGTAAAGAATTGCAAGTTTACGACGGCAGTAATAAAATTAGCATAATTACAAGTGCCCCGCACGAAACGGGTAGTTTAAGTAAAATTTTAGCAAGATTTTCGGCGCTTGGTTTAAGTTTAACTAAGTTAGAAAGTAGGCCTGTTATAGGTAGCGACTTTGAATTTTTATTCTATTTTGATTTCGAAGGAAGCGTTAAGGATAAGTCTTGCGTAAACTTAATTAGCGAACTTGAAAACACTTCCGAACGTTTTGCATTTTTAGGTTGTTATAAGGAAATTATATGAAATATTGTTTAATAGGCGAAAAGTTAGGCCATAGTTATTCTAAAATAATACATACAAAATGTGGACTTGACTATTCACTTGTACAATTAAATAAAGAGGAATTAAAAGGGTTTTTAATAAATTGCAAGTACGACGGTTTTAACGTTACTATACCTTATAAAAAAGAAGTTATAAAATATTTAGATTATATTTCAGACGACGCTAAAAAAATAGGAGCAGTAAACACCGTATTAAACAAAAACGGCAAATTGTACGGCTATAACACCGATATAGGTGGTTTGGCAAGTATGATAGAAAGTACGCAAGTTAGTTTAAAAGATAAAAACGTTTTAATTTTAGGTAGTGGAGGCGCTTCTAACACGGCGTACGTATATTGTTTAAATAGTAAGGCTAAAAGTATAAATATAGTAAGCAGAAGTGGCGAAATTAATTATACTAATTGTTATAATTTAACTGATACCGAAATTATTATAAATGCAACGCCTTGTGGTATGAGTCCTAACGTTGACGAAAGCCCTATTGATTTAAGCAAATTTAAGATGCTTAAAGGGGTGTATGATTGTATTTATAATCCGCAAAACACGTCTTTAATAATGCAAGCAAAAAGTTTAAATATCCCTTGTGCAAGCGGTTTAAAAATGCTTGTAGTTCAAGCCCTTTTAGCACAAGATATATGGTTTGAAAAAACGCACGATACTGTAAAAGAATGTGAAATTTTTAATTTTGTTAAAAAGCAAACTGCAAATATAGTTTTAACGGGTATGCCGTCGTCTGGCAAAACTACAATTAGTAAAAAAATTAGTGAACAACTTGATTTAGAGTGGTTTGATAGTGACGAATATATTACTAAAAACTATAAATTATCGCCAAGCGAAATAATATTAACGCAAGGCGAAAAAGCGTTTAGAGATATCGAAAGTGAAGTTATAGCCTTATTATCGCAAAAAAAAGGCGTAGTTATATCAATAGGTGGCGGTGGCGTTTTAAAGAAAGAAAACGTTATTAATTTAAAACGAAACGGCGTAATTTTTTACCTTGATAGGCCACTTGAAAAATTAATTGATTTAGACCGTCCGTTATCAAAACAAAAAGGTATTGAAACTTTGTATAATGAAAGAAAGGATATCTATAATAGTAGTTGTGATTTTAAAGTGAAAAACGATGCTGATTTAAATTCTTGTGTAAAGGAGATAATTGAAATTTATGAAAATATTAGTTATTAATGGAGTAAACCTTAATATGTTAGGCATTCGTGAGCCTGACTTATATGGTAAAAAAGATTATAAATTTTTAGTTAAATCGGTAAAGGAACACGCTAAAAAAGTCGGAGTTAAAGTGCAAGTATATCAATCAAATTACGAAGGCGATATTTGCACTAAAATACAAAAATCATTAAATAAGGTTGATGCAATTATAATAAACGCAGGCGCTTACACTCACACAAGCATAGCAATATTAGACGCTTTAAAAAGTGTAAATATACCAACTTGCGAAGTTCACATTACCGATATAAACAACAGGGAAGAATTTAGAAAATTAAGTTATATTTCAACGTATGCCGAAAAGTGTTTTGCCGGCTTTGGAATAGACGGTTACAAAATGGCAATAGATTATTTAGTTGAAAAATATAAATAAAATTTCTTTAATTATAAAAGATAATGATTAATAAAAGTTAAGAATTTTACTTTTATTTAAAATGCTAACTTATAGTTGACACATTGTAAACCGTGGGTTGTTGATTTTTATAATGTCAACTTGTATAATTTTAGTATAAATCATTTGGAGGTTATTTATGATTTTAGAAGAAAAATTGATTGTACTTAGAAAATCGCAAGGACTTTCACAAGAAGACCTTGCAAGCAAGTTAGACGTATCACGTCAAGCAGTTTATAAATGGGAAACGGGGCAAGCAGTTCCTGAAATTAGCAAACTTAAACTATTATCGTCTTTATATAACGTTTCATTAGATAATTTATTAGATAATAATCAAGATATAGTTTATATGAATACTCCTAAATCACGTTATGGCTCTGTTATTTGTAAAAAAGAATTAAGCAATGATGCAGCCGAACAAGACAATCTTAAACTTTTACCTGACGAGCAAAAAAAGTTTAAAATTAGAAAAATAGTTTTAGGTATAGCAAAAGCCGTTTTAATAGGCACTCTTTCACTTGCAATTTTATTTTTTATTTTAGGTTGTATAAACGTTGATGGTAAGGATTTTGAAAAACATATTTCGTCTTGTACAACTTTAATTTTTATTACGGTTATTGTATCTATTGTTAAAAGTATATTAGGTAAAACAGTTTATCCAAAAGTGCAACTTGCAAGAACTTATTTTAAGCAAGAATATGAAAAAAGAGTTAAAGAACTTAATGATAAATACGATACTGTTATAATGCTACAACCTGATATTCTTGCTTGGTTTGTGTATGATAGTAAAAACAATTCATTTGGTTTTTATTATGATGGTGAAATGCAATTTTATTGCCCTATAAATAATTATGCAAGTTTTAATATAATAAATAGTTATGAAACGCTTATTATTTTTGAAATAAATTATTTTGACGAAACAGGTAAACTTAATAAATATAAATGTTCACTTTCTAATTTTAGGAATTTTTGGGAATATGATAAGAAAATGAATAGTATAAGCCATATTGAATTTAGCAAGTTAGAACTTGAAGCAAAAACGAAAGCCGTTGTTAGTGAAATTAAACAAAGGCTTGATATTGAAAAAAGTAGAATTTAATAATTATAAAAATTAACCCACCAATTAAAAAATAAAAATGGTGGGTGTTTTATTTTAAAACTTGTTTATTCAACTATTTTGTAATAAGCAAGTTTTTTCATTAAAGAAGATAAATATAGGCTTAACTTTTCTTTTTCAACAGCGTTTGGTTGACGATAGCAAAAATTAAGTAAAAACACTTCAAGTTCTTCAATTTCTTCACACTCTTTAAGCGTTAATGGTTTATCTTTTAAAGCGTCTATTAATTCTTTTATATATTGAACGTCTATAAATTCGTTTGTAACGTTTTGTAAGTTTAATAAATCGTACGGTTTAGTTTTAAGACGCATAATTGCTTTTTTAGTTAAGTCGCTAACGGGTAGGCGTTGAGTTTTTATATCGTTAAAATCGTTTTGCTGTATTATAAGGTGTTTAGTTTTTTTATCAATAAAATAGTTTACCGTGCTTAAAACGTAACTAAACAACATTGAAATTAAAAAGTTAAAAACGGTAAAAATAACGCTAAAATATATGCTTGTAAAGATTTTTCCACTTGTAAAATATTCGCAAATTGATATTAAAAGTGAACAACTTGTACAAAAAAGAGCAAATTTAGTGTAACTATAACCACTTTTTTTGTTTTTAACAATACTATATATTAATTGACAGATAAACACTAAAATTATAGAAAGCGTTACGCCAAGGGCAAAAAAACCTGCGTGTTTACCACCCATAATTATTGTAAAATTTTTTAAAATATAATTAAAATTTTTTTCCATAAAATAATTATTGACGGCAAAGTAAAAAAATAAACTTTTAACAAATAAAAAAAGTCCGTTATTAAAACGAACTTTTTAAATTTTAAGTTAAATTAATCGCAGTCGTAATCAACTGAAACAGACTTTTCGCAAACTGAGTGCATATACTTTTTAACAACGTTTACGTGGTAAGGGTCGTTTTGGTATTCTTCAAGTTTTTCCATTGATTCAACTACAACTTGTAAAATTAAATCGTATGAACGGGCAGAACCTAAAAGGTCTTGACCTATTTCAATACCCCAAATTGACGGAACTTTCGTTATCATTGAATAAAGTACGTTAGCCGCCTTTTCTTTATTGTCGCCAGAGTTATCTTTTAATTTAAAACATACTACGTGTTTAATCATAATTCACCTACCAATCTTGCCTATCGCTAATTTTTATATCGTCGTAATAATCAAAATACTTCGACTTAAATTTTTGCGTTTCGGCTTTTGCTTTTTTCTTTTTAATTTCTTTTAACTTGTCTTTATCAGTTTTTTCAATCGGTTTTTTATTGTTTTCCATTACTTGTTTTTAACCATACCATAAGCACGGCTATATCAGCAGGGTTAACGCCTGAAATTCTGCTTGCTTGGTCTAAGTTTAAAGGTTTTACTTCATTAAGTTTATCCCTTGCCTCTATTCTTAAACCTTCAATTTTAGTATAGTCGGTATCTTGTGGTAAAAGTTTATCCTTTAATTTTTTGGTTTTTTCAATTTGTTCAATTTCTTTTTTAATATACCCTTCGTATCTAACGTCCGTTTCAACACTTTCTAAAATATCAAAAGGGCAATAAGCAAAAGCACCATATTTTTCTTTAATAAGTTTAATAGAAATGCCACGCTTTATCATATCACGATATTTAAGTGAGCCGTAAACTTCGCCAACGCTGTTTTCTTTAACAAACTCTTTACATTCTTTATAAGGAACAACTGTGTCAAGCTCTTCTTCGGCTCTACGGGCGATTTCTTGCCTTTCAAGGTATATTTGCCACCTATCGTCCTTAACAAGCCCTATATCACGGCCTAACGGCGTAAGTCTTTTATCTGTATTATCTTGACGAAGAAGTAAACGATATTCGGCACGAGAAGTCATCATACGGTAAGGTTCGTTAGTTCCTTTTGTTACAAGGTCGTCGATAAGAACGCCTATATAGGCTTGGTCTCTACCCAAAATAATAGGTTCTTTACCTTGTAAAGATAAACTTGCGTTAATACCTGCAATCAAACCTTGACAAGCGGCTTCTTCGTAACCACTTGTGCCGTTTATTTGACCTGCCGTGTATAAACCTTCAATCTTTTTAAATTCAAGCGATGGTTTCAAATCTAAACTATCAATACAATCGTATTCAATAGCATAAGCATAACGCATAATATCAACGTTTTCAAAACCTTCGATAGAACGATACATATCAACTTGAACGTCAATCGGCATTGAACTTGACATACCTTGAACGTAAATTTCGTTAGTGTCAAGACCTTCTGGTTCTAAGAAAATTTGGTGTCTATCTTTGTCTGAAAAGCGAACTACTTTCGTTTCAATAGACGGACAATATCTTGGACCTGTGGTAGTTATAAAACCATTATATAACGGCGAACGGTCAAGATTTTTAAGAATAATTTCGTGAGTTTTTTGGTTAGTGTAACCAAGATAGCAAGGGTATTGTTTTTCAGGTAAAGCCTTAGTCATATAAGAGAAAGGGTAAACGTCAACTTCTCCGTCTTGCAGTTGAAATTTTGAAAAGTCAATAGTCCTTTTATCGATACGGGCAGGAGTTCCCGTTTTAAAACGCATAACCTTAAAACCAAGATTAATAAGAGAGTTAGTAAGGTGAGTAGCGTTAGCAAACCCAGACGGGCCTGAAAACTTTTTATAGTCGCCTGAAATGATATCGCTATTTAAGTAAACGCCTGTACAAAGAATAACTTTTTTAGCGTAAAGAACGGAATTATAATTAGTAACAACGCCTGTAACTTTTCCGTCTTTTGTTAAAATATCGGTTGCTTCGCTTTGTAAAATACGCAAGTTTTCCGTTTCTTCAAGAGTCTTTTTCATTGTACGGTGGTATAAGTTTTTATCTGCTTGCGCCCTTAGCGATTGAACGGCAGTGCCTTTACCACGATTAAGCATTTTTACTTGTAACATAGTATTGTCGATATTAATACCCATTTGACCACCTAAGGCATCAAGTTCACGAACTAAATGACCTTTGGCAGTTCCACCTATCGACGGATTACAAGCCATATATGCTATATTATCAAGATTGATTGTTAAAAGGGCAGTTTTTACACCAGTACGAGCAAGGGCTAATGCTGCTTCGCAACCTGCGTGGCCTGCCCCTACTACAACGGCGTCAAATTCGCCTTCTTTAATATAATTTTCCATACTATTTTTTCAAAATTAAATTTTTAATATCGTTAACGTCAGTTGCTATTCTATCGTCAATAGCAATAAGTTTAGTAATTTTATCACGAGAATGAATAACCGTAGAATAATCACGGCCACCGATTGCTTGTCCTATCGTTTCAAGTGGTATAGCCATTAATGTCGTCATTAAATAGCAACAAATTTGGCGTGGTTCAACAAGTTCTTTGTTGCGTTTTTTAGATAAAACGTCTTCTTTTGAAACTTTATAGTAAGAGCAAACTGCGTCGATAATACGTGTTGAAGAAATACACTCTTTATTTTCAGCGTTAGAGCCTTCTTTTAATGCTTCGTAGCAAAGTTGTAAAGTGATAGGCGTTTCTTTTAAGCGTGAAGCAAATATAACCTTAGTTAAAAGGCCTTCTAAACTTCTAACGTTATTGTCGCTATGTTCGGCAATATAAGTAGCAACGTCTAATGGTAAAATTTGTTTTTTATTTTCAGCCTTTTTTTGTAAAATTGCTATTTTAGTTTCAATGTCAGGGATTAACACTTCGGCTAATAAACCACCTTCAAAACGAGTTCTTAACCTATCGTCCATATCTAAATCTTTTGGTTGACGGTCGGCAGATAAAACTATTTGTTTTTTCATACTATAAAGGTCGTTAAAGGTGTGGAATAATTCTTCCATTGATTTTTGTTTTGTTTGGAAAGATTGCACGTCGTCGATAATTAAAACGTCAACGTTCCTATACCTATTTTTAAAACTTGTAGTTCCGTTTTCAGAATAGGCTTTGCCCGAACGAATAAGCGTAATAAATTCGTCGTAGAACTTTTCACTTGTAACGTAAAGCACTTTCTTTTTAGGGCTGTGTTTTTTCATATCGTTTACAATAGCGTGAAGCAAGTGCGTTTTACCAAGTCCTGACGAGCCGTAAATGAAAAGTGGATTATACGAATTACCAGGGTCTTCGGCTACGGCTTTACTTGCAGCGTAGCAAAAACTATTACAATCGCCAACAACAAAATTTTCAAACGTGTAGGTAGGGTCGATAGGCGAGCCTTCTAATTCAGGCAATTCACTTGTTGTAACGCTTTTATAATCTTCTTTACTTGTACCGACAAAAATTTCAACGTCTTTAATGCCCGAATTAGTTTTTTCAAGAGCGGCTTTTATTTTTTGCAATAAACTTTTTTGTGCAAAAGTAGCAAAAATTTCACTCCTTGTCATTAAAACGAGTTTATAGCCAACAATGTCAATAGGCTCAAACGTATCAATGTACATAGTGTAATGTATGTTAGACACGGTATTTTTTAATTCATTTTTAGCGTTGTTCCAAATAATTTGATAACTTTCCATTTATTCTCCAAGTATTTTTGTTATTCTTTTGTATTTTTTTAAAATATGTGTTAAAATCAAAGAGTAGCAATATACATACATAGTTATTATATATTACAAATCGTAAAAAATCAACAAAATTAGGTGGGTTTATGTTTATTGAAAATTTAATCCTTAACAATTATAGAAATTATAGTTACGGCGAATTTAATTTTTCAAACGGAATAAACGTATTAGCGGGAGGAAACGCACAAGGTAAAACAAATTGTGCCGAAGCAATTTTTTATTTATGTACAGGCTATTCTCCTAAGGCGACTAAGGATAAGCAAGTTATAAAGTACGGCGAGCCGTCTGCTACAATAAAGGGCGTGGCAAGTACAAAATACGGCAAAGTTTCAGTTGAAATAACTTTTAACGAAAAGGGTAAAAAAGATATAAAAGTAAATGGAGCTAAAATTTCTAAAATGGGCGAATTTATAGGAAGCATTAATTCGGTATTTTTTAATCCAAACGAATTAAAACTTATAAAAGAAAGTCCAGAAGATAGGCGACGTTTTATGGATATTTCATTATCGCAAATGTCTAAAAGTTATTTTTACGCACTCCAAAAATACAATAACGTGCTTACTCAACGCAACAATTTATTAAAAAGTCAAGATAAAGAACTTATTTACGAAACGTTGCCGTTTTGGGATATTAAACTTTGCGAATACGCTTCTAAAATAATTGCTTCAAGGCAAAAATTTATTGAACAATTATTGCCTATTTGTAAAGAAAAACACTCTTTATTGACTAATGGTTTAGAAGACGTTGACGTAATTTTAGATTGTGACTTTATAGGTGACGAAAGTGAAATTAATAGTAAATTACTATTAGCCTTAAAAGAAAGGTACGAAAAAGATATTATTTTAGGCTATACGACAATAGGTCCGCATAGGGACGATTTAAAAATTAAAATCAATGGAGAAGACGTTAAAATTTATGGTTCGCAAGGGCAACAAAGAACGTGTGCTTTAAGTTTAAAACTTGCCGAACTTGAAGTTTTTAATAAAACGTTTAACGAATATCCACTTTTAATTTTAGACGATGCGTTTTCAGAACTTGATAAAGATAGAAGAAGTCAACTTTTAAAAGCAACAAATGGAATACAAACTATAATTACGTGTACAGAGCCAACTTATGAAATGTTGCAAAATAAAGACGTTAAAATCTTCAATATAGAAAATGGTAAAATCGTATAAAAAACTTATAAAAAATGCTAACGCACAAAGCGTTAGCATTTTTAATTGTATTAAATTTATCTTTCTTCTCTAAAATAATTGACGCCAAGCGAAGCCGGTGGTTGATTTTCTTTTTTGTTAATAATGCTTGTAATAATTAAAACAATAACCGTTACAACGTAAGGTAAAAGTTTAAATAATTTCATTTGTGAAAAATCAATACCTGTAATAATACTTGGAGCAATATATAATGCGCCAAAGATAATTGAGCCTAAAATACTTAAATCAGGTTTCCAAACGGTGAAGATAACTAATGCTATTGCCAACCAACCAAAACCTTGAATTGTACTTGCATTTTCCCAACTGCCACCGATATAGTCCATAATATAGAACATACCGCCAAAACCTGCTATGATAGAGCCAAGAATAATAGCAATATATTTATATTTTGTTACGTTAATACCCGTAGCGTCAGCCGTAGATGGATTTTCACCGATAGCCCTTAAATTTAAACCTACCTTAGTTTTGTTTAAAATTACGGCACTAATAATTGCTATTGCAATAGCAAAGTAAACGAAAAATCCGTGATTTAAGAAAATTTCACTAAACCAACCTAAATTAAGTTGTCCTATTATAGGTAGTGGAGTTTTTATAATTTTACTTGCATAAGGAAGTGATAATCTGTTTACAAACGTATCAATAAAGAATTGAGTAAAGCCTGTACCAAAAATAGTCAACGCTAAGCCCGTAACGTTTTGATTTGAACGAAGTGATACCGTTAAAAATGCATAAATAAGACCACCAACGGCACTAAATAAAGCAGAAAAAGCAATACAAGATAAAATTAATAAAATCCAAACTGCTTGGTCGTTTGACGCTAAACTACTCATATAAATAGAAGCACCAAAGCAACCGCCAGCCGTACCCATACACATAATACCAGGAATACCAAGGTTTAAGTTACCTGCTTTTTCAGTTATAGTTTCACCTATACTACCAAGAAGGAAAACCACGCCAAGACTAATTGCACCAACAAGTAATACCGTCATAGTTATTTACCTCCCTTTACGATTTTATTTTTGTTATCGTTTTTAATTTTGATTTTATAAGATATAAAGAATTCGCAACCTATAACGAAGAAATAAATTATACCTACAACAATATCGGTAACAGAGTTATTCATAATACCGAACGCTGATTGAAGGTTGCCCATACCTTTCGTTAAGAAAGTTATAAAGAAAGAAGTTAAAATCATTATAAGTGGGTCAAACTTGCCAAGCCACGTAACCATAATTGCAGTAAAGCCCATATTTTTTGCTGTATTTTCACTTATCGAAAAGTCAATAGAGCCTGCTAATAAAAGACCTACGATACCACAAATAGCACCTGAAATTGCAAGAGTTCTTATTGTTACGCGTTTTACGTTAATACCTATATATTTAGCAGTGTTTTCACTTTCACCAACAACGGCAATTTCATAACCTTGTTTGCTGTGTTTCATATAGAAATACATTATAGTAGTAATGATAACGACGATAATTATAGATAAAAGGTGATTGTTCATTATTTTAGGTAAATGGCCTGTATGTATTTGACCTAAAACGCCAGAGCCACCTGTTGCCCAAACGCTAATAAAGTAAGAAACTAAGCCTGCGGCAATATAGTTCATCATAAGGGTAAATAAACTTTCGTTTGTTTTAAAAAACGCTTTGAATATTGCAGGAATAACTGCCCAAACAGCACCGGCTAATATAGATAAAACAAACATAAGGATATTTGCTAAAACTTCGTTTTCGCTTGCTAACGGACTACGCATAATAGCAATAGCAACTAACGCACCTATTAAAATTTGACCGTTACCACCTAAGTTCCAAAACTTCATTTTGAAAGCAGGTAAAAGACCAAGACCAACGCATAATAAAATGCAAGTATCTCTTAATAAAAGCCAAATTCTATCTTTCGTACCAAAAGCACCGCTAAATAAAGCGCCGATAGCGTCGATAGGATTTCTATCAAATATTAAACCTAATAATATAGAAGAAAATAAAATACCTGAAATAATTGCAATAGCACGTATAAGTATAGATTTTCCTAATGAAAGATTATCTCTTTTAACTATATGGAATAAAGGTTGATTATTAATCATTTTGTTCTCCCCCTTTATCTTCGTTTACATCTTTTAAAGAAGTCCATTCTTCTTCGCTTAATCTACTATCCTTAGCAACACCATATTGTTTGTTTTTGCTTTCAGAAAGATTTAACGTACCCGTCATCATAAGGCCAAGTTCTTCTTTCGTAGTTTTACTTGCGTGAACTACACCCATAATTTCGCCGTGGCAAAGAACCATAATTTTATCGCAAAGGGCAAGCATAACGTCTAAGTCTTCGCCTATGAATAAAATACCTGTACCTTTTGCTTTTTGTTCATTTAAAATATCGTAAATTTGGTAAGAAGAGTTAATATCAAGACCTCTTACAGGGTAGGCTGTAATAATAACGTTAGGCGATGATTCTATTTCTCTACCAACTAAAACCTTTTGAACGTTACCACCCGAAAGTCTTCTTACAGGCGTTTCAGTTGATGGTGTTACAATGCTTAACTTTTCAATTAATTGAGAAGCATTTTTTCTTGCCGAAACTCTATCAACGAAAAGGCCTTTTTTGTTGTTGTAAGTTTTAAGCATCATATTGTCAGTAATAGACATTGATGGCACTAAACCCATACCAAGCCTGTCTTCTGGTATAAAACTCATTGAAATACCGCGGTCGATAATTTCTTTTGAAGAAAGCCCAATAATATTTTCGCCCCCGTGAGCAATTTTACCACTAACGATAGGACGAATACCGGCGATTGCTTCGCAAAGTTCTTTTTGACCACAACCCGTAATGCCTGCAACACCTAAAATTTCGCCACCACGAATATAGAACGAAGCGTTTTTAATAGCAGTATTTCCGTCGTCTGAATTTATTACTAAGTCACGAATTTCTAAAAGTGGCAAATCAAAATCAGTTTGCAATCTTTCTATTTTTAAATCTACTTTTTTACCTACCATCATTTCGGTAAGTTCTTTTTCACTTGTTTTGCTTGTTTCAACCGTGTCAATGTATTCGCCTTTTCTTAAAATGGCAACTCTATCAGAAATTTCCATAACTTCGTTAAGTTTATGTGTAATAATTATAATAGATTTACCATCGGCACGCATCTTTTTAATAACGTTAAAAAGTTTTTGCGTTTCTTGTGGGGTTAAAACGGCAGTAGGTTCATCTAAAATTAATATATCAGCACCACGGTATAAAACCTTTACAATTTCAAGAGTTTGCTTTTCAGATACCGACATATTGTAAACTTTTTTATCTAAATCTATATTAAACCCGTATTTATCACAAATTTCTTGTGCTAAATCACGTATCATTTTCAAACTTTGTTTTTTAATACCAAGAGCAATATTTTGTGCTCCCGTAAAAACGTCAACCAACTTAAAGTGTTGGTGAACCATACCTATTTTATAGTCAAAAGCGTCCTTAGGTGATTGAATTAACGCCTTTTCTCCATTTATATAAATATCGCCTTCGTCAGGAAAGTAAATGCCTGAAAGCATATTCATTATAGTTGTTTTACCACTACCATTTTCACCAAGTAACGATAAAATTTCACCACTATATACTTCAAACGATATTTTGTTATTTGCGATAACGCTACCAAAAGTTTTGGTAATATTATCAAATTTAATAGCAACTTTGCGTGTGTTGTTCATAGTTATCCTTTAAGGGTAAATTTTTTAATATAATTAGTTTTATAAAATAATATAGCCAAGGGGCATTTCGCCCCTTGGGTTATATTTAAGTTTTAGAAATTAAAATTAAATTACATTTTTACGTTTAAGTATGTAATGCCGTCAATTCTAATATCAAAGTAAGGAGCAGAACGGAAGAAAGATTCAGCGAAGTAAGTAATACCGTTTTCAGTTAAAATAACTTCTGTATCTCCTGCATAGAAAGCGTCAGTGTCAACGTCAGCCATGTAACCAGTTAAGTGGCCTTGAGCATCAACAGTTGCTTTTGTATTTTCACCGAAGTCACCTTCTTGTCCTGATGGAGGAGTGATTGTTACAGTGAATTTAGATGTATCAAATACTTTTAACGTACCATTTTTGAAACCTTCGATAGCAGCGTTAATAGCTTCTACTGTACCAGGAGCAGCAGCAGTACCAACGTCAGTTAAAGCAACTGAGCCATCGCTCCAAGTTTGACCTAAACCTTTAGACCAGTCAAGGTCAACGATTTTATTGTTTTTAACGCTATCAATGATAAGTTCGTAGTATGGTTGCCAGTTAATTCTTGAAGAAATGATAAATGTGTTAGGGCAAGCACTTGCAGTTGAACCATTGTAAGAAACGTTAGGAACGTTTGCAGTTTCACAAGCAGTAGGAGCACCCATAGAGTCAGCGTGTTGAGAAATGAGAGCACAACCTCTTGCGATTAACGTTTCAGCAGTTGTCTTTTCAGCAGTTTCATCATACCAAGAACCTGTGAATTGAACGTCCATAACAACGTTAGGAACAACGCTTCTAACACCAAGGAACCAAGATGTTAAACCAGAAATAACTTCTGCATAAGTCCAAGCACCTACGTAACCTACTTTAACGTTGCCGTTACCATCGTAGTTGGCAGCAGTAAGTTGGTTAGCATTAATCATAGCTTGTAATTTCATACCAGCAGCAATACCTGCTAAATATCTACCTTCGTAAATAGAAGCAAATGCGTTGTGGTAGTTAGTAAGGTTTTCAGTATGAGCCTTAGTACCTGTTGCGTGGAAGAATTGAACGCCTCTGAATTTATTAGCAGCAGCAATCATGTAATCTTCGTGACCGAAAGAGTCAGCAAAAATTAAATCACAACCTTGGTCAACAAGGTCAGCAGCAGCGTCATAGCATTCACTTGATTCATCGATATCAACTTTAATGATTGATTTTACACCTTTTGCTGTGCAAGCAGCATTGAAAGCGTCAATAAAGTTTTTATCGTAAGTTGAACTTTCACCGTGTAAGCAGATAAGACCTACTTTAAACTCATTGTCTTCATTACAGCCTGTAAAAAGACCGAGCGTACTTACAGCTAAAACAAGCGTAAGTAACATAGTTAAAAATTTTTTCATGTTTACCTCCTATACCCGTTGGGTATTTTTGTTTATGTCAATCGCACTTTGCGATTAAGACCTTAATTTTCTTTAACGAAAGTTATGTTTCCGTCTTGCATTTTTTCAATTCTTGCAAGAGAGTACACGTCGTATCCAAGAGAAACAAGTTTATCGTGACCACCTTGATATGTTTTTTCAACGGCGCAACTAATACCTTTAACTTGTCCACCTGCTTGTTTAACAATATCTATTAATCCTAAACAAGCGTTGCCGTTTGCTAAAAAGTCGTCGATTATTAAAACGTTGTCCTTCTCAGACAAATATTCTTTTGATACGATAATCGTGTTTTCAGTTTTATGTGTAAACGAATAAACTTTTGCAGAATAAACGTCGTTTGAAATGTTTAACGATTTATGTTTCTTACCAACTAAAACCCTGCAATTAAAGTATTGAGCGACTATACACGCTAAACCAATCCCCGAAGCTTCAACCGTAAGAATTTTGTTTACGTTACTATCTTTATAATGATTATAAATATCTTTACCTAATTCGTTTAAAAAGGCTACGTCTATTTGGTGGTTAAGGAAACAGTCAACCTTTAAAATGTCGCCTGCCAAAACCTTACCTTCTTGTAAAATTTTTTGTTCAAGTAATCTCATACTACACCTTGGCTAAATTCAAATAAATAAAAAAACAAGTTTAAAAAACTTGTTTGTCAATACTTGTAATGTACTATAAATAATAACCGCAAAAAAGATAAACTGTCGAATAGTAGCGTCTTATGGCTGTGCTGTAGAGACGTACGGGCCTTAATATATCCGTACATATATTGACAATATTAATTTGATATTTTAATTTTACTCTATTAAAAACCATTTGTCAAATATTTTGTCAAAATTAATCGATTTTTTATTATTTTATAATAAATATAGTTTAAAGAGAGCAAAAACTTAAAAAATTTAACTAAATTAAAAAATACCAACGTTAATTTGCGTTGGTATTTTTTAATTTTAGTGGTTTGATAAGAGAATTAATCTACATTTTTCGTTAAGTGAAACAACGTGTTGGTCTAAATTATCGCTAAACAATTTAATTTTTTGCGTTTCGTCAACGTAGCCTATAACAACTTGACCTTTACCAAAAACGTCTAACGTCGCTTTATATACTGAATATATTAAGTTACGTGCACTCATTGTTTCAGGCATAACTTCAAAAAAGTTATTGCACGATTTAAGGTAAATTTCTTTACCATCAACGCCGTCAACGTCAAAAGTTAAAATCTCTTTATAGAAATCGAACAAGGCTTCTTTATCGGCAATTTGCATTATAATTTTACTTACGTATCTATTACTGATAACAACGTTACTTTTACTATAATTTTGTACTATATCGTGGTGTTTAGGTTCAATAATTTCAACTACTATATCTAACGTGTCGCCGTCTAAATGTTTTTTATTTAACGCACTTTGAAGATAAATTAAGTTAGCAAGAGCAGGTAAGTCTTTTTCGCCTTCTTCGGCATTTTCGGCAGATAAAATTAATACCGTCGTATTGTCTTTATCTAATTGTTCGCTAATTAATTTTGAAATATATTCTTTTTCGTGAATATCTACTGAAATAGAATCTTCTATAAACGAATATTTTGCAAAGTTTATGTTTTTTGAAAGAGAAGCGTCGTCTAAAATAGTTACGCTAATAGCGTCTCCGTCACCTTTCCACTCATTGTTGTAATTGTTTAAACCTTCTAATATTTTAGGTAGATTTTTATTGTGGCCTAAAATAACGATATTTCTTTTTCTTAAACAATAGTCGGCATTAATTTTTATAGGATAAAGGGTAGGGGCAACGTCGGTAGTAATATTAATATCATTTTCGTTTTTGCCTATATGTAAAGCGTAAGTTGCATTTGCGTATTTACGAATAGTTAAAGGGATTGTATTAGTATGTGTTTGTAAGTGTGATAAAACGTAATCTTCTTCCGTTTCAAAATCCGTTTCAGTAGAGAAAAATTCAACGCCTTCGTTAGAAAATAAGTCGGTGTAAATAGTATTGAGTTTAGGCATTATAGCAAATTGAGTAAATATATTTCCAAAAAGTTGGTTTACAGGGACGGCTACAATTCTAACTTTATCGTTATTTTTGCAAGATATAATTTCGTTAATAACGCCCTCAGTCCAATCGTCGGTAACTTCTACTACAACTTTTTGTTTTTTATCATTTTGCTTTTTAGAAATAATATCGGTAACTTGCATAAGCGTTTTAATAGTTTGTCCGTTACCGTCTTCGGTGTAAGGGTTGTTATCAACGTGTTCTTCTAAAACTAAAATAGTTTTAGCCGTGTCGATTGATATATCTATTAATTGTTGTGAAGAAAATACGCTACCTGACCTAATTATAATTGAAAGTTTGTTTTTAATGTTTTTTTCACGGATTGTGGCAAAAATGGTGTCGTTAATATTTTGCTCAATAATTTCTCTTTCCTTATTAGATAAAACGACGATTATCATCTTTTTTTGTAAAAGAAGATATTCGTTAATAATTTCAATGCCCCTGTCGTTCCAATTAAGAATAATTACGTGATTATCAAGGTCAAGTTTATTTTTACCATTTGTAGCCTTTTCGATAAAGTTAGAAATTATGTTTGAAACGTAACCTATTACCGAACCTGTAAATGCAATAAGTCCAACAAGAACAACCACAAAACAAACGATACATAAAACAACTTGTTCCGTTCCATCAACAACGCCTGAAATACAACCAGGGTCAAGCATCATTGCCAAACAATTAAACATTGCCGTAAAATAAGTCATATCTTCTTTCATTAAGTAAACTATAAGAGAAAATAAGGCCAAAAAGGCAACGTTAAATAAACCAAGACCTATTACGATTAAAAGTCCGGGCTTTTTTTCTTTTAAAATTGTCAACCATTGATTTTTCTTCATAAAAATACACTCTTTAATTTATTTTATAAGAGTATATCATATTTATTTTAAAATTTCAACTTTTTAATTTTAATTAGTAATCGTCAACACTAAAATCGCAAATTAAATTATTTAAAAATGAAAATTTTACGCATTTTGCACCACTTTTTGTTAAAATTAAATATTCGTCGTCTATATTTGTTTCAAAATTTTCAAAAGCAATAAAAGGATAGTGTAAAAACTCTTTTATGTTACTTGATTTTTCTATTAAGTTATTTGCTAAAAAGTCAGTAATATTGCCGTTTAAAATTAGCAAATTTAAAAACAATAATCCCTTAATTTTTAAATTAGCCATATTTAAGTTTTTATCGTATTCGCAAGTAGTATTTATTAATGTAAAACCATTGTTAAATTGCCACGTTTCTGTGACGTCGATTTTACTAATCAAGTTATAAGATTTAAAGGTTTTTAGTTGATAAGTTGTATAAGAAAAATCGTCGATTACGTCTTTAAAACAAAGAGATAATTGATTGTTTTTTATAGTGTAAACAAACAAGCATTTTTTATATAAAGTAAAGGTTATAAATACTAAATTATCCCTTGTTTCAACGTTAAAATTATCAGGGACAAAAGGCAATTCGTCAGTAACGTAAAAATCGCCGTTTAAATGAAATTTATAAAACCCGTCCGATAGAATAGTAAGTAAATGTTTTCTATCAAAAACGTTAACCTCCGTTTGCGAAATAATTTTATAAGGAGCGTTACGTTTTTTTGTAAAAACAGGGCATATAAGCAAAGAGTTTTTCAGTTTATAAATTTTGGCTAAATTAGATTTAAAATTAAAAACCGAAAGCGAACAATAATCGTCGTTTAAAGGTAAAAATTCTATTAAACTATTGTCTTCAATTAAGGTAAAAGTAACGTTTTTACTAACTTTACCTACGTATTGTCCGTTAATTTTTAAAATGGCGTCGATTTTAGAGTAAAAATAAACTTTCATAGTCTATTTTATTATAAAATACGCAATTTATGTATTGTAATTAAAAATGCCGTCAACAATTAGGTAAAGGAGATTTTATTATGGGTATAGAAAGAAAAGTAATTGAAGATAAAATTAATCAAGCATTTGAACAATTATTGCTTGAATACGATAACGAAAAGGCTAAATTATTAAATACTATAAATTTATTACAAACTGAAAATAAAAAGTTAAAAGCAATAATAGGTAATTTAATAAAAGGTAATAATCCGTCGAAAACGGATTTTCACTTTCATAAAGTAAACGACTAATATTTAAAAACTTATTGACTTTATTAAACTAAAACAATATAATTATATAAAAGATTTCTAAGGGGTGAAATATGTTTAACGTTTTGGTTTTAGAGGACGATAATAATATTAGGCGTTTAACTGAAATTAAATTAAAAAACGAAGGATATAACGTATATACGGCATCTAACGGCAAACAAGGGCTTGAAGTTATAGGTGATAAACATATAGATATAATTATTGCCGACGTTATGATGAGTGAAATGGACGGGTATGAGTTTATTTCAACCTTGCGTGAACTTAATATAACTACGCCTTGCATTATGGTAACTGCAAGGGGAAGTATTCAAGATAAAACACAAGGCTTCATATCGGGTGCTGACGATTATATGGTAAAACCTATTGAATACGACGAACTTTTTATGCGTATGAAAGCCGTTTTAAGACGTGCAAAAATTGTTAACGAAAAGAAACTTGTAGTTGGGGAAACAACGCTTGATTATGAAACGTTAACCATTTACGACAAGAAAAATAAAGTTACCCTTTCAAAGCGTGAGTTTAGTATTTTATATAAGTTGTTATCATATTCAGAAAAAGCCTTTTCAAAAAGCGTTATTTTTGAAGAATTTTGGAATTACGATAGCGACACGGAAGAAGACGCTGTAAAAGTGTATATCAATAAAATAAGAAACAAGATAGCGTGTTTTAAAGAAATAGATATCGAAACTATTAGAGGTTTAGGTTATAGAGGTATTAAAAATGAAGAAAAGAGTTAAAAAAGTAGGTTTGTTATTACCTGCTAAAATAACCTTTATAGTTTTAGCCGTTTGGGTAGTAGGTATGCTTGTTGGTATTTGGATAACAGATTTTATCAACAATCAAATATTAGCATCGGGCGAAGTAAAAAACTTATTTATAGCACTTGCGTTTATTTTAATTAGTGTGTGCGTTTCATTGTTTATTGCTTTTTTTATAACAAAATCGCAATCAAGAACGATAGTTGCGTTTACTGAGTGTATTGAAAAAATTGCCGAAGGCGACTTTACAACGCAAATTACACCGATAGGTAAAAACAACTACATGAATTTAGTTGTAAACAATTTTAATAATATGGTTAAGCAATTAAATTCTATAACACTTTTAAGGCAAGACTTTATAAGTTCGTTTTCTCACGAATTTAAAACTCCTATCGTATCAATAAAAGGTTATGCTGAATTAATTAAAGATTCAGGCGTTTTAAAGGGCGAACAAATTGAATACATAAACGTTATTATCGAAGAATCTAAAAGGTTAACTGAACTTTCTAATAACACAATGCTTCTTTTAAAGCTTGATAGCCAAACGTTGTTCTTGGATAAGAAAAAGTTTTACGTAAATGGTCAAATTGAAAACTGCATTTTACTTTTTGACAATTTATTAAAAGAAAAAAATATCGAAATTGAAACAAGCCTTGCAAGAACGCATATTGAATCGTCGCCCGACTTTATTAAAGAAATTTGGATAAATTTAATAGGTAACGCTATAAAATACACTAAAAATGGTGGAAAAATTAAAGTATCTTGTTTTTATTCAGGTTCAAAAGTTGTAGTAACGGTTGAAGATAATGGAATAGGCATGAACGAAACTACAAGATTAAACGCCTTTAATAAATTTTATCAACACGATAATTCTAAAAAAGGGCACGGCTTAGGTTTAGGTTTAACTATCGTTAAGCGTATCGTAGATATAGCAAATGGTGAAATCGAACTTGAAAGCGAACAAGGTGTAGGAACGAAAATTACCGTAAAATTACCTAAAAAATAATAAATAAAAGCCACTTGTACTAAAAAGTAAAGTGGCTTTTTATTTTTATAAATTATTAATCTAACCTGCTTTTTGCATAAAATGCAACGCCTACGCAATCAGGACCACAGTGAGAGCCGATAGTAGGGTTAATAGCAGTGTAAGAAATGTTAAGTTTACCAAACTTTTCTTCTAAAAGGTCGCCTAAATGTTTTGCCATTTCTAATGCGTCAGAATGCCCAATTATAACTAAATGGTTAGCAATATCTTCCTGATTTTCTTCAACGTATTGAATAAGTTTATTTATCGCACCTTTTTTACCCCTTGCTTTTGCTAAGGTTGACATTTTACCTTCTTTACTAATGTGGATAATAGGTCTTATATCTAAAAGCGTGCCCATTGTAGCGGCAATACCGCTAACTCTACCACTTAATTTAAAGAATTTAAGGTTATCGGCATAAAAATAAATACTATACTTATCAACTTCTGTTTTAGCCCACGCTAAAATTTCGTCCATAGTTTTGCCGTCTTTATATAAAGAAGCAACTTCTTTAACAATTACTAAACTTAAAGCCGAAATACCTTTTGTATCAAGAGTTTTAATTTGCCTTTCAGGATATTTTTCGTGTAATTCTTCAATGGCGATATTAAGGGCGTTAAACGTACCACTCATTGCTTTTGAAAAGTGTACGTATAAAACGTCGTTGCCATTTTTTAAAAAAGGTTCAAAATAATTTACGTAATCAATAGGGTTAATAGCACTTGTTTTAGGAAGAACGCCACCCCTTAAAGTGTTGTAAAATTCTGAGTAATTAAATTCATTAAAATCAACGTAAGGATATATGTCTTTATCGTCAATGGTATAAGGCATACTCATTAAGTTGTAGCCAAGTTCTTTAGCTAAACTCGGTGTTACGTCGCAATCAGTATCTGTAAATAATACAAACATAAAATTCTCCTTTTCGTTTTTTATAGACAAAATATTCTAATATTTTTATAATTTTAGCAGTCAAAGGTTAAAAAAATGTTAAATTTATACTTTTTAAAAAATTTATTCAAGTTAATTAAAATATTGACTAATTAGTTTAAAAGTGTTAAAATTATTAAAACTTATTTAGGAGATTAGCCTATGATAAAAGTAGTAGTTGATGCTTTTGGTGGAGATAGAAGTCCAAGTGCAAACGTTAAAGGTGCAATTCAAGCAATTAACGAAATTAGTGATTTGCACGTTATTTTTACAGGTGATGAAGCAATTTTAAATGAAGAACTTAAAAATTATCAATATGATAATAAAAGGGTAACGATTGTACATGCGCCTGAAATTATCGGTTGTGACGAACAACCAACCGTAGCAATTAAAACTAAAAAGAATAGTTCAATGTGCGTTGCCTACGATTTATTGAAAAATGATGAAAGTGTAAACGCGATGGTAAGTATAGGTTCTTCGGGAGCCATATTAGCCGGTGGCGTTTTAAAAATAGGAAGAATAAAAGGTGTAAAAAGACCGGCGTTCTGTCCTATATTACCTACAATGGACGGAGGAGTATTTGCTATTTGTGATAGTGGTTCTAACGTTGATTGCAAGCCTGAATACTTAAATCAATTTGCCGTAATGGGTAGTATTTATATGAAAAAGGCTTTTGGTGTTGAAAATCCAAGGGTAGCCCTTTTAAACGTAGGTGTTGAAAGTGAAAAAGGCGATTTATTAAGAAAAGAAGTTTACCCTATGTTAGCGCAAAACGAACACATAAACTTTGTTGGCAATATGGAAAGTAGGGACGCTTTAAGTGGCGAATACGACCTTATAGTTTGCGATGGTTTTAGTGGAAACGTTTTAATAAAAACAATTGAAGGTACGGCAATAGAACTTCTTAAAAAGATTAAAAAGATATTTACAAAATCGTTTAAAAACAAAATGGGCGCTTTGCTTTTAAAAAATGACGTTATGCAATTAAAAGCAGAAATGGACTATAACAATTATGGTGGTGCAGTATTATTAGGTGCTTCAAAAACTATTATTAAAGGTCACGGTGGTAGTAAATGGAACGCCGTTTACAATTGCGTAAAACAAGCGTATAAAATTGAAAAAACAAAAATCAATGAAGAAATAGCAAAGGCTATTAGTGAAATAGGCGAATAAAAAATAAAACAACCCCACGCAAGCGTGGGGTTATTTTTTTATTTATTTTCGTTAAGGTATTCTTCTAAAATTTCAACGGCATCGCCGACTAATAAAGCACAAGGGCGTTTTTTATAATATTCGTCCGTTCTTTTTTCAGGCGTTGGGTTAGACGGAGAAGTCAATCCTAAAAGTTCACGGCAAACGATACTGCCGTTTCTTTCTTTAAACTTATTGCACAATTTTTGAATAAGTGTGTAATATTCGGTTATTTCAGTATGGTTATTTGGCGAAGAATAGCCTTTTAACGCACCAAGACAAATCATCATACCGCTAACGGCTCCGCACACTTCACGTTGACGGCCTATGCCACCACCAAACGACGACGCTATTTTTAACGCTTGCTCTTTATCTAAGCCTATTTCGTCAATAAAACTTAACACAACTGATTGTGAGCAATTATAGCCTTGTTTAAAATAATTTTCACCAATTTCTCTTTTCTTCATAAATCTTTTGTCCTAAATTTATTTTTTCTTTTTGTGGAATAAGGTTAAGCGCAACTACCGAAGCGATAACGATAATTAAACCTAAAACAGCAAGCCAAGACGGGAATTCGTTATACATTATCATACCAACAACACTTGCCGAAACAATTTCAACGCACGCTATAATAGAAGCCTTGCCCGTATCAATACCTTTTAAGCCGATAGTATAGCACATATAAGACGTAACGGTAGCAATAAGAGCAAGTAAAATTATATTAGTTAAATCGTAATTTATGGTTTTAATAACAATAAATAAATGCGAATAATCAACGGTAAACGAACTTGCAATAGCGCCAAATATAAATGAATAAATTAAAATATTTTCACTTGTATAGCCTTTATTTAATGCAAATCTTGAAAAAATGCTATACGAAGCGTAAAATAAGCCCGAGCCAAGACCAACCATAAATACAGGGAAGGTAAGGTTACCAACGTTGCCGTCAAGCGAAGAAAGTATAATGCCTCCAAACGTGCAAATTAAGCAAACGACTTTAAGAAGCGTTACTTTTTCCTTAAAGAAAATTCTTGCTAAAATAGTAACGAAAATAGGGGCAGTGTACATTAAAATACAAGCAATAGCAACCGATGCGTTGTATTGCGTAGCAAAATAACATAAACTTGTTAAAAACATACCAACAGCACCCGAGCAAATAAATATCCAACTGTTTTTAAGATTGATTTTAAAAGATTTTCTATCAAAAATTAAATAAATAATGCAAATAGCGATAGAAGAAAATAAAAATCTTAAAAAGGTAATTTCATTATTTGTAAAGCCTTGAACTCTAAGTCCTCTAACAAAAATACCAGATAAACCCCAAGTAATTCCTGCTAATAATATTAACAGTGGCGAAATAAGTTTTTTCATATATAAAAGGTAAACTCCTATATCTAAATTATAAATCTATTAAATCTTTTATTACTTTGCTTGAAATTAAAATTCCTGCAACCGACGGCACGAAAGAAATGCTTGCCGGTGCGTGCCTTGAACTATTGTCTTCTAAAACGACGGCGTTTTTAGGTTGTTCTTTTGAGTATAATACTAAAACCTTTTCAATATTACGGCTTTTTAACTCTTTACGCATAACCTTAGCAAGAGGGCAAACCGAAGTGTTTTCAATAAAATCAATTTCAAAAGCAAAAGGGTTTAATTTATTGCCTGTGCCTAAACAACTAATAATAGGGACGTTTAATTGCTTGCATTTTGAAATGAGTAAAATTTTCGCCGTAACTGTGTCGATAGCGTCGATAACGTAATCAAATTTTGTAAAGTCGATAGCATTTATGCTATCACCATTAACAAAAAGGTCGTAACTGTTGACTTTTACGTTAGGGTTGATATCTTGTACCCTTTCTTTTGCAACGTCAACTTTTTTAGCGTTTATCGTTTTAGTAGTTGCGTATAATTGTCTATTTATATTAGACGCACTATATACGTCGCAATCAATAAGAGTAAGTTCGCCAACGTTAGAACGCGCTAAACTTTCAACAGCGTAACTACCAACGCCACCAAGACCAAAAACGGCAACGTGCTTTTTAGATAATATATTAAGTTTATCTTGCCCGATAAGTAGGGCAGTTCTATCGAAAAAGTCGTTCATAATACTCCTTTTATATAACGTAAATAAGGATAACATATTTTAATATGAATAGCAACCATATTAAATAATAATTGATAAATAAAATTATATTGATATAAATATGAAATTATAATTAAAATTAAAAATAAACTACAAAAATCGACAAAATAAAACAATAGTTTTAAACTTTGTTGATAACTTTGTTAATAACTATAAGATATAGGCTCTTTTAGACTATTTATTAAAGCGTTGACAAAAAGTTTAAAATTTTGTATAATCTCAATATTGTACTTATAGGGGGACACTATGAAAATAGCAATTACAGCAGATAGCGTCGTTGATTTAACAGTAGAATTATTAAACGAATACGATATTAAAATTGTGCCGTTAAATATTTTACTTGGCGACGTTGATTATAAAGATAACCAAGTTACTTCAAGCCAAATTTTTGATTTTGTTGCAGAAACGGGTAAATTACCTAAAACAAGCGCAAGAAGTCAATTAGATTACGAAGAAGAGTTTGAAAACTTTTTAAAAGAATATGACAAGGTTATTCACTTTAACATTTCAAGTGAAATGAGTGTTACTCACTTAAACGCAGTAAACGCTTCTAAAAAATTTAACGGCAACGTAGTTGTCGTTGATAGTAGGTCGTTATCAACGGGCGTTGCTCTACAAGCAATTTACGCAAGAAAATTGACTGAAATAGAAGACGATATAAACGTAATAGTTGAAAAGGTTAAAGAAAGGCAAAATAGCGTTCAAGCAAGTTTCGTTATTGAAGAACTTGATTATTTACATAAAGGTGGCAGATGTTCTTCGGCAGCCCTTATAGCAGGTAAAATGTTAAAAATTAGACCTCAAATTATTGTAAAAGACGGTAAAATGGCAAGTTATAAAAAGTACAGAGGTCCAATGGTAAGGTGCATTAAAGAATATTGTAAAGACACGCTTGAAGAATTTAATAAAATTGATAAAAGTATGGCTTTTATAACTTATTCGTCAGCCACTCCTGAAATGGTTGAAGAAGCAAGAAAAGCATTACAAAACGCAGGCGTTGAAAAGATTTATGAAACGACGGCAGGTGGTACGATAAGTTGCCATTGTGGTCCAAACACGTTAGGTATTTTGTATTATAACGACGGAGAATAAGTGTTAGTTAGCGTTGCAAATTGCAACGCTAAAATTATATAAAAATTATGAAAAAATTAGTTTTCGACGGCGAGTTTTTTAATGTAGCCGACACGTTAAAATGTGGTCAAATATTTAGGTACGAAAGTTATTTAGACGGGTATAGAGTTTATTCGTTAGATAAAGAATGTTTTGTTAAAAACGTAGGTGACAAAGCAATCATTTTTAGCGATGATATCGAATATTTTTACAATTTCTTTAATTTAGATTTCGACTATAAATCCGTGTATGATTTTGCAGTTAATTACCCTAATGAAACAATAAAATTATCGGCAAAATACGGTAAGGGTATTAGAATTTTAAAACAAGATATTAACGAAACGATTTTTAGTTTTTTAATATCGCAAAACAACAATATACCTAAAATAACAAAGTCGCTAAATTATATGTGTAATAACTATGGTTTAGAAAAAGAAAGTGCAAGGGGCAAGTATTATTCTTTTTGCGATTTTAACAATTTAAAAACACTTTCAACCGTTGATTTTAAAAGTTCGGGTGTTGGTTACAGGGCAGAATATTTAAAAGGTTTTATAGACCTTATTAGTAATGGTTACGACTTTAAAGATTTACAAAATTTATCAACGGAGGACCTTTATAAAAGCCTTATAAAAATTAAAGGAATAGGCGATAAAGTTGCTAATTGCATTATGCTTTTTGGTTATAATAAATACAACTCATTCCCCGTTGACGTTTGGATAGAAAAATGGTATGCCGAAGATTTTAAAGGCACGCTAAAAGATAGGGCAAAAATTAGCGAATTTTTTATAAAAGAATTTGGTAATTATGCAGGCATTTTACAACAATATCTTTTTCATTATAAACGCAATTTTAAAGAAAATTAAAACAAAAAAAGGCGTAAAAACGCCGAATAAAACAGCATAAAAAAATTCGCTTTCTTAACACGAAAGCGAATTTTTGTTTTAATAACGCAGTTATTCAAACAACCCGATAAGGTCGGTAAGTTTATTTATAACGTAAGTAGGCGTTAAGTCGTTTGGTATTAAAGTGTTGTCTAAATTAAAATAACACGTGTCGATATTAATGTTTATTCCGCCTTGAATATCGCTTGTTAAACTATCGCCAATAATAATAGTTTTACTATCAAAAATTACTCCACTTAAACGCTCTACTGCTTCAAAATATTCTTTTTTTGGTTTAGGATATCCTATTGCGTCCGATATAAAAACGCCGTCGATATATTCGTTAATAGGTTGATTTTCTAAACGCTTTTGTTGAGTAGTTGCAACGCCGTTTGTAACTACTAAAATAGTGCAACCTTTTTCTTTAAAATACTTTAAAACTTCTAACGCTCCGTCCATAGTTTTTTTACCAAGAGAAAGTGACGAAACGTAGGTTTTATGTATTAAAGCAGGGTCGCCCGTTTTGCCTATAAATTCTAAATAATCTTTAAAACGATTAGTTGTAATTTCTTGCTTAGTACATTCGCCCTTTTCGTAAGCGCTCCACCATTTTTTGTTAATTTTACGATATTCGGTATAGTTTGCTTCGCTAAAATCTAAATCGAATATTTTACAGGTGTTTAAAAACGCCGTTTTTTCGGCATCGTAAAAATCTAATAAAGTGTTGTCTAAATCAAATAAAAGAGTAGTGTATTTCATACGAATATTATAAAACCCTTTTTTAAAAAAAGCAATAATTAATGAAACAATTATAAAATTATGCAAAATAACTGCTTAAATTATTTGAATAATGCGCAACTATTGTTTGCTTTATAAATAATATTAATAACTTATATAATAAAATTCTATAAAATGTGTAAGTATACATTCTTATAACTCTATATTAAGTTGTGGTACAATGTATGCATATGTGATTTTATCTTTTGTAATATATATAAATATATTACGCGTAGCGTGAAATTGATAAAAATGGTTGTTAAAACCTTAAAATTAATTAGTAAAAGCAAAAGATAACTAAAAAGCAACTTATCGGTTGCAAATAACAAAAAGGGGTAGTAGAAGTGAAAAAAGACAGCATGCATCAAGTCTCAATTAAAAGAGGTTTCTTTGAAAGTATAGGCGATTTCTTTTATGACTTAAAAGTTTTGTTATTTCCTAAGGTTAGGAATCGTACTGCACGTTCATACAAGCAAGAATCTTTATTCTTTGCTTATGCGCTTATAGCAATACCGTGCATACATTTCATAATTTTCTGGTTTTACGTAAATATTCAAACAATAGTAATGGCATTTCAACCGCCATCAACGATAACGTCTGCACAATTAGCAAATTTATCGTGGTTTGAAAAAACGTTTTGGAACTATATGAAATTATGGCGTGAAGATTTCTTACCATTATTAACGGGTGGTGTAGTATTAGGTAGTTCGTTGCCTATCGCATTTAGGAATACGTTTATATGGTTTGGTATGAACATATTTTTAACAATGCCACTTTGTTTATTTATAGCGTTCTTTATCTACAAAAAGATTTTAGGCTATAAATTATTTAGAATAGTGTTCTATCTTCCCGCAGTTATACCTGCAATCGTTATGACGTATTCGTTTAAAGAAATAACGGGTCCAAACGGTCCGCTTAAAGCGTTTATGGAGATACCGGTTCGTGGTTTATTAGGACACGACGATACGGCATTACCTACGGCGTTAATATATTCGTTATTTTGTGGTTTCACAACTAATATGTTATTGTTTTCAAGTGGTATGGCACGTATTCCTACCGAAGTATTAGAAGCAGCAAAACTTGACGGTGTAGGCCCTGCAAAAGAAATGTTATCAATTATTGTTCCATTAATTTGGCCTACGTTCACAACGCAATTTATTTTAGCGTTTACAAGTATGTTCCAAGCAGGTGGTCCTATTATGCTTCTTACGCAAGGTCAACACTACACGTTCACCTTTGCGTTCTGGATGACAAGTAAAATCGTTGGTACGAACGGTCTTGGTGGTGGTAACGCAGGTTCGCCAGACAATTTAAGGCTTGTTTCGTCAATGGGTATTGCTTGTACGTTAATTGCCGTTCCTATTGTATTCTTTACAAGATGGTTATGCGGTAAAGTTGATACAATTGAATATTAAAAGGAGGTAAGAATTATGGCATTAGATAGAATTGAACAAATTAAAAAACGCAGTATGCGTAAAGACGATTCAGCAAGTATTCTTACTTCAAGAACTACAAGTGAAAAGATTTTATTTGGCGTAGTATTTTGTTTATTTACGTTTTACACTTTATTAATGATGTATCCACTTGCGTTCCTTTTCTTAAAAAGTTTACAACAAATGTTAGACTTTGGTTCAGGTAGCGTATTTAATTTTAGTAGGGGTATAGACTGGGCAAACTATCCGGAAGCCTTTACTAAATTAGAAATTGACGGCTACAACTTAATAGGCTTATTCTTCAATAGTGTTTGGTTTTGTTTTACAAGAATTCTTTTAGGCTTATTAGGTACGGCTTGTACGTCTTACGTACTTTCAAAATACAAATTCCCAGGTAGAGATTTTATATACGGGGTAGCAATTACTGCAATGGTTATACCTGTTATTGGTTCACAAGGTGCTCACTATAAATTAATATGTGACTTAAACCTTTTAGATACGCCTTTATACCTTGTTATAACTTCAATCGGCTCGTTTGGTTTTAACTTCCTTGTATTATACGGTTTCTTCCAAAACATATCATGGGCGTATGCCGAAGCCGTGTTTATCGATGGTGGTGGCCACTTTACCGTATTTACAAAAATAATGTTGCCACAAGCAAGTGTAGCAATGGTAACGCTTGGTATTCTTTCGTTTATCGGCACGTGGAACGACTATATGACGATACTTATGTATATGCCAAGTTATCCAACGCTTGCAGCAGGTCTTTATAAAATGAGTACGTCGATTTCAGTATTGAACGACAAGCCTGTATATTACGCAGCACTTGTTATATCAACAGTGCCTGTAATTGCAATATTCGCTTCATTTAGCGATATCATTATGAAGAACTTCTCTGTTGGTGGTCTTAAAGGCTAAAAAGCGTTGCCTTTTCTATATATATATATATATATATATATGGATGGCTTGCAAACCAAAATAAAAATAATTAAGTTGCACAAACTTAAAAAAGATAAAAAATAAAAAATAGTAAGAATAAAGGAGAAAATATGAAAAACTTATTAAAGAAAATTCCTGTAATAATGCTTGCTTTCGTAATGGCTTTTTCTTGCCTTGTAGGTTGTGATAAAACAAGAGAAGCCGACCAAACGTTAGAAGTATTTATTAAGAACGACGGTTACGGCATTGAAGGTGTTAAAGCTACGCTTTATGCTTTCGCAGAGCAAGACTGGGTTAAAGAAAAATATCCTAATTTAGTTATTCCTACACCTGTTGACGAAAAAATTGCAAACTATGGTATTAACAAAATTAGCGCTCCAAAGAAAAATAATTTCGACTTAGTTTTTGAAACTGCTGACTTCTATCAATTCTTTGGTAAAAACACAAAGGGTGAATCTACCTTAGTTGACCTTACAGAAGTTGTTTATAACTCTCTCGTTCCAAACGAAAATGTAAAAGTTAAAGACAAAATGAAAGAAGAAAATTATAGGTACAGTGCTTACACTCCTAACTATGATAATCCAGAAGTACAAGAATTTTACGATATGGGTTGGTGCGTAGGTTATTCAGGTATCGTTTACAATCCTGAAATCGTTGAACGTTACGTTGCACACGCTCCAAGAACTACTGATGAACTTTTAGATTTAACGTACAGAATTAAAAATGGTTTAACTATTCAAGCAAAACCTAATAACGTAACTTTGGCTCAATGGAATTTACAAAATAGTGGTAACGCTTCTGGTTATTCGTTCGTGCCTTGTGGTACAGCCGTTTACGAAGACGTATTATATCCATCTTGGTGGGCTCAATACGATGGTATTGGTACTTACCAAAACTTCTGGCAAGGTGTTTACGAAGAAGATGGTGATTTAAGTTATAGTAACAAAATTTTCGACGAATTAGGTAGACTTAAAGCAATGGAAGTTGAGTATGAAATTTTAAACTTCCAAAACAAATACTACGACTTAGAAAAAGCAGTTGAAGACTACATTATTGCTCAAAGAAGATTACTTTACGGCGAATACGCTATGACTTTCTGTGCTGACTGGTTTGATTCAGAAATGAAACCTACTCGTGAAGCAATGATGGCAGAAGTAAACGCTAACGTTCCTGGCGCAGTTGTTCCTAAGGAATTATACGTTTTAAAAACTCCTATTGTAAGTGATATCGTTGAAAAACTTGGTCAATACAATGGTGGTCAAAGAATGACTGATGAACAACTTTCATTTATTATTGATTTAATTGACAATAGAACTATTGCTAACGATACAGCGGCTTACGAAGCGGTAAGAGATGCTTTCACAGCACAATATCCAACAGCAGGCACGTTATCAAGAAAAGACTACAACAAACTTGTTGAAGCACGTTCTATTTACCCTGCGGCTGCATTTGGTCATACAGTATGTATTCCTTCAGTTTCTAACTCTATTGACGTTGCTATCGACTATTTAAGATTTATGGCTACTGACGTTGCTCAACTTGCTTATATGGTTGCAACAGAAGGTCAAAATATGCCATACGACTTCGACCCTAATAGCACGGAAATTCTTTATGGCACAAATAAAACTGTTGCAGAAGCTTATCAAGAAGCATTTGCTAACTTCTCACCAATGCAACAAACAAGACATAAAGTTTACTTTAACACTTTAAACGAACCTATTTCATTAGAAAGTACAGTTAGAAATAGGCTTGCAAAAGCAGGTTTAAAAGGTATTATTATTTCAGGTACGTTAGGTAAAGAATTTAGAAACGAAACTTCAAGAACTCCACAACAATTGTTTAATGATACTAAGTCGCAAATGACAGATAGTGCTTATACGTTCTTATTATTTGAAGCAGGTTTAGTTAACTCTTATCAATAGGATTATGAAAGAGTAAACTTGCTCGCAAGGGTTTAAAATTTCATTTCTTACACGCACAAAGCGTACAAACCTATTAAAAAAATATAATATTTTAGCAAGAATTTAGGATACGCCTTTTGAATAGGCGTCTCCTAATTCGGCTATTAAAATTTATTGCAAAAAACGCAATAAAATTTTTTAGTCTTATAAAGTTTTTTGTAAACTTTACGACTTTAAACATTATGAATTTTATTTACTAAATAAACTATGTTTATTTATAATTTTAACTTTGATAATACTGCGCATTTATATTAAGTGCGCTAATTATAGTAAAAAACCACGTTAAAAAGGTGATTTTATGAAAAAGAAAAATTTATTTACTGCAATAATGTCGGCAGTTCTTACGCTTTCTTTGGCTTTTCCGCTTGTAGGTTGTAGCAACAAAAAGTTAAGCGAAAAAGATTTTTATTTCTATTCAGTTTACAATACCTATAAGGTAAAAAAGGACGAAATGCCTGCTGACAGAGAAATATTACCTGCTGACCAACTTGAAATTACTATGGTTCAAGGCGAATATGAAATATTACAACTTATAATGAAACCAAGTAAAGACGTTCCTTGGTATAACGTAACTATTTCAGATTTAGTAAACGTTTCTGATAGTAGTGAAGTGTACGTAAGCGATAACGTTGAAGTTTGCAAGCAAGAATATATGTATATAGGTTCTATTCGTGCAAAGGGAGCAGTTCAATGGACGGGTTATACGCCTGGTTATTATCCTGATGCGTTAATTCCTATGCACGCTATCGTTAGTTATGGTGAAAACCAAATTAAAGCAGGCGATAATCAAGGTATTGCTTTCCAATTTTCAACAAGACCTAAATTAGAAAACGATATTCCTGTTTTAAAAGATGGTATTACAGAAGAACAAGCAAAACTTATGTCTGACGAAGAAAAGTACACTTACAACAAACCGGGCACTTACGTTGGAACAATTACGCTTGACTTTAAAACGTTCACAAAACAAATACCTGTAACTTTAAATATCGCAAGTGCAACGGTTAGTGAAACTGTTCATACAAAATCTGACTTTGGTCAAAGAACGTATAAGTATAACGCAGAACTTAACTATACTCAACAAGCACAAGACGTTTGGAACGCTACAATCGTTAAATATAGGCATATGTCTAACCGTATCTACACTGAACAAAGTGGTAGTGAAGCCGATTATGCGAATAGGCACGCTATTGCTAAAAAACTTTTAATGAGAGATAGGGTTAACAACTGGGCTTTTGTAACAAATCAAGGCGATTTTTCGTTAAACTTCCCTGACGACCACGAATGGCACGACCAAAACGCTAAATTAGACGGCGTAACAAGTTTAAGGGCTGAACCTACTATGAAAGAATACGATTATTGGGTTCAAGAATCTATAAACGATAAGTTCAATTACGTTAAAAAGTTAACTTTAAAAGTTAACTGCGTTGACGAACCTGCATCTCACAATAGATGGCCTTGCGTTGAAGCGTCGGGTAAAACTCTTCAAAAAATGGCAGAGTATTATACTGATTTAATTGAAAACGACAAGTATTATAATGGTGAAAATATTAATTGGGCAGGTTACACGGCAGAAGAAAAGGCAGCGTTTAAGGCTGAACTTATTAAGTCGATTGAAGATATCCAAATGCCTGTTTCTGAAAGTTATAACTCAGAATACGCACCATACGTTAGTTGTTGGGGTCCGTCATCTTCGGCGTACTCAACTCCTACAAAAAGGGAGCAATACGCTAACGACGACGAAAGATGGTGGTTTGAATTCGTACACGATATCGAAGGTAACTCAATACCTGAAAGGGCTATGGGTTGGATGGCTGCCGAATTTGACATTGTTGGACAATTAGAATGGGCTATCGACTGCTTCTACGATACTACTAATAGTGGTAAAATGATTGACGAATTTTACAGCAACTACTTTGTAAGAACAAGTTATGGTAACGGCGATGGTTGGTATTTATATCCTGCTGCTCAATACGAATTAGACGAACTTGTAAATTCGTTTAGAATGCAAGCAAGGGTTGATGCTTTTGAAGAATGGGAACTTTTCTATAATTTAAAACAAATTTACGCTAAAATTGCCGAAGAAGCACAAATTGAAGTTGATGCTACGGGCGTAATTTCAGGTTTAGGTAAAAACATTTACAACGGCTCAACTGCTATTCAACATTGTGGTAACTTCGAAGCAACACGAAGGGCTTTAATTAACCTTGCTAAATGTACTGAATCAGAAGCAAAAATGTGTATCGTAAACGTTGAAGAAGACGGCTACGGTAAGGTTTCATATACTATCTTCCTTGCGTCTAATACAGACGGTTCTCCAAGAGCGTTAAAAAATCATGGTATTGCCGTTCAACCTTATCAATCAGTTAAAGGTGGTAACTTATATAAGATAGTTGTTGATAAATCTTTAAGTTCAGATAACAGTATTGCATTAAGTTTCTCTGCGGGTGGCGAAGAATATCTTTACACGCAAGGCTTAGGTGGTAAAATGACTATCGTTGAAGCCGAAGAAATCGGTTCAAACGCATTTAAAGAAGGCTCTACCGAAGTTTATGCCGAACTTGTTGATACAGTTGCAACTTCTGTTGATTTAACGGGTATCGAAAGGGGTACTAAGGATATTGGAATTACAGTTTACGGCTTTGACGCTTGGGAACAAGGTGTAGAATACATTAATATTAAAGTTAAGAGTGAAAAGTTATACTCTTTATTCAATACCAACGTATCTCAAATGGTAGCACACTTCCATAACCCTACGAATAAGGTTATTAACATTACGGCAACTTGTAAAGTTAAATCACAACCTGTTTGGGCTGAATTATTCAAGGCAGAATTAAAACCTGGTTATAACGCTATCGTATTAAGCGTAAATGCGTTCGACTGGTCTAAGAACGTTCTTGAAGATATGAAGTGGACGTTTAAGAATGCCGACGGCTCTTATATGTACACAAATGAAACGATTTATCTTAAAGATATTATCGTTTACGAAAAGTAAAATAGGAGGTACGAAAATGAAAAAATTTATTAGAATTTTAAGTTTAATACTTTCTATGGTAATGGCAGTTTCTCTTTTCGTCGGTTGTAACGACGAAAAGAGTAATGACGAAAACTCAAACGTTGTAACTAAGGTTTCTAACTCTTCAAGAGACGACCTTTACAACTTTGAACAATGGAAGCCTGACTTTTCGTGTATTAAATTACAAAAACTTTTTGGTGTTGTTACAAGAAATAAAAATAAAGATTATTGTAAAAGTGGTGACTATTCGGCTAAATTACAACCGATAGGTGGCCATATTGAAGCATCAACTCCTGTCGTTTGGTTTCCTACGTTTAGTGAAACGTGGAACTTCGATTATAGAGATTTTTCTTACGTTGATTACGTTAGCGTTTGGATGTATAACGACAACGACGAAGATAAGCAAATTACGATAGGTCTTGTAAGCAAATACACAAGATTTGAAGTAATTACTCAATTACAAGGTCAAACTTTTAACTTAAAATCAAAAGAATGGACGCTTGTTAAATACGTTATCGACTTTGGTTCAATGACAATCGGTTCAAATGTAACAAGAGACGATATGATTAACGTTCAAGGTATTTATATGCAATTTAAAACGGCTATTTCGCCAGATGTTGATAAAGCACCTGTATATTACGTTGACGATATTTCTTTAACGTATAAAGAAAGCGTTAATACTTTTGAATCTCCACTTAGTTTCGATCCTAACGCCGATATTAAATATTTATTAAACTTTGATGCTATTTGGCAAGATAACGTAAGTTTCTTTAAAGTAACAAAGCCTGAATCGGCTCCATCGCAAATGGTAATTAATGGTAGCGACGTTGGTGTTAACCCTACATCTGGCAACAGATTTGTACAAATAAAGTTTCCGTTAATGAAGGCAAGTGACGGATATTCACAAGCATGGCATAGATGGATGATTCCTGAACAAATGATGAAAGAGTTTTGGAAAACTTATATCTATAACCCTGATTTAACTAATCCGTACGTTACACCAAGAGACGAATGGAAAAAATGGTATTTATGTTACGATGTATATAACGCAAATGATTTTACTTTTAATTTATCGTTAAAGTTCTTTGCAAGTGATGGTAACGCTGGTAGATGGGCTAACGCAGGCGCATCTGCTAATATGATTCCTGGCGAATGGACTACCGTTAGAATTTCAGTAGATACTATTGCGGCAGATAAAACAAGTATGGGTAATTGGACTAACGAAAAAGGTGTTTCATTAAAGCCTGATGACTACTACTTAAATGAAGATAGAATTACTAACCCTGGCGCTCTTTGGATTACGTTTAACTCTGCACCAACAGTAACGGTAAATGGTGAAAAGGTTGATGATCCTAACGTAAAAGAAAACTATACAAGAATGACTTATTACTTAGATAGTTTTAGGTTAGTTTATATGGGTTAATAGGGGGTGTATGTATGAGTAAGATTAGAAAATTATTGATTACCTTATTAGCGTTAATATCTACTATTTGTTTTACGATAGTAGGCTGTTCAGACAAAGACGTTGAATTTGTTGATTTTGAAAATAAAACGATAGATTACGACTTAGGTAGTATCTTCGACGTAAGAGATTATTTAGAAGTTTACGACACGGACGGCAAATTGTATTTGGCACAAGCCAAAGTATTTGATAGTGACGACCAAAACGTTCCTTTATATCTTTATCAGTTTACGGTAGAAAAAACTTCTTATAGAATTGTTATTACCGTAAAAGATGGCGACGACGTTTTAGGAACAAGAGAAATTAGTGTTAATGGTATTAATACAACTCCACCGCACATTATTTTATTAGATATGCCTGAATTCGGCGTATATAATAACGATATTTTAGTTCCTGTTAAGTTTGAAGGTAAAGGTGCAACTGTTAGCAAAAAATTTATTGCTGAACGCTACGTTACAAATAAAGTAAACGGCGAATACGTTACAACGTTAGACACTCAAAACGCTATTATTAAAACTAATAACGACTTTACTGACGACGGCGTAGTATTTTGTCCTACTAAACCGGGCAACTATAAACTTTCAATTTATGCGTGGGATGCAAGCAAGTCAGAAGCAGAAGCAAGGGTAGTTTCTAAAAACTACGCTATTAAAGAAACGGCTGATGCGTGGGCAGAGTTTGAAGGTTTTGATTCACCTGAATCGCTTGCTTCAAACTACCATTATTATAATGGTAGTCAAAAATACGAATACAATGCTCTTCGTGGTATAGGACAATTAGTTTACGTTACAAACGCTGATGGCGACTATCTTGATGAAAACGGCGATATTCTTTACAAAAAAGTTGACGAAAGTGCAACTGAAAATAGAATTGCTTACTATAAAAAGGCTGACGCTCAAGCAACTACTTACGACGTATTAGCATACTATCAAAATTTAACTAATTATGCTTTCTATAACGCTAACGACGAAGAAACGTTTACAAAAGAAGGTTGTGTAACAATTAAAAATGAAGACGGCTCTGACTACGCTTTCAACTATAAAACGGCTACAATAGGCGAAGAATGGTATCAAGAATTAGCCGACGTTAATAACGTTGTTAAGTACGGTGTAATTAAAGCAAGGGCTTCTGAACATAGTTATTCACCGGCTTTAAAAAGGTTCTTTCTTAGTTCTTTAAGCAAAAATAATAGTTTTTTAAGGCGTTATAATGACAACAACTCAACAGGTTGGATTGAAAATCCTGATTTTGATTATCTTTCAATTTGGGTATTAGTTAAGCCTAAAAACGCTAACAACAATAAAAATACGATAACGCTTTATAGCGATTCTTCTTTCTATCAAACAACAGTCCCTGTTGGACAATGGTTTGAATACAAAGTAAGTAAAACTGAAATTAGGGGACAAAATTATTATCCTTACGATATTTTATCTTCGGTTACAAGCAGACCAAAAGATACAGGCACGTATATCACGTTATCTAACGAAGATTATTATGATTTTGACTTCTATTTTGATAATATTTCATACGCAAAAGGTGCTGACGTTGTTTTAAGTAGCGAAACGTTACTTATGGGTCAAGAATTTACTCTTGATATTGCAAACGCAGGTCAACTTACTAAGGACGATTTTATATTTTATATCGGTAAAGCAGATAGTGAAACGGGTGTTTTACAAACAAAAGTAAATGGTTCAAGCGGTTATGCGTTTAGTGTGTTTACAGCAAATCACACTCTTTTAGACGGCACTTATAACTTTACTCCTGAATTAGAAAGCGGTGTGTCTTCACGCAAATATTTTATTCAAGCAATGCTTAACGAACAAGGGCTTTCAAAGAATAACAATGAGCAAATTTACGCTTCAAAAGTTATTACGGTAAGCAACGTTAACGTTGAATTAAGCGACGCTGAATTAGGACAAGAAGTTACTATTAACGCAAGTTTACAAGGCTTTGCTAACGTAACGTTTGAATATTATGTAAAACAAACAAGTGCAACTGAATGGACTACGCTTGCAACTAACAAGTTTACTCCAAGCGTTTCAACTTCATACGACGTAAAAGTTGTAGCAAAAGTTGATAATGCACAAGTAGAATTAACTATAACGAAAGATTATACAAAAGAAATTGATTTAAAAGTATTACATCCTGTTGGATTTAATAAATACGTAATCAATAAAGATATTAGCATTGTTGCAACTTTACAAGGTTCTGACAATTTAGTTGTATCTGTTAAAGACCAAAACAACAATCCTATAACAATTGAAAGAAACGTTTTAAACGTTGCTAATACGGGTATTTATACTATTACGGCAACTTGTACGTATAACGGCGTAGCACTTTCTAAAACTCAACAAATTGAAGTTGTTGGCGATAAAGACGTTACTTACGAAATGTTTGTAAATGGTCAATTATTTGATTTAAACAATGCGTTAACAATGGGTGATAGCGTAACGTTTAACGTTTACGTAAATGGTCAATTAACTACTCAAAACGTTTCTTATAAGGTTGTAAAACTTGATTCTAAACCTGAAAACAACGTTGAACTTGATACTACGTCAACAGGTTTTGTAGCAAATTATGCAGGCACTTATAACGTATGGGTATATTACAATGATTCAGGCGTTATGAACGCTTCAAAAATGGCTACGATTACGGTAGAAGCAGGATACGGCTTCTTTAACGACTTCTCTGATTCTGCAAGCGTTTACGCTTCATACAAATTAGCGTTGACTGCCGAAGAAAAGGCTGATGTTCAATACAAGAAAGTAACTCCTACCGACACTGAAATAAACGTTGCAAATAGTATTGCTCCTAATACAAGTTGGGTTTCTAACTACAACGGCAAATATGGTGTTATTTCAACAAAACCACAAGACGTTCAAGCATCTAACGGCGAATATCCAAGTACAAATGGTGCTCTTGGCGTTGCGTTAAGGTCGTTCAATTACGGCACGGCACAAGAATTTAATAGTGCTCTTAACTCTTTAATGTACAACTCTGCAACGTATGCTGCCGATAACGCACCTACGTTAGCAGTTAAGAGTCCAAATTGGGACTACGTATCAATTTGGGTTTATATTGCAAAAGAAAATGCCGAAGTTAACGAAACAACTAAACTTTACGGCATATACAAACATTTAATAGGTGAAGTAAAATATAACGAGTGGGTAGAAATTAAGTTAGATAAATTCTACGTTGCTCAATCTTATGGTAACCGTGGTATTAGCGAACCGTTCACAAGTTATAACGGAAGGTCATTCCCTACTTTCTTCTTAGCATTAAGCACAAGCGATGCTCAATACGAGAAGAATAAAGACGCAACCGTTTACGTTGATAGTATGGCGTTTAAAAAATACGATACGCTTACTATAAACGAATCTACGTACAGGGTTGAATCAATGGACGAAATCGGCTTGTACGATAGTAATGATAATCAAATAACGGGTGTAAATAGAGCTCCTTATATTATTGAATACGTAAAAGACGCAAATACAGGCGTTTATAGGGCAGTTCAAGACACGAACTTTACAATTAAAGCGAAAGTAAACGGAAGTTGGGTTGATAGTTCTAAATTAGAAATTATGACCGGAGCAGAAAAATTATTAAGTGTGGGTTCAGTTTGCTATAAGGGCGAAGATGGAACTACTGAAACTACGCTTACAGCATACGACTGGTATAAAATTGACGTAAGCCTTGTATCAAATAAAGAAGGTACGGCTATATCTTATAAAGATATATCTAACTCTACGCAAGCACAACAAATGCCATGTATCAGGTTAAGGGTAACGTACGTCGATAGCGTAAATAACGTAGTTTATATCGGTTACGTTTCAGAATGTTTCAATAGTAAAGACGTTACTCCACGAATCAACGTTGAGTTGAATGATGCCGAATTAGGTCAAGAAGTTATAATCGACGCAAGCGTTGTTGGAAACAATAGTGCAACTATTGAATATTTTGTAAAACAAACAAGCGAAAGTGAATGGACGGCACTTGCAACTAACAAGTTTACTCCAAACGTACCAACTTCATACGACGTAAAAGTTGTTGTAAACGTAGGTACAATTACGTTAGAAAAAGTTATTACAAAAGATTACACTAAGGAAATTGCTTTAAACGTTCAATATCCAAACGGATTTGATAAATACGTAATTAACAACGATATTAATATCGAAGCAGAACTTGTTGGCGCTACTGATTTAACAATAGTTGTAAAAGACGAAGACGGCAACGTTGTAAACGTTGAAAACAACGTTCTTAAAGTTTTAGAAACGGGTGAATACACGATTATTGCAAGTTGTACGTACAACGGCGTAACTCTTACTAAAACGCAAGTTATTGAAATTGTAGGCGATAAAGAAATTACTGCCGAAATTTACGTTAAAGGTCAATTATTTGACGTCAACAACACAATAACAATGGGCGAAACAGTTACTATTAACGCATTAGTTGACGGACAATTAACAACTGACGGCGTAACTTATAAAATAGTAAAACTTGATTCTAAACCTGAAAATAATATTGAAATTAATGCAAATGGAGCAGGCTTTGTAGCCAACTACGTTGGAACTTACAACGTGTGGGTATATTACACTGAATCAGGTGTAACAAACGCTTCGCAAATGATTACTTTAAACGTTGTTGCTCATGCAAGTTACCTTAACGATTACTCTGATTCAGAAAGCGTGTGGTCGGCATATAAATTAGCGTTAACGTCTGATAATAAAGTAGATTATCAATATAAAGGAATGACTGATAATGGTGGTAACGCACCAGATACTTATTGGTATTCTGAATATAATGGTAAATACGGCGTTATTTCTACAAAACCACAACAAGTTGAATTAGAATCTACCGGCGGATATCCAAGCGTAGGCGGTGCTCTTGGCGTTGGTTTAAGGTCGTTCAATTACAAAACGTCTAACGATTGGAAGGCTTCGGCAGAGTTAAACGAAATTGTTTACAATGGTGCTGAGGCGGCGGCAAATAACGTACCTACTCTTGCTATTAGGAGTCCTAATTGGGATTATCTTTCTATTTGGATTTATCTTGATAAGAAAGATGCTCAACCAACTGATAAAACAATAATATACGGCGTTTACGACGTTAAAATCGATGCCGAAGTGCCTTACAATACTTGGTATGAATTAAAGGTAGATAAATTCTACGTAGCGCGTAGTTATGGAAACCGTGGCATAAAAGAACCTTTCTGTACTTATAAAGGTTCGTTCCCTACGTTCTTCTTGGCTCAAAGTAGAAATGATGCTCAATATGAAGCAAATAAAGACGTTGTTGTTTACGTAGATAGTATGTCGTTTGCTAAATATTCTACTATCGGCGAATATACTGTTAAAAGATTTGATAGCGTTGCTCTTTACGACGCTGAAAACAACGTTGTAACAGGTACTAACGTTGCTCCTTACGTAATAGATTATACAAAAGATGCCGAAACAGGTGTTTATACACAAGTTAAACCATTAACGTTAACTATTAAAGCAACGGCAAATGGTCAACCTGTTGATAGTGATAAGATTGTTATTGATAGAGGGGTAAGAACTAACATAGGTTATGCTACTTACTATAAAGCAACTGCCGATGGTGACGTATCAACGACAATGGGTGGAACTTTAAAAGCATACGATTGGTATAAAGTTGACTTAACCCTTAAAACAAATGCACAAGGTACGGCAATTACAAACGTAAATACTGCTACTGATGCAGGTGCAAAAACCGTAGCAACTTATCAATTATGTATTAAATACGTTGACGAAGCAAATAAGGTAATTTATATCGGTTATATTGCTGAATGTTTCAATGGTAATGAAGTTGCTAACGCTTAGTTAACTTTATAAACAAAAAATAAAAATAGTCGTTCTTTCAATGAAAGGGCGACTTTTTTATTTAGAAAATAAATAAAATAGCAAATTTTATATGTTTTTAATAAAATGAACGCTTAAAGATAAAGTAAAATATTGCAATTTTTTTAAAATTAGTGTAAAATATACCTATGAAAAATAAGTTATCTATTACAATTTTAATATTATCATTAATATTAAGTTTATTAGTTTTGCCCGCTTGTAACGATAGCCAAACTACAACTGAAACGGCTTCTATAACAAAAACGGCAAATTCTGCAAGGGTTGACTTGTATAATTTTGAAAATTGGCAACCTGACTTTTCGTGTATTAAAATTAGTAAAAATTTTGGCGTTATTAGAAGAAATAAAGATAAAACTTACACAAAAAGCGGTAATTATTCTTGTAGAGTAGTGCCTATCGGCGGACATATAGCAGCAGGTGACCCACCATATTTTTGGTTACCAACAAAGTCACCCGTATTTAATTTTGATTATCAAGATTTTACTTACGTTGATTACGTTTCGTGTTGGGTGTATAGCGATAACGACGAAGAACAGTATGTTATTATGGGGCTTGTTGACGATTACGTTGCCTTTGAAAAAACTAATAACTTAACGGGTAAACACTTTGTTTTAGCACCTAAAAGTTGGACGCAATTAATATTGCCTATCGACTTTAACTTTATGTCGGCAACCGTTGACGACGAAACAATTTCTTCTTCTAATTATTCGTTTAACGCCGATAGTATGACTAAAATTGAAGGTATTTATTTTTCGTTTTTACATAACGTTGAAGCAGAAGAAGAATTTGCTCCTGTATATTATTTTGACGACGTAACGTTAGTATATAAAGACACTCCAAACACGGCAACTCCACTTGATTTATACGACGAAAATAGCCAAACAAAAACACTTATCGACTTTGAAAGTATATGGCAAAACGAAGTAATAAGGCTTAACGTTATTAACTTTATAACAACTCCACTTTGTCGTGTCGTTGACGATAAAAATATGCTTGTTAAGGCTACAAGTGGTAGGCGTATGTTTGAGTTGACTTTTAACTTGTTTAAGTATTCTGAACAAGACGAATATAAAGGTTATAAACCAAGTTTACAATATTGGAATAGTTTAATAATTCCTGAATATATGGTAAGGGAATTTTACAAAACGTACGTTTACGACGCTACGCTTGATAATCCGTACAAAATACCAAGAAGCGAGTGGGATAAGTGGTATATGACGTTTGACGTTTATAACGCAAGTCAAGTTGAGTATAATTTCGGCGTAAGATTTTATAGTCAAGGCTTTACAAACGCATTAATTTGCACAACGTCTAATAGCAGACCAAATACGTGGAATACCGTTAAATTTTCTCTTGCAGAAATAGCCAATTTAGTTGAAGAAAGAATAACTAATTCGGGCGAAATACGTATTTTATGGCAAGCAGCCCCATACGTAGGCGAAAGTGGTAACGAACAAGATTTAGTGTCTGAAAACTTTACTAATATGAAATTTTATTTTGATACGTTTAAGTTACAAAAGTTTGACAACGTATAACGGAGATTTATGAAAAATTTAAAAAAGATTTTTACAATTTTATTTATAATAATACTTTCGTTATCGATGTTAGGTTGCGTAAAAATAACAAACTTTAAAAACGAAGAAATTATCGTTGAAGAAGACGTATATTTTCAAGTTTACGACTATTTAACTTATTACGATACGGACGGGAATACGTGGTTCGCTACGGCAACGGTAACCGATTGTGACGGAGTTGAGGTTGACCTTGTAAACTACATTTTTAAGGTAGAAAAGGATTATTATAAAGTTAAAATTACTATAAATAATGGTAAAAGAGTTATTAAAAAACGCACTTTAACGGTAAAAAAGGCATAATTTTAAAATACAACTAAAATAGTTGATTTTTTACAATAAAAAAAGTAAAATTGCAAAAAACTATATTAAAATATAGTTAAAGGATTTATATGAAATTTAATTTTAAAAAAATAGCAATAGTTTTATTTGCTTTTATAATTTTAATAATGCCGTTTTCGGGTTGTTTAGGTGGCGCTGAAAAAGAAATTGAAAACGTTACTTTTGAAAACGCAACTTTTAATTACAAAAAGGACGTAGCACACACGTTAGAAATAACGGGTGAGTTACCTAATGGAGTAACGGCAACTTATGAAAACAACGTTCACACTGATAGGGGCATATACGATGCAACTTGCACCTTATCGGGTAGGGGTTATAAAACAAAAACGTTAAAAGCAAATATGACGATTAAGTTTAACGATTACGGCGTGTACGACGAAGAAAATTACGCTTATAGAAATTCAAGGTGGAGTGACGACACTTTAATTTTTAACGACTATGAAAAAGCGGGCACTTTTAGTAATGGGCATGAAGAAGTTCTATTTGCAAGTTCAACAACTATTAACGATAATACTAAAACCAAAGCAGGCTTAACAAGTGCGTTTAATTCTTCTTTGTTAGACGTTGACGCTTATTATCAAAACGACTTAGGCTTAAAGATTATGAATTATGCACCTGCCGACGTAGGTTTTACCGTTTTAGAAAATAAAAAACTTGACAATAAAGAAATGCACTTATCTATAATTCCAGATTGTACGAAGCAAGCGTTTTTAGAAGCCGACTACATTGAGTTTTATATGTTTTACGATTTAGGTAGGTACGAAGCAATGACCGACCCTAACGAATTGACTTTATATACAAGTAATACAAAACTTTTCTATTGCGACGAAAACACGTGGGTAAAAATAAAAATACCGCTTGACGTTTATAGGTCGGCTCAAAGTACCGAAATGTCAACCTTTGTAACAAGTGGTGGTGGTACGGGTGTTAATAGTAAAGAAGATTTTTACGAATATTTATGCTCAGGCAAATCGTTTTTAAGAACAAAAGTTAATTTAAGGAACATTAGTTCGGCTAATACTCAGTATAAAATTTATTTTTCTGATTTTAAGTTAAAAGTTGATATACCAGATAATAAAACTAATCCGTTAGCACCAAAATTAGCAAACAGGTTTACAAAGTTAGACGAATATGAATATAACGAACAAATAAACAAAAGTATTTTAAAAAATATTTATCCAAGGTATTCGGTTTTATATCACGATACTCACGTAGTTGAGTATGACGGAATTGACGGCATTGTTAAAATCGACTTATCTACTGTAAGTAGAACAAAAGGAAATTACAATACATTAATGAACAATCTTTACGTTAACGTAAATCCGTCTAAAACGTATAAGCAAATTGCTCAATACGACGCTTTGGCTATTACTTTAAGAATTGATAGCCAAAATCCAAATCCTTATATAGCGTTGTCAAGCGTGCCGACGCAATCAAATGTAAAAGAAAACGTTTTAGCAAGGTTTGAAGCAAATAAATGGGTAACTTTTGAAATTCCTATTGAAGACGTTTTAAATATGTACGCAGGTTTAAAAAATGCCTACGCTTATACGTCTCCGTCAAATAGTTACGTATGGACTAACGATTCGGCTCAACAATTATTTAGTATTACTTACGAAGTTACCGAAGGTAATTCTACAAGAAGGGCAAGCAGTCTTTATTCAAGCCGTATTGATAAAGGTGGAGTATCTAAGTTTACTTCTTCACCGTCAAACGGAAATGAATACGTACCTGTAAAACAAGGCAATTGGATACAATATCCTATGACGGTATATTTTAAAAGTATAAAATTGATTAAAAAATCATAAACAATTAAAAACAAATACAAACGCACAACTTTTAGCGAAGTTGTGCGTTTTTTATTTAAAAGACAATAAAAAGCGTGCGTCTTAATTATTATTTTATAAGGAATTAAAGTTTGTAATTTAATAAAGTATATATAATATATAAAAAGCCGTAATTTTAAAAGGCAAAACGGCTAAAACAAGGCTAATTTTACTAAAAATAAATACATAAAGACTAAAAAACTTTATTTAATTAATATATTTTTAAAAAACAAGAGAGTTAGTTGCTGTTTAAAACGAAAAAAACGTGCAAAGAATTAAAAAAATTAACTAAAAAGCATAAAGAATATTAAATTTTTAAGAAAAATATTCAAATATGCTAAATGTTTTTAAAAGAGGCGTTTTTTTAATTTTTTTACTTGTATATGCTTGCTATTTCATTGAAAAAATGCTATAATTTCAGTAAGTGTGGGAAAGTCTATAAAAAAAATTAATAATACTTATAAATATTATTGATAGAATTTATAAGATTGGCAATTTTTACTAATTTCACAAAAACTTTGTTAAAAAATATCAAAATATGGTAAATTTTAACAAAAAAAGATTTTAACAAGTTTTAAGCAAAAAATAATAATTTTGTAAAAAGCACGTAACTTTTTTAAAAAGACGATAAAAAAGGGCTAAAACAAAAAATTTTTTTACTTAAACAAATTGTATTAAAAGTGCAAACTTTAAAGGCAATTAATGTTAAAGTAGTAAATAATGCAAATCGTAAGGTTTGTTTAAAATAAAAGGGGTAATTTATGAAGAAGGACAGTTTACAACAAGTTGCTTACAAAAGGAATTTCTTCCAAAGCATAGGCGATTTCTTTTACGACTTAAAGTTAACGTTATTTCCAAAGCGTCGTTCTCGTTCTGCACGTTCATACAATCGTGAAGCAATGATTTTCGTAATTTCGCTTTTGGCAATTCCGCTTATACACTGGTGTATTTTCTGGTTGTATATTAATATTCAATCAATACTTATGGCGTTCAGTCCGCCAACAACTATTAGACCATCAGTGCTTGCAAAAATGGGCTTTTGGGAAAAGTTCTTTTGGAACTACACAAGTTTATGGAAATCAGACTTCTTGCCATGGATAACAGGTACAGGTAATACGTCAGCATTACCGATAGCGTTTAAAAATACTTTCTTATATTTTGGTTTACATATTTTCGTAACAATGCCAATAAGTTTGTTTATAGCATTCTTTATCTATAAAAAGATTTTAGGCTACAAAATATTCAGAATTATTTTCTATCTTCCTGCCGTTATACCAACAATCGTTTTAACGACTGCTTATATTGAAATAACGTCGTCACACGGTCCGTTAGTTGATATATTAGAAATACCAAAAGGTGGTTTATTAGGTAATAACGAAACAGCATTGCCAACTGCTATTGTATTCTCATTATTAACAGCATACACTAAAAACGTGTTATTGTTTTCAAGTGGTATGGCACGTATTCCTACCGAAGTATTAGAAGCAGCAAAACTTGACGGTGTAGGTCCTGGTAGAGAAATTATCTCTATTATTATTCCGTTAATTTGGCCAACGTTCACTACGCAATTTATTTTAGCGTTCACAGATATGTTCTCAGCATCTGGTCCTATTATGTTACTTACGCAAGGTTCGTATGGTACGTCAACGTTCGCATTCTGGATTCAAAGTAAAATCGTAGGTACGAACGGTCTTGGTGGTGGTAACGCAGGTAGTCCTAACAGTGTAAGGCTTGTATCGGCTATGGGTATTGCTTGTACGGTAATAGCACTTCCTATCGTATTCTTTGCAAGATGGTTGTGTGGTAAAGTAGATACTATTGAATATTAATAAAGGGGGTAAGAATTATGGCTACAACAGATAGAATTGAAAAAATTAGAAAACGTAGTATGCGTAAAGACGATTCAGCAAGTATTCTTACTTCAAGAACTACGGCTGAAAAGATTTTATTCGGAATCGTTTTTGTTATATTCACTATATATACTTTTATAATAATGTACCCACTTGCATTCCTTTTCTTAAAGAGTTTACAACATATGTTAGACTCAACAGAAAAAGACGTATTTGAATTTGGTAGGGGTATTGACTGGGCAAACTACATTGAAGCCTTCTCATTAAAGGTTTTAAAACAAAAGACGGGAACTTACGCTTATATTCCTGAATTAGTTTACAACAGTATTATTTTCTGCTTCGGAAGAATAATAATGCAACTTGCAGGTACTTGTTGTACAGCATACGCACTTTCAAAATACAAATTCCGTGGTAGAGATTTTATTTACGGTTTAGCAATTTTCACAATGGTTATACCTGTCGTTGGTGCAGAAGGTTCAAGCTTTAAATTAATTAACGACTTAAATCTTTACGATACACGTTTATACTTATTTATAACTGCAATCGGTTCATTTGGTTTTAACTTCCTTGTATTATATGGTTTCTTCCAAAACATTTCTTGGTCGTATGCCGAAGCCGTATTTATCGACGGTGGTGGACACTTTACAGTATTTACAAAAATTATGTTACCACAAGCAAGCGTTGCAATGGTAACACTCGGTATCCTTGCATTTATCGGTAACTGGAACAACTACATGACAGCGCTTATGTACATGCCAAGTTATCCAACACTTGCATCAGGTCTTTACAATTTAAGCCAAACAAACGAAGGTAAATCAGACTTACCAAGATATTACGCAGCACTTGTTATGAGTACAATACCTGTTATCGGTGTATTCGCAGCGTTCAGTGATATCATTATGAAGAACTTCTCAGTCGGTGGTCTTAAAGGCTAAAATTATTATAAACTTGTTTATAATAAGTTATAAAAAACAATTTAATTATAATAAAAAATAAAAAAATATAAATACTAATTAAAAAAAGTAATTTAAGGAGAAAAAATGAAAAAGTTATTTAAGAAAATTTCAGTTATGCTTCTTGCTTTAACATTAAGTTTCTCTGCTTTTGTAGGTTGTAATGAACCACAAAGGGAAGCAGACCAAGTGTTAGAAGTTTTCATCGCTAACCGTGGTTACGGTATTGACGGTGTTTTAGGAGCATTAGGCGCTTTTGAAAAACAAGCATGGGTTAAAGAAAAATATCCTAACCTTGAAATTAAACCCCTTGATGAAAGAACTCCAAACTATGGTCTTCAAAAACTTAAATCACCAAAAAACAATCAATTTGACTTGATTTTTGTTATTGAAGATTTAGTTCCTTTCTTTGGTAAAAACTCAAAAGGCCAATCAACTTTAGTTGAACTTACTGACGTATTTAATAGTACTGTTCCTAACGAAAACGTTACTGTATTAGACAAAATGTTAGATGTTTCACGCGATTACGTTACTTGGATTAACCCAGAAGGTAATATTGAATACTACGACGTTTCATGGGTTACAGGTTACACAGGTATGGTTTATAACCCAAGGTTATTTGCTAACTACGTTGAACACGACCCAAGAACTACTCAAGAACTTTTAGATTTACTTGTTAAAATTAAAAATGGTGATACAATTCTTGAAAAACCAGCAGGTATGTCTCAAAAAGAATGGAACAAATTAAACTGTGGTAACGAAGATGGTTTCGGTATTGCTCCTTGTGGTTCTGCAACTTACGACTCTGCTTTATTCGAAGCTTGGTGGGCTCAATACGACGGTTATGATGAATATAACGATTTCTGGGAAGGTTATTACTACGACGAAAGTATCGGTATGAGATCTCAATCAAACAAAGTTTTCCAACAAAAAGGCAGACTTTATTCTTTACAAGTTTTAAGAGAAATACTTGACTACGATAAAGCATACTATGATTTAGGTTTATCAGAATATAACTTCATGGTTGGTCAAACAACTTTCCTTAAAGGTGAATATCCTATGACTAACTGTTCTGACTGGTACGATAGCGAAATGAAATTAATTCGTAAAGAAATGAAGGCAGAATACGAAGCAGGTGTTGAAGGTGCTATTAACCCTGAAAACTTATTAATTTTAAAAGCGCCTATCATTAGTGAAGTAGTTCATAAACTTGCTTACAGACAAGCAGATAACACTTCTTATATGACTGATGAACAACTTTCTTTCCTTGTTGGTTGTATCGATGAAAGAATGGATTTTGACGCTGCTTTTGAAGCATTCCACGCACAATGGCCTGCTGATACAAACGTAAGCAAAAATACTCTTAAAGAAAAAGACTATGACAGACTTTTAGAAGCACGTGCTATTTCAAGAGGTCCTGGTATTTCTCACACAGTTTGTATTCCATCAGTTTCAAACTCTATTGACGTTGCAAAAGACTTTTTAAGATTTATGGCAACTGACGTATGTCAACTTGCTTATATGGAAGGTAGTGAAGGTCAAAACTTACCATTCCATTTTGATCCTAACAGCACTGCTCCATTATATGGTACAGAAGGCACTGTTGCTGATGGTTTTGCAGAAGTTTATACTAAATGTTCACCAATGCAACAACCAAGGTTAACTGAAATTATGTATAACACGTTTAACCCTATTAAAATCTTATTACGTTCAGAAAGAAGACCACTTTCAGGCGTAGGTTATAAGGCTATTAACCTTTCAGGTGATATAGGTAGGGTGTTCCGTGTAAAAGAAGCACCAAGTGCACAATCTGTATTTGAAGAAACTACAAATAATATGACAGAAGATAGGTTCAGGTTCTTATTATTTGAAGCAGGTCTTTCAGATAGTTATTAAGATTTAATTTTTACGTAGAACGCTATATGCGGCGTTCTACGTAAAATAAATAATTTTGCCTATTTTAGACAATTTTTTAAAAGATTTATTACTTTATAGTAATAAAGATTTTTTAATCTTATAAATTTTTAAAATTTTCAATGAGGTTTTTATGAAAAAAAGTAAGATTTTTACAGCATTGGTATCAGTTGCTCTTTCTCTTACTATGTTATTTCCATTAGTTGGTTGTGGCGAAAAAGAGTTAACTGCAAGTGATATTAGTTACTTTACAACTTGGAGTACTTATAAAGTAAAACAAGATGAAATGCCGCCTGAAAAAGAAATTTTAAGTGCTGAATCGCTTGAAATTACTATGGTTCAAGGCGAATACGAAATATTACAACTTATAATGAATTCTAAAAAGGACGTTGACTGGTTCAACGCTTCTATTTCAGATTTAGTTAACGTTGAAAACCCAAATATCGTTTACAAGAGCGAAAACGTTACCGTTGCTAAACAAAGTTATTTATACATTGGTCAAATGGGTGCAAGGGCAATCGTTTGGGCTGACCACGGTTATACGGCAGGTTTCTATCCAGACGCTTTAATTCCTATGAACGCTGTTTTAAACTTTGACCTTAATAACTTTAAAGCAGGTGATAACCAAGGTCTTACATTCCAATTCTCAACAAGACCAGAATTGGACGAAAACGATGATGCTATTTTAAAAGAAGGTATCACTGAAGAACAAGCAAAAACTTTAACAGATAGCCAAAAATATACTTACAATCCTGTAGGTACGTACGTTGGTACTATCACGCTTGATTTTAAAACGTTTACTAAACAAATTCCTGTAACGTTAAACATTGCAGACGCAACTGTAAGTGAAAAATCAACTGCTACTGCATCATTTGGTTGTAGAAACAATAAATTTAATGCAGAACTTGACTATACTCAAAGGGCTTCTGACCTTTGGAATAGAGCAATGCTTAAATATAGATACACTGCTTGCCGTATGTGGACTGAAACAGGTTCTGGTCAACAACAAAGAGATTTAAAAATTAGTGTATTTAGAGATGTTTTAAGCCACGAAAGGGCAGCGACTGTTAATACGCAAGGTTCAGTAGGTGTGTTTGATAATAACTATCCTGATGATGAAGAATGGCACGCTAAATATTCTGACCTTAAAGGCATTCAAGCAACTTGTTTAACGTCTCACTATCAAACAGAGTTTGACGATTGGGTACGTTTCTCTATTGAAGACAACGAAAACTATTTTAGCAGACTTATATTAGACTGCGCACCAGACGAACCTGCTGCTAACGGTAAATTCTTAGAAACTAAGGCTGCTGCCGTTTCAGTTGATAAATTAATTGAAGAATACGTTAAAATTCTTGAAAGCAATGAAGGTACAGATTTCAGGGGCAATTTAAGGTCTAATTATAAGATAGAATACGAAACAAAGCATCCTGAATCAGGTAAGAGTTGGGAAACTTTCAAACAAGAAATGATTGAATCTATCAAAGTTCTTCAAATGCCTGTTGCTACTGCTTGGTCTGAATCATACGCAAGATACGTAAAATGCTTCTCTCCAACTTATGGTAACTACGCTTCTGAAGGTCAAAGGGCTAAATATAAAGACAATTATTTACAATGGTGGTATGCTTTCGTTCACGATATCGAAGGTAACAGTTTACCAGAAAGAATGTTAGGTTGGATGCAAGCAGAATACAACGTAAGGGCTCAATCTGACTGGTCAGTTGACTATTTCGCCGATAAAGAAACTGGCGGTAAAATGATTGACGACTTCTATTTTAGTTACTATACAAGAACTAACTATGGTAGTGGTGACGGTTGGTATTTCTATCCTGCTGCTCAATTAGAATTAGACGAACTTGTACCTACGTTCAGAATTCAAGCAAAAGTTGACGCTATGGAAGAATATGAACTCTTTTATAGTTTAAAACAAACTTATGCTGAAATTGCTGAAGAATTAGGTATAGAAATCGACCCTACTGACGTTATTTCAGGTTTAGGTAAAAACATTTATAACGGTATTACTTGCGTTATGGATTGTGGTAACTTTGAAGCAACAAGGCTTGCGTTAATCAACCTTATCAAATGTACTCAATCAGAAGCAAAAATGTGTATCGTTAGCGTTGATGATAATGGTTTTGGTAAAGTTAAATACCAAATTTACCTTAAAGCAAATGCAGATAATACTGCAAGAACTTTAAAAAATAATGGCGAAATTGTTCAACCAAACGGCGCTATGGTAGGTGGCGGTTATTTATACGACATCGTTATTGATAGAACTCAAAGTGCTGAAAACGACATTGAATTAGAATTTGAAGCAGGTGGCGAAACGCTTGTTTACTCACAAGGTGTTGGTGGTAAAGTTACTATTGTTGAAGCAGAAGAAATTACAGCGGGTAGCAACAGTATATTCAAAGATGGCGCTGCCGAAGTTGATTATGACCTTGTTGGTACTATTGAAAAATTAGAAGCAGAACAAGGTACGCAAGATATTGAAATTAACGTTTATGGTGCAGATGCTGACGACTACGTTAACATTAAAGTTCAAAGTCCAAAGATTAACTCACTCTTTAACGCAAAAACAATTTCTATGACGTTCCACTTCTATAACCCATCTGACAAAGCATTCAACATCACTGCATTAGGTGTTATGTCAGGTAAGAACGATGCTAAGGAATTATTTAAAGCAACAATTCAACCTGGTTATAACTCTATTGAAGTTAATACTAAGGGTAACGATTGGAATAAATATCCACTTCAACATATGATTTGGAAGTTTGAAGAAGACGGTTCTGAAATGTATAGAAACGTAACGTTCTACTTCAAAGACATTGTTGTTTATGAAGGTTAATTGGAGGTATTAATATGAAAAAGTTTACTAAAATTTTAAGTTTAATACTTTCAATAGTTATGGCAACTTCTCTTTTCGTCGGATGTAACGACGAAAAGGGTAAGGGTGACCAAGGTTCAAGCACTGTTACAAAAATTTCTAACTCTTCAAGGGTTGACCTTTACAACTTTGAAGAATGGTCTCCTGACTTTTCTTGTATCAAACTTCAAGAAATGTTTGGTGTAGTAAGAAGAAACAAGGATAAAGACTATTGTAAGAGTGGTAATTACTCAGCAAAAATTCAACCTATCGGAGGACACATTGAGGCTATTGAACCTGTTATTTGGTTCCCTACAAGTTCTTCAGCATGGGATTTCGACTATCAAGATTTCTCTTACGTTGATTACGTAAGTTTCTGGATGTACAACGATAATGACGTTGATAAAGAAGTTACGGTTGGTCTTGTAAACAACTATGTAAAGTTTGAACAAATTGCAGCGTTACAAGGTCAAACGTATTTATTAAAATCAAAAGAATGGACGCTTGTTAAATACGTTATTGACTTCGGTTCAATGACTATCGGTTCTGATATCGACAGAGACGATATGATTACTATCGAAGGTATTTATATGAAATATGAAATAGCAGAAAAAGATAATGTTGAACACGCTCCTGTTTTCTATCTTGACGATATTTCATTAATATATAAAGAAACAATAAACACTTTTGACTCTCCACTTAGTTTCGACCTTAATGCCGACGTTAAATATTTATTAACGTTTGATGAAATTTATCAACAAAACCTTGCAATAATAAAGTCTGCGGATATTATTTCAACTCCTACTCATAGGGTAGTAAATGCAAGTGAAGTTGGTGTTGAAGCAACAACTGGTAACAGAATGTTACAATACAACTTCCCATTAATGAAATACTCTGAGGGTTATAAAGGTGCATGGCATAGGTGGACTATTCCAGAACAAATGATGCGTCTTTTCTGGCAAGCATACTTCTATAATCCTGAATTAACTAACCCTTACGTTATCCCAAGGGAAGAATGGAAGGATTGGGTTTTCTGTTTTGACGTTTATAATGCAAGTGCATTTACGTATAATCTTTCATTAAAATTCTTTGCCGCAGGCTCTAAGTGGTCTAACGCAGGTGCTACTGCCGAAATGGTTCCTGGTGAATGGGTAACTGTTTATATTTCAGTAGATACTATAGCAGCAGACTTAACACGTATGGGTACGTGGAAAAATGAAGATGGTGTAGAATTACAACCTGAACAATATTATTTAAATGAAGAAAGAATTACTGACCCAGGTTATTTATGGATTACTCACTTGTCGACTCCTACTGTTACTGTAAACGGCGTTAAGATGGATGATCCTAACGTAAAAGAAAGCTTTACAAGAATGACTTACTACTTTGATAGTTTCAGAGTTGTTCACGTATAATAGGAGGATATTAATATGAGTAAAATGAGAAAATTTTTAATCGCAATATTAACGTTAATATCTGCCGTATGTCTTACTTTGGTAGGTTGTTCTAAGAGTAAAGTTACTTTTGTTGATTTTGAAGACAAAACTATCGAATACGATTTATACGAACTTTTCGATGCAACTGAATATTTAGACGTATATGATACTAATGGTAACTTGTACTATGCTAATATTAAAATTTACGATGCAGATGGTCAAAAAGTTCCACATTTATATTATCAATTTAGGGTAGAAAAAACTTATTACAAATTAGTAATTGAAATTAAAGACGACCAAGAAGTTATTGGTACAAGAGAACTTATTATTAACGGTGTTAATAAAACTCCTCCATACATTATGATTTTAAATATGCCAGAGTTTGGTGTAAAAGATACTGATGTATTTATTCCACTCGAAATTGATGCAAAAGGTGCAACTGTTGTTAGAAAATTAGTTGTTGAACAATACGTAACAGAAAAAGTTAACGGCGAATATGTTACCGAATTAGATTCTGAAAACGCTATTGTTGTTAATGACAGTCAATTTACAGATAATGGTGTATCATTTAGACCAACTGAACCAGGTGTTTATAGATTCTATGTTTACGCTTGGAATAGTGATAAAACAGAAGCAGAAGCAAGGGTAATTTCAAAAGAAATTAGTATTAAAGAAACTGCTGATGCTTGGGGCGAAATCGAAGGCTTCGACGCACCTGAATCATTAGTTGCAAACTACCATCAATATGCTGTTGACTACGAATATAACCCATATCGTGGTTTAGGTAGATTAATTTACGTTACAAACACTGATGGTGATTACCTTGACGCTAACGGCAATATTCTTTATAAGAAAGTTGATGAAAGTGCAACTGAGCACAGAATTGCTTTCTATAAAAAGGCTAATGAAGATGCTACTGAATACGACGTATTAGCATACTATCAAGATTTAACAACTTACCACTTCTATGATGCAGAAGACAATATTGCTTATACAAAAGAAGGTTGCGTAACAGTTAAAGACGCTGACGGTGTCGCAGATTACTATTTCCACTCTAAAAATGCTACTATCGGTGAAGAATGGTATCAAAAATTTACTGATAAAGCAGGTGTAACTAAATTCGGTGTTATCAAAGCGCAAGCGTCTGAAAACAGGTATAGTGACAAACAAAGATTATTCCATATTCAATCAACTTATAGGGATAATACGTTCTATAGAGATTGGTTTGAAAGTGAAGATTTAGATTATCTTTCTATTTGGGTATTAATTTTACCAAAAAATGCTGACGAAACTCAAACTACTGTTAATGCGTTTAAGAACGTTGATTTCAACGTTTCAGCAATTCCTGTTGGTAAATGGTATGAATTTAAGGTAAGTAAAGTTGAACTTAGAACTCAAACTAACCCTTACAACATTTTCGCAAGTGGTAGAACTGCTACAAGTGGTAGTTACTTCACAGTTACTAACGAAGATTACGCTAAGTTTGATTTCTACTTTGATAGTTTCTCTTACGCTAAGGGTGCTACTATCACTATGGATAGTGAAGTATCTCTTATGGGTCAAGAAATTACTCTTGATATAGAAAATGCTGGCGAACTTACAAAAAATGATTTCGAATTCTACGTAGGTAAGACAGATGGTTACGATAACGACTTAAACGCTGTAACTTATGGTATTCTTTCTGCAAGTTCGTATTCAATTGCTAACTTCTTTAAGAATTATCCACTTCTTGAAGGCTATTCGTTTACTCCTGCAATAGAAGGAGACTTAACTTCACGTAAATACTTCATTCAAGCAAGACTTAATGAACAAGGCCTTGCAAAGAATAACGGCGAACAAATTTATGCTTCAAAAATTATTAGTTCATACAACGTTGCCGTTAATTTAGGTACTGCTGAATTAGGACAAGACGTTACTATTGATGCTAATATTCCAGGCATTAAAAACGCAACTTATAAATATTTCTACAAAGAAGCAAGTGCTACTGATTATATTGAACTTGTAAATACTAACGTATTTAAACCAACTAAACCTACAATGTACGACGTTAAAGTTGTTGTTACTGTTGGCAATGCTCAAATTGAAAAGAATATTTCTAAGGATTATACAAAAGAAATTGAATTAAACGTAGCTCCTGCTGATGGCGCTAATAAATACGTTATCAATTCTGATATTTCAGTTGCTGCTGTATTAGAAGGTGCGAAAAATCTTACAATTAATGCATTTGACGAAAATAATAATCCTGTAACAATTTCTAAGGGTAAAATTAACGTTGCTGCTACTGGCACTTACACTATTACGGCAACTTGTGATTACAATGGTGTTGAACTTACTAAGTCTGTTGTAATCGACGTTGTTGGTGATAAGAACGTTACTGCTCAATTCCTTGCAAATTCACAAGCAATTGACTTAAATAACGCAGTATTAATGAATAGTGTTATTACTATCGTTCCAAACGTTGAAGGTGTAGATGCTCCTATTTCTGCAAATTATAGTTATAAAGTAGTTAAACTTGATAGCAACCCTACTAATAACTATGAAATAGACGTTGTTGACGGCACGTTTACTGCTGGTCATGTAGGAACTTACCAAATTACAGTTTACTATATTGAAGGTCAAGCAAGAAATGCAAGTGACGTTTATACTTTAACTGTTACAGCCAACCCTTATGAAGAAGCAAGATTCGTTGAAACGTTCTCTGATTCTGCAAGTGTAACTGCTGCATATAAAGTTGAATTAGATACCTCAAATCCAGCAAAAATTTCACAAATTGCTTATAAAGGCGATTATGAAAATTACGCTGCTAACACATCTTACTACAATGAATTTGAAGGTAGATATGGTGTAATTAAAACTCAACCACAAGTTAACTATAAAAATGGAAACTGGGGCGAAGCAAGGTTAGGTATCTATTTAAGGTCTTCTGAATATAAGACTGATAAAGACTTCCAAGAAGCTGGTGTAACAAGAACAGTATATGGTACAGAAGCAAGACCTGCTTCATATGTTGCTAAATATATGGCTTACAACAGCGATAACTGGGATTACATTTCAGTTATGGTTTACTTCCCTAAGGCAAATGCAGGTGCTGGTGAAACTATTCAAGTTGGTAATGTTCACTTAACAAACGTAGAAAATGTACCATACAACACTTGGTATGAATTAAAGTTAGATAAGCCAAGAATGGTGGGTTCATTTACAGATAATTACGGCTATATATTCGACCAATTTACATCAGCAAGTGACGCAACAGCATTGTTCTATATAGCGCATGATGATGCTTCTGCAACAGCAAATATGAACCAACCTGTTTATATTGATAGTATTTCGTTTGAGCAATATGAAGGATATGAAAGATTCGATGAATTATATTTCTACGACAATACTAACGGTAAGGTTATTGCTCCTGATAGTTTTGAAACAATATTTACTGTTAACAATGCATTAGAAGGTCCTATTGATTTCATTTTAAATGCTAAGGCTGGTGGCAAAGTGCTTGACGTAAGCAACTTAGAAGTAAGATATTTAACGTGGGCTAATGGTGTCACAACTGACTTCTATAAAGCAGATGGTAGCAAAATTTCAAAGAAATCTGGCTACGAACCTGATAAAAATAAAGGTTTATATAGAGTTCAATTAACAAAAGTTGACACTTCTAAACATGGTTATAACATGTTCTGTTTCACTTACTACGATGCTGACACTGAAAAGAATTACATTGGCTATCGTTTCCTTTACTTTAATTATGCTGAAAAAGGTACTGAAACTGAATAATTAAAATGTTAAATAACGTTTAAATTAAAATGGTCGCTCTTTCGAAAGAAAGGGCGATTATTTTTATATTTAGTTATAAACTTGTAGTAAAATATTGATTTTTTTCTCATTTTAGTGTAAAATATAGTTAATAAGTTTTTAAACTTACAAAGTATGCTTTAATATTTACGATTTTTAAAAAGTTGCGTATATTTTAAGTGTAAATTTTTATACTAAAAACGTATAACGTTAAAGTAAGGGGATTTATGAAAAGATTATTAATTTTATTATTAATTTTAATATCATTAATAGTAATGCCGTTTAATATTGCTTGTAACGACGTTCCCGACGACCCTGGTAAAGACACTGAACAAGGTGGTGGCGACCAAGACAATGGTGAAGATAATGGTGGCAACGAAGATAACCAAGGCGGTGGCGACGATAACCAAGGCGATAGTGGCAACCAAGGCGGTGGCGATGATAACCAAGGCGATAGTGGCAACCAAGGTGGTGGCGACGATAACCAAGGTGATAGTGGCAACCAAGGCGGCGATAATGATAATAATGACGATAGTGGTAACACTACGCCAAAACCACCAATGTCTGGCGAAGGTGAAAAGCCTGATAAAGATGGTGGCACGATATTAAAGTAGTTTGTATAAAATAAAGGTTTAAAATGAAAAAATTTTTAAGAGTTTTATTAATTTGTATATTAGTGCTTGCAACAACTTGTGTTATTGCTTGTAAAAAGTCTTGTAAAGGTTCTAATCCTTGGAATCCACCTACAAACGAATTTGGTGACGATAAAGATGGTGGATATGGCTCAGGAGTAGGCGAAAAACCTGATAAAGATGGTGGTGTTATACAAAAATCAATAATAATTATAGAATAAAAAATTAAGTAAGGGATTTATGATTAAGAAGATAGTAAAAAAATTTGCAATGTTAGTATTGGCTTTCAATTTTATGATTTTGCCTTTTGCAGGTTGCGTAGTTGAACCGGCAATAGAAATTGAAGGCGTTACATATGAAAATACAATGTTTGCTTATAATGGTGAAGAACAATCATTATTAGTTACAGGAGATTTACCTGAGGGAGTTACTGCTACGTATGAAAACAACACTCATACTGAGTATGGTATGTATGAAGCAGTTTGTACGTTGCAAGGTACAGGTTATATTACTAAAACTTTAAAAGCCGTAATGACTATTTATTACGACGACAAAGGCGCTTACGACGAAGATAATTACGAATATCGTAATCAATTAAGCGACGATACACTTGTATTTACACAAGCGCAAAAAGAAGGTAAATTTGCAAATGGTAAAACAGCAGTTTTACTTGCAGACCAAAATTCTATCGATAGCAGTGATATGACTAAGGTAGGTTTATCTAAGGGTTCGGTTGCAGCCGAAGAAGAAGCAGACGCTTATTACGTAACTTCACAACAATTTTATGATAATTTACTTGTTGACCCTCCTTATGTAGGAAACAAAGGTTATTTAGTTGTAGAAAGTAAAGTAAGAGATAATACAACAATGTATTTATCTTTAAAGCCAAGTTGTACGTTAGAAGAATTTTTAGAAGCCGACTATTTAGAATTCTATATGTATTTATACTCTCCAAGTAGGGCTAATTCTGATAACCACTCAATGACTTTATCTATAGGTAATCAAAAAATATATCAATCAGTTGACGTAAACACTTGGGTAAGCGTAAGAATGCCTCTTGAAATCTACAATGCTGCAAGAGAAGTTAATATGTCTAATTTCGTAACAAGTGAAGGTGTTGGTGTTACGTCTAAAAAAGGTTTTTACGAATATTTAAGTGCCGGCAAGCCATTTTTAAATACTACTATTTCATTTAAAGAAGGTACGGGCAAACGTGTTTATAGCGTTTATATGTCTGACTTAAATTTAAAAGTTGCTCCTCCTGACCTTGGTCAATCAAAATCATTAAAAAATAACTTTGTTAAATTAAACGAAGAATTAGTGCTTGCAGATAGAGGTATAACAGTTTTAAAGAACGTTTATCCACGTTATCTTGACAATGGTTTAAGCAAAGACGCATTCGACTATTTTGCAGGTGAAAATGCCGTTAAAATGGATATTCCTGTTAACAAAGACAACAGAAATAGTGTTAACACGTTGCTTAATCAATTGTTTATACAAGTTAATTCAGGTAAATCGTATAGACAAATAGCACAATACGACGCATTAGCCGTAACAATTTACGTTGATAGCCAAAATCCACATCCATACGTTGCAAGGGTTGGTGTTACGTCTCAAACAACAAGAACTAATTACCAGTTAGCAAGGTTTAGTGCAAACAAATGGGTTACGTTTGAAATTCCTATTGATTATTTGTTGAAAATGTATCCTTACATTTTAAATACGGGACACTATGACGTGCCAGGTACGGGAATTAGGTCTAACTCTATTCAAGAATTATTCTACTTAACGTATGAAATTAATTATAACGGAAAGTTGTCAAGGGCAGAAGACATATATAGCAAAGTTATTACGACTAAAACTAAATGGTCTAATTACCCTTCAAGACGTGATACGCACGTTCCTGCAATACAAGATACGTGGGTGCAATATCCGTTAACCGTATATTTAAAGAGTGTTAAATTAATTAAAAAAGCATAAAGCAAAAAAAATGCACAATTATGTGCATTTTTTTGTATTTTACGCTTTTAAAAAGTTGCTATTTTTTTTAATTTGGTTTAAAATAGATTATGTGCAAATAAAAAGCCACACGTTATATCGTCGTGGCATTTTTTTTTAAAACGGTTATTAATTACATTTATATATTTAGGAGGAGTTTTTATGGCAAAAAAATATTGCTATCTTTTTACAGAAGGTAATGCAAAAATGCGTGAAATTCTTGGTGGTAAAGGTGCTAACCTTGCAGAAATGACAAATATCGGTTTACCTGTTCCACAAGGTTTTACTATTTCAACTGAGGCTTGTACTCAATATTACGAAGATGGAAAACAAATTAATCCGTCAATACAAGCAGAAATCATTGAGTATATCGGAAAAATGGAAGAAATTTGTGGTATGAAATTTGGTGACAAAGAAAATCCACTTTTAGTTTCTGTTCGTTCAGGTGCTCGTGCGTCAATGCCAGGTATGATGGATACAATCTTAAACCTTGGTTTAAATGAAGAAGTTGTTAATACTTTGGCAGAAAAGTCTAACAACCCACGTTGGGCTTGGGACTGTTATCGTCGTTTTATTCAAATGTTCTCTGACGTTGTTATGGAAGTTGGTAAAAAATATTTTGAAAAACTTATCGACGAAATGAAAGAAAGAAAGGGCGTTACAGAAGACGTTCAATTAACGGCAGAAGATTTAAAAGAATTAGCACTTTCATTTAAAGCAGAATACAAAAAACAATTAGGTAGAGATTTCCCAGACGAACCAAAAGAACAACTTTTTGAAGCCGTTAAAGCGGTATTCCGTTCATGGGATAACCCAAGGGCTAACATTTATCGTATGGACCACGATATTCCATATAGTTGGGGTACGGCAGTTAACGTTCAAATGATGGCGTTTGGTAATATGGGTGAAACGTCAGGTACAGGCGTCGCATTTACTCGTAACCCTGCAACAGGTGAAAAAGGTGTTATGGGTGAATTCTTAACTAACGCACAAGGTGAAGACGTAGTTGCCGGTGTTCGTACGCCAATGCCTATTGCTCAAATGAAGGAAGTATTCCCTGAAGTTTACGAACAATTCTTAAAAGTTTGCGACATTTTAGAAAATCACTATCGTGATATGCAAGATATGGAATTTACTATTCAAGATAGAAAGTTATATATGCTTCAAACTCGTAATGGTAAAAGAACAGCAACTGCTGCTATCAAAATTGCTTGCGATTTAATCGACGAAGGTATGATTACTGAAAAAGAAGCACTTATGCAAATCGATGCTAAGAGTTTAGATATGCTTTTACACCCACAATTTGACGTTAAAGCGTTAAAAGTGGCTGATAAGAATAACGTTATCGGTAAAGGTATTGCTGCATCTCCTGGTGCTGCTGCTGGTAAAATTGTATTTACGGCAGAAGACGCAGTTATCGAAGGCAAGAAAGGCGAAAACGTAATTTTAGTTCGTTTAGAAACTTCACCTGAAGATATCGAAGGTATGAAATATGCACAAGGTATTTTAACAGTTCGTGGTGGTCAAACTTCTCACGCAGCCGTTGTTGCTCGTGGTATGGGTACATGCTGCGTTTCAGGTTGTGGCGATATTAAAATGCACGAAGAAGAAAAATGGTTTGAACTTGCAGGTAAAATCTTTAAAGAAGGCGACGTAATTTCGTTAGACGGTTCAACTGGTAACATTTACGACACTTTAATTGCAACAGTTCCTGCAGACCCTAATTCAGGCTATTTCGGCAGAATTATGGACTTAGCAAACAAATATAAAGCATTAGACGTTAGAACTAACGCAGACTCGCCAGAAGACGCTAAACAAGCGGCTGCTTTCGGTGCACAAGGTATCGGTCTTTGCCGTACAGAACACATGTTCTTCGACCCATCAAGAATTGGTATTTTTAGAGAAATGATTTGTTCTGATACAGTTGAAGAAAGAAAGGCTGCTCTTGATAAAATTGAACCAATGCAACAAGCAGACTTCGAAGGTTTATTTGAAGCACTTGGTGGTTATCCAATAACAATTCGTTTCCTTGACCCACCACTTCACGAATTCGTTCCAACTATCGAAGAAGATATTGAAGCATTAGCAAAAGCACAAAATAAATCAGTTAGCAAAATTAAAGAAATTATAACTTCTTTACACGAATTTAACCCAATGATGGGTCATAGAGGTTGTCGTTTAACAGTTACTTACCCTGAAATAGCAGTAATGCAAACTAAGGCAGTAATTAAGGCAGCAATCGCAGTGCTTAAAAGACACCCTGAATGGAATTTAATTCCTGAAATTATGATTCCGTTAACAGGCGAAGTTAAAGAATTTAAGTTCGTTAAAGACATCGTTGTTAAAACAGCAAACGAAGTTATCAAAGAAAGTGGCGTTGAATTAAAATACGAAGTAGGTACAATGATTGAAATTCCAAGGGCTTGTCTTACATCAGAAGATATTGCTAAGGAAGCAGAATTCTTCTGTTTCGGTACTAACGACTTAACGCAAATGACGTTTGGTTTCTCTCGTGACGACGCAGGTAAATTCTTGCCATCATACTACCAAAACAAAATTTACGAATCTGACCCATTTGCAAGGTTAGACGTAACAGGCGTTGGTAAACTTATGGAAATGGCAGTAGAAGGCGGTAAAAAGGTTCGTCCTACAATGCACTTAGGTATTTGTGGTGAACACGGTGGTGACCCATCATCTATCGAATTCTGCCACGCTATCGGCTTATCTTACGTTTCTTGTTCTCCATATCGTGTTCCAATTGCTCGTTTATCAGCAGCACAAGCGAACATTAAAAACCCAAGAGCGTAAGCAATAAAACGCTAAACAAAATTAAAAAAGCAGTCGAATTTCGACTGCTTTTTATTTTTTAATAAAAGGTTAAATAAAAAGTTATTTCAAAGAGGGCTGATTTTTTGCACTAATACTTAAAAGCACTTGCGACGGAGCATAAAATACCCACGCCGTATTAAAGCCCGAATATAATATTTTCGAAATAAATTCATTATTAATAGGCAAGAACGAGCCGTCCATTACTTGTAAGCCTATAATCGTATCGCATAGCATAAATAAAAGTAAACCTATGGCAACTAACGGCGATTTTTTTACGTTTATAAAAGCAAATACAAGATTGATAAATAAATTAGCGTAATATATAACTGAAATAATTGCTAAATAGTTTGTTTTGTCTTTAATAACTAAAATAGTAACTAAAACAATTAAAATAGTTAAACATATTCTTAAAACGGTATTAACAGCGTTTATTTTTTTGTTTGATTGTTCTTGCAAAATTCTTATATAGTAAGCAATTTGAGTTACTGTAAAAAACGTCATTGCAATACTTCTTGTCCTTTCTGTTTGTGGTAATAAAAGAACTAAATAAACGTCGGCAAACATTGTAAATAATAATGCAACTTGCGTTATAAACTTTAAGTGTTTAAAATCTAAAAACAATAAAGAATATAAAAACGAAAGAGCGACTATTATAAATGACGCTGTATTACCAATTTTTCCACCAACAAATAGGGTAAAGTAGTAAAGCACTAATTGTGCTAATATAAAAATTATAAATATAATTGAGTTTTTTTTATTTTTTAACCACATTTTTTTATCCTTTTTACAAGTTTGTAAATATCAAACATAGTAATATACATAACAAATGCAACAAAAACAAATCCTAACGAATATATTTGTAAGAATAAAGGGTAAGAAACAATTCTTGTTGCAGGGTTTTGTCCGTAGAACATATTTAAAATAGGTAAATTAGTTCCTATTATAGGGTTTAAGTAAAACATATTAAACCAAAACGTTTTATTTATATCGTTAGGGAATATAGCGTTTACTATCATATTCATAAGTAAAGCGATAAGTAACGCAATTACAAAAGGAATAACTCCTTTTAAAAAGAATTTAAAGTTAACCTTTTTTCTATAAAATACAAAGGTAAATATACCTGATACGACTTGTAAGCCGTGGTGTAATAACGTTTGAACGTTTAATCCTATAACTTTACTAAATACTTGTCCTGGGTAAATTAAGGTGCATAAGCCTCCAAAAAATATAAACGTCATATTAAAGGAAAGTAATGCGTCCCTAACCTTTCCGTCCTTTAAAAAGGCTATTAAAGGCCATACGTAAAGTGGCATAGAGCATAATTGAAAAGGGAATATGTTAACCATATATTTCCACTCAACTTTATTTGTTGCAACGTAATTAAACGAATAAGCAACTTGCTTATATATTTCAAACGTTAAAATTATAATCCAAAATATTAAAATTATACGATTATAAACTTTTTCGTTACTGTTTTTAAAAAATACGCACAATAAAATCGTTAACGTGATAAATAAAGCGATGCTAACTAAGTGAAAAGTACCAAACAGTGTAGGTGCTTTTGATTCAGTTTTTAACACAAGTATAAATTGCTCAAAGAAATTCATAATAATAGTTTTTCCTAATCGTTGTTAAAAAATATGTGTTCAAGTTTTAATACAATAGCCGTATCGGCTTGTTCGTATTTTTCAGTTATTTGTTTTGATTCTTCTTCGGTAAAAATATTGCAGTTACGATATTTAAAATTATATTCGTCAACAATGCTAACGTCTTTAACCCTATCAACATTAATAATTTTGTATTTAGTAGTGTGTTCGCCTCTTATAAGTTTAACGCAGTCGCCAACTTCCATAAGAGCATATTCTTTTAAATTTTTTAAACGCAATTCTTTCTTAATATCAGCAGTGGCAATAGCCTCTATATCAGCGTCGATTTCGTACGTTTCATAAAGAGTTTTTTCGTCAACAATTAAACTATCGTCAGGGTCTGTTTTTGGAAATTTATAATAACTTGCATTAGGTTCAGCCGTGTAAGCGTATAATGAATAATCGTACGTTTTATGACGATTTTGAGCCATAGCCATTAATCCACCAAACCCACGTTGAGAAAATATAATTTTTTTGCCGTTATTAAGAACGGGACAACAATGGTCGTATTCTTGATGGTGATATCCTGTAAAAAGGTATCCGTTTTTAATCACGTCTTCTAACACGGCGTTTTGAGTTGCCCACGTTGTTTCAAAATAAATGTAATTAGGGTCGTCATAATAAGTCCAACCAATAACTTTTAATTTCATTTTAATACCTTTTAGTCTTCGTTTTTATAAACAAGTCTGTCTTTAACAGATTTAGGGATTTTAAGCAAATAACAATCTTTTTTATTTTTAATAACGTCAATGATTATAAGAGTTATTAAATGTATCGCAAAGAATAATAAACCACCATAGAACCAATTTAAAGGCGTTCCAGGGAGCACTGACGAGTTGATATAAATAGAGTCGCTATTACCTTTAATTTTAATCATAAACAGGCCGTAAAGAACTGTAACTGCGTAGCCAAGTGGCCAAGCGTACCACCTTTTAATATCAAATTTAACCCAACCTAAAATAATAAGCATAATTGCTAAAAATACTTGCATAGAGTGGTGTAATAAACTTGTTATTGTTGGTGGACAAAAAATAGTATAGTAAACGTGCACGATTGCAGGTTTTGTTTCGCTTGCCGTAAATGATAAGCCTTGACTTATGTAGTTAGGATATACGGTAGCAATAGTTCCTGTAATAAGTGCTGTAAATGCTAAATATTGAAAAACAGGTGAGTTCTTTTTGCAAAAAATCAAACTAAGTGAAAGAGCAAAACTTAATAAGCCCGATAAAGACGTAGGCATAAATGAGCCTGGCCAAAAGATTTCACAAAATAATCTGTTAAGAATAATTGTACAAAGTAAAATTAAGCCCCCTATTTTAACGGCTATAAATTTACCTTTTTCAGTTTTAATTTTTGAAACAAAAATCAAACCGACAATAGTAATTATTATTGATACTATTAAATAAATGATATGTTGTAATCCAAAAATTTTAGGTTCCATAAAATTATCTCCTTTGTTAAAATAGATATATTAATTATACCACACATTTTTGAAAAAACAAATAGTAAGGTGCTAATTTAGTAAAAATGTTGAAATATTTTATTATATGGTATATAATAAAGTTATGTTTAATTATTCTTTAAGTCAAAAAATTTATATGCCGATAACGTTAATTGTAATGTTAGCAATATGTTTTTTGTTGCGATGTTTTTTAAAAGATAAAAGTAGTAAAACTAAAAATATTCCGTTAGCAGTAGTTGCAATATTGCTATTTATGCTTGAAATAGGCAAGCAAATATACTATATATTTTTTGTTGAATACGTAACTTATGCGTTGCCTCTTCACTTTTGCACGCTTGTAATAGTAATGATAATATTTTCGCAATTATTTGGAGAAAAGGCGCAAAACTTTTTTAAACCGATAGCCTTTTCATTTTCGGGGTTAGTAACGTGTATGTTATATATTGCTCCGTCATCATTGATAGGTAATTCGTTGGATAATATTTTTGAAAATTATTATAAATTTCACACGTTTGCATTTCACCATTTAGTAGTGCTTTATTTTTTACTTGTGATAAGTTTAAACACCTATAAACCAAAGTTAATAGATGCTATAAAGCCGATAGGAGGAATTGTTTTTTATGGTTTGTACGCAACCCCTATGGCGTTTATTTTAAAAACTAATTACGTAAATATATTAAAATCAACGATAGGCTTTTTAGAAAATATAAGGCTTACTTACGGTCAATTTATATATGATGCAATTTGGTTTACGTTTTGTTCGATATGTTCGGCTTTAATTTGTATAGTTTATTATTATATTTTACAATTTATAGATAAATTAAAAAGGAAAAAACAATAAAAAACAAGCCCCACGGCTTGTTTTTTTAGTAAATTAAAAGAGTAGCTGATTTTTGCTACTCTTTTTCAATTTTAGTTTTCAAAAAAACTTGATGGTCTTTTTACAAGTTTTGCTAAACCTTTTTTAAGTAATTGAGCGTCGCTCTTTATAGGGTCAGCGTATTTTATAGGTTCAAAATTTGCGTGTTTTTCAGCACCGTTTAAAAGTTTATTGATAAGTTCAATAGCGTGTTTTGTGCCACGTGGTGATTTAACTTTGAGCATTGTAGGAGTATCTTGATATTTCTTAACTCCGCCTACGTTTTTAGCAAAGTATTTTTTGTTAACGTATTCTGTTGGGTCAAGTGCTAGATACAATACTAACGTTTTACCTTTAACGTTTAATTTAGCAACTGATTTTCTACCTACGTTAAAACTTTCGTAATTGAAACTTAATCTTGAATTTACTTTCTTATACTCAATTAAAGTGTTTTTAACTTGTGAGTAATAATCTTTTGTAAATTTATCAAGTTGACAAAGTTTTCCGGCAAAACTCTTTTTAAGGTAACATTCTTTAAGTTGTTCAGCTGGGATTTCAGGAAGTACGTAGTCAATAATTTCAGAAGGTGGATTTTTAGCCACTCCGTCAAGAAGAACTGAAATTAATTCTAATGCGTGTTTAAGACCTCTTTGTGATTTAATTTTAATCATTGTAGGGGTATCTTGATATTTCTTAACAACGCTAACGTTTTTAGCAAAATATTTTTTATTAACGTATGCTTCTGGACTAAGAGCAAGGTATAATGCTAACGTTTTGCCACGTAAACCGATTTTAGCAACTGATTTTCTGCCAAGGTTAAACCTATCATAACTACGGCTAACACGTGAATTAACGTTCTTGTAAGATAACAATTCGTGTTTAATAGCGTTGTAGTAGTTTTGAACTTCTTGTTCAGAATCGGCAAGTTTTTGCATAAACGTTTTACGTACTGCTTCGTCGTCTGTAAGAGCAAGTTCGTTAAGGTCAGGCTTAATTTCTTTTTCGCTACTATATTCGTAAAGTTTTGGTAAATCTTTAAACCAAACGTAGTCTTTATTTTCAGACTCAAATACGTGGTAAATAGTGCCACAAGACGTACAAGTAACGTCATCGTCGTCCTTAGAAAGCAAGTTAGAGCCACAAACAGGGCAGTATCTATCGTGCATAAACGATGAGCCGTGAGCAAGCAAGAAGCAAGATTTAACAGCCTTAGAAAGAACGTCTAATGCGTCGCTTTGAGTTGGAACAACGTAAACGCCGTTAAATTCATTTGTTTGTTCTATATCATTTACGATAAATGTTTTAATAATGCCGTCTTGTTGAGAAGACGAGATAAGGTCGGTAAGAGTTGTATAGCCTTCGATTTTTTCTGCTCTTACTGAATTTACAGCACGGAATAAGTATTTTGCTTTGCTATTATCGGCATTTTCTTTAATCGTTACTAAAATGCCGTCTTCGCCGTATTGAGTAAGGGTAGCAGTGAAAGGTGCTTTGTTAAATTCTATTTTAGCAAATTTAAGACCTGCTGAGTTTGTAATACCTATTTTTTCAGTATCTTCGGCAAGAGTAAAACCAAGTTTATCAAACGCGCCTAAAAGGTTTACTGTTACGTAACCAAGATACATTTTATCTTGTTCAGAAATTTCAGGTTCTCTATTAAAGTAGTTAAGGTAGAAGTTGTAAACAAAACGATAATTATCGTTTTTAGTAAGAATATTCGTTGCTTTTAATCCAAGAGGGTTAAACTTACCGTCTTTTTTGCAAGCACGATAAACTTCTTTATTTTTAAGAGAAATAAGTAATTTTTTAGTTCTAATAAGAGAACGAATTACACCTACGGTAGCACTTTCGTTAGTGATAAGTGTTAAAAGGTCGTCAACCATAAAGTCAACGTATTCGGTGGTAGTAAAAGTGCTTGCGCCGTCCTTACTCATTTTTTTATTGACAGTTTCAACTGAAAGAGCAAGTTCGTTAATTTTTTTATTAACGGCTTCTAAAACACTATCAACTACAAAACAAATAAATTTGTTTTCATAGATAGCATAGTTGTCTTCATAAACAAAAGAGTGAACAAACTCAGGTGAAGCCTTGCCGTTTTTAATTTTCCATAATTTTTCGTCTTTAATAGTTGCTTGCAATACTGAATTATTAAAGTTAGAAGCATTTTCAACGTGTTTTAAAACACTTTCTTTTTTAAGAAATTTAAGTGGATTGTTGAAAATTACTTTAATATGGTCAATTAACGTTGCAAAATCGTCAACTAAAACGAAATCATTTACGGCTACGGGTTCAGCATTTTCAGTAGTAGTGTAGCCAAATTCACCAGCTTTAAGTTGTTCTATCAACTTTTTAGGAGCAACACGGAAACGACTATTTACAAGTTTGCGTGAAAATGTATTTAATATTTGTTGGCTTTCATTTTTCATAATTTATTAAACCAACCTTTTTGTGAATTTAGCAATCATTGTTTCAGTTTCAGTAAATACTTTTTTGCCGTACAACGCATGTATAAGTTTAGTAAGATTTACTAATTCGTCTTTAACAAAGTCTTCACTCATACCATCAACTTTACGTAAAATTTTACGAGCAAACATAAAGTCAAGTGCTTGTTCTTTCGTGCCGCCCATAGCAACGTAAACAGGTACGAACGTTTCAATTTGAACCATAATACGGTTACCAAATCTTACGTCAAACGCTTCTTTCATAAATTCGCATATTTTAAGGAACTTTTCAGTTTCTTTATCTGTAAGACGATATTTTTTGTTATTAATTGCATCGTCGAATAATTTTTGTAAACTTTCGGCAGAAATGTTAATTGCATCTGATTTAAATGAAGATTCAATAGGTTGAACTTTTTCATTAAAGTCAATAATAACGGCACGGTCGTAAACTTTATCAGTAATAGTAAACGTAGAGTCGTCAGTGTTAGCTGTACCAACAAAATAAGTGTTTGTAGGAACGCTTATGCAACCGCCGTCAAGTTTCTTAGGTAATTTTTGATTATTTTGAGCATCGTAAATACGAATTTTCCAATCTTCGGCAGGATATTCCATAACTGAAAGGAAATCTGCAAAATAATATTCAATACGTGAAAGGTTCATTTCGTCTAAAACCATAACGTTAGTTTTTTGTGAATATGAAGCAGCGTAAAGATTTTCTAAAAATGGAGTAGGTTTAAACGTTTTAGAGAATTCACTATAAAAACCTAAAACGTCGCTTTTATCACGCCAAGTTGCTTGAACAGGAGCAAAGAAAGCATTAGAGTTTGTAAAGTTAGCAAACATCCTTGGCAACATTGATTTACCTGTACCGCTTAAACCTTCAAGGATAATAAGCCTTGACGTAGCAAGACCTGATACAAATGAACGAATAAGTGATAAATCGTAGTAGATTTTGTGATTATTACAAGCGTATGATTGGAATTGTAAACATAAAGTTTCAAGAGTAATATCGTCAACGTTTTCTACAATTTCATCAGGGGCATTATCTATTTTTACAAGTGATGGAAAAACTTTTTCAGGTGAAATAGATGCGTCAAACTCTTCATCATCTTCTTGTTTTTCGCTTGCAAGACGGTGTGCCTTTTCTTCTGTCTTAATATCTTTTGAGAAATTTTTAACAGTGTTATATAAAAGGGCTAAAATTAAGAAGATAAGTTTTAATACGTAGTAAACAACTACAATTAAAATAGGAACAATAACAATAAACGACAAGCAAATTATAAGCGTATATATAAGGTTTAAAAATACACCCGAAGTGTTGTTGTCAAAAGTGTTAAATGCTCCAAGCATATAAGCTACGAAAACAATAGCACCGCAAATAGCAAGTAAAGTTGAGTAGTATGTAATGCCTTTAAGTACTTTGTTTGAACTTTTTTCAATTACGTTGTAACTAAAAATGTTACCAATTGTCATAACGATAGCAACAAGCAAGAATACGAAGAACAAAATCCAAGCATTAACCATAATGTTGAATTTTGAAATCTTAAATAAAGTCATAAGGTTAGAGATAAAGTTGCTTTCAAGAAAAGGAAGATACTTTTCACGAATGAAGTTTTGTTCGTCGAGCATAAACATACCAAGAACTGATATGCCAAGCATTGCGATAACAACGATACCACGAACAACCCTTGACTTAAAAAGGTTGACTAACGTTCTGTACGCAGATGAGCGCGCTTTCTTTTTTTCCATAATGTTTACTCCTTACATAAATGTATATAAAAATTTTAATTTCAAAATGATTAAATTGCGTTTTTTAATATCTTTAACGTAAAGATTTTAATAAACGCAAAGTTTTGATATATATAACAAGGTTAACTCTTCAAGGGTTCTCATCCCATTAACCTGTTTTTTTATTTGGCGGAAGCGGTGGGATACAACCGAAACTCCGAAACGGAGAAATTCCCTTGATAAGGGAAATGTCGCAAAGCGACAAAAGGATTGCCGTCCGCGGCGAGCGACCTTCGGTTGACCTTAGTCCGTCAAGGTTGGCTCTTCAAAAGGCGGCCGACCCCGTGGGTTCTCATCCCATTAACCTGTTTTTTTTATTTGGCGGAAGCGGTGGGATTCGAACCCACGATACGTTGCCGTATACTTGATTTCGAGTCAAGGCCGTTATAACCACTTCGATACGCTTCCATATATAAAATCATTAGCGTAAAAATGCTAATTAATTTTAAACAATTTTTCTAATTTTGGTAGTAGAGCAGTAGGCTCAAAAACGCTATCAATAAATTTGCTACAACCTTTAATAAGTGGCGAATTTATAAAAGTTGTTATTATTGTTCCAAGCCCTATGCTATGAAAACTTTGATAATAAATCGTTGACCATTTAAAAGTGGCAACGTCGCCAAATAGCGTAAGTGCTAAAATAATTGATAAAGCAAGTAACGAAATGTCAAAAATGCTTTTCATTTTGTTTATGTTTATTTTAAAAACGTTTGACGCTTCGGTTACAAAAAGTTCGTAAACTTGTAAAGGCATATACGTTTTAAAAAAGCAAGCAACACCAAAAGCAGTAACAACGTCGCCAACTATAAGCATTACGTAGCGAAGCCATATTTCATTAAAAGTTGTATCGCCTAAAATCCATATAAAAAAGTTTAAAACGTAGCCGTAAATAACGGCAACTAAAAAGGCTATTAAATAACGCCAATTAAACTTGCGTGCAATAATGCACAATATTATTAAAAGTAAACCTTGAATTAAATACTCAGTCATACCAACGCTAAACCCACTCCATAGCGAATTGATAGCGTCAAAAACGACAAAAGCAGGGGCGGCAATCATAGAAACGCCAAGGTCGGCTTTATTGCAAATAGCAACGCCAAGAGCAACAAAAACTATACCAAATACCCACAATAATTCAGAAGATTTACTAATTTTTTTCATTTAAACCTTTAATAAAAACAGTGTTGTAAAATTTTAAAAAACAACAAGTATATAATAACACAATAATAATATTATTACAAACAAAAATGGCTATTATTTTTTAAAATTTTTAATTTTAAAATAATATATTATAAAAGTCCGGTGTTTTAACAATTTTTAGGCAATAAACATACAATAAGAAAGGATTTTATAGGAGTTAACAATGTATAATAGTGAAATAACGCCGTCTGTAATGAGTTTTGATACTTTGCAAAAAGCACGGCAAGATTTAATAGGAGAAATACAAGCCGTTATAGAATATGATGCACATATTCGTAGTAGTAGCGATAGTGTTGCACGGCAAACGTGGCAAAGCATTAAAAATGAAGAATTAGTACACGTAGGGGAGTTGTTAGCATTAATTAACTATTTAGATAGTGAACAAAAAAAATACGTTGAAAAGGGTATAAAAGAGTTTTACGAACTACATAACAAATAAAATTTTCACGGGTAAAACCCGTGAATTTTTATTATATATAGTATTATTTTTAAAAAAAATAACCGCCTTAAAAGATAGTTAAATAAAAAGTTTAATTCGTAAATGTGTTTTCTGTTAATACGCTTTGTTGTTAAAGATACTCAACCTGCATACATTTTACAACATAAAAAAAGATAGGCAAAAAGCCTATCGTTTTTGTATAGCGAAAACCACTTGAAATTAAAAATTCAAGTGGTTAATCGTTTTATTTTTCTTCTTCCTTTTTTCTTACAAATAGACATTTAAGTTTATTAAATAATTCTATAAATGATACTTTTGTTCCCTTAAAATCAAATATTAAACAAATTACTAATGGAACTAATATAAAGTAGAAAATTACACCTGGCAGCATCCAAAAGAAAGGCCAAAACTTTTCTTGTCCTGCAAACTCTCCAAAAGGAACAGTTTTCATAAAGTTAGGCGTTAACCATGAAAATAACACTGCAACGCTATCAGTTGGCCCCCAAATTAATGAAGGATTGTGCCAATTAATTTCAAGCATATTTGCATCACGAAGGGCAATTATGCCAAGTTCTGCTTGAATAACTTGATTGCAAATTATAAATAGAAGCATTGCCGAAACGCAAATAGGCATTCTCCAAATTCTTTTAATATCAAACTTATGAATGCCTAATAAAACGGTTAACATAGGGGCCGCAATAATAATTATATGGCAAATATAAAAACGCCATAAGTCAAGGGTTAATAAGCTTTTACCTATCGCTTCGGTTGGATAAAGCATAGCTAAAAATCCACTTATAATGCCTAAAAACACCATATAATCGTTCGCCGTTTTGTTTTTAGATAAAAATATAAACGGAAAGAATAACACGCTTGTAGCACAAACGTTAATAAACCCAATATCCCTTGCTCCACGAAGCACGTCTTCACTATAAGGTGGGAATAATAGTTTTAAAAAGTGCAACGCAAGGTTAAAAAACAATATAGAAGCAATAACTATCCTTTTAGTTTTTTCTGTTTTGTCTTTTAATAAAAAGTATAATCCTACTATAATACCGGCACATAGAAAGATAAAAAAGAAATGCCAAAAATTAAATAATTGTACCATGATTTTCTCCTTAAGTATTATATATGCCCTTATTATACTACTAATCTTCCCTCCCTGTCAATACCTAGGAAAAATAATAAAAAACCTAAACTGAACTGACCTTCAAATTAGGTAATCTTGGCGGAAAAGGCGGGATACAAACATACCCCATTGAAACGGGGCCCCTGTTTGACCTACGCCCGCCAAAGCAAGTCCGTCATATGACGGCCGACCAAGGTTCAAATCCCACCTGGTTTTTCCCAACAAAAAAACGCAGTAGTAAAAACTACTGCATTTTTTTGGCGGAAAAGGCGGGATTCGAACCAAAAGAAAATTATAAAATCGTAGATATTATCGCAAATTTTAAGTTTATGCCCCATTTTACCCCAAAATTATGTTAATAACTTTGTTGATAACTATATAAAAAAGTGTAAAAATACCCTTAAGTGAAACCTGACTACACGTAGTCAAGGTTTATTTATTTATAACGGCATTGATATATTGAAAAACCAACTTTTTTAGAAAGTCGCTTTTCCAACATATCAACCCCGACGGCGATTGTTAACCGAAACAACAATTTGAAAAACGATAATTTTAATTTGTTTTGAAAGTTAGGAAAAGCATATCAGATAAAATCAACTTTCTTGCCGATACATTATCAAAATTAAAAAAAGGGTAAAACCCTTAACTTTTAAGTCAGCACGCTTTTTAAATACGCTTTCCTTTCCCTACGTACACGTAACTAACGGACTACCAGCCGAACCAATTTCGTTTATTTAAGTCAGAGTTTGATAAAACGCTGACTGACTACCTATCTTCACTACGCTACATTTTATGGACTTGCTCGACGCCAGAGCGAAAACAACCGGTATTTTTTGAAAAGAGCCAGGTTATAGCAAGTCAACGACCACTCTTTACGTATAAAAACGTTATTCACTTTCTTTTTGAGTACAAAAGGCTTATTTAAACGCGTTTTAAGCGTTATTTGAGTAATAAAACGACCTAACTATCGTTTAATTTTAAAAAAATAGTTGACAAGTTTCTTAAAATAGCATATAATAATAGTGCTATTTAGGCAGGAACGTCAACGTAACGTTCCAACCCGCGCCCAGCTTAACAGCCGACGCGGTTTTTTTTATGTCTTAAAATGTTTTTTCCATTTTTTAGTTGTGTTTTTTAAAGTTTTTTTGTGTTGTTTTGTATCGCCACCTGCACCTTTTTTGTGTTTGTAACGTTCTATACAATTTAGTTTATCGTTAGTTCTTTGTAAATCTCTTATAAAAATTGGTGTATAGTTATTGTTTTTGTTTTTAACGCCGAATATAACACGTTTTTCTATAACCGATGGTTCAGTTAAAGAAGAGTGTTTATTCGGTTGTAAATCTAAATTTTGTATGTAATGAGTAGGCTTTTGACCTTTTTTTGAGTGTATTTTGCTAATTGCAAGAGCACCATCGTCTTTTCTAACGTTATGAACAACAACAGGGCGTTGTTTTGTGTTTGTGTTATCATTTGCAAAAAAGCCGTCGGTAGTTTTCATAATGTCGCCTTTTTTAACTCTATTTCTTCTATTTTTAAAAAAATCAAATATTCCCATTTCTTTTCTCCTTATTTAACGTTATTAGTATTACAATGTATTACACTACCAAAAAGAAACAAGTTTCTTTTTGGTAAAATGAATGTTATTCTATATTTGATAACTACAATAAGGCAGTCGGAAGAACGGACTTTCAATCTCGTTCTTTCCGACTGCCTT
>JAZRJP010000003.1:0-1706 GCA_045645865.1 Christensenellaceae bacterium | reverse complement strand
ATAATTAATAAATAATTAAAAGATGATTAATAAAAAATTATAAATATAATATTATTGTTTAATTTAAAATTAAATTATTATGATTAAAAATTCTAAATTATTAGAACTTATACACGGCGATGAACGTGTACGAGTAGCGTGCGAGCTATTACTAGACCGTACTAGTAATGTCACAGAAGACGTATTGATAGAAGAGCTGCTAGACACATGTAACTCGCAAGAACGTATGCGATACGTACTATATCGCGAGACAGGACAAACGTCATTTATCGCGTTCTTGCGCGACGATATGTCTTGTGAATCAGCCTTTGAAGCGGTACATGACTTATATCGTAACTGGCAAACAAATTCAAAATCAAGTCGCGTAACATATCCATATTTGAATATAGATAATATTGATGAAGCCACGATGGAGTATGTTTTAAAGTACTTCTTTGAAGGTTATCGTAGTTACTAATCAAAAACGACCTGAGCAAGTCTTAAAACTGCTCTTTTACAAGAGGTTTGAGCCTTAATAGTTTTTACACCACGTTCTCCGCGCCGGGTGCGGGGGGACATGCTCAAATTTTTTATGCTAAAAAACGTTAAATAAATGCTAAAAAACGTTAAATAAATGCTAAAAAAGCCAAACGCTAAAATTAACAAAAATTAGTGAAAATTTGCTAAAATTAACGCTCCGGGCCAAACGCTAAAATTAACAAAAATTAGTGAAAATTTGCTAAAATTAACGTAGGCAAATAAATGCAAAGAAACGCAAGCAAACGCTAAATTTTCTATTTAACATAATATTTATTATATAACTGCAAACAAATGCTAAAAAAGGCTAAGAGGCACAAAGGCAAATAAACGCGAAGAAACGCAAACAAATGCTAAAATATTACTATATTATTGTATTACTATATTATTGTATTACTCGCGTTAATAAAAATTAAAAAATGCAAAGAAATACTAAAGCTTAAAGGTCTTAAAAATACGCGTTTTCGTGCGATTTAAGACGCCTGCGAGCATTTATAATACCGTAGTCCAAGAGGCCTTTGGGAGCTCGAAAATAAGCGTCTTTTTGGCTCTTATGATAATTTTTATATACCTTCATCTAAATCAACAACCACAAAAATTTTAACCCAAAAAATTAAAAATATAAAATTTAGTATTTCTTTGCGCTTAATTGCTAAAATATCCTAAAAAATAATCAAATCAACTACTAAAACGCTAAAAAAGTGTTAAACCTTAAAAAATATTTTTTTAGTATCGAAAATATATATATCTTTGTATTGTTCAAATGAATGAACATAATATTATTAACCATTAAAAAATAAAGTATATGAAAAAAGAAAATTTAAATGTAGTAGAAAACGACCAGGTAGTTTTAAACCAAGCGTCTAATGATGTAGAAGTTTTAAGAGGCTTCAAGTTTCAAACAATTCAAATTAATCAAGAGACCAAAGAGGAAAAGGTCTTAAAAGTGTCAGGTACATTCTATTATTGTGAACAAGTCGCAACCCAAGAAATTAAGACTACTTTAGGATTGTATAAGTACGAAATTCGCAAAGTATCTAAAAAAGATACGTTGATAGTTGAAACAATATCGTATGACGATGATTTAGAAATTATTGTAATACGTTAACCAAGTAGCCCCGGGCCCAATGGCCCGGTTGGCTTTTGACCGAAAAGGTTTAATGGGCTAAATAGGCTTCATAGGCTTGTTC
>JAZRJP010000002.1:0-155484 GCA_045645865.1 Christensenellaceae bacterium | reverse complement strand
TTGTCACCAGCACCTTGGCCTTGTGCGTCAACGACTGATTCACCAAGCAATACGTCTTGCTTTAAAATGGTTACAGTAATTTCAGGTGTTTCATAATTCTTTTTCATAATTATAAATTCCTCCCTTTTCTAACACGCCTTTTGTGTTATTACCAAATTCCTAATACATTTTCGTTATATCCACGCGTGAGCCCGCGTGCGAATATATATATTATATATATTAGTATATTTATTTTAATGTATTTTTACTATCTTGTCAACAACTTTTTTTACTTTGCTCCTGCATTATAAAAATTTTTTATGATACAAGCCGTTTCTAAAATAAAAATTTATGCTAATCGGGTTTGAATAGCATAAATTTTATAATTTTGTATTATTTTGTCGTTTTTTAGCCTTTTATAGCATTTTTATTAATAATTTTTAAATAAGATTTTCACTTATGTACCTTGCAACGTAAATACCACTTGCCGAAGCGTGCGATAACGAATGCGTTACGCCACTACAATCGCCTATTACGAATAAGCCTTTGTGTTTTGTCATAAGGTCGTTATTAATTTCAACTTGCATATTGTAGAACTTAACTTCTACACCATATAAAAGCGTATCGTCGTTAGCCGTACCCGGAGCAATTTTATCAAGCGCATAAATCATTTCGATAATACCATCTAAAATACGTTTTGGCATTACTAAACTTAAATCGCCAGGAGTAGCACAAAGAGTTGGCACTACGAAACCTTCTTCAATTCTGTTAGCGTTACTTCTTTTTCCCCTAATTAAATCGCCAAACCTTTGAACGATTACACCACCACCAAGCATATTTGAGAGCCTTGCTATACTTTCACCATAGCCGTTACTATCTTTAAACGGTTCTGAAAAATGTTTGCTAACAAGTAATGCAAAGTTTGTATTTTGAGTATGCTTTGCAGGGTCTTCGTAACTATGTCCGTTTACGGTAACAATGCCGTTAGTGTTTTCGCTTACAACTGCGCCGTGCGGATTCATACAAAACGTTCTAACCCTATCTTGATATTGTTGCGTTTTTAATACGATTTTACTTTCATATAATTCGTCGGTTAAGTGAGAGAAAATTTCATAAGGCAATTCTACCCTTACGCCTATATCTACCCTGTTTGAACTTTTAGGAATATCTAAATTAGCACAAACGTCTTCCATCCATTTACTACCGCTTCTACCAACTGAAACTATTACGTTTTTACCCGTGAACGTGCCTTTTTTAGTTATTATTTTGTATTCTTCGCCGTCCTTTTCAATAGTTTGAACAGGCGTTTCAAAAAAGATATCAACCGATTCTTTTATATAATTATATAAATTTTCTAAAACTACGTAGTTTATGTCAGTACCTAAATGCCTTACCGAAGCATCAAGCAAGTGCAAGTCGTGTTCTAAACATAATTTTTTAATTTTAGTATTTGCCGTAGTGTAAAGTTTAGTACCTTGTCCACCGTGAGTGCAGTTTATATCGTCAACGTATTCCATTAGTTCTAACGCTTTTTTCTTGCCGATAAATTCGTGCAACGTGCCACCAAATTGATTAGTCAAGTTATACTTGCCGTCTGAAAACGCACCTGCTCCACCAAAGCCGTTCATAATGGCACAAGTTTTACAACCGATACACGATTTTACCTTGTCCCCGTCAATAGGACATTTACGCTTTTCTAAACATTTGCCCGTTTCAAACATTGCTATTTTTATGTTTTTATTAAGTTTTATAAGTTCGTATGCAGAATATATTCCACCAGGGCCTGCACCTATAATTATTACGTCGTAATTCATAATAACCCCCATTTTTTGTCAACCTTATTGATTTTAGCATATATTTGTCGTTTTGTCCACTTTTACTTAAATTTTAATATAAAATTTTTAAAAAATGTTGCACCTGCAACAAGAAATTGAAATTTTATGTGCTATAATTTAAGTATGAATAATTTAGATAGTAAAGCATTACACAAATTTAGTTATGGACTTTTCGTCCTTTCGGCAAAAGGTGGTAAAGAAAATGGTTGCATTATCAATACGGCTATGCAAGTTACTTCTAACCCCTTAAAAATTAGCATTTGCGTTAATAAATCTAACTACACGCTTGATATGATTATTCAATCGGGCAAGTTTAACGTTTCAGTTTTATCTAACGACGCAACGTTTGATATTTTTAAGCATTTTGGTTTTCAAACGGGTAAAAAGGTAAATAAATTTTCTGCCTTTAACAATAAATATTCGTTAAACGGACTACCTTATATTGAAACGGGTGCTAACGCTTTCTTTTCGGCAAGCGTCGATAGGTATATCGATTTAGGCACGCACGTTTTAATTATTGCAAGCGTTACTGAAAGTAAGGTTTTATCTTCAACCCCATCGCTTACTTATGAATATTATCTTAATAATATTAAACCAAAGCCACAAGCAAAAGTCGTTAGCGAAACTCAATCTAACAAAAAAGTTTGGGTTTGTAAAATTTGTGGCTACACTTATGACGATAACGTTGAAAAAGTTCCTTTTGAAGACTTGCCTGATAATTGGACTTGTCCGCTTTGCAAACACCCGAAATCTGATTTTGAACTTTTGAAATAGGAGGTAATTATGCAATTATTTATATGCTCTCATTGTGGCAATATCATTACGAAAATAGAAGACAAAAAAGTGCCCGTTTCTTGTTGTGGCGAACTTATGAAAAAAATTGAACCTAACACTTTTGACGGCGCTACTGAAAAACACGTACCTAAATACGTTATCGAAAATAACGTGGTAAAAGTTAGCGTAGGCGAAGTTGAACACCCTATGCTTGAAGCACATTATATTAAGTGGATTATCGTTGAAACTAATAAAGGATTTAACGTAAAATACTTAAACTACGACCAAAAACCTTATGCAGAATTTGCATTAACAAACGACGAAGAAGTTGTTGCCGTTTACGAATTTTGCAACTTGCACGGAGTTTGGGCATCATAAATTTTGCGTTGCGTAAGCAACGCAATTTTAAATATTATTATGACTAAAAAAGAAAGTTTAAAACTTCAACAATACGTAACAAACTTAATAATAAACGACGTACCTTATTTTAACTACTCTGATAAAGACGTGAAAAATGCTAAAAAACTTTACACTTCTACACGCTTACTCGAATTGCAAGACGACGGCTTATACGACGGCGATTTTGAAAAGTTTTTTGTTATAAATAACTTTTTAAACGCCACTTTTATTAAGAATTACGCCGACAAAGAATACGTTAAATTGCTTTTTAAAAACGCTAAAAAATTTACCAAACAAGAGTTTTTAAACGACGAATATTTAAAGGCGATAAAAAAAGTTCCTACCGTAAAAATAGGCAACTTGCTACTTACTAATTGCGAATATAGCAAAGGTGAATTTTTTCAATACGACTACCCCGATTTTACTAAGCCACTTATCGTTCCTAAAATAGGTTTTTTTACCGACGACGTTTCTTTCCCTACTATATACGAAGGCGATATTCCGTGGATGAGTATTTGTCCAAGTGAAATATATTCAATGAAAGAACAAATGGACTTGGCGTTTGGCAACGTATTAGTTTTAGGATTAGGACTTGGTTACTACCCTTTTATAATTTCGCTTAAAGAGTGCGTTAAATCTATAACCATTATTGAAATTGAGCCTGAAATTATTAATTTGTTTAACAAATATATTTTACCGTATTTTCCATATAAAGAAAAAATTAAGGTGGTAAAAGCCGACGCAATTTCTTACTTAAAAACGGTTAAACCGACCGACTACGATTTCGCTTTTTGCGATATTTGGGAGAGTCAAGTTGACGGTGCAATTCACTATAAAAACATAAAGCCGTTTGAAAAACTTTTGCCTAACACGAAGTTTACTTATTGGATAGAAGACCAAATAAAATACCATATTAAAAATGAAAAAAAACATTAAAAACACCACTTTTTAGTGGTGCTTTTTATCTTTAATCACTAAACAAAACACGCTACTTTTCGTAGCGTGTTTTACTTATTTTTAATTAATATAATTAATTAAACTCCAAAATAATTAATAGAGTTATTGTATGAAATATCTTCAACAACTTTACCTACTAATTTAACGTCTTGCGTCATTTCGCCCTTTTCCATCATTTCGCCAAAATAAGAACATAAAATTCTCCTAAAATAGTGGTGGCGTGGGTAAGATAAAAGTGAACGACTATCAGTAAGCATACCAACGAAAGCCCCTATATGACCTGTTGCTGTTAAATCTTTAAGGTGCTTTTCCATACCTACTTTATTATCTAAAAACCACCAAGCAGGACCGTATTGAATTTTGCCTCTTGCACTACTATCTTGAAAACAACCTAAAAGCGTCATCATTTCTGCGTTCATTTTTGGGTTTAAGTTAAACAATATAGTTTTTGGTAAAGAATTTTCATTATTAAGCCTATCAAAAAGCCTTGATAATTCGTAAGTCGAATTAGCGTCACTTATGCTATCAAAGCCTGTGTCTAAACCTAACTTTTCAAGCATAACGGCATTATTGTTTCTCATAGCACCTACGTGAACTTCCGTTCTAATATCGTATTTTGCATAAAGTTTCATTAAAAAGTACGTCAAGTAACCTTTAAAAATTTCACTTTCGGCTTGTGTAACGCCATTACCCAAAAGAGCCTTTTTAAACACTTCGTCGGCTTGTTCTTTCGTAGTTACAACGTATGCTTTTTCTAATGCAATATCACTTGCTTTTGTTCCAACTTTAATAAATTCTTGCAAACGAAGTTCAATGGCTTTTTCTAAATCGTTAATATCGTTAATAGCAAAAGTTAAATTAACTAATTTTTCAATAAATCCTTTATAGCCTTTTGCTTCGCAGTTCATTATTTTATCTGCCCTAAATGCAGGAATTACCCTAAATTTATAGTCTTTTTTAGCAATTTCAACGAAAGTTGAAAGGTCGTCGAAAATTTCGTTAGTCGTAAACACGATAGTAACGTTAGACTTTTCAATTAAACTTTGTGGAGTAATTTTATTAAGTGCGATATAGTCGTTACACCAATTCCAAATAAGTTCGGCGTTTTGAGCGTTAATTTCAAGTTCGCAATTAAAAAATTCTTTTAATTCAACTTGCGACCAATGGTAAAGTGGATTACCAAACGCTGTTGCAAGCGTTGTACAATAAGCAATAAATTTTTCTTTATTAGACTTTTTGCCTGTAATATATTCTTCGTCAACGCCATAATTTCTCATTAAACGCCATTTATAATGGTCACCTGCAAGCCAAATTTCAAAAACGTCGTTAAATTGTTTGTTTTCTAAAATTTGTTTTTCAGGTAAATGACAATGATAGTCGAATATCGGCATTTTTGAAGCGTGTTCAAAATATAATTTTTCTGCCGTTTTGTTTTTAAGTAAAAAATTGTCTTTAATATAACTCATAATATCTCCATTTATTTGTCTATTTCGCTAAGCGATTTAAAACCTTGACCACGCACTTCGGTAGAATCGTTGATTATAACGAAAGCCGTTGGGTCAACAGAATTTATTATTTTTTTAACCTTAGTTAATTCAGTGTTTCTAACACACGTTAATAAAACGTCGTGATGTAAATGCGTGTACATACCTTCACTATCAATCCTTGTAACACCCCTTGGGCATTGTTCTATGATAGTTTTTGCAATTTCTTCGCCCTTGTTAGTTATAACAATGCAAAGTTTTGACTTTTGTAAACCTACCAAAATCATTTCAGAAAGTTTAGTGCTTACGTAAATTACAATAAGTGCGTAAAGTATGTTTTCAACGCTTGTTGCAAACGTACCCAATATGACGATTATTCCGTCAATAATGCCTAAACATACGGGTATATTTATTCCTTTTGCCACCCTTGCCACTAATCTTGCAAGAAGTTCAGTTCCACCACTTGAAAATTGAAACCTTACAAACAAACCTATGCCAACGCCTTGAAGTATTCCACCATAAAGCGATGCTAAAATATTATCGTTTGTTAAAGGTAGGCTAACGTTTAACCCGTCACCCCTATAAAAAATATTCAAGTATTCGATAAGGTCGGTAACTAAACCTAACGTAACAATGGTAATTAAACAACGAACTATAAACTTAACTCCTTGCGATTTTAAGGCAAAAAGAAGTATAGGAACGTTTAAAATAATTATCCACGTACCGATAGATATAGGCGTTTTAAAAACTAAGTTGATTAAAACTGAAAGACCTGTAACCCCACCTGCGACTATGCCGTTAGGCTCTAAAAATAATGCCGTACTTGCACCATAGGCTATACAGCCTAAAAGCATAAAAATATATCCTTTTATTTCTTCAAAAAGTTCTTTTTTTGTTAATTGCATATCAAAAATATTAAAGAGTAACTCCTGTTTTATAGAAAGCAATTTCTCTAACGTCTTCACTCTTACATTTGTATTCGCCGTTAACCGTTTTGATAAGTAAATCAAATAATCCGTCTTCGTCCATAGTGTAAGCATTAAAGTCAATCCAATTGTTTTTGAACGTTGCTAAACGTGAGTTAGTAGAAATTTTCATTGTAGGTACGAAAGTTGAGAACGGAGTTCCCCTACCTGTTGTAAATAATACGATTTGACAACCTGCACCTGCTAATGCCGTAGAAGCAATAAGGTCGTTACCCGGAGCGTTAAGTGCTGTAACACCCGTTTTGTTAAGTGTTTCACCATAGCCAAGAACGTCAACGATTTTAGTTGTACCTGCTTTTTCAACACAGCCTAACGATTTTTCTTCTAACGTAGTAATACCACCCTTTTTGTTTCCTGGGCTTGGATTTTCATATACAGGGAAACCTTGTGAAGTGTAGAAATATTTAAACGCTTCAATCATTTCTTTATATCTTTCAAAAACTTCTTTGCTTTCACACTTGTTCATTAAAAGTTGTTCAGCACCGAACATTTCTGGCACTTCTGTTAAAATTGCAGAACCACCATAAGATACTATTCTATCACTAATTCTACCTACAAGAGGGTTAGCCGTAAGACCTGAATAGCCGTCTGAACCACCACATTTTAAACCGATACAAAGTTCGCTTAAATCAACTTCTTCTCTTACTAAATCTTTTGCCTTTTCAGCAAATTTTTCTAAAATGTTAAGGCCATATGCTAAATCGTCTTCAACGTCTTGACAGTTGTAGTATTCAATGTTATCCCTATTAAATGGTGCTAAATATTCTTTAATGCCGTCCATACCGTTGTTTTCGCAACCTAAACCTACGAATAATACGTAAGTTGCGTTAGGATTAAGGGCTATTGAACATAATAATTTTTTAATATTTTCATTATCTTGACCAAGTTGCGAACAACCGAATTGATGCGATAAAGTGAAAATTCCGTCAATTGAGCCTTTAACGAATTTTTGAGCCATTTTTTCCATACGAATACAAGTATTGTTTACACAACCAACAGTTGGAATAATGTAAATTTCATTTCTAATACCTGCTCTGCCTTGTTTGCGTTTGAAGCCCATAAAAGTTCCTTTTTTCTTTTCAACTTCAACGATTTCAGGTTCGTAAGTGTAAGCAACGTCTTCGTCAAGGTGTGATTTTACGTTGTGAGTATGTACCCAATCGCCTTTTTTAATATCTTGGCTTGCTCTACCTATGATTTGACCATACTTAATTACGAATTCGCCCTTTGCTATATCTTTAAGAGCAAACTTGTGACCTGCAGGTATATTGCCGTTTTCTACAAGGCTAATACCAACGTTATCTTTTTCATTAATGATTACCGTGTTGTTCATAAAACCCTCTCAATACTTTTGTTTTTAAATTTATTTAACAAGACATACCTTGCCATTTTAAATATTTTAACACCATTGTAGCGTAAAGTCAATTCGTTTAAGTATATTTATTAAAATATAACTTAATATCTTAAAAAATCAAAAAGCACTTAAACGCAAAATTTAAGTGCTTTAAACGTGTTTTTTATTTGTTTTTTAAAAATTCTTTAATTAAATTAAAAATTTCGTCACTAATTACGTGTTCTACTCTACAAGCATTGTCTTCGGCTAACTCTTTCGAAGCTCCAAGCAACATAAAGGCTTTTGTTATAAGTTCGTGGCGTTCAAAAATTTTATTTGCCGTGTCGTAACCTTGTTTTGTTAGTTTTAAAAAGTCGTTTTCAGTTGCCGTCAACAAGCCTTGCTTTTTTAATAAATTTATACCCCTTGAAACGCTTGACCTTGCATAATTTAATTCTTCTGCAACGTCTATCGCCTTTACTTTTCCCTTTTGCTTTTGTAATTTTAAAATCGTTTCAAGATACATTTCTTGCGATTCACTGACTTTCATTTATTCACCTTTACTAAGAAAATTTTTGACCTTTTATATTAATCTTTTAAACCTAAAAGCCTTGCAGCATTTTTATAAAATACGTGTTCTTTTTCGTCTTCGCTTAATAAAAAGTCTAACGCTACCGCACCTACGTACATACCAAAATTATACAAAGTATAATCCGTGCCGAAAACTTGCCTTTCTTTACCAAATAAATCAATAGCGTGACGGAGTGTTCCGTGTCTTAATAAGCCACCACCCGACCAATCTAAATAGTAGTTTTCGCATTTTTCCATACGGTTGAATTGATGTTTAAGCATTTCACCGTCGCATGGGTGCGCCCCTACGAATATCATATTTTTAAAACGTGAAACCATTTCGTCAATTTTCAACGCCATTTCTTCTGATTTTGTTGGCGCGTGAATACTTACAATCATTTTGTAATGGTCGCAAACTTCTAAAATATCGTATAAATCTTTGCCTGCCGTCAAGAAAGACCAACCGTGTAAATAAGGCACTATTTCGCCTACTAAATTTACGCCTAATTTGTGCATTCTTTCAACTTCTTCAATTGATTCATTTACGTAATTTGGGTGTATGTGAAAACCGGGGATATAAAATCCGTCGTAATATTTTTGTAATTCTAACGCCTTGTCGTTTAAATCTTTAATATATTCCCACGTTGGTTCAGGATTTTTTCCGTTTACCACCGAACCACAAGCCTTGTAACAACCAAAACTTGTAAGTTCTTCTTTTATTCTATCTGTACTTATCGTCAAATGATCCCTTTGACGAATACCAATATGCGGATGTATGTGAAAATCTATAATTTTATATTGTTTCATAATAAATACCTTTGAATTTAGTTATTCAATACCTAATAACCTTGACGCATTTTTATAAAATACGTATTCTTTTTCTTCTTCTGTTAACGAATAGTTTAACGCTACCCCACCTACAAACATTGCAGGGTTACAAGTTGGATAATCTGAACCGAATAAATGCCTTTCTTTGCCAAATAAATCGATAGCATGGCGTAACCCATCGTTCATAATTAAGCCACCACCCGACCAATCTAAATAATAATTATCGCACTTTTCCATACGGTTTAAGGCACGTTTAAACGTATCGCCTTTATCTGGGTGTGCCCCTACAAATATCATATTTTTAAAATATGATACGACTTCGTCCATTTTATCCATTGATTCTTCATCGCTTGTTAAAGAGTGAAAATCGATAATCATACCATAATGGTCGCACGCTTCTAAAATTTCATACAAGCCTTTACCTGCCGTAGCAAAAGACCAGCCTTGTAAATAAGGCACTAATTCACCAACTAATTTTATGCCTAATTTATTCATTCTTTCAACTTCTTCAATTGATTCTTTTACATAATTTGGGTGTATGTGAAAACCAGGGATATAAAAATCGCCGTATAATTCTTGTAGTTTTAACGCTTCGTCGTTTAACGCTTTAACGTCTTCCCACATTGGATTTTTATTTTTGCCTGTAATTACCGAACCACACGCCTTATAATAACCTAATTTTTTAAGGTCGGCTAACGTGTTTTGATACGACATATTACATTGCTCTATATGCTGGCAAATATTTGTATAATCAGTTAAAAACGGATGAATGTGAAAATCTATAATTTTGTAATCTTTCATATTAGTCTCCTTTACTATATTTTACATCAATTTTTGCAATTAATCAAGAGCAAAACTTAATAATATCGGCAATAAAATATAAAAATAATAATATTTTATAAAAATTATTAATTTACTAATGACAAATCGATTTTTTTATGTTACAATATCGTTGTATATGTTTAAACGGGCTTTTTATACGGCATTTTGTTTAAATTGTACGCTAACGTTAAAAAAATTATATTATTAAGGAGAATAAAAATGAACAAAATTTTTGACCCTGCTACTACTTTTAACTTTAAGCCTGCTGATTACGTTCCTTTTAAAGATAGGGAACTTTGCGAAAAGTTAAGAAAAATTAGTGGAACTGATTTAGAAAAGCACCCTAACCCTGATTTTAACATTAAGGTTATGATGAACCCACACCCAGTTCTTATTGCAACTTTATTTGAAAGAATTAAAGCAGCAAGCGAAGCTGGTAGAAAAATTACTTTAATTTTAGGCAACCCTGAACCAGACACTTATATTCCACTTGCTCAACTTATCAACTACTTTAAAGTAGATTGTAAAAACGTTCACTTATTTGCAATGGACGAATGGGCTGACCAAGACGGTAATATCGCACCTGAAACTTACCAAGCAGGTTTTGCTCACTCAATGCTTAAATATTTGGTATACCAAATTGATGAAAAATTACGTATGCCATTAGAAAACGTACACTACCCAACTAACAAAAACATTAACAGTTATTCTGATATGATTACTGACTGTGGCGAAGGCGGTGCAGACATTTGTTCTTCTTCTCCTGGTTGGACAGGTCACATGGCGTTTATCGACCCTGTTCCTGATTTCTTCCCTAAGGGATTTGACCCTAACGTTGAACCTACAAAAGAAATGATTGACGAATGGCTTAATATGAAAGCACGTATCGTTGAACTCCACCCATTAACAGTTGCTCAAAACTCACTTCACGGTGTATTTGGTCAATCTGGTTATATGGCAGACGTTCCACCAAAGGCGGCAACTATCGGTCCTATCGACGTTAAAAACGCAAGAGAAAGAATTGAAGTTCACGCACTTTTAACTAACTGCACGTTCTCTTCATGGCAAAGAATGACAAGCCGTCTTGTACTTCACGGACCTGTTACTCCATTAATTCCAAGTTCAATGCTTCAAACAATGAAGACACAAGTTTACGTAAGTGAAGAACTTGCTGCTCCATTTGAATGTTGGGAAAAAGTTGGTTACTAATTTTCAACTAACCACTAAACAATAAATTAACCCTATTGCTTGCAATAGGGTTTTTATTTTTCTTGTATAATTTTAAGATTAAAACCACGGCTATTGCCGTGGCTTTTTAAATTTAATTTTATTTTAAAAATTCGTTTACGTGGTTTAAAACGTAGGTCGGCTTTTTATCGCTTTCGGTATAGTCTTGTAAAGTTGCTTCACCACTTAAAACTAAAATAGTATCAACCCCTGCGTTTACGCCCGATGCTATGTCCGTGTAAATTCTATCGCCTAAAACAACCGTTTCTTGTTTAGAAATGCCAAACTTTTTCATAACTTCAAAAATCATTGTTGGTTGTGGCTTACCTATAAAGATAGGCTTTTTACCCGTAGCACGTTCGTAGCCTTGACACATTGATCCACAATCGGGAATATAACCAAATTCCGTAGGACAAACCCAATCGGGATTAGTTGCGTAATAATCAACTTCGTTAAGTGTTAAAGTTTTACTTGTGTTTACCAACTTTTCGCCGTTAATTTCGGTATCAAAACCAACTACAACGCAAGTTGCCTTTTCGTCGTATTCGGTAGTGATATCAAGCCCTGCACCTTTTAATTCTTCAATGAAAGACGCCGTGCCTTGTGCGTAAATGCGTGCATTTTTATACTTTTCAAGAAGCATCATAACGGTAGCGTTTGACGACGTAAAAAAGTTATCTTTATCTGCCTTAATGCCCATTTTGTTCACTTTTTTGATATAATCGTTTACTGATTTTGAAGAATTGTTTGTTATAAAAACGTATCTTCCTCCATTTTTTTCAATTTTATCTAAAAGTTCTAAAACACCATCAAACAATTCGTTGCCTAAATAAATAGTGCCATCCATATCAAAAAGCCATAACTTTTTGCTATTAAAATCAAATAATTGTTTATTAAAATAATCTTTCATTTTAGCCTACTTTTGAAGTCGCTATTAAATTAACGCCCTCAACGATATCTTTTATTAAAATATCGCCTATATTTACTTTGTTAGTTACTGTTACCGAATTTATTTTTTCCATAACGGCAAAAATTTCCGTCTTTTTTACAGGAGCATCAGTTTTAACTGCAACCATTTTATCAAAAGTTGTTTTAACCGTGCTTGTTACCACTCTTTTTGGACAAAAAACCTCGTTTTCAACGTAAGCCTTACCCCTTACACAATTATTGCCTTCAATAGCAATAACCTTATTTTCACTAATTACCACTTTAATTGAACACCCCATAGGACATTCTATACAGGTTAAAATCTTTTCTTCCATTTTATACCTCTACGCTTAAAATTATATCGCTATTTACGTCTTTAAGTAAGTTGATAGGAACTACAATATTTTCCATTTCGCCAGGAACAACTATTTTTTTAGTCCTTTCTAACAATACTTTATCGCCACTTTTTAAAACTACTTTTGCATCTTTATAAGTTCCCGTTACCCTAAAAAATAATTTAACGAACTTTTCAGCGTTTTTATCAATTTTTTGCGGTAATACGTAACTTACGTTTTTGCCGTTTGAAGTGCTAATAACGTCCCTTTGTTTTTCACCGTTTTTAATATATTCGGCAACGGCTTTACCTGTAAGTTCGGCTTCTTCTGAAACAAAGTCAACTAAATCGTGAACTTGTAAAACGTTACCACAAGCAAAAATGCCTTCTACCATAGTTTCTCTATTATCGTAAACTACTGCCCCCTTTGTTTTAGGTGACAATTCTACGCCAGCGTCTTTTGAAAGTTCGTTTTCAGGAATAAGACCGACAGAGAATAAAACGGTGTCGCAATCAAAATGCTTTTCAGTTGATAAAATAGGCTTTCTGTTTTGGTCAACTTGTGCTACTTTAACACCCGTTACCCTTTCTTTACCTTCAATTTCAGTAATAGTGTGGCTAAGTAAAAGTGGAATATTAAAATCGTCTAAGCATTGAGCAATATTTCTTTTTAGACCTGACGAATACGGCATAATTTCACATACGGCGTGAACTTTTGCGCCTTCAAGCGTCATTCTTCTTGCCATAATAAGACCTATATCGCCAGAGCCTAAAATTACAACGTTTTTACCCGGCATATAACCTTTAATGTTTACGTATTTTTGACAAGTGCCCGCACTATACAAGCCTGCCGGACGGCTACCTGCTATATCTAACGCTCCCTTAGACCTTTCTCTACAACCCATAGCCAAAACTACTGCTTTTGCTTGTAAAGTAAAAACTCCGTCCGTTTTATTAATTGCCGTAACTTGCTTATCTTTTGTTAACGACAAAACGGTTGTATTTGTTTTGTAAGGAATATTCCTTTCTATAACGCCTTGAATAAACCTATCGGCATATTCGGGGCCCGTTAAACTTTCTTTAAACCTTTGAAGCCCAAAACCATTGTGGATACATTGATTTAAAATACCACCTAATTCGTCTTCTCTTTCTATAATTAATAAATTTTTTACGCCGTTATCGTATGCTGAAATGGCTGCCGCTAATCCCGCAGGACCACCACCTATAATTATAAGTTCGTACATTATTTCGTTCTCCCTATAATAACGTTTGATTTTCCACCATTTTTAGTTACGTCTTGCAAACCGATAATTAAAGTGTTTGCAATAATTTCAGCAACACGTGGCTGACAGAAACCACCTTGACATCTACCCATACCAGCCCTTGTTCTTCTTTTTACACCGTCAATGGTAGTTGCCTTAGGATTTTCAGTTATTGCCCTAATAATTTCGCCTTCGGTAATTTTTTCACACCTGCATACGATATTGCCGTAAGACGGATTTTCTTTTATTATTTTATTTTTTTCTTCAACGCTTAACTTGTTAAAGAAATAATCAGGTTGTCTAACTCCGTTAAAAGATTCGTTTTCAACTAATTCTACGTTTTTAGAAACTAATTCGTCAACAACGTATTCTGCTATTGCAGGGGCAGACGTTAAACCAGGCGATTCAATACCTGCAACGTTTATAAACCCTTTTGAAACGCTACTTTCTTCAATTATAAAATCGTTCCTATCGCAAAACGCCCTAACGCCTGAGAAAGACGTAATCGTGTTATAAAACGGAATATTATCTGCCATTTGCATAGCAATTTCTTTTACCTTTGAAAGTCCTTGCGCCGTTGTAATAGTGCTATCGTCATCAATAACTTCTGCCGTTGGTCCTAATAAAACGTTGCCGTCAACCGTTTGAGTAATTAAAATACCTTTACCATTTTTTGTAGGAGTACAGAATATTGTGTGATTAACAAAATCGCCACTTTCCCTATCAAGTAAAATGTATTCGCCACGACGTCCACCTATTTTAAATGAGTAATCACCAACTAAATTAGCAATTTTTTGGCTACCATAACCGGCACAGTTTATAACTAATTTACTTTCTACTACTTCGCCTTGACTACTTTTTATAATATAGCCGTCGTCATTTTTTTCAATGCTTTTAACGTCAAAATTTAATTTAAGTTCAGCGCCGTTATCCATAGCGTTACCAACCGAAGCAATAGTTAATTCGTATGGACAAACTATACCACCCGTTTTAGCGTACAATGCTCCGATAACGTTTTTTGAAAGGTTTGGCTCTAATTTTAAAAGTTCTTCTCTACCGATTATTGATAAACCTTTAATTCCGTTTTGCTTACCCCTTTGCAATAAGTCGTTAAGCACTTGTAATTGTTCGTCATCAAAAGCAATAACTAAACTGCCGTTGTTTACATATTTTACGCCAAGTTGAGCACAATATTCTTGCATCATTTCGTTGCCAAGTTTATTAAATTTTGCTTTGTTGGTATTTTCTTTTGCATCGAAACCTGCGTGAACGATACCACTATTCGCCCTACTTTGACCCATCGAAACGTCACTTTCTTTTTCAAGCATAATAACGTTTAAACGATATTTTGTTAACTTGCGCAAAATGGTTGCACCTATAACGCCACCACCTATAACTGCTACATCAAACATAATTCACCTTTTAATAAAAATTTTTATTGACATTATAAAAGCCGTATAATATAATTATAATACAAATAATCAAATAAGCAACACGATTACTTAAAATTGTTAATTTTGATAGTTAATTTTGCTCATTTAATCAATTTTAAGTCATTATTTTGCTCAAATGGTCAAATTATGAACGATATAAAAGAAAAAGAAATATTAGAATTTTTACAACTTAAACAATTTTCAAGCGTTGAACATATTGCCGAAAGTTTATACCTTTCCACGTCAACGGTTAGGCGTAAATTAAATCTTTTACAACAAAAGGGGTTAGTTACAAGAACGCACGGCGGAGCCAAAATAAACGATAGGAATATTTCGCTTCCCGGTTTTACTTTTCGTTTTCACCAAAACGTTATTGAAAAGCGTGCTATTGCAAGTGCTTGTACAAGTTTAGTAAAGGACGGCGACGTTGTGTTTTTAGACGGCTCTACGTCGGCATTTTACGTTGCTACCTTTTTAAAGAATTTTAAAAACATTAAAATTATTACTAACGGGATTGACACTTTAAGTGAACTTTCAAAAACAAATTTAAAAGTTTATTCGACGGGTGGTGCGATTTCTCAAACGAATAATTCCGTTTTAGTTGGTTACCACGGCGAAAGCGTTGTAAACAAGTTTAAAGCAGACGTTGTTTTTTTCTCAGTTGCTTCGATTATTCCAAACGGCAATTTATACGATTGTTTTGAAGAAGAAATTCCTATGAGAAAGGCTATGATTGAAAATAGCAAAAAAAGAGTTTTACTTTTAGATAAAACTAAATTTGACGCCCCTGCAACATACTCTTTATGCAATTTAAGCGACGTTGACGTTTTAGTAACAGACAAAAATTTAGACGGATTTTTTACAAAAACTCTGTTATGCAAAATTATAAAAGTTTAATTAGGTAGAATATGAAAAAGACTTTCGTTACAAACTTACCCGACAGGTCGGGGGCATTTTTAAAAGCAAGTGAATGTTTCTATAATTTAGGGATAAATATTATAAGGGTTAGTTACAATAAAGCCGTTGACACCCATACTCTTTTTATAGAGGTAGAGGGCGACGAAGAACTTTTAAAAAAGGCTTCGATAGAACTTGAAAAAATAGGCTATATAGCAAAACTTAATAGTGATAGTAACGTAATTTTAGTTGACGTAAAACTTGACGATACAACGGGCGATTTAGTTAAAATGTTACAGTTGATTAACGAATATAATTTTAACATTTCGTATATCGACACGCACGAAAAAGAACACGGCGTACAAAATTTTAGGCTTGCCCTTTACGTTGATAGTATTGAAAAATTTACTAAATTTTTTGGCGTTGCAAAAGAACTTTTCCCTATATCGATAGTTGAGTACGACCAAGCAGAAATTAACTATGATAATTCTATTTTTTATCATAGTTTTGTAGATAATATTGCAAAAAACTCAGGGCTTGACGACGACTTAAAAGGCAGGCTTGCCGTAAACGCTAATAAAATTATGCAAATTTTAGACGAAAAAAAGGTGCAACCTAAGGACACTTTTGAAATCATAAAGAAGTTTGCCGACCATTTAGTTAAATATCGTGGCGATAATTATTGCGTTAGAACTACTACTTACGATATAACTAAAAATTCTTCAATTACAGTTATTGAACCACCTTGTGGTAGCAATATTACTTTTATAAAAAGTAACGGCGAATATTTATTTATAGATAGTGGCTACGCTCTTTATAAAGAAGAAACGCTAAAAGTTTTAAAAAGTTTAATACCTAACTTTGAAAATATTAAAAAAAGAGTTATCGTAACTCACGCCGACGTTGACCACGCAGGCTTACTTTACTTGTTTGACGAAATTTACGTTAGTGAACAAACTAAACAATGTTTTACGCTTGAAGCCAATAATAAGCGTGGTTTTAGAGAACAAAATCCGTTACATTTGCCATACATTAGAATTTGCAAATTGCTTACCTTTTATAATCCACCACCTATCGAAAAACTTATCACGATAGGCTCTATGAACGAAGAAAATTTATCTCCTATATTTTTAGCAGGCAAATTTGATTTTAACGAATTTAGTTTTGACGTTTATTTAGGTCAAGGCGGGCATTTGCCAGGCGAATTAATTTTAATTGATAAAAAGCACAAAGTTGTGTTTAGTGGCGATATTTACGTTAATTTAAAAGGTTACACGGACGAACAAGCCGAATATAATAAATACGCCCCTATGCTAACAACGTCTGTTGACACTAATAAAGAATTAGCAAAATTAGAACGCAACGCACTGCTTAAATTATTAGACGGCGAAAAGTATAAAATATTTAGCGGACACGGTCAAATGAAAGAAACAATGTAAACAAAAAAGACTTGATTTTAAATCAAGTCTTTTTATTTATTATTATTGCTTGTTATTTTATAAATTTACTTTTTTAATAAATTGCTTAGCGATTGCCCTTCAAAACGATAGGTTGTCCAATCGTTAAGTGGCGTTGCACCAAGAGATAAATAAAAATCAATGCTTGGTTTATTCCAATCAAGACAACAAAATTCAAGTCTGCCACAATTTCTTTCAACACAAATACGTGCAACTTCTTTTATAAGCCCTTTGCCATGACCACGCTTTCTAAATTCAGGCTTTACAAAAAGGTCTTCAATGTAAATTCCTGCCCTGCCTAAAAACGTTGAAAAATTATGAAAGAATAATACAAAACCTACTTCTTTGCCGTCTTCTAAGGCAAAAATTGTTGCCGAAGATATAGGCCCACTTCCCTCAACGCCTGCTAAAACTAAAATCCAACCCGTAGCAGTTGTACCTATGTTAGCACCCATAATAATACCTATGGCGTTAACAAGTTGCATTATGCCTGAGTTTACAAAACCGACAACCATTACCGTCGTCGCCGAAGATGATTGTATTATAGCCGTAACTATTGTTCCAAGCAATACTCCTTTAAAAGTGTTAGAAGTCAACTTTGCTAAAACGGTTTCTAATTTACCACCTGCAACACGTTTTAGCCCATCGCCTAAAAGCGACATACCAAAAAGGAAAAAGCCTAAACCACCTAATAATTCAAATATATTTGCAATAGTCATAACAAAAATCCTTTTAATAATATTGTTTGAACGTTTTAGTTAAAATGAAAATTATATTCAACTTTATTATTTTACAACATATTACAAAAAAAAGCAAACTTTGACACAGCGTAAATTGATTTGTATTTTTATTAAATGGCTATTTTTTATTTTTAAGCGTTAAATAAAAAAATAAAAACCTAAACTTGCGTTTAGGTCTTTATTAATGCTACTTTTACTTTTTGATTTGTAAGATTTTGTTTGCTTCTTCAACAGAAATTTCTTTCATTGTTTCACCGCAACATTTAATACCACAGTTTTCACAAGTGCAGTCGATTAAAACTTTAACCATAGCACCACATTTTTCACAAAGAACGATTTTTTCCATAACAATTCCCCCTTTTATTGATTAAATCTTTTAAACAAACTTATAAGTTCGTCAATGCTCTCAAATTCGCCGTTTTCTAAATCTCTTGCAACACAAGTGTACAAGTGATTTTCTAAAATAACCGAAGATAAACTTTTTATAGAATTTTTAACTGCCGATAACTGAATTAAAACGTCGTTACAATAAGCATCCTGCTCAACCATTTTGCTTATACCATTAATTTGCCCACTAATTCTATTAAGCCTACTAATAATAGCCTTTTTTTCTTCTTCGCCACGTTTAGTTTTCTTTTTACTGCAACAATTTTCCATAAATTCCCCTTCTATTATTATAATATACCCCCATAGGGTATTTTGTCAATAGGGGGGTATATTGTTTTTTAGAAAAATATTTAACAAAACGTTCAAAAAACGATTTAGTAAAATTTTTTAGTGATAAAAATAATCGTAAAAAAGAACGTTGCTTATTTATAAAAAAAAAGCAATCATTAATGATTGCTTTTTACGTATTACCCGACATACGCTTTTACCTAGTCGGCCTTTATCCGACATTCGCTTTCGCCTAGTCGGTTTTAATCCGTTGTTTACGGAATGATGTTATTATATTCAATATTTATAAAAAAGTCAACTAAATTTTATTTAATAAAAAATTAGCAAAACAAATAATTGATTTTGCTAAAAATAAAAGAAGATAAAAAAGTGTAAAAAAAAAGCCATAAGTCTTACGAATAAAGCACGTGCACCGTAAGGTTAAAGCCAAAAAAAATACTAATTTTTTGTTAGTGGTAACCTTATGATAACATTTATACTTTTATAAGTCAAGCAATTTTTAATAAAAAGGAAAAAATCAATAGTTACGTGGACTTTAAACATAAGGTAAAAAAATAACCACCCTATAAAGAGTGGTTATTGCAAAGCCTCACATCTTATTATTTCAACGTCATAGATACTTTGCTCGGTTAAGCAACAATGTTCTTAACTTCAATCCAAGTGGATATGCCGACGTAGATAAATTATATTATATTTTATAGAGATTGTCAAATGAACAGAAGAAGAAACCCTAAAAAACCTAATTTATCCGGTTTAAAAGTTAAAGAACGTTGCTTATTTATAAAATAAAAAGCAATCATTAATGATTGCTTTTTACGTATTACCCGGTATTCCCGGCCTTATACCCGTTGTTCACGGAACACTATTATTATATGCAATATTTATAAAAAAGTCAACTAAATTTTATTTAATAAAAAATCAATAGTCACGTGGACTTTAAATTTAAGGCAAAAAATAACCGCCCTAAAAGGACGATTAAAAAGTAAATCCCACTCAAAAGAGTGGGTAAAGACACCTTAGCCAAAATTAAACGTTCCTGCATCGTGTCTTTGGTTGCTACTTATCAATTGCAACTCGACCACCTACGGTCGCCACGGAACTAATAATATTTTAAAGGAAATAATGTAAAATGTCAAGTGTTTATCAACCTAAACGTAAAGAGTTAGCAAAACAAATAATTGATTTTGCTAAAAAGATTTTTAAATAAAAAAGAGACAAGGTAACATTCCAGCCCTTGCCTGAAAAAAACAATGTTTTTATTCACCTACGTTTATTGTATGCAATTTTATAAAAATTGTCAACCAAATTTTAATAAAATAAAAATTAATAGTCACGTGGACTTTAAATATAAGGTAAAAAAATAACCACCCTAAAAGGATGGTTAAATGAGAAGTCTACGTTAAAACGTGCCAAACGGTCTTCTCTGTCAATACGAACATCTATTGCTTTACCTCAGTGGGTAACTCAAGGGCACAAAATTATTATATCATGGAGAAATTTTAATGTCAAACGTAAATTATAGTTTAAAACATAAAGGTGTTAGATTAATTCCATCAAGCACGGCTTTAGTAAAAGGTAAAAATGGAAAACAAAAATTAAAGAAACAATCAAATAAGCACATCAAAAATAAAAAGCACGGTTTGTAACCGTGCAAATTTGAAGGGCTTCACAGTATTTTAAGGTTATGCGTGTTTATTTTAAAAGCCCAGCTAGCTTTAATCACTCAAATTACTTTGGGTTTACTAAACCTTGTTACAATATACTCACCACCTTCGGTGCAATATTATTATATGCAATATTTATAAAAGAGTCAACTAAATTTTATTTAATAAAAAATTATAGTTACGTGGACTTTAAATATAAGGAAAAAATATGGCAAAATACGCGCGACGTGCATATAAGCGCGTTGAAAGGTAAAGAGCAGAAAAATATGAAAATCAAGAAATAAAAAGCAGGGAGCGTTTTGCTCCCTGCGTTTGTTAGTCGGATATGCCTTTAATCTACCCCATTTTATACGTGCGGTTACACTTTGATTATTTCCAACGCATATTTACCTAACCATATTTATAGTATATTCAATTTTATAAAAAAGTCAACGATTTTTGACAAAATGAACCTTTTAATTATGCTTTGCGTTCGAAATACGATAAAGAACTTACGAATTTATGCAACGATTTGCTTATAGCGTTCACTATTTACAACCTCGTTCATAAATACGTACGGGTCTACGTTTCCGCTTGCCATCATTTCAAACAATTTTGGCGTGCAACCAGAAACTAAAACTACACCTTGCTCGTTCATGGTAACAGGTTGTTGCCTATTACGGCTTGCTACGTTCCAAAATACGATTATAGGTAGTTTATAGCCTTTTTCTTCAAACTTCTTTTTAGCGTTTTCAAAGTTAGATAGTTTAGGGTTATCAACAGCCATATCAAATTCCATATCAGAAATAAGATATAATTTTGATGGCAACTCGCTTTGTGGCAAGTTGTACTTAACGGCCGTATCTAAAAGCAAGTCAAACACTTTTTCAATATTAGTATTTGCAACCCTACTAAAAGATTTTATGTATTTAACCTTTTCAACAAAGTTGTCACCCTTAATTTTAATAAGTTGTGGCTTATCTGAAAACTCTATAAAATAGTTTTTAAAATAACCTTCGTTTCTTTCAGCAAAGTAAATACCAAGCGAAAGTGCTACCGTTGCCGGCACAGGTTGACCTTGAAAATACATTGAACCTGACGTATCAATTACGCATAAAGCGTTTTCGTCACCGCAATAGTTAGGTAAAGAATTCCACGTTGCGTTTAACGATTCTTTTTCTTGTTTCGTAAGTTTTTTGTCATAATCAACAAGTGGAGCAACTAATTCGTAAGGCGCTAACGTTGAAGCGTTTAATTTTGCTTCACCTTTTTCAACCTTTTGAATAAAGCCGTCGTATCTTTGACCGTCGTTACGAATAAAAGCCTTTCTGTACTTAAACATTGCCTTTGAAGGTTGTTTTTCGTAGTCGAAAGAATAGTCTTTTACTCTAAGGTTATTTTCAATAATTTTTATGTATGCACGAAGTGTTGAAAGCGTTTTTCTGTACGTAGCGTCGTTCATATTAAAGAACTTTGCTATTTTTTTTGCCTTTAAAACGGCTTCTTGATTAGACGTGTTTACAGACGGCAACCACTTTGCAAGTAAAGAAACTTCTTTATTTTCTTGCATTGCCTTTACGTCGGCATCAAATTGTTCTTTTAATATAAAAAGCGCGTCTTTTTCACAAGGCGTGCTTAATAAACATAAAATATCGTCGTATCTACCATATTCGGCTATAAACGGAAGGTTTTTCTTTACCGTTTCTTCGCTATTTAAAGCAAGCCATTTAAGTATTACACGAAATACTCTACGTTCACCAAGGCCACCCCTTACGTCTCGTGCAAAAAATAAAATTTTTGTTGCTACGTCTTTGTTTTCGGCATACGCTTTTAAAAAACGTTTTTCTATTTCTGCATCGCTTTCTCTACGTAATGCGCCGATAGTAGCAAATAAATCAAGACAGTCTGAACCTGACGTTTCGTTTGTTACTGCGCCGTTTTCTGTATAAGTTTTATTTATTTCTTCTTTAAGATATTGTAACATTTTTATATTCTCCTTTTAATAAAGTAATTTTTAAATTAAACAAGGCACAAATTCGTTGTGAGAGTTGAACTCACTACCAAAACTTTCATTTTGTGATTTGCCATATAATCTAAACGTACATTGCTGTATGTGCCTTTATGGTGCAGTGGTCAGGAGTCGAACCTGCATAAGGGGTGTTGCCACCCCAACCGCTTTACCGTTAAGCTACCACTGCATAACAAGGTGCTTTTTTATTTTGATAAATCTTGAAATTCGTTTTTTCTAAATCGTTCAGTCCTTTGATTATCGCTGTTAGCACCTTTAACAAGACACCGACTTTGGGGTTTGCTTTCCCCCACCTTATTGTATTAGGAGCAGATAAATCGCTGTGGGTGTCTTTATTTTTACAAGACGCGAAAAACTACGAAACGTAGTCAGCCAAAATGTTTAGAAGACATATGCTAAATGTTGCTGTGTGCGTCTTTATGGTTACATTTTAACAACCTTTTTTAATATTTGCACGGAAAAAAAATTGCGAACTCTCTATTTGAGTCCACAATTTTGTTGTTTTTTAAGTTTTTCTTTAATTAAATTTATAAAATTGACAGGCTCTACAACTTCAATAAATGGTCCGAACGATAAAACACGAATCACCATTTCAGGTTCGTCTTCACTATCATATTTTATAATTGCTTTGTAAACGTTTTCGTCAATTTTTTCTAACTGCTTTTCAAAATGAGCAAAATGCATCATTGTTCTTTCTAATGCGTTTCGTTCATCGGTAATTTTTAAAGTCACCGACGATGGCTTTGCTTCTTTGTAAAGTTTTTCACTACAATTTTTGCCATTGTAAAGAGAACACTTGGTTAGCCTTGCAAAATTTACCGTTCTAACGTAACGGCAACCTTTTGTATGTAATCTAAACTTATCATCCTTTTCAGAATACTCTATCCTGTCGGGAATAAAGACCATACTAACTTCTTTGCCTTTTCTGTTTATCATTTTTGCTTGAACGCTTAACCTTTTACGAGTGGCGTTTAAAATAAGTTTAAACCTTTCAATATATCCTTCGTCTTTATAATTATCGCCGTCCAAATATTTATCAAACACGCAATAATCGTCGCTTGTAAATAAAGGTTCAACGTCTTCAAGCCCTTCAACTTTAATATCAAAAAGTTTAATTCTTTCATCATTTAATATGCTTTTTAACCAACGCTTTTGCAAAATAGTCAACGGCATTGTCGGCACGTGTTTTAAAGGTGTTTTGTAATTTTTAGTTATTACTTGCCACCTTTCTTCTTTAATAGCAGGTATTATATGTAAAATACTTTCTTCAAAAGCATATTTTTGAACGATATTGTATATTGAGTTGTTATCTACCTTGCCAAAAATAATTTCCTTTATTATATTTGCAACGGTGTTATAGTAGGCTGAGTAAATTTCGTTAAATATCATTACTATCACCCCCGTTATCTAAATTATAAATTTTGTACATTGCTTTTAAGTCTTGCTTAAAGTTTTTTCCAACGTTACGGTTTGAAAATTTTATATTTATAATTCTGCAAATAAAAGTTCTTATCCATGGTATAAGTTCGGTAGTTTCGTACACGTCGGCACTAAAACGATAAGTGTACTCGTCAAGTTTTTCAACCTTTCCTACACGTTTTTCTCTTTCTAATCTTTTAACGACGTAGTCTTCATTAGGCTCAACTTTTATTGTAAACTCAACGTGTTCAAGACGTTCTTCTTTATGAAAACAGCGTTGACAATTTACTCCCCACATTTTAGGTTCCATTTCTTTTAAAAGAGATTTTAATTCGTCGTAGCGTGGCGTTGGCTCTTCAATTTTTATGTTAGACAAATAGTCAATTCTATACGACTTTATACAATTAAATTCAGGCTGATACGCTATTAAATATTGCCTACCATTTTGCACGCTTATACGTATTTGAAGTGGTACTACTCTATTTATTTTAGGCTCGTTTGATTTTTTTGTTAAATTGTGTAACGTTATTACGCTTTTTGTTTGCATCGCTAAAAATATTAAGCATAAAACGTCGCTATCAATAGCATTGGTTATATAGTGGTGCTTAAAAGCGAATAGTTCGTTGTGAACTCCTTCTTTATCGTGCAAAAAAGAGCCTATTATACCACAAGGTACAACTTCTGAAAAAAAATCCATAGCATCGTGCATATTTGTAATTTTAACGTCTTTTGCTCGACGATATACAAGACGTTTGCCTTGTTTTTCACTAACAATAATACCTTGCGCTATATATTCTTTCAATTTTTTGCGTAACGTCGATTCGTCAAACGCCATAGGTTCGCTAAAACTTGAAAGATAATCGTTATAAATAATTTCTATTAACTGTGAAAGAGAATACGCTACGCTTTCGTCATATAAAATATCAAATAAAATAAAGTGTAACGTAATATCGCCGTCAGTAAAACTTTTAGCCTTTAAAGCGTTATATAACGGATTGTGCTTCGACTTACGGCTATCAATTGATATAAATACGTTTTTGCCTTCCGCCGTGCGTGAAAAATGCATATATTTGTTAAGCCAACTTTCAATTCTTCGCTTTTCATCATCGTAGGAACGAAGGCTTTTTTTATCATATTCGTCACGACTTTTAAAGCCAAAAACATAAAAATCTCTCATGTATGCTCTGACTTTTTCAAAGTTTTTTATAAGTTCATTATAAGCCATTTCATTCCTCCTTTGTAAAAATTTAAATGTTTAGTTTGGTTTTATGGTTGCTTGTAATCTTCGTTTAAATTTGCGTTTTGTTATTAACGTGGTTTTTAATTATTTCTACCATATAACAGCCGTGCTTTTCCCAAGAGTTCTCGGTAAAACCCCTTAATGAAGAATACGTTTTTTTATTTAACGGCTTTAACGTTGCTAAAAGAACTAATTGTTTATTATGATAAACACAATATGCCGGCAACCCCTCTTGATAAGCAAAACGCAAACGCTCTTTTCTTAATTTTTCTAATAATTCTAAATCGGTAAGAACTTCGCCGTCATCATCAATAATAACTTGAAAGCCTTTATATCTAATATAACAAGCGTCTTTATCACTAACGTTTGTTTTAATAGGGTTACTTTTATTGCTTTTCGCTATAAAATATTGTGCGTCAAATAACCTTTTGTCTAAATCTTCGGGCACTAAAACACCATATAATACAACACTATAAATTGCGTTTAAAATGTTTCGTTGTTTTTCTTTTAACAAATAAAGCATAAAAGCATCTATTGGGCAAGTTTCAAATAATTTACAATAATCTTCCCTTAATCGACACCTTAAAACACCTTCATCAGAAAACGCTTTAAAACTATTAGCAACTTTTTTTAACGATTTTTTGTAAATTTGCCTTACACGTTCCCTTGAAATATTATATTTATCCCCTAAAAACTCTAACGTATAATGGTTGCCGTCAACACCTAAAAGCGACAACACAATGCTTTTATCCCTTTCATCTTCAACTACTTGCTTTGCTATATTGATTAAAAACTTTTTTGTTTCTTCAAGATAATTGGCAAACAAATTAAAATTATCTTCATATGCTTGATATAATTTATTGCTATCTTCACAGAAATTTAAGACAATGTTTGTTTTAGTTTTTTTCATTAAACATAAAGCGTAGCCGACTGTCCCTTTTTCAAAGTTATTTTCGTCATAATTTATTGTTGATAAATACTTGCAAACCTTTTCCCTTTTAGCATACCTATTAACAATTTTTTCACTATATTGTTTATGTAAGGAAGAAAAAGTTTTGTCACCAACTTGCCTTAACGTTTCGCCACTTAATAAGGCTACAAAAGTATAGCATAGAACTTTTATCCCTTTTACGCTTAATCGTTTTACTGTAAGCAACTTTTCAAAAGTCCAACCATCTAAATCAAATATTTTTATAACACCCACGTTTTCTAAGGCATCGGCTATTCTATTTTGAACTATATCTCTAATTACAATTTCGCCTTTCGTTTGCACAGTTTCAGCGATAATTTCATCAATCGTTTTTCCATCAGCAATAATTTCTTTTGCTATTTTCTCCACGTCAATTTTTTTTGAAATTGACTTAATTTTTAATAAATCGTTATTCTTAAATAAACTGATAGTTTCACTTATACACAAGTCGATAACTTTAATATCTTCGGTCAATAATATAGCCTTATCTTTTGCCTTAAATTTTACCATAAGGTTACCGTTTTGAATTTTAAAATAGCATAACAAATAATTATTCGGTTGCCCTATGCCTATTATTGAATAACGTTCATCATATTCAATGTCTGAAAACTCTTTTAAAAAAGCCGAAAAAATATAATCTATTCTTTCTTTTATTAAATTCCCGTATTGATTTTTTATATAAGATAATTTCATAATTTCATTTACCTTTTGCTTTGTGATATAATACCATAAAGTTTTTTAAGCATTAACTTTTTTATTAAAACTGTAAATTTTTTAAATATTATAGACGATTTTTACTGACAAGCGCTTGTCACCTTTAATTAAAATTTTTTACTTTTTTAGTTTTTATGTTATAGCCTAATTTTTTATATTTTAACATAATTTATAAAATTGTTCAATAAAAATTTTTAACAATAAAAAGCATCGACAATCGATGCTTTTTAAATTTTGCTCTACACTAAAAATTGTTAATTGCAAAAACGCTAACTTAATTGAACTTTTTTTCTTACAAATGGTCTATCGGCGTGATTATAAGTTTGTAAAACATAAAAGGCGAGGAACCCCTCGCCTTTTATACTATTAAAAATAAATTCATTAGAACATATTGTTAACTCTTTTTTTCTTCATTAACTTCTTCGTTTTTTTTATTGTTGGCCTCTACGCCTAATTTTAAGACTTTTATTATTACAAATATGAAAAGGATACAAACGACCCCAACAATCACTCCAAATATAAATGACTCCATATCGATATCTAGTCCACTGCCAACCCCATCTGGTATATTATCCGGACTAACTTCACTTAATATATTGCTAATGCCTAATAAAATATTTAACATCTTAAACTTTCTCCTTTATTAGCAAAAACTTTAATCCTTCTTTATTTGTAAAATTATATATATTTTTATAATAAACTATTTGCAATATATTGTCAAACAAATTCGAGAACTGGGACTTGCCCGAACATAGTTCGGCACGGGCTCTAAAATCATAGTTGATTTTTGTTATATGATTACGACCTTCGGGTTATTTGGTGCAACGCACCAAGGCATTGCCTGCGGCAAAGCAGTTCCCCTTTCGCCTATATTCTTTTAGTTTTAATTTAAGTTTTCTTTGGCGAAAGCAGGCTCATAGATAACGAAAGTCACAAACTTACAAACCCCGCTTTCGTAAATAAATTAAAAAAGGAACAACACGTGGTTGTTCCTTTTTAATTGGTTGAGCGTGTAGTATGTAAAACTACATTTTTTCGTGGAGCAATTTAGCCCGCCCAAAAGATTAAAATTTATAGGTTTACGTAGCCCTCCCTATATGGTTTTTACTCACAGAATCTTATTTTAAGATTTATAGAATTATGCATCTAGAATGTTTTTTGATTCGTAATTAATATTAGTTCTCTCTTCATCATAATAATAATAATTTATTTTATGCAATGAAAGCTTACAAGTGCTAGGCATATTTTCTTGTATTTTTAAGGCAATGTCTTTTGCTAATGATTCACTGGTCGTTTCTGACACAATTTTTAATAACTCTTTAGCGACATTAGTTAATAAATAGCATTCAACCTGCTTTTCATATTTGTTATTTGCTTCGTTCTGAAATAATAAAACAAATTGATTATTTATTATTTGGTGAGATTTATCATTAGCATTAACGGTTACCGTTCGCTCGCTCCCATCTAAACTTATTAATCCGTATTCTTTTAGTTTTTGCAAATTTAACCAATAAAAACCATGCCGTTTTAAATATTCCCCACTAACTATTATATTGTTAACCGACAAGGTGGTAAGTTTTTCAAATAACACAAACTCTTCAACAGACATATTTTTTAATATATCCAGTGTTTTATAACTAAACGAATTAGGCTCAGAAAGTTCTTTTGCCAACACTTTTGCCCAAACCGATTGCATATATGTATCAGACGTGTTTTTTGCAGATTCAAAATAAATATGAATCCAGTCTATTTTTGAATATCCTGCAATGTCTAGTTTGTGTTCTTCTACTATTTTTTGTGTTTCTTCAATAATCTGGTGTAAATTTTCATCGCACTTTAATTGAAATTCAACATAAGCCCTATCTAATGCAACTGAAAAGGTATGACTTGTCATTTGGCTCATAGTTTCCATAACTGACATTAATCCAGTTTCACTAACGCCATTATATGTGTAATCGCCACCAATAATCATAGACTTATCAGTGCTTGAATCTTTTAATATTTTTTTTGCCTTAATATCATTTTTGTTTAACTTACAATTAGAGTACGCTTTCCCACCTAAAAATAATGCTATAATACTAGCAATACAACTGATTAATGCTATGCAAGTGTCTAAATTAAACCCTTGAAAAAATCCCATTTCTTTCTCCTTTGTAATTTTACGTTCTAACTCCAACTACAATTTATTGAAATTATTGTTGCAGGCATTCCTACAATTTGAATATCGAATTTCAAACTTGTTTCAACTTTTGTAGAAGCGTTATGTATACGGAAATTAAATTGCAACCACCATCCATATACAACTCAACAGTATTTGTACTGTTAGGCTTAAAATCAAAACTAACAATTCTTGTCGGCAATGAAACAATGGGAATTTTAATTTTTGGCTTATTGCTAGTAGTCGCTTGATTCAACTTTCCGTGTAAATTATATGTTTGAATTTGAGTAATTTTTTTACTATCAATGCTTATTACTTTATAAAAATCAAATTCTCTAAGTAAATACTCAACCATTTTGCGAGAAACGTTTGAGTCGATGCTATTACTTTTAATTATTTCCCTCATAAATGCTTGCAAAAGAGGAACATAAACTTGTTTATCTTTTGATGGTAACTCGCTCCATTTTTTATCAAGCTTCTTTTGTTCACTTAAATAATCAAATATTGGTTTAATTTCATTCCAATATTCTTGAGAGCAAGGCACATTAAACCATTTATCGCCAAAATCTAACGATTTACCTAAACGGCTATGTCTTACAGCAAAGTGATTATGTTTAATGCTTAAACCAATTTCCCACTTAACATCTTTTCTATTAATAACTATATCTCGAACATCGCCTTCTTTACCTTCTTTATCCGTTTGGCAAGTTAAAACTACTAAATCTTCGCCCTTTTCTAAAAGCATAGGTTCCATATCAAAAATAGTATTAGTTGTTGCTTTTGCACTCTCGCTTAAAACATTTTGCAAAAATGGGGTAATACTCTTCCAAGCATTAGCATTTGCCTTTAATGCACTATTTTCTTGAATTATTGCAGGCCTTACTTTTTTGATTTCTTCACATAAAGTTAAAATACATATATACTCATAAGCACGACCTTGATTATTACTTTGTTCACTCATAATTTTTCTCCTATGCTTTATTTAGTGCATTTTTAATCGCAATTGCCACCTCGTATGCAAGGTTTACAGGAACGGCATTACCTATCATTTTATAAGCATCATCCGTATTCTTATATATAAACTTAAATGTATCAGGGAATCCTTGAACTCTTGCAATTTCTCTAATCGACATACGGCGATATAAATTTTCTTTACCTTTAACAAATTCACGCTTATTTTGTGATATAAAAACCATTTTAGGTGCTTGTGGGTGTAATTGACATTGTCTTCCTGAAGCTTGCACAGTAAAGGCTTGTTCATCCCAACCCTTAACACGATTTCTGCTCATAAAAATAGTAGAAAACGACCCCGTAAAGTATTCATTATTATTTATTGCCTCGGGATTATGATAGTTTTTTGCTCCTGCAGGAACAACTGAAAATTGCAAATCCCAAATAATATCACGAAGAGTTAATTTTCTCCCATTTTTTGTAGAGCCTTCAGGGAACTTAAAATCAATATTTAGGTCGCTTCTAAAACCTATATAAAACACTCTTTTTCTTTCTTGAGCAACACCATAATCTTTTGCATTTACAAGTGTTACTGAAACATTATACCCACAATCTTCAAATGTTGCTATAATATTTTTTACTGCCTCCGAGTGCCTATTTGCCAACATACCACTTACATTTTCAGCAAGGAAAAATTTTGGTTGTTTACTTTTTAATATTCTAATATAATCGTAAAACAACTTTCCACGAGAATCCTCTATTCCTCTTAAAGTCCCTGCTTCAGACCAAGATTGACAAGGTGGTCCACCAATAATACCGTCTATTTCATTAGGGAAATCTTCTTCTTTAATCTTTCGAATATCTCCTTCAATAAGCTTTGTGTTAGGATGATTAACTTTAAATGTTTCCCAAATAGAAGGGTCAAATTCATTAGCGACAGGAATCTCAAAGCCTGCTTTCTCGAACCCTAAATCAAGTCCACCACAACCACTAAATAAACTAATTAGTTTCATTTTAGTTATCCTCCTTTATTTTAGAGAATTTAACATTGTTTTTTAAGCAAAATTGTTCAAAGGCATATTTTTTTAATTTATTTGGTTTTGTAACACCATTTTCCCACCTGTTAATAGTAGCAAAACCCAAACCAAGAACTTTTGCAAATTCAATTTGTGTTAAACCAAGTTGCATTCTTGCTTGATAAACCTTATCCTTAAATTCCATTTTACACCTCAAAAATAAATCAATCAAATTATATCATATTATATCAAATTATTCAAGAGGTTTAATCTTAAAAATTGATAAAAAAACTAAATTTGTCACTATGGCGTGTGCTTATATTGATACAAGTAGAGAATAATTTTTAGATAAATCAGTCTTTCTAGTTGTTAATGTTTTTGCTGTTCTTTATTTGAGCAAAGAACGAACAAAAGTACACTATCATTTTTTCAAACTTTCGCTAATAAACAAAAAAAGAACAACCGTGTGGTTGTTCTTTTTTTATTGGTTGCGGAGGTGAGATTTACCCGAACATAGTTCGGCACGGGCTCTGAAATCATAGTTGATTTTTGTTATATGATTACGACCTTCGGGTTATTTGGTGCAACGCACCAAGGCATTGCCTGCGGCAAAGCAGTTCCCCTTTCGCGTATATTCTTTTAGTTTTAATTTAAGTTTTCTTTGGCGAAAGCAGGCTCATAGATAACGAAAGTCACAAACTTACAAACCTCGCTTTCGTAAATAAATAAAAAAAGAACAACCGTGTGGTTGTTCTTTTTTTATTGGTTGCGGAGGTGGGATTTGAACCTCACGACCTTCGGGTTATGAGCCCGACGAGCTACCAAGCTGCTCCACTCCGCGACGACTAATGCTTGATTATAATACAAAAAAATAAACGCTTTGTCAACTATTTTAAGTTGAGTTATTAAAAAAAATTCCTTTTTATTAAAAGTTATTATATTCTACTATAAAATTATTCGCCATTTAACTTGTTTTTAAACTCTAATTAATAAATACCATTTTCATTAAACACTCGTAGTGCATTTTTATACGTAATACACTCAATTTCACTACTTGTAAATCCACTATTTTTCAAATAATCAATTAAAATATTAATTTTATTAGGCTCGTCAATTTCACACGAAATATCAATTCCGTCAAAATCGCTACCTATTGCAATACATTGAACACCTGCAACCTTTTTAATTTGTTTTATATGAAAAAGTAATTCTTCAACGTAATTAGCGTTTTTAGACGTTGCAATAAAAGGTGGATAAAAATTTATTCCAACAACTCCACCATTATTAGAAAGTATTTTTAAATTTTCGTCAGTTAAATTTCTACTATGATTGCAAACGCTTTTTGAGTTGCTGTGGCTTGCAACGACAGGCTTTTTACTAAAAACACAAGCATCACTAAAACCTTTATTAGAAATATGCGATAAATCGGCTATAATGCCTACCTTATTAAACTTTTCGATACACTCGTATCCAAAGGTTTTTAAGCCTATATCAGCGTTTTTGTGGCTATGTGCTAATAAATTTTCATTATTCCAAACAAGCGTTACCATTTTAACGCCGTCATTTACTAAATGGTCAATTTTAGAAATATCGTTACCTAAAATTACGGCGTTTTCTACCGTTAAAATAGCATTAATTTTATTCTTTTTAAAAGGATTTTTACCCCTTACCACGTTGATTTTACTATCAATTAATTGCTCGTTAAAAAAGTTTACTACCCTTTTATAATACTCAAAAGGGTTTTTGATATTATCATTTACAAAAATAGCAAAGCATTGACAAAAATACTTTTTCAGAATAATTTTTTCAAAATTGACTTGCAATTTTTTACTATCTTTAAGCGAATATCCGTTTTCATACGCCTTTACTAAACTATCGGCGTGTAAATCAAAAATAGGCATATACTATGCCTATTCTTAAAAGTTGTATTTTGTTACTAAAATAATTGTAAAATATCTACTAAAATGCAAAAGCCTAATAATAAAACTAAACCTGCACCGTGAATTAAACCTTCAACGTTTCTATTTATAGGCTTTTTTCTTATCCATTCAATTAAGCAAAAAACTACCCTTGAACCATCTAATGCCGGTATAGGTAAAAGGTTAAACACGCCTAAATTTATACCTATAAATCCTGCTATTTCTAAAAAGTAATTAAATCCACCCGTTTTAATAGCCGTTGCAGTAGTTGTAATTGTAGTAATAGGACCACCAACGGCACTAACACCTAACTTACCTGTTAAAAGTTCGCCAAGAGTTCTAAAAATAGTTCCTGCAACCGTTACAGAATATTCAAGACTACGACCTATGCTTTCAAAAAACGAAAAACGCATATTGCTTGTTGAGTATTTTAACAACTTAGTAGTTTGCTTAATACCAAGAGCGTTTAATACCCTTTCATCGTCTAAATTTTGCAAGTCAACCGAAACAAGTATTTCAACAAGTTGTGGCTCGTTTGCGTTTTCAACTGAAACGTAAAAAGAAAGCGTTTCGCCCATGTTTTTGGTTTTAGCGTAATTTACAAAATCGCTTATAGAAAAAATGCGTTCGCAATCGTAATAATCGCTTGCAGTATTTAAGCGTTGCAAATAAGTTTTGCCTGCTATTAAGGAAGAATTTTCACTAACGCTATCAATTCTAACGATAGTTGCTATGCCTAAACTTTCAAAAGCAGAAAATACGTCGGTTAAATTTTCACTACTTACGTCGTTGCGAAGTTTAACTTGCCTTGTAACCGTAACGTAATTATCAGTGCCTAAAACCTTTTCTTTAACCTTAACTTCAACTATATCGCCTTGCTTTTTGCCTTTTAAAATTGTAGCAACGTCGCTTGCCATAAAGACGTTTTTATTATTAATTGCTAAAATAACGTCGTCGTTTTTTAACGAATATTCTTGATACGTTTGGTTATTGACTATATCGTACGTTTTTACTAATAATTGACCGTAAATTCCCACCGAAAGCATTAAAATAGTAACGCCGAAAATCAAGTTCATTGTTGCGCCTGCAATTAAAACTAAAATACGCTTATAGGGTGCTTTATTATTAAAAGCGTTTTCGTTAGTGCTTTGTTCATCTTCACCCTCAAAGGCACAATAACCACCTAACGGAAAAATACGTATTGAAAAAATTTCACCCGTTTTTTTGCTTTTTCGTTTAAACAAAGCAGGCCCCATTCCGATAGCAAATTCGTTTATTTTAAAGCCGAATATTTTGCCAACGATATAATGTCCAAACTCATGCACGGTTATCATGAAAAGCAATATTAAAATTGCTAAACCTATATATAAAATTGTATTAAATACTCCTGCCATTTTAACTATTCCTTTTTGAAAGCATTTCGTTTACAAGTCTTCTTGCGTTAAAATCAGCATAATATAAATTTTCAAAAGTCATAGGGACTTGATATGAATTTTCAACTGCATATCTAATATAATCGACAATTTCAGTATATTTTATTCTGCCTTGTAAAAAGAGTTTTACCGCTTCTTCATCGGCACTTGCACACACGCAAGGATATACTCCACCTGCTTTAATAACTTCTTCAAAAAGAGCAAAGCAAGGATATTTGTCCCTATCAACTTCAAAAAACGATAAATTTTTACCTACTAAACTAAACGGCTCACTATTTAAAGGTAGCCTTGTTGGATAGGTTAACGCAAGCTGAATAGGAAGTTCCATATTAGCGTCGCCAAGTTGTGCGATAATTCCACCGTCTTCAAACTCTACCATAGAGTGAACAATGCTTTCAGGGTGAATAAGCACTTTAATTTTATCAAGCCCAACTGAAAATAAATACATTGCTTCTAACACTTCAAAGCCTTTATTCATCATTGTTGCGCAATCAATCGTAATTTTATTGCCCATTTTCCACGTTGGATGACGTAAAGCGTCTTGATAGGTTACGTTTTCTAACTCTTGTAACGATTTATTTCTAAACGCACCGCCCGACGCTGTTAATATTAAATTTTTGAAAGGTTTTTCTTTATTATAATCTAAACATTGCCAAATTGCCGAATGTTCACTATCAACGGGAATAATATCAACGTTATGCTTTTTAGCAAGTGGCATAATAAGTTCGCCTGCCGAAACTAACGTTTCTTTATTAGCAAGAGCAATTCTTTTGCCATTTTCTATAGCGTATTTAACGGCTTTAACACCACTAAAACCCATAACGGCGACAAAAACAACGTCGCAATCAACGTCAATAGCGTGCAAAATAGCATTTTCACCATAATATAAAGAAGTGCCGTTAGGTACTTCTTTAACGTCTTTTAGTTTTTCAACGTCGTAAAGTGATGCTATTTGTGGTTTATACTTGTTTATTTGCTCGTTAAAAAGTTGAGCATTACCACCTGCCGACATAGAAACTATTTTAAATTTATTAGGATATCTATCAACAACGTTTAATACTTGCCTACCGATAGAACCCGTTGAACCAAGTAAAGCAATTTTTATCATATTACTATTATATCCTACTTACTAACTAAAAATGAGAATAAAATATGTGCAACAAGAGAAATAAACACTATACTATCTACTCTATCAAGCATACCGCCGTGACCTGGGAGTAAGTTGCCCATATCTTTTACGCCAAGTTGGCGTTTAATTAAACTTTCGGCTAAATCGCCTACTTCGCCAACAACGGCAAATAATATACCTATCAAGCACGTTACGACGATTTTTAAAAACGGCGTAACGTTACCAAATATAGTAGGGTTTAAATAACTAAACAAATCATATCCAAACCCTTTAAAGACAAAATAAACTACTAACGAAGCGATAACACCACCGAATAATCCACCTATTGCACCACTTATCGTTTTGTTTGGACTAATTGTAGGGCACAACTTTTTACCCTTTAACGAACAGCCTACTAAATACGCCATAACGTCTGTAAAAATAGCACAACCAAAAATAAGAACTAAAACTATAAGTGAAAAAGTATGGTCAACACTTTCAATAAGTATGCCGTAAGAATTTATATATGCAAGAGCAATAAAAAATCCCGTAGGGTAAAACATAGAAAATATCGTTTTTGAAAGTTTTTCTAACGAAGACGACTTTGAGTGAAAAAGTGAAAATAAAAATACTATTGCTACGTATAATATCGTTAAAGAAAGCGCGTATTCGTAAGCAAAAACGATGCACGGTAAAATTAATATCGTATAAACGTATGAAAGAACTTTTTGTTCTTTTGTAACGCCGTCTTTAAGAGCCCTTAAAAACTCAAACGAGCACGTCAACGCTATTAAATATATAAATAAATCGAAAAATTTTACACTAACGAATTGTCTAAGCATAAAAAATGCTAAAACGAATACCGTTATAAAAATTCCCGTTATCGCCCTTTTTAACATATTAAATGTCTCCAAATCTTCTGTTTCTATTGTTGTACCACTCTAACGCTTTATCAATTTCGTTTTGGTCGAAATCTGGCCATAAACAATTAGTAAAGTAAAGTTCTGCATAACTTGCTTGATATAAAAAGAAATTACTTAAACGTTGTTCACCACTCGTCCTTACTACAAGGTCCATATCTGGTAATCCGTTTGTGTACAACTTTTCTTCAAACTCTTTAAAAGTAACGTTTTGTTTGCCTTCTTTTAAAAGTTCGTTGCAGGCTTTTAAAATTTCTTGCCTGCCACCGTAGTTAAGGGCAATATTAACAATGCCTTTATCAAAACTTTTAGTTTCTTCAACCCTTTTTTCACAAAGTTCTTTTAATTTAGGCGATAATTTTGATAAATCGCCCGAAAAAATTAAACGTATTTGATTTTTAACTAAACTTTTAACGTACTTATTTAAAAAATTCTCTAAAATACTAAATATTTTATTAACTTCTTCAACAGGTCTTTGCCAATTTTCAGTTGAAAAAGCATATAAAGAAACAACTTTTACCCCTTTTGTAAAGCAGTAGTTTACAACCTTTTCAACGTTGTCTGCCCCTTTTATATGCCCCTGAGTTCTTGGTAACGACCTTTGTTTTGCCCACCTACCATTACCATCCATAATAAAGCCGATATGGTGTGGTATTTTAATAATATCTTGCATTATACAGTCATTATTTCCTTTTCTTTATCGCCTATAACTTTATCAATAGCGTCAACGGTTTTTGAAGTTAATTTATCAATAATTGTTTCATATTGAGCATATTGGTCTTCTGTAATTTCCTTAGAAGTTTTAAGTTTTTTGAAAGAATCTAAAAACTCACGACGAATATTTCTAATAGCAACTTTACCGTCTTCACCCATTTTTCTAACTTGTTTGCAAAGTTCCCTTCTTCTTTCGTCAGTTAATACAGGGAATACAAGTCTAATTACGTTACCGTCGTTTGATGGAGTTAAACCTATATTTGAAAGTTGAATAGCCTTTTCAACACTTTTAAGTAAAGATTTATCCCAAGGTGAAATAACAAGACATTGTCCGTCTGATACAGATATGTTGCCTAATTGGTTAATAGGACTCATTCCGCCGTATGCTTCAACTAAAATTTTATCTAAAATACGAGGGTTTGCTCTGCCTGCTCTAATTTGTACAACGTCAGCCTTTAAAACGTCTAACGATTTACCCATTTTTTCTTCGCATTCTAAAACTATCATTTCTAAACTTTCTAAATCGATTGCCATAATAAATCTCCTATTTATATTATTTACAAGTATATTTTATATTAATATAACAATTTTGTAAAGAGTTTTTTTATCTTTACAAAAAATACTACTTTTTTGCAAAATAAAACGCTTTAGCACTAAACTAAAGCGTTTTTTACGTTATCTAATCCAAGTACCGAGTTTTTCGCCTTCAACTACCCTAACGATAGCATTTTCTTCATTAAGACCAAATGCTAAGATAGGAGTTTTATTTTCCATACAAATAGCAACTGCCGCCGTGTCCATCGCTTTTAATTCTTGACTTATAAAGTCAATGTATTTAATTTCTTCATATTTTTTTGCGTTTTTATTAAGTTTAGGGTCACTATCGTAAATGCCGTCAACGTTTTTAGCAAGTAATATTACGTCGGCATTAATTTCGGCTGCACGTAAAGCAACTGCCGTATCAGTTGAGAAGAATGGGTTACCCGTTCCACAAGCAAAAATGACAACTCTTCCTTTTGATAAGTGGTTTAAAGCCTTTCTTAAAATGTACGGCTCTGCAACCCTTGTAATTGTAAGGGCTGTTTGCACTCTTGTAGTTACCCCTTTTCTTTCTAAGGCGTCTTGTAAGCAAAGTGCGTTTAACACCGTTGCAAGCATACCCATATGGTCGGCAGTCGTTCTTTCCATTTCAGTACCTTGTCTGCCACGCCAGAAATTACCACCGCCTACTACGATTGCAACTTCAACGCCATTTTCTGAAATTTCTTTAATTTGATTAACAACGCCGTCGATTACGCTATGGTCGAAACCAAAACCACTTTCACCTGCTAACGCTTCGCCACTTATTTTAATAATAACTCTTTTATACTTGCTTTTCATAAAATTCTCCATTTTGAATAATTTTTTAAAAAAAAGGAACGCAAAGTTCCTTTTTAATAATTATTGTTTCATTTTGCCAACTTGAGCAGCAACTTCATCTGCTAAATTTTCACTTTTCTTTTGTAAACCTTCGCCCATTTCGTAACGAACAAATCTTCTAATACTAATTTTTTCACCAATAGTTGCAGTTGCTTCAACAACTAATTGTTCAATAGTCTTATCTGGGTCTTTAACGAATTTTTGGCAAAGTAAGCAGTTTTCGTTATAGAAAGTCTTAATTCTACCTTCAACCATTTTTTCAACGATATTTAAAGGTTTGCCTTCTTCGATTGCTTGTGCTTTTAAAATTTCTTTTTCTTTTTCAAGAACGTCTGCTGGAACGTCTTCTTTTGAAAGATAAAGTGGGTTTGCAGCAGCAATTTGAAGAGCGATATCGTGTACTAATTCTTTAAACATATCGCCACGAGCAACGAAGTCAGTTTCGCAGTTTACTTCAAGTAAAACGCCAACTCTACCACCCATGTGGATATAACTATCAACAATACCTTCGGCAGCAATTCTACCTGCTTTTTTAGCGGCCTTAGCAATACCCTTTTCTCTTAAATAGTCGATTGCTTTATCCATATCGCCGTTAGTTTCTGTAAGTGCTTTTTTACAATCCATCATACCTGCACCTGTTCTTTCACGAAGTGCCATAACGTCTTTTGCTGTAAAACTCATATTAATTCTCCTTAATTTTTATTTAATAATTATTCTGCTTGACTTGCTGTATCGTCTGCTTGTTCGATAGCGTCAGTCATAGAAACTGCATCTTCTTCAACGTCGTGTCTAACAGCGTCTTCACCTTGATTTGCTTCGATAACTGCGTCAGCAATAATAGAAGCAACAAGTTTAACTGCCCTAATAGCATCGTCGTTACCTGGAATAACGTAATCGATAGGAGTTGGGTCACAGTTAGTATCTGTAATTGCGATTACAGGGATATTAAGATTTTTTGCTTCTTTAACAGCAATATCTTCGCTGTGTGGGTCAACTACGAATAATGCACCAGGAAGAGTATTCATTTGTCTAATACCACCTAATACTGCTTGTAATTTTTCCCTTTCTGCTTTAAGAGCGATAACTTCTTTTTTAGGAAGTAAGTCGAATTGACCTGTTTTTTCCATATTGTCAAGTTTATCAAGTCTTTCAACACGTGACTTAATTGTCTTGAAGTTAGTAAGCGTACCACCAAGCCATCTTGTGTTCATATAAAATTGACCACATCTTTCTGCTTCTTGCATAATTGCTTCTTGTGCTTGTTTTTTAGTGCCTACGAATAAAATTGATTTGCCTTGCTTAACCGTTTCAACAACGAATTTATAAGCTTTTTCAATTTCTTCTACGGTGAGTTGTAAATCAATTATATGAATATTGTTTCTTGCACCGTAAATGTACTTTTTCATTTTTGGATTCCACCTTGAAGTTTGGTGACCAAAATGAACGCCTGCTTCGAGTAATTGTTTCATTGAACAAACTGCCATAATAATACCTCCGATATTCCTCCTACAACATTGTTTCTCCCTAAAAAGACGGCATAGAAAATGAAATTTACCATCTCTCGAACAAGGGCAATTGCCGTAGTGCGAATTTTTATCGTTATTTATATTAACACATTTTTTTAATTTTTGCAATTATTTAACACGGTAATTTTGTATTTTTTTAACCTTTTACTTACGTAATTTTACCTTTTTTGAAATTATAACCAAATTAACTTTATTCCATTTACAAAACTCAAAGGTTTTGGTATAATTAAAAACGTACAAAATTATTAAAGGTGTAAAAAATGGATTTACTTAGTTTATACGGCAACGAAACAACCATAAAAAAGGCTGAAAAAAGAATAGAAAATTTAAAAAAAGAATTCTTGCTTAACGAAAAACGCAATAGCAACTACGTGTTTTCTTCTCCCGGCAGGTGTGAAATTTTAGGTAATCATACCGACCACAATAACGGCTTAGTTTTAGTTGCTTCAATTAATTGCGACACACTTGCCGTTGTTGACAAAAACGACGAAAACGCTGTTAAAATTTATTCAAAAGGTTTTGAGCCTGTTTTCGTTGATTTAAGCGACACGTCGTTAAAGGTTAAAGAGTATTCTACTTCAACGGCTCTCGTTAGGGGGATTGCTAATAAAATTATTGAAAAAGGCTATAAAATTCAAGGTTTTACGGCTTATACCGATAGCAATATTTTTAAAGGGGCAGGCGTTTCTTCTTCTGCTTCGTTTGAACTTTTAGTAACTGAAATTTTTAACGTTTTATACCTTAATAACGCACTTTCTAAAACAGAAAAAGCCTTAATTTCTAAATACGCTGAAAACGTTTATTTTAACAAGCCTTGCGGTCTTTTAGACCAAAGCAGTATTGCGTTAGGTTCTCTTGTAAAACTTGATTTTAAAGACGTTTTAAATCCTACTATAACTAAACTTAACGCACCTATAGGCTATTCTTTGGTAATTACTAACACAGGCGGTAATCACGCTTCGTTGACTTCGCATTACGCTAAAATTAGAGAAGAAATGTCACTTTTAGCAAACTATTTTGGCAAGCAGGTTTTAAGAGAAGTTCCTTACAAAGAATTCTTAGCACAAATGCCTGCTTTAAAAAGACATTTTACTGGCCGTGCCATTATGCGTTGCGTTCATTTTTATAAAGAAAACGAAAGAGTTTTAGCGTGTGAAAACGCACTTTTATCTAACGACTATAAAACCTTTTTAAAATTAGTAAACGAATCGGGTAATTCAAGCCTTTCATTACTTCAAAACTACTACGTTCCTAACGACGAAGAACAATCTATACTCCTTGCAGTAGAATATTCAAAATTGATTATCAAAGACGGCGCTTGTAGAATTCACGGCGGCGGTTTTGCCGGCTCTATTCTTGCCATAGTTAACGATAAAGAAGTTGACAAGTACGTTTCAAAAATGAAAAAATTATTTGGCAACGATAACGTTTTTAAAGCAAATATTAGAAACGTAGGAGCAACCGAAATTAAATAATTTACATCTTTTGACAAAAACTTTTATTTTATTACAAAATTAACCACTCTAATAATGATATCGTCATTATAGGGTGGTTTTTTATGATTAATAGTCAATTTACATATAAGCGTTTATTTCGTTTTATTTTAATTTTTATAATAACTTTTTTACTCAAATACGCTTTGCAAAATTCATCGGTATTAGCGTTGCCTTTTTTTATTTCTCTTTTATATTTAGGCTTTCCTTTAATTGATACGGCAATAGCCTTTTTCTTGCCTTTTTTATTAAGTTTTAATTTACAACTAATAATACCGTGTATATTTATTACCCTTGCTCTTGTAATCATTTTTTTGATTTATAGAAAAAAATCGGCACTTGTTAAATGCGAACTTATAGCATACTCTTTAATTTTTTGCAGTACCTTTGTTTTTTTAACGCATAAAGGCGAACTTTTAGATAAAGTTATATATCTTTCAGTTTCAAGCATTTTAACCTTTGTTTTTATATCGTCTTCACGCATTGTATTTATTAAAAAATTCAACTATAAACTTCTTGGCGATGAAATTGCTTGCCTTGCGTTATTTTCGTTACCCGTTTTTTTAGGCATAATTAATTTCTTTAACGTAGAAACGGCAAAAGCCGTTGCTATATTTTTAATACTTTTAACGTCTTACCTATTTAGCGGTGGCATAAGCGTTGCTTGTGCTATAATATTTTCAATAGCACCAGCCGTTTTAACGCACTCACTAAACTACACTGCCGTTTATGGTATTTTTGGTTTAGCGTCGCTAACGTTTAGAAAAAACAATCAAATTCTTTCAGCATTTTTTCTATTATTTATAGACTTGTTTTTTATGGTGTTTTTAAAAGTTTACGGAGCATACGACGTTTACTCTATTTTATATAGCGTTTCTGCCGTGGTTGTATACTTGTTTTTGCCTAACAAACTTCTTTCAAAAACAAAAAGTAAAATAGATAATTTGTCTTCAAGACTGCTACCAAAATACGCTATTAATAGGCTTAGACTATCGGTTGCCGACAAATTACATAACGTAAGTAGCGTATTTTATCAAATAGAAGACGGATTTAAAAAATTAAAGAACACCGTTTCTACCGGACCTGAATTACTTTCAAAAATGTCTGACGAAATTATTATTCGTGTTTGTGAAAATTGTCCTAAATACTCTCTTTGCAAACAAAACAACTTGTTTTTGCAATCTGAACTTGTAAAAATTTTATCAATAGGTGTTGCTAAAAGCAAAGTTTCGCTTATTGATTTAACTAACGATTTTATAAAAAAATGCAGTTACGCTAATAGCGTTCTTTTTGAAATGAACAGACTAATAGGCGAATACAAGCAAAAAATAAAAGAACTTGAAGATATTTCAGAAGGCAAAGAATTAATATGCCTACAATCGCAAGGCGTTGCCACTCTACTTAAAAATATGGCTGTAGAATATTCAACGATTACGTCTTTTTCAAGTGAAAGCGAAAAAAATATAGCCAACGCATTAAGGCGAAACAATCTCCCGTTTAACGAATTGTACGTTTTATCAGACGGCGACGGCATTGAAATAAATATCGTATGCAACACAAGCGTTTTACTTAAACCTAACTTTTTATCAACAATAAACAAAACGATAGGTCAACCTATGAGTATTACTTCTAAAACGAATATTTCAATGGAACTTTCGGCTATAACCTTAAAAAATGCTCCATTAAAAGACGCTTCGTTTGGAGTTGCAAGCAAAACTAAAAACAATAAAACTTTAAGTGGAGACACGCATAGCCTTTCAAAAATTAGTGAAAGCAAATTTCTTATTGCGTTAAGTGATGGTATGGGTAGTGGCGTGCGTGCCGAAAACACTTCTAAAACGGCCATTTCGCTTATAGAATCATTTTACAAGGCTGGGCTTGATAGTAATTTAATTTTAAATATTGTAAACAAAGTATTAACAATCAATACCGACGACAACTTTTCAGCAATAGATATTGCCGTTGTTAATTTAAGCACTATGATTGCCGACTTTATTAAAATAGGTGCTCCGTATAGTTTTATTTTAAGTGACGAAAGCGTTAAAATTATTGAAGGTTCGTCGTTACCACTTGGTATTTTAGACGACTTATCGCCAAGTGGTTGCAGAGCAGAACTTAAAGACGGCGACACCATTATTACCTTTACCGACGGGGTTTCGGATGCTTTTTCTTCTTCGACCGACCTTATTGATTTTATACGCACCCTTGATAATAAAAACCCACAACTTATTGCCGATAGCATTTTAAATAAAGCACTTAGTTTAGACGGCAATATTGCAAAAGACGATATGACCGTTTTATGTGTAAGAATATTTTCAAAAAATAGTCATATCGATATTGAATAATTTATTGTTTGTATTATAATAAAAATGCGTCTGGAATTTATAATTCGTGCGAGATTTTTTGTACAATTTTTGTATTATAAATTGATTTTATAATAGTGGCTACCTTAAATTTTACAAGAGTTTATCGCACTATAAGGTGATTTCATGCAAACTGTTACCACATTTTTTAGTCGCCTTTCGGTAATGGGTTTAGACGTTCCTTTAATTGCTTTTATTGTCTATATTTTAACGAATATTTTAAAAAAATTCGTATCTTCAAAAAACAATAATTTTATCGTTTTAATGCCTTTTGTTTTAGGCGTAATTTCTTATTTTATATATAGCAAGTTTATACTTTGCTCATTTTCTTTCGACGATTTATTCAACAACGGTTTAAGAACGGGTGGCATAGCAACGCTTTATTACGCAATTATTAAACAAGTGTTTAGCAATAAATCAAATATCTCTAAAATTATAAGCAATATATTAAAGGGCATAGTTTCACCAAACTCTATTGAAACAACGACTAAAAATATTCTTAAAGAATTAAATTTTGGTCAAGACAACGAACTTTGTTCACAAGCAATTTACAATATTATCGCAGGTAACACAAGTATTAGCGAACAAGAATGTTCTGCATTGACAAGTATTGTAATTAAGGCTTTTGAAGAAACGCAAACAAAAAAATAATTTTTTTAACGGGCTTATAGCCCGTTTTTTTTATTGCTTGCATATTTTTTTATGAATAACAAATAGTAACATTATGAATTTAGATAACAATTTACAAAATAATTTAGCAAAAATGAAAGAATTATTAAATAGCGACGACGTTATATTTTTTAACTTAAAAGTATTATCGTCTGATGCCGTATGTATTTTTTACGACCATTTAGAAGACAAGGCTTTACTTGGTAAACAAGTTTTAGAGCCTATTTCATTAATGGAAAATAAAAAATCGTGCAAAGAAATTTTAGCAAGCATTACTTTGCCAGAAGGTGAAATTTTATCTTCTATTGAAGGTTGCGTTGAAAAAATTACCTTTGGTGACACGATACTTTTAATAGACGGCTTTGACGAAGCCATTTCAGTCGCCTGCAAAAAGCACGCCACAAGAACGGTTGCCGAACCCCCTACTTCTACTATTTTAAAAGGCCCACGTGAAGGGTTTGTCGAAAGCATACAAACAAATTTAAGCCTGCTACGTCAACGTCTTAAAAGCCCTGATTTAATATATAAAAAATTTACCGTTGGCAAATATTCGTCAACGGTTGTCGGCGTTTTATATATTAACTCTATTGCCGATAAAAAAATTGTTGAATTAGTAATTGAAAAAATTAAAAACATAAACGTTGAAGGCGTTAGCGATAGTTCGTATATTGCAAAATGTATCACAAACAAAAAGGCTTCGCTATTTAAACAGGTAAACTCTACTGAAAAACCCGATATTTTAGCAAGTAAACTTTTAGAGGGCAGAGTTGGTATTATTGTCGACGGCTCACCTATCGTTTTAACCGTACCATATCTGCTACTTGAAGATTTTCAGTCAAGTGAAGACTATTATTCTAACACGTATAGAGCCAACGTATCACGATTTTTAAGGTTTATAGCCGTCATCGTAGCAATATTAGCGCCTGCGTTTTACGTTTCGGCTCAACTTTTTCACTTGCAATTAATACCACTGAACTTTTTACTGACGATAGTAAATAGCATAAAGGGTATACCTTTATCGCCAAGTGCCGAAATGTTTTTTACCCTACTAATTTTTGAAATTTTAAACGAAGCAAGTATTCGTATGCCACGATACGTAGGTATTGCTATGAGTGTTGTAGGCGCATTAGTTTTAGGCGATACGGCCGTAAACGCGGGCATTATATCAACCCCTACCATACTAATAATAGCACTTTCAGGCATAAGCCTATACACCGTGCCCGACTTAATGGAGAGCCTTTCAGTTCTAAGAATACTTTTTTTAATAGTTGCAGGCACTTTTGGTGGTTACGGGATTTTATTGTTTTCGGCAGGACTTGTTATTTATTTAAGTTCGCTTGAAAGTTTTGGCGTTTCTGTTACGGCTCCGTTTTCTCCGTTTATTTTAAACGATTTGCAAGACGGATTTATTATGACCTTTTTCGACGATATGAAAAAACGTCCGTTAACGCTAAAAAGCAAAAACTCAGTAAGAAGGAGATTTTATAATGTACAAACTAAACAGTAGGCAACTATGCTTTATTATAATCACAACGGCAAGCGTTAGTAAACTTTTCTTTCTTCCCGGACTTATTGCAGGTATTGCAGAAGAAGGACTTGTTTTATCGGCAATTATAAACTATATTATTGATTTTATATTTTTAGCAATTATCTTAAAAGTTTATAAAAATGAAGAAAACTTTTCTTTTTACGATATGCTTGAAACGACTTATGGTAAACTTGTAAGTAAAGCGATAATCACACTATACGCCCTTTTTTTCGTGTTTAAAGTGTTTATTCCTATGATTGAAGAAAAGAATTCGATAGAACTTACTTTTTACGAAACACAGCCTAACGTTTTAACCTATATACCCGTTTTTGCCATTACTTTTTACGTTTCATTAAAAGGTGTAAAATCGTTTGCTAAAAGTATGGAAATTGTTGTGCTTTTATTCTTTGCGGGGATTTTTATTATTTATCTTTTGTCGTTTAACGTAGGCGATTACGATAATTTACTTCCGTTTTTTTCTCAAAATCCTAAATCTATTTTTGAAGCGTCCTTTAAAACTTTGCTTTGGTTTGGCGACCCTATTTATATTCTTTTCTTTTTAAACGAAGTAAAAAAAGATAAAAATATGTCAGTTAAAGTTATATGGTCGTACGTTTTTTCGGCATTAATTATTATCGCTACCCTAATAATTTTTTACGCTATATTCGGTAGCATTGCAAAAAGACAATTTTATGCTCCTATTAAAATGAGTAAATACTCTATAACCCTTTCAAACATAGGGCGCTTTGACTACGTAGGCACTCTTCTACTTTCTTTTGCAAGTATATTTTTAATTGCTATGCCGTTAATGTTTTCGTCATCTCTACTAAAAAGAGTTTACAACTTTAAAAAGGGATACACTGCCCCTCTAATAATTAACGGTTTAGCCTTATCGCTTACTTTAATTTTTGAAAACGGATTTTTTGAAATTTTAAAATGGTTTCAAAATTACGGAGTTTATATATTAATAGTGTTTACCTACCTTATACCTTTAACAACTTTTACTTTTTATAGGAGAAAGAATAATGCCACGCAAAAGAATTAAGTTTTTTATGTTGATTTTATTGGCCGTTTTCGTGTTTTTTATTTCGGCCGATTACAACTATATAAATATTGAAAAAACTGCCCTTATAGTTTCGATAGGTATTGATAAAAGCGATAACGTATATTCAGTTACAACGCAAATAGCAATACCCGAAGCAAGTGCCGACAAGGCTAAAAACTCTGAATCGGTAATAACAGGCGAAGGCGAAACGATATATTCGGCAATATCAAAAATAGGCGAACAAACAGGTTGGTATCCTAAACTTAGTTTTTGTAATTTAATAGTTCTTGGCGAAAGCGTGTTAAGTGAAGACGTTATGGAAGTTATAGACTTTTTCGTTAGGTCGTATAAAGTTGAAGATTCTGCTATATTATGTGCGTGCGAAGGTAGTGCAAAAGACTTACTTTTATCGGCTTCGCCGTTAGATAACGTTTCGGGCTTTGCCCTTGCGAAAATTTTTGTTAGGGATTTTAACACGGCAAGTAGAGTTATGACTACCACCATCAAAAACTTTTCAATAAGTTATTTTTCTAAATCGAAAAGTGGTTTTATGCCTTACGTTAAAAAGGTTGAAGTGCAAAACTCTATAACTTCTGCCGATAAAGGACTTAGTGGTTCAAGTGGAGAAAGTGGCTCGGGCGCAACGTCGGGCGAAAATAAAAAAGGACAATCTAATCAAGATAGTTTGGTTATTTACGACGCTTCTTCTACCATTTTGTTTTATAAAGGAAAAAAAGTTGACGTTATTGATAGTGAACTAACGCTATTCTTTTCATTATTGTTTAAAAAGGTAAACGAAGCAACTTTTGCAGTAAATTCACACGACCAAGACGGTAAAGACGGCACGTTTTTAATTAGCGTGACCAAAGCCACTCACAGAAGAAAATTGACTTTTGTAGATAATAAACCCGTTTTTACAGTTTATCTTGATTTATGGCTTAAAATTAGCGATACGAATATTTCGCAATCTATAAACGAAGTTTCTTCGCTTGGTAAACTTAACAGCGAAACGCTATATAAAGTGCAAGTTTATACTGAAAATATGCTTTCTTCTTTATTTGAAAAAGCAAAAAACTGTGGCAGCGATATTTTTGAATACGCTAATTTATTGTACAAATATTATCCTACTAAGTACGAAGAACACAAACTTACTATAAACGACCAAATTACTCATCAAATCTTTGTAAAATGTAGTAATACTAATTAATTAGTAATTAAATAAGTTTTTTTGTTGACTTTTATCAAAAAATAATATACAATTTAGTAAATTAATAAAAAATTATGTAGAGGCGCAACTGACATTATAAATACTCGTCACGGCAATCGGGGTATTTTAGGGGATGTTGCCGAAGATATTTCTTCGCCAAAAGAAATATTCTGGGCAAACGCAAAATATGCGTTTGACTGCCACAAGTTTTGTGGATGTGCTATTAAATATTTATCACGGTATTTAGTAGTGCCGTGATTTTTTATTTGGAAATTCATTTTTTTATAAGGAGAAAGTTATGTGTAAATTGACAAAAAAACTTTCAAGCAAAACTATCGCCACACTTATTGCAGGCGTAGTAATTGTAGCACTTTTAATTGTTGCAGTGTTAACTGGCAACGTAACTGATACTGCTTGGGCTTTACTTCCACCAGTTATAGCAATCGGCCTTGCCCTTATCACGAAAGAAGTGTTCTCTTCACTTTTCATTGGTATTTTATCAGGCGCTATTTTAGCAAACGGCTTTTCGTTTACAGGCGTTGTTGATTCAGTTGTATCGGTAGGTTTAATCGATGCCGTTTCAGGCACGGCAGGTATCTTCGTGTTCTTAATTGAACTTGGTATCTTAGTTGCTCTTATCAACAAAGCAGGTGGTTCAAAAGCCTTTGGCGATTGGGCTCAAAAACATATTAAAACTAAGGTTGGTGCTGCTATATGCACTTTCGTTTTAGGTGTTTTAATATTTATTGACGACTATTTTAACTGCTTAACAGTTGGTTCAGTAATGCGTCCACTTACAGATAAGCACAAAATTAGCCGTTCTAAACTTGCCTTTTTAATTGACGCTACGGCAGCACCTATTTGTATGATTGCTCCTATTTCTTCTTGGGCAGCAGCTGTTTCTCAATACGCCGCAGACGGTCAAGGTATTAGTTTATTCGTTGCAGCTATTCCGTTCAACTTCTATTCATTATTAACGTTAATTTTCGTTATTTCGTTAATTTTAATGAAGTTTGACTTTGGCCCTATGAAACAACACGAAATTAACGCTGAAAACGGCGACTTATTTAGTGGTGCTAAAGTTGCCTCTACCGAAGATGCAAACGTTAATGAACGAGGTAGAATCGTTGACTTAATTGCTCCTATCGTTGTTTTAATTATTACTTGCGTATTCGCACTTATTTACGTTGGTGGTTTCTTTGGCGTTGATATTTGGGGTGGCACTGATAACGCTGGTAACTTTATCGGTGCGTTTGGTAACACTGATGCTACGGTTGCTCTCCCTTGGGGCGGTCTTATCACTCTTGTTGCTACTATCGTTTATATGGCTATTAGAAAGGTTTGTTCGTTTAAAGAATCAATGGACGCTATTCCAAAAGGCTTTATCGCAATGGTTCCTGCAATATTGATTTTAACTTTTGCAACTGCTCTTAAAAACATTACAGGCGAACTTGGCGCTGATAACTTCGTAAGAGATATGATGGCTAAATTCCCTGAAGGTTTAGCAAGTTTATTACCTGCCGTTATCTTCTTAGTTGCTTGCGTACTTGCATTTGCAACAGGAACTTCTTGGGGTACGTTTGGTATTTTAATTCCTATCGTATTAGCAATGTTTGAAACTGGTAATCCATTACAAATCGTTGGTATTTCGGCTTGTCTTGCAGGTGCTGTTTGCGGTGACCACTGTTCACCTATTTCAGACACGACTATTATGTCAAGTGCAGGTGCTGAATGCGAACACTTAAATCACGTTCAAACACAAATTCCTTACGCACTTTACGTTGCAATAGTTTCGTTTGTTTGCTACATAATTGCAGGCTTTATCCCTGTTGCTTGGATTGCTCTTCCTATTGCAATAGTAATTATGATTGCTTCACTTTTCGTTACAAAATATATCGTAACAAAAAAACAAAGCAAGTAAAAACTATTTTTAGTAAATAAAAGCCAACTCGTTAAGAGTTGGTTTTTTATTTTTGATAGATTAAATTTTTAATAAACAAAATAATAATATTATTTATTTGTATAAACGTTTGCAAAGATACGTATAATTTGATATAATGTGTAAAATTAATATTTTAGGAGATTACAATGCACGAAGTCTTAAATAAAAAAGGGTTCATTTGTGATATGGACGGTGTTATATATCACGGCAATCAAATAATAGACGGGGTTAAAGAGTTTGTTAACTGGATGGTAGAAAATGATAAGAAGTTTGTTTTTTTAACAAACAGCCCTGAAAAAACCCCGCACGAACTTTCTATGAAACTTAATCGTATGGGTTTAGACGTTTCACCAAAGCATTTTTATACAAGCGCTATGGCGACTGCCGAATTTTTAAGCGCACAAAAACCTGGTTGCACGGCTTACGTTATAGGCGAAGCGGCACTCACTAAGGCAATGTACGATAGAAAAATTTATATGAACGATATTAACCCTGATTACGTTGTTCTTGGCGAAACAAGGACTTATAACTTTGAAAAAATAGAAAAGGCTATTGAACTTGTTAGAAACGGTGCAAAACTTATAGGTGCAAATCCCGACACTGTTGGCGTAACAGAAAAGGGTATTATGCCTGCAACGGGCGCTTTAATTGCTCCTATTGAAATTGCTACGGGCAAAAAAGCTTATTTTGTAGGTAAACCTAACCCGTTAATGTTACGACACGGCTTAAATATAATTGATTGTCATAGTGCCGATATTGCCTTTATCGGCGATAGAATGGATACGGATATTATTGCTGGTATTGAATCTAACGTTGATACGGTACTTGTATTAACGGGCGTTACTTCAAAAGAAGATATATCTTTATTCCCTTATAGACCAAAATACGTTGTTGACGGCATCGGCTCATTGCTTAAATAATTAAAATAAAAAAGGATAACGAAATTCGTTATCCTTTTTTTTAACCAACTATACTATATAAGAAAGATTTTTCATATTCGTTTACACGTTTATCAACTGCCATAACTGCGATACATAAATTAACGTATGCTTCTTTAATTTCTACGGCGAAACAGTCGTAAAGTTCCCTAACGATATCTTGCGCTTTACTATTATAAAATTCTTTTGCAGTATCAAACGCGCTATCATAAGAATATCCACCTATAAATAATTGAATAAACTTTGTTTCATCATCAGTAATTTTGCCGTCATAAGCAACACAAGTAAAAATACTACCGATGAGTAAAGTGTTGATTTTTTCACCTTCATATCTTTGTTTTAAAAAATTATAAATTTTTTGGTAGTTTTGACCTGCGAATTCTTCTAAATCGTGATAATTTAGACCTAAGCAATAATTGATAGTTTTTTGAATGTTCATTATTAAGACCCCCTAAATTTTATATAAAAATTATACACCTTTACTATTTTATTGTCAATAGTAAAATAACATTCTAAAAAACAAAAAACGCAGTAAATCTGCGTTTTAGTGCTTCTTATTCTACTTTATCAATTTTTTTAATTAAAACAACTCCACACATTAACTCTGCGTATGAAAAACTTGTTTTGCCATTAAACTTTTTATAAGGGGTAACGGTAAACAACGCAGGATAAATATTAGTAACTTTCCCTTTAAAACTTGCGTATTTGTTTCTACCTAAATTAACCTTTACAATAACGTCTTTTTCAAAATAACTACGTATTTTTTCTTTCGCCGTAGCAATACTTTTATTTGTTTTTATCATATAAAAAGTATTGACTTTTTTTATACGTTTTATTCTTTTATTTTAAAAATCTTCGTCATCGTCTTCGTCGTCTTCTTCGTCCTCGTCGTCGTCTAAGAAGTCGTCATCGTCAACAGGCGGTATATCAAAATCGTCATATTCGTCGTATTTGATTTTTGAAGTAGGCTCGTTAGTGTATGCGTCGATTTCTTCTTCTTCGTCGTCCATACCCTCTTCTTCTTCAATTTGACTAAACGAAACTAAATCTTCATCACCTTTTTTAGAGATTTCGTCTTTTTCGTCTTCATCAAGATATTGACGCCAACTTTCGTCGTCACTTGAAGAATCTTCTAAATCGCCTTCGCTTTGCTTAAACTCTAAATTTTCACGACATTCTTGACACATTCTTTCGTCTTCAGAAATATAATTTACCTTACATACAGGGCATAAAATTTTATCACTGTCAAACTCGTCGCCAAGCGCTGAAAACATCATTTGTGGACCTATCTTTAATTGTGCTTTACAAACGTCGCAATATTCTTGACCTTCTAAAATATAATTAAGTTCACATCTTGGACATAAAGTGTACTTTGCCATTATAAACTCCTTAATCATTAAAATTGTATTGCTTGATTATTATAATCACTATAAGGCAATTTGTAAACACTTTTTTATAAATTTTTTTTAAAATTTTTTATTTTTTATATATTAAGCCCCTTCAAGCAACATTTTATCGGCAATTAACGCTATAAATTCGCTATTTGTTGGCTTTTCGTTGCCCATATACGCCCTTATTCCTAAAATACTATTTAAACTTTCTATACGTCCTTTATTCCACGCAACTTCAATAGCGTGGCGTATTGCCCTTTCAACCTTAGAAGCACTTGTTGAAAATAATTCGCCTATTTTAGGGTAAAGTTGCTTTGTTACGTTATTAATTATATTAGGGTTGCTAACTGCCATTTTAACACCTTCACGAAGATAGTAATAGCCCTTAATATGTGGAGGTATGCCAACCGTTATAAAAATTTTACTTATTTTTTCGTCAAGCGAAGTTCTTTTTATTTCAGGTCTAACTCTTTCTTCTTCACGGTGTAATGATAGCGATTGTTTTATGCGTTTAACAAGCGTTTCTTCATTATACGGCTTTGCTATGTAAAAATGTGCACCCAGCGATATTGCCGTTTGTATAATATCTTCTCTTACAAACGAACTTACAACCAAAACCTTAGTGTCAGGACTAACGCTTTTAATTTGTTCTAACACGGCAAAACCATCTTGATTTTTTAAAATTATACCTAAAATTAAAAGGTTAGGTTTATACTTTGTAATAAGCGATAACCCTTCTTCGCCGTCAACCGACTCACCTACAACTTGCAAGTTGTCAATACTTTCAATAATCTTCTTCATTGATGCTATCGTTTTATCACTATCTTGTAAAATTATGACGGAATTTTTAACCATAAAATCGCCCCCTAAAAGTTCTAACTTCATTATAACACTATTTTTGTACAAAATAAACTATTTTTAACAAATAATTTTAAATATTTTTAACTATTTATGTCGTTATTTGACAAATATTGTACAAAAATGATATATTTTGAATTTTAGAGATTTTGCTACCTTTATAAATAAAAAACTTGCCGAGTTAAACGCAAGGTTAACTCGACAAGTAATTTTAATTTTTAATTATTATTTTTTCAATTTAGCATAAGCGTAACCGCCGTATCCGTCAAGAGAGAATTCGGCAACCTTAGTGCTTTCAATACCAACTTCTTTACCTTTAAAACCAAACTTCATAAACAAACTGCCTAATGGAATATCTGCAAGATGAACCCTTAATAATGCTGTATTAGGGTCAATCCATTCAACCGCCGTTAAACAATTTAATTCTCTGTTAGCAGGAACGTGTCCTTGCCAATCGTAGTAATGAGTTTCAGGGAAAGTCGTTTGTAAAAGGCTACCCTTATTAAACTTTATAGTTTTTACGCCACGCTCATTTTCATAAGTGATAGAGCCGTCCGTTTCAGTAAAATCGAACCTAAACCACTTCCAACCGAAATCACATAAAGTCATTTCGTAAGTTTTGCCGTTAACAAGACTTTCAAATCTGCTTGTTGGCTTGCCATACATAGGTGGATTTAAGTTTTGTAATTTTTCTTGTAATTTTGCGTATGCTTTGCCTTCTTTTTTAACTCTACCTATTCTATCGTAAAGATAAGTTTTAACTAAGTCGTAAATTTTTAAATCGGCAACGTCGTTTGAGCCACAAGTTTCACTTTGACAACAGAATAAGAAATCTTTTTTCTTAAAGCAGTAACAGTCTTGTGAGCCTAAGCCTCTAAAACCAAAGCCGTCAGGAGATATCCACGTAAAGTAGCCGTAGCCGTCTTTAATAGGTGAATAGTTGTTTGAGAAAATGGTTGAAACTTGGTGCGAAGTCATTTTCTTCATATAAGATAAACTTACAAGTTGTTTGCCGTTTACGTTACCTTTATTCATAACGAATTCGCCAAACTTAGCGAAATCTTGTAACGTACAAACTATACCACTGCCACCCCAACAATAACCTAAGTAGTCCTTAACGCATTGAATATCAGTATTCATGCCAAGTTCTTCGAAGATAGGACGTAAAACTTCAAGGAAAGTTTTGCCTGTAACTATTTCAATTAACGTACCTAAAAGGTTAGCGCCTGCACCATATTTAAAATAACTGCCGGCAGGCTTAACTACACGAACGTTGTTTAAAACTTTTTCGTTCCAAGCCTTTGGCTCTCTTGGTTCAGAAATTAACTTGCCTTCCATAGGTTGCGTCATTGTAAGGCAATCTTCAACCGTTAAATTTCTTATTTGTTTTTGTAATTTTGTATAAATTAACGGCTTTAAATGGTCTGTTACCTTAGTTTTTAAAGTTAAAACACCTTGGTCAATGAGCATACCAATAGCAACTGCTACGAAAGTTTTAGTTGAAGAATATATACGATGCCTAAAATCTTTATCAAAAGGCTTAAAGTAACCTTCACTAATAATCTTACCGTTTCTTACGATAATAAACGAGTGCATATTGATTTTTTGATATTCAATTTGCTTAATAAAATCTAATACGTCTTCTGACCTTAAACCTTGGCTTTCAGGCGAAGTATAAATCATATCTTTAATCATTTTTCAGTCTCCCTATATTGTTTTATTTAAGTTTAACATTATTTAAACAAGTAGTCAACATATATTCCGTTTTTTTTAAAAAATATTAAAAAGCCTTGAATATATTGACATTTTTGTAATAGTTGTATATATTATTTAATATGGAAAACACTATTGAATTAATTTTGTTTTGTGGTTTGCCTGCAAGTGGCAAAAGCACGTATTCAAAACTTTATAAAGAAAAAGGCTACGTTGTTTTGTCATCTGACGAAATTAGGCTTGAAATACAAAGCAAGTTAGATGGTGGCGAAATGGTTATGCCGTCGAATACTAACCTTAATAGTATGGTTTTTGACCAAATTAAAAGTTATACGGCAAACGCTTTGAAAAACGGAAAGAGCGTTGTTGTTGACGCTACGAATTTAGGCCGTAGGCGAAGAAGAATATTTTTAAGGCAATTATACAGAACGCCTTGTAAAAAAATTTGCGTTTTATTTTTAACTTCTATAAACGAGTGCAAAAGAAGAAACGCTTTAAGGCAAGGCTACGCCGTTGTTCCCGACGATATTATGCAAAAAATGTGCACTAATATTGAACTTCCTTACTACTTTGACGGCTTTGACGAAATTATACCTATAATTGACGACGTACAAGTTGATTTTGATTATAGTTTAACTATGGATTTTCAACAAAACAATCCGCACCACACTTTAACGCTTGGCGAACATATGTTAAAAGCATACGAATACGCTAACGAAAACAACTTTAACGATAGACTTAAAGAAGTTGTTAAATACCACGATATAGGCAAGTTTTACACACAAACTTACGTAAATACACGTGGAGAAGTTACGTCTATTGCACATTATTACGGCCACGAAAATTACGGCGCTTATTTATATTTAACATGGCGTTGTTGTGGCAAAAACGTTACAAAAGAACAATTTGAATATTATTTATATCAAGCTCTTTTAATTAACTGCCATATGCGTCCGTTAACGTTATGGAGAAAACAAGACGTTGTTAAAAGTAAAGACAAAGCCCTTTTTGGCGAAGAATTTTTTAACGATATAGTTAACTTAAACAAGGCTGATATTTTTGCTCATTAGGAGTTATTATGACTAAAAATTCCGTTATTTGCAATTTCATAAACGAAAACCCGACCACGTGGGAAGAATTGATAACCGCCCTTGACATAAAAATTAGAAAGGACGGACCTTACGCTATCTTTAACTATGGTCTTTTTTGCGACTTTAAAAATCCTATCGTTCAAGAAGCAAGGGGTATAATTATAAATTTAGAAAACTTAGAAGTTGTTTGTTGGCCTTTTAGAAAATTTGGTAATTACAACGAAGGCTACGTTGACGAAATAGATTGGAATAGTGCAAGAGTTTTAGAAAAGGTTGACGGCTCGATAGTAAAACTCTGGTTTGATTTTGCCTTTGGCAAATGGCAATTTTCAACAAATGGCGTTATTTATAGCGAAAAAGCACCTATAAACGGATTAGTCGGCGTTTATTACGGCAACGTTATTAAAGATGCCGTGAACTATAACGATATTGATTTTTCAAGTCTCAACAAAGATTATACCTATATTTTTGAACTTGTTGGACCTATGACGCAAATAGTTGTTAAATATGAAGAAACTATGCTTTACCACTTAGGTACAAGAAACAACAAAACGGGTGAAGAATACGATATAGATATAGGTATTAAAAAACCTAAACAATATTCTCTTGGCTGTTTAAACGATTGTATTAATAGTGTTATAGCATTAAACAAAAACAATGAAGGAATAGACCAAGAAGGTTACGTTGTAGTAGATAAAAACTTTAATAGAATAAAAGTTAAATCTCCCGACTATATAATGATGCACCACGTTGCTTCAAAAGAATACGTTACTAAAAAAGAGTGTATTGACGTTTTATTAAATCAACGCGAAAAAATTGATACGATTATTAAAAGTTGCCCGTCATTTGTGCCTACAATAAAATATTACGACTACAAGTTAAGTGAATTATTGCTTAATGCCGACAAAATGGCGCTTTTAGCCGTAAGTTTATATAAAGAATATTCTTTTGATAGAAAAGCCGTTGCCGACGTTATAAAAACGCATCCGCTTTGCGACGTTGGTTTTAAAAGTTTAAATTCAACTAAAAAAGGTAGTGAAATTTTGCTTGACTACCCTATCGAAAGAATTTGCAAATTAATAAGCGATTACGAACCTGAAAATTTATCTTTATTGTTCGTTAAAAAATAAAGGAAAATATGAGTGATTATAGAAGATTTTTCGTAAACAAAATAGACGAAACGGTTGTTATTGACGGCGAAGAATTTCGTCATGCCATAAACGTATTAAGAATAAAAGAAAACGAAGATATTATACTTTTAGATAATTCGGGATACGAATACTTATCTACCGTTGAAAAAATTAATAAAAAAGACTTGATTGCACGCATTAAAGAAAAATCGTTAAGTCAAAACGAACCAACGACAAAGGTTGCCTTACTTACGGGTTATTTAAAAGGCGATAAAACAGAACTTGTCGTTCAAAAAGCCGTTGAACTTGGCATTAGCGAAATAACGGTGTTTAATTCTAAATTTTGCTCGTCTTATATGAACGAAAACAAACTTGCAAGGTTAAACAAAGTGTCAATAGAATCGGCAAAACAATGTAAAAGGGGCGTTGCTCCAATAGTAACTTACGTTGACAATTTTGAAAAGGCTCTTGAAAAATATAACGACTATCAAAACAAACTTTTTGCTTGTGAATTTGCAAAAGAAAATGAAGTTGACTTTAAAACGATTAAAGGCACTTCGGTAATTGTAGTTGGTAGCGAAGGCGGTTTTAGTCAAGATGAATTTGAACTTTCAAAACAATACGGCTACAAAACGATATTTTTAGGAAAACGTATTTTGCGTGCCGAAACAGCGTGCATATCGTTATGCGCAATAACAATGAACGCCCTTGGTGAATTAGAATAGAAAATAGCATTGTGTTTACAATGCTATTTTTTAATAATACACTTTATAAAGGCGCAAGCCGTTTGGTGGCATTGTTTTGCCTACCAACTTTCTATTTTTTAACTCTATTGCATTTTTTAAGTCGTTTACAGTCAACCTGCCTTGGCTAATTTCAAGTAAAGTTCCTACCATTATTCTAACCATATTGTATAAAAAGCCGTTGCCTTTTACCGTAAACGTTACAAACTTACCCCTTTTGCTAACTTTAATATAATCGATAATGCGTACGGTGTTTTGAACTTGACTTCCACTTGCTAAAAAGCATTTGAAATCGTGCGTGCCGACAATTTCTTTTATAGCGTCGGCAATTTTTTCATAATCAATTTTATAAGGATAATAAGTTGCATACCTGCTACTTAAAGGACTTTCAACTTCGCCTGTATATATAACGTATTTGTAAACCTTGCTTTTGGCACTATACCTTGCGTGAAAAGTAGAGTTTACTTCTTTTGATTTTAATACTCTTACGTCTTTATCTAACAAACTATTTAACGCGTCTTTAAACTTGCCCCCCGGAATAGTGCTATTCGTATCAAAATGAACGACTTGACCTTCGGCGTGAACACCACTGTCCGTTCGCCCACTTGCTACGCTTTTAGCCTTTTCGCCCGTGAGTTTATATATAGCATCTTCTACAACTTTTTGGACCGTTCTTTCTTGATTTTGCACTTGATAGCCGTAAAAATCACTTCCGTCGTACGCTAAAACAAGCATAATTCTTCTCATATTAGCACCCCTATCATATTAGTTAAAACTATTCCAACAATCGTTGCCGTTGTAAATAAAAAGGCAACTAAATCACGCCACGTCATTTTAAGTTTGCGATATTTAGTACGTATTTTTGAACCACTATAACACCTGCTATCCATAGCGTCGCCAAGTTCTTCTGCCTTTTTAAAAGCACTTATTAAAAGTGGTATTAATACAGGGATTAACGCTTTTGCCTTACTTATAATATTGCCACTATCAAAATCAGCACCCCTTGCCTTTTGAGCCATAATAATTCTATCAGTTTCGTTCATTAAAATAGGTATAAACCTTAAAGCAATACTCATAACAAGCGCCAATTCGTGAACGGGGAATTTAATGTATTTTAATGGTTTAAGCAAACTTTCAATACCGTCGGTTAAAGCAACGGGAGTAGTAGTTAAAGAAAGTAACGACGTACCTATTACAAGTAAAATAAGCCTAAGGGCCATAAATGCCGAAAAAATAAGCGCTTCTTTTGAGATTATCCAAAATAATATTGTAGCGTTTTCAGGCTTATAGAAAAATACGTTTAGAATTACGGTAAATAGTATGATAAATAAAATGGCCTTTAAACTTTTTAAAACTGAGCCGAACGGCACTTTTGAAAAGGCTATTGCCATTACTAAAAAGAACGACACAACTAAAAAGCCATAGAAATTATTTACTATGAAAATAACAACTATATATGCAATTAAAAGCAATAATTTTACCCTTGCATCTAATTTATGAACAAAACTATTAGAAGGATAATACTGCCCGAAAGTTACGTCGTTTAACATATTTACCTATTTTTATAAAGTTCTAACACCTTATCAATAAAATCTTGTGTTTTATAATTTGTTGAAATATCTACGCCAACATCTAAAAGTTCTTTTGTTATTTTTGCCGTTACAGGCACGTCAAGGCGTAAACTTTTTAACCTTTCACTTTGGCTAAAAAGTTCTTCTGGCGTTGCCGTTATAATGCACTTGCCGTCGCTAAATACGGCAATTCTATTACAATTTTCACAAACTTCGTCCATATCGTGTGAAATTATTATTATAGTTTTACACACCGATTTAAAAAGCGTGTGAAGTAACGACATTAATTCTTTTTTACCAAGCGGGTCTAAGCCTGCAACAGGTTCGTCTAAAATTAAAACTTCGGGTTTAGTTACTATTACGCCTGCAATAGCAATTCTTCTTTTTTGCCCTCCCGATAAATCAAATGGTGATTTGTTTTTAACTTCATCAAAATTAAGACCTACGTTTTCAATAGCCGTTCTTACCGCTAAATATTCGTCTTCTTTGCTACCTTTTATAAAATTCCTATAACCAAAGGCTACGTCCTCATAACACGTTTCGGCAAAGAGTTGGTATTCGGGATATTGAAAAACCATACCAACCTTTTTACGCAATTCTTTAAGCAGTTTTTTATCGGTTTTTTTACCGTTAGATAAGTCGAAATCGCCAACCTTTAAAAGACCTTTTTGCACGGGAATTAATCCGTTCAAATGTTGTATAAAAGTGCTTTTACCACTACCCGTGTGCCCTATTATTCCAAAAAAGTCACCTTCGTTAATAGTTAAGGTTACGTCCGTTAAGGCTTGACGGCTAAATTCAGTCTTTTCATTGTAAACGAAACTTAATTCTTCACAAATAATTTGCATAATTCCTCCGTCAATTCTTCTACCGTTAAAATATTTTGTTTTAATAAAACCCCGTTATTGCGAAGTTCGTTAGCAATATGAACGGCTTTTGGCAAAGTAAGACCATATCTTTCAACGCTGGTAGTTGAATTAAAAATATCGTTTACGTCGCCCCTTTTTACTATTTCGCCGTCTTGCATAACGAAAATTTTATCAGCATATAAGGCTTCTTCCATATAATGCGTAATGCAAATAACAGTCATTCCGTCGTCGTTTAATTTTTTAACAACGCTCATAACTTCGTTTCTACCCTTAGGGTCTAACATTGCAGTAGATTCGTCTAAAATTAAGATTTCAGGTTTTAAGGCAAGTACGCCTGCAATAGCAATTCTTTGTTTTTGTCCGCCCGAAAGCCTATGCCCTTGCGAAAACCTAAAATTTTGCATATCGGTTGCCGAAAGAGCAAAATCTATTCTTTCGCCTATTTCTTCACTCGTTAAACCTATATTTTCTGGTGCAAAAGCAATATCGTCCTCAACGATAGTTGCTACCATTTGATTGTCAGGATTTTGAAAAACCATACCAACTCTTTTTCTAATTTCAAAAAGGTTAGACTTTTTAGTGGTTGAAAGGCCGTTAACTAAAACTTCGCCACTATCGGGTAATAAAAGACCATTAATAAGTTTACTAAGCGTGCTTTTACCACTGCCGTTTTTGCCTAAAATACAAACGAATTCACCCTTTTTTACGGTAAGATTTACGTTATTTATGACGGCTTTATCGCTACTGCCGTATTTGAAAGTTGCGTTTTTAATTTCAATTACGTTCATACTTTAAAATTATACCAAATTTAACCATATTTTACAACTATTTTAATTATAATTAAAAAAGACGTATTTCATAATACAAAATACGCCTTAAATTTTAAATATTTATCCCGTAAATTTTTGTAATAGGGTCTAAAAACAATGGAATTTTTATAGGAAAAAAAGTAAACAAACTAAACGATACGCCCATTAAACAAAGGGTTATAAACGCTAAAAGGTTTAAACTATACTCATTATTTACTTTAAAAAGTTTATATTCGTAAAAACACGCAAAAAACGCCGAAAAGAAAAATATTAATATATTTACCCAACCTTTAAGCGTTCCGAAAATGCCTGTTAAAGTGTAAAATAAAACGGGAATTAAAATTACACCTAAAATAATGCCTTTTAACTTTACGCACCAAAAACCTTTGTAGTAATTTTTAAAAAACAGCCACTCGATTATAGCAAAAATAAACGCAGGGTAAAACAAAATTTTCATATGTTCAAAGGTAGATTCGTTTACGCTTGAAATTAACGCAAACGGAGTAAAATTAGTCCACTCGTACACAAAATGCAACAAACTACCGACTGCACATATAAATGTAAATGCAAAAAATTGCCATAAAAAAATATCTTTTTTCATATAACTATTATATTAAGTATTATAAAATTTATGAATAAAATAAAGGGTGTAAAAATTATACACCCTAAATAAATACAAGCCTTACCATTGTTTAAATTTTTTATTTTTTTGTTTTTTAAATGGTAAAAATCATATCGCTACTTGCTATCTTAACGTCGGTTTTTACCCTTAAATAGTAAAATAAGAATTTTAAAAGTTTATCACAATCAATAACTTCTTCTTTTGAAGAAATTTCTTCAAAGGCTAAACTATTTATAAGTTTTAACGCATTATACGTTTGGTTTGTAATTTCCATAAATGATAAATCTTTGCAATTATCACAACTAAAAGTTGCGTTAGTAGGATTAAAATACACACGACCGTCAATATCTTCTTTACATAAATAACATGACGTATCTTCAATAGAATATCCGTTATATTTTAAGAATTCGTAAAGATATTTACATAAAATAGCCTTTTCGTTTTTACCGTAACAAACGTGTTTGATAGTGTTAATAACTAAATTGAACAAGTTAGCGTCGCTAATTTCTTGCTCAACTATTAAGTTTATCGTTTCACTAATAACGTTACTAACGTAATACTTTAAAAGGTCGGTGCGTAAATTATAAAAACTGTCGATAAACGTTGCATTTATGACAGTATTTCTATCCCCTTTATTAGCCAAAATAAATTCAGCAAAACAAAAAGGTTCGGAAGCGAACTTTAATTTCGCCCCCGATTTTTTTACACCTTTTATTCCGGCTGTTATTTTGCCTTTTTCATACGAATATAAAGTTAAAATTTTATCATTTTCTTTATATTCAATCGCCCTTGTAACAACGGCGTTTACTTTAATTTCCATTTACTTTTTTTCGTCTTTTTCTTCGTCAATTCGTTTTGCTAATAAATAATAACTTATTTTGCCCGAATTTTGAAAAAGTTCCCAAATAATTTCTGTAACACTTTTTTCTTGCATAATAACTCCTATACAAGTAGTATTAACAAAAATTTAAAAAATATTAATTATCTTTGAACTCTACCAGATGCGTCGCCACCAGCAAGTGATTCAACTTCTGCAACAGAAACCATATTGTAGTCGCCTTCAATTGAGTGTTTTAAGCAAGATGCAGCAACTGCAAATTCAATAGCCTTTTGTGGTTCATAACCATTTAAGAGAGAGTAGATAAGACCGCCACCGAAACTATCGCCACCACCAACTCTGTCAACAATGTGCATAGCGTATTTTTTACTAAATACTGCTTCGCCGTTAGTATAAAGCATTGCAGACCAGTTATTGTCGTTTGCAGATAAACTTTCTCTTAAAGTGATAGCAACACCTTTAAAGTTAAATCTATCAGTTAATTGTTTAGCAACTGAAATGTAGCCTTCTCTGTTAAGTTTACCGCTGTAAATATCAGTGTCTTCTGCTTCGATACCGAATACGTCTTTTGCATCTTCTTCGTTAGCGATACAGTAGTCAATGTAGTGGCAAAGTTTACCCATTACTTCGCCTGCTTTTTCCTTAGACCATAATTTCTTTCTAAAATTAAGGTCGCAAGAAACTTTAATGCCCCTTGCTCTTGCTTCTTGAACTGCTTCTAAACAAATTTCAGCAACGTCGTCTGAAAGTGCAGGAGTAATACCTGTAAAGTGGAACCAATCAACACCTTCAAAAATTGAAGCCCAATCAAAATCACCTTTTTTAGCCATACTGATAGAAGAATACGCCCTATCGTAAACAACTTTACTTGGTCTTTGAGAAGCACCTTTTTCGCAATAGTAAATACCTACTCTTTCGCCACCACGAACGATTTTAGAAGTGTCAACGCCAAATTTTCTTACTGAATTGATTGCAGATTGACCTATTTCGTTTTTAGGAAGTTTTGTAACAAAACTTACGTCAACGCCATAGTTTGCAAGAGATACAGCAACGTTTGCTTCTGCTCCACCAAAAGTTGCAAGATATTTTTCAGATTGAACAAATCTTAAATATCCTTCGGGAGCAAGTCTTAACATAATTTCACCAAAAGTAATAACCTTCATAATAAATCTTCCTTTATTAATAATATTTTATATTAGCACTTCAAGTGCTTTAATTTTTAATTATTGTACGCTATCAATAATTTCGTTGATTTTTTTGCAATTTTCAACGATATCGCCTTTCATCATAAAACTTCCACCAATAGCGAAAATTTTATCATTTTCTAAAAATTCTTTAAGGTTAGTCAAATCAACGCCACCTGTTGGCAAGAATTTAACTTGTGGGAACGGACCTGCTAATGCTTTAATTGCTTTAAGTCCACCATACACGTTTGCTGGGAAAAACTTAATAACGTTAATTCCAAGAGAAATTGCCTTCATAATTTCAGTAGGAGTTACGCAACCTGGGTAGTAAGTAATGCCCTTTTCTTTACAAAAGAGAGCAACTTCTTCACTTAAACCAGGTGAAACGATAAATTTAGCACCTGCATTGTAAGCCTTTTCTGCTTGTTCTTTATTAATAACCGTACCTGCACCTATATACATATCAGGGAAGTTTTTTGTACCAAGACGTATTGCTTCTTCGGCACAAGCAGTTCTAAACGTAATTTCAGCAACGGGAAGACCACCTTCGCATAATGCTGAAAGCGTTTTATTCGTATCGTTAATATCATTAATAACAACAACGGGAACAACTTTAATATTTTCCATAAAATCTCCTTGTTAGAACGTAGTTCTATAATAAAATTGCTTTGCAGAGCAACGAGAATTGCCCATCATACATATAATAACACAAAGTGCGACTCTTTTCAAGTGATTTTTGCTATTCGGCAAATAAAAAAACGACCTTTTTTTACAAAGGGCGTTTTTTGTACTTTTTATTCTGCTTATTGAATAAAAATTGTTAAATTATCTTTCTTTAACACTAACGTCGCCAACTGAAATTACAATTTCTTCTCCGTCTTTTATGACAATTAATTTGCCGTCCGACGTTACGTCTTTACATATTGCGTCAAAAGACGAATTGCTTTCTTTTACAACGACTTTTTTGTTCAATAAAAACATTTTGTTTTTATATTCATTAATAAAATTATTGCTTTTAATTTCTTCTATCAAAGCATCTAAATTTTCTAAAAGCGTGGCGATAATTTTGTTTCTATCAACTTTTACGCCACTTTCTTTTTCTAAATTTGTTGCTATATTTTGCAAACTTGAAGGGAATTTTTTATTGTAAACGTTTAAACCTATACCAACTATTACGTCTTTAATTTTGTTGTTTGAGATTACCGATTCAGTCAAAATTCCTGCAACCTTTTTGCCATTTATAAACACGTCGTTTACCCATTTAACGTTAGTTTTAATGCCGTAAAGACTTTCTATTGTGCGACAAACTAACACGGCAACGCAAGTTGTAATTTTGCCAACGTCGAAAAACTCAAATGCTTGTTTTAGCCTTATAGATATGTAAACACCACTAAAAGTTGGCGAATAAAACTTTCTTTGAAGCCTACCCCTGCCTTTAAATTGCATTTCACTAACAACTGCATCAACGTCTTTGCCTTTTAATATTAATTTTTTTAAATCGTCGTTAGTAGAATTAGTAAAAAGCAAACATTTTACACGTTTTTTGCCTTTTAAATATCTATTAATACGCTTGTTTGAAACAAAATTAACCATATTAAAATAATAAAATAAATAACCTAAAATGTCAATTATATTAGCATTTTAAAATTTAAAACGCCTGCAAGAGCAAGCGTTTATACTTATCTAATTTTTTGTCTGCCTGCATAAGGGCATAAAAAGTTGTTGTTAAATTGATGGTCTAACCTAAACAACCCTTGACCACGGCGTTGTGGTAACGATAAATAAATTCGTGAACCTATTTTGCTTTCAGAAATTGTAGGATTCATGCCTGCATTATCTAAAATCTTCATAATAGCAAGGTGCGTTTGAGTATCGGCTACGTCTATAATAAACTTAAACTCAGTTCCGTAATATTTGTGAAGTGGCACGGTAAATTCTACTAAACTTTCTTCGTAAACTTCGCCCGTTCTATCTGTTTCGCCTTTTTTATGTAACGTACCCGAATACGTAACCTTATTTAAAACGATACACTCTTTATTTTCTTCGCTAACAACCTTTCTTGAAACAAGCGCGCAAAGTTGATTACTAATAGGACAAATTCCGTCTTTTATTGTTGCGTTCCTTTTTGAATAACAGTGTTCGCCGTCGCCGTGTTCTTCATAGAACATACCAAAATTAGGTATTAAAACACCGAACTTGCAATCTTTAAACAATGAATAGTTTTCTTCAAAAATAGGACTTGATAAAGATGCTATTACCGAAACAAAGCGTTCGTTTGCTCTACTATAAAACTCTTTACGTGTTAAAAATTCGTTTTCTTCAAAAAACATTTCAGAATAAGGCGACGCTTTTGAAACGGCATCGATAACGTCTTCAATATCGTTATAAATTGCACCTACGTTTCTAAAATATGCATACGCTAATTTTAAATTTTCGTCAGTTTCTCTATTTTTTGAAGATAAAAGCCCGTCAGGGTCATACACGTAAACGTCTTTACCACGGCCTTTTAAGTATCCTACTTCGTAATGCACCCAACTTGAACGTAATGAGTTTTCAGTAATAATAACGATAGCCCCATAGCAATCAAGGGCGTCTTCAATTTTGGCTTGAAAATCGTCGCCACCTTTTATGCACTCTTTATCGCACAACGTATAAATTTCCCTTTCGCTTAACGCTTGACGTAAACCGTCTAATAAATCTAAATCTTTTTGCGTAGCGTTTGAGTGAGAAATAAATATACCATAAAACTTCTTTTCGTCTTCTTTTAAAAGTCTTGTATAAAAATCAAAACCTAATTCTATTTTTTCTTCTAATGGTAACATAACTACTCCTATTATTGTGGATACATATAATCACAATAAGCACCTACGTTTAAATTTTCGTCATCACATTGATGGCTTGAAAGCCCTATGCTTATATATAAACGATTGTTTTCTTGGTCAATAAACGTTTCTTTTGGATATACTTGCATCCAAAAATCATTTTCTTCGGCAATATAATCGTTAAATTCAGGGTCTTTGCCTATAAAATCGCCCTCAAATAAACTTAATAACAAGTAAATAGGACATTTATTACTTTTAAGCGTTATAAAACTTTTAAAGTTTGTTCCTAAAAGTTTGTGAACAGGCATTAAAATATTCATGGTAAGTTCTGCCCTAACGCCCGTCTCTTTTTGTTGTTCTTGCGAAAGTTTAACGTACGTTTTTTTGCCCGCAACCGTTTTAGGATAATCGTCAACCTTAGTTACGACTTCGTCTTTATACGGCATTAGTGGCGCAGTTAAATTTTTAATACTACCAAAACTTAAAACTCTACAACCACACATAATTTCAGTCGCTATAAATTCATCGAAAGCATCGTCGCTTATATACCTTGACGTGCAAGATTGATAATACTCTTTGGCATTATCGAACGCAGTTTGGTAAATTTTAAACCTAATACAAACGTCCCTATACGTTATACGCTTTGACGCAAACTTATTAATAGCCTTATTTTCATAGTAATTATAGCAAAGCAATTTTGAAGCGTATTTTTCTTGAATAGTCGCCATTAAATCGCCAACGTCATTTTTAAAATCTAACTTATGAAGTGGAGTTCCGTTAAGCGAAGCCTTTTCGCTTTTATCTGTGCAATATGGTAAAATAGCGTCACTATGCGTTGATTTTACGTAGCCTATATAATACCAATATTGACTTCTTAAATACATCTTATCTTCTTCAAAAAAGTTTTTTGTAAAAACCGGTATTAAACATACGCATCCATTAAAAATATTTGTGTTTTCAAATGAAACAGGACTTTCCGTCTCTTTATCAGTTATAGGCAAACAAAAATATTGAAAACCTGAAACGTCAAGCACTTCTTTTAATTGGTCAAGTTTTTCGTCTTGCTTATTATCGTGCATAATTACGATATGACCAAAATATTCTTTTACGTCTAAATTATTATTAGAAACAACTTCCATAAACGCCCCCTATTAGTTACCTATATATTTTAACATAAGTTTACTCTTTTTTCAAGGCAAAATAAAAAAACAGCCGTAAAGACTGTTTTTTATTTAATTAGTCTATAATCATACCTAACATAAGTAAAATGTTATCTGCTTGATTACGTAATTCACCCATACTTACTTGTTTAGAAATGTAAATGTTAGGGTGTCTTGGGTCAGTAGTATAAACTTCGTAATTAAATCCTAAATAACCCCTTGCTTCTTCTGCTTTTTGTCTAATTTCAGCAACGCTCATTGTCATTTTACCAAAGTAAACGTCTAAAACAAGCCAACCCGTTTTAGGAGTGTACATAATGTTTACGTTACCATAATAATCACCATAACCTAAACATCTTTTTAAACCTGGACCAAAATCTTCTTCTGAACAACTAAAACAAACGTAATCGTTTTCAGTATTGTTTTGGAAGAATGAACGAGACGTGCATTCAAGGTCACACCTTGCAATAACGTCTTTTATAATTGCTTCTGCATCTTTTACGTCACGACTTTTAAATAATGCCATAATAACTCTCCTTACTATCATATATTAAATATGTTTTAATAATATTATTATAACACTATAAACCTGCTTGTCAAGTCGTTTTTTAATTTTAAATGCACGTTTTTAACTAATTACTTGACTAAACTATATTATAGTTATATAATACAATAAACTATATTATAGTTACATAATACAATAAACGTTATTTTATAGGAGTTTTTATGGGAGAGTTTTTTGCACGTATTTGGCGTTTAATTAAAACGGTATTAATCGCTATTCCTGTTTTAATCGTTATAGCCATTTTAGAAAGTATAGTAAGTAATATAAGTGGCGATAAAGAAAATTTTATTTTTTCAACATTAGGCGTAGCCTTATTTATCTGTTTAGGCATTACCGTTGTAAATTGGTTTATTAGTGACTTTTTAAACGTTTCGTTTTTAGATAACGGCTTTGGTAAGTTTATTAAAATTCTTATGTATGCCGTATGCTTATTAGTTGCTATACTTATTCAAGTAAGTTTTGCTTCAATAACTCCATCAAGTTATACGTTGTTTGACGGCAAACCTTTTAAAGACGTTCTTATTATGACGGGTATGTTTGCTCCTTTCGTTTCGTTATACTTTGGTTTTAAAGCATCACTTGATGAAAGTTTTACAGAAGAATACCTTTGGCTTGCAACGCCTTATAGCGTAGGTGGGGGTATTGTTATTGCTATTGCTATGTCAATATTAACGTCTATTTTACCTTTCTTACAAGGTTGGTCTGGTTGGTTATTCCCTGTTCTTTCAATCGGTGCTCTTGTCGTTATAATGTTTATTTGTAGAAGTATTCCGTTTATCGAATTTGATTACTACACGCCAAGGTCGTATAGAAATTCTTATAGAGGTGGCGGTTATTCTTCGGGCAGGACTTCTTCCGGTTCTTCTTCACGTGAGTCAGGACGTTCTTTAAGTGGTTCTTCAAGACCTTCTCAAAAAGATTGGTGGAATAAATAATAAAAATCAAACAACAAAAAAACACGCTTTAAGGGCGTCACTCTTAGAGATTCAAATTAAAAAGTTAAAAAGCAAACCACCTTGGTTTGCTTTTTCTTATTGTTCTTGAATATCATAAAATTTAAAATTAGATGTTCTCACTTTATTTTGTGCCCAATTTACTGCCGAATTTCTATCCCCTCTATAAGTTTCCGTAAATGCGGGAATCCCACTGCGATATGCAGATTCAGTTAAGTAATATTTAATAATAAACGTTTTCATAATGTAATAGTCCTTTGAATTTTATTTTAATGCTTGCCATTTTTGCCATTTGCTACAACTTGCCATAGGATTCATCTGGGCTTGATTAAATCCACCTCCACAACATTTACCCGTTTGGTTTTGTTCAAATACAGAGTATGAACCGAAAGCGTCCGTACTTCTACTTCCTGCCCAAAAAGCACAAGTGGCGCATACTTTAAAAGAACTTGGTAATCTGTTTTCCATTTTTTTAATCCTCCTTTTGTTGATAAACAAAGTATAGCATAGTTGTTATACCATATTTGGGATTATTTCATTTTACTAGCGTTATTATTCATGCCAAATTCAACACTTCTAAAAATTTTCTTCCAATATTCTTCTCTTTCAATTATATATTCTCTTTGGGTTCTCATATCAAAGATTTCTAAAATGCAATATGTGAAATTATCAATTATATAATCTGCGCCATTGTTTTTCATATATTCAAATGTTTTATTACCACCTGTCAAATTATTTACATCTGCATAATTTGACCACCTTTGCCAAATTCCTTCATTATCTCCAGATGCTGAACCAATGTATAGTTGACCTGTAGATTTATCGGTGATACAATAAACACCTTTTACATTCGAAAGAGCCTGTTTCCACTCGGGAGATTCATTACGATAGATTGTCTGTAAATCATGATGAGCTATGCAAAAGTTATTGTATCCGGGAAAATTTCCTAGGGCGGTAGAAGGTGTTATTGCATATATCTCGGGATTTAACTGCTCTTGAACTTTGTCATACCATCTTGTATACAAATCCCTTCCAATAGGCTTTTCCAATTTTATTATTAATCTTTTACGATATTCTTTATATAAATCCACTAATTCTAATTTGTAGCCTACTGTATCATATCTCTCAGGTAAAATCTTTTCTACTTTATATAAACCACCAAAAATATAAAATTGTGGTCCGTAGGGGTCATATTGCGCAAAAGACAAAAGATATTGCGCTTTATCTAAATTATTATTTGCATGTTTTTTTCTATGAGCATTCATCCTTATCCATTCATCATCTAAACACCCCTCTATATTGTCTAATAAATTCTTCCACGCTCTTTCTCCAAATCGACCGCTAGACATATTAAATTTAACCTTAATACTACTAAAATTATCTAACTTAAAAAAATCTATAAAACTAATCATCTTTTTTAATCCTTATATTTTTCATTTGCGGTGGCAACGTTTTTCTTTAAGCGTTCACGAAGTTCTAACGGCGATAAAACTTCAACAGCGTTCATATATTGCATTGACCAATATTCCATTGCATTTATACTTGCATTAACCTTAATTAAAAAACGTCCGTCTTGCCGTTCTTCTATGCGAATATCTTTACCAAACCAGTCTATAATTTGGTCTAACGCCCAGCCGTCTGCAATAAATTCAACTGCTTTTGGTTCGTCGTAAAACATATACGGCATTGAAGAAGAAAAGCGTTTATAATCAATTCCACTTTCAAAGCCATTAACTGATTTTAGTGGTGTTCTGTTTTTATCTATAAGTTCAATATCGGTAATTCTATCCATACGGTAATATTGAATATGTTGCCATTTTTCATTATACCCCATTAAATAATAGCGTTGGTTATGCAATATCATTTGATAAGGGCTAACTGTATGAATTGCGCTTCGGTGCATTTTTTTATCTGCGCCATATTTATTATAATCAAACTTAATTTGCTTGTCCGTTTCAATGGCTTCGTCAATAATTTCAATGTTATAAAAAACGGCAACGTTTTCCGTTTTATTCCAATCATGAACCGAATAAATATTCTTAACGTGTTTCTTAAAATACTTATTAGACTGATTACATAGTTTTTCAATTAATTCTTTTGATTGCTTGGGCGTGATATGTTTACTTGATAAAACACCGTCTATTAAGAGTTTTAGTTCGCTTTCTTCAAACGTGCGTTCGGCTAGATAAGAGCCTTTTTTGGTAGTTTCAATATCGTATCCTGCTTCGTTAAGTAATGATATATTCCTACCGATTGCCTTTCTTTCAATTACTAACCCATATTCACTCTCTAAAAGGTCAACTATTTTATCGTGTTTAATAGGGTGCTCACAGTCGCTATGCCTTTCTAAAATTTGTAAAACTCTAATTAACGCCAACTTTTTCGGTTCAAAACTTTCCATTTGCATTACCTCTTAATTTTGATATATTTATTATACCAAAAATAGTACAGTAATGCAATACGTTTTTAAATTTCAGTAAAAGTTAGTTCGTTTTCATTAAACCTCAAACTCGCCTCTCCATACCAATCGCTATTTACGTCTTTTTCAAGTGAAACAACGGCAACACCTTTTTTTATACACTCTATTTCGCAGTCTTCTTCGCTATAAATTAAGTCTGGGCGATAAATAGCAAATATTTTATCTGCCTTAAATATAAGAGTTTTATGGTGTAAATCGCTATAAGTAGAATAGAAAAACTCACTCCTTGCCGTTACGCTTGTAATTATAATACATACGTCTAATTTTAAAGCCATTTTTTTGAGTTGTGTAACAAGTTCGTTTTCAGAGAAGTGCGAACAATTTATAAAATCCCAAAAATTATCTATAATAACTAAATCTAACCCTTGTTTAATTTTAAGTTCCGCAACCTTTAAACACACGTCGTCAATATCACAAACTTTTTGTTCTAAATGCAGTTTTTTGTTATTGCTTTTTGCATACTCTATAAGACTATTTATTGCCATATGCTCTTTAATTTGCATACTAAAAAACAAGATTTTTTGATTATCTATCGTATTTTTAACTATATTGCAAACAAAACTTGTTTTACCTATTGCGGGGCGACTTGCTATAACTACCAATTCACCCGTTTTAATTGTTACGTTTTCATCTAATTGCTTAAATCCAGTATAAATTTTTTCCATAAATTTCTCCTTTTGTTTTATAATACAAAATTTGTTATCCCAAAAATAGTACAATATAAGCAAAAGTGTAGCACGGTAGAATATCATTATGGACAAATGATAATCTACCGTGCCTTTTTATTTTCTATTCAATTTACACTAAATCGACTTTATAAACGATTTGTATGTTCCTTGGTGTGCCTTTGTCTTTTGGCGAAGCCCCGATAATAATTCGTTCAATAAGTTCAACACTCATTGCTCTCGTTAATTCGGTTACGTTTAGATAGCGTTTAATTTTAGATATAAACTCATCCACATCGGCAACCGCCTGACTGCTTTTTGTAAGACTTTCGTTAAGTTCTTCAATCTCAGCCGTTAAAGTTTCCTTTTCGTCCGTATATCTCGTTATTAGCATAACGCAAATATCTTCGGGGATTTTACCTTTAACTTTGTCAACGTAAGCGTTTTCTAGAAGCACGTCTAAATCCGTAAGTCGTTTACTTTTCTTTTTCAACTCGTTTTGGATAGACCTTATTTTCTCTTGCGAAAGTTTTTCACTTCTTTCTAGGAAAGCGTTTCTAACGGCTGTTTCGTCGGTTATTACCATATCAACCTTGCTGCGAATATCCGCTAAAATAATTTCCTCAATATCTTTTGCGTTAATATGATGACTAAAACAATAAGCCTTACCGAGTCTGTTATGGTCGCCACATTCAAACGAACAATAAACTTTGCCTTTCGTTACCGAACGACTCATTCTCATTTTACCGCCACAATCGGCGCAGAACATTAAACCTGAAAGAGCGTGAACGAATCCACTTCGTTTCATTTGCCTTCCCTGACTAACTGAACGTAGCATTTCTTGTATCCGTTCAAAAGTTTCTCGGTCAATAATCGGCTCGTGCGTGTTTTTAATCACAAGAAATTCGCTCTCATCTCGATATATGCGCTTATGATTTTTATACGAAATGGTAGTCACTCGTTGTTGAACCAAGTCGCCCGTATAGATAGGATTTTTTAATATCCATTTTACCGATTGCATTGACCAATACTTTAATCCACGACTATCGCCTTTCTTGCCGAACTTCTCTTGCATATAGCGTTGCGGGCAAGGAATACCTTCAAGATTAAGAACGTCTTTGATTTTACTCATAGAGTAGCCGTTTAATCTCATTTGAAATATTCGTCTAACAATACTTGCAGCAGGTTCGTCAATTACGGGCAATCGCTTGTCCTTATCTACGATAACGTATCCAAACGGTGCTTTGGGCGAGTGGTATTTTCCGTCTTTCGCTTGCGCACGGATAACAGATTTTACTTTCTTACTCGTATTAGCGGCGTGCCATTCGTTAAACACGTTCATTATCGGCATCATTTCCATTGCACTGTTATCTCGGTTAGCCGTGTCAACGTTGTCTTGAATAGCGATAAACCGTATCCCAAACGTTGGAAAGACGTAATCGAGATATTGCCCGACTTGAATATAGTTTCTTCCAAAACGGGAAAGGTCTTTTACGATTATCGTATTGATTATTCCGTTTTTTGCATCGTCCAATAACTTTTGTACGCCCGGTCTTTCAAACGTAGTTCCCGATATTCCGTCATCAATATAAACGTCGTGCAGTGTCCAACCTTTTTCGTTAACGTACTTGGTTAAAATTAAGCGTTGATTTTCGATACTCGTTGATTCCGAGTCTTGTCCGTCGTCACGTGACAGTCTTGCATAAATTCCTACTATGTAATTTTTATTTTGCTTAGGTTTCATTTTTACCTCCCAAACCCAAGCGAGCAATATTCACTTGGCAGTAGTATATCATATTTCCTCCTTATTTTCAAGCGTTTCCGCACAGGCTTTATCCATTGCGATACGCTGTATTACTGTATTTATATCTTTTCCTCCAAGATAAAAACTCTGCACGAGATATTTTTTATCCTTAACTTTTCTCACTGCGGTAGTGGAAGGTGCGGAAAGATAAGTGTTGGTGTTAAGTTGTTGTTTAATAATTATTTACCCCCTGTAATTAGTTTTTTAGTGATATTCAGTTTTCATAATTTTTTCTCCTTATTAAGTTGTTATTTAGTTGAAATGGGCGCAAGCAAAAATCGGGTTTCCCGATTGTTTTAAAAGTCAAAATTGCACGTTTTGGCAATTCCCTTTACCTGCTTGAAAAAAGCGGTAAATTGCCATTTGGTGCGGTTTTCTTAACCTGCTTACTTTTTTTTAGATTTCGCACCGCACCGAGTGGTTAAGTTTAGCCTCGCAGAGCCCACCACTTTCAAAGGAAAGTGTAGTGGGCTACACTTATCCGACTCTATAAGTTTTTGCTTGCCGTTTGTTTCCCGTTTATGGTGGTCTAATTTTCATACTGTTGTCCTCCTTTTTTGAGTATGCTAAAAGCCCGTAACGTTTCCGTTACAGGCTTTCTCATTTCTCTATTTAGTTGAGAGTTTTGCCCTCTCACTTATATAAGGACACACCTTGCCGTAATTTATGCAAGGATTTTTAAAAAGTTAAAAATTTTTATTTTTTAAGGCTTCTAATCTTTCTCGCTCTTTCTTGGGTAAACTCTTAATTACCTTTTCAAGTTGTTCAGATATAGGGGTTGAGTTATCTTCTTTAACCACGAAGAATCCCAACTCTTTTTTAGCAAAGGCTAAAGTTTGCTTTGAGTATTTGCTTTCCAAGTAAGGCAAGAAGGTATTCTTAAAGTATTCCATAGGCGTTGCGTTTGCCTTCTTTGCGATTGCTTTAAGTTCTTTAATAAAGCGATTGTGTTTGCGTGGTTTCGGTTTTTTGAATAACTCTTGCCGTCTTTCTATTTCTTTTTGTAGGTGTAAATATAGCCATTGATATTCTAACGGCAAGTCGGTCATAAATTGCATAAAATATCCACGTGCGGACAAGTCTTTCAATGAAAACATCTCCGTATAAACGTTTCGGCTTGAATAATCTTCCAACTTATATCGCACCAAAAACTTTATGCCGTAGCGATAAAGTTCACTCTCGGTGTAAAACCAACAACGGATTCTTTCATCTTCTTCAGGGATTAGGTTGGAAAGAAAATCGTCCATAGTAACGTTTTCTAAATGCTCTAATTTGCCCGTTCTTCGATAATAATCATAGGTGTAATCTACTTTTAGCGTAATCTCGTCACGTGTTTCGTCATCCAACTTCGCCGTATAAATAATTTCATCAAGTTCCTTTAGTATTCGGCTCACTTGGTATTGCTCTAAGTTTAACGTTTTAGCGATTTCTTGCTGTGTGAAGTCTTGAATATACGATAGATTATATATATCTTGTTGCTCTTCGGTTAAACCTGTTAAAATATTTTGAATATCTAATCTTTCGCAAGCATCCGCTTCGGCATAAAAACTTTCCACGTCGGCCTGATATTCCATCGGGTCAGCTTCGTCGCCGTCTTCATCTTGATAGATGGGGAAACACGAAAAATATCTATCGTCATAGTGTTTTAGGTTGCTTCTATATAATCGCTTGTTAAATAGGTATAACTCTTTCCATTGTTCAACAGTTATTTCCGTTTTAATAATAACGCCGTCTATCTTTTGAAAATAATAAACCATACCTTCCGTTTTTGCCTTTTTCGGGAAGCGGTTTAAGTAATATTCTTCATTTTCTTGATAGCACATCACGTCTTTTGCGTGGAGTTGAACACGTTTTTTCATTCTATTACACCTTGACGTTATTATATCATAGTAAATATGACAATTTATGTCATATTTATATAAATTTTCGCTAAAAATAGCAACGGTCAAATGTCCAAGTTTTGGGACATCTGACCGTTTTTTTGAAAGTTTTTAGAACTTTATTGATTTTGGGTTTCTTTCGGGAAAATAATCTAACATTACATTGCACTCTAATTTAGTTATATCTTGCCGTATAATATATAATAGAATAAGCTTTCCTTTAAATTATTCTTTGTCGGTTGTTATTTCTATACCAACTCCAACCTTTTCGCCTTTCAACCGAAGTTTTATATCCGCATATACAAGGATTATTTTTTCTGTATTCTTAATATATTCTTCTACTTCATTTTTAGGGAAAGGAATATAAATATCATTTGTAACGTTATATAAAACATTATCTGAATCTATATCTTTGCATTTATGCTTAAAATTATCCCAAGTCGGGTCTTTATATTCAACTGTAATATTTTCCATAGAGAACTCTATTAAAGAATTATCTAACAAGAAATAATAATTATATCCACCGGGATATTTTATTCTTTGCATATTTTCAGTGTATTTCTTTAAAAGACCCGAATCTTCTTCACCCCAAAATTCATCACGATTACCGATTGCAACAGTCGCGTTAATACCTGATTTTTTTGCCAAATCTATAAGAGTTTTTTGTTTTTCTTTATTACTATAAGAAAGTTCTTTATATTCAATTCTATCAATAAAACTTCTAACAAACGATGTAATAATTTCAGTAAACATATGTTTCTTTATATGTTCATCAAATGTCTTTTCCTCAAAGAAGTAGTATGATAAAAGGGTTTTGTAAACTATTTGTTTTTGCAATGAAATAACTGCCGTTTCTAAATCATCTTCGTTGAATTTGAAAGGGGTTAATATTTTCGTATTAATTACTTCCAAATTTTCAATTACTTTTTTTGTGAACCATTCTTTTTGTTCTGCTGTTATCTTTTTTTCCTTACCCTCACTTATCGTTTCATCACGATAGCGCTTATTGAAAACATCTCCTAATATGGATATTTTTTCGGTAATCAATTCTTCATCTTTTTCTTTGTTTATTAATGCTTCAAATTCTGCGTATAATTTTTTTACTGTTTCTCCATTATTTTTCGCAAAGTATCTATCATACAATGAAAACATTGAGTGGGGGGCTAAGACCTTCACAACATTTTCAATTAAATCCTTTTCCCAAAATTTACCAAGAGCGATAAATACAAAAAAGTCATCAATAACGTGTTCTATAATCATCCATTTTGCTTCACCCTCGTCCATATATTCCCAACCACGTAAAATTGTTCGTATAAAAGGGAGTTTATCTTGTACAAGTTGCAAGATATTAATATGAAGATAAAAGAATGAATTAGTATTATGGTTGTCTGCGAGTATTTTATTTGCGTATGTTTGTAACTTAGCACCGTCAACAAGCGATTCTCGTTTAGCCAAATAATAAAGATAAATCATAGTGATTATATAAATCAATGTATGATTATTTTTGTCGTTATTATAATGAGCGTGCTCAAAAAAAAGTTTTGTTATTCCTTCATAATCTCCATTATCTATCATTGTTTTATGAAAATTACAAGTTTCATACACAAGTAAACTATCAAACGCTTCGTCTTTTTTATTAAAGTTTCTAAAAAACAAGGCTAAATGGAGCATGTCGTAAAGATTCTTTTTTATTCGACTCTTTTCGTTTTCTTGCAATTTTGTATTTTTAATTAAAAGAGAATACATCCAAGATGCATAATATTTTAAATCACAATCCCTAATTTTTTCTTTGTCTCTTCCTATTAAATTTTTACACAATTCAGCGTGAAGTCTATAATAGACGCCATCCTCCTTGAGTTGTTCAAATTCTAAATCTTGTATAGCTCTAAAAAAACTTGTATCAAGGTTGTCCCAAATATCTAAGTGCAACGGGTTGTCGGTGTTTTTATTTGCAAGACTATAAATATCACAAATAAACATCAAAAAATTATTGGATTTTTGAGAATTATGCTTAAAGGTTATCTTATCAAATGCGTCACATATTATTTCTGATAACTGCTTTATAATTGGTGTCATTTTGTAGTTAGAGCCTACAACTTCCTTTTCAAAAATTTTCTTTATAGCACCAAGATTGGTGTTGGTTACTAATGTATTTCCTATTTCTATAGCTGACAACAATTCAGCGTGAAGGCTGTTTAATATATCTGCATTATAATTATTTAAGACAAAATCTTCGACCTCACTTCTAATATTATTTTTTCCAAGAAAAACAACGTATATTTCGCGTATCAATAAGATTGTAATAAAAATGCTTATAGCAAACAATGCTATACACAAGTTAAAAAGCGTATAAGATAAACAAATGTAATTTAAGAAAGTAACCAATAAGTTTGTTATTATTAGTCTATTATGTTTAAAAAGTTTTGGCTTTAAATTTGTTATAAATCCCGAAATAGATATTCCTAAAACATATTCATTAATTAACCCTGTAATTATAGATACTATTGCAATGCTTACAGTAGAAACACTTGCTTGTACGGTGAACAGTGTAAAAAACAAATTTTCTACATCATTAATATTTAAAGCAAAAAAATCAGGAATTGGAATTATAGTTAAATCTGCTAAAAATGAAAAAACTAATAAACAAAAAGAGCATAGAATCGCTATAATTTCAAATATAAAATTATTCTTTGGGGTAGTAGCTTTTTTTCTCATAACAAAATCCTTTAATCTTGAGTTAATTTTTGATACATTTTCATTAGTTTGCAGCTTATAAGCCCACTTAATTTTTCTTAAATACAAACAAGTACTCGTGAGCAAGTAGTAAAAAGTTGTGTTTTATACTGTTCGTTTTCCAAAAGCCCGTCGCTTTACAGTTGTGTTGCTCTTTAATAATAATTTCTTTTGTCTTAAATCCTGCAAGTTCAAAAACTCGCATAGTTTCAAAAGCAAGTGGTTGTACCATACCTTTTTTACGGGTATCTCCCATAAGTATCGCACAAAACTTTCCTTTTTTCAAAACTCTAAAACTTTCTTCTGCAACCTTATAGATTTCGGTTAAAAAATCTTTCATTTCAAGGTGGGATAAATCATTTTCAATATCTTCGCTATATTGAATAATATTTGCATAAGGGGGATGAGTACAAATTAAATCTATTGATTCGTTTTCAATAAAGTCAAGTTTGCGAGCATCTCCAAGTCTAATATCAACTTTTCCCGTTTTCTCTCGTTCAAAAGCACATTTTTCCGTGCAGCGTTCTAAAGCAATGGGGTTAACGTCCACGCCTATTATATTTCTATTTAATAATTTTGCTTCGACAAGAGTTGTTCCACCACCTGCGAATTGGTCAAGAATTAAATCGCCTTCTTGTGAATAACGCAAAATAATGTTTCGCGGAATATATGGCGACCAATTTCCACGCCATTTTGCATCGTGGGTTGCCCATTTACCACGTTCGGGGAAAGCCCAAACGGTGTTTGTCTCAAGCTCGAAGTTGTCAGGCTCCCATTTAATTGTTTTTTGTTTCGTTGCCATATTATTTTATAAGATTTTCAATAATGCCGTTTTCCAAGTCAGTTATGTTGTAAATATTATCCAATACGTCAAACGTTTCTTTTAAGTTGTTTTTTGCCGATTTCCAACCAATGCCGTCGGTAAACCACACAAAAGCAAAACCTTCAATAGCTTTTGATTCGTGCGCAAGCATTTTATAGCTACGTGCTGTTTCATTTAATTTTGAGCCCGATGAAGCATAAAAATTAGTTTCAATTGCGTAAACAACGTTATTTGCCTTAATTACAAAGTCAAATCTTTTCTTTGCTTCGCCATTATTAGATAAAGAAGAAAGGTCAAGATTCCATTTGCGTTCAATATCAGCCAAATACATTTCCTTAAAATAAGTTTCGTCTTTTACAAGTCCCGCTTTCTTTATGTAGGATTCAACTAAATCTTCCATTAGATGTCCGCCACGATTTTTACGTCCGTTACTATCAAGACCAACTTCCACTCCCGTAGCATAATCCAAAAGGTTATTGATAATATGTTTGCTGATTAAATCAAATAAGCCGGTTTTCCTCATAAAAACCTTATATTGGTCAACCGTGTAATTTTGTTTGCTAAAATTATAAATAAATTCTCCATCGCTATCCATAGCGTGTATTTCGTTTTCTCTTACTGCCAAAAGAAGTGGAATACACTTTAATATTTCAGGATATTTAGAAAGAAGTTTATCAAAATCATTTTCTATATCCGTTGAGCCAATAAGAGAGTTTAGAATATTAAGTTCTACCTTTATTGATTCTACTTTGCCGTAAACCTTTTGAAAATCTACGTAATAACTATAATCTGAAATACTACTCTTAAACTGATTAAGCCAAGTATTAAAATCTCTCATCTTTGCTTCCTCCCACTATATCCTGCGGTAGATAATATCTTAAAAATATCGTTATCTGCTTCTAAAAGTTCATCTATGATTTTTCCAAACATATACGCATCAGGTCTATTTGTTTTTTCCTGAACAGACAACAATTGCATAAGAACATATAAAAACTCAATATTATACTCGCCAAAAGAGTTTAAATCAGAAAATTTGTTTATTTCTATTTCTTTTTCACCCTCTTCTATTAGTTTCTTTAATGTTTCAAAGTTTCTATCAACAAGGGGCTTACAATTGTTCCAACAATTTTTGATTTTTAAAAGAAATTCTTTAGCTAGTTTCTTTTTCCCTTGCATCTTCATTAAAATATCTACAACCCAATGAATATGTTTTGGAATTCTTATTCTAATATCGCCCTTTTTATATTTAACCAAAATATCTAACGATGAAAGAGTTCCTTCAAATACAAATAATGTATACTCATTAAATTCATATTCTATTATTGCAGTTTTATTTTTCCCTTTGATTATTGCTTTCTTTTTTCCTTTGTTAATAATCATTAAAAATTCTCCTTAGTAATTCTTTATCAAAAGTTCAGTAACGTTTCCGCGTTTTTCTGCCTTGCTATTTATCAATCTAACCGCTGTAATGCGCTGAATATTAAACCCACTATATAAATCATCAAAGAAATTGTCTTCATAATTGACGTTATGCGGATCTGAGTTACTTAACAATACTTTTGCACCTTTATTTGACAACTGCTTGTAGAATTTTGCAAGTTCAATTTGGTCGTCATCGTTAAATTGATTTTCGGTATATGATGTAAACGCTGACGTGACGTTTAACGGACGATAAGGGGGATCAAAATAAACCAAAGTATTTTCGTCTGCAAAACTTTCCACGTCGTGATAATCACAAGAGCGCATAATAACGTTTTGTAATCTCTTGGAAATATTCATTAGGTTTTCCTTATCACAAATAAGCGGATTTTTATATTTGCCCGCAGGAACGTTAAATTTGCCCGACTTGTTCACTCTATATAAACCGTTAAAGCAAGTTTTATTAATGAAAATAAATAAAGATGCTTTAATTATAGAATTTTCTTCGTTTAATACTAACTCGTTAAACTTATCTCTTTGAGCATAATAAAATGCTTGTTGCTCATCTAAATCAAGTTTCTCATAACTGTCTTGAAGAACTTGCAACTCATCTAACAATGCGGCACAATTATCTTTAATTATGGAATACACATTGATAAGTTCTTTATTATTGTCGTTTATATAAACTTCATCAAAAGAATATTCGTTTAATAGTGCAAACAAAAGTGCGCCACCGCCAACAAACGGCTCAGCGTATTTCGTAATCGTTGTTCCCATTCCTTCGGGTAGGTTGGCTTTAAGAACATCTAATAATTGACCTTTTCCGCCTGCCCATTTCACAAAAGGATGAGTATTTTCTTTTTCGGTAATAGTGTTTCGTTTCATTCTCGCATCAACGGGTTTTTCTGCATTACGGGGAATTATCCACATATTACCGAGCATTGCAACATCGGGAATTCTGCATTCCGAGCAAAGAATGGAAACTCTTCTTTGAGATATGTTCCATTTTTCGGCGGCTTCTCTTGCTGACATATACTGAATCATATCAAAACTCCTACTAAAAATATTTGTAGTTATATTATATTCTATTTCTCGAATAATATCAAGCAGTTTTATATGTTTGCAAGAAAATTCTATAATAAAAAAGTGCCACAAAACGGGCTAAAATCGAAGCAGGTAAAGAAAAGTGCCACAACTAACACTTTTATATTAAAGCATATGGGAAACCCACATCTGTTTTAGAGCATAGAAAAAGAACTTGGATTTTTTACGTCCAAGTTCTCGTTTTCTTTTTTTACCCTCTTAAAAATTGAAGTAGTTATTTGTGAATTAGCTCGCTTTTGTGAATTTTTTTATTTGTCCATAATGTTGGTTTACGACACTATACTTTCAAAAGAGAGCCGTGTGTTTTGCAAAGCAAAAAGTAAAGGATAGCAAAATTTTGCTATCCTTTTATAATGTCTAAAAAATCCCTATGAGTGACGCCCTTAAAAGCGTGTTTTTATTTTGTTAAAAATATTAAACAGGGTCGTTATCCCTTAATTTTAATACAAGCGGCAATATTATTCCACCTATTAAATTTCCTGCTACGGTAAGGGCTATATATCCTACAACTTTCCACGATATTTCGCCTAAGCAATAAAAGTAAAACATATTTGCTATTGAGTGGTCAAAACCACAAAATACGAAAACTATGATAGGAAACATTACGCCGACGTTTGCACTTAAACCTTTTTTATGAGAGTGGTCAACGCTTAAAACCGATAAGGTAATTAATATTCCACATAAAATGCCCGAAGAAAGTGAAGAAATCGCCCAATTATCAAAAGCAAGTTTAGTTCCTATTAAATTACTGCCTTCTTGAATAACTTTTTCGGCCAAGGTTGTTTGACTAAATAATATATAAACGATAAAAACGCCTATAAAGTTACCAAGCAAACATACGGGTAATTGCCAATAAGATTTTGGACTTGTATGTGGTATTTTTGGTATAAGCCCTGTAAAAAGTTTCATTTCAAACGCCAATATTACGAACATCCCAAGCGAAAAAAGTAATGAGCCAACAATACGACCGTTCGCACTAAATGCGTTTGCCGTTAATGAAGATATGGCACAAATTGCTATCATAGCTCCCGACAAAAGCGTCATAAACAAAAAGTGGATAACGTCGTTGAATGTGCCTCTATTGAATTTCTGTATCATGTAATTTCTTATTCCTTTTTATATTGTAACAATTGCATTATAACATAAAACGCAAAAAAACTCAACGCTTGCATAACGCTAAACAAACAAAACTACTTTACTTTTTGCAAGTTTGACTAAATACGTCAAAAATTTCGTTTGCAATTTTTTGCATTTTTTCTTTATCTATCTTTATAACCTTTCTGTCATAAGTTATAAGTCCGTTAGTTTCGTCTTCGACGTCGCTAACTTGCGTTAAAATTGAAGCGCAAAGATTATTTTTAATTGACGGAATAACTTGGTTATAATATAAACTTTCAATATCGTTCATAAAAGTTTGCTCTGTACATTTTTTGTAACCGTACGTGTTTGAAAGATTAAACGAATTTTCGTTGATTTTATACGAATATCCACCAAACTCAGATAAAACAAGTGGTTTATCGCTTTCGGTTTTTAAATTTAAAGGTTTAAAATATACGTGCTCGCTTTGAACGTCGCTTTCAACGTCGTTAAACCAACCCGAAGCCGTGTCGTAAATTCTTGTTGCATCTATTTTTTTAATTTCGTTATAAACTTTTGTTCCGTCAAATTGTCCCCACCCTTCGTTGAAAATAGTATAGTAAACTATTGCCGGAGTATTATATAAAGTTTGCATCGTTTTTAAGGCCGTATCTTTGAAAACTTCTTGTTGTTTTTTACTAACTTTTACAAGCCTTTTTTTCTTATAGCCTATCGTTGGTAGAACGGTATCGAATACAAAACTATATTTGCCGTTGTTTATAAAATCTTGAAAAACAACCATTCCATATTTATCACAATAGTAGTAATAAATCATAGGCTCAATCTTTATATGCTTCCTAAGAGTGTTAAATCCTAAACTTTTCATATTTAACACGTCGTCTTTAAAGCCTTGTTCGTTGCCCGGCAAGAAAATTCCGTCAGGATAATATCCTTGGTCTAATAGACCGTGGAAGAAATACGGCTCGCCGTTTAATAAAATTTTTCCGTCTTTTATTTCAACTTGCCTTAAAGCAAAATAAGAAGATATTTTATCATTTCCACTTATAAGTTCAAAATTATAAAGGTGTGGATTTTCAGGAGTCCAACAAATAGCGCCTTTTATATTTATTGTTATTTTGTCGCCATTATATTTATACTCTTCGCCGTTTAAAATAATAGTTTTTTCTTCTTCGCCACCCGTTGTTTCTATCGTAACACTATTTAAAGTTGGCGTTATTTTTAACGACTTAATATAGCAAGGAGCAACTTGTTCAAGCCATACCGTTTGCCAAATACCACTAACAGGAGTGTACCACATTCCTCCCCTTTTAATTTTTTGCTTGCCGTATGCGTAATCTATACTTGTTTCGTCTGTAACTTTAACGGTAATTTTATTTTCTCCGTCAATAAGATACGGCGTTATATCAAAAGTAAACGGAATATATCCGTTATCGTTTTCTCCAACCTTATTATCGTTTATGAACACTTCACAATGCCTATCAACTGCACCAAAATTTAAAAGGGTTGTTAAATCTTGCTTTTTAACGTTAAACGTTCTTTCATAAATTAGCGTTTCGCCTTTTTTAGTAACCCTTTTTACCGTAGAAAGTTTACTCTCAGGGCAAAACGGCACTAAAATTTCGCCATCGTATAAAGTTTTAGATTTTTTAACTACTTTAAAAAGCCACTTTCCGTTAAGGTTTATAAAACTTTGCCTTTTAATTTGTGGTCTTGGATATTCGTTAAAAGGCGTTTCACCCACTTCGTAAGGCGTTTCTAAATCGTTTATAATAACTCCGTCTTTATTTAAAAATAAAATAATAAAAGGAATAAGCACTAAAATCACTATTAACGCTGCTAAAAAGATATTTGCGTTAGGAACGAATTTCATAACGCCGTCGATAAGTATTTTTTCAGCGTTTGCAAGCACTAATTGACCAATATACGGACCTACTAATCCTGGAACTAAAACTTGTGCAACAATTCTTACACCTTGCAATCTGCCCGCTTTGCCAACAGGAGTGTTTGCCCTAATTTTTGCACCGAATACCGCCATGCCCGACAAGTAACCCGACATCATTAAAAGCGAGCCTATAAACACTAAAAGTTTACCCCTAAATAAGTAAAGAAGAATATATCCTACGACGAGCCATATAATTGAAAAGGCAGAAGAAAAAGCAAACCCCTTTTTGTCGTAAACTTTACCCCAAAGCGCCGTAACGACTGACGCAATTATTATAGCAGGTGCCATAATTAAAACGTAATCACTCATTTTAAGAGAAACTTCGTAGTAAATAATAAGGTACGGCATAAATATTTGAATTGAAATATTAAAAATTATAAAGGCGATAAGCGATAAATATAATTTGCCGTTTTCTTTAATAGTTGACGGCAAAAAGCCGTAAATGATATTTTTAAAATAGTTCGACTTGTCTTTTTCAATTTTAGGTTCTTTAATTATAAACAACCCTAAAACACCTATTGCAATAACTAATACGCCTATTATAACGAATATAGTTGTCCAACTTTGTGCTTGTTTTAAATCGAAAGCCATAAAGCCACCGAACACTACTAATATAGCAACAAGTGGCATCATAGCGTTTAAGCCTTCGGCTGTTCCCCTATTTTTATCGTTAGTGCTATCGGTAAGCCACGCATTAAAAGCAGCGTCGTTTGCGCTTGAACCAAAAAACGTCATAACGCAGTCCATAATAATCACAAGCGTTATTCCCACCGTAGCCGAAGAAACGGCCATTGGCACTAATGAGTCTATTACGTCAAGCCTTATAAGTGAAAAACATAAAATAGATACACCCCAAAGAATATAACCACCACAAATAAAAAGTTTTCTTTTACCTATTTTATCTGAAAGAGCGCCTATAAATATTGAAGTTAAGGTCGCAGATACGGCACTTAACGCCACCATTAATGAAATGTCTTTTTCGGTTGCAGCAAAAATATTGTAAATAAATACGTTTAAATACATATTTTCAACAACCCACGCAATTTGACCTGCCAAACTAAACACGATTAACGCAAGCCAAAAGTTTTTTGATACGTTTTTGTTTGATTGCATACTTAATTCCTTTTAACTTTATATATTAAATAATAATTATATATACAAAAATTATACCTTTTAAAATAATCGGTGTCAATACCCCTTTTTATAACGTGGCTCTTTTTTATAGATATTTTCTATAACCAAATAACTTTTAACGTGTTTACAAACTCAATTTTTTGTGCTAAAATAATAAATGTGTTGTAAATGCAACAAAATAGGTGTTTTATGAAATATGCAGGTTGCCCATTATTTAAAAATATCAATGAAAACGAAATAAAAGAATTGCTTTCTTGTTTTAAGGCAAAAGAAGTAAAATTTTCGCAAGGGGACGAAATTTGTTCTTACAATAATAAAAACGGAGTTTTAGGCATAGTTCTTCAAGGCAAGGCAGACGTTAAAAAACTTGATTTCAACGGCAACTATTTTATTTTAGAAAATTTAGCACGTTTTGATATTTTTAGCGATAAAATTTCATATTCGGCAACTGACGTAAACTGCATAAGCGTTTATGCCGTAACCGACGTTACCATTTTACTTTTCGATTTTAACGAAGTGTTTAAAAGGTGTGCAAAGGCTTGTAAATTCCACTCTTTACTTGTTGAAAATTTAATGCAAATTGTTATTGAAAAAACGAAAACTCTTTCTTTACGAATTGAACTTTTATCAAACAAAACGATAAAAGATAAGTTTTTGGGCTATTGCAATTTAATGCTTAAAAAAGGTGAAAAATCTTTTATTCTTTCAATGTCGTACACGTCGCTTGCTGAATATCTTTGCGTTGACCGTTCTGCTCTAATGCGTGAAATTAAAAAACTTAACGACCAAGGCATTATTGAAACAAACAAAAAAAGTATAACTTTACTTAAAAACGAGTATATTTAGGCTTAATTTAAACATACTTAGAGTATGATTTTATTAAGAAAAACAAAAAAATTAATATTAATTTTATCATTAGTCGCAAGTTTGTTTGCGACTATTTGTTTTTCAGTAATCGTTGCAAAAGCAAGTTCGCCTATTTTAATAATTTCTGCCTTTGATAAAAAATACTATTTTTACGATTACGAAACTTCCGTTCATAACGGAAAACGCTATTTAAACGATTTATCTAACGTGGTTGATAAAATTTTTTTAGATACTCTTAAAATCCCGATTGATAGCACCGTTGTTTTTAATCCAAGTAATTTTGAAAATCCTTTTACTATAACAAAAAGTAGCAACGGCGAGTGCATAGATAAAGAAAAATTAAAAAAAGACGTTGATTTAGCGCTTAATTTAGGCAATGATTTTATATCGTGTAGTACGCTTACCCTTTTGCCTAAAATTACTGAAAAAGACGCTAAAAGCACCATTTGTTTAAGGGGTGAGTTTTCAACTTCTTACTCTGCGTCAACAAAAAGCCGTAAAACCAATATTTTGCTTGCTACAAAAAGTTTAAACGGAAAGGTTGTTGAAAGTGGTAAAACTTTTTCTTTTAACAAGTCGGTAGGCGAAAGAAGTGAGAAAAACGGCTACGAAAAGGCTAAAATAATAATAAACGGAGAGTTCGTTGACGGAGTTGGCGGTGGCGTTTGCCAAGTATCTACAACGCTATATAACGCCCTTTTACTTTCAAATTTAAAAGTAAGCGAAAAGCACGCACACTCTTTAACGGTTAATTATGTTGAGCCGTCTTTTGACGCTATGGTAAGCGGTAGTAGTATTGATTTAAAATTTATAAACGACACTAATAATTTAATTTATATCACTGCAAAAGCCGACGGAAACACTTTAAAGTTTAAAATATACGGCGAAAATAACCCTTATAAAATTGTTAGAGTAAGCAAAATAACAAAAACGATATTGCCAAAAGCGTGCGAATACGTTGAAAGTAACGACCTGTTTATAGGCGAACAAAACGTTTTGCAATATGAAAAAAACGGAATTGAAAGTCAAGGCTTTTTGCAATACTATATAAACGGCAAAATGGTAAAGGAGCAACAATTACGAAAAGACTCTTATAAGCCTGTAAACGCAAAAGTTTTAGTAGGAACTAAACAACTCGTTACACAAGACGAAGTGGCTTAAACAAGTTGACAAATTATGCTATTTCATTTAAAATAATTATATTATGGAAAAGAAGTTTTACCCAAATATCGAATATAACAAAAGCAAGAAAAGGTCAGGACTTATATTGTCTATTTTACTTTTCGTTTTAATGGCAGGCCCTGCGTCTGTTTTCGTAGCAACAAAGCAATATGAATTTGCTTCGTTTTTTGGAATATTTTTAATATTTCCTATATTTTTAATACCTACGATTATTAAAAATTATCCAACTAAATACGAACCTGTCGTTATTATTAAGGATAGAGAAATTTTTATTGATAAAACAACCGTAAAATTTAAAGACGTCAACTTAATTACGGTCACAATAGAACTTCCCGCAAGTAAACTTGATAGTGAAAACGACGCTCTTTTAGAAAAGGTTAAAAAAGAAAAGCCCGAAAACGTTTATTTTGGTAATTTAGACGTTATTGTTAAAGACGCTAACGGAAAATCAAAAATTTTATATTCTCATATCGAAAACGTTATCGACGCCCTTGAAACGTTGTTATCGTCAGGTCTTAAACACTACAAAATTATTTATAACATTAAAAGAAAGTCCGTTACTTGCGAATACGATATTCGTAAACAATTTGCATTAGAAAAAGAACAATCGTTACAATCTACGTCTGCTAAAAACAGAAGAAAACAACTTTTATAGTTAAAAAATGGAAATTGCTAAATTAAAATTAAAAAAACTAAATAACACTCGTGACTTAGGTGGTATGGTCACTATCGACGGCAAAATGATTAAAAACGGCTGTCTTTTTCGTAGTGGAAAATTAAAAAAATTACCAAAATCAACCAAGCGTATTTTAGAAGATTTTAATTTAGACGTTGTTTTAGATTTAAGAACTTTTGCTGAAACAAACTCCGCGCCCGATACTATGTTAGAAGGCGTTGAATATATACACCTACCCCTACCTTGCACGGCAACAGAAGACTTGTACCCTGAAACAAGTATGCGTATTACATATCTTAAAGAAGCAAAACGTATAGAAACAGAGTTCGGCTCAACCGATGCGTATATGATAGAAATGTATCGGCAATTAATCACAAGCAATTATAGTGTTGACGTTTTACGCAAAATTATGGCTTGCTTTTTAAAATACGATAGACTTTTATGGCACTGCAACGGCGGTAAAGATAGAACGGGGCTTGTTTCTATTTTAATTGAAAGTTTATTAGGTGTTAGCGAAGAAACGATTATTAAAGATTACGTAATTTCAACAAAGTTTCGTATTAAAAAGAATTCTTTAAATAAATTAGGCTTATTTTTATGTCCATTACCTAAACATTTTAAAGGCATTTTAAACAATATGATGACGGCAAAACTTAAATACGTTGAATTTATGTTAGATTTCTTTAAAAAAGAATACGGCTCGGTTATAGAATATTGCAAAAAGCAACTTTTAATAACTGAACAAGATATACAAATATTAAAAAACAAATTCTTAAATAATAATTGACTTTATTAGTATATTTTGATATAATCAAATAAATTAAATAAGGCGTTGAAAGGAAAGAGTAAATTATTTTATCTTTTACAGAGAGAAAGGTGTTGGTGCAAACCTTTTATTGATGAATAATTGAAAACGGCTCCTTAGCCGTAGTTAACAACTACCGTATATCTGCGTTAAAGATAAAGCGTTTGCTTGATTTATAAATCAGGGTGGAACAGCGTGTACAATCACGCCCTTGACGGCTTTTGTCGTTAAGGGCTTTTTATATTTTTTGGAGGATTTTATGAAAGCAATTTACAACAACGGTGAAGTTAAAGAATGTTTAGTAGAAGAAGAATTACATATTATACGTCATACTTGTGCTCACGTTTTAGCACAAGCAGTTAAAAGAATTTTTCCTAACGCTATTTTCGCTTACGGACCTGCTAACGACAAAGGTTTTTATTACGACGTTGACCTTGGCGACATTAAAATAACCGACGACGATTTAATAAAAATTGAAAACGAAATGAGAAAAATAGTTAAAGAAAATTTACCTATTAAAACTTTCTCTCTTCCTCGTCAAGACGCTATCAACTTAATGAAAGAAAGGGGCGAAGTTTACAAGGTTGAACACATTGACGACCTTGACGAAAACGCCGTTATTACTTTCTATCAACAAGGCGAATATATCGATATGTGCGTAGGCCCTCACTTAACCTACACTAAACAAATCAAAGCCTTTAAATTAATGGGGCTTTCTGGTGCTTATTGGAAAAACGATAGCAATAACAAAATGCTTACAAGAATTAAAGGTATTGCTTTTAAAACAAGTGAAGAACTTGAAAATTACCTTAAACTTTTAGAAGAAGCAGAACGCCGTGACCACCGTCGTATCGGTAAAGAAATGGGCTTGTTTATGCTTTGCGACGAAGCGCCAGGTTTTCCGTTCTTCTTACCAAACGGTATGGCAATTAAAAACGCCCTTATCGACTATTGGCGTTCAATCCACTATCGTGACGGCTACGTTGAAGTAACTACTCCTATAATTATGAATAGAAAATTATGGGAAACAAGCGGTCACTGGGACCACTATAAAGACAATATGTATTCTACAACTATCGACGAAGAAACTTATTGTGTAAAACCTATGTCTTGCCCAGGTGGCGTTATGGTTTATAGAAGCCGTCCACACAGTTATAGAGATTTACCTTTAAGAGTTGGCGAATTCGGTATTGTTCACCGTCACGAATTAAAAGGTGCGTTACACGGCTTATTTAGAGTACGTTGCTTCACGCAAGACGATGCTCATATCTTTATGAGAAAAGAACAAATTACCGACGAAATTTTAAACGTTGCTAACCTTATTAACGAAGTTTATTCAAAATTCGGTTTTAAATATAACATTGAATTATCTACTCGTCCTGAAAATAGTATGGGTTCTGACGAAGATTGGGAAAGTGCAACTAACGGCCTTATAACTGCCCTTAATAAACTTGGTGTTCCTTACACTATTAACGAAGGCGACGGTGCTTTCTACGGCCCTAAAATCGACTTCCATTTAGAAGATTGCTTAGGTAGAACGTGGCAATGTGGCACAATTCAACTTGACTTCCAAATGCCTATCAACTTCGGTTTAGAATACGTTGACGAAAACGGCGAAAAACAAGTGCCTATTATGGTACACAGAGTTTGCTTCGGCTCTATTGAAAGGTTTATCGGTATTATTACTGAACATTTTGCAGGCAAATTCCCTGTATGGCTTGCTCCTAAACAAGCAAAAGTTTTACTCGTTTCAGAAAAATATGCCGACTATGGTAAAAAGGTTTACCAAGCGTTAAAAGATGCCGGCGTAAGAGTTGAACTTGACGATAGAAACGAAAAAATCGGCTATATGATTAGAGAAGCACAAGCCGTTGAAAGAGTTCCTTATATGCTTATTATCGGTCAAAAAGAAGTTGAAGAAAATATCGTATCAGTTAGAAATAGGGATACGTTACAAACTGAAACTTATTCGTTAGACGAATTCGTTGCAAAAATTACAAAAGAAATTAAAGAAAGAATTTAATTTATAAAAACAAAACCGTTAAGCGTTTAATCACGCTTAACGGTTTTTTATTAACTTTTAAATCATTCGCTAATAGTTTCTTCTTTTGTAGTTGCTAACCTTTTTTCTTTTTCAGTAAAGTATATTGGTTTACCTTGCTTTTTCCATTCCATAAATTCTGCCGTTGCCGCAAACATAACGTCGCCTGCTGAATTTAAAGCCGTTTCAACTGAATCTTGAATAACACCGATAATAAAACCTACGCCAACTACTTGCATAGCCACGCTTGCATCTACGCCTAAAAGCGAACAAGCCATAGGTATTAATAAAAGTGAGCCACCAGGTACGCCAGATGCACCACAAGCACCAAGAGTTGCTATAAAGCAAAGTAAAATTGCTACAAAGAAGTTTGCTTCAATACCTAACGAAAACGCCGCCGCTAAACTCATAACCGTAATAGTTATTGCCGCACCATCCATATTTATAGTTGCGCCAAGTGGAATAGCAACTGAATAGAATTCTTTATCTAATCCAAGGTCTTGACATAATTTCATATTAACAGGAATATTTGCCGCCGAACTTCTTGTAAAAAATGCTTGTAAGCCACTTTCTCTTAAACACCTAAACACTAATGGATAAGGATTTTTCTTTAAGCATAAGAACATAATAAATGGATTTACAACTAATGAAAGGAATACCATACAGCCAACAAGTAATAATACCAACGCTCCGTAATCAACGAAAATAGTCATACCAAGTTCGCTAACTGCCGTAAATACTAAACCTAAAACACCGATAGGAGCAAGTTGAATTATCCAACCAACGATTTTGCTAACTGCTTGTGAAAGTTCGTTCATTACCGTTTTAGTTTTATCAGTAGCAACAAATCTAAGTGCAATACCAAGCATAATTGCCCACGATAAAATACCAACGTAGTTGCCGTTCATTAACGCAGTTATAGGGTTTTGAACAATGCTATTTAATAAACTTTCAAAAACTTCGCCAAGACCACTTGGTGGATTATAACCTGTTGGTTTATCTACTAACGGAATATTTATTTTGAATAAATAACTACCGATAACGGCTATTACCGAAGCAATAAGCGTTGTTGATAAATATAAAGATATTACCTTAACAAACCTTGAACCTAAATTATTCCCTGCTGACGATAATGCACTTGAAATAAGTATAAATACTAAAATAGGTGCTACTGCTTTTAATGCCGATGCAAATAAAGAGCCAAGTTTACCTATAAACGTCCATTGAGGTAACAAAATGGCTAAAACAATACCTATTAAAAGACCTATTGCTACCCTTGCGATAAACGGAATTTTCATTATTCCTTTAAAAATATCGCTGAAAAATTTGCCGATTTTAACAAAACACGTTTTCATTTTTTACATCCTTTTATATAATTACCTATATAATATACCATTTTTTTTAGTTTTTTGCAACCATATTTTTTTGCTTTTATACGCTTGCTTTTAAAATGTATTTCGTATATAATTATTACGTTATTAATTTTATTTGAATATACTATCAAGGGGTTTAGTATGTCTTTTTTAGAAAAAATAGGTGCATTTTTTAGGTGTATATTTTTATATTCGTATCCCGTATTAATCGCAGGATTATATTTAGGAATATTTATGCTTGTTAAATATGAAGCGTTAAGTTTTTTACCTGACCATATAGGCGATTTGTTTGAACAAATGTATTTAACTCATAAATGGCAAGGTTGGTTTGAGTTATTCTCTGAATGGGCTTTGGAAGTTGCCGACACTAACTTTTTCTTAGCGTTTTTCGGCTTCATACCTTTTATCGCTATAACGGTTGGCCTTGTTGTAATTGAAGCCGTACTTGTTATTATCACAGGTCTTTTCAACGTCCTTTACGGTATTTTGTATATTATTTTTGTTTTCGTTGTAATTATAGGCTTATACATCATAGTCCCTGTTGGTATTGCAGGTGGAGCAATATTTTTAATGATTCGCCAACGCTATAATGCCGACGACGAAGTTGTGCTTCAAACAATTTTATGCGTTTTAGGTTGTATTTTAGCCGTTGTGTTATGCGTAATTTACTTTATTGCTTGTTGTAATCTTTAATTTTAAAAAAATAAAAGCGTGCATTTTAGCACGCTTTTTTATTTAGTTTATTCTCTAAATTGTTGGCTATATAAGGTTTTATAACGACCGCCTAAATTAATTAGTTCTTCGTGAGTGCCTTGTTCAGTTATAATTCCTTCTTCAACTACTGCTATTTGGTTAGCGTGTTTTATCGTTGAAAGTCTGTGCGCAACGACTATTGTAGTTCTACCCTTACAAAGTTCGTCAAGCGATTGTTGAATTAAAATTTCAGTAGAGTTATCAAGCGCACTTGTTGCTTCGTCTAAAATTAATATAGGTGGATTTTTTAAAAATACTCTTGCTATTGAAAGCCTTTGTTTTTGTCCGCCCGAAAGTTTTACACCACGTTCACCTATAACCGTATCATAACCCTTTTCAAGCGTCATTACGTAGTCGTGAATATTAGCACGCTTTGCCGCCGTAATAATTTCTTCTTCGGTAGCGTCAGGGTTGCCGTATAAAATATTGTCTTTAATACTTGCGTTAAACAAATATACGTCTTGTTGAACAATCCCTATACTTTTTCTTAACGATTGAATTGTAATATCTTTAATGCTTACGCCGTCGATTAAAACGTCGCCTTGTTCTACTTTATAAAAGTTAGGAATTAAATGACAAATAGTCGTTTTGCCACCACCACTTGAACCGACAAGAGCAAAAATTTCGCCTTTATTGACTTTAAAAGATAAATCGTTAAGCACGTTTTTTTCGTTGCCGTAAGTAAAGGTAACGTTTTTAAATTCGATATTGCCTTGCACTTGTTCAATGTCTTTTGCAGACGGATTATCCGTTTCGATAGGCGTATCCATAATTTCAACAAAGCGTTGAAAGCCCGTTGTTCCGTTTTGGAATTGTTCCATAAACATTATAAGTTGACGAACGGGGGCTAAAAATATGTTGATAGAAACAATAAATACCGAATAATCACCAAGTTCTATTTTGCCTGCGTATAAAAATAAGCCACCTGCTAATAAAACTACTACGTTAAACACTTCGGTTACGAAAGTTGAAGTAGAATGGAATATCCCCATAAAATGATACGCGTTCTTTCTTGCTTTAACAAACCTTTCGTTGCCTTGTTCAAACTTTTCAATTTCCGTTTTAGAGTTTGTATATGCTTTTGTTACCCTTATGCCCGAAATACTACATTCAAGCGAAGCGTTAATTTGACCTACGGCACGTCTGCTCTCCATCATCGCTTCACGCATTTTTTTACGTACAGAAAATGAAATGAAAAGTAAGAACGGAACGCATAAAAATATAATTAAAGTCAACGTTACGTTGATAGTCATAAGATATATAAACGCTGCAACGAACGATATTGACGAAATTATTAACGTTTCAGGTCCGTGGTGAGCAAGTTCGCTTACGTCGTTTAAGTCGTTAGTTAAACGTGACATTATTTTACCCGTTTCATTACTATCGTAAAACTTGTACGGCAATTTTTGTAAATGCTTAAACATATCGCTACGCATTTGTGCTTGCATTTTTACACCAACTATATGCCCGCAATATTGAATAAAGTAATTCAAAAACATTCTTACAAAATAAATTGCAAGTAACACTATACCGAAAGTTATTATAAGTTTAACGTTTTTATTAGGAATAAAATCGTTTAACATATGCCTTGTAATTATAGGATACACCATACCAAGTAAAGACACGGCAAGCGACGCTATCATATCAAGGGTAAACATTAACTTATGTGGTTTATAGTATGATAAAAATCGTTTTAACATAATTTCTCCTTGCAATTATTGTAACATAATTTGCAAAAAAAATAAATATGATAAAAACAATTTTTTAAAATTATTTAATAAAAACGGCAAACTAACTTAGTTTGCCGTTTAAGTTATTTAGTTATTAATCTTTATTTATTACCTTGTTTTGCCAAGACCTTTTACCACATTTAGGACATTTCATAAATCTTGTCGTGCCCATATGTGCTGAAAACAATACGTTTTTATACTTTGGCACGTATTTATTATTACATTGCTTGCACTCGTAATAGCCTGCCGTTTGTTCAATTTTAATTAAGAAAGGTAACGCTACAAGTAAAGGAACTAAACTCGTAAAAATAATAACTACTTGTAACCATTCTTCAAGCGGCAAAAGACACGCCACCAAAGTAAGTATAAAAAATACTGCTATGCAAGATATACCTACTGTACGTTCTAACTTTAAAAGCATTTTATCTGCTTTTTCTTTTTGTTTTGCCATTTCAATTAAGTTGTTTTCTAATTGTTTGTTATAATTATCCATATTTAAAACCTCCCCTGATAATAATTCGTTTACGGTAATTTTTAAAATAGCGCAAAGTTCAAGCATAATAGACGAATCGGGCAACGCCCTGCCCGTTTCCCATTTAGAAACTGCCCTATCGGTAATGTTTAACTTTTCAGCAAGTTGCATTTGCGTTAAGTTGACTGCCTTTCTACGCTCGGCTATAAAATTACCTATTTTAATTAAGTTCATAACTGCCTCCTTACAATATTAGTATAACTTAATTTTACTAAATTACCACGAACCGTTGGTTGAGTTGGGGAATTTTCAACCATAAGTAGAGTTTTTATTAAATATGAGATAAAAAATTCCGTTACAATAAACGGAATTTTTGGTGCGGGCAACAAGACTTGAACTTGCACGGTTACCCATATGAATCTGAATCATACGCGTCTGCCATTCCGCCATGCCCACGATTATTGTTGATCTACGATTTTATAACCTCTTTCTTCAAGCCATGTAATCGCCATATCTACCCATTTTGGATAGTCTTTTGCCATTGCCGATAAGTAAGGTAACCCTGTGTTATATACACTTTGTTCGCCTATGCTCATACCATGCACGCCCTTTTCAAATATATGGATTGAGAAAGGCACTCTTTTATCGTCGTATGCCGTAGCAAGTTTTAAACTATTTTGACAAGGAACGCTACCGTCTTCAAACGTAGAAACGATAAAGCAAGCAGGACTTTCACTTGTAACTAAATTTTCTAAACTTAGCCTTTCCTTTAATTGTTCGTCGTCGCCACAAATGTTATTGAACGACGATACGTGTGCTCTGCCACTATTTGAAACAACAGGGTACATATAAATAGTTTCGTTAGGTTTAACAAGCGCCTTTTTGTCGCCTAAGAAATTAAGGCTTTCGCTATTATATAAAAGCGAAATCATACCTGCTAAATGACCACCTGCCGAAAATCCTATTACTGCAACCTTATCTTCTATAACGTTAAGATTAGCGCTATTTTCACGAATATATGCCATAGCCATTGCCGTTTCTTGCAATTGAACAGGGTGTTTTACCGGTTTACAAGAATATCTTAAAATAAAAGCGTTATAATCTTTTGATAAAAACTTTAAGGCAACGGGTTCAGCCTCTCTATCGCTTGTATGGCTATACCCACCACCTGGTAAAATTAACATAGCAGGGTGCTTTCTATTAATATTAATACCCGGTGCTTGATTAACTAAATAACAAAATAAAACGCCGTTTGCGTTTTGCGGTTTTTCTACTTTAAAATATTCGTATAAATCTACTTGAAATAATTGCATAATTTGCCCCTTTTATTTGGCTTATGCTAATAGTATATATTAAATTAACACATAAATCAAGTGTATTTTGCAATAAAAAACGCTTTACGGTATTGCATTTTATTTTGCTAAGTTGTATAATGATTTTAATACAATTTATTGTTATTAAGGAGTTTTTATGGGTAATTTTTTAAAAATCGCCGGAATTGTTCTTGGCGTGTTCGTATTTGGATTACTTTTTACACTTATTCCTGATTATTACGCAACAGGAGTTTCTCTTTCACAAGGAATGATTTTAAAAGGCGACCCGTTTTGGGCAATAGGCGACGAAACAAGATTTTGGGTTGCTATTTTTGGAATTCTTCCTGCTATAATTATGGTTATATTAAGAATAGGCAAATCTGACCGTATGTTCTACGAAGAAGGTTCTTATAGACTTGGTAGAATTGCGTGTTTAGCATCTATTGCTGTTGTGAATTTTGTTTTAAATTTAGGTGGCCCGTATAACGGACCTATTACTCACGCTTTTTCATTTTTCTTTAACATATTCGCTATTATTTACTTTGTGTATTCAGTTATAATCGACGGTATATTTAGAGAAAAATTCAGCAATGAATTTTTTGAAAATTCTTTGTTGCCAATTATATCAGGCGCATCTTTCCTTATATTGATAGGGCTTTCATATCTGCTTGCAATAAAAGGTATTTGGCTTCCACAAAATATTAATATACCTATTACTATCGCAGGTTACGTTTTACCTATTTCGGCTTACTGCTTGGTAGGTTTAATTATTTATGAATTAATCGACCACTTAGTTTCATTGCCTAACAACAAACTTCACTCTCGTCCAAAGTCAACACCAAATTACGGCACTTTTGAATATTGCTCGGCAAGTCAAATGGAGTCTTATGCAAAAGCGGCTTGCAAAAAATTAAATGCATCTTTTGCCCGTATTAACGGCAAAGTTATTTACCTTAACGGCTTTGTTTCTGATAAAGATTTTTGGAAAGCAATGTTAGACGTTTCAGGAAAACTGCATAGTAACGTTGACGGTTGGTGGATTAGATGTCAATAAAATTTAATAAAAATAAACACGCTATACTTTAAAAGGGTATAGCGTATTTTTTTTGTATAAAATTATTTTACTTGAATAGTTAAATCGCCATCGATTTCGTCAACTATTAACACGTCGCCACTATGCAAGTTAGACGACAATATTTTTTTAGCAATAATCGTTTCAACCTTGCTTTGAATAAATCGTTTAAGCGGTCTTGCACCATAAACGGCATCGTAGCCGTTTTCAATAATATAGTCTTTTGCTTTTTTAGTAATTTCTAAATGCAACTCTTTATCTTGTAAACGCTTTTTTAAGTTTTTAAATAAAAGTTCAATAATACTTGATATATCGTTTTTAGAAAGTGGCTTATAAAGAACGATTTCGTCAAGCCTATTTAAAAATTCAGGTCTAAAACTTGCCTTTAAAAGTTTGTTTACTTGCTCTTGTGCTTCAAGCGATATTTCGTTATCACTTGTTATGCCTTCACGAATAAAATCAGAGCCTAAGTTTGACGTTAAAATAATTATAGTGTTTTTGAAGTCAACCGTCTTGCCTTGCGAATCGGTAATTCTTCCATCGTCTAAAACTTGAAGTAAAATATTAAACACGTCAGGGTGTGCTTTTTCGATTTCGTCGAATAACACAACAGAGTACGGTTTACGTCTTACGGCTTCGGTTAATTGTCCACCTTCGTCATACCCTACGTAGCCCGGAGGAGCGCCTATTAAACGCGATACGCTAAACTTTTCCATATATTCTGTCATATCAATTCTAACGATATTTTTTTCGTCGTCAAAAAGCGTATCTGCAAGCGCTTTTGCAAGTTCAGTTTTACCTACACCCGTTGGTCCTAAGAACAAAAACGAACCTATAGGGCGATTAGGGTCTTGTATGCCTGCTCTTGAACGAAGTATTGCTTCGCTTACTTTGGTTACTGCTAAATCTTGTCCAATAACCCTTTCATGCAATGTTTTTTCAAGTGATAATATCTTTTCTCGTTCACTTTCTTTAAGCCTTGACACAGGTATTCCCGTCCATTTTGAAATGATTTTTGATATCTCTTCTTCGGTTACTCTATCGTGAAGTAGGCTTTCTTGTTGTGATTGAGTTTGTTTTTCAACTTCTTCTAATTCCTTTTTAAGTTGTGGCAATTTACCATACTTAATTTCGGCAGTTTTTTGTAAGTTGTATTCTCTTTCGGCACTTTCCATTTCGGCATTTAAACTTTCAATTTGCTCACGCAATTTTTGAACTTTGTTTATGCCATCCTTTTCGCCTTGCCATTTTGCTTGCATTACTTTATATTCTTCTTTTAATGCATTAAGTTCTTTTGATAAGGCTTGTAATCTTTCATTAGAAAGGGTGTCCGTTTCCTTTTTAAGCGCAGTTTCTTCAATTTCAAGTTGCATTATCTTTCTTGAAACGGTATCCATTTCGGCTGGCATTGAGTCCATTTCAGTTTTTATCATTGCACACGCCTCGTCGATTAAGTCTATTGCTTTATCGGGCAAAAACCTATCTGTAATATACCTGTTTGATAACACTGCACTTGATATTATAGCACTATCTTGAATTTTTACGCCGTGGTAAACTTCGTATCTTTCTTTAAGTCCACGAAGAATTGAAATAGTGTCTTCAACAGTTGGCTCTTTAACTAATACAGGTTGAAATCTTCTTTCTAACGCAGGGTCTTTTTCAATATATTTTCTATACTCGTCAAGCGTCGTTGCGCCTACGCAGTGTAATTCGCCCCTTGCAAGCATAGGTTTTAACAAATTGCCCGCATCCATAGCGCCGTCCGTTTTACCTGCACCAACAATATTGTGAAGTTCGTCAATAAAAAGTATAATTTTACCTTCACTCTTTTTAACTTCGTTTAAAACGGCTTTCAACCTTTCTTCAAACTCGCCCCTATATTTTGCGCCTGCAATTAAAGCGCCCATATCAAGCGAAAATAATTTTCTGTCTTTAAGTTTTTCAGGCACGTCGCCTTTCATAATACGAATTGCCAAACCTTCGGCAATCGCCGTTTTACCAACACCTGCTTCACCTATTAAAACAGGGTTGTTTTTTGTTTTACGTGATAAAATGCGTATCACGTTCCTTATTTCTTCGTCCCTACCTATAACAGGGTCTATTTTATTTTGTTTTGCACGCTCAACTAAATCTTGACCGTATTTATTTAATACGTCGTACGTGCTTTCAGGATTATCACTCATAACTCTTTGCCCTCCCCTTATTTTTGCTAACTGCTTATAAAACTCGTCTTTTGTAATTTTGTATTTTTTAAATAAGTCTATTACGTCTTGACTTGCCTTTTCAATTAAACCTAAAAATAAATGCTCAACAGAAATAAACTCGTGTTTCATTTCTTTTGAAATTTTTTCAGAATATTCTACCACGTATGAAAAGTCGGCACCTAAATACTGCTGTCCTCCACTTACCTTTAAAAGTTTTTCTATTTTATTAAGACAGTCTTTTTGTAACGACGCTACGTCAATCGACATATTGTTTAGTATTTGAAAAATTAAAGACTCTTTATCTAATAACACATACAATAAATGTAAACTTGTTACATGTTGGTTAGAATTTTCTTTTGCCATAGATATTGAATTATTTATACTTTCAACGCTTTTTTGCGTATAATTTTTATTATTCATAATACCCCTTTTACAACACTATAACGTTGTTTTTTAACTCGATAAACCTTTTTTCTACCTTTTTAAACACGCTTACGTCGTTCGTTAAATTATTAAAGTAAACGTTCAAAAGTTCATCAAAATCTTTAACGTAAATTGTTAAAAGTTCGGCAAGTTGTTTTGTCGTTACTACGCTGTTTGGAAAGTCGAAAAGTCTTATAAATTTGTTTTGCTCAAATAAATAGGTTGCGCCTTTGTTATAATACGTTTTTTCTAAATATATATAAAAATTGTAAAAGTCACTCATTAAATCTAAAAGCATACCGTTTTGTGTTCTTAAAGTTACCTTTAATTGACCTAACTTGTCGGAATTTGGAAACAGCTCTACGTTATATTTAATTGCAGGGTTGTACCTATAATCTAACGCCCCTACGATTGTGCCGATATATTGCGACTGATTTTCTAAATAGCGCATTGTAGGACTATGCGAAAACAACCTTTCAATTTCATCAAAAATATTATTAGCCCTAATTTCAGGCGTTTCATAACTAACGGCGTTTGCAAGTATCATTTCAATCATACTTGACCTACTAATACCGTTTACCCTTGCCATCTTATCTACCTTACTTACAACTTCGTCGTTTAATATTAAACTGTATAATGATTTTGACATTCTTGCCCCCTTTTGTAATATTATTGTAAACCGAATTATATAATTTGTCAACGATTTTATATAATTTTGTTTACAATTTTATTATATGCTTTTTTAAAATTTTTATACAAAAAAAGACTAACGTTTAATTTCGTTAGCCTTTTAGCATGTTCTAAAATTATTTTAGACCTAATATTTCATCAGCCGAAACGTCTAATATTTCACATATATTAGCAAACGTATCTAATGAAGGGAATTTATCAAGTCGCATATATTTACTTACTGTTGACGGGTTTATACCTAACCTAAAAGCAAGTTCTTTTTGTGAAATAGTGCCACACTCGATTGCCTCACGCAATCTTTTTTGTATATCTTCAATCTTAATCATAATAAAATAATAGCACATTGTACAATTTTTAGTTGACAAAAGGCACATTGTGCCTTTATAATAATTATATTATTAACAAAGGAGGGTTGTTTTATTATGGACAACAAAAATTTAGTAAGATTTTTATTAACTTTTTTTCTTGGTTGGATAGGTAGTTTTATTATCAACCATACAAATTTAAAACCTGATGGCTGGAAATCAAGAACGTTGGCTTATATCTTTTTAACAATGATTACTTGTGGTATTTATGCTTTGGTTGCATCTATTTGCAATTTAACTTTTGACCCTACCAAAAGTAGCAATATAGGTTATTTTAAAGATTAATTTATTAAGCACACGAAAAAAAGATAACGAAATTTTCGTTATCTTTTTTTAATTTTCAATATAAGTTTGCAAATACGATAAATCTAATTGCCAGTCGTCGATTTTAGATAGTTCTACGCACCTTTCGTTAGCCTTTTTTAAAGCCGTGATATAGCCTTGATAGTCGGTATTATTTACCTTTTTAAAATGTTTAATTGCTAAATCTTCTTTACCGATAAGTTGCGTTCTTCCTATATGAATAACGCTATGACAATTATGGCATATAGCAACGATATCTTGCAATTTTTGCGTGTGCGTACTTTCTATGTACTGCCACTTTTCGTGTGCTTCTAAACGTTTTTTAGGGGCGTTGCAAATACTGCATTTGCCGTTTGCCTTACTATAAGCGTCTTTTCGTATATAGTCCCACGCCCGCTTTGATAAAACGTGACGTAAATTGTTATACCAACACGAAGTAGGCACGATTTCAAAATCTAACTTTAACATATTACTTTTCAAAAATAGACCTTACGGCGTTGACTAAATCGTATTTACCAAATTTATCTTTAAGTTTTTCGGTAGGAACAATACAATCGTGTTGTCTGTATGGTTTGCACTTTTTATCTTTAAATATCCAGCCGTTTGCAATATGAAACCTATCCCACCTTTCGTGCTCAATATCTACAAGCCACGACATATTTTCGTAAGTGAATTTAATATCTTGACATAAAACTTTCATAGTTGTACTAAACATACTAACCGAATTGTTAGACTCTCTGTCAAATAGACTGCTATTTGCCCAATTTTGTCTAATATCTTTAATGTCGTGATTTTTGTTTAAGTGAGTAAATATTTCTTGTAAAATAGGCGTATAATCTGTTTCGTCAAACCCTTTTTCTTTAACAATTTGGTTGTGCTTATTAACTAAATCAATATATACGTCGTTTATGTTATCTTGTTCTAAAAGTGCGTAAGGATAACTATACATCATAGCAGGCTCGTCGTCAACGATAGCGTCGTAAGAGTAGATTTCTTCTGCAAAGCCAAATTCTATAACGTGTATTAAATCAAAAATTTTATTTTCTTTTTCACCCCAATCAATACGCGATATGTTCTTTTTGTCACGAACGTTGATTGCTATCGTTAAATCTCTAAAAGTTGAAGTGTTTTTACAATATTCAAGTTCGTTTCTAATATCGCCAAGTAACGCATTTGCCATAGCAATATTTAATTCGTCGTCACCTAAACTTATTATTAAAAGGTCGTATTTAGGAACTATCGTTGCCCCGGCAACGTTATCAAAATAGTTCATAAATTCTGAGCCGAAGCAAGAAGTTTTATACATATTAATAATAGGGAAAGTCATTTTTAAAGTTAAGTCTTTACTAATATCGCCGTTTAACTTTGCAATTTCTTCTTCGGTGTAAATCGACTTGTAAATTCTGTTTAATTTTTCGTTAAATTCTTTTGTGTGCTTGTCGTCGTTTTTTACAGCCTTACGTAAGTCGCCACTATAAATACGTCCATCAACAAGTGGGTGACGTAACAAGAATAAACCCCCTACGTTATCCGTTTGCATATCAAATACGTCGGCAATAAACTTATCGGGCACACGATTTTTTACGTTTGACGTGTTAATAAACGCTTGCATAGTTGCCGTTTGTCCCGTTTGGCCAAAGCCTATAACCATAGCCCTGTAACAATCTGCACCCTTAAATAAATTCTTTTGTGGTAATAACGAAGTGTAAAGTTCGTCTCTTTTTTTAATAAAGTTTTTTGAAGAATAATCGGCTTCGTTTATTAAATGCAAAATAAACGGAAAACATTTCTCATAATCACTTGTGCAAGAGTTTTTATTATTTTCAAAATCTTTTACAATATTAAGATAATTTGTTTTAACGTTGTCAATTTTAGATTTGTAAACTTCGTAATTTATGTCGTTATCAACAAGCAAATAAAAATCAACGAAAGGTATTTTGTGTGTTAACTTAAATTCTCTTAATAAAGCCGTCATTTCAGCAAAGATAATATTACTATTTTCACTTTCAAGACCACTTAATTCTTCGTTATTATTAAACGCAAAAATATGTATTCTTGACGACGGAGCATTACAATTATTTTTATAAAAACAATTGTCTAACGATAAGTTAAGTCTTTTTAAAATAGAATATTCTTTTTCTTCTTCTATTTTTTTAACGTACGACCAAAATATAAAGCCGTCTGCCATAATCTCACGATGAACGTGATTTTCATTTGAAAAAACACCTAATTCGCCCGTAAAGATAATTTCACAATGCCTATCCTTTTTAGTAGTTAAATATTTTTCGTTAATGCTTTCTGCTAAAATAAGCGAATCTTCGGTAGCCGAAGTAAAAATATAAAGGTCGGTTTTTTGTGCGAATTTTTTATTAGTTTTTAATTTAAGACTTAAAAAAGAAAGTTTAATTCCACAATAAATTTCGTGGCTTGCTTTTGTTGTAATTACACTTAATACAATCATGCCTGCATAAAGCGAACTTGCCGTATATAAACATTGTAATAATCCGTTTTCAATATCGCTTAAATCTGCTAAACCTTCAAAAGTTAATCCGCCTATCGTTGAGTATATTGCGTGTAAAAGCGAAGAAAAACCTTGCGTAAACTCATCGGTAGCATTAACTACGTTTATAATAAACTTTACTATAACGCTAAATAATATAGCAAAAACAACCGTCATTATTTCAACCATATATTTTGCTTCGCTATATTTTTGCCTTGCTTTAAAATAAGCGTACATTGTTATTACGTATGCCGTTACCATTATAACGACACCAACAATTATTCCTAAAACTAACATATCTTTCCTTGTAATAAAAGGCTCCGATATTATCGAAAGCCTGTTATTTTTAATTTTTTAGTTGTTTAATTATTTTATTTTAAAATTCTTAACGATAATAGGTGTAATAGGCATTAAAACCTTATCAAACTTAGTAGCCTTAGTCTTATCAAAGGCTTCTTCGTCATACACCTTTGATATGTCGCTTATAGGAGTTCCATCAAGATAGAACACGTCACTATTTAATTCAGTTGAAACTAAATAATCTAACGTGCCAACGTAAGCAGTTTTATCAGCGTTTAATTTTAAGTTACCGTTTGTTTCGTCTCTTTCACCTAAATAACGGAAACGAACTTTACCATCAACGCCTTCTCTTACGTCTGCAACCACGTCGTTTAAAGTTTCTAAACTTTCGTCGTCAATTCTACCAAATACGCTATAACTTGTTCCGTCGATAGCATCGTCGTTAAGCATAATAACGAATTTGTACGTTGCAGTGTCGTAACTTAAATAACCGCCGTCTTCTTGATTGTCGGCATTTCTAAGCATTACTATTGAGCCTGCCCTTGCTTTATACGTTCCAAGTACGCCGTTTTTTCTAAATTCGCCTTTAATAGGCTCCATTTCTTGAATAATATCTTTATATTCGCCGTTTTCATAAGTGAATGAACCTAATTCAATATAGTTATAATCACTATCAATAACAACTGCCGTATTTTCATAAAAGCCGTCTTTAATAAGGCCAAGAACTCTTTTTGAAGTTTTCGTTGTTACGTTTAACGTTAACGACATTGTTGTATCTAACGTTTGTTCGTTGCCGTTCTTATCTTGATAATCAAAAGTTAAAGTAACGTCTTGCCATTCGTAACCGTCTTTAATGTAAGTACAAGCCGTCATTGACGCTATTAACATTATTGTCGTTACTAAAACTGCTAATTTTTTAATTAAATTTTTCATATAATTCTCCATCGAATACTTTATTTAAACGACCATTGTCGATTATTTTAATTTCCGTTAGTTATCATAAGGTATGCTATTCCACCAATAACTGCTATACCTAAAAGCACCACGGCTGCAACTTTAAGTGCCGAAACAGGAGTTGTTCCCGTAACTTTACCCGTATTGCCATTTACGTACACCGAATAAACTTTATTTTTGTACGTGTAGTTTAATACGTAAACGGGCAACATTACATATTTGTACGTTACGCTACTATGCGTAGTGTCAACGTTTAAGTAACTTACTACGTCGTAAGAATACTGTCCTAAAATTTCCCTTTGCAAAACGTTGTCCATAATGCTTTTCGCATCGTTCCAACTTGTAGGCAAGTCCTTTTCGTGTCGTTTTGCTACGTAGCCCGTTAAAAGTTTTTGTTCAAAATTAACAAGCGTATCTATATCGAAAGGCAATAATTTATCTAACGTTTTTTGAGAGTAAGTTGACGTTGTGTTTACCATAACGTCGTCAAAACTCCTTGTAAACGTTCCTGAAATATTACGCCACACAATATACGTTTCCGTTCTACGATTTTTACCCGAACCTACCGTTCTTGTATGCCTTTTACCTATACGGCCGTTATAATACGATTCCGTTTGGCTATCAAAGGTAAAACAAGGTTGGTAAACGCCACAAACGTTTTCAACACGTAAATTCTTTTTAAACTTGCGTGGAGCAAAAAACTTCTTTTTAGCCCAAAGAATAGCACTTTCAACGGCTTGTTCTTCGGTCAACTTAAACGGATAAACGGCATTTGGTTTCAAGCCTGCCAATTCTTCACTTTTAACAATGTGCGAAGTGTTGCAATAAGGACATGACGTAGCGTGCGTCATTGTTGTTGTAACAACTTCTGCCCCACAATTTTCACAACGATAAACAACTTCTTCATTACCCCATTGTTCGCTACTATTAAAAGCGTTCCTTAACGCAAGTTCCATTACGTCGCAACTTGTTTTTATATCGACTACCGTATCACAATGCCCACATTTTAACGCTTGGTGCTTAGGCGAAAAGACCATTCCTCCACCACAACAAGAACACCTTGCTATAACCGTGTTTATTTTATTGTCTTTATCAATAGTGCTTTGCACACTTTTTGCTTCGTTCATTACTTATTATTTGTTAAGTTCGTCTAAAAGTTCTTGTAAATCAATACCATGAACGGCAGCAGCCGCTTCAACAGGTTCGGCAGCAAACATACAAGTTAAACAATGCATACCGTATTTGTCAAAAACTTCTTTTGCGTTAGGGTTAATATCTAACACGTCAATAATAAGAGTATCTTTTGTGATTAATTGTTTTTCAGCCATAATATAACTCCTTATATCTTATAATTTTTGTCCACAACTTGGACAGAATTTTGCACTTCCGTTTATTTCTGCCCCGCAGTTAGAACAAAACTTTTTAGTATTTAATTTAGTTCCACATTCGCTACAAAACTTAGCGTTTACACTAACTTGTGCGTTGCAAGTCGGACAATTTTTAGTTGCTCCAACGCTTTGAGTAGGCGCTTGTTGGCTTTGCATACTATCAACGAACATTTTACCCATAGCAACGCCTGCACCTAAGCCAATGCCTGCACCAGCCATTCCACCATTTGGATTTTTAGCCGCTTCTTTCATCGCTTCCGCTGCCGAAACTTTTAATAATACGTCCGTCTTGTCACCTAAAATACCAAGTTTAGACCTTTCATCTAACGCTTTTTCAACTTCTTCTGGCACAGACATATTTTCAATAAATAAGTTTGTAAGTTTTAAGCCTAATTTGTTAAACTTTTCTTGTACAGACCTTTTAACTATTTCGTTAAACTCTAACGTATTACCTGCTAAATCTAACGCCGAAATTTTACTTTCGCCAAGACAATCGGTAAGAGCCGAAATTAACATAGTTTTTAAGAAAGATTCAATATCGCCCGTAGTAAAAGTGCTTGAAGTTCCTATTAATTCTTTTAAAAACACGTCAGGCATATCAACTTTAAAAGCAAACGCACCAAAGCCCCTTACCCTTATTACGCCAAACTCAGGGTCACGCATTAAAATAGGTGATTTTGTGCCCCATTTAATATCAGTGAATTGTTTAGTGCTAATAAAGTAAACATCAAGCGTGATAGGCGTTTCAAAAGCATATTTCCACGCTGCAAGTTTAGTAAGAATAGGCACGATGTCAGTCGATAAATCATAAAGACCTGGACCAAACACGTCGGCAATCTGCCCTTTATGTACGAAAATAGCACATTGTGATTCTCTTACGGTTAACGTAGATTTCCTATTAATTTCTCTACCTGCATTATCAAGCGGGTATTTATAAACGATTAAATTTTTAGAATTATCAGACCATTCTATATTTTTCCTAAATAAAGCCATAATATTCTCCTTTTAATAAAATTATTTATTGTATAAATAACTGCTACGTAATATTGTACCACACGTCACTTATTTTTACAAGTTTTTTAAAAACATTTTTGTTTTTAATAAGCAACGACAAAAATCTTATCTTTCTTTTTCGGTAAATTGAACGCCTCTTGGCTCAACGTTTGTTGAAAACACTATTTGCGTTCTTGTAGGACCAAAGTTTTGTAATTGCATTACAAATTCGTCAAGGTCTTGCGTCGTGTGAAAAACGGTTTTTAAATGCATTGAAAATTCGCCCGTAACAAAGTTGCATTCAATAACGTTTTTAACCTTTTCGATATATTTATAAAATTCTGTTTTTTTGTCAGGCGGAATTACAACGTCGATAAACGCTTTAATGTAATAACCCATTTTTACCATATCAATAGAAGCGTGATATCCTTTAATTATACCTGCCTTTTCAAGTCTTTCAATACGTGTTGAAACGGCTGGCGAAGAAAGATAAACTTCTTTTGCTATGTCTTTAATTTGCATACGTGCATTTTTTTGTAAAAAGTTGATAATTTTAATATCAATTATGTCTAATTTGCTCATAAAAACCCCTCTTTTTTTAATAATACTATGTTTTTTATTGTTTTGTCAACTTAATTATATTAAGTTATCTCTAACAAATTAGCATTTTTTAGCAAACTTTACTAAAATAAAAAAACAGCCGTTATCAAACAACTGTTTTTTTGTTAATTATTCAAAAGAAACGTTCTCCATTATTAAATTGTCAACTCTTTCAAAATGAACTTTGGCAGGTTCGTCGTTTATTGTTCGTTTTAATAAACCGTTTTTAACCGTCACGTTTTTAACGTGATGTGCGTCTTCGTCCATACCTATAAACGACAAGCAAGGAACAATAACAACTTTGCCACTTGCATATTCGCTTTTGCCTGTAAATACGACGTTTTCAAAGTGGAAATTTTCTAAATAAGGCTTAACTCCTGCTCCTTCGCCGTCGTCGTTACAAGAATATTTTGAAGTTATTACGGCACTACATAACTCGCAGTCGTAAACGTATAAGTTTTTAACGTATCCGCCACGTTTTTTAGTAACTTTTACCCTTATGCCTTCTTCAATTTTTTTAATGTCGCTATCCCATATATAAACGCCGTCAACACCACCCGACATTTCACTGCCTATTGCTACTGAGTGGCCACAAAGCACCTTAATATCAAAAATTTTAATATTTTTTGTCGGTTTGTTGACTACGTTGCCCTCAGGGTTTTTGCCCGACTTTATCGCAATACAATCGTCACCCGTATTAAACGTACAATCAAACACTGTACAATTTGTTGAACTATCAGGATTCCAACCGTCTCCGTTAGATATGCCTTTTGACGATATCGAACACCTATTAGTTACAATATTGTCACTATAAATCATATGCACGTTCCACGACGGACTATCATAAAAATCAATATTACTTAAAATTACGTTTTGGCTATTACTTATATTTACAAGCCTACCTCTTGCTCTGCCCGGAATTGTTACAGGAGTTTCGCATTCTTTTAATTTTTCGCCTAAACTTTCCATATAATCTTTAAGCAAAACAAGTTCGGTATCGATAATATCTTTTCTTAAAGGACCACCGCCACCTTTTATCTTTCCACCACCACGAATTACTACGTTTTTCGCACTATACCCCCCGTTTCTATCTAATTCGCCTATATTTATAAGTGATTGATAGCAGTCAAGTTCAATGCCTTCAAACCTGCTTTTAATTTTTGGCAAATAGTCGTTATGGTCGAAAGTTCCTTGTATTGTTGCATCCTTATCAACATACAACTCGCTATTAGAATGAAGCCTTAATCCACCCGTTACAAACACGCCGTTTGGAACGTAGATATAGTCGTTTTCAGTACAAGCATCAAACGCTTTTTGCAAAGCCTCCCTATTATTAGTTACGCCATCGCCTACTGCGTTATATGGTGGCTTCGTTACGTCTATTTTATTCTTTTGTTTAGGAGTAATAAATGTGTCTTCCCCTATAAATTGCTTTACTGAATAATTAGCATCGACTAAACTTACCTTAACTAAAAAACTTTGCTCGCTTTTTAAGTTAAAAAGTTCAAAGTGAGTTTTGTTAGCGTAGTTGATTTCGCCGTTTATTTCAACCTTATATTTATCGCCTTTTTGATAGTTCGTTGCCCTATCCCAATATAAAGTTATTTCATCGTGAAAGACTATTGCATTTATCATTTTTACATCTCCTTTAATTAGTATGAATTGTATTTTTTATATTAAAAACGCCACTATAACGCGGTTTTTATAAAATTTACTGATTTTCGTTTAAAGGTTTTTGAGTGTCAGGTTTGCTCTTTATAACCTTAACAATAAACACTATAAGCATTGTAAGTGCGATTACAAATAACACGTCGATAATAACGTTTACGTAACCACTAAATAAGAAGGTTAAAAGGGTAATTAATATACCTGCAACCAAATTGCCTAAAACAAGTGGTAAAAAGCATTTTGAAAACTTCATTTGTAAAAATACGGCAATTGCCGTGCCTGTCCACACCCCTGTCACGGGAAAAGGAACGGCAACAAATATAAATAACGCTAATGCTAATATCTTGTTTTTCTTATCTTCGGCATTTTCAGTGCCTTTTGCCACTTTCAACGCCTTGTTCTTAAATACTAATTCTATCTTTTCAATCAACTTTTTTATAAATTTAATTTTCTTTAACAGATTGAAAATAGGAATTAATAAAAAGTAAATAGGAATACAAATTAGTGTTGAACCTACGTAAGCAAGCAAAGCCGAAGTTATTAAATTTTCTCCAAGTCCTAAACCAATAGGAATTGCTCCTTTTAACTCAACCAACGGAAAAATTGATATGAGTAAAGTTAGCAATTTGCCGTCATTAGTTATGTTTTTTAAAAATTCTAATAAAAATTGTGCCATATACCCTTTAAACTATTGCTTTTATTTTCTTAATTATACTATAATATTTATGAAAAATCAAATGGAATTATTAATATTATGACGTTACAACAATTATTATCACCTTTTAGAAAAGCCGTTGAAGACTTTAATATGATTTCTGACGGCGACAAAATAGCAATAGGTCTTTCAGGAGGAAAAGATAGCATTGCCTTGCTTTCTGCCTTTTGTGGACTTAAAAGGTTTTATCCTAAAAAATTTGACATTGTAGCCGTTACTATCGACACTGGCGTAAATTACGACAAAACCGAATTTGACTTGTTAAAAAAATTCGTTAATAGTTTAGAAGTTGAATACCATATTGAAAAAACGGAAATTTTTGATATTGTGTTTAACGAACGAAAAGAAAGTAACCCTTGTTCGCTTTGTGCAAATATGCGTCGTGGCGCTTTAAATCAAGTTAGCGCTAAATTAGGCTGCAACAAGGTTGCACTTGGCCACCATGCCGACGATTTAGTTGAAACTTTTTATCTTTCAATGCTCTATGAAGGCAGATTTTCAACTTTTCACCCTGTAACACATCTTGAAAGAGCCAATTTAGACGTAATACGTCCTATGATTTACGTTAGAGAGCGCGATATTATTTCGTTTACGGCCGACAAGCCTATTTTGCACAACCCTTGCCCTGCCGACAAGCACACTCGTAGGGAATACGTTAAAAACTTGTTGAAAGAAATTCGTAAAGAAATACCTTTTTCAACCGACAACGTTTTAAACGCTTTAATCAACCCCGAAAGAACAAACTTGTTTACCAAACCAACTGATAAAAAATAACTTTTTGCATAATAAAAGCCGTGTTGTTTATTGAGCAACACGGTTTTTTTGTTTAAATAATTCTTTTTTTATAATTTTTTTATGATTTTTGCCTTTTATTTGTAAGTTTTTAGTGTTGACAACGTTTTAATTAAATGCTATTATTATATTATATATTATTTTATTTAAAATATTATATAATAAACTTTTTGTTGCTTTTAACTAACTTAGGGGTGTATTTTTTATGTACAAACATTTTTTTAAAAGATTTTTTGACGTTTTAATTTCAATTGTTGGGCTTATTATCTGTGCTATACCTATGCTTATAGTGGCAATCGCTATTAAAATCGAATCAAAAGGCCCCGTTATCTTTAAGCAAGAACGTGTCGGTAAAAACGGAAAAGTGTACAATATGTATAAATTCCGCTCAATGTGCGTAGGTGCTGAACAAATGGAAGAAGGCGTTTATTGTGAAAAAGGTGATAGACGCGTTACCAAAGTAGGTAAATTTATAAGAGCAACAAGTATTGATGAACTTCCACAATTTATCAACATAATAAAAGGTGATATGTCATTAATAGGCCCACGCCCTGTTCTTACTTACTATCCAAAACAATGGGAAGAGTACACGAAAGAAGAGTTAAAACGTTTTGACGTTCGCCCCGGCGTAACAGGTTTGGCTGCCGTACACGGAAGAAAAACCAACACCGTTAAAGCACGTTTTGAATACGACAACTATTACGTAGAAAATCTTTCATTGTGGCTTGACGTTAAAATTTTCTTTATGACTATTAAAGCCGTATTTACAAACGAAGGCAACGAAGATAACGGCGCTGCGGAAGTAAATAACCTAAACGAAAACGCTAATAAAGATAGCGAAGATTTAAACGAGAAAAAAGATGTTTAATTTTATTAATTACATAAGAGTTATAGCAACCATTTTAATAACAAACTCACACTTTTCAAATATTTGGCCTATTAAGGCTATGGCTGCGGGCGGTTTGCTTGGAAACATTTTGTTTTTTGCTGTTTCTGGATTTTGTTTGTATTTGATAAAAGAGAATTTTATAAAGTGGTTTGTAAAAAGAATTGCAAGAATTTATCCTGCTTTAATAACCGTCACACTACTAACTGTATTTTTAGGTTTTTACAGGTTAGGTAGTTTAAATGATGCAGTACGTTTGTTTATATATCCAACTAACTATATTTTTATCGTTTGGTTAATGGTGTGCTACATTCCTTTTTATCTGCTTGCGGTTTTAGATAAAAAATACAACAAGACATTAGAAATTAGTTTTCTTGTCGTGATAGCTCTTTGGATAATTACCTACATTTTCTTTATAGATAAGTCCGCATATACCATTGATAACGTTGAAAAACCTTTTATAATCTTCTTGTACTTCACAAGCATGATAATGGGTGCTTTGTTTAGAAAACATTACAGCAAGTTTACAAAATTTAAGGTTTTAAATGTGGTGTTTTTAGGTTTAAGTTTAATAGTTTACTTTGCATCTAAAATTGCCTTTTCGAAGTGGGCTATAATTTCATCGCTTCAAATTTTAAATCAAGTTGCAATTTTAGTCGCACTCTATTTTATATTCGCTGTGCTTATGGGTTTAGAAAACAAACTTGAAAAACTTCCTATCAAGGTAAACAATATAGTAAAATATGTTGGCGGATTAACTTTGCAAATCTATTTGGTACAATTTGTTATCATTAGAAAGTTTAGCAGTTTAGTATTCCCTCTTAATTTAGCGATTGTTGTTTTGCTTATATTTATATTTGCATCACTTGTTTACAGTGCCGAGTATTTTATTCGTAAATTTATATTATCTTTTAGCAAAAATAAAAAGGTGAAAAATGATAAATATTAAAAATACAGATTTAAAGGTTTCTCAACTTTGTATGGGTGGCTGTCCACTTGGCGGATACGGTTGGGGTAACGTAGAAAAAACCGATTTAATAAACGCTGTAAAAACGGCTGTCGATAATGGTATAAACTTTTTTGACACTGCCGACACTTATGGTTTAGGCGAAAGTGAAAGAACGCTTGCAGAAGCACTTGGCTCTCGTTTAAACGACATTGTAATTACTACTAAATTCGGCGTTCGTGTTGAAAACGGAAAAACCACTTACGACAACTCTCGTGAGTATATATTTAAAGCGGTTGAAGGAAGTTTAAAAAGACTTAATCGTGACTATATTGATTTGTACCAAGTCCATTATAGAGATGGCAAAACTCCACTTAGCGACGTTGCCGAATCGTTAGAAGTTTTAAAACAACAAGGCAAAATTAGATATTATGGTTTATCTAATATTCACGAAGAAGATGGCAAAGAATTAAAAGAGTTTAAAACTAACCCGTTTGTTTCTTTTCAAGATGAGTATAGTTTGGCTTGTAGAAAAAATGAAAAAGAAATGATAAAATTTCGTGATGAATTTAATATGACTCCGTTTACCTGGGGAAGTCTTGGTCAGGGAATTTTAAGTGGCAAGTACGATAAGAACTGTAAGTTTGACTCAAACGATAGACGCTCTCGTGATATTTACGTTAATTTTCACGGACAAAAACTTTTAAAAAATTTGGAAATTGTTGAAGTATTAAAACAAATAGCATTAAACCACAATAAGTCAGTTTCGGCGGTTGCTATTCGTTGGATTTTAGATTATTTAAGCGACTCTGTCGTTATAGTTGGCGCAAAATCGCCTAAACAAGTAATTCAAAACGTTGAAGCTCTTGATTGGACGTTATCTCCGCAAGAAATTAAAGAATTAGAAAAAATCTCAAAGGAGTAAAAATATGAACAGCGAACAATTAGCGTGGTTGATAAGACGCCACGGAATTGAAATGACGCATATTTCACACGGAAGTCATATAGGAGCAATCTTATCGGTTGCCGATATTGTTGCCGTTTTATACAACGACGTAGCAAACGTTACGCCTAACAATTTAAATGACGAAAACCGTGATAGAGTTATTTTAAGTAAAGGTCACGCAGGTGCATCAATTTACGCAGCATTAGCAGAAAAAGGCTTTTTTGATAGGGAAGAATTAAAAACTCATTACGCCGATGGTAGTCGTCTTTCGGGACACGTTTCCCACAAAGGCGTTCCCGGTGTAGAATTTTCAACAGGCTCTCTTGGACACGGCGTATGCGTTGCCGCAGGTATGGCTCTTAACGCTAAACTTGATAACAAACCTTATTATACGTACGCTATTGTGGGCGACGGCGAATGCGATGAAGGTTCTGTTTGGGAAATGGCTTTATTTGCAAACCATTTTAAACTTAATCAACTTATCGTTATTGTTGACCATAACAAAATGCAAAGTTTAGATTTTTGCGAAAATACGCTTGCTCTTTCTCCTTTTAAGGATAAATGGGCTTCTTTTGGTTGGAACGTTTTAGACGTTGACGGACATAACCATACGGAATTATTAAAGGCTTTTGAAAGTGCCAAACAATGTAAAGACAAGCCTACCGTTATTATTGCTAACACTATTAAGGGTAAAGGCATTTCGTTTATGGAAAACGATATTCTTTGGCATTATCGCTTCCCTCACGAAGGCGAAGAATACGACAATTCTTTAAAAGAATTATATGAAATTATGCCAGAAGGCACTATCGACCCTTATAAGGAGAATGCGAAATGAGAGACACGTTTGTAAAAACATTGCTTGAAATTGCAAAAAAAGACAAGAACGTTTATATCGTTACGGGCGACCTTGGGTTCGGTGTTTTAAAACCTTTTTGGACGGAACTTCCAAACCAAATTATAAACGCAGGTATTGCTGAACAAAATATGACGTCGGTTGCAGCAGGTCTTGCTATGCAAGGCAAAATCGTTTACACGTATTCAATAGGCAACTTCCCTACTTTACGCTGTATTGAACAAATTCGTAACGACTGCGCTTACCACAACGCTAACGTTAAAGTCGTTTGTGTTGGCGGTGGTTTCGTTTACGGCTCTTTGGGTATGAGCCATCACGCTACTGAGGATTTAGCAATGATGCGCGCATTGCCTGACGTTACCGTTTTGGCTCCGGGCGATTTAGTTGAAGCCGAACACGCTACAAAAGCCATTTACAAGCAACAAGGCACTTGCTATCTTCGTCTTGGTAGGGGTGGCGAAAAACGTATTCACGAAAAATTAGAAAATTTTGAAATAGGAAAGGCAATTAAAATACAAGACGGCACTAACGTAGCGGTATTTTCAACGGGAGCAATTTTCGACGAAGTAAACGAAGCGTGCAACGAATTGAAAAATCAAGGTTATATTCCTACGGTTTACACTTTCCCTACGGTAAAACCTATTGATAAACAAGTTATTTTAGAGTGCGCTAAATCTCATAACGCCATTATCACGGTTGAAGAACATAATTTAAGCGGTGGCTTTGGTTCTGCCGTTAGCGAAGTTTTAGCCGAAGAAGGCAACGTTAAAGCGAAACTTGTTCGCGTTGCTTTGGACGATAGATATTCTTGCATAGTCGGTAGCCAAAAATATTTAAGAAAACAATATAATATCGATGCTCAAACTATTCAAACTAAAATAAAAGAGAATTGGTGATTATGAAAAAAATATTAGTAACGTCAACCGATTTAATGATGCTTCAATTCCTTGCTCCTCACGTTAAAAACTTGCGTGAGAAAGGTTATGACGTAGAAATTGCTTGCTCAGAAGTAGGAAATAGATTTAATGAGGTTTTAAGCGTTTTAGGAAAAGAACACTCTTATAAAGTTAGACTGCAAAGAAATCCATTAAAGTTAAGTAATTTTAAAGGTTTAAGCGATTTAAAAAAGATTATTAGCAACGGAAATTACGACCTTATTTGGACAAACGAACCCGTTATGGGGGTTATGACTCGTCTTGCTTCAAAAAAAGCGCGTAAAAAAGGAACGAAAATTCTTTATATGTCGCACGGATTCCATTTTTACAAAGGCGCTCCTAAACTTAACTGGTGCGTATATTACCCTATTGAAAAAGCAATGTCTTCTTTAACCGACGTTATTGTTACTATAAACACCGAAGACTTTGCTCATGCTAAAAAGTTTAACGCTAAACACGTTAAATATATTCACGGAATCGGCATCAACACGGCAAGATTAAAAAGTGCGAACGAACGTGTTGACCTTCGTGCCGAATTAAACCTTAACAATAATGCCTTTATTCTTCTTTCGGTCGGAGAGTTAAACGATAATAAAAATCAAGAAACTGCTCTTAAAGCCTTTGCTAAAATAAACGATAAAAATTGCCATTACGTTTTATGTGGTAAGGGCAATAAATTAGAATATTTAAAAACCTTATCTAAAAAGTTAGGCGTTGAAGATAGAACTCACTTTTTAGGTTACAGAAAAGACGTTGTGGATATTTGCTTTCAATCTAACGCATTTATTATGCCATCCAAGCGTGAAGGTCTTGGTCTTGCCGCATTAGAAGCAATGTATTGCGGGCTACCATTAATAACTGCTAATACTCGTGGGCTTGTTGACATTATGGAAAACGGCGTTTCGGGCTATACGCATCCATTTAACGACGTGGACGGGTTTGCAAAAAGTATTGAACTTTTAAAAAGCAACGAATCTTTACGCAAAACTATGGGCAAAAACAATCAACAAACGGTTATTCCGTTTTGTTTAGAAAACACTAAAAACGAAGTTTTAGAAATTATTAAAGAGTTTACAAACAATTAAATTTTAACTTATCATTTGTTTTAAACATATAGGAAGAAAATGTTAGTTTATTTTATAATGATTATTTTAGTAGCATTTTTCAGTGTTTTGGCTGACAAAAAGCCTCGAATGCTAACTTATGCTACTAGCGACAATTTGACCTCTAATGAAAAACCTTATCGTAGCAATTTTATGATATGGATAGTTTTTTTGTGTCTTGCTTTTGTTTCCGCATTCCGTTACGACGTAGGCACAGACTTCTTTTCATATTTCAATAACGTAAAATGGGCAGATGCGTTTAATAAAGGCGATTTCGTTGAGCCCGGCTTTACTTTACTTGCTATAATTTGCAATAATTTGTTTGACCCTGAGGGCAAGTCTCTTACCATTGTATGCTCTATAATTACCACTGCGTTATTCGTTTTGACTATTGCTAAACGAAGTGAGAATTTTTCAATTAGCATTTTGCTTTTTGTGTTTGCAGGCTGTTTTACAGGAGCCTTTAATGGTGTTAGGCAATATTTAGCAACGGCAATAATGTTTGCAGGCTATCATTTTGTCGTTGATAAAAAACCTTTTAAATGGTTGCTTGTAGTTTTACTTGCTTCAACGTTCCATATCACTTCATTATTAATGTTTTTTGTTTATTTCGTTTGCAATTTAGATTGCGATATAAAACTTATAATATTATACATTGGTATAGCGGTTGTTTTATTGTTTTCTTACGAGCCTTTATTTAAACTTGTTGGCTTATTAAAGCAGGAAGATATAGACTCTGAACTTTCTTACATGAAAACAAGCGTAAATATTTTGCGAGTTTTGGTTCAATGCGTGCCTATTATATTTTTATTCTTTGCCGACAAAAATAAAGTTAACGGCGATAATGAAACAAGGTTTTTATTAAATATTTGTTTATTAAACGCTGCAATAGCCGTTGCGGCAATGAATAGCGCATACTTTTCACGTTTTTGGATTTACACAAGTTGTTTCCAAATCCTTATGTATCCTAGCCTCTTTAAAAAAATGAATACTAAAGACCGTTTTGTTTTTATTGTTTTGCTGTTGCTTCTTTATTCTTTATATTGGACGTACGACACAATAAACAACCCTGCTTTAAACAATTTCAAATGGCTATTTAATTATTTAAAATAAAAACATCAAAATTTTAAACCGTGGAGAAAAAATGAAAAAAGTATCTATCTTAATGGCAGTATATAATGCCGAAAAAACTTTAAAAGAATCAATTGATTCTATTTTAAATCAAACTTATCAAAATTGGCAATTTATTATTTGCGACGATTGTTCAAAAGACAATACTTTTAATATTCTTTTAGAGTATCAAAAAAATTATCCTGACAAATTCATTATTATTCAAAACGAAACAAATTCAAAATTAGCTTATTCGTTAAACCACTGTTTACAATATGCCGACGGCGAATATATTGCCCGCATGGACGGCGACGATATCTCTTTGCCCGAAAGGCTTGAAAAACAAGTAGCGTTTTTAGAAGCAAACCCCGACGTAGCCGTAGTAGGAACAAGTATGATTAGATTTGACGAAAACGGCGACTTTGGCGAATTGATATCATATGAAAATCCAAATAAATACATTTTAAAGACGGCCGTACCATATTTCCATGCAACCATCTTAATGAGAAAAGAAGTAATGGACAAAATAGGTGGCTATACCGTTGAAAAGAGAACTGAACGAGGACAAGACTTAGATTTATGGTTTAAGTTTTACGCTAATGGTTTTGAAGGCGACAACATAAAAGAATGTTTATATAAAGTTAGAGAAGATAGAGAAGCCATTAAACGCAGAAAATTAAAATACGATATTTGCTTTGCAAAAACAAGATTGATTGGTTTTAAAATGTTAAAATTCCCTTTCTGGTGGAAAATTTATGCTTTAAGACCAATTCTTTCACACTTTATACCTTACAAATTAAAAGTATGGCGTAGAAACAGACAACAAGCCAAAAAAACGGAGAACGCTAATGTCGATAAAAGATAAAATTAGAAATAATCTTTACGGACTATTATTAATAAATAAATTTCACGAAATCAAAAATAAAAACAATCTTAAAAAATATACCGATTTAGAACAAATTTTACGTTGGTATCAAAGTAAAAGTGGTGGCAAATTACCTGATTTAGAAAACCCTAAAACTTTTAGCGAAAAACAACAATGGTATAAATTAAATTGTAAAAATCCTTTAATGGAAAAATGCGCCGACAAATACGACGTTCGTGAATACATTAAAGAATGTGGTTGTGAAGATTTATTAAACAATATTTATGGCGTTTATGAAAACGTCAACGACTTGCCTATTAATGCACTTCCTGATAAGTTTGTTATTAAAGCTTCGCACGGAAGTGGATTTAACTTAATTGTTCGTGATAAGAAATTAGTTAAATGGGGCGTGTGGAAAAAAATTATGAAATCGTGGCTTAAACAAGACATTTATTGGAGTGGTCGCGAATGGGTTTACAAAAACTTAAAAAAGCGTTTGATTGTTGAAGAATATTTAGAAGACGCTTCTGGCGGGTTACAAGACTACAAATTTTTCTGTTTTAACGGAAAGCCTCAATTTATGCAATTAGAAGTAGGCAGGTATACTTCAAATAATACTCGTAATTTTTACGATATGGAATGGAACTTATTGCCTTTTGGCAAAGAACTCGAACACAATAAAGATATTGTTGTTGAAAAACCTGAAAAGTTCGAACAAATGAAAGAAATCGCACAAAAATTATGCGCCCCTTTTTCTTTTGTTCGCGTTGATTTATATCAAGTTAACGGAAAGGTTTATTTTGGCGAATTGACGTTTTTCCCTGCCGGGGGAGCGCCTGATTTTAAACCGATTGAATACGATAAAATAGTTGGCGATATGTGGGATATAGGTGATAAAAGTGCAAAATAAAAAAACGGTAATGCACGTTACGGGAGTAATGAATTTTGGCGGTGCAGAAACTTTAATGATGAATATTGTTAAAAAGTTGCACGACAAATTTAATTTTATATTTTTAATCATTAAAGCCAAAGGAAAACAAGTTAAGGGCGATTACGACGACCAAATTTTAGCGTTAGGAGCACAAATCGTTTACGTCGATTCAATGCGCTCAGTTGGTTTACGTGCTTTTCAAAAACAATTAATCGAAACTTTTAAAACGTTAAAACCTGACGTTGTACACTGCCACTTAAACGCTAAGTGTGGCATAATTTCTAAATGTGCTTATACGGCAGGTGTAGCTAAAATTATATCTCATTGCCACGCTAAAATTACTTTTACTGGCAACGTTATTAAAAGAGCATTATACACGGCAGAACTTAATTGGCAAAAAACTATGATAAACAAATACTCTACTGATTTTTGGGGTTGTTCTGACGGCGCCTTAGAATGCCTTTTTTATAAAAAGATTAGAAAAAGCGAAAAATGCAAAAAAATTAGCAACTTAATTGATGCCGAAAGATTTTTTTACCCTAATAATGAAGTAGTAAACGAATATAAACAAGCGCACAACCCTAAAAACAAGTTTTCGTTGGGTGTAGTTGGCCGTATTGCCCCTATTAAAAACTATCTTTTTGCATTAGAAATTGCAAACGAATTAAAAAAACGCAATAAAGACTTCGTTTTGTTTATTGTTGGTTTAAAACAAAACTTAGAATATACGCAAAAACTTTTTTCAACAATCAACTTATATGGTTTAGAAAATTACGTAACTTATTTAGAGCCAAAAAAAGACGTTGAAAACGTTTATGCAATGATGGACGTCGTTTTAGGAACGTCTATATCAGAAGGTTTTTCTTTAACGGCCGTTGAAGCGCAACTTTCAGGAGCATATACAATTTTATCTAACGGCTACCCGCGTGAAGTAAACTTAGAAGCAGGCAATTGCCAACATATAGATACTTTTGACGTACACGAATGGTGCGATAAAATTGAAACGTTAATGGAAAACAAAATAATTACAGACAAAAACACAAGAAAACAAGCCCTTGTAAATAGGGGGTTTGACTTAAATACTGAGATAGAAAAAATATCTATGGAGTATAGCAATTAAATGAAAATTCTTTTTTTAGGCGATATATGCCCTACAAATGATTACAAACGTTTATTTGACGACACAAGCGGGAATTCTTTGTTTAAAAATAAAAACACTTTAATAAACAATGTAGATTACGTTGTTTGTAATCTTGAATGCCCTGCCACAAGTTCCACTTCGGCCATTAAAAAATGCGGTCCGTCATTAAAAGCAGAGCCACAACATTTAGAAACTTTAAAAAACGTAGGCGTTAATGCCGTTTCGTTAGCAAACAACCATATTTTAGATTACGACGTAACGGGGCTTAACGATACTATTTTAGGTTGCAACGAACATAATATTGATTATTTTGGCGTTTCAGTAAACGGCAATCTGGATAAAGATAAACTTGTTATAAAAAACAACGATGAAATTGTAACGGTGTTTTCTTTTTCTGAAAGAGAATTTAATTACGAAAATAACGATAACACAGGTGCTATTCATTTTGACCCCTACGACTCTTTTGACAAAATTAAAGATGCGAAAAAGATAGGTAAAGTTGTAGTTTTATATCATGGCGGAATTGAATATTATAGATACCCTTCTCCACTTTTAAGAAAAAAATGTTTAAAAATGGCAGAAGCAGGTGCCGACGTTGTGTTGTGTCAACATAGTCACCTTATCGGCTCTATGGAAAATTATAAAAACTCTTTTATCTTGTACGGACAAGGCAATACCGTTTTTGGATATAGAAAAAATTCTACTACTTGGAACAACGGATTAGCCGTTTATTACGATACGAATAAAGGTGTAACTCTGGATGTAACGATTGCCAAAGAAGACGGCATATATACTGCCGAAGAATCTTTTAAACAATATATTCTTGAAGATTTGAAAAACATATCGAACAACATCAACAATGAATTTATAAATAACGAATGGGAAAGTTTTTGTAATAAAAAGAAAGATTTGTACTACCCTATGTTGTTTGGAAAAAACAGAATTTTTAATAAACTTAATCGTTTATTTAAGGGCAAACTAATTAACCTGTTTATAAATAAGAAGAAAAAAATGACGACAATGAATTTAATTAGATGCGATGCCCATAACGAAGTAATAGAAACATTATTAGAAAAAGATTATAAATAATTAACGTAGAATAGGGAGAATTTTATGTATAAAAATCTTTATAACAAAATTATTAACAAAGAAGAAGCAATTTCTCTTATAGGTCTTGGCTACGTAGGTATGCCAATAGCCGTTTCTTTCGCAAGAAAGGTAAACGTAATAGGGTTTGATTTAAATAAGGCTAAAATTGAACTTTATAAATCAGGTATTGACCCAACGAATGAAGTCGGTAATGAAACGATTAAAAACACTACCGTTCAATTCACTTGCGACGAAAAACAATTACGCAATGCTAAATTTCATATTGTTGCCGTGCCTACACCTGTTTACAACGACCACACTCCCGACTTAACGCCGGTAAAAGGTGCAAGCGAAATTTTAGGCAGAAACCTTACAAAAGGTAGCATTGTTGTATTTGAATCTACCGTATATCCCGGTGTTACCGAAGACGTTTGCGTGCCTATATTAGAAAAGGCTTCGGGCTTAAAATGTGGCGTTGATTTTAAAGTTGGTTATTCGCCTGAAAGAATTAATCCGGGTGATAAAGTTCACCGCCTTGAAACTATAACAAAAATTGTTTCTGGTATGGATGAGGAAACTCTTGAAATCGTTGCTAACGTATATTCGCTTGTTGTTGAAGCAGGCGTTCATAAAGCACCAACTATCAAAGTTGCCGAAGCAGCTAAGGTTATCGAAAACAGCCAACGTGATATAAATATCGCATTTATGAACGAACTTTCAATAATTTTTAACAAAATGGGTATAGACACTAAATCTGTTTTAGAAGCTGCCGGAACAAAATGGAACTTTTTAAAATTCTTCCCAGGTTTAGTTGGTGGACACTGTATAGGTGTTGACCCTTACTACTTAACGTATAAAGCAGAACAACTTGGTTATCATAGCCAAATTATTTTAGCAGGTCGCCGTATAAACGACGATATGGGCAAATACGTAGCAGAAAACGTAGTAAAAAATTTAATAAAAGCAGGAAAACCAGTTAAAAATGCTAAGGTAGCAATATTAGGCTTTACTTTTAAAGAAAATTGCCCTGACGTTAGAAACACTAAAATATACGATATTGTTAAAGAACTTAGAGAATATAATATTGAACCTATTATTGCCGACCCTAAGGCAGATGGAGAGGACGCTAAACGCCTTTACAACGTTGCATTTGTTACTATGGACAATATTAAAAATATGGACGCTGTCGTTTTAGCAGTAAGCCACGAAGAATTTTCTCACTTAACAATGACTGAAATAGATTCTTTCTTTGGAAAAGGCAAAAAAGTATTGCTTGATATTAAAGGCATTCTTAACAGAAAAGAATACGAAGACGCAGATTATAGTTATTGGAGATTATAAAAATGGGATATAAACACTTAAAATTTCCTGAAAACTCAAAATTTTTAGTTACGGGGGGAGCAGGGTTTATAGGCTCTAACCTTTGCGAAACAATTTTAAATATGGGTTATAAGGTGCGTTGTCTTGACGACCTTTCAACAGGCAAACAAGAAAACGTTGACCTTTTTATAGACAATCCAAACTATGAGTTTGTTAAAGGTGATATAAAAGACTTTGAAACTTGTTTAAAAGCGTGCGAAGGCGTTGATTACGTGCTTAATCAAGCCGCTTGGGGAAGCGTTCCACGCTCTATTGAAATGCCTATATTTTATTGCAAAAACAATATTGAAGGCACTCTTAATATGTTAGAAGCATCAAGACAAAAAGGCGTTAAAAAATTTGTTTACGCATCATCTTCTTCGGTATATGGCGACGAACCAAACTTGCCTAAACGTGAGGGCCGTGAAGGAAACCTTTTATCTCCTTATGCTTTAACTAAAAGATGTGATGAAGAATGGGCTAAAATTTATACAAAATTATATAATTTAGACACGTACGGATTACGTTATTTTAACGTTTTTGGTCGCAGACAAGACCCTAACGGTGCTTATGCTGCCGTTATTCCTAAATTTATAAAACAACTTTTAAATAACGAACAACCTACTATTAACGGCGATGGTAAACAAAGCCGTGACTTTACGTATATAGAAAATGTTATTGAAGCAAACTTAAAAGCCTGCTTAGCTCCAAGTCAATCAGCAGGAAAGGCTTTTAATATTGCTTATGGTGGAAGAGAATATTTAATCGACATTTACTACACGTTAACAAAGGCTTTAAACAAAGATATAGAACCTATTTTTGGCCCTGATAGAAAAGGTGATATCAAACACTCTAACGCAGACATTTCAAGCGCAAAAGAACATCTTGGATACGACCCTGAATACGATTTTGAAAGAGGACTTAACGAAGCAATTGCTTGGTATAAAGAAAATTTATAAAAATGAAAACAATTAGTGTAATTATTCCCGTTTATAACGTTGAAAAGTATTTAGTTCAAAGCATTGAAAGCGTTATAAACCAAACGTATAAAAATTTAGAAATTATTTTAGTTGATGACGGCTCGCCAGATAATAGTGGTGCTATTTGTGACGAATACGCAAAAAAAGACGCAAGAATTAAAGTAATTCACAAACAAAACGGAGGACTTTCTTCGGCAAGAAACGCTGCGCTTGACGTAGCAACGGGCGACTACGTTGCTTTTTTAGATAGTGACGACTATTTGTCTTTAAACGCTTTTGAAAAATGCATTGAAACTTTTTCAAAAACTAATGCCGACGCTTGTATTTTTTCGCACTACACTACTGACGGCATTAACCATACTGCACACAGCCTTCCACTTGAAAAAGATGTTTATGAAGATAGTGAAATTCGCAGTATTATTCTTCCGTCGTTTATAGGTCAAAAAACTGCAACCGAACAACCGTTGTTAGGTTTTATTTGGAGGCAAGTTTTTAAACGCTCAATAATAGACGATTTACGCTTCCGCAGTGAAAGAGAATATTTTGCCGAAGACGTAGTTTTTGATTTAGAAATATACACTAAAATTAACAAGCTTAGCGTTATCAACGAACCTTTGCTTTATTATAGATACGTAGAATCGTCTTTAAGCAACCGTTATAGAGAAAGGCTTTTTGATAAACTTTTAAAACTTACTGAATTTAAACAACAAATTGTTAACGACTATCAACTTATAGATTGTCAAGAAAGATTACATCGTTGCTTTTTTAGAATAGCGTTAGGGGGATTTTTAAACGTTAGAAAATCCACAACTCTTACAAAAAAACAAAAACGTCTTGAAATTAATAAAATAGCAAATAATCAACACGTAAAAAAAGCGCTTAAAAAAGTTAAATTGAACGGGCTAAAAGAAAGAGTATTCGTTTTATTATTAAGGCTTAAATTAACAGGCATTTTATTAATTTTTATTTAGGAGACTATAATGAAAAATATTGCAACTATAACTTTTCACGCATCGCATAATTACGGCTCAGTTTTACAAGCCTATGCTCTTGCAAAAGTTGTTGAAAACCTAGGTCATAGCGCGAGCGTTATTAATTATCGCTCGAAAGAGCAAAAAGAGTGCTATACCTTATATAGAAAATATCGTGGGGTAAAAGGGTTTGTTCGCAACGTTTATCAACGCTTAATATCAAATAAACTTAAAAAGCGCTATAAAGGTTTTGAAGATTTTATAAACAACGTTTTACCTGTAACCGAAGAAGTGTGCGACAAAACGGAAATTAAGCGCTTTTCAAGCGCGTTCGATTGTTACGTTTGCGGTAGCGACCAAATATGGAATCCTGCGTGCCAAGATTTTAGTTCCGTTTATTATCTGGATTTCGTTGATAATAAAAAGCGCATTGCATACGCTCCGTCGCTCGGCAAAGGCGAGTTTGATAATAAAAATAAAGAACTTATAAAAGGATTGCTTGAAAACGTAGATTGTTTATCAGTTCGTGAAAAGCAAGGCAAAGAACTTTTAGAAAGTTTAACCGATAAACCCGTTGAACTTGTTTGTGACCCGGTAATTTTATTGGGCAAAGAAGAATGGAATAAAGTTATTCCAAATACAAGCATTAAAAAGCCTTATATGTTCGTTTATTTTTTAGAAAATAACCACGGCGACAGAAGTTATATTGATTTAATTTCTAAAACGTTAGGCTTAAAAATAGTTATATTAAACGAAAATATAAGGGACGTTTTTAAAAATTATATAAAAAAATACGATACGCTACCACTTGAATTTGTTTCTCTTATTAAAAATGCAAGTTTTGTTTATACTAATTCATTTCACGCTACGGCATTTTCGACAATGTTTAACGTTCCGTGCGCAAGTATGATTGCGAAAACTGAAAACGTTAACAACAATAACGATAGTAGAAAAATCGACTTCTTAACAACAGTAGGCTTAGAAAAAAACCTTAAAAAGAGTTTAACGAAAGAAGAAATTATAGAAATTACAAAAACCGATTTTACAAAAGCAAACGAAGAATTAGAAAAGTTTAAAGAAAAATCAAAAAATTATTTAATAAAGGCGATTGAGGATTAAAAAAGTGTTAAGCATAATAGTTCCCGTATATAACGTAAAAAACTATTTAAAAAAGTGTATTGATAGCATATTAAATCAGCAGTTTCAAGACTTTGAAGTTATACTTGTAAACGACGGCTCAACTGACGGCAGTTATGAGATTTGTAAAGCTTACTCCGAAAAAAACGCTAAAATTAAATTGATAAATAAAGAAAACGGCGGGCTGGTTTCTGCTTGGAAACGTGGATGTTTAGAGTCAACGGGAGAAGTTATAGGTTTCGTTGATTCAGACGATTTTATAAACGAAGATTATTTTCAAAACTTAATGAAAGCCTACTATGAAACGAAAGCGGACGTCGTTATAGGTGGCCTAACTAAAATATATCCAAGCGGGAGAGAAAGCGTTTGTCCCCCAAATAAAGAGTTTTTGAATAAAACATATAAGGGAGAAGAACTTTTAAAATTAAAAAACCTACTTATAGGTGGTAAAAAATTATTTAATAATGGAAGATGCGTTAAAATTTACAAAAGAGACTTGATTATTAACAACCTAAATCTTTCAAATGAAAACGTTAGAATAGGTGAAGATTTTTGTTTAACTTTGTATGCTTTATATGATGCTGAAAGAGTGGCTTTTATAAGTGAAAATGGATATATGTATAAACAAAACGACGAGTCTATGATGAACAAGTTTTCTAAAAAAGAAATTAACGACTACGTTGCACTATCTGAAAATTTAATTAAAATTTGTATAGCAAAAAACAGGGAAGAAAAGTTAAATAGTGAACTTGCAATAACGCTTAATGCCTTTATGGTAAGAATTTTGTTTTCGTCCTTAAAAAGAAAAGAAAAAATAGAACAATTAAAAGCTTTAAGAAAAACTCAAAGCGCCAAGAACGTGTTTTTGTATAAAGATTATGAAGGGTTGTCAAAAAAAGAAAAGTTTTTAATGAGCCTTTTTTGTTATAAGTTTTATAGCGTTCTAAATTTAATATCAATATTGAGAAAATAGTCTTAAACGTTAAGAGGTGAGTATGTCAAATTTTGCTCGTGCAATGGGAACGCGTTTGCGTAATTTGCGTAATAAACAAATGAGAAAAAAATTAAAAAATAAACCGTCGATAATAGCGAATCATTGTATAGGCGGTATAATTTCTCACGACTTAGGACTAAAATTTTTAAGTCCAACCGTAAACCTTAAAATTTTGCCAGACGACTTTATTAAGTTTATTGAAAATTTAGATAAATATTTAAACGCCGAGTTTGTAAAAGTTGATAGCGATTTACCATATCCCGTTGCTAAACTTGAAGATATTACGGTGTATTTCGTACATTATAAATCTTTTGAAGAAGCTGTAAATAAATGGAAAGAAAGGGCAAAAAGGGTTGACTATAATAATCTCCGCGTTATTATGACGGCGAGAGAGGGCGCGAGTTATGAAACGTTAAAAAAGTTTAATGATTTGCCTTATAAAAAAGTAGTTTTTGACGACGTTGCACATCCGGAATTAGAAAGTGCAGTTCACGTTCACCGAAAGGGTGGTAAACCACTTGGTAACGTTTATATAAGTGATATAGTAACCATTACGGGCAAACGTGCATTTGAGTTGACAGGTTTTGATATTATTAAATTTTTAAATTAGGAAAGTAAGTAAATGGAAAATGAAATAAAAGTATCTGTTTTGTGTACAGCATATAATCACGAAAAATATATAAGAAAGTGTTTAGAAGGCTTCGTTATGCAAAAAACAAACTTTAAGTTTGAAGTTTTAATTAACGACGATGCGTCAACCGATAACACAGCACAAATTATTCGTGAATATGAAGAAAAATATCCAGATATTATAAAACCAATATATCAAACAGAAAACCAATATAGTAAAGGCATCAAAATTACTCTTAATATACTCTCTCCTTTAATCAAAGGCAAATATGTAGCTTTTTGTGAAGGCGATGATTATTGGTGCGATGAAAATAAATTGCAAGCGCAATTTGACATTATGGAAGCTAATCCCGACTGCAAAATGAGTATTCATCGCGTTGGCAGCTGCAAAGAAAATGGAGAATATAAAAATTGTTTTAAACCTCAAAACAACAGGGAAAACGGCAAAATGTCTTCTCGCAAATACATCGAAACAGGGTTTGATTATCAAATAACGGGTGTTTTACTTGTCGCTAAAGATTATAAACAATACGCTGAAAACCCCCCTGCTTTTAAAACAATGATTTCTGTAGGCGACGTTCCCTTAATGCTTTATTTTGGGCAACTTGCGCCCGTCTATTATTTTGACAAAGTTATGTCAATTCACCGAAGCAATAGTATTGGCAGTTGGAGTCAAAAACAGCAACAAAATTTAAATGATAGAGTAGCTAAATTTTGGCTCGAACAAAAATTAATGATGGAAGAGTTTGATAAGTATACAAATTATATTTATCATGATTTGTATGAACAAAAAATAATTAATGTAACTATAAGATACCTTTTGGAAATTGGCGACAAAAAAGAGCTTCGCAAAAAAAAGTATAAAACAGCTTTAAAAAAATGGAAAAAAGAAAACCCTAACAAAAAAGAGGTTTTTGCAATCATGCTAAAATATAGATTTCCAAAATTAATGTCATTATATAAAAGATATAAAACTTTAAGAGAGCACAAACATGGGTAAACGGGGATATAAACAAATAACTTTTTTAGGTTTAATTTGGCAATTTATTACAAAAATAGGTTCCCAATTAATATCTACTTTAGTAACAATTATTCTTGCACGTATTTTAGTGCCGGAAGATTACGGCGTTGTTGCATTAACTACAATTTTTATAACAATTGCTAACGTATTTGTAAATAGCGGTTTTGGTACAGCTTTAGTACAAAAAAAAGATGCCGACGAACTTGATTTTTCTTCCATTTTTTATACAGGCCTTTTTATTTCAATTCTTTTATACGTTGGATTATTTTTTGCCTCACCTCATATTGCAAATTGGTTTAACGAACCGCTACTAGAACCTATTTTACGCGTTGTTGGACTTCAACTTCCTTTAAGCGCGTTAAGTTCAGTTCAAGGTGCGTATATATCAAAGAATTTCTTATTTAAAAAATCCTTTTTATCTTCTTTATTAGGAACTATTATTTCTGGTGTTGTCGGTATCTGGATGGCATACGCCGGATACGGTCCTTGGGCGTTAGTTGCACAACATTTAACGGTGCTATTAGTTGGACAAATCGTCTTATTAATAACTGTAAAATGGAGGCCTAAACTTCAATATTCTTTTAAAAGAACAAAAGCACTTTTTGGTTATAGTTGGAAGCTTTTAGGCTCGTCTTTATTAGAAGTTGGATATAATGAATTGAGGGGAATTATAATAGGTAAAAAATACTCATCCGTTGACTTAGCTTATTATAATAAAAGTAAAACTATTCCAGGATTAATTGCTGAAAACTTAAACAACCCTATTAACGGCGTGCTTTTCCCTGTTTTGTCAGCAGAGCAAGACGACAAGGAGCGTGTAAAAAGCATGACGCGCCGTTCAATTCAAGCAAGTTGTTACTTAATGTTTCCTTTACTTGTTGGGTTAGCCATTGTAGCGCCCGTTGCTGTCCCTGTAATATTTACAGCAAAATGGAACGAAATGATACCTTATATGCAAATGCTTTGTTTAGTATATATGCTTAGACCCGTACACACTGCAAACTTACAAGCAATAAAAGCGCTTGGAAGAAGCGACTTGTTTTTAAAATTAGAAATTATAAAGAAGATAACCGGCTTAATAATTTTACTTTCAACCATGTGGTTTGGTGTTTTTTGGATTGTTTTTGGCTCGATAATTTCCACTATCGTTTCTTCTTTTATAAATACCTTCCCTAACAAAAAACTTTTAAATTATAGTTGGGCTGAACAAATGAAAGATATCTTGCCATACTTTGGTTTAGTGTTTTTAATGGGCGTGCCCGTATATGCTATGAACTATTTATATCTTACTCTTAATTGGAATATGTATTTAGTTTTAGTTATGCAAGTTTTAGTAGGCGCAGTTTTATACGTTTTATTCTCAGTGGTGTTCCGTTTAGAAATTTTTAAATATTTACTTAATACAATAAAAGAATTTTTAAAAAAGAAAAAATCTGCCCCACCTGTAACTGAAAATAACGAACAATCTTAATCTTTAATAAATTTAAGGAGAAAAAATGATAAACGGGAAAAAAGCATTGCTCGCGTTAGGCGCTATATCAGCAATGAACGAAATTATAATAGATGCAAAAAAAATGGGGTATTACGTTATAGTTACCGACTATTTAAAAGATTCTCCTGCTAAAAAATATGCTGACGAATCTTGGATGCTTAGCATTGACGACGTTGACGGCATTGTCGAAATGTGCAAAAAACGCAACGTCGATGGTGTTATGAATTACTGTATAGACCCTGCACAAAAACCATACCAACAAATTTGCGAAAAATTAAACATTCCTTGCGTAGCAAAAAAAGAGCAGTTTGACATTATGACTAATAAAGACAAGTTTGCAAACTGCTGTATAGAAAACGGCTTAGATATTATTCCAAAATACAATCTAAATAAGAACGTTTCCGAAAAAGACTATGCCTCATGGGAATACCCTGTTATGATAAAACCTGTTGATGGGCGTGCCTCAAAGGGTATAAAAATTGCTAATTCCCCACAGGAAGTTGCACCCGCTATTGAATACGCTTTACAATTTTCGAAAAGAAAAGAAGTAATTATTGAAAAATATTTACAATGCCCTGAATTTTGTGCTAAATACGTCGCTTGCGATGGCGAAATTTATTTTACATCTATGTCTAATGTTTGGGATAGCGTTTTAGAGGATGGCACAAGGGTTTATATGGGAACATCTTCATATCCTTGCAAATATTATGAAGAATATATTCGCACAACTAACGATAAAGTTATTGCCATGTTAAAAAATATTGGTATTCGTAACGGAGCCACTTCTTTTACAGGTTTTTACGATAATGGCAAATTTAGATTTTTTGACCCTTCTTTAAGAATGGGTGGCGCACAAGATTGGCGAATTGCTGAGGCAGCAAGTGGTATTAATATAGCAAATCTATTAACTAACTTTGCTATGACCGGCAGTATGGGAGAAAAACAACATATTGCAAAAATTGATAAAGCATTTGCTAAAAAATATTCTGCTTTGCTTTACTACGATTTAAAAATAGGAGAAATCAAAACTTTTGATGGCATAGATAAAATTCTTAATTTGCCGGGAGTTGTCGGCTATCATCAATGCCATAAAGTAGGAGACAAAATAACTTCTTACGGCACATCAAATAACGTTGCAATAAGATTTATAGTATCTTGCGATACAAAAGAACAATTTGTAGAAACCATTAATTCTGCAAACAATATGATTTCTATTAAAGATATAAAAGGAGAAAGCATGATTTCTCCAAAATTTCAACCAACAACATTTCTTATTTAATACTTAGGAGGACAAGATGCCAAACGTAATAATTTATTTGCTAACTATGTTAGCCGTCATTTGTATATGGTTTATCGCTTTGCGTCGACCTATTTATGAAGGCATACTAATTAGTTTTTTTATCTTAATAATTATTTCAGGAAAGTGGGAAAACGTTTGGCTTTATATAACAGGGGCATTAGATACGTCGCTTCTTTTTTCAATGGTTGCCTTTGTTGCAATGTCGCAAATATTATCTAAAACTAAAATTATAGACAACTGCGTAAAAATAATTGTTGCCCTTTTAGGACGAATTCCTGGCGGTGCAGGCTACGCTTCCGTTGTTGCTAGTGCTTTTATGGGCGCTCTTTCTGGTAGTGGTCCGGGTAACGTAATGGCAACGGGAACAATAACTATTCCTGCTATGAAGAAAACCGGTTTTCCTGCTCACCTAGCCGCTAACATTGAAAGTACGTCAAGTTATTTAGGAAATATGATTCCACCATCTGCTAACATAGTTGCGGCTCTTGGAGCATACTTGGCTGTCTTTGGAGATAACGCTATTACCACCGGTCAATTTTGGTTGGTTTGTTGGGGACTTTCGCTTTGGTTTATTGCTTCAAGACTTTTAATGGTATTTTTCTTTTGCTTATACTATAAAGTTAAGCCTATTAAAAAAGAAGAATTGCCTTCATTAAAACAAACCTTAAAAGACGGCTGGACGGGCTTATTGTTACCCGTACTAATTTTATTGCCTTTCTTTTTAGATTCTTTATTAAATTCAACTTTCTTAACAGAAAGATTAGGTGTAACGGGAGCTAAATATTTTTCAAATTCTCTTTTAGTTTTCGTTCCTGGATTAGCAACGATTTTTGGCGTGCTTATTTCAAAAGATACCGTTAACGGCTCTATAAAGGGAATGATTAAAATTTTAAACAACGGTTTAAAAGGTTTAGTGCCTACCGTTGCAACGTGTATTTTCGGGTATATGATAGGCGAACTTTTCGCTGATATAGGGGCAGGCAACGAATTACAAATCGTTATAGAACAACTTAATTTAGGCAAATACGGATTAGCCTTTGTAATACCGCTTATTTCTTGTTTTATTTCAATGATTATTCCTGGTTCGTCTATGGTAGTTATGTTCGGCCCTGTATTTATAACAATGTTTGCTTCTGTTGGTGTTAACCCGTTATTAGTTGCGGCTATGCTTCCTTGTATGTGTGGCGTTATGTGTGGTATTACCCCACCATTTGCTCTTGGAATGTACGCAGGTATGAGTATAGCCGAATCAGATTTCGACAAAACCGTTAAAAACGACTTATGGTGGGTTGCCGTGCAATACCTGCTTGAAGTAATTGTACTTCTTGGTTGGATACCTATTTTAGGATTATAGGAGAAGAAATTTATGAATGAAATTAAAGGTGTTAGAAAAAAAATTGTTGACGTAATGTCGTTAATTTTTGCCATTGGAATTTTTACTTCTCTTATGGTAAGTGCTTTTTCGTTTATAGGTTATTTAATTGCTATTATAATTGGCGGGGACGTTGCAAGTGAAATTTGTTCCGTTATATATAAATCAATATACCCTATATTGTTTACTTTTACGTCTTGCGTTGTATTGTTTGGTCTTTTAAAAATGTACGTTGCGGGCGAGAAAGCATTAAATAATAAAAGAAAATCAAAAACTTCAATTAAACAAACTGAAAATACTAATAAATAAATATATAAAAGGTTACTCTATGGAAAAAATCAACGTAACAAAATCATCAATGCCTTCATACGAAGAGTATTGTGAAGAAATTAAAAGCATTTGGGATACTTGCCATTTAACAAATATGGGTCCTTTGCATAACAAACTCAAAACTCAACTTAAAGACTATTTGAAAGTTGATAATATTGAATTATTTGTTAACGGCCACCTTGCCCTTTATGCAGTTTTAAAAGCATTAAACTTACAAGGCGAAATAATTACTACACCCTTTACCTTTGCTTCTACCACTAACGCCATTATTCAAGCAGGCTGCACTCCTGTATTTTGTGACGTTAAGCCCGATTATACTATTGACGAAAGCAAAATTGAAAGCCTAATAACCGACAAAACGTCGGCGATTTTAGCCGTGCACGTTTACGGCAACGTTTGCAACGTAAAAAAAATTGAAAAAATAGCAAATAAATATTCTTTAAAAGTTATTTATGACGGAGCACACGTTTTCGGTGTTGAATATGACGGCAAAGGAATAGGAGCGTACGGCGATGCTTGTATGTTTTCGTTTCACGCAACTAAGGTTTTTAACACCATAGAAGGTGGGGCTATTACTTTTAAAGACGCTTCGTTAACAAAAAAATTAAATCTTGAACGCAACTTTGGTATTAACGGTGAAGAATTAGCAACTTTCGGCACTAACGCTAAAATGAACGAATTTCAAGCGGCAATGGGTATTTGCAATTTGCGCCATATAGACGAAGAATTACTAAAAAGAAAAGTCGTTTATGAAAGATACGTTGAAAACCTTAAAGACGTAAAAGGAATAACTTTACTTCCTAATCAACAAGGGTTAAAAAGAAATTATGCTTATTTCCCTATTTTAATAAACAAAGAATTTGGTAAAACAAGGGATGAATTAATATCGATTTTAGCCGAAAACAATATACATGCAAGAAAATATTTTTATCCGTTAGTTTCGTTAAACAAAGAGTTTAACGATAAACACGTTAACCAAACACCTATCGCATACGATTATTCTTTAAACGTGCTTTGCTTGCCTTTGTATGCTGATTTAGAATTGTCAAACATTGACAATATATGCTATATAATACAAGGAGAAAACTTATGAAAGGAATTATTTTAGCAGGGGGTAAAGGAACAAGATTATACCCTATGACAAAAGTCGTTTCAAAACAACTTTTACCTATTTATGACAAGCCGCTTATATACTATCCTTTATCGGTATTGTTGCTTGCAGGAATTAGGGATATTTTAATTATTTCAACACCTGACTCCATCGAACTTTATCGTGAACTTTTAGGCGATGGTTCTCGTTTAGGCATTAATTTTTCATATAAGATACAAGAAACTCCTCGCGGACTTGCCGACGCTTTCATATTAGGTGAAGAATTTATAGGCGACGATAGTGTATGTTTAATTTTAGGCGACAATGTTTTTTATGGTCAAGATTTAACACGCGCCATTAAAAAAGCAATGCAAAACGATGGCGCTACGATTTTTGGATATCCCGTTAAAGACGCAAGGGCTTTTGGCGTGGTAGAGTTTGACGCTAACAACAACGTCGTTTCTATCGAAGAAAAACCTGCCGTTCCTAAATCTAACTATGCCGTTCCGGGTTTATATTTTTACGACAATAGCGTAATTGAAATTGCAAAACAAGTTAAACCAAGTGCTCGTGGCGAAATTGAAATTACTGCCGTAAATAACGAATATTTAAAACAAGGAAAATTAAAAGTTCAACTTTTTGGGCGTGGTATGGCTTGGTTAGACACAGGCACTCCCGAAGGTTTACTTCAAGCAGCCGAATACGTCGAAGCCGTTCAATCACGTCAAGGATTTTACGTATCTTGCATAGAAGAAATTGCATGGCGTAGACAATTTATTACAACAAATCAACTTTTACAACTTGGCGAAGAACTTAAAATGACTGAATATGGTCAATATTTAATTTCGTTAGCAAAAGGAGAATAATATGACTATAATTGTAACCGGTGGTGCAGGGTTTATAGGTAGCAACTTTATTTTTTATATGTTAAAAAAATATCCTACGTATAGAATTGTTTGTTTAGACAAACTTACATACGCAGGCAATTTATCTACGTTAGCACCTGTAATGCAAAATGAAAATTTCCGTTTTGTTAAAGCAGACATTTGCGACCGTGCTAAAATAAACTCTTTATTTGAAGAAGAAAAACCTGATATTGTCGTTAACTTTGCTGCCGAAAGCCACGTTGACCGTTCAATTGAAGACCCTGAAATTTTCTTAAAAACTAATATTTTAGGAACTGCAACGTTAATGGATGCTTGCCGTAAATACGGCATTAGCCGTTATCATCAAGTTTCTACTGACGAAGTGTATGGCGACTTGCCGTTAGATAGACCCGACTTGTTTTTCACAGAAGAAACGCCTATACATACAAGTTCTCCTTATAGTTCTTCAAAAGCAGGCGCCGATTTATTAGTTTTAGCATATCATAGAACTTACGGTTTACCTGTTACAATAAGCCGTTGTTCAAACAACTATGGACCTTACCATTTCCCTGAAAAATTAATTCCTTTAATGATTGCTAACGCGTTAAACGATAAGCCGTTACCTGTTTACGGCGAAGGCATAAACGTTAGAGATTGGCTTTACGTTGAAGACCATTGTAAAGCCATTGATTTGATTATTCATAATGGTAAAGTTGGCGAAGTTTACAACGTTGGTGGACACAATGAAATGCGAAATATCGACATTGTTAAATTAATTTGCAAAGAACTTGGAAAAAGCGAAAGTTTAATTACTTTTGTTAAAGACAGAAAGGGACACGATATGCGTTATGCTATCGACCCTACTAAAATTCACAACGAACTTGGTTGGTTACCTGAAACTTCGTTTAACGACGGTATTAAAAAGACTATTAAATGGTATTTAGAAAACAGACAATGGTGGCAAGATATAATCAACGGAGAATATCAAAACTATTACAAAAAAATGTATGGCGATAAGTAACACTTAAAGGATTTATTATGAAAGAAGATTTGCTTAAAAAGTTTTTTGCTTTGCTTCGCTATGAATTAATAAGCGAAAATCAACCGATTGAAAAAGATTTTATCTCTTTTGACGAATTGCCAATATTATACGGCTTTTCAAAGAGATACGATTTAGCGCATTTGGTTGGTGATGCTCTTGAAAAGAACGGGCTTTTAGACCAAAGCGAACAAGCAAAAACGCATTTTTTAAACGAAAGAAACGTAGCCGTTTTACGCTATGAGCAAAAACAATATGAGTTTGAGCAAATATGTTCCGTTTTAGAAAATGCAAAAATACCTTTTGTTCCTTTAAAAGGTGCTATAATTCAAAATATGTACCCCGAACCTTGGATGCGTACAAGTTGCGATATTGATATTTTAGTTAAAAAAGAAGATTTATCGTTAGCAACTCAACTTTTAAAGCAAGACCTAAGTTACACGGGCGATTTTGTAGGCACGCACGATGCTCAACTTTATTCGCCAAACGGCGTTCATTTAGAACTTCATTTTACGCTTACAACAAACAAAGCGACACCTGTACAACAAAAAGCGTTTGAAAACGTGTTTAATTACGATGCCACTAATCAAAGTTTTAAACGTAAAATGTCTTACGAAGATTTTTACGGCTATTTTGTTTTGCATACGGCAATGCATTTAAGAGAAGGCGGTTGTGGTATTCGTCCACTTTTAGATATTTGGTTAATGCAACAACAACCTGATTACGACAAAGCAAAATGCGACCAACTTTTATTAGATATAGGGCTTTTAACTTTTGAAAAAGCAATTAATAACTTGTTACAAGTATGGTTCTTTAACAAAGACGCTACGCTTTTAGACAAGCAACTTGAAGAATTTATTATTGCAGGCAACCTTTACGGAACGACTGAAAATAACGTTCTTGTAAAAACTAAACGTAAAAAAGGCAAACTACGCTTTTTATTATCAAGAATTTTTATTCCGTATAACGATTTAAAAATTCAATACCCTAAATTGCAAAAATGCCCTATATTATTTTTGTATTATCAAGTAAAACGTTGGTTTAACCTTTTAAATAAAGAAAAGCGTAACCGAGTAAAAAATGAACTTAATTTAACAATAAAGGCAAATACCGAAAAAAGCCAACAAATAGCAAACCTTTTTAAAGAATTACAACTTTAATTTAATAATAAAAAAGGATAACGAAAAACGTTATCCTTTTTTTGTTATTTTAAATTCTTATTCAAAATCGAAAGCGTCGATTTCAACAATTAAGTTAGCGTAATTTGTAATTGAATCTTTTGTAAGTTTTGTACAACCTGCAAACGCACCTGATGCAACTCTCGTGCCGTCTTTAATTGATAATTGTTCAAGTACTGAACAGCCTTCAAACACGCTTGTATCAATTAACGTAAGTGCCGTTTCAGACAAGTCAATAGCCCTAATTGCAGAACAATTAATAAACGCTCTTTCCCCGATTGTTTTTAAAGTTTGAGGGAATTTTTCAACCTTTAAAACTGCCGATACTGAATTTGCACCGATAGCCGAACAACCTGAAAAGGCTTCTCTACCAATATATTCGATTTGGCTTTGTTCGTTAAAAGGAAGCGTTCTTAAAGCCGTACAGCCTGAGAATGCGTATTGATAAATATTCTTAACTGATTGTGGCAATACAACCTTTTTAAGACCTGTACAGCCGTAGAAAGCGTGTCCACCGATATACTCAACTTGACTTTCAATTATAACTTCTTGTAAATTAGTAAAGCCGTAGAAAGCACTTGCTTTAATTTCGCCACCTAATACGGTAACTTTACTTAATAAGCCTGGAACGTAATAAGTTAACGTTTCGTCACTATTTAAATCGTTGCCGTTGTAATCTTTTTGGCTATAAACCTTTACAGAGATTTCTGCGTTCATATCAGAAACGTCGTCAACCGTAGTAAATAAGTGAGCAAAAATTCTTTCTTTATTAACGGCGTCTGCACTTTTACCAACGAAAGGAATTGTCATTTCTTCTAAATTAAAGCAACTACCAAAAGCGCCAAGACCGATTGTTTCAATGTTTGTGCCGACATAAACTGATTTTAAAATAGTTTTACCAGCAAACGCTGCCGCACCGATTTCTTTAACCTTTAAATCTTTCCTTTCACCTGTAACGCCTAAACCTTCTGCCGTTTCAGGTATAACTAAATTCCTATATTTGTCTTCAACGTCTTTAAAGTTATTGTCTATATCTTTGCTGTTAACGTTATAGCCTGTAATTTTATAGTAGCCACCGTCGGCATCGTCTTCGTCTTCAATGTATTGATATTCAAACGTGCCTGTTACAACGTTATCTTCATCAGTGTTGTCACAAGCCACTAACGAAAACGCTAATGCAACGCTTAAAATTATTGTAATTAATTTTAATAAAAAATTCTTCATTAATTTACGTACCTGCCTTGAATATATAAGTATGTATGATTATTTTATATACTAATTTCCATATTATTTTAACATTTTACAAAATTATTGTCAATGCTTCAATATCACTTATATAAACAATTTAACTTATTTAGTGTAATTTATGTAAATTTTTTACCCTTAATTGTCAAACGGCTTTTAAAAATATTTCATACGCCCTTTTATTTGCTTTTTTAAATTCCTTTTCTAAAATGCAAGTATTTACGTTTTTATAAGCATATTTTTTGATAAATTTTTTCAAAAATTCATTAAACCTTTTTTCGCCCATCGCCTTTTCTATTTCAAAAAAAGTTACTGCCGACTTATAATAAGCCGTAGCCACGTATTCTATATCACCGCTATAATCTTTTAACGAATATCTTAGCCCGTGATTTGCATTAATTCCCATTTCAATTAAATTTGCTAAAATTTTATCATACGCAAGAGAAGTGTTTTTAATAAATTGATTTTTATCTATGCCGTACTCTTTATGATTATCAAAAAAATTTATCGTTGAAAATTCAGTCAAACCTTCGTCGATATATGCGTCGATAATTTCATTATCGCCGACAATTCCGTACCACCACTGATGTGCCGTTTCGTGTACGACGGTATAAAATAAATCGCTATTTGTAAGTTTTTCGTCAACGTAAACTAAACAAGGATATTCCATACCACCATATATAAAATCGCTTTGGCACACGACGTAATTTTTGTACGGATATTTAAAATATTCTTTATTAAAAAAGGCTAAACTTTCTTTTATAATTTTTAGCGTTTTTTCAGGCTTTTTATCGCTAAAATAATAGTAATAAACGTCGATATTGTCTATTTTATCTTTTAAAATTTCAAAATTATTTGACAAAATAAAAGCAACGTCTTTTACGTTAGATTGAGTATATTTATAAGTTGTTAAATTATCTGCAATTTCAACACCTTCGCAATAAAGAGAAGACGCTACGCTATACGTTGACGGAACGGTTATTTCTACGCCGTAAGAAGCGTTTTCGCTGTAAAACGGGTCCCCGTAAGGATAATACAAGCACTCTACGTAATTACCATCTTCAATAACGGAAATTATTGGATAAAAATTACACAAGTTAATGGTGTTTTCGCCATAACCTAACCTATGTAAAACGTTGGCAAGCGTTGTTTTAAACTCAATATCTACTCTTATTTTTTCACCCCTTTTAAAAGGCTTTTCTACTTGTAAAACGTTGTAGTTTTCGCCTGTAATTTGATAGTTTAAAGGATTGTTTTCACTTGTTACGCTAAGTATTTCAATACTGCCGTAACTTTTGCCGTTTGGATAGGCTAAATTAGAGTATTCGTAACTTATAGGCTCTATTTTACTTTGCTTACTATACCCGTTTGGATATAAATTAAACTTTAAATTTTGCATAGAATTATTATGGTTTGTGTAGTTAAAAGTCATAACCCCGTCAAGCGTCATATCGTCGTTTAAAGTTAAACTAAGTGCGTATTCAACGTCGTTTAACTTGTCTAATTGCTCTTTGCAACCTACAAAACTAAAACTTAATACAAAAACTAAAAAAGCAGTAACAATTTTTTTCATAAAAAATTCCTTAAACTAAACTTATAGCACTATTTTAATACTATATAGTTATTTAAGGAATTTCTTTTTTATTACTTTTCTTCGCTAATAAGATATTTACTTGGGTCTATTTTAACGTTATTTTCAAATACTTCAAAATGAAGATGTGGTCCGTCTAAATATTCTTTTTTATTGTTTTCGGCAATATATCCTATAACTTCGCCCTTTTCAACAACTGAGCCGACTTCTAAATTTTCAATAACGTCAATGCTGTTATACGAACTTTTTAAGCCGTTAAGATGGTCTATAACTAACGTTGTGCCCTCTAATTTCGAAGTAGTTATGCTTTCAACAATGCCGTTGTAACAAGCAAAAACATCCGTGCCTGCTTCTGCACCAAAATCTATCGCTTTATGCCCTTGATATACGCCTAACGTTTGGTTATACACCACGCCTGCGCCTACGTATTCTTTAATAATGCTTCCGCTTGTAGGCATATCGAACACAATAATTGAAACAACCGGTTCTTTTGGTGTTTCTTCTTGATTATTGTTATCTTCGTTTGGTACTTCTACTACGCTATTATTTCCACCACCGACTTCGCTAAACTTGTTGTTTATACTAATAACTAACGAAACGACGATAACCGTAACTAACGTTAATGCCGTAATGAACGCAAAATAGTAAGCGTTTTTCTTTACAAAATTAAAAATTTTATTTTCTTTATTTGCCATAATGACCTCCGTTTTTATGTATTTTTGCCAACTATTTTACTTTTTATACTAATATCCATAATAAATAATAGGAATACCTACTACTATCTTGTTGTTTGTTTTCGCAACGTGAACGTTTACCCTTTTTCCGTTTATAATTTGGTAAGTTTTTATTTTATTTGAATAATAATAAGTGTTTTCAACGTCTTGTATTTTTGAAGAGTACACTTCTTTTGCGTTTAAACTATCTATAAATTCTAAATTATCGCTTGAAAGACTAAAACTATACCCTTTACTTGAATATAACGCACCTACGTCGCTTATATTTGACGTAAAAAACCCACCTTGCGAATAGTTTTTGCTAAAAACTACTTGTTTTTTACCTATATAACTAAATTCTGAATACGTTGCTATTAAAACTAACAGCATAAACGCAACTATAACTGCAACCTTTTTTAACATAAAAAAAATAATTCCTATCTTTCGATAAGAATTATTAACCGTTTTTTATTTTTTTATACTTACTAATTTAATAAACCTAAATCACGCATTATAACCGATACGTTTTGAGCCTTTGTAAAATAAGTGCTTAACCTTAAAGCCGTTTTTACGTCTTCGCCGTCAATTTTTTTATCTTTTTTTTGTTGGCGTAATTCTTTATAAAACACCTTTTCAATAGATGGCAATATTTTTATAAATTGTGACGTTTCGTTTAAAAAGCCGTTTTCAATCTTTTTTAATAATATATTAATTAATTCCACCCTTTTTGCCGATGGCACTTTTAAATTATCATAAAAATCGTTTACGCTATTTTGAGTTGTTAAAGCAAGTTTTTCAATATCGTTTACGTAATCAGGAAATAAAAGCACGTCGCTAAAATCGTTTGAAAAATAAAAATGATACAACTTAATTAATTTTTCAAAACCTATAAAATATAATTTTGCTAAACTGCAACCATTATTTAAAAGCCTTAACGTTTTAATTACATTTGTTGGAGTTGCATTACTTATAATGTCACAACTTGCATCAACCACGTTTACAATAAACGACGCTAACGCCAACACTTTAAACGGACTTTCGTACAAAGAAAAGTTTAAGGTATAATTTAACGCCTGTTTTAATAACTTGTAATAAGTTTCATCAATAGTTTTGCCCGAAAGCGTTGTACTAAATTTATAATCAATTAAAGTAATTGCTTGTAAAAGATTATACGCATACGCCTTTAATATTTCATAAACGTTAGATTTTTTAATAATTTCGTCACAAAAAAACAAGCCGTTAAGAGCATTAGCCTTTTTTGTTTTTATTTTACCCGTTTCAATAAAACTATATTGTTGCTTAAAAAGTTCGGTAAAACAAGGCGAAGTTAAAAAGGCGTAACACTTAATTTTTTTAGACGTACAAAAAAGGTTTGTTGCTTTAATAAAATCGTCGTCGCCAACAATTACGCAAACTTTTGCACTGATAGACGATATTGTTTTAGACGTATAACTACTATCTAAATTATCTTCTGAAATAAGTATTGAATAATTAACGCCTAACTTTTTAAAACAATTAATAAATTCGTTGCCGTACTTTAAATAATCGTTTTCTTTAAAAAGAATTTCTACGCTTTTTACGTCGTTTTTGCATATTTTATCTACGGCATTAGAAATGCTTTCAAAACTTACGTTGATATTTAGTTTTGTTAAAAGTTTTATTTGCTCAAAACTTTCATTTAACGCAATCGATTTTTTTGACAAAGCATAAACCTTCCTTTTATTAAAATATATCTATATATAATATATTATTTTTTACTCTTTTTGTCAATGTTTATTGTTAAACCCCTTTTATATAAAATTCAAAAAATATCTTGAAATATATAAAATATATGGTATAATATTATTATATTCGTCAAAAAATATTAAAATTGACGGTTTTTAATTACCGTATACACGGGGGAGGTTTTTATGAATAAAAGCGAATTTACTAGGGCTTATGCAGAAAGACTTGGAGGCACTATTAAAGAAGCCGAAGTTATTTTATCAAAATTTATTGATACTTTAACAGAATGTATGTTAAACGGAGAATACGTTCACATTTCAGGGTTTGCAACGTTTAGCGTTAAAGACAAAAATGAAAGAGATGGCGTAAACCCATCAAACGGTGAAAAGGTTGTTATTCCTGCTTGCAAATCACCAACTGTTAAATTTTCTAAGTCTTATAAAAATATTTTTAATCAATAAGGAGCAACAATTTATGGGATTAATTATTATAGGTGCTATTTTAATTATTGTAGGACTTATACTTCGTAAAGTATTATACTAAGAAATTTTAATCAAAAACGGCTAACTTTCGTTAGCCGTTTTTTTGTATTATAAATTTCCGTTTTTATTTATTTTCTGTTATTATTGCTTTTATTCTTCTTACGCCACTACTGCTTGCTTCTTCTTTTTTGATAATAAACTTACCAAGTTCGCCAGTAGTTTTTGCGTGTGGTCCACCACAAATTTCTTTGCTGTAACCTTCAATGGTGTAAACTTTAACGACGTCGCCGTACTTGTTGTCAAAAACACCTACTGCTCCTTGCTTTTTAGCATCTTCTAAACTCATTTCTTCCATTACGACAGGTATATCTTTTTGTATTGCTTCGTTTACTCTATCTTCAACTGCTTTAAGTTCTTCTTGCGTTAATTTTCTTGGAAAACTAAAATCAAAACGCAATCTTTCTACCGTTATGTTCGAACCCCTTTGATTAATGCTATCGTCGTTAAACACGTATTTTAATGCACTATTTAAAAGGTGCGTTGCCGTGTGAAGTCTTGCAGTCGTTTCGTTATTTTCTGCCAAGCCACCTTTGAACTTTTGCTCGCTGTTTGCTTGCGATTTTTCTTGGTGTTTTTTGTACGCTTCTTTGTAGCCGTCAATATCAACTTCAAAACCCCTTTCTTTTGCAAGTTCAGTGGTCATTTCAATAGGAAAACCAAACGTATCAAAAAGCCTAAACGCCGTTTTGCCTGGGAACACGTTGCCTTGAATATAGGTAATAACCTTGTTAAACTCTTTCAAGCCGTCAGTCAACGCTTTTGAAAACTTTTCTTCTTCTTTATTAAGTTCAGTAATAATTTTGTCTTTATTTTCTAATAGTTCTGGATATGCGTTTTTATACTTTTCAATATAGCATACTGAAATTTTTGCTAAATCGCCTTGATTTAAGCCAAGCATTTTGCCGTATCTAACGGCACGCCTTATAAGCCTACGAAGAACGTAGCCTTGGTCAACGTTTGAAGGAGTTACACCTTTTGCATCGCCAAGCATAAACGTTGCCGTTCTTGTGTGGTCTAACACAATTCTAAACGCTTTTGTTTGTTCTTCATTTTCGCCGTACTTAACACCCGACAATGTTTCAATGCAATTTTTAGCGTCTTCAAAAACGTCGGTATCATATACCGTTTTAACGCCGTTTAATATAGAAAGTGTCCTTTCAAGCCCCATACCCGTATCAACGTTGCGTTGCGCAAGTTTTTGGTAAGTGCCGTCAGGCTTCTTTTCGTATTCCATAAATACGTCGTTCCAAATTTCTAAATATTTACCACAATCGCACGCAGGAGAACAATTTTCGCTACATTTTGGCGTGCCCCTATCAATAAACATTTCCGTATCAGGACCACAAGGACCTACCGTACCTGCAATCCACCAATTGTTCTTTTTAGGAAGATAAAAAATTCTATCTTTTGGAATACCTGCTTTTTGCCAAAGCGCCGCCGATTCTTCGTCCCTTTCGGCGTCTTCGTCACCTGCAAATACCGTAACGGCTAAATTTTCAATAGGTATATTAAGATATTTTTCACTTGTTAAAAATTCAAAACTATAAGGTATCATTTCTTGCTTGAAATAATCGCCAAGCGACCAGTTACCAAGCATTTCAAAAAACGTACAATGTGAAGCGTCGCCAACTTCGTCAATATCGCCCGTCCTAACGCATTTTTGAACGTCTGTTAAACGCTTGCCTTGTGGGTGCTTTTCGCCTAACAAATATGGCACTAACGGGTGCATACCTGCCGTTGTGAAAAGAACCGACGGGTCATTTTCAGGTATTAAACTTGCCGATGGAATTACAGTGTGTCCTTTTTCTTTAAAAAAACTTAAAAATAATTCTCTTAATTTTTCGGAAGTAATTTTATTCATAATTTCTCCTTATTTCTTTTCGATTTCGTAACCGTCTTTCGTGTTTTTAACAACGTAGCCTTGTGCTAAAAGTTCAGCCCTAATAGAATCGGCAACTGCCCAATTTTTTTCTTTGCGTGCTTCTTGCATTTTGTCGGCTTTTTCAATAATTTCAGTAGGAATATCGCTATTTTTATCTTCAACAGCCTTTTCTTCAACCTTATCTAAACTTAAACCGAACACTCTATCAAAATCAAGCACTAAATTATAAACGTCAATAGAAGCAGGCTCTTTAAGTAAGGTCCATAACACGCCTAATGCTGACGGAATATTTAAGTCGTCGGTTACGCAGTCAGTAAATTGCGTTTTGTATTTATTAAGAACTTCTTGGCTTGTTGTTGCAGGTGAGTTTTTATGTTTTAAAAGGGCTTGACATAATCTTTCGTAAGAAACTTTTGCTCCGTCCATTGTTTCGAAAGTAAAGTTTAACTTCTTTCTATAATGAGCGTTTAAGCAGAAATATCTAAACACCATAGGGTCGTAGCCTTTTTGAATAAGTTGGTCAATAGTGTAAGTATTGCCAAGAGATTTACTCATTTTGCCACCGTCAACAAGCATAAAGTCGCCGTGTATCCAAAAGTTTGCAGGTTGAACGCCCGTTAAGCCTTTGCTTTGAGCAATTTCGTTTTCGTGGTGAATAGGAATATGGTCAACACCACCTGTGTGAATATCAAAAACGTCACCTAAATATTGCCTACTCATAGCCGAACATTCGATATGCCAACCAGGATAGCCTTGTCCCCAAGGGCTTGGCCATTGCATAATGTGTTCTTTTGGTGCTTTTTTCCAAATAGCAAAGTCGTAAGGATTTCTTTTACCACTATTAACTTCAATTCTTGCGCCTGCTTTTAAGTCGTCGATAGTATTGCCCGAAAGCATACCGTAATCGCTAAATTTTGAAATATCGTAGTAAATGCCATCGTCAGTTTCATAGCCGTAACCTTTTTCGCATAAACCAACAACGTAATCAATCATTTGTGGAATATGGTCGGTTGCTTTACAAATTATTTCAGGCTTATCAATGTTTAAGCGTGCAAAATCTTTCATAAACACGCCCGTATAATATTCGGCAATTTCATAAGGGTCTTTTTGTTGTTCTCTTGCCGTTTTTGCCATTTTATCTTCACCATCGTCGCCGTCAGATAATAAGTGGCCTACGTCTGTTATGTTCATTACCCCTTTAATTTCGTAACCTTCATATTTTAACACACGCCTTAAAAGGTCCATAAATACGTAAGTACGTAAATTGCCTATATGAGCATAATTATATACTGTTGGACCACAAGAATACATTCTAACGGTATTCGTGCCGTCTTGTGTTTTAAATTCTTGCTTTTGTCTTGTTAACGTATTGTATAATTTCATCGTTTAATCTCCTTTTCAAGTTCGTCAATTCTTTTAATCAACTTTTTAATAAGTTCTCTGTTTTGCTTAATTTCATCTGATACAGGGTCTTGCATATCTTGTTTTAAATCAAGCACGTCTTGTATTTTTTGTCCGTTTTGTTTTACAACTTTACCCGGTATGCCTACAACGGTTGAGTTTGCAGGAACGTCGGTAAGCACTACGCTTGACGCACCTATTTTACAATTTTCGTTAATAGTAATGCCCCCTAAAACTTTTGCTCCTGCACAAATAACGCAGTTTTTCTTAATAGTTGGGTGTCTTTTTGCACCTTTATCTTTACCCGAACCACCTAACGTTACGCCTTGGTAAATTACAACGCCCGTTTCAACAACTGCCGTTTCGCCTATAACAACGCCTGCGCCGTGGTCGATAAATACGCCGGGAGCAATAGTTGCCGCAGGGTGAATTTCAATGCCCGTTCTTTTTTTAGCGTTTTGGCTTATGATACGTGCTAAAAGTTTCATATTATGCCTGTAAAAAAAGTTTGCTTTTCTATACGCAATTAATGCTTTTATGCCCGAATAAGTTAAATATACTTCTAATCTACTTCTTGCCGCAGGGTCGTTTTGCATTGCTGCGTCAATATCAAGTTTTAATTTTTTAAACATTTTTATACCTTTACTAATTTTTTTGTAAAAAAAACGACCTTGTATAAAGACGCTACTATATAGCGTGGTTCCACTTTACTTTAAACACAAAGGTCTCTTGAAGATGATAACGGTTTCATACCGAAGATAGTTAATCTCCCTTATTTTTTAAACGCACTTTCAATTTTTTAGGTTATGGCTTTACACCAAACAGCCACTCTCTAAAAACCTACAAAATCTACTCTTTTTAAAAACGGTTTTTATAAATATAATATATTATATGCTAATAATATCATATTTGTTAACAAAACGCAATTAAATTAAAGTATTTTCTTTAATAAGGTTTTGCTTAAACAGTTGCAAAAATTCCATTTTAGGTATATACTTATTAAAAAGCCATTAGGGGTTATTATGTTAGACATTAAACTTATTATTGACAATACTGAATACGTTAAAGACTCTCTTAAAAAGAAAGGCTATGACGTTGACTTTACAGAAGTTATCGCAAAAGATGCTGAAAGAAGAAAACTTTTATTTGAAATTGAACAATTAAAAGCAAAAAGAAATAAAGTATCAAGTGAAATTCCACGCCTTAAAAAAGAAGGTAAACCTGTTGAGCCAATCTTTCAAGAAATGCGTGAAATAGGCGAGAAAATTACGGAAGGCGATGCAAAAATTAACGCTTTAAATGAAGAAATTTTTGAATTTATTGCTTGTTTACCTAATCTTCCTGACGACGACTTGCTTGAAGGCGAAAAAGAAAATAACAAGGTTGTAAAAATAAACGGCGAAGTTCCTACGTTCGATTTTGAAATTAAAAATCACGTTGACCTTTGTACAAATCTTGGCATTATCGACTATGAAAGGGGCGTTAAACTTTCAGGTAACGGCTTTTGGGCATACCGTGGCGATGGTGCAAGGGTTGAATGGGCTTTATTAAACTTTTTTATCGAAGAACATTTGAACGACGGTTACGAATTTATATTGCCACCACATCAACTTTCGTATAATTGTGGTTTTGGTGCAGGTCAATTCCCTAAATTCCAAGAAGAAGTTTATTGGCTTGACGTTGACGAAGATAAAAAGAAAAACCGTTTTATGCTTCCAACGGCTGAAACGGCTCTTGTAAACTTATACGCTAACGAAATTATCGACGAAAGCAAACTTCCTTTTAAATTCTTTGCATACACTCCTTGCTATCGTAAAGAAGCAGGCTCTGCAAGAGCGGAAGAAAGGGGTATGATTAGGGGACATCAATTCAATAAAGTTGAAATGGTACAATACACTACAAGCGAAGGTAGCGATAAGGCTTTTGACGAGCTTGTTACAAAAGCGTGCAGTTTAATGGAGAAATTAGGGCTTCATTTTAGACTTTCTAAACTTGCGGCAGGCGATTGTTCTGCTTCAATGGCAAGGACTTACGATATCGAAGTTTGGATTCCATCAATGGGCATTTATAAAGAAGTTTCTTCTGTTTCTAACGCAAGAGATTATCAAGCAAGAAGAAACAACACAAGGTATCGTGATAGCAAGACGGGTAAACCCGTATTTGCACACACGCTTAACGGCTCAGGCTTAGCCACTTCAAGGGTATTCCCTGCTATTATCGAACAATACCAAAATGCCGATGGTTCAATTACAATACCAAAAGTGTTAAGAAAGTTTATGGGTGGACAAGAAGTTATTAAACTTTAAAAACCAACCTATAAGTTTATAAAAAATAAAAATCTTCTGTTTTAGCAGAAGATTTTTTATTTCTTTATTATTTTTGTTGGAGTTATTACGTAATCAAGTGGCACGTCCCACTCGTTTGGAGTTATATTTTCAATTACTTGAAAATCATAGCATATGCCTATTTTGATACAGTCGTGCGTTTTTAAAAATTTATCGTAAAAGCCTTTGCCATAACCTATTCTGTTTAAGTTTTTATCACACGCAACAAGCGGGATTATTGCAATATCAACGCTATCGGTTATCGTGTAATTTTTAGGCACGTCTTCGCCAAAACTCCCTTTTATGAAATCGTCCCCTATATTCTTTACAGCGTACATTTTATCGCCTATGGTAAGGGGGTATAAAATTGTTTTGCCACTTTCTTTAAGAGTTTTTACTATTTTTGTCGTGTCGGCTTCGTTTTTAAACGAATTGTATATAAAATAATTAGTCTTGCCTTTTATAAACGGCAACGAAAACAAGTTTTTATATATTTCGTCACTAAAACGTTCAACTTCTTTTTTAGAAAGCATTTTTCTTTTTTCAATAATATTTTTACGAATATTCATATCAAATAATCTTTTAGCCGTTTAATTTTTTACTATTGTATAGTAAACGCATTAAACTTTCACTCATATTTATATTTTCGCAAGCAATATCGTCGCCAAAATACAGGTCGATAGGAGCAAAGTTCCAAATTGCTTTTACACCTGCGCCAATCGTTCTTTTAGCAATACTTTCAGCGTGTTCTTTTTGAACGGATATTATCGCAACGTCAATTTTGTTTTGTTTTACGTAACTTTCAATTTCGTCAATGTGTAAAACTTCAATGCCATCAATTTTTTCAACGTGCGTAAGTTCTACGTCAAATATCGCCTTAACTATAACCGACTCTTTTTTAAAGCCTTTATAGTTGGCAAGGGCTTGACCTATTCTACCGCCACCAATAATAATTGCCGTGTGTGTTTTAGTTAATCCTAAAATTTCTTTCATTTTGTCTTTTAAATATTCAACGTCGTAACCAAAACCTTGCCTTCCGAAACCACCAAACTGATTTAAGTCTTGCCTTACTTGTGAAGCCGTAATATTTAACGATTTTGAAATTTCGTTAGAAGAAATAGTTTTTATTCCTTTTTGGCAAAGTTCTTGCAAATATCTATAATATTTAGGCAAACGCTGAACTACTTTATTTGAAATTTTTTTATTTGTCATATTACCCCTTTTTTTATTGAGAAAATTTAAAAATTGTTTTATACTATATATATGATTAAAATAAGTGCAAAACTAATTACAAACCATAAAATTAAAAAAAGCACTATGTTTATAAGTGTTGACCACTACGAAAGTGAAAATTTTTATTTTTACGTATCTGAACTTTGTAGGCGTTTGGACTTATCTACCCCGATAATTATTAATTATCATAGGGAGTGCTATGAAAAATTTAATTCTTTAAAATTCACAAAAGACGATTTTATTGATGAATTCGATTATGACTGTCTTTTTTTAGAAAATCAAGAAGAATAGGTATAATTTTTCATAAAACGTTTAAACTTATTGTAGTGGAGGTTTTATGAAATTTATTAACGTTTTGGCTTACGTATTAACTATCGTAGGCGCATTAAATTGGCTACTTGTTGGCATTTTTAACTTCAACCTTGTATCAGCAGTGTTTGGTACGGCAACTTTCCTTACTAATTTAATTTATATTTTAGTAGGTATTGCTGGTTTATGGTTAATCTTCTTTGCGTTTATGTATAAGCCTTTTGAAAGAGCAAGCCATTAATTTAATTAAAAATTAGGTCGAAAGACCTTTTTTTTAATGCAAAAATTTCTTTACGGCATAATATAAATTTATTCCTACAAGATATACGGATATAAACTGTCCAACGAAAATTGATAGAAAGTTTAAAATGTATATTTCGTTAGAACTTCCCGTCATAATAAAAATTAACGGAACGATTATTGCGTTTATAATTACAGGAAAAAACGCCCCAACTACAAACTTTAAAAATGGTTTTTTTACCTTTTTGCCAACAAAATACGTTAATATTGCCGATAAAAAGGTGGCCAACGTGCCAAAAATAACGTCAATTGCGCCGTAACCAAATAAATTTGAAATCAAACAGCCTAACGTTAAGCCGATTATCGATTCAGGTATAAGAAGCGGTAATATAGTTAACGCTTCTGATATCCTTACTTGAAACGTCCCAAAAGAAATAGGCATTAAAATTAGCGTTAAAGCAACGTAAATTGCCGAAATAATGCCCGTTGTCGCAAGTTTTTTTGCATTTAAATTTTTTAACATTTTAAACCTCGGTTTTTATAAAGTGTTTGCCGAAAACCTTTATTGTTTTTTTTGAAATAAAATCAAATGACAGTTTGCGATTCTTCGTAAACTGCCACTTGAAAAAAAATATATGATAAGGGGGAAAATGATAAGCGTTTTTAACGAATATAATAATACTCTTTTATTTTGCTTTTGTAAAGTGTTTTTGCCCCTTTTTTTAAATATTTTTATTTTTTATTTTTTGAAATAAAAATACTTTTTATCTTCACTTGTTTTTTCAAAACAGTTGTTTTTTAAAACTTTTTGCGATGCCACGTTTTTCTTGTACGTTTTTGCTACAACGTGTTTTTTAAGCACGTTTTCAACGTATTGACAAGCAAGCCATACGGCTTCGGTTGCGTAACCCTTTTTTTGTTCTTTTTTAAAAAGCCTAAAACCTATTTCAACGTTATTATCATAATCAAAATTATAAAAAACCATTTCGCCTACCATAGTCTTGCTTTTTTTATCAACTATTTTAAGGCACATATTAAGTTTTTTATTAAAATCTCTTTTTTGCAAATTATAAAACGTATCTTGGTTAACTTCGTTTAAATATTTTCGATAATCGTAACCCCAACTTTTATTAAGCGTTTTGTTTACGTTTAATTTATAGTAAAATAACGCGTCTTTTTTGGTTATAGCCGATAAAACAACCTTTTCGCCTACAAGTTTCGGCTTTTTTTCAACGTTAAACGGACTTTTTATCGTAACGTAGTTTTTATCTACTAATTTTATAGGCTTGTATTGAGTTTTTGAAGTTCTTAACCCCTCATCACCCGCATCGTCTTGCCTGTTTACGTATATAATACCGTCTTTATGATTATGTTTTACAAACTCGTTAAACATTGTAGGATAAACACCATTGTATCCACCCAAAGCCTTTTCGGTATGAATAACAAGCATTTTGCCGACGTATTCGCCGATAGAAATCGCTATTATCTTGTTGCCGACGCAAAGCATACCACCAACAAACCTATTACTTTTGAAATTATCAAGCAAGGTAAAGGTGTTTAAGTATTCTTCTTTTTCAACCCTTTTCATATCCTTATGAAAAGTTTTATATTTTGTTAAAAACTCTTTAACCTTATCTACGTCCCCTACTTTCATTACTTTATATTTGTAATTAGGGTACGTTTTTTTAAATTTATTGATATGGTTTCTTTGTCCACCAAACTTTCGACCTGCAAAATTAAACATTTCGCTATAATCGTACAAATAGTCTGACCATTTACGATTATTGTAATACTCCGTTTGATATTTGCCGTTTAAGTATTGTAAAAAATTTTCGTCGCTACAATTAAAAACAAGTGGCAATTCGTTTATAACTGCGTATTTTTCAATTTCTTTTATTGCTCCGTCAACGTTTTTGCCAATAGGCGGAAAAAAACAAGTGTATTTTTTATCAAAGTTGGCTTTTATAATCAACGTTTCGTCATACACACAAATTTCTTGATTAAAAACTTTTTTCCACATTAGCATTACCCCGCACGACAAGTCGCACACAAGATACGGGCTATTTACGGTATATTTTTTTATTAAGTTTAAGTCTTTATCTGTAAACTTTTTAAATTTTAACATATTGTAATATATTTTTTATTACTTCTTTTCTTGTTCTTCAAGCATTACAACAATATCGTTAAGCCTGTCTAAATCGTCTGTTGTATAATAATCGATATAAATACGTCCTTTTTTATCGTTACCTATTGCCGAAACCTTTGTTTTGAACGTTTGTTGCATACGATAAATTAAATCTTTAAGTTCAACACTCATAGCGCTATGAGTTTTCTTTTTAGATTTTCTATCAGGATTTAAAATATCTTTAACTGCCTTTTCAACGTCTCTAACAGACATTCCATCTTTAACAATTTTATTAGCAAGAATAATTTGTTCTTCCTTAGGAAGTGTAACGATAGTTTTTGCGTGGCCTGATGAAACTTTGCCTTCGGCAACTAACTTTTTAACGTCGTCGCTTAACGAAAGCAACCTTAAAGTGTTTGCAACTGCCGAACGGCTTTTGCCGATACGTTCAGATAATTGTTCTTGCGTTAAGCCGTAATCGTCCATAAGTTGTTTCATTGCAGTAGCCGCTTCAATAGGGTTTAAGTCTTCACGTTGTAAGTTTTCTATTAAAGAGATTTCTTTAACTTGCCTTTCATCGTATTCTTTAACGATTGCAGGAATATTATCTTTACCCGCAAGTTTAGACGCCCTGTATCTTCTTTCGCCGGCAATAATCATATATTTGCCGTTAGCGTCTTTATTAACAACAATAGGAGTAATAACGCCGTTAAGTTTAATAGAACTTG
>JAZRJP010000001.1:0-174829 GCA_045645865.1 Christensenellaceae bacterium | reverse complement strand
GATAGCAATAAATGTCAAAGCCTAAAATAGTATTTGCCTTTACCGAAGCAGGTATGGGACATATTATGCCTTTAAAAGATATTGCAACTACCTTTGAAGAAAAATATGGGGATAAGGTTGAGTGTGTAAAATCGTTATTTTTTACCGAAAGCAATAATCCTACCCTTTTAAATTTTGAAAAAATGCTTGTTAATCAAGTTAAACTGCAAAACAAGCACCCTGCTTACGGCAAGTTAGTTACGTCTGCTATGGAATTTTTCGGTTCTACGATAAGCACGGAATTTGTTATGAACGCACTTATAAAAAACTCTACGAAAGAAGGAGTAAAACACGTTGACGAACTTAATGCCGATATGGTAGTAAGCACGCATTGGGCAACCAACTATTACGCTATAAAATCAAAGTCGAAACCACTAACGGTTATGTATAGCCCCGACAATTTTGTAACGCCTTTATTTAGGTATAAGTGCAACTTAGTTTTAACCCCACTTTTGCCAGGATACGAAAAGGCAAAAAAATTGCGTCGTTTTAACGACGACAATTTAAAATTAGTTGATTTTTCTATACGTAAAGAAGCCTTTGAAGTTTCACTTGATAAAAAAGAACTTCGTAAAAAATTAGGGCTTGAATTAGATAAGTTTACCGTAGTTTTAGCCGAAGGTGGTTACGGTATAGGTAAAATAGAAGAAATTTGCAAATTAATTATTCAAAAAGATTTACCTATCGTTTTAATTGCTATTTGTGGCAAAAATAAAGAATTATATAATAAATTAAAAAATATGCCCACTTTAAAAAACACTATTTTGCACCCGTTACCCTTCACTAATAACGTTTTTGAATACATTAGTGCAAGCGATTTATTTTGTGGTAAAAGTGGAGCAAGTATGATTGCCGAACCTTGTTATTTTTTAGTTCCACAAGTTATAACCAAGCACGCTACTCATATTGAGCAACATAATGCCGAATATTACGTAAACCACGTTAAATCGGCAATAAATATTTTTAATCCTAAAAAAGTTGTTAAGTTTATTGAAGATTGCTTAAAAGACGATACGACTTTAAAGCAAATGAGTGAAAATTGTAAAAAAGTTCACTCTTTATACGGCTCTGAAAAAAGTGCCGACTATATTTACCAACTTTTAAAAACTAAATATCCTAATTTATAAAAAAAAACGCTCTTCAAAGAGCGTTTTTTTAGATTTTTTAATTAAACATTGCGTAAACAAGCACGGTTATTATTTGAGATAACCATACAACAAGCAAATATATAGAAGCGAATAAATCAAACTTCCAAACCTTCTTTTTAATAATTAAAATTACTTGATAGATAATAGTTGCTACTGCAACGGGTATTCCGTAAATAAACATAATATAGCCCCAAATTACCACTGCTAATGCACCATCAAAAATTGAAGTTATTAATAATACCAAAGCAAGTGTTGCTATAAGTATCATTATACTCGCAACTATTGACCTTATTATTTTTGCTGTTTTACTCATAAGCCACCCCTTTATAGTATTATAATTTTTTTGCTTATAATACTTTTTTATTATTATAACACACTTTTTTTACTAAAAAAAGATATTTTTAAAATTTTTTTAAAAAAAAGATGCAATTTAGCATCTTCTTTTAATTATTTATCAAAATTAACGATTTTAGAAAAATCTTCTGCCACTAATGAAGCGCCACCAATAAGTCCACCGTCAATTTCACTCATAGCCATAAGTTCTTTTGCGTTAGACGGCTTCATAGAGCCACCATATTGAATACGAACTTTATTTGCACATTCTTCGCAGAATATTGTTTTTAAAAGGTTACGAATATAACCAATAGTTTCGTTGGCTTGTTCACTTGTAGCCGTTTTACCCGTTCCGATTGCCCAAACAGGCTCGTAAGCAATAACTAATTTAGTTAAATCTTCTACGCCTTTTAAGCCTATTGTTATTTGCCTTTTTAAAACTTCTTCTGTTTTATTAGTTTCCCTTTCTTCAAGAGTTTCGCCTACGCATACGATAGGTGTAAGACCTTTTTTAAGTGCTTGAAGAGTTCTTAAATTAACAGTTTCGTCTGTTTCGTTAAAATATTGTCTTCTTTCACTATGTCCTATAATTACGTATTCAACACCTAATTCTAAAAGCATATCGGCCGATATTTCACCCGTGTATGCACCACTTTCGGCAAAATGTACGTTTTCAGCACCTAATTTTACGTTACTACCTTTAAGTGCTTGTCCAACTGCGTATAAATTAGTTGCAGGCACACATACGACTACGTCACAATTAGCGTTTTTAACAAGCGGAATTAATTTGTTCACAAGTTCAACGCCTTTTGACGGTGTTAAATTCATTTTCCAATTACCTGCTATAATAGGTCTTCTCATAACAACTCCTTAGTTTTTTTCGTTAAGACACGCAATACCTGGTAAAACTTTACCTTCAAAAAGTTCAAGAGATGCACCGCCACCTGTTGAAATGTGTGACATTTTATCTGCATAACCAAGTTGAGCAACGGCTGCCGCACTATCGCCACCACCGATAATAGTAATAGCGTCGGTTGCTTCACTCATAGCCTTTGCAACTTGCATTGTACCTTTTGCAAGCGTAGGATTTTCAAATACGCCCATAGGTCCGTTCCAAATAATAGTTTTACCACTTTTAATTACGTTACTGAATAAGTCCATTGTTTTTGGACCAATATCAAGCCCCATTTTGTCGCTTGGGATACAATTACTATCAACAATTTCAACTTCTATTTCTGCATCGATAGGGTCAGGGAAAGAAGATGCTATCGTCGTATCGATAGGTAAGTAAAGTTTTTTGCCAAGAGTTTCAGCCTTTTTAAGCATATCTTTACAATAATCGATTTTTTCAAGGTCAACAAGTGACGTACCTACTTCGTTACCTAATGCTTTTAAGAAAGTATAAGCCATACCACCACCGATAATTAACGAATCACACTTTTCTAAAAGGTTTGAAATAACGTTAAGTTTATCAGCAACCTTAGCGCCACCTAATACTGCAACGAAAGGTCTTTCAGGATTTTCTAAACTATCTGCCATAACTGAAAGTTCCTTTTCAATTAAGAAGCCACAAACCGCCGTATCAACAAGTCCGTATTCAACGATTGCCGCCGTAGATGCGTGTGAACGGTGAGCCGTACCAAAAGCATCGTTTACGTACACGTCGCAAAAACTTGCAAGTTTTTTACAAAATTCAAGGTCTTTACCTTCTTCGCCTGCGTCAAAACGTAAGTTTTCTAATAAAACTACTTCGCCTTCTTTTAAAGCGTTTACTTTGCTTATAGCGTCTTCGCCAACAGTATCAGTAGCAAACGTAACCTTGCCGTCTAAAAGTTCATTAAGCCTTTCTGCAACAGGTTTTAAAGAATATTTAGTTAAATCTTTTTTAGCCTTTTCTAAAAATTCTTTCGTTAACGCATCCTTTTCGCTTGCATCTGCTTTTTCAACTGCTTTCTTTTCTTTTTTGTTAAGTTTAATTACTTCGTTAAAAACGTTATGTGGTTTGCCCATGTGTGAACATAATATAACTTTTGCACCGTTATCCATAAGATATTTGATTGTAGGAAGTGCTCCGTTAATTCTGTTTTCATCAGTAATAACACCGTCTTTCATAGGGACGTTAAAATCTACCCTAACAAGACATTTTTTACCTTTAACTTCAACGTCTTTAATAGTCTTTTTATTCATAATAAACTCCTTGTAATAACATTTTTTAATATTTTATTCTATTTAAAATAAATTGTCAACTTTTTAACAAGGTTATATGCTTTTTTACGTAATAAAAAAATATTATTGCACGGCTTTTGTAACTAATATAGCGTTTTTCGTTTGATTTGAACGTTTTTCGTTGCCGATAACAAAATTTACAAAGTTCGTAAACGGTTTTAAAATAGGTAAAATTATTATAGTTACAAAAACGTTAAAAAGCGTGTGAAAATTTGCAATTTCTCTTTCAATACCATTTGAAAAACTTTCAAATAAGGTTGAAATTTGGTGTTTATAAACTATTAAAGGTAAAAGTAAAATTAGCGTGCCGAAAACGTTGAAAAACAGATTGAAAAAAGCCGTACGCTGTGCGTCGATACTTTTGTTTAAACTTGCAAAAATTACCACGAAACAAGTGCCTATATTTGCTCCTAAAATTAAAAACATACTACTTTCAAAGGTTAAAAGAGAGTTTGACGCCAATAAAATTATTATACTTGTTACGGCAGAAGAACTTTGCACGATTGACGTAATTAATATTCCGTTAAGCAGTAATAAAATTTCGTTTTTAACTAAAAATATATTGCGAAATTGTTGAAAACTTTTAAAAAACACAACGCCTTCGTTTACAATTTTAAGTCCTAAAAATAAAGTGCCGAATCCTATCATAACGCCACCTATTCGACTAACCTTTTCGTTTTTAAAAAAAGTAAGAATAAATCCTATAAAAGCAACGACGCTTGCAATAGCAGTAATATCGAAAGATTTACCACCCGAAAGAGATACAAGTTGAGCCGTTATGGTTGTACCGATATTAGTACCCATTATAACTGCCGACGCTTGATAAAAAGATAAAACGCCGTTTGAAACAAAGCCTACTAAAATTACGTTGGTAGCCACGCTTGATTGCAAAACGGCAGTTGAAAAAGCACCCGTTAATACGCCTAAATATTTGTTTTTAGTAAAGTTTGATAGCAAATTTTTTAAGCCGTCGCCACTGAACTTTTCCATATTTTCACTCATAAATTTAAGTCCAAGCAAAAATAAGGTTATACCACCAAGCGTTAAAAAAATATTTGATAAAATGTACATAATTCACCCTTTTATTATGTGTATTATTAAAAGGATTTTTTTATGAAAAAAACGCTACCAAAGTAACGCTTTATTTTTTAATTTTTATTGTTAATTTTTATCGACACCATTATTGTTTAAAAACTATAAAAGTAACTAAGCAAAAAGGACTAACGCTACGCCGTTAGTCCCTTATTCTATATAATCCGTATGATTGTCAATTTTTTCTTCCTGTCAACGAACCTTCTGTGGTTAATACGTCAAAATCGTTTTGTCGTAAACCTTCGTAAAGAGCGATTGCAACTGAGTTTGACAAGTTTAAACTACGAAGCGTTCCAAACATAGGAATACGTAAAGTTTTATCGTAATATTTTTCAAGCAAAGGTTCAGGAAGCCCGTGAGATTCTTTACCAAAAATTAAAAAGTCACCGTCTTTAAACTTAGCGTCGCTATAAATTTTTTTGCCTTTTGTTGACATAAAGTAAAAGTTATTACCATCGTAATACTTTTCAATAACTTCTTCAATACTATCGTAGTAGTGAACGTCTAAATATTGCCAATAATCTAACCCTGCTCTTTTTAAATTTTTATCAGTAATTTCAAAACCTGTTGGTCTTACAATATGTAACGAAGTGTTCGTGCAAGCACAAGTTCTTGATATATTGCCTGTGTTTTGTGGTATTTCAGGCTCTACTAAAACTACGTTTAATTTCATTATTTTATTAATCCCCTTTGTTTTGTAGTTGTAACCGTGTAATGTTTTTTACTATTTAAGTTAATGATTTTAGAAGTTTCGCTATTGTTTTCTATTTCGCCTTGACTATTTGTGTAAATTACGCTTTTTGGAGTTAGCATAATAATACAAATGCCAAAAAGTAGCGAGTACGCCCTTAATAGATAAGTTAAATTAGATTTTTCGGATTTATCTGATAAAATTATAATAACTTCAACGTCGCACATCGACATACATTTTACTGCATCAAAATCGTATAAATCGTCGTCGATTAAAACGCCTATTTTACCATTTTTAGTTTGATAAATTTTATAACCGAAACTTATAGAAGTTGAGTCTTCTTGCTTTTTTAAGTGCATATCGGCAATTCCTAAAATTTTGCCGTTTTCTGCAACAATCGCCGACTTTTTTATAATTGAATAATTATCTGTATAAGTCGCACACACCAAAACTTTTTTAGTTTCTTTTGAAATTTTTGATATTTTTAAAAGATTTTCTTGCAAGCCTTGAAGTTCGTTTTTATAATTAATTTTATTTATTGAATTAAAACCTAACAAAACAACGTCAACGTTGTTAAATTCTTGCTTATCTATGGTAAAAACACCGTCAACTATATTACAATAAAATTTCATATTATACACCATAATATAGTAAGCGTTTTTGCTATAAAATGTTAAAAAAGATTTGTATTTATAAATAATTCTTTCATTTTTTCGGCACTTGTTATAGTAAATACTTCTTGTTTTAATTTTTTACTATTTTCAACGCCTTTTAAATAATAAGCCATTTGTTTACGCAATATAACGGCCGAACGATTATCGCCGTAAATTGCCTTTGTCATATCTATTTGTTTTAAAATTATATCTTTTAAAGAGTAGCCCGTATCAATGCCCGTCAATTCTTTTATGAGTAAAGGATTTTCTAAAACTCCCCTTGCAAGCATTATGCCGTCTGCACCTGTATTTTCTATCATTTCGATAGCATCTTGTTTAGTGAAAATTCCACCATTTGCAATAACAGGTATTTTAACGCTTTGCTTTGCTAGCCTTATTTGTTCAAAGTTGCATTTGCCACTATAAATTGCCGTTTTTACCCTACCGTGAATAGAAATTAACTTTGCCCCGCTATCTTCACACATTTTACTAAATTCTTTGGTGACAAAGTTGTTTTCTTCAATACCTATTCTAAATTTACAAGTAACCGTTTTACCGCTTTTAGCAATTGACGAAATTATTTTTGAAGATAAAGAAATGTCTGAAAGCAAAAAACTACCTTCGCCGTTAGAAAATATTTTTGTAACGGGACAACCAAAGTTGATATCTATGATATCAAACTTTTGTAAATATTCACTATTTGCCATTTCAGCCATAATATCTGGGTCGTTACCAAAAATTTGAACGGCTTTTATGTATTCGTTTTGTTCGGTGCGTAATAGGTCAACTGATGCACTTGGAGAATATTTTAAGCCTTTTGCACTAACCATTTCGGTAAAGCAAAGCCCTGCCCCTAACGAATAACAAATACTCCTAAAAGAACTATCTGTAAACCCTGCAAGCGGTGCTATAAAAACGTTGTTTTTAGTTGTAACGTTGCCTATTTTAATTTGTTTTAATTGCACGTTTTTGCCCCTTGTTATTTTATTTTTACGTAATATTCGTCAATTTCTTTTATGCTCATTTTAGTAATATCTTTACCATCGTTTAATATAGCGTTTTCAAGACGACTAAACCTTAAAGTAAACTTGTTAAGAGAATTAAACAAAGCACTTTCGCTATCAATTTTTAAAAGCCTACACACGTTAACGACTGAAAATAAAAGGTCGCCACATTCGTTAAATAACGTTTGAGTATTGCCACCGTTAATTTCGCTTTTAACTTCGTTAATTTCTTCATATAATTTTTCAAAAGCGTCGCTAATATTTTTAAAATCAAAATTGTATTTAGATGCTCTTTCGGTAACCTTTTGAGTTTTCATTAACGCAGGTAAAGTTTTAGGCACGCTTAAAAGATATTCCGTACCGTTTTTAAATCCTTTTTCTTTAACCTTATTTTTGTTCCACACGGCAAGAGCATCGGTATCGGTTGAGGCCGTATCATTACCAAAAACGTGAGTATGGCGTGAAATTAATTTTGAACATATTGAATTCAATGCGTCTTTTTCATTAAACTTGCCGTCTTCTTGACCTAAAACGGCATAAAATACGCATTGAAGCAACACGTCGCCTAATTCTTCAACAATATTGACCACGTCTTTTGAGTTGATTGCTTCTACAAGTTCATAACACTCTTCAATTAAATTTTTTTGTAAACTTTCATAAGTTTGCGCCTTGTCCCACGGGCAACCGTTTTCAGAACGTAAGGCTTTTACTATTTTAACAAGGTCGTAAAATTCGTATTTTGTTTTTTGTAAATAATCAAGATTTGGAATATAAATTGTAGTTGAATAATCGTAACTATCTTGCCAATCTAATTCGTATAAATAAATTTGTTTTGTAACGTTATTATCGGTAAAATAAATTTTAACTTCCTCGCCGAAAACGTCCATAAGATGAAGTTTAACGTTGCTTGCAATTTGTTTTGACGTGATTGCGTAAACAACAAGTTTAGGTAAAATAATATCAAAATTAACTAAATCGTATGCCGAAATTTGCAAAAAACTATCTTGGCAAATTTTTAACCTTTCAAAAGTTTTCAAAGCGTACGAAACACCAGCGTGAATTTCAACGTTTTTATGCCTTTTTATAATTTCTTTACAAGAGTTATCGTTTATTACGCTACCATCGACAAAATATACTACGTCGCCTTTTTTTGAAAGAGAAATTACTTCGTTTGCTAAATTTCTATTAAGCGTGTCGAAATTCCTGCTTTTAGTATAAACGTAGTCAAGAGAAATATAATCTTTACAATTATTTTGCAACGAAGTTGCACTTAAAGTTAACGAAGTTCTAACAACTTTCGTTAAGTTGCTTTCTATAAAACTTTGTGCCTTTAACGTGATGTCGTCAGGACTTGTTCCTAACCCTACTAAATAAATTTTGTTCATATTTTACGCCTTTTATTTTTTAATACAATTACAATATATACTAAATTTAAAAAACAAGCAACAAAATACGAAAGAATATCGGTAATTATACACGCAAAAACGTTTATATTTGGTATTTTTAGTAAAAAATACGATAAAACAAGTTTTATAATAGCACAAAGCACTCCACTAAACAAAGTAACTTTTGTTTTAGATAAAGCAATAAGTATTGCCGACGACGTTTGCATTAACGCTAAAAAGAATAAGGCTATTGAAGCAACTTTTAACATTTTTACCATTATTAATTTTTCGCTATTAAGTAATGCCGAATATAAAATTTTAACGACAAGCGGTGAAAAAAAGTATAAACTTACGGCAAAAAATAATGCCGAAACAACAGTTAAAAACACAGTCAGTTTTACCTTTTTTATAGTGTTTGTGTTCTTAGCAATTTCAGGTATTGAAGAAACGCATAAACCATAACAAATTGCAACGGGTACACCGACTACCGATTCTACCCCGCCCGAATATAAGCCGTATAGCGAAGTTGCGTTTTTTAAATAGCCTTTTAAAATGTTTACAACCATAAAACTTTCAACAGTTCTACTAAGTGGTAAAGTTATTGTTGCAAGCATTATAGGCACAACCTTAAAAAGTATTTGTAGTGAATTAGTTTCAACACCTTTAAAAAGAGTTATTTTAGATTTTTTATTATATATTATAATAAAATACACTACGGCAACAAGTTCAGAAATAGTTACCGAAAAGGTTGCCATTTGCGTTGCTAATATTAAATTATTTTTAAAAACTGAACATAAAATTAAGCCAAAAACACATTTAACCGATTGTTCGGTTATTTGTGAAATTGACGTTGGTAGCATATTTGAAAGCCCTTGAAAATATCCCCTAAAACAACTAATAACGCTTACTAAAAATATTGACGGAGATAAAAAAAGATAGCAACCTTGTGCTAACGAATTGCCTTGAACGGTTGCTATTTGTTTTGAAAAAGTTGCCATTAATAAAAAACCTAAAAATCCGATAGGACAAAACAATTTTAAAGCCGATTTTAACACCTTTTCAGCGTTTTCTCCACCAGCAATTAATTTGGCTATTCCGTTTGGTACGCCTTGCGAAGAAAAGGTTAAAAGCAAACAATAAAGCGGAAATGCCATTTGATATAAACCTATTCCGTTTGCACCTAAAATTTTAGTTAATGGTATTCTATAAAATGCTCCTATTAATTTTGTTAAAAAACCACCTATCGATATAATAAGTGCTCCTTTTATAATTTTATTTTGCTTCATTATGTAAAGTAAAAAATTATAAATTTTTTTCAAGCGTTTTTACGGCTAAACTTAATATTGTTAAATCTTGACTTGTAATATCTTCTTCTTGCGATAATATTGAAATAAAACCAAATATTGTACCATCACTATTTTTTAACGTCATAATGGCTTGCTTTTTGTATTTTTCGTTATAATCGTTTTCTATATCAATTACTTCGCCTAAATTAAGCACTACGTTTTTATCTTGCAATACTACTTGTTTTAATTTTTCTGTTACGTTAGTGTTTTTTAAGTCTTTATCAGTAGAAAATATAATTTGCTCTAAACTACCAAAAACTATACGCTTGTTTATACTTTCGCCTATACTTTTTAGCATATTAAAAGTTTCTTTTGTAAAATATTGTTTTGGAGTATATTTTTTTAAAATAACTTGTTCTTTATCTAAATATATTTCTACTAAATCGCCTGCTTTTATCGATAAGTTTTTACGTATTCCTTTTGGTATAACTACCCTGCCTAATTCGTCAATTCTTCTTACAATTCCCGTATCTATCATAATTCCCCCTAAATAAAGTTTTTGAAATTATTTATAAATTATGTAAAAATACTTGCAAGCAAAGTTATTTTAATGTAAAATAATATTAGTTTTAGTAATAAAAAGGGGTTTAATATGACTTTAAAGCAATATAACGCTTTTGTTGTGTCTGTTGAAGAAGGCTCTATTTCAAAAGCAAGCGAAAAATTAAACGTAACGCAATCGGGCATTACGCATTTAATTAATGATTTAGAAAACGAACTTGGTTTTACATTAATGATTAGAAATAAAGGTGGCATTAAATTAACCTTAGAAGGCAAAAAACTTTTACCTTTAATGAAAAACATTATAAATCAAGACAAAAAGTTGTACGAATTTACACAAAAAATAAGGGGTAATTATTCTAATAAAATTAATATTGCGTCGTTCACTTCGGTTGCAGTAAATTGGTTGCCAAGCATTATTAACGGATTTAAACAAAAGTACGAAAATGCCGAAATTACCTTAACTAACGGCGGTTATTCTGAAATTAAAAACGCCCTTAACGACGGCGTTGCAGACGTTGGATTTATCAACCTTTCTGCCAACGAAAATTTCAAATGTTTTCCACTTGTTAAAGACGAAATGTTGGCCGTTGTACCTATCAACCACCCGTTAGCGTGTTTAAATAGCGTTAACGTAAAACATTTTGAAAAAGAAAACGTTATCAGTCTTGGAGATAAAACGGATAACGACTCTCGTTCAGTTTTTGAAAGTGCTAACGTAACGCCAAATATTAAATATAGAACGACTGACGACTACGCTATGATTTCAATGGTAAAAAACAATTTAGGTATTTGTATTGAACCTGAACTTTTACTTACGGGTAATGAAACAGGCGTTAAAGTTATGCCACTTAATCCACCTTCGTATAGAACTATTGCCCTTGCCGTTCCACAAGAAAATTTAGATAACCCTTTAATTAACGCTTTAATTGAATATATTTTAGAGTGGGTAAAACAAAACTGCAAAAATAACGTTATATAATAAAAACGCCGAATATATCGGCGTTTTTTTAATAAGTTATTTGGTTTAAAGTTAAAAATTCTTTTACTTTTGAAATAGGCACGGCATACGCTTCAACGTATTCATTATTGCTTAAATCAATGCCCGTTGCATAGTTTATACCTACAATTTTAAAGTCGTAAGAAATTAATGCTCCTCCCGATGAGCCACTATCAATTTTAGCCGTGTGTGCTAAAACAGGAAAATTTACGTTAGAATAGTCCGTTTCGCCCGTGTTAACCTTAACGTTTACAATTTTATCTACACTTGTTACGTTTCCTGCCGTTACGTTATTTAAACTACCTAACGGATTACCTAATGCAACAACCTTGTCGTCAACCCTATAATCTTCATTATTAAAAGGCAAAACTTCGAAAATTGAAGAACTTGTAAAGGTTACAACGGCTAAATCGTAAGCGTCGCTATAACAAACTAAACTTGCGTTATGAGTAGTTGCTTTATGGTCAACGACAAAATAGTTTGGTCTAAGGTCTTGAACGACTACGTGATTGTTAGTTAAGCAATAATATTTATAGCCGTTACCATAATTTTCTTTTTTAAATATAATGCCACTGCCGTCGAAAACAGAAGTTGAGTTAAAATAATTCTTTTCTGCAACTATTTTTACGTTTGCCGACATATACGTTGTTGATAATAATTCTAAAACTTCACTTAACGGTCTTTCAACTTTTACGTAAATTGTGTAAGAATATTCTGATATAGGTGTACCTAATAAGTTTACTGCCCTTACCTTTACAACGTGTTCACCATAAGGTATTTTAGATAAATCGTAATTAGTTACGTTACTTTCTAAAATTGTTTGTTCATCAACGCATATTTGATATTTGTACGCACTTTTTATAGGCGACCACGTTAAAATATTAGTTTCGCTACTAAAACGCACGTCGGGAGCAATATTATCGCTTGTATTTATGCTAATACAACCATTTAAAAATAAGCACGTAATAAATAATATTAAAATTGTTTTTAAAGTTGAAAATCTTTTAGCGTTCATACTTTTATTTTATAACTTTTGTATTAAAAATTCAACTAATTTAAATAAAAAAGCAATAAAAAAGCCGAAATTTTATTACAAATTTCGGCTATATTTTATTCAACTTCTTCTATATCGTGACCTTTAATAAATAATACGTTTATTATCATACCTAAAACGTAAAGGGCTAACGTAAAGATTAATACGCTTGTAAAGTTGCCTGTTAATTCAGTTAATAAACCTGCTATCTGGTTACCCGTTAAACCTGCAAAAGCCCAAGCAGATAACGCAACGCCGTGTATTGTTGAAATTGTCTTCATACCAAAATGGTCTGAAAGTAAGGTTGGTAAATTACTAAATCCACCACCGTAGCCTGCGTTTACTAAGAATAATAATGCTAACACTATTATTACTGATACAATAGACGTATCAAATCCACAAACTAAGCCGTAAACTAACGCTACTGCCGATACGACGATTTCACTTGCTAAAATGATTTTATACATAGTATTTCTATCTTTTAAACCATCGGCAAGTGCTGAATATCCAAGTCTACCACCTGCATTAAACACTGCACATATAGCACCTATTACGGCAGGGGCTAAACCGATTAATTTAACAAGTGATTTTTCATTAGAAATGATTGCTAAACCACAAGTAATATTAATATAGAAAACAAGCCAAATACCTATAAACGTTTTGTTTTTAAATACCCTAAATTTAGCAAAGAAATCTTTTACAGGATGTTCGTGTAAAGGTTCGTGTTCTTCGTGCCAACCTTCTGGTTTTTTCAAAAGTAAGTGACCAACGAACATCATTACAAAATAAACGCCTGCTAAAATTAAGAACATTGTATAAAGAGGCATTCCACTACTAATCATACCTTCCATAATAGGCGTCGCTATTGCTTTTGCCGCACCAAAACCTGCTACTGCTAAACCTGTTGCTAAACCTTTGTTATCTTTAAACCAAAGCATTAAAGTTTTAACCGGCGATAAGTAACCAAGACCTAAACCAATACCCATAATTACGCCGTAGCAAAGTAAAATACCCACTAGACTTTTAAGGTAAATAAAAAGAGCCGTTCCTGCTAAACCTAAGGCAAAACAGATAGAAGCGATAAGCGAAGATTTATGAATATTTTTTTCAACTACGTTGCCCATAAAAGCAGCACTCATACCTAAAAAGAATATCGCCAAAGAAAATGCCCATTCAACACTTGAAACTGAACTACCGATATGTTCGGCAATTTGCGTTTTAAAAGTCGACCAACAATACACCGTACCTATACTACAATGAAGTAAGAGTGCAGGTATTGCAGCCCTTGTCCATTTGTTAGACAATTTTTTCATAAAAAATACCTTCTTTTATTAATCTTTTGTTTCAACTTGATAATTATATTCTTATTAATTTTCAATGTCAATCATTTTAATAAAAAAAATTAAAAAAAACGCCTTAAAAGAAAACCTTTTAAAGCGTTGTTTTATCTATATATTTTTAACTTTTAAATATTAATAACGAAACTCTATTTTTTTATATTCTCCGTACGCATCGTATTGCTTTTTATGATAATATACGTTGCCAACTTTTATCACCCTAAGCCCTTTACTTTCAAGATATTTAATAAAGTCTTCTTTTGAAACGCCGTGTTCGTTTAATAAGCCGAAAAATTGAACTTCTAAATAGTCTTGCGTTTCAAGAGCCTTTTCCACACTCGACTTATTAACGTAAGCCTTTAAAGAATTCATAAACACGTTACGTTCTTTTTCGCTTGAAAAAGACGTTTTATAATCTTCTGCATAACTTTCAAAAATTTCTTTTAAAACTTTTTTAAGTTGATTCTCAGGGTAAACGTTAGGTTTTTTAACGTCGGTAAACTTGCCTTTATAAATTACGGCATAGTAGCCTTTTTCGTCTTTAAATATTGCATTGTAAGGATTTAAGAAAAATTCAGCCGTTTTATCTGTTTCGCCAACTAAATTTAAAAGTCCGTTTAAACTTTCTTTAAACATTTCGACAACTGATTGTAATTCGCCGTATTTTTCATTTATTTTTGAAATAAAATTAAACGCATCTTCTTTATCAATATCGTCAACGTTAAAAATAACGTATTTTTTCAACACAAAAGCAACGAAATTTTTAGCCTTTTCGTCGTTAAAATACTTCTTTTGCCATTCTTCATAATTAACTTCAATTTGGCTTAAATAATCTACTTTTATAGTAGCAACGTCAAAATTGCTTTCAAAGGTAACGTCTTGTTTTATTACTTTAAAAGGTTGAACTTTTGATAAATTTTCAAGTTCTTCTTTTCTTTTAATTTCTTCAATTTCTTTGTACATTTTATCAATACAATTCATTTTACACCAACAATAATTTTAATAATTTTATTATACAACAACTTTTAGTATTTTTCAATCATTATAAGTATGTTTTACACTTGTTTTATACATTTTTATTAATTTTTAATCTTCTTTATAAAAAGAAATTACATCATTTACAACTTCGTACGAAAAGCCTTTTGATAGCAAATATTTATAACACTTTGATAAATTTAAAGTGTTTATTTCTTTGTTTTTTAAATACCTTGACGCTAAATTTTTTGGCACTGAAATATCTAACTTGCACTCTAAAAACAAGTCGTCGATAATTTTAGCATCAACGCCTTTTAAATAAAGTTTATACCTTATAGCCTTTTCGCCTAAACTATTTTTGTACGTTTCAAAAAATCTTTTTGCGTATTCTGTATCGTTTACGTAATTGTAACTTTCAAGTTTTAAAAGAGTGTTTTGTATAATTTCTTCACAATAACCTTTTTTCGAAAGTTTTTCGATAACTTCTTTTTTTGTTTTTAAACTTTTTGAAATATAATTTACGGCAACGTCAAAACAACTGCTTGTTTCATCTAAAATTTGTGCTTCGATTAACGTTTTTTCGTCAACGATAGCACCTTCTTTTAAACGAAGTTTCATTACCGTAAGCAAATCAAGACCGATATAAAACTGCCCGTCTAAATAAACGTTTACCCTATTTTTGTTTTTTGATTGTTCTTTTAACGCTGTAATAGTTTTCATATTATTTATTATACAAAAATTAACTTAATCAGTCAATATACATTAGTATATTGCCTTTTATTTTATTAATTTTTAAAATTATATTGACTTTTTAGTTTTTAAATATTATATTTATATCATATTGAGATTATATATTAAAATAATCAATGTATAAAGGAGTATTTTATGAAATTAAAAAACGGCTTAATAATAGCACTTTTAAGCGTTTGCTTAACTTCCTTTATGGTTGCTTGCGGAGAAACCCCTGAGTTTAGCGAATGTGAAAAAATTGGCACGCACGATTTTTCAATTTTAATTAGTGAAGACTACCCTGCAACCTGCGTAAGCGAAGGTAGTGCCCTTATGGGTTGTTCTCGTTGCGACGCTATGGAGAAAATTCATACACCTGCTACGGGAATTCATAGTGAAGAAATAGTACAAGGCTATGATGCAACCTGTACGACTAATGGCAAAACTGATAAGGCTTATTGTTCAGTTTGTAATGAAACGTTAGTTGAGTCACAAACAATTGAAAAAGGTCATACTGTTGGCGAACTTGCGTATATTAGTTTACCTAACGCTGATTACAACTACGACGGCTACGTGCAATTCTATTGTGGTAGAAATTGTTCTGGTTGGGGTGGCTATAAACAATATTACACAACCACACAATACCCTAACGGTGAAATACCTTTACCTAAATTAACTGACCCTGCTTATGAAATAGAAGTTGTCGGTGAAGATACTAATTATACTATTGATATATTTGGTAAAACGGTACAATTTACTCTTAGCAATTTTGAATATGGACGTCAAATGGTAGGCAACACTTACGTTTATTCGGTATTTTCTTATAAAGGTAATTCAACTAACTTAGTTATTCCTGAAACGTATAATGGTGGACCTGTTGTTGAAATTTTAGAAAACGCTTTTAAAGGTAACACTTCAATAGAAAACGTAACTATTCCTTCTTCCGTTACTAAAATAGGCGATTCTGCGTTTGAAGGCTGTACTTCACTTAAAACAATAAACGTTCCTGAGGGTGTAACGACTATTAGCAATAACGCTTTTAAAGATTGCACTTCACTTACGACAATTTCTTTACCATCAACGTTAAGAATTATTCAAGAAAAGGCTTTTGCTAACTGCTATAATTTAGAAAACTTTAACTTACCAAGTTCGGTTACAACCATTTTTGAATACGCTTTTGAAAACTGTGCTAAAATTAAAGAACTTGAATTTAGTTTAGGTGGTGTGGTATATCAATATGCGTTTAGAAATTGTACTGCACTTGAAAAGGTTACAATTCCTGCTCACTTATCAGGTAGAGGTGTGTTAAAGGGCTGTAACTCTTTAAAAACTCTTACGTTAGGTGATATAAGATTTGATTTATTAAGTTTATTCCATAACACTGATTCTTACACGGCATCACATACGATTCCTGCTTCGTTGAAAGAATTAATTATCGACGGCTTATACTCAGAAGAAGAGGGCCTTGCCAACGAAACTTATAACGACTACAACGTTTTATCTAATATTGAAAAAGTAACCGTTTTAAACACTAAAATTATTTACGGAGGTTTTAACGACTTTACTTCTCTTACTACTATTTCTATTCCAAGCGAAGTTACTTACCTTGGTGCAAATACGTTTAGTAATTGTCCTAACCTTACTACAAACGTAAGCAATTATGGTAAATACGTAGGCAACGAAACCAACCATTACGTTGCTTTAATAGACTACGTTGAACCTGACACTCAAAGTGACTTTACTCTTAACGAAAATGCTAACGTAATTAGCACTCCTTCTCAATTTTGGGATGCTTTTACAAGTTACAATATTCACGGCAACGTTACCTATATTAGCACTAACAGTAATAGTTATGCGCCTACTTCACTTGTTTATTACGACGGCACGCCATCAAAATGGCTTTCAATCGAAACTAACGCTATTAACTTACTTAAAAACGGCACGGTAACGTTTAGTAACGGTTATAATCAAAAAACCCTTACACACCTTGTTATTGAAGAAGGTATTGAATATTTAAATGAAAGTTATATTAATTGTTTCAATATATTAAATACAATTACTATACCAACGTCACTTCGTTTCGGTTCTAACTTCTCTTTTAAAAATTTAACTACTCTTACAAAACTTTACTATAACGGCGAACACAATGAGTGGTACAACACGTTATCAAATTGCAAATCTTCGTTATTAACAAATATAACTAACGTTTACTTCTTTGACGGCGAACAATACTATGAACCAACTTACGTTAAATACACTAATTCAATAGAAAATATTGAGTGCTTTGATAAGTTAGAAAAAATTATTGTTCCTACAAATATCACTTTCAATAACGACGTTACAACTTTTGACGGCTTTATCGGTCAATGTGATTTATACTACTTAGGTAGCTCTTCTAATTGGGCTTCTCTTGGCAATATTAAAACTATTGTTGAATCAAAATTCAACGTATATTGCTTCCAAGAAAGTGAACAAACGTTAAGTCAATTTATTGCTTCACCTACAAAATTATGGCACTATGACGATAACGGCGAACCTACTGCTTGGATACAAGTTGGCGACACGGTTGCAAATAAAACTTACACGTACACAACTACCGTTGTTGAAGTTTCAGACATGTATTGGTCAATGTTACAACAATTAAAAGCACAAAACTTACTTGAACAATATTTAGACGCAACGCTTGTTTCTATATTTAATGCAAGTTCAACTAAACAAGAATTTGAAAGCAATTTGGCCGAATTTAGTAAATTAGCAGGCTCTAATATGACAATTTCATTTACAGGAAGTCAAATGACTATTGTTAAAGATAGTTCAATAACGGTTAACTACTTTGAAATTGACGGCAAAATTTACGCTAACGTTGGCACGTCTTACGCAGTATATGCTACAATAGACGGCAATACTATTTACGAAGGCGTTAGCGACGAATATATTTCTACTAAACATATTTGGACTTGTCAATAATTAAGTTAAACAACAAAAAAATCTCACTACATTTTCGTAGTGAGATTTTTATTTTTTAAAATTATTCGTATCTTACATACAAACTTTCAACCTCAATAACGGCTGATTTTCCTTGCGTAAGTTCGCTTGTTAAATTAACTATTTTTTCTTTTTCGTCAACGGGACAAGTAAACTCTATTTCAACGCCGTCGTCTAAATAATTAACTATGTTAATTATACTTTTAAACTTTTCAAGTTTATTTGTGAATTTCGGATAGGTAGAATAATTAAATTGCGTTTTTAATTTTACCGATTGAATTAACGAACATACGCTTGAAGAGTTTATTCCGTTTACAACGCTATCGCTATACGCCCTTGCTAATCCACCCGTACCTAATAAAATACCCCCAAAATACCTTGTAACGACTGCTACCACGCACGTTAAGTTGCGATTTTTTAAGGCTTCTAAGATAGGAATACCTGCCGTTCCTTGTGGCTCTCCCCCATCACTGTATTTAAAATTGTTGCCGTCGACGTCTGAAATGAACGCATAACAAACGTGGCGTGCATCGGGATATTTAGCCTTAATTTCTTTTATAAAGTCTTTTGCCTGTTCTTCATTTTCAATGCTTTTAATATCGCATATAAAACGTGATTTTTTTACTTCTATTTGGCTACAAGACTGCTTTTTTACCGTATAGTAAACTTTTTTCATTATTCTAAAACTATTTTATAGTGAACTTTTTTACCTTTGTGTAACACGAATTCGCCTGCACTTAAAAGGTCGGCTGAAAGTTCAGTTGTTTGAACTGAAATTTTTGTGTCGTTTACGCTAACGCCACCACCTTCGATAAGACGTCTTGCTTCGCCCCTTGACTTACAAATATTAATTGCAGTTAAAAGGTCAATAACGTTGGTAATTTCTTTTGAAACTTTAACGATAGGCATATTTTCTACATCGCCACCGAAAGACGCTTTTGCTTGTTTTTGGCTAAGTTCTGCTTGTTCTTCGCCGTGAACGAGTTTTGTAAGTTCGTACGCCAAAAGTTCTTTTGCTTTATTTAATTCGCTACCTTGCCAACTTGACATTTTATCAATTTCTTCAAGAGAAATAAAAGTAAGCATTTTAATACATTTTAATACGTCGGCATCGTCAACGTTTCTCCAATATTGATAGAATTCATAAGGAGTTGTTTTATTTGCGTCAAGCCATACTGCTCCTTTTGCCGTTTTACCCATTTTTTTGCCTTCGCTATTCATAAGTAAAGTAATCGTCATAGCGTAAGCATCTTTACCTAATTTTTTACGGATAAGTTCAGTACCACCAAGCATATTTGACCATTGGTCGTCACCACCAAATTGCATATTGCAACCATATTTTTTGTATAAGTAGTAAAAGTCGTATGATTGCATTATCATATAGTTAAATTCTAAGAAAGAAAGTCCCTTTTCCATTCTTTGTTTATAGCACTCTGCTCTTAACATATTGTTTACTGAGAAGCAAGCACCTACTTCCCTTAAAACTTCAACGTAGTTTAAAGAAAGCAACCAATCGGCATTGTTTACAACAATGGCTGCATTTTCACCTTCAAAACGAATAAATCTTGACATTTGCTTTTTGAAACATTCAATATTATTATCAATAGTTTCTTTCGTCATCATTTGGCGCATATCAGTTCTTCCTGACGGGTCGCCTATCATACCCGTTCCGCCACCTAATAATACAACGGGTTTATTGCCTGCCATTTGCAACCTTTTCATTAAACAAAGAGCCATAAAGTGACCTACGTGTAAACTGTCTGCCGTAGGGTCAAAACCTATATAAAAAGTCGCTTTACCATTATTGATAAGCTCTTTAATTTCACTTTCATCAGTAACCTGAGCAATAAGTCCCCTTTTTTGTAATTCTTCGTAAATTTGCATAAACATATCTCCTTTAACGATATTTAAAATAAAAAATGCCCCCAAAAAATTGAGAGCAATAATATTGCGGTACCATCTCAAAACAAGCGTTTTTCACAAAACGCCCCTTTGTAAGTGCATAACACTATTCGCTATAACGGGCGAGCCCCGACTACCCCTACTTAATTCAAGATAGCAACTCTGCGGTGTATTCATTATTTTACCCTTTATGTTTTTGCACCAACCAAACACTCTCTATAAAAAAATAAAATAATTACTTGTCCGCTTCAACGCTTATAGATAGATTTTAACATTACCTTTTAATATTGTCAAGCAAAAAACTTTTATTATTTAAATAAGCATAAAATTTAAAATTAATTATATTAATTTAATTGCAAAATTTAAAAGGTTTTGCTATACTATAATTTAGATAGTAATTATAAAATTTGGAGGATTTTTTATGCAATATTCAAACGAAGTAAAAGAAATGGTTTGCGTTGCAAAAGGACCTAACCACGGTCCTGCTCCTATCCCAGAAGAAGGTAAATGGATTCAGTCAAAAGAAATTAAAGACGTTTCAGGCTTTTCTCACGGCGTAGGTTGGTGCGCTCCGCAACAAGGTGCTTGTAAACTTTCACTTAACGTTAAAAACGGCATTATCGAAGAAGCGTTAGTTGAAACAATAGGCTGTTCAGGTATGACACACTCAGCAGCAATGGCATCTGAAATACTTCCTGGCAAAACAATTTTAGAAGCACTTAATACCGACCTTGTATGTGACGCAATCAACACGGCTATGAGAGAACTCTTCTTACAAATCGTGTATGGTAGAACTCAATCTGCTTACTCTGACGACGGCTTAGTTATCGGCGCAGGTTTAGAAGATTTAGGTAAAGGTTTACGTTCACAAGTAGGCACTATGTACGGAACGAAAGCAAAAGGTACAAGATATCTTGAAATGGCTGAAGGTTACGTTACAAGAATGGCTCTTGACGAAGATATGCAAGTTATCGGTTATGAATTCGTTTCACTTGGCAAAATGACTGACTTTATTAAAAAAGGTATGTCTCCTAACGAAGCGTATGAAAAAGCAATGGGTCACTATGGTAGATTTGAAAACGCTTTCAAATATATCGACCCTCGTAAAGAATAAGGAGAACGATTATGGCATTATTTGAAAGTTATGAAAGAAGAATTGATAAAATTAACGCTTGCTTAAAAGAATATGGCATTTCTTCTATAGAAGAATGTAGAGATATTTGTTTAGCAAAAGGTATTGACTGTGACAAAATAGTTAGAGAAACTCAACCTATTTGTTTTGAAAACGCTATTTGGGCTTACACTGTTGGCGCTGCTATCGCTATTAAATCAGGCTGTGTAAAGGCTTACGACGCTGCTAAGAAAATCGGCGTTGGCTTACAAGCGTTTTGTATTCCTGGTTCGGTTGCAGATAATAGACAAGTTGGTTTAGGTCACGGCAATCTTGCTTCAATGTTATTAAACGACGATACTGATTGTTTCTGCTTCTTAGCAGGTCACGAATCTTTCGCTGCCGCTGAAGGCGCAATTAAAATTGCCCTTAACGCTAACACAGTTCGTCAAAAACCTTTAAGAGTTATTTTGAACGGTCTTGGTAAAGACGCTGCTATGATTATTTCAAGAATTAACGGCTTCACTTATGTTGAAACTGAATTCGACCCATATAGCGAAACTGTTAAAGTCGTTTACGAAAAACCATATAGCGATGGTCCAAGAGCAAAAGTTAAATGCTATGGTGCAGATAACGTTCCAGAAGGCGTTGCAATTATGAAACTTGAAAAAGTTGCAGTTTCTATTACGCGTAACTCTACTAACCCTACTCGTTTCCAACACCCTGTTGCAGGCACTTACAAAAAATGGTGTATTGAAAATGGTCAATCATACTTCTCAGTTGCAAGTGGTGGCGGTACAGGTAGAACACTTCACCCTGACAATATGGCGGCTGGTCCTTCTTCTTACGGTATGACTGACACTATGGGTAGAATGCATAGTGACGCTCAATTCGCAGGTAGTAGTTCAGTTCCTGCACACGTTGAAATGATGGGCTTAATCGGTATGGGTAACAACCCTATGGTTGGTGCATCAGTTGCAGTTGCAGTTGCAGTTGAAAAGGCTATGAACTAAATAAAAATTTACAAAATAAAAATACGTTACCAAGTGGTAACGTATTTTTTATTATATTAGCGTTTTAATTATTCACTTAAATTTGTAATAACGTTGCCTCCTATTACAATGTTTGATGCTTCATTATCTTTTATTTCAATTTTAGCGTTATTTCCGTATAAAATATTATCTTTAATTATAATATCTTCTCCTTGTTTAATTAAAATTTTAGCACTTCTTCCGTTATTTGTACAATAAATCATATTATTAGTAAACGTACAATGAGTAGTTTTTGTTGCGTTCGAACTTGTGTTTTCATCGACTAAAATAGGTTTTGTACAATTACGGATTAAGTTTGAATTAAAAACTATACCTTTACCTGATTTAATATATATTGCATTTTCTAACGTATTAAATGTGTTGCCTGTAATTGTTGTCATACCACTTTTATAAACGTAAATACCTATGTGAGTTTTGCTAGTGCCTGTAAACGAATTGCCACTTATCGTCATACCAGCAACAGCACCCGTTTTAACGCCATAACTACATCCTATAAAATTATTACCCGTGATAACAGTGCCGTTACTCGTTTCTTCAAAACCAGCACAACCATAAAAACAATTTGTAAAGGTGTTAGCAACAATTGATAAACTCTTTACGTTATAACAATCGTAAAAACCAATATAACAATCATAAACTTGGTTATTTGTTATAGACACAGAATCAACGGTAAAACCAACGTGAATACCATTTTGTTTTGCACCTTTAATAATGCAATCTTCAATTATTATGCTACCATTTGATTGAACTGATATTGCATCGGCGTTAGCACGTTTTACGTTACAATCTCTAACTCTTATATTATACCCTGTAGGGTCAATATGTATAGTTGAAAGTTGGTATGAGTATGGCTCGTCGTCTTGCCTATTACCATCTAACGTAATACCTTCTATAATTATATCGCTACCTGGGTCATCTCCCCTAAACGTGCAAAGCATTGAGAAGGTATTAGAGAATACACCACCTTGTGCTACGCTTACGTTTCTTGCCGCACCTTCATTATTATGGCGATTATAACTTGATATAGTAACAGTATTATTAATAGTGTCTATTGCTATAATTTTCGCACACGTATCAGAATAATTCGAAGTGCCTTTTAAACCAACGTAACAATCTTCTCCAACCGTATATTTACTTGCATCTTCTACTGAAATAACGGTATCCCCCGCTTTAACGTCAGCAGTAATACGTTGAGTTATGGCAGCCTTTTTTATAAGCGTTGCATTGTTGCCGATAATATGCATATTGCTATATAACTGAATAGAGCCACTAAGTAAAAACGTTCCCTCAGAAAAGTATAAAATTTTACCTTTTAAGTTAGCCTCGTCGCGTGCGGCACGAATAGCAGCAGTATCGTCGGTAACTCCATCGCCTTGTGCGCCAAAATCCCTTACGTCAACGTATTGAGAGAAAAATCCACTAGCATCTTTTCCGTCTTCACCACGAGAACCTGGCTCGCCTTTATCACCCTTTTCGCCTTGGTCACCCTTTTCACCCTGGTCACCTTTTTCACCTTGGATACCTTGCTCACCTTTTAATCCTAATGCTGAAACGTTAGTTTTATTGCCATTGATTATCCAATAACCATCGTTACTAATTTCTATAATAGGCGTTACGCCATCTTGACCTTTATCGCCTTTATCACCCTTTTCGCCTTGGTCGCCCTTTTCACCTTGGTCACCCTTTTCGCCTTGAATACCTTGGTCACCTTTTTCGCCTAAGGCTAAAACGTCACTTTTTTCTCCGTTGATTACCCAATAGCCGTCACTACTAATTTCAATGGTTGGTGTTACACCGTTTTGGCCATTTTCGCCTGCGTCACCTTTATCTCCCTTATCACCTTTGTCGCCTTTTTCACCTTTAATACTATCAAGCCATTGTTCGTAAGAAAGTGGAGTTTCTCCATTTTCATTAGCGTAAGCAACGTAAGTGTTGTATATGCCTAAAATTTGGTCGTTGTTAGTTGAATTATCTTTACAACCAACAAAAAATAGACTTAGACACACTATGTATATAAAACATAAAGCAATCGTAAAAAGTTTTTTCATTGAAGCCCTCCATTAAACGAATAACACAACTACAAAAGTAGTCGCCAACCGATACCATTTATCTTATTTTAATTATAAATTGTTTTGCATTTTTATTGTATCATTTTAATATATTTTTGTAAATAAATTTAACAAAATATTAATAAACGTAACCTATTCCTTGACTTTTTTAGTTAAAAAAATTATAATACTTCTATTGTTATATACAAAATTTTTAAAAAGGACAAACTTATGTTATATCCTATATTATCATTAGTCTTTTTGGCTGTTGCTATTGCTATCGGTTGCATATTTAAAAAGAATACGGGTATAGTTTCTATTGCCCTTGCTTTAATTTTAGCCAGAATAGCAAACGTTCCAGATAAATTTTTATTAAACGCTTTTGATAGTTCGTTATTTATAAAACTTTTAGGCGTTATGTTCTTGTTTTGCATTGCTCAAAACAACCAAACGCTTGAAATTATAGCAAGAAAAGCCATTTCGCTTTGCAAAGGAAAAGTAAAACTTATTCCCGTAGTTTTATTTGTGTTTTCTGCAATAATTTCGTTTATAGGCCCTGGTCTTATTTCGGCAACGGCTCTTGTTTCAGCTCTTGCTATTGCTCTTGCTATTGAAGCCGAAGTAGAACCTATAAAATTTTTATTTTTTGGGGGTTTAGGCGCTTTCGCAGGTGGGCTTTCTCCTATAACGCCATCTGGTATAGTTGCTATAACTAAGGCAGAACAAAGTGGAATTGTTGGAATTGAATTTTCTATCGCCTTTTATATGTTTATAATAATGCTTCTTATCGCAATATTTTTATATTTCTTAGTGTTTAAGTGGCATAAATACGACGATATCCAATCGAAAAAGAGTGACGTCGCTAATAGCATAAAATTTGAATTAAAACACTTGTTTACTATAATCGGTATTGTTTTAGTTTCTACACTTTCTACAATTTTTAGCATTGATATTGGCTTAATTTCATTTTTAGTTGCAATAATTTTATGTATTTGTGGCTTTGCTAATGAAAGCGATGCAATTAAAAAAGTCCCTTGGAATACTCTTATTATGATTACCGGTGTAGGAATTCTTATTTCACTTGTAACTGAACTTGGTGGCGTTCAACTTTTATCTGATGGTATAAGTTTATTAATGGGCGAAAAAACAGCTACTGCTATAATTTCAGTTTTAGCAGGTGTCATGTCTTGGGTATCTTCGGCATCTGGCGTAGTTATGCCAACGCTTATACCTACTGTTCCTGAACTTGCTATTTCGGCTGGCGTAAACCCTATTGCACTTGTTACAGGTATTTGTATCGGAGCAAACGTAGCAGCGTTTAGTCCACTTTCAAGTTGTGGCGGACTTATGCTTTCGGCTTACTCAACAAGTAAACTTGCAACCGATAAAGGTAGAGATAAACTCTTTTCACAATTATTCTTGTTATCGGCTTGCTCAATTTTATTTACAGCCTTTGTTGCATTATTAGGTTGTTTTAACTGGTTTTTATAAAATAGACTTAAATCTATATATTAAAATACGTTACCAAAAGGTAGCGTATTTTTTTAATATTTTGTATTTTTTTAACATAATTTAATATGGCTTTTGATATAAAAATAACGCTTATGCTCAATTTAAGCAAACTTGTTGAATTAGCAAAATGTAAAGTAAAGTTTGCGCAATTTTTGTAATATTTTTTAATATTTTTGGCTTTTTTGTTCAAAAACTTTAAAAAGCAACTAACAATTTACAAAATTGCACGTAAAATTGGTTGTGTTATTTTTTTATTTATTATATAATAATAATGTAATTAAAGGAGTTAGTATGACAATAGGTGAAAAAATTTCAAAATTAAGAATTAAAAAGAATTTAACACAAGAACAACTTGCCGATGCTCTTAACGTATCAAGGCAAGCCGTATCAAGATGGGAGATTAACCAAGCGTTACCTCAAATTGATAAAATAATTCAATTATGTAAATTGTTTAATATTTCTACCGATGAACTTTTACTTACTAACAATGAAATAACTGATTTAGAAGTTAGAAAACCAAACAAATATTTTGGCACTGACGGATTTAGGGGTGAAACAAACAAAGTTTTAACTTCTATGCACGCTTATAAAATAGGCAGGTTTTTAGGTTGGTATTTTGCTAATCTTAAACCAAATAGTCGTCCAAAAGTAGTAATAGGTAAAGATACAAGGCGTTCAAGTTATATGCTTGAATATTCTATCGTTGCCGGCTTGACGGCTTCGGGCGCTGATGCGTATATGTTACACGTAACTACTACCCCAAGCGTTTCTTACGTAACAAGGCAAGACGATTTCGACTGCGGTATTATGATAACGGCTTCACACAATCCATACTACGATAACGGAATTAAAGTTTTAAACTGCTATGGTGAAAAGATTGACGATAACTTAACTTCATTAATAGAAGCCTACATTGACGGCGACCTTTCACGCTTAAATATTACTGAAAACGATATACCACTTGCTCAAAAAGATAAAATAGGTCTTATTATCGACTATGCATCGGGCAGAAACAGGTATATGGCATACCTTATTTCATTAGCATCGCACTCTTACAAAAAATTAAGAATAGGTCTTGACTGCGGTAACGGTGCTTCGTGGATGATTGCTAACGCCGTATTTAGTGCGTTAGGTGCACAAGTTGAATTAATTGGAGCAAATCCTAACGGCTTAAACATTAACGAAAATTGTGGCTCTACAAAAATTGATACTTTATGTAAACTTGTTAAAGAAAAACATTTAGATTTAGGCTTTGCTTTTGACGGCGATGCTGATAGATGTATTGCTGTTGACGAAAAAGGTTTAGTTATTGACGGCGATAGCATTTTATACATATTAGCAAAGCGTTTAAAACAACGTGAAATGTTAAATAACGACACGGTAGTTGCTACCATTATGTCTAATAGTGGTTTTGTAAATAGTCTTGAAAAATTAGGCGTTAAATGTGTTCAAACACAAGTTGGCGATAGATTTGTTTACGAATGTATGCAAGATAACGACTACGCACTTGGTGGCGAACAATCGGGACACATCATTATTAAAAAATACGCAACTACGGGTGATGGTATTCTTACGGCAATTATGCTTACCGAAGAAGTTCTTGATAGTAAAAGTACGTTAAACGAACTTAATAGACCTATCACTTTATATCCACAATACTTAAAAAATATTAGAGTTAAAAGTAAAAGTGCCGTTATAAACGACGAAAAAGTGCTTGAAGCAAAACGCATTGTTGAAAGCAAAATTAATAATAAAGGTAGAGTTTTATTAAGAGAAAGTGGCACTGAACCTGTTATTAGAATTATGATTGAATGCGAAGATATTAAAACTTGCGAATCTTATGCCGAAATAATAGCAAAAGCAATAAGTTTAGGGGGACACGTAGTTGAATAATATTAAAACTAATAACTTTTTTAACGTAACTACGCCCTACCTAAAACATTTATTTGATAACTCTACTTACCCTTGGGATATTTTGCCCGAAATTAAAAATCATATAAAAAAATTATTTGAAAATATACCAGAAGGATTTACCCTTTTAAAAGAAGGTGTATTAGTTGGCAAAAACGTTACGATAGCAAACACTGCTACTATTATTGCTCCTGCAATTATAGGCGAAAATACTGAAATTCGTCCCGGCGCTTACATTAGGGGTAACGTAATTATAGGTAATGATTGCGTTATAGGTAACTCTACCGAACTTAAAAACTGTATTTTATTAAACAAAGTGCAAGTGCCACACTACAATTACGTTGGCGATAGTATTTTAGGTAATTATTCTCATTTAGGTGCAGGGGTAATTTGTTCGAACTTAAAATCAGATAAAAGCAATATTGTAATTCATTTAGACACCGATATTAACACTAATTTAAGAAAAATGGGTGCTATCGTTGGCGACAATGCCGACGTTGGTTGCAATAGCGTTCTTAACCCAGGCACGATTATAGGTAAAAATTCAAGAGTGTATCCATTAACAAACTTGCGTGGCGTTGTTGGAGAAAATAAAATTGTAAAATCTCAAAACAACGTTGTTGATATACTTTAAAAAGCATTTTACGCTATTTACTATAAGTAGATAGCGTATTTTTTTAATATTCTATTAAAAAGCCCTTAAAAACTTTGATTTTTTAACTAAAAAATGCTATAATTCATAATCATACAAAGGAGAAAATAATGAAATTACTTTCACGTTTTAAAGATTATAAAGTAAAATATCTTATGAACGATATTTTAAGTGGTTTATTAGTTGCCATTATAGCACTTCCACTTTCTATTGCGTTAGGCAGTCAATCTATACCCGATGGTGTGGCTAACGGCGTTCAAATGGGTATTATCTCATCTATCGTTGCAGGATTTTTTGCTTCATTGCTTGGTGGTTCTAAATTCCAAATAACAGGACCAACGGCAGCGTTTGTCGCTATAATTTACGACTACGCTTCTAATCCTGAAATAGGTTTAGCAGGTTTACAACTTGCAACCCTTATAGCAGGCTTATTGTTGATTTTACTTGGATTTTTAAAAGGTGGTAATTTAGTTAAATATATCCCTTACCCTATTATTATCGGTTTTACAACAGGTATAGGTATTTCGCTTTTAACAAGTCAATTTAAAGATTTATTCGGGCTTACTTTACAAGATAGCGTAAACTTTTTAGGCATTACTTTAACTCCTGTAAACTTTTTAGGTAAAATTATAAATTATATCGTTTCAATTAAAACGTTTCATATTGCTCCGTTTTTATTAGGTTTAGGCACTTTAATTTGTATTATAGTAATTTCAAAAATTAACAAAAAAATACCAAGCGTATTTGTTAGCGTTGTTTTATTTACTATAATCAACATTTTAATAGGTGGCGAAAAGTTTGGCATTGAAACGTTAGGTTCTAAATACACTAACTTACAAGCCGGATTTAACTTTATGGACTTTACTAAAATTGCTAACGTAAATATAGGTGCTATAATTCTTCCTGCAATAGAAATAGCCTTTTTAGGTGCTATTGTAAGTTTACTTTCTATTTCTGTTACTGATGGTATTAGCAAAATACCAAGTGATTATAACCAAGAATTAAAAGGTCAAGGCGTAGCAAGTATTTTTACTATTTTACTTGGCGGTATTCCTGCTACGGGCGCCGTTGCAAGAACTACTGCTAATATCAACAATGGTGCAAAATCTTGTTTAGCAGGTATGTTCCACTCAATTTTTATGCTTTTGATGTTCTTTATTCTTATTGATATTGTAAAATTAGTTCCACTTTGCACTTTGGCTGCCGTTTTAATTCACGTTTCTATTGCAATTTGTAACACTAAACTTTTTGCTAAATTAGCAAGATTTGGTAAAAGGGACGGTTTAGTTTTAATTGTAACAATGCTTTTAACGGTATTTTTAAACTTAAAATACGGCGTTATCGGTGGATTTTTATTAACTCTTATTATAAACTTTAAAAACTTAAAGACTAAATTTAGTTACGAAGTTATAAAAGAAGCGACTAAAACAAAAGAAAGTGAAGAAAATGAAGAAAGCGAAGTTGCTATAACTGACGTTGAAAAGGCTACAATTAAAGTTAAAGGCCCTATTTACTTTTTAAATATAACAAAGGTTATTAGCGAAATTAATAATCAACTAACTACTTGTAACGACATAGTTTTAGATTTAGAAGAAGTTACAAGCATTGATTGTACTGCTATTGAAAAATTAGCAAAATTAGATAGTTCAATTAACGTAAACGGTAAAAACTTAACGTTAATTAACTACACCGAAAAGGTCGGTCAAAAACTACAAAAATATTACACTTACTTAATGTAAAACTTAAAAAACCTATCCGCAAGGATAGGTTTTTTATATTTTTTAACCGACTACTACGTAGCCTGAACAGTTTATATAGTGGTCTCTTTCGCCCCACGTCATATCAATAGGCTCTGCACCTAAAAATAAGGCTTTTAATATTGTTTCAATATCAACGATTTGCACGCCTTCTTTCGTCCATTGTTCAGAACTGTTTGCTACTAAAATTTTACCGTCTTTTGTATAACCGACAGCCATAACGTAATGTTCGTTTTTAGAAAAAGGATTTTCTTTAAACTCTTCGGTTGGATGCGACCAAAATATAATTTGCTTGCCGTCTTTTAACGCACTTTCAAAATGATTTTTAGCCGTTTCTATATCTTTCACACCGAAATATTCGGCTTTTACGCCGTAATAGTTTAAAATTTTAGTAATACCTGCAACCGACTGCAAATTGTCTTGCGGATATTCTTTTTCTCTGTTAGGCTCTCCCCACAACTTTCTACAAAGAGTAAACTCGTCGTGCGGGGTAATTTTTATGCCGTTTAAATTAAGCGCCATTGCCGTACAGCAGTGTCCACAACCATTTTTATTTATAAATACTTGGTATTCACCTGTATTCCACCTATTTTGTCTCCAAACAGGTGTGCTTTCTTCTCCCAATGTTACAACTGACGCAATAACGTCATTATCAATAAATTTATAATTTGCTTCTTTCATAACTTCCTTTTATATCCATTTAGATATACTACTTTTTCTATTTATAATTATACAACCCGCAATAACAAATACGCAAGAAATACCACATAATATTGCTAAAAACAAGTAATAGTTTGCCCATCCGAAAAGGTCCATTAACACGCCAGAAACGACTGCAATAATACCTGCTCCAAACGCTGCCGCCGAATTAATTATAAGTGCCGACGTGCCTGCATTTATATAGTTTTTAAACTTCATAGACGTATAAGACGCAAAGCCCGATAAGTATGCCTCTGACAAAATTCTTAAAACAAGGCTTGCAAATATAGCGTATAAAAGATTTAAGCCGTAAGTGAACACCATTATAATAAGAACTATTGTCAATAACAATGCTACAAACGCACTTTTTTGAAATATTTTACCACTTTTATCGAAAGACTTAAACATAAAAAGCCTTGAAGGGACGCCTGAAAGTGGCATTATTAACGTAATTAAAATAGATAACGATACAGGAAAATGGTGCACTTCTGTTAAATAAGAAGGTATCCACGTACTCATACCGTAATACAAACAATAACTTATAAACGAAATGGTAGCAATATAAACCATTATAAATACGATATTAACCTTTTCGCCTTTTGGTATAACGTAATCGTGCGAGTGGTCAATGACTTGACTTTCAAAGTCGTATTCGTCGTTTAACTCACGAACTTTTTCAACCTTGCTTTCAATAACGGCCAAATAAATCGTTGAAACAAAATAAAGAACGCCCATTATAACGAAAGCCATTTTCCACGATAAAAATTCAACGCAAATTGAAGAAATTAAATATGCTAACGCCGTACCGAAAACTGCACCCGTAACTAACGTTTTGCTACAATGTGGCAAAGTGTCGTTAGGCAAATTTTTACCTAACACGTAGATAATTCCACCCCAACCACCACATTGAAATATGCCGTTTAAACCTAAAATTAAGCATACTTGCCAAAGTTTTGTAGTTACTCCTATAAGAGCAAAAGAAATAGAAGAAAGAGTAGCGGTTACAAGTAAAAATCTTTTAACGTTTATTTTTGATATTATAAACCCTAAAATAATTTGCGCTACTGCATATACGAAATAATATACGGTTAAGCCTATCGTTGCTAACGACTTAGTTGTTTTAAAATAATAAATAATTTCAACTAATTCAGCAGAATACGTCAATTTAATTGCCATTGTAAACAAGTAAAACATATAACAAGCAATTAGTAACGATTTATATTGTTGACCATATTTATATTTTTTAAATAAATTCATAATATAACCTAATAACCATACAAATTATACTCTTTTAAAAAATATAAGTCAATAAAAGGTATTAAATAATTTTAAAAAAAAGAACTTTTTATAAGTTCTTTTTATTTACTAAACGTTTTCAATATCGTTTAAATATTCTTTAAATTCTTTAAAATCTTGTTTAGACATACATATTTCAGAATAAACGTATTCTTTGTTTGTTATTATACGCCAAATCTTTTTAAATTTATTAGCAAAGCGTTTAAAAAAGCCCGCTTTTTGCCCGTCGTAAAACTTACCACTTACGTAAGATACAATCATAAAGGTTTCAGTATCGAATTTATCTACCCTAATTCTTAAACCCTCGTCACAACCACAACTACAATCAACGACTAAATTATTGCCGTCTTTACTTTTCATAATAGCCATAAAAACCTCGTTTTAAATAGTTTGCTTCTTTTTTGCTTTTGATTTATCAACTAATTTATTAATGCCCATTGTGATTAAAAGCACTATTGCCGTTCCACCCAACGCAACAACGGTCATAAGAGTATAATATAATAAAGGCGAATCAGTTAATAAAAACGCAAACGGATTACCCCTACCATAACGCAACATCATAAAGTCTGCATTACTACCTTCTAAAATAAAATTTAAACTTTGAGCAAAGAGTGCAACACAAACAAATACCGTGCCTGCCCTATAAATATCTTTAAAACAAGGACGATAAAAGCCCGAAAGCACCATATATAATGGAACAAACACTAAACAGCCGTGATATAACCAAGATTGATATGGCAAAATATTATCAAAAACCAAACTCCAATCGGTAACAGGTCCTAAAATGCCAGACGAAGCAGGTATTGTTATAATAATTGACGTAACTAATAACATTGAGGCAAAGCCGAAAGGTTTTACCCACTTGGCTAACTTGTTTTCTTTTTTAGAGCCAATAATTAAAAAGGCATAAAGAGCCATACTGCAAATGTGAAATGGAGCCATCCATAACGGATACGTTCCAACAGGACCATAGTCGTCGTAGTTAATCATTCTTATAGTTTTAACAATTTCCCACGCCCACATAAAATAACAAGTGTAACGTATTACGGCTTTATCAAAATTTTCGCCTAACTTGTATTTTTTACGAATAACTAAAAGCGTCGTAAGTAATACTGCTATTAATGAAAACAACCAAACTAAACCCGTTAAATGTTTAGGTCCAAAATCTACGTTCATAACAAAACCCCTTTTGTTAAAATCATTTTAAATATAACACAATTAAATTTTTAAGTCAACTTTTTAATAAAATTAACGTAAACCTTGCTAATTGCTTTTTTCTATAATTTTTTCTAACTTTTTATTTTTTGGCGTAATTTCGTTAAATATGGTAAACCCTAAAATTAAAACACCACCTACTATCTGCCAAATAGTCATACTTTCTTGTAATATTGTTACAGACATAATTACTGCAACTAACGGGTCAACGTAACTTAATATTGCAGATTTTTGCCCTGGTAATTCTTTTAATGACGAAAAATACATACAATAAGTAATTCCCGTATGAACAATACCTACGATAAGTAAAAATACCCAACTTACGCTATCTAAACCAATTACGTTTATTCCACTTGTTAAACACACGTAAGGCACAAGCACTATTATAGCCGAAATAAATTGTAAAAACGTTCTATGTATCCCCTCAACGTTTTTTATAAACTTGTTAAGTATTATAACCGTTGCGTAAAAAAGTGCCGCACCTAATCCATACACAATTCCTAAAAAATTGTTTTCACCGTCAAAATCGCCAACGTTTGTAATTAAAATCAGGCCGATAGTTGACGCTACAAAGCAAATAATTTGTTTTACGGTCAATTTCTCTTTAAACAAGAAAGGACACGCTATCGTAACGATTACGGGAGCAAAATAGTAACTTAACGTTGCAACTGAAACGGTTGTATAATTATATGCTTCAAAAAGCAATATCCAATTTATGCCCATTGCTATGCCTGATAGTAATAAAAGTGGTATTTCTTTTTTAAGAATTTTAAAATTAATTTTTTGCTTAGATATTAATAAGTAGCACGCAATTAGAATAGCAGCAAGAATTGCCCTATAAAGTGCAATTTCGCCCGAAGAAAGATTAATATTACGCACAAATACGCCTATCGTACCAAATATTGTCATAGACGCTATAAGCAAAAATCTTGGATTTTTAAATAACTTCATAAACTTACCTTTTTTAGCATTAATACCTTTTAATTATAACACAAAAAAGTATTTTGACAATAATTTTGTATAAAAAAGGCAAATTCAAGCACTTGCAAACTTAACACTAAAAAAAACACCATCAACGAAAGTTAATGGTGTTTTGTTGTTTGGAGATTGCTTAACGAAAGTTGAATTTTTTAATGAATTAAAAATAACTCATCGAGCATTTCAAGGCGCAACTCAAAATATTTTAAGGTCCATAAAAAGTTATCATCAACAAGAGCGTTGGTATCCTCTACATTATCGTTGTACCAAATTGCAGAATCATCTTTAATCATATCTTCATAGTAGTAGAAAAATTCTTTGGCAGATTCAAGTTCATGCAGATAGATATCTCTTAAATAAAGGGTATAACGTTCTTTAATCAACTCTTCGGCCTCCGGAATATTCAAAAATAACTCCCACCAATCGTAGTTTGTAAAACGGTCCTTCGCATTATCAAGCGTATAATCAGTATTTGGCCCGAGAACGTATGGACGAGAGCAGGTGTAATCGAAATCCCACGAAGGTCCAAATACGAGTTTGCTGTTTTTGTCGGTACGATACATATATACCGATCTACCCGCCATATCGGTATTCCTGAACAACTCTCCCAACAGGAAATAATCTATGAATGATGCGATATCAACCAGATTTGAGAATTCTTCAATATCTCCTTTAACCAAAGCGTTTCTACAAGAGCCGATATAATTTTCAATATAAGAAAATTGTGATTCGGTAAGATTGTCGTCCGAATCAATTACGTAAAGCAAATCCGTCCAGCCGTCTCCGTCATAATCGAAGACATCGGTTGTTCCGAGCGCGAAATAGTTAACACCTTCGACTCCTTCTTTAAATGCGATGGTATCCATTTCAAGAATGAATGGTATTTCTATATCATTTAACGTGTATTCAGCAAGGTCAATCTTGTTTTTTCCGTAATCAATATCATCAACAAGGAAATAAAGCCCACAGTATTCATCATCAATATAAACCATTGACAAAATCGGCAACGGGGCATACCTATCGCTATTATTGTTCATTGTATAACTTATAGAAAGTGCAAGGTAATCTCTAAGTTTGCAAGGGTCAGGATATGATGCAAGTAGATTGTATTTTTTTGCATTAGGCAAGCCTTCAAGTGCTTTTGCAGAAGTAAACTTAATTTTATATCCCTTTTTTTCAAACCAACGAGAAGATGTTCCACGAATTCTTATTTTAGCCGTTTCATCAAATTCAATAGTGCTTCCATTGGTCAAACTTATCTGACATTCTGCATAATCCTTGTAGTTAGGATGGCTTCTGTCCGGAATCGTTGCCCCGTTAGTGTATATATAAAATGTCGGTAATTGGTCGTCAAACGTTTTCTCAACAAGTGCTTTTGAAGAATGGCATATATTGCAAATTCCGTCGATGTAAGTATGGTCTGAAAGTATAGTAATTTCTGACCGTTCAACTAAAATAGCGTTGCAATATTGGCAATGTGCCCCTGCTGTATAACCAACGGATATACAAGTAGCGGGAATTTCTTCATCAATCACTTGCGAGTGAGGGAGTTTTTCAATTGTTGCGGTTTCTGAAAAATCACAGCCTTTTTTTATGCAATATCGCATGCGTTCGCCTTGTGTTTGGCATGTAGATTCCGTTATCACAACCCATTCGGTTAACTGATGCACGTGTTCATAATAGCAAGAATTTAAGAGAAGAAGCGAAACAGATAGGACAAGCAATGTAGCAAATATTTTCTTAGACGCTATAAGCAAAAACCTTAGATTTTTAAATAACTTCATACACTTACCTTTTTAGCATTAATACCTTTTAATTATAACACAAAAAAGCATTTTGACAATAATTTTGTATAAAAAAGGCAAATTCAAGCACTTGCAAACTTAACACTAAAACAAAACACCATCAACGAAAGTTAATGGTGTTTTGTTGTGAGTAATCTAAAATTTTGATACAATTTTGCAATAGGTGCATTTTTTAGATTTATGGGTGCATTTTCCTACAAGGGTTTGCACCTGTTTTTACACAAATTTACATAAATGTTAATGCATCACAACTTCAAATAAACGTATTGATTTATCAAGTATACCATTATTTCGGTCTCTGGTATAATAGTAGCATCAATATTTTTTAGTTCTTTATCTTGTTATTGATTTCGAGTGTTGCATCAGTTCTTAGGATAACTGGGGATATACTTACACAAGTAAAAAACATTACTATTCCACCGACAACAGCGCCAATGAGTACCCAGATAAAAACTGCTCCTTCTTCAAGACCATAACCAATTTCTGTAATCCACTCGCAAGCATCAATAATTCCCCAAATAAGAGATAAAACGCAAGTAGAAATGAAATTAATTAAGGGAAGCTTTTTGTAAATTGCATACATTTTTTCGTAGTTCATATTTTTCTCCTTTCAAATAAAATAAAAAGTGCGGCAACCGAAGTTAACCGCACCGAAAAACGCAAACTCCGATTGTCGCGAAACAAAATCAAAAATAGAACGGGATATACTCTCGTAAACCATAATGAGTGGAATTTGCGATTTTACCAAATTCATATCATTATGGTTGCCGAAAGAAGAGTATAATATCCCTAAAAAGATAAAAATACCCCAAGCTCTACTTTATTCGATTTTGTTTCGCATACTTATTATACACCTTTTGGGAAAACATTTCAATAGTTTTTCAGTAAAAAACAAGATGTTTTTACAAAAAGACTAAAATTGAACGAAAGGGGTATAAAGTGAACGATTTGTATTTTACGGCTAAAACAAAAAAGGCGAGCAAGGACAAAACTATCCCAGCAAGCCTACTTTTGTGCTATGAAACCTATGAAAAAGGGCAAACTACCCATATTTTTGCAATAAAAAAGGCAAATTCAAGCACTTACAAACTTAACACTAAAACAAAACACCATCAACGAAAGTTAATGGTGTTTTGTTGGTGGGGAGAGGTGGATTCGAACCACCGAAGGTGAAAACCGACAGATTTACAGTCTGTTGCCATTGGCCGCTCGGCAACCTCCCCAAATATTAAATTAAAAAAATGGAGCTGGCGATTGGAATCGAACCCACAACCTGCTGATTACAAGTCAGCTGCTCTGCCAGTTGAGCTACGCCAGCATATTATATGGTGCCTCGGGGCGGAATCGAACCACCGACACGGGGATTTTCAGTCCCCTGCTCTACCGACTGAGCTACCGAGGCAAAAAAAATGGCGACCTGGAAGGGACTCGAACCCTCGACCTCTAGCGTGACAGGCTAGCGTTCTAACCAACTGAACTACCAGGCCATAACCATTTGTTTTTGTTATTTAATTTGTGTTGGTGGGCCTTCAGGGACTCGAACCCCGGACCAGTCGGTTATGAGCCGACCGCTCTAACCAACTGAGCTAAAGGCCCCTATTTTTAATGGTCGGGGTGAAGAGACTTGAACTCCCGACCCCATGGTCCCAAACCACGTGCGCTACCAACTGCGCTACACCCCGATATACTCTACGTAAGTAAAGTTTTTAGGTTGCTTTTACACAACTTGCACTACATTAACAATGCTAATTGACTAATGCTTGTTTATAATATAATAAATAACGTTTTTTGTCAAGCGTTTTATTGTCATTTTTTAAAAAAAATTTTATTACTATTTTACCTTTTATTTTTGCTCTATTTTACCTTATAAATACTGATTTTTTGCAAAAAAACAAAACTTCCACCCCTTATGATAAAGAGTGGAAGTTTTTATCGTTAAAAATTATTATTAGTTATTTTTTAATAATTTTTCGCCTTTTTTAAGTTCGTCAGCGTCTTTAACTTCACCTACTACAACTTTGGCAAGAGCAATTAACGCTATAACGTTTGGTAATACCATTAAGTAGTTAAAGAAGTCTGTAAGTTCCCAAACTAAATCGTTTTGGAATACTGAACCAAGTACGATAAATACAAGTGCAATGATAGTGTATATTATTGTACCTTTCTTTTTAAATAAGTATTCAAAGTTAATTTTACCAAATAAGTTCCAAGATAAAATTGTTGAGAATGCAAAGAAAGTAAGACAAACAGCAACGAATATATTACCGATTGTACTAGCAACGCTACCACCACCAAAAGCAATAGCAAAACCTGTTGCTACGGCGTTAGTTTTTGTAACGCTTAACCATAAATCACTATTAGCATTACCATTAGCGTAAAGAGTAGTAATAACGATTAAAGCAGTCATTGTTAATACAACGAACGTATCAATGAACACACCAAACATCGCTGAACAACCTTGTTCGTGCGCAGTTTTAACGTTTGCTTGTGCGTGTGCGTGTGGTGTTGAACCCATACCTGCTTCGTTTGAGAAAAGACCACGTTTAGCACCTTGCTGAATTGCTAATACGATTGCTCCCCAGAAACCACCACCGATAATTGCCTTTGCATTGAAAGCATATTCAAAAATCATACCGATAGCCCTTGGAACAGAAGTAATTCTACAACAAAGAATAACAATACCACCAACTAAATAAATAAGAGCCATTATAGGAACTAATTTTTCTGTAACAGATGCTAAACGCTTAGCACCACCGATAAATATAAAGCCTGCGATAACTGCTAAAACAATACCAACGATTAAACTAACCCACCAAACTTTGTCACCTACGATTGCGTTACTAACTGCTTCACCGATAGAGTTAGATTGAACCATAGCGCCTACAAAACCTAATGCAATTACTGTTGCGATAGCAAAGAAAATTGTAAGGAATTTACCAAACTTATTGTTAAACGCCTTTTTAATGTAGTAAACAGGACCACCAGCAACACTACCATCTTCGTTTACTTCACGAGTTTTTTGTGCTAAAACTGCTTCTGAATAAATAGTTGCCATACCTAAGAAAGCGATAATCCACATCCAAAAAATAGCACCAGGACCACCCGTTAATATTGCGCCCGTTGCACCTACGATATTACCCGTACCAACTTGCGCTGCAATCGCAGTTGCAACTGCTTGGAATGAACTCATACCACTTTTTTGCTTTTCGCCTACAAGTTTAATATTACCTAAAACTTGTTTCGCACCTTGTCCAAAATAACGAACTTGAACAAACTTTGTTTTAATTGTAAAAAACAAACCTACGCCTATAAGCAAAATTACAAGTACATAACCTGAGAAATACGTATTAACTTGACTAAAAAAGTTAAGTAACGCTGCTTCAATTTGTGCCCACATAATAATTACTCCTTATATGTAAAAATTTATTATTGATAAATTAAAAAATGGAGTTGCCTACTTTTGTAAGAAACCCCTAAAAACAAATACTTATACTATATCTTAAAATATAATACAAATAAATTCTGTCCTTTTACCTGAGAGATTGAGTATTGCTACTTTGCCCCTTCGGTACTCAATTAAGAGATTCTCCAGAGTGCCTAAGCGTACGGTCGATAACTTCCACACGCCGTCATCGGCTTTATTTAATTGTTCTTATTGTAACAAATAAACTGCTTTATTGCAACTATTTTTTGCAACTTTTTTTAATTTCTTTTTTATTTATATTAATTTATATAACACACTTAATTTAATTGACAAATCGATATAAAAAATCTAAAATAATAAAGTTATTTTAAGGAGTTTTTATGTTTATAAGAAACGATATTAGAAACGTTGCAATAATTGCCCACGTTGACCACGGCAAAACTACGCTTGTAGATGCTCTTTTAAAACAAAACGGAATTTTTAGAACTAACGAAGTTGTGCAAGAAAGAGTTATGGACAGTGGTGACCTTGAAAAAGAAAGGGGCATTACAATTTTAGCAAAAAATACTGCCGTTCACTATAAGGGTACGAAAATTAATATTATCGACACTCCCGGCCACGCCGATTTCGGTGGCGAAGTTGAACGTATTTTATCTATGGTTGACGGCGTTATTTTACTTGTTGACGCTGTTGAAGGTAGTATGCCTCAAACACGTTACGTTTTAAAAAAGGCTCTTTCTTTAAATAAAAAACCTATCGTAGTTATTAATAAAATTGATAAAGGTGGCAACCTTGACAAAACTATTGATAGCGTTATCGACTTATTTATTGAACTTGGTGCTAACGACGACCAACTTGATTTTAAAACAATTTACGCTTCGGCTAAACAAGGTTGGGCATCAACAACTACTACTCCTACAACTGATATGTCTGCTCTTTTAGACACTATTATTTCAGAAGTGCCTGCCCCTGTTGGCGATAAAGACGGCGGTTTACAAACTATTATTTGTAATATCGATTATGACGAATACGTTGGCAGAATAGGCGTTGGAAGAATTATTCGTGGCTCAATTAAAGACGGTGGACAAGTTACCGTTATTCACACCGACGGAACGCATTACAACGCTAAAATAGGTAAACTTTATCAATTCGAAGGGTTAAAAAGAGTTGAAGTTGAAAGTGGCAGCATAGGCGATATCGTAGCAATTTCAGGCATTGAAAAAATCAATATAGGTGAAACTATTTGTTCAACGACTTGTATTGAACAATTACCTTTCGTTGCTATTGACGAACCTACTATTTCTATGCTTTTTATGGTAAACAACTCACCTTTTGCCGGACGTGAAGGCAAATTCGTTACGTCAAGGCATTTACGCGCAAGACTTTTTAAAGAAATTGAAACTAACGTTTCAATGCGTGTTGAAGAAACTGATAGTGCCGATACTTTTAAGGTATTTGGAAGGGGCGAACTTCATTTATCTATATTAATTGAAGAAATGCGCCGAGAAGGATACGAATTTCAAGTTTCTCGCCCAAAAGTAATTTTTAAAGAAATTAACGGTAAAAGGCACGAGCCTATTGAAGAATTAGTGGTTGAAGTTCCTAACGATTACGTTGGTGCCGTTATGAGTAAAATTGGTGAACGCCGTGGCGAACTTATCAATATGGACGCCGACGATAGAGGCACTACTAAACTTGTATTTAATATACCCGCAAGGTGCTTAATCGGTTATAGAAACGAACTTTTAACGGACACGAAAGGCTTTGGTACAATGGCGTCAGTCTTTTTAGGCTACGAACCTTATAAAGGCGATATTCAAGAAAGAAACAGAGGTAGTTTGGTTTGCTTTGAAAACGGCGTTACTACTCAATACGGATTATTTAACGCACAAGAAAGAACTACTCTTTTCGTCAGCCCTGGCTTAGAAGTTTACGAAGGTATGATAGTAGGTGTAAACTCTCGTGAAGACGACCTTGTCGTAAACGTATGTAAAACTAAACATTTAACAAACTCACGTGCAAGTGGTAGCGACGATGCTTTAAAACTTGTTCCACCAACTATTATGAGTTTAGAACAATGTATGGAGTTTATTGCCGACGACGAACTTTTAGAAGTCACACCAAAATCAATAAGGCTTCGTAAAAAAATTCTTTCACGCGATTTAAGAATGAAAGAATGGGCTAAAAATAGAAAATAATTTAACAATTTAAAAGCCACTACTTAATCGTAGTGGCTTTACCTTTTTATTATAATACAAAAAGTTTGCTCTTATTTACAAATTGCGAAAACTGCTTTATATTATTTTTTTAAATCAATACCCAACTCTAAACCTTCGTACATATAGTCGTTCCATTTAAAGTTTTTATAGAAGTTAACGTGATATCTGTGCATTTCTTCAACTAACATTAAAATTTTACCCGTTGTCTTGTGCTTAGGATAAATTTCAAAATATTCGCCCCTAATATACGTGCTAAACGCCCTTGTATCAGTTGCCACGAAGAAAGTGTATAAGTTTTTATAATTAACTGAAAATTCGTAAGGTTCGCCCTTTCTTACACCTTTAAAATGCATACCTTGATGGTCTATTCTCAACTTGCCCTCTCCTACAATAAAGGTTGACTTGTTGTTACCGACAAGTTTATATTCGTCGATATTACCTATCTTAACGTCTTCTTCTAAGCAGTAGTCTGGTTTTTCACGTATTTCTTTAATGATATCCATACGTTCTTGTTGAGCCCAAACGCAAGGGTCTTCTGGTATAACGGCGTCTTTGTATGGATGGAATACGTAGTAATCGTCCATTGTTGCGCCGTTACCACAATTTAAACACTCAATTTTATCGCCTGTTCCAAGCATAGTAAATTCTTGACCACATTTATAACACTTGTAGCAGTAGTCTTCTAAACGGTGGCAAATTCTACCTTTTGTATCCCATTTAATTTTCTTTTCCCTATTCCAAGCGTATTCGTTACGTTTAAACTTTTCGTTAATAATATCGTCCATTTCTTCAACTGATAACCTTTCAACGTCGTCGGTTGAGAACAATAAAGACATTGTAGCGTGAGTTTCACCATACCTTTCGTCTAAACAAACTTTTGTGTTTTGTAAAAATTGACCTTCTAAATGACAAAAATATACGGGAACTTTAAAATGTTTAAACATTTTACTTGTTCCTGGAACTATCGGTTTATTATCGCCAAAATCACTTGCAACGCCTTCTGGAGCAAAAGTTACGCAACCACCTGCTTTTATAACTTCTGAAACACCGTGAATAGATATTAAATCTGCCGAATAGTTCTTTTTAGGTATAACCTTACTTAAACCGAATACTAATGAAAACTTTTTACGGTAAAACTCGTTACAAGCAGCCATCATATTCGTAACGCGTGGATAGCAAGCACCCATAACGTAAAGGTGATCAATTCTTGATAAGTGATTGAAAATTACAAAACAAGGACCTTTACAATCATTGACGTCGTCGATAATATGAAAGTTTGGTTTGTATTTGCGACCTATTATATCTACCATTATTGTTTTATAAATGGCGTGTATAAATTTTGGTGCTGGACGATATTTTCTTTTAGCAAGTTTTTTTGCAATTGTTAATTTCTTAGCCATAATAACTTCCTTTTGTATAAAATATGAACATATTTTATCATAAATAAAAATAAAAATCAATAGTCTTTTAACTAAACGTTTATATAAAATTACCACGCATAAGCGTGGTGAAATTTTATTTTTTTAAATCAATACCCAACTCTAAACCTTCGTACATATAGTCGTTCCATTTAAAGTTTTTATAGAAGTTAACGTGCAATCTATGCATTTCTTCAACTAATAAAATTATTTTACCAACTGTTTGATGTTTAGGGAACACGTCAAAATATTCGCCTTTAAGATAAAAGTTAAAATAACTTGAATCAACTTCGGTTATTAAAGTATATAAGTTTTTGTAACCAACAGAAAATTCATACGGCTCGCCATTTCTAGTTCCCTTATAGTGCATACCTTGATGGTCAATTCTTATTTTACCTTCACCAACAATAAAACTTGTTTTATTGTTGCCTATAAGTTTATATTCGTCTAAATTACCTATTTGACACTCGTCTTCAAAATAATAATCAGGGTTTTCACGTATTTCTTTAATAACGTCCATACGCTCTTTTTCTGCCCAAACGCAAGGGTCTTCTGGAATAACGGCGTCTTTATATGGATGGAATACGTAGTAATCGTCCATTGTTGCCCCATTACCACAATTTAAACACTCAATTTTATCACCTTCACCTTTCATAGTGAATTCTTGACCACATTTATAACACTTGTAGCAATAGTCTTCTAATCGGTGACAAATTCTACCTTTTGTATCCCACTTAATTTTCTTTTCTCTATTCCAAGCGTATTCATTGCGTTTAAACTTTTCGTTAATAATATCGTCCATTTCCTCTACCGACAATTTTTGTACGTCGTCAGCAGTAAATAAAAGCGACATAGTTGCGTATGTTTTACCAAGCCTTTCATCTAAACATACTTTAGTGTTTTGTAAAAACTGCCCTTCTAATTGACAAAAATATACGGGAACTTTAAAATGCTTGAACATTTTACTTGTTCCTGGAACTATCGGTTTATTATTACCGAAATCGCTTGCTAAACCTTCTGGTGAGAAAGTAACGCAACCACCCCTTTTGATAACTTCAGAAACGCCGTGAATAGATACTAAGTCAGCCGAATAATTCTTTTTAGGAATTACCTTGCTTAATCCGAAAACGAAAGAGAATTTTTTACGATAAAATTCACTACAACCCGCCATCATATTCGTAACACGTGGATAGCAAGCACCCATAACGTAAAGATGGTCAATTCTTGATAAGTGATTGAAAATTACAAAACAAGGACCTTTACAATCATTGACGTCGTCGATAATATGAAAGTTTGGTTTGTATTTGCGACCTATTATATCTACCATTATTGTTTTATAAATAGCGTGTATAAACTTTGGTGCAGGACGATATTTTCTTTTAGAAAGTTTTTTTGCAATAGTTAATTTTTTTCTCATTACTTTATCCTTAGTATTTTTAATCAACTTATTTTAGCATATCAAAGTTAAATAAAAGTTAAAAATAACAAACTTATGTATATATGAATATATTTACAAATAAAAAATCTTCACTAAAAAGTGAAGATTTAATACTATTTTACGATTAATTATTTAAGCAAGTAATAGATATAAGCCCCGTTGCCCCCGAATTGCCTTTTTGGTCAGACACAATACATACAAGTTGACGGCCTGCCATTTCATTTGTCATAACAAATTGACAAATAGGTGCTTGCATTAATGGCATAAAGTCGGACATATTAGTATCTTTATAAAACCAAAGGTAATTTAATCCGTCACCTTCGGCATTTACTGAAATTGACACGGTATCACCTACGTTACATTGTACGTCGTTAGGTTGCTTAATTATAATGCCGTTTAAAGTTGCCTTGTTATCTATAACAAGGTTTAGTCTATCAGTTGTTTTATCTAAAAAGACGTTGCCACTATGATTGCCTAAAATAAAAACTTTATTGCTATCTAAAATATTAATATCGCCGTTAGTTGTTCCTAAAAGTTTAATTTCATAAGTTTGTAACGATAAATTATGTTCTTGTTTACGATTTAAAATTTCAGTTGACGTTGTACAATTTGTGAAAGTTACGTTTTCAATAGTAAGTAACGGAGCAACTAAAAAGTCTTCGTGTATTGACGTATCAATAACGGCAATATCTGCCTTTTCATTAATAAATTGACAATTTTTTAAATGCGAAACAGAAGAACGCAATAAGAAACTCATTAAACCTACGTTGTCTTTAAAAATACAATTTATAGCGTCAAAATCGGCAACACTACTATGGTCTCCGTAAACACTGCACGCACCAAAATTTTCACTAAACACGCAAGTATCTAATAAGGTGTAAATACGCCAATCTTGATTTTCGTTTCGCACCGTTTGAACTGAAATTGTGCCTACGCTACTTGTTGGATGCACTCCTACGTTTTTAGTAAAAAACGTGTTATAAACGTAAAGGTCTGAATCAAATGAATTTATAGCAAAACCATCGTTTCCTGCCCAATTTTCTTCAAAAATGCAATCGGTAATAGTAGTTTGTATATAATCTAAATTTAAAGAAATTGCAAGCGTATTTTCATTTGTAAGGCTTATTGCTCCACCATTTCCCCTATTAGCAACGTTGCTAATAAATTGAGTTTTTGTTATATTTATTTGTTCGGCATTGAAAGCGTAAATTGCACCGCCACCTAACGAATAATTATCTTTAAAATTGCAATTATTGAAATTAACTGATTTTACAGGATAAGTAGTGCGTTGAGATAAAGCACTTCCTATATAAATAGCGCCACCTCTTGACGTAGAGTTATTATGATTAAAATTACAATCGTTAAAACGTGCGTTGCCTGCAAGAATTTTAACTGCACCACCACTTGACGAAGTGTAACGATTAATAATATCGACATTTTCAAAATATATAGAACCACTGCTAATAACGGCTGATTGTTCTGCTAATATATCGTTTGCTTGCGAATCTTTTTTTATAGGTATAACTACGTCGGTATAAGTAACGGCTTCATAATTAACTTCAAACTCAGACTTGCCGTCTAAAATTAAGTTTCTAACGTTTACGGTTGCCCCGTCTAAAACGTTTATAAATGCCGTAAGACAATTAGAGATATCAATAGTAAAAAACTGACCGCTTATAGTAATATTTTTATCAATTGTTGCCCCGTCTAAAACGGCACAATTATTCGTTATCATAATAGTGCCACCTTCGTTGCAATTATCAACTGCTTCTTGTAAATTTGAATACCCACGCTTAGCAACGCCGTCTTCAACTACTTTAAAAACGTACGAATCTTGTTTTTTAGCAATATTTTCTGAAATAAATACGTACGCTAATATAAAGCCACTTAGCATTACCAACGTCAAAAGTAAAGTTAAGAATTTTTTCATAAAAACATATACCTACATATTTTTAACGTCTTGTTTATTACTATACTTAGATATTATACCAAAAAACAACAACTTTTTCAAGAGCTTTTTAATTATTTATTTTTACATAAAAATAAACCTTGACTGTATTTGTTTTTGTGGTATAATGAGTTTATAAATTTAGGTGGATTATGAACAATATTAATAAAACTATGTATATACCGTTATACGGCAAGTCTTTCGTAAGTGAAAAAGGATTGTTTTTAAAAGATAAAAAAGCCGAAGAAATTTGGAAAAAAGAAGGATTTACTCTTAAAGGAAAGTCTAAATCTAAATATCTTGCATATTTTTTAGGTATTCGTAGCGCTGTTTTCGACAGTTTAGTTAATTTAAAATTAAAAGAAAATGAAAACGCCGTAGTTGTTCATATCGGCTGTGGACTTGATAGTAGAGTTTTAAGGATAAATGCAACTTATAAAAAATGGTATGACGTTGACTTTGATAGCGTGATTAATGAAAGAAAACGCTACTATAATGAAAGCAACAATTATAAAATGATTCCTGGCGACGTTAAAGATGGTTCTTTTTTAAACGATATTGAAAAAAGTGAGTTTGCAATAGTTATAATGGAAGGCGTTAGTATGTATTTAACTACCCAAGAAATGCAAAATTTGTTCAATCGTTTACGTTTGCATTTTAACAAATTAGTCGTTTTAGTTGATTGCTACACTACTTTTAGCGCAAAAATGTCTAAAATAAAAAATCCTATCAACGACGTTGGCGTTACAAAGGTTTACGGAATTGACAACCCCTTAGACTACCAAACGGAAAATTTAAAATTCTACTTGCAACACGATATAACGCCAAAAGAGTATATCAAGCAACTTAAAGGTTTTGAAAAGTTTATATTTAGTAAACTATACGCAGGTAGTTTTGCAAAAAAATTATATAAATTATACGAATATAAAAAAGATTAATTGGTATTAAAAATCTCACTTTTTGTGAGATTTTTTATTTTTATATTCGCAACTCTTGCTCATAGGCAACTCACAACACGCGTGCATCGCACGCTCTTCTCATATTCGCCATTTTCACCAAAATAAAAAAACGCCACAAGGCATCATTTCGTTGCTACTAAACGTTATTTGGCGAGAATTTGCCAAAACTCCGTGAACGGAGACCTCTTGGCAAAGTGTCGTCGCTTATTTTGTAATTAATAGATTAAACTTTCGGCGGTCGCTCCTCGCGCGAACTCGCACGCTCTTCTCATATTCGCCATCTCCACCAACGAAAAAAGACGCCACAAGGCGTCATTTCGTTGGTGGAGATGGCGAGAATCGAACTCGCGTCTTAATTAGGTCGTTTACGCTTTCTACATACTTATTTCGTCTTTATCTTAATTAGCGTGTTTCAACGAACAAACCCACGCCAAAGCAAATTACTAAATACACATAACAAAGCGCAATTAAACTAAATTATGCGTTTTTCGTCTATAATTATGCCCTTTATAAACCGACGACGCTTTTATATCGGACAGCCACTATTAAGCAGCGAGTGCAAAACTTCTATTAGAATCTGCATTTATTTTTAATTTCCCTTTTTAACGAAGACGTGGGAGACTTCGGTATGCTTACTATAAAGTTGCTAACTAATCAAATCCAGAGCATCCCCATATTAAATTTCTTTTATTTCTCTTTCGGCTTGACGTTTTAAGTCCTTTTCTTTTAAAGTTTTCTTTTTATCAAAGGTGTGTTTACCTTTACATAAGCCAAGTTCCACTTTAATTAAACTATCTTTAAAAAATAATTTTAAAGCAATTAAAGTATAGCCTTTTTCGTTAATTTTACCTACTATTTTGTTAATTTCGTATCTGTTTAAAAGTAACTTTCTTTCCCTTTTACTATCGCGAGAGTTAAATGCTCCTGAGTGGTCGTAAACGGCTACGTGCATATTACGAATAAACACTTCGCCTTTATAAACGGAGCAAAAACTGTCTTTTAAATTAACGCTACCACGCCTTATCGACTTAACTTCTGCCCCTTCTAAACAAATACCGGCAATATAAGTTTCTTCAACAAAATATTCGTGATACGCTTGCTTGTTTTCTGTAATGAGTTTCATATTGCCTCCTTTTTAGTTTAATTATTTTAACACACTTTTTTATTTTTTACAAGTTTTGCATTACATTAATTCAAAATCAATTTTCTTTGATGCAAAATCAACGCCTGCTACCATAATTTCTACGCTATCGCCAAGAGTAAAGGTAAATTTATTACAACTTAAAGTATAAGTTGATTCGTCAAAAGAATATTCGCCACGTGGTAAACTTTCAAGCCTAATAACTCCTTCAACGGTATTTTCAAGTTCAACGAAAATTCCAAACGAAGTAACGCCACTTATTACGCCCGTGTAAACTTGACCTATTTTATCTTTCATATATCGGCATTTATAATAATCGTCCATTTCCCTTTCGGCAAGGTCGGCTTTCCTTTCATTTTTTGAAGAAATATCACTTATTTCATAAACAAGCCCTTTTAACCTTTCCAAAGTGCCAAAATCGTTATTTATTATGCTTTTTAAAACTCTATGCACTATTAAGTCTGGGTATCTTCTTATAGGCGAAGTAAAATGACAATAACAATCGCTTGAAAGACCAAAATGACCAAAATTTTCGGGATAATATTCTGCTTTTTGCATTGAACGAAGCATTACTTTGTTTACAACTGAAAATACGCTTTCACCTTTTAAATTTTCAAGCAATATTTGAAAGTCTTTTGAGTGGCAATTTTCATAATTCCATTTTACGTTAATACCTAAAATTTTAAGAAAATTTTTAAAGTTTTCAAACTTATCCATTTCGGGTTTTTTATGAATTCTATAAATAAACGGCAAGTTCATATAATATACGTATTCGCTAACCGTTTCGTTTGCTAAAATCATAAATTCTTCAATAATTTTATATGCTTGAACACTTTGTCTTGCACTAATATTTATATTTTTATTTTCGTCAACGGTAATATGGCTTTCTTTAACGTCTAAATCAATATTACCCTTTTTCATACGCTTTTTGTTTAATATTTGCATTAATTCGTAAGCGTTTAAAATAAACGGATAAATATGCCTATTTAAAGCGATTGTTTCTTTATGATTATCAATCATTTTTTGAACTTCTGTATATGTTAAGCGTTTATCTGATTTAATTACGCTTTCAACAATTTCGTAGTTTACCACTTTACCTTTTAAGTCGATATCCATACAAACTGATAAACATAACCTTTTTACGTTTTCGTTAAGAGAGCATATACCATTTGAAAGTTTTTTAGGTAACATAGGTATTACCCTTTCAGGAAAATATACGCTTGTTGAACGATTTAACGCTTCTTTATCTATATTAGTAAAAGGTTTTACGTAATGTGAAACGTCGGCAATATGCACCATTAAAGTATAGCCGTTTTCGTTTTTAGTTAACGAAATAGCATCGTCGAAATCACGTGAGTCTTCGCCGTCGATAGTTACGGTAAAAATATCGGTAAAATCTTTTCGTCCTTGACAATCGCTATCAGTTACAAAATCGCTAATTTTATCAAGTTCTTTTAAAACTTTATTTTCAAAATCTAATTCGTAGCCGTGGTTTTTAATGATAGACAATTCTTCCGTTTTAAAATCGTGTTTTTTGCCCAAAATTTCAGTAATAATACCTTCGGGACGCTTTTTGCCGTCGGGATATTTAGTAATTTCACAAACAACCTTTTCGCCGTTTTTTGCTCCACGAGATTTTTTATAAGGTACGTAAATATCGCTAAAATAATTTTTTTCGTCAGCAATTACAAAACCAAAATTTTCTTCTTTTTGAAAAGTTCCTACAAGCCTTTTTACTCCACGACTTAAAATTTTAACGACTTCGCCTTCGTCAGAACTTCCACGCTTAGAATATACTTTTTTAATTAAAACGATATCTTTATGCATTGCCCCGTGCAATTTGTTTGACGGTATGAAAAAATCTTCCACACTTTTATCTTGTGGAATTAAAAACGCAAAACCCCTTTCGTTACCTTTAAGTTCGCCTTTAATTAAATTGCTATGCTCTATTAAAAGATATTTGCCGTCTTGATAAACAATTTTTGCTTGGTCTTCTAAATCGTTTAAAATAGAACGCACACTATCTTTTTCAAAATTGCTTTTAGCACCTAACAACTCAAAAATGCGTTTTGCCCCTTTATATTCAAATTCTCCGTTTAAAAATTTTTCATAAATTAAATTTTTTAAATTCATAATACACTAATAAAAAAACGGCTTGTAACAAGCCGTTTCGTTTTAACCTAAAAGTCTTTTTGCTAAGAGTGTAAGTACAGTAAATAATATCATACACACTGCTAAAACTATAATTGAAATTACCGTAAGTTTCTTCATTTTACTTTCTAACGTTTTTGATTTGTTTTTACCATAGAAAGTTTCTTGACGACCACTAATTGCACCTATACCTTCTGAATTGGCAGGTTGCATAATAACTACAACTATAACGAAAATTGATGCTACAACTAATATTAATAAGAATATTCTGCTTAAAAGCAAAAATAAATCATAATTCATAAATTCACCTATTTATATAATTTTATACTTAAACTTTTACTATTTTAGCATAAAAATATTATTTTTACAACTATTTTTACGACTATTTTTAATGTTATTTAATAATTAAACTCTTTCCCGTCATTTCTTTTGGTATTTCTTCGCCCATAACGTCTAATAAAGTCGGAGCAATATCGGCAAGTACGCCGTCGTCACTTAATTTAACGTTTTTAAACTTTTCAGAAATTAAAATGAAAGGCACAGGGCTTGTTGTGTGAGCCGTAAACGGCTTTTCAGTTTCAGCGTCTTCAAATAACCTATCGGCATTACCGTGGTCGGCAGTAATTAAAACCGAACCACCTTTACTTAACACTGCATCAACAACCTTTTTAGTACATTCTTCAACCGTTGCTACTGCTTTAATAGAAGCATCAATAAAGCCCGTGTGTCCAACCATATCGCAGTTTGCAAAGTTTAAAATGATTACGTCAAATTTATCACTTTCAATTTCTTCAATAACTTTATCGGTTACTAAATACGCACTCATTTCAGGTTGTAAATCGTACGTTGCTACCTTTGGAGAATTAATTAAATCTCTATATTCGTTTTCAACAGGTTTTTCAACACCACCGTTAAAGAAGAAAGTTACGTGCGCATACTTTTCAGTTTCGGCAATACGAAGTTGCGTATAACCTTTACTTGAAAGATATTCGCCTAACGTATTGTTTAAAAGCACCTTTTCAAAAGCAATTTCAACGTTTTTAAAAGTTTCGTCGTACTTTGTAAAACATACGTAGCATAAGTCTAATAAGCCCGTTTTTCTTTCAAAGCCGTCAAAATCTTCTACCGTCATTGCCCTTGTAATTTCCCTTGCTCTATCAGGTCTAAAATTGAAACAAATTACGCTATCGCCCTTTTCAATAAGTCCGAAAGGCTTGCCGTCTTTAATAACGTTTGTAGGCAACATAAATTCGTCTGTAACGCCGTTTTCATAACTTTGTAAAACTGCCTTTTCAGCATTTAAAGTTTGTTCGCCATTACCGATGGTAAGCATATCGTACGCCTTTTCAACCCTATCCCAACGATTATCTCTATCCATAACGTAATATCTACCACAAACAGAAGCAATTTCGCCTACGCCTATTTTATCAAGTTCAGTTTGTAATTCTTTAATAAAGCCTGCACCACTTGTAGGAGCAACGTCTCTACCATCTAAGAAACAATGAATAAACACGTCTTTTAAACCAACTTGTTTAGCCATTTCGCAAAGTGCGTATAAATGCGTTAAATGACTATGAACGCCACCTGTTGAAAGTAAACCGTACAAGTGCAATTTTTTACCATTATTTTTCGCACTATTCATAGCCTTTAAAAGTTTAGTATTTTCAAAAAATTCGCCGTCACGAATTTCTTTTGTTATTCTTGTTAAATCTTGATATACTATTCTACCTGCCCCTATATTTAAGTGACCAACTTCACTATTGCCCATTTGACCATCAGGGAGACCAACACTCATACCACTTGCGCCAAGTGTAGTTGAAGGATAAACGCTCATATAATTATCAATAACGCCTGCATTAGCAATTTTAATAGCGTTACCATTTAATTCTTCCCTTATGCCGTAACCGTCCATTATTATAAGACAAACTGGTCTTGTTTCCATAATAATACTCCTTTAAGTTCCATTTATGATATTATATATCATTTACCATAAAAAAGCAACAATATAACTATTAAAGGACGTTGATTTTTAATAGCAATTTTTTATTTTTAAACAAAAAAAGACAGTAAAAACTGCCTTTTTAAGTAGTTATTATTTTTTATTTATTTAAGATTTTCAGGGTTTAAACATTTTAATTCGTCTATTACGAAAACGCCGTCTTTTCTAATTAAAACGTCGTCAAAATAAATTTCGCCACCACCGTATTCTTTTGTTTGAATTAAAACAAAATCCCAATGAAGTGCCGATTTATTGCCGTTATTACATTCGTCGTAGCAAGAACCCGGAGTAAAGTGGATTGAACCAGAAATTTTTTCGTCGAATAAGATATCGCCCATAGGTTTACAAATAAACGGATTAACGCCTATTGCAAATTCGCCAACGTATCTTGCTCCGTCGTCAATGTTTAAAAATTCGTTGAGTTTTTCAGTATAGTTTGCCGTTGCGTTTATAATTTTTCCGTCTTTAAATTCAAGCCTTACGTTTTCAAATTTTAAACCACTTTTAATTGACGGAGCATTGTAACTAATAACACCGTTTACGCTATTTTTAATAGGTGCTGTATAAACTTCTCCGTCGGGGATATTACAACTACCCGAACATTTAACAGCGTTCATACCTTTTATTGAGAAAGTAAGGTCGGTATCTTTTGCTACGATACGCACTTTATCAGTCCTTTTTAATAAATCGCATAAACTATCCATGGCCTTATCCATTTTGCCATAGTCTAACGTGCATACGTCGAAATAATAATCTTCAAAGGCTTCGGTACTCATACCCGCAAGTTGACTCATAGCGTCGTTAGGATATCTTAAAATAACCCATTTTGTATTTTTAACGCGTAAGTCGTGGTGGACTTGACCAAAATATATTGAATTGTAAAGTTCGTTAGTTTTACCGTCAACATCAGAAAGTTCAAAACTATTATTTCCACCCCTTATGCCGATATATGCGTCCATATCTTGCATTAAAAAACTATCGTATTTAGACATAAGCGTAATAGTTTCTTTATCAGCGCCTTGTAAAATTTGGCGTGTAACACTTGTATCTCTAAGCCATACGAAAGGTATTCCACCCGCATTATAAACTTCTTTTACAAGTTCTTTAACAAGCATGTTTTCAATGCCTGTTGCCTCTATAAGACACTTTTCACCTTTTTGAAGTTTTACTGAATAATTTACAAGCCCTTTTGCTAATTTAACAATTCTATAATCTAACATAAAAATCTCCTTTAAGTTAATTACTATTGTAACATTATAATATACTTTTGACAAGGTTTTTTTATAATTATACGTAGTATTATTGACCGATTTTTTGCTTTTTTATAACAAAAATACCTTTTATTGTTTTTATTTTTAATAAAATAACCTTTACAAAATAACTCATATACTTTATAATTAATATATGAAAATTATTTTAGCAAGCAACTCTCCACGACGCAAACAATTATTAAGTGAGCAAGGGGTTGAATTTAGCGTTATTCCGTCAACTGAAAGTGAAAATATAGATACAAATTTACCACCTATAAAGTATGCCGAAACGCTATCTTATTTAAAAGCAAAAAGTGTTTACGAAAAGCATAAAAATATCGTTATAGGTGCTGACACGATAGTTGTTTTTAACGATAAAATTATAGGCAAGCCTAAAAACGAACAAGACGCTATCGCTACGCTAAAACAATTATCTAATAATACTCATCAAGTTATTACCGCTTACACGATAATTAGTGAAAACTACTTAATTACCGACCACGAAGTTACTTACGTAACTTTCAATAATTTAAGTGATAGTTTGATTTTAGACTACGTTAAAAACAAAAAGCCTTTTGATAAGGCAGGTAGTTATGGTATTCAAGACGGATATCCCCTTGTTAAAAGTTATCAAGGCGATTACGATAATATCGTTGGCTTACCAACTAAAAAAATTATTAATTTATTAAAGGTGTTAAAATGAAAAACAAAATTGCTATTGATTTAGGTTCTTCGTTTACAAAAATTTATAAATCACACGCCGACGTCGTTTTATGCGAACCGACTTGCGTTGCTATTGAAAAAAATAATTATTCTAAGCCGATAGCCTTTGGCAGCGAAGCCGAAAAGTTGATAGGTAAAACAAATAGTAGCGTAAAAGTTATTTACCCTGTAAAAGGCGTTGAAATCGTGGACGAAAAGGCTTTAAAAATTATAATAGCCGAATATATTTCAAGGGTGCGCACTGCTACTGAATTTAAACCTGATATATTATTTTCAATTTATTGTGGAGCAACAAGAGAAAGTATTAAGAATTTTGAAAGAGTGTTTAATTTAGCAGGCTATTACAACATTGATTATGCCGAATCAGTTTCTCTTGCAATGATAGGCGCGTTTGGCAAGCGTGAAGATTCTTCGACTTCGCTTATAATCGATTTAGGTGGAGCACAAACTTCGGTATGTGCGTTAAATATGCAAGGTGTAATATCAGGTGTTTCTGCCGAATATGGCGGTAATACTTTAAACAATTTAATTGTAAACCAACTTAAAGAAGAATTAAATTTTTCAGTTTCAGAAAATCAAGCCGAAATTTTAAAATGCACTATTGCAAGTTTAAAAGAAGAAGACGACACTAAAATGGTTGTTTATGGTAAAGACGCTTCTTCTTCAAAACCAAAAACAATGCAAATTTCTTCGCAAGATATTTATTTATCCGTTAAAACTTTTACCGATAAAATTATTGAAATAGCAAATATAATTATCACAAGTTTAAATGAAGAAATTTTATTAGATATTCATACTAACGGCATAGTTATAGTTGGTGGTGGCAGTTTAATTTACGGCATTAAAGATTATTTTGAAAACGCACTTTCGTTTAAGGTTATAATACCTAACGAAAGCGAAATTATAACAAGTATCGGTGGCGGTATTGTTATCGAAGACAAAGCGTTATACAATAAAATAAAAATGAAAGTTTAATATAAAAAACAAAAAAGCGTTTGGACAAAATTGTTCAAACGCTTTATTTTTATATTTCTTCTCTACTTATAACTTTCCATTTTTTTCTTTTTTTACTATTAAAGAAAATTTTATCTTTAAACTTAACAAACAATACGGCAAGCACGATAATTAACGCTACGCCTACTATTGAATAAATTAACCAAGGTGGCAAAGTTATAAATTTAACTCTATTCCACATTTCGTTAATAACGGCTAAATCTTCGTCGCTAAAATTGTCCATTACGGTACACCTTTTTACAACGTCGGCATCGGGAAATTTTGTTGCTAAACTACCATATTGACTTGATGTTAAAAGTGTACATTGTTTACCGAAAAAATAACTTAAATCAAGTTGATATTCGCCTTCTTCGTCGCTATTTTCTACGGCGTAAGCAATAATTTCGTCGCCTGCAACACAACTTGTGTAACCTATGTATTCCATATTTCTAATGGCAATTTCAGGACTTGAAACAAAATCAATAAATTTAGTCGCTTTTTCAACGTCGGCATTTTTAGGCATTACCCATCCGTCAAACCAAACGTTACTACCTTCAAGTGGAACGACGTATCCAAATTCTTTGCCTTGTGCTTCGGCTTCGTCGATAACGTAAACGGCATCGCCACTCCACGCAAAGTTTACTTGAATTTTGCCGTCTATCATATCGTTTTTACCACTATCTACTTCAAAACCATAAATATTGTTTTTAAGTTGTTTTAAAAATTCTTCAACTTTTCTTACGGTTTCGGCGTCAGTTCTATTGAAAATTTCGGCAATTTTTGAAGAATAATCGCTTGCATTTTTATCAAGTGATTTTAATTCTTCTTCGTAAACTGCACCTACTGCCATAATATAGGTATCTCTTATACTATCTTTAATAGTTGCACATCTATTGAACTTACCATTTAAAAGCGATGCCCAATTACTTAATTGTTCTGCCGTAGTAAATTCAGTGTTGTAAATGTAACCCATTGTACCCCACATATAGCCACAAGCGTAAACTTCACTATCGGTTGCTAATCCAAGCCTTTTAAATTCGTCTTTTATGTAAGGCGAACCATAATTTACCCAATTTGACGGTGCCGTGAAAGAAATTAACATGTCTTCTTTAAGCATTTTTAAAATCATATATTCACTTGGACAAACAAGGTCTGCTCCTTGCGGATTTTTCTTTAATTCGTTGTACATTTCTTCATTAGTTGCGAAAGTACAATATTCTACTTCAATACCTGTTTCTTCGGTGAAAATATCTAAAACGCTTTGTAATAACTCGTCGTCAGTAAAGCGTGAAGTTAAACTTTCACTTAAACCATCTTCTAAATCTTCGTCGGTGTAGCCTAAATCGATATAGTCTTCCCAACTATATATAACAAGTTTATTATCACTTGCTTTTGCCGTGATAACGTTATTCGTTTTTGGTAAAATGATAGTAGATAAAACAAAAACCATCACGAAAGTAATAATTTTTTTAATCATTTTTTCTCCTTACTTCTTTGCGTTAATTTTGCGATTAGATTTAATATTCATTATTAAAACGCCTGCAACCGTAACGACGAAAATTATTGTTGTGAGAGCACGGTAAACGGCAATAGTTTTGTTTGAACTTTCCGTTCCCCTTGCAATAGCCTTATAAACTGCCGTACTTATAGTTTCAAAGTTGCCGTGAATAGGTGCAAGAGTTGCTGTAACGATATAATCGTCAAGCGATAACGTTATTGCTAACATAAATCCTGCAAAAATACCCGGTAAAATTTGTGGCATTACTACTTTAAAAAGTGCCTTAAACGGAGTGTCGCCAAGGTCAAGTGCCGCTTCGTATAAACTACCATCCATTTGTTTTAATTTTGGCATAACCGATAAAACTACGAAAGGAGCAGTTAATACAACGTGACCTAAATATAAACCGAAAATCGACCTATTTTGACCTGTAAATAATAATAAAAGCATAACAAGAGCACAAGCCGTAACAACTTCTGAATTAACTACGGGTATTTGTGATGCTAAGTTTGTATATTTACCTAATTTATTTTTACTATAATAAATACCGATTGCACCGAAAGTTCCTAAAATTGTAGAAATCGTAGCCGATATAACGGCAAGTAAAACGGTATTTATAACAACGTCTTTAATTAAATAAATTCTTTCGTACCATTTAAGTGAAAAACCTATCCATGTACCTGTCGTAACACCTTCGTTAAAAGAGAAAACGATAAGTAAAAATATAGGAATATAAATAAATGCAAGAACTAAAAATATATATCCGCCTGATAAGAACTTTTTTATCATAAATTAGTCCCCCTACCCGTATCGTTATTTTTAAATCCACCTGTTAATAACATAGTTAATACCATTACTACTAACATAATAAGTGAAATTGCAGCACCTTCGTTTATTCTTATAGAAGCACCACCCTCACCTAAGAAACATTGTGCAATAAGTTTACCTATAATTGAAAACGTACTATTACTGAACGCATCAGTTACAACGTAGCAACTCATAACAGGTAAAAATACCATTGAAACGCCACTGATTATACCTGGCATTGAAAGCGGTAAAGTTACCGAAGTAAATATTTTAACTTTGCTTGCTCCTAAATCGTTTGCGGCTTCTTCATAACTTTTATCCATTTTAATTAGCGTTGAATAAAGCGGCATTACCATAAACGGCATAAAATCGTAAACTAAACCTATTAAACTTGCTTCAATACCTAATGGAAAACCTATAAAGTGCAATAATTCTTTCATAGCCATTGCCCTTAATACGAAGTTAAGCCAACTTGGCAATATAAAGAGTAACAATAATATAAAGGCAAGCGTGCCGTTTTTCATTCTTGATAAAATATATGCTACGGGATATGCTATAAGCAAACATATAGCCGTTACTACCAAACTCACAAGAACGCTAATTATAAGCGTGCTTATATTTGTTGGATTTGTAAAAAACGCCATAAAGTTTTCAAACGAAAACGAACCTTTACTATCGGTAAAAGCATAAAATACAATTAACAATAACGGGAATACGACAAACATAGTCAAAAATAACCCGTAAGGAATACATAATTGACTTCTTTTAAACGTTAATAAACCTTTTGAAATTTTATCAGTTTTAAAAGGTGAAACGCTTATAACTTTTGCTCCTTTCATCTTTTAATCTCCTGTTTAAGTGTTAATTTAATTTTATCTTTTGGTATTTTAACGCTTACCCTATCGTTTTCGTTCCATACGTATTCGGTATCACAAACAAAATCTTCTTCTTCATCGTCTGTACGAATAATAATTTGGTAGTGGTCGCCTTTATAAACTATGCTTATAATTGAACCACAAGCGTTACCGTCTTCGTCGTTGTCGATAATTTCAATATCTTTAAGACCAACTTCAACTTTTACTTCAACGTTAGTTAAATCGATTTTTTCGCCCGTTGTTGTTATTAAGTAGCCGTCTTCGTCAAGTTTTGAACCTTCGTATAATTGACGAACGTCGCAATCAAATTCACCGTCGGCAAAACATACCGTATTGTTTTTAGTAATGTAACCGTCGTAAACGTTTGAAACAAATTCCTTGTGCATTATGTGTATATTGTTAGGTGCTATATTAACGCCAACCTTAGAACCTTGCGTATATTCCTTAGTGCTTTGAATAACAATTTCAGTTCTGCCTACCATTAACACCATTTCATAGTGAACACCTTTGAATATGCAAGACGAAATTTCGCCGTTTACCATACCTTCGCCAAAAGGTACGACTTCTATATCTTCTGGCCTAACTACTACGTCAACTTTTTCGTTTTTATCAAAATCGTCAACGCAATCAAAAATTTTATTGATAAACCTAACTTTGTATTTGTCAACTATTGTTCCACTAAATATGTTACTTTCACCGATAAAGTCGGCAACGAAAGCATTTTTAGGTTCGTTGTAAATGTCTTGCGGAGTGCCTATTTGTTGTATTTTACCATCTTTCATAACTACGATAGTATCACTCATAGTAAGGGCTTCTTCTTGGTCGTGAGTTACGTAAATAAAGGTTATGCCTAACTTTTTGTGCATTTCTTTAAGTTCAAGTTGCATATCCTTTCTCATTTTTAAGTCAAGTGCGCCAAGTGGTTCGTCTAAAAGTAAAATTTCTGGTTCGTTTACAATAGCCCTTGCAATAGCAATTCTTTGTTGTTGTCCACCTGATAAAGTCGCAACGCTTCTTTTTTCAAAACCTTCAAGGTCAACCATTTTTAAAGCCTTTTCAACTTTTTTATCAATTTCATCTTTTGTATATTTTTCAATTTTTTCAAAACGTTTGCCTAAACTATCTTCATAAACTACTTTTAATTTTTTAAGTTTTAAGCCATAAGCAATATTTTCATAAACGTTTAAGTGTGGGAATAACGCATACCTTTGAAATACCGTATTAACAGGACGTTTATTTGGTGGTAAATCAGTAATATCTTTGCCGTTAAGATAAATTTTACCTTGCGTTGGCAATTCAAAACCGGCAATCATTCTAAGCGTTGTAGTTTTACCACAACCCGATGGTCCTAAAAACGTGATAAATTCGCCCTTTCTTACGTATAAATTTACGTCGTCAACGGCAGGTGTTCCGTCAAATTCTTTGGTTACACCTACAAGGTTAATAATTTTATTTTCTTTATCTAATACTTTATTTTGAGTTTCCATTTCAATTTCTCCTATGTTTAAAAGGTTGGTGGCGTTGATATCCATAAAAATTTAGCAACGCAATCGCCTATATTTTCAATATAATGCATTTTATCGGCAACAAAATAAAAACTATCGCCCTTTTTGCATACGTGCTTTTTTTTGCCTATGTGTATTGCTATTTTACCTTGTAAAACGTAACCGAATTCTTCACCTTCGTGAGGGACGTCTTCTTCCGTTTCACCATTTACGTTTAACTGCATTAAAACAGGCTCTATCATATTTTTTTGTGCATTAGGAACTAACCAATTTAAAACCATTTTATCAGTCTTTTTTTCGATAAAATCGTTTTCGGTAAAAACTATCTTTTCTTCTTCCTTTTCGTCAAAAAATTCTTTAAGTGTAGTTCCAAGTGCCGACAATATGTCAATTAAAGTTGCTATCGACGGACTTGTTAAATCGTTTTCAAGTTGAGATATATACCCCTTTGTCAATTCGCATCTGGACGCTAATTCTTCTTGCGTTAAATCGCATTGAAGTCTTAGGCGTTTTATTTTATCACCTATTACCATAGTTCCCCCTAACCTTAGAGATTGTAAACTTTTTGTTTAGCAAAACTAAACATTTTTATTATATATACGCTAAAAGGTAATGTCAATTATTTTTTAACAAATTTTTTATATTTTTTTATAAAAAAATACGATAACAAGCGTTATCGTACTTTGCATATTAATTTTAAGCCTTTTTATCGGTATTTACAGAATCTTGAACAAACACTATTTTAGGATTTTTAGCCTTTATTTCGTCAACAAATTCTTCATACCAAACTTGTTCAGTCATAATTACAAAAAAACTTTCGTCAGCAAATATTAGTTCAAGTTTACCCTTTAATGCCGATAATTTTATTTGCTTAACTTCTTTTAATTCAATTTCGTTTTTAATAAAGCCCCATTTTAAAATAACTGCTTTGTCGTTTATTTGGTAATAAGAACTTATAAAAGTTGCAATTACTAATACGATAGCGATTATTGAAAGCAATATTATAACGGCAAAACTAATCCAATCCATTAAATTGATTTCATTATTTTTAGAAATATCATCTAAAAGCCTATATACGTTTAACGCAATACACGCTATTGCTACACCTATTAAGACGATAAGCAAACCGATTACAAGTGGAGTAAATTTATATTTGTATTTTTTCATTTTGCACCTCTTAATATTATTTTAACACATTTTTTAATTAAGTACAATAAACTTGACTAAAATTTTTAAATCTTATACAATAATACTATGAGTATTTTAGAAATAAGAAATTTATCGCACCGTTACGATGACAGAGATTTATTTTCAAACGCATATTTAACGATAAATAACGGCGAACACATAGGTGTTGTAGGTCTTAACGGAGCAGGCAAAACAACGTTTATAAATATTATTGCAGATAAGTTAATTCAAGACGAAGGCGAAATTTTAAAACAACCTAATACAAGGTGGGGCTATCTTGACCAACACGCAAATATTGATAGAACCTTAACGGTAATGCAATATTTAAAATCGGCGTTCGATTATTTATTCCAAATAAACGCTAAACTTGAAGATTTATACACTAAAATGGGCGAAACGACTGACGAAGACGAACTTGAAAAATTAATCAATAAGTCAAGCCGACTTCAAGACCTTTTAGACAATGCCGACTTTTACGACCTTGACAATAAAATTAAAAAGGTTGCAGGTGGTCTTGGCGTACATAATTTTGGCTACGACACGACAATTTCAAAACTTTCAGGCGGAGAAAGGGCTAAACTTATGCTTTCAAAACTTCTTTTAGAAGAAGTTGACGTTATGCTTTTAGACGAACCTACCAACTTTTTAGACGTTGAACACGTTGAGTGGTTAAAAAAATACTTAAATTCTTACAAAAAAACGTTTATGGTAATTTCTCACGACACGTCGTTTTTAGATAGCGTTTGTAAGTTTATAGTAAATATTGAAAACGGTCAAATTAAAAAATATACAGGCACTTATTCACAATTTTACGTTCAACGTGAAATGAACGCTAAACAATACGAAGACGAATATAACCGACAACAAGCCGAAATTAAAAAAATGCAAGATTATATCGACAAAAATAAGGCAAGGGCTGCTACGGCAGGTATGGCCAACTCTCGTAAAAAAATGCTTGACAGAATTGAGGTTTTAAAAAAGCCCGTTACCTTTTACGAAGCCACTTTTTCTTTCCCTTACCTACCTTTAAACAGTAAAGACTTTTTAATTGTAAATAATCTTGAAGTTGGTTACGATTACCCTTTAATTCCACCTATTTCATTTCACTTAAAGTCTAATGATAAACTTTGGATACGTGGCACGAACGGCGTTGGTAAATCAACGCTTATTAAAACTCTTTTAGGAATAATTCCACCTATTAAAGGCCGTTTTAATTTTCATATAGCGTCAAAACTTGCATATTTAGAGCAAGAACTTGCTTTTTCGCAAGCACAATATAACGCTATGCAATATTATAACGACGCTTTCCCTCGTTCTAACGTAAAAGAACAACGACAAGAACTTGCAAAAGTAGGTTTAAAAGGCGAACTTTCAACAAAACCTATTTCAAATATGAGTGGTGGCGAACAAGTTAGAGTAAAATTAAGCGTTTTATGCAACACTACTTCTAATTGCTTGATTTTAGACGAACCTACTAATCACCTTGACGTAAAAGCAAAAGAAGCGTTAAAAAAGGCTTTAATCGAATACGAAGGTGCTATAATTTTAGTAAGCCACGAACAAGATTTTGCCAAAGATATTTGTAATATAATATTCGACGCTAAAACTAAATAAAAAAACACCCCTTTCGCTTTTAGCGACAAGGGGGTTTTATTACTTTATTAATTTTTCAAATAATACGACTTTTTTAAGCGTTGATTTAGCCTTTATTCTGTTTTGAGCAAAGTTATCACTTTTTACGATAATTACTAAACTTTTAAAGTAAAAAATAGCGTCTTTTTCGTCGATTACTTTTATAATTTCGTTATACTTTTCATTATATAACGCTTGGTCGATATTTTTACTTTCGTCGTTAAAAGTGTCGTGATTTAAAATTAAATTTTCAATTAAAAGCGATTGATTTAAAGTAAAATTAAAATACTTTTTTACCCTATTAAAAATTTCAACGCTTTTTAGGTTATGCGACGGGAAGCCGTGATATTCGTTACCTAAATTATCCGATTTAGTAACAACGACGTAAGGCTTACCTAAATCATGAAAAAACACGGCGTACAAAATTACTTTTTTTTGTTCGTAAGAAAAGTTTTCAACTAATTTATTTGCCTTTTTAAGTGCTACCAAAATATGCTCAAAAACGTTATATAAATGCCAAACAGATTTTTGTTGTTGATTTATACAAACGTCGATTTCAGGTAGAATTTGATTTAAAAAATCATTAAAATCTTTATTTTTATACCATTTATAAAATTGTGTTTTAGGATTTTTAGAAAATATAATATTTTCTAATATAATAAAATTTTCGTTATTCATAATAAATAATTAAAACGCTTTGCATAAAACAAAGCGTTTTTTAAATAAATTTAGCAATTACAAAATTTCAAGGTTCTTTTTAAATACCCTTTTAAAATCGTTGCGTGCAGAAAGTGCGTCTTTAATTTCAAGCGTTCCGTCGCTTACAAGTTCAGTTTTAGCAATTACGCTATCACCTAAAACGTCGCAATTAATGCTTATTACGTTGCTCGACATCGACCTATCTAAACTTTCAGCAATTCGTAAAATTACGCCTAATTTCCTTATAACTTCAACGTCTTCTTCTCCGATAAATTCTTTATATCTTATAAGTTCGTTTGCAGAGAAATCATCGTTTTTATAACTTGCAACCACAAGTGCCGCAAGCACGATTTCCCTTTGAGTAATGCCGTATAAATTAGAATTTAATAAAACGTAACTTGAATGTTTTTGATAATCGTAATATTTAATACTTGTACCCGCATCGTGTAAATATGCCGCTACCTTTAATACTTTAAGGCATTGTCTTGGGAATTTATGTAATACCCTTAATTGCTTAAACAATTGAGTTGAAATATTTACAACTTGTTCAGCGTGTTTTGCATTACAATGATAGTATTTTACAAGCGTTTGTAAACTATAACTTAAAACGTCGGTAATAGGCTTTTCAACGGTAGATGGCACTGCGTAGTTAAACATAATACCTTCTCTAAGTCCCGAAGACGACGTAGTTAAAACGTCAAAATTCAAATACTTTAAAAATGCGTGAGCAACAGCAAATGCCGAAGGTAAAATATCAGCCCTTGCAGACGAAATACCTTTAATACGCTTCTTTTTATCTAAATCAAGTGATTTAAGCATATCGTAAACGCCGTCAAATTCGTCAAAAGTAATTTCGTAATTATGAATAAGTGGTAATGGACACTTCTTTTTCATTTTTACAATTTTACATAAATTCCTAAACGAACCACCACAACCTATAAGCCTTGTTTCAGGGTCAATATTTTTTAACCATTCAATATTAGCAAGTTGTTCAAGAATAAAATTTTCAATCTTAACGGCTTGTTCTTCTTGTGATAAGCCTTCTTCACTAAATAAATCAGTTAAAGTCACCGCACCAAAAGGCAACGTTTCATAATTTAATAAATTACGCCTATTGTAGTAAATAACCTTTGTACTACCACCACCTATTTCAAGAATAAGTCCTTTTGGTATATCCATAGTGTTAATTACGCCACGATAAACGTACGTTGCTTCTTCTTCGGCTGAAAGAACTTTTAATTTTATGCCTGTATTAGCAACTATTTCATCAAGAAAACTTCTTTGATTTTTTGCCCTACGAACAGCGGCAGTTGCTACTGCGATAATTTTTTCTACTTCGTAAGCGTCGCAAAGTTTCCTAAACATTTTTAACGTCTTAATTGTTTCTGCAATACGTTGTGGTTTTAAAAAGCCGTCACGCTCCATATCTTTGCCAAGCCTTACGCTTTCTTTTAATTGGTCAATAACTATAAAATGCCCGTCACCGAACATTTTAACAATAACAAGTCTTGCAGTATTCGAGCCTAAATCAATAATACCAATCTTTTCCAAAACATACCTCTTTTTACTAAGAACTTTACACAGACAGATTTGTGTATAGTTAACTTATTATATAAGTTTATATATAGTATTATACACTATATTTTTTAACATTTCAATAGCAATTTCAAAATTTTTATTAGTTTTTTTTATCATTTTTGATAAATTTTATTTGCAAAATTTGCACTACGCTAAGAAGTATTAAAAACCCACCGAAACATTTTTGTAAAACGTCAGTTTCTATCAATTTGCTAAGTTCAAAACCTAAATAGGCACAAATAAGTGCAGGAATAATTATATAAAGAACGCCTTTAAAATTTAACAATTTGTTTTTTAAATGTATTATTAACGCGACTATTGCCATAGGTATAAAAGCAACTAAATTTACACCTTGCGCAACACGTTGATTAATATTAAAAAATATCGTTAAACTTGGTATTAAAATTGTTCCGCCACCCATTCCCATACCGGCTAAAACGCCACAAGCAATACCACATAATAAATACAAAATTATCTTTAACATATATGTAAAAATTTTAGAAAAATAGTAATTTTACTCCTGCAATTGCCATAGTTATTGCAAAAATAATAATTATTATTTTTGAACTTGCCTTTTTTAACAAAAACGCACCTAATAAACCACCTGCTAAAACACCTATTGACGTAGGCACTCCTACTTCAAAATTAAAGTTGCCGTTTATAAAATAAAACACGCTACTAAGTATAGTTATTGGCAAAATTATAAGTATCGCCGTAGAGTGTGCTTCTTTTTGCGAATACGCTAAAAACAACGTTAGCATAGGAACGACTACCATTCCTCCACCACCACCGAAAAATCCGTTGACGATACCTGTTATTACACCTGTTAAAATTAATAAAAAATTCTTCTTTAATGCCATACATAAAGTTTAAGCAACAACTTAAAATTTATTTGCGATAGCCGTTATTTTTATAAATTTCTACTTTTTTTTGCTTTTTTTATCAAAAAAGTAAAACAAAAATCAAAATAGTTATTTAATCTTATTGCAATTTGGGCTAAAATATATTATACTTAATAAAGTATTATATTAATAATTATGTAAAATGGGTATTGTATCTATTTTATTTAAACTAAAAAAGGGTGGCTTATGAATTCAACTACATCATTAAAACTCAAAAAACTTTTTATAACTATGATATCGTTTTTACTTGCATTTTGTTTAGTATTTACTTGTGCTTGTAACGACGATACAGGTGACGATGATGACGATGACGATACTACGCAAGAAACTACGATTAGTGATTATCAAACGTTAAACAACGGTGACTTTGAATTTTACACTAGCGACAGTACGGTATATCCATATTCTTCTTCTGTTAAATGGACAAGGTCTAACGACTCTGATAAATCAAGTGCTCCTACGTCTTCATACAATTCAGGTATTATCAACGTAAGTTCAAGCGCATATCAATCGTTAGCAGATAAAAACAAACCACTTGATAGTGCAAACTCAACAGAAGACAATAAAGTTTACTTAAATCCACAAACTCCATACTACTACGGTCTTATTGAAAACAAATACGACGAAGAAGATGAAGAATCATTAGTAAATCCTAACACAAGCGGTACAAAGATTTTAATGATTCATAATAAACTTGATTCAACACCTAACCACGGTACGGCTCAATATTTTACTTCTTCAACTACGTTGACAGTTCCAAAAAGTGGCTATGCTAAATTTAGCGTTTGGGTTAAAACACAAGATTTAGTTAGCAATATGACGCAAGACGATAAGTTCGGGGCATATTTCTTATTAGAAAATACTGTAAACTCAAAATCATATAACGATATTATTTTTAACAATATCAACACTAACGGCGAATGGGCTTTATTTGAAACGTATATTAAAGGTGACGAACTTTTCGACGCTACGTTTAAAGTAGTTTTCGGTCTTGGTCAAGGTAACGGCACTAACCACTCAAAATTCGTTGAAGGTTTTGCTTACTTTGATAACGCTACGTTTGAAACGTTCACTAAACAAGAATTTAACGCCCTTACGTTACCAACACAAGTTTACAACGTTAAAAGTGATAGCGAATACGATATCGACCTTAGCGGTTTAACTTACGTAGATAACGGCGACGCAAAAGAATACAACGCACAAAACGTTGCGTTCTACTCTAAAAATAGTTACGTATTAAATTACAACTTTATCCCTAACTACTCACCTGCAACAATGGCTAACGCAAATAGCGCTTATAACCAAAACGTACTTTCAGCAGGTAACAATTACGACTTATCTAACGGCAACAAGATAGGTGCAGGTTCGTTAAACGACGTTAAAACAACGCTTTCACAAGCAAGCCAAAACGCTTTAACTAATATTGAAACTGAATTAGACAAAGTAAACCCTAACCTTATTTACTTTGACTTTGTAAACGCTTCAACTGCAAACCACACTATTGATAATCTTGTTATAGCTCCAAAAACATACGTTAGATATTCGTTCTACTCAAAAATTAAAATCAACAATAGTTCTGCTAACAAATTTAAAGTAGAAATTATTGATAACACTAATCAAAATGACGTTAAAAAATCTTCTGCATTTAGTGCAATAGGCACAACGGACGTTAGTGACGGCGAATTTGGCAGTTGGATTAAATACGATATTTATATTGCTAACGTGACTGACCAAAACGTTAATTACGCTTTAAGATTTACATTTGGTCTTGACGACGGTAAAATCGCACAAAATGCTGAACTTACAAAAGGTTACGCATTTATTGCCGATTTAAAAAGTTACACAACTGCAAACGAAGAAGAATTTGAAGAATACGACGAACTTTACACGGCTTTAACAACTTCTTCTACTCTTTATAAAACAAGTTTATTAGGTAACTACTCTAACTACAACGAAGATGAAGATGAAAGCGAAACGGCCGATTCTTACTTTATTAACGTTGACTTATCACAACAATTTGAAATTACTAAAAACCCTGTAACTAATATTAATACTGAATATAAAGTAGATGGTATTTCACAAGACACGGTTTATGGTATTATCAATACTAAATACGTTGACAACTACACTAAGAACGTTGGCGATAAAGCGTATTTAAAAGATACTCTTGCAGGCGAAGAAAATTTACAACTTTTAATGCTTAACAACTTAACGGCAAACACTAACTCTTATATCGAAACGTATAAAGAAAATCTTGCCGAAGATTCAGTTCTTAAAATAGCAATTATTCTTGCAGTTACAGGAGATTCTAAGGCATACGTAAACTTACTTGCTAAAAACGACGAAGGCGAATATGAAGTTGCTACAATTAGTGGTAACGACAATGTATGGACTGAACAAATTACTGCAAGCACTACTTCAACTACAATTACTAAGTTAGGTCAAAAATTCGTTACTTTAATGTTATACGTTGCAACGGGTAACCGTGGCTTTGATTATAAATTACAAGTTGGTAACGAAGGCCAAGGCGCAGTTTATATTAAGAGTATCGCAGCAGTTACATCAACGGTTGACAACTTCTTTACTGAAAGATATGCTTATACTGACGACTATGCAGACGTTGAAGGTTTAGAATTTGTTGAAAAAGAATATACAAGACTTCCTGCAACGGTAACTTCTCTTGACGAAAACGGCAAAGAAGTTGAAAGCATTAGAACGTTTGAACCTTACACTGTATTTGCTGGTAACGAACTTTGCAAATTCGTTGACTACGCTACTATTGATATTGAAAATACAATTGACGAAACTAACGTAGAAACAGAAGAAGAAGAGGAAGAAGAAACTGACGAAACTAACCCTGTTTACGTAACTCCAAGAAGCGTTGCATTAGAAATTATTAGTATTATAATATCAGTTGTTCTTTTAGGTGTTTTAATAACTGTATCTATTAGAAACGCTGTTAAAAATAGACGTAATAAAATTAACAGAACTAAAACTTATTATAGCCGTGATACAAGAGACAAGGCTTTAAATGCTATCTCTCAAAAGAAACAACAAATTAACGTTGACGACGATACAGAAGAATACGATTATAGTGCCGCTGAACAAGTTAGCGACGAAGATAACGTAACCGAAGAAATTATCGACCTTGACACGTTAACACAAGCACCTATCGACGATAGCGAAACTCCTACAAGCGAAGACGACACTCCGTCAGATAACGAATAATTAATAAACGGCGTTGCTTAATTGCAACGCCGTTTTTATATTAAATATTACTTTATTATAAATAAAAAATAAGGCGTAGTTAAAACTACGCCCTTTATATTATTTTAAATATTTCTTTAAGTCGTCAACCCTATCTAATTTTTCCCAACTAAATTCGCTTCTACCAAAATGTCCGTACGCTGCCGTTTGAGAATATATAGGTTTTTTAAGGTCTAACGTTTTAATAATTGAATAAGGTCTTAAATCAAATTCCTTTTCAACGATACTTGCAATTTCATTATCAGCAAGTTTACCCGTGCCGTTTGTGTTAACGTAAATTGATAATGGTTTTGCTACGCCTATTGCGTAAGACACTTCTAACGTACATTCGTTAGCAAGTCCTGCCGCAACAATGTTTTTACAAATGTATCTTGCCATATATGCTGCACTTCTATCAACTTTCGTAGGGTCTTTACCACTGAACGCACCACCACCGTGAGCACAACTACCACCATACGTATCAACAATAATTTTTCTACCTGTTAAACCACTGTCGCCATGTGGTCCACCTATTTCAAATCTACCTGTTGGATTAATATAGTATTTAGTATTTTCGTCTAAAAGTTCTTTTGGTAAAACGGCTTTAATAACTAATTCTTTAACGTCTTCCCTTAACTTTTCAGTTGAAACGCTTTCAGAGTGTTGTGTAGAAATAACAACGGCTTCAATTCTTTTAACCTTTCTTCCGTCGTATTCAACCGTTACTTGACTTTTTCCGTCAGGACGTAAATAATCTAAAATATTTTGCTTTCTTACTTCGGCTAACCTTTTTGTAAGTTTATGAGCCAAAATTAAAGCCGTAGGCATATATTCTTCCGTTTCGTCGGTAGCATAACCGAACATCATTCCTTGGTCGCCTGCGCCTGTAATATCGGCTACGTCGCCCGTATCTTTGTGTTCAACTGAACTATCAACGCCCATCGCTATATCAGGACTTTGGTCTCTTATGCTTGTTATAATGCCACACGTTTCACTATCAAAACCAAACTTTGCCCTTGTATAACCTATTCTTTCAACAGTCTTTCTTGCAATTTGTGGAATATCTACGTAACACGAAGTTGAAATTTCACCCATTACTAAAATTAATCCTGTACAACAACTACATTCGCAAGCAACCCTTGCGTCAGGGTCTTTTTCTAAAATAGCGTCTAAAACGGCATCAGAAATTTGGTCGCAAATCTTATCAGGATGCCCCTCAGTTACACTTTCACTTGTAAAAAACTTACTCATATTAAACAACTCCAAAATTTATTTGTGGTCTTTTATTTTTTTAGTAAAAATATTATATATTTTTTTATTTCATTTGTCAAGTAAAGAATATAGTGCTACAATGTATATAGAATAAATTATGAAAACTTTTTGTACACAATGTCCGTTAAAATGTAATATTGATAGAGATATCTATAAAGGTCGTTGCGGGGTTGGCAATAAAATTAAAATTGCCAAATATTATCTTCACCCTTTTGAAGAACCGTTAATTAGCAAAAACAACCGTTCGGGTACGATATTTTTTTCAGGCTGTTCGTTAAAATGCGTGTTTTGTCAAAACTATGAAATTTCTCACAACTTACAAGGCAAAGAATTTTCTACCCTTGAATTAGTTGACGTTTTTAAACGCCTTGAAGACGATGGTGCCGATAATATTAGTTTAGTAACTCCTACGCATTATATTTTGCAAATAACTAATGCTCTTGAAAAATATAAACCTAAAATTCCTATCGTTTACAACTCTCACGGCTATGAAAATTTAGACACGTTAAAAATTATTGACCCGTATATCGACGTATATTTACCCGACTTAAAATTTATAAGTAATAGTCTTTCAAAACGATATACAAAGGTAGATAACTACTTTTTAGTTGCAGAACCTACAATTAAATTTATGATGAATTCTAAAAAAACTGAGATTTTAGACGGGCAATTAAAAAGTGGCGTAATAGTTAGGCATTTAATTTTACCACTTTGCGTAAACGATAGCATTAATATAGTTGAGTGGTTTAGTAAAAACGCTAAAAACAACGCTTATTTATCACTTATGGCACAATACACGCCTATAAAACACTTTGACTTATTAAACGAACTTAATAGGCCTATAACAAATAAAGAATATCAAAAAGTGTTAGACAAAGTTTACTCTCTTGAACTTGAAAACGTTATAATTCAACAAAAAAGTTCTGCAAATAAAGACTTTATACCTAAATGGGATTTAAACTAAAAAAAGTTGCTATAATTAGCAACTTTTTATTTTTGATTTTCTTTTATTAAAGCAAAATACTTTTTTAAAATTCGCCCAACTTGATTAGGACTTGCATTTTTAAGTTCGTTTAATACCTTACGCTTTTCACTATCAATTCTTCTCATAAAAAGAGTATGGCACTAAATTAAAAATTTATACTTATTTTACTTTCTGCCCGTTGAGCCGAAACCACCTTCGCCCCTAACCGTTTCGTCTAATTCTTCACTTTCTATATAATCGCAAGCAAAGTATGACGTAATAACCATTTGAGCAACTCTTTCGCCCTTTAAAACCGTTTGAGCAACTTTTCCGTGATTGTGTAAAGCAACCTTGATTTCGCCCCTGTAATCGCTATCTATAACGCCTACCTTGTTTGCCGGAGCTAAACCTTTTTTACAAGCCAAACCACTTCTTGCATAAATTAAACCAACTAACCCCGTAGGAATTTGCATAGAAAGTCCCGTACCTATAAAAGCCGTATCACCCGGATTTATAACTACTTCTTCTTCGGCACTATATAAATCGGCACCTGCTGAAAATTCTGTGCCAAAAGTTGGCATACAAGCGTTTTCGTTTAATTTTTTAAATTTAATTTGTAATCTTTCCATAATTTTATAAATTGTAAAGTACAATTTCTCCTTTTTCTAAACTTTTTTGAACGTCGATTACTCTTTGATTTTTTGAGCCTTTAAATAATAGCGTTATATCTTTTAACTCTTCAACGAATTTGCCATCGACTAAAACGTCGATATGTTTTAACATTTCTAACGTATATTCTGTTTTAGCCCTACTATTTTTTAACAATTCTTCATCCATTAAATAACCCGTATAGCACCATATATTTTTGTTTGGATAAATTTGTTTTACCTTTTTTATAAAAGGTAATAAGGCTTTTTGATTTGACGGCTCGAAAGGTTCGCCACCTAAAAGAGATAATCCGTCGATATAATCGCTATTTAAAGATTCTATAATTGTATTTTCGACTTGCTCAGTAAAGGGCTTGCCGTAATTAAAATCCCACGCTTCGCTATTAAAACACCCTTTACACTTATGAGTGCAACCCGACACGAAAAGAGACGTTCTCACCCCTATTCCGTTTGCTATATCGTTGTATTTTATAGTAGCGTAATTCATAAATTCCCTTTTTAAAAATCTTTTAGCAAAAGCGCTAAAAGATTTTTGAATAATTATTATAAATGTAATACCCTTTCTTTAATTTCTTGAGTTCTACCTTGGTTCCAATATTGTGTACCGATATAACCACAAGTTCTTCTTGCAACGTTCATTTTAGTTTGGTCCATACAACCACAGTTTGGACATTTCCAAACAAGTTTACCATTTTCGTCCGTTACTATTTGAATTTCACCATTATAGCCACATTCTTGACAATAGTCACTCTTAGTGTTTAGTTCTGCGTACATAATATTTTCGTAAATAAATTTCATAATTTGTAATACGGCAGGAATATTATGTTGCATATTAGGAACTTCAACGTAACTAATAGCACCACCTGGTGATAAGCGTTGGAATTCACTTTCTAATTTAAGTTTATTAAATGCGTCGATTTCTTCTGTTACGTGGATATGGTAACTATTTGTAATATAGTTTTTATCAGTAACGCCTTCAATAATACCAAAACGTTTTTGAAGTGCTTTTGCAAACTTATACGTTGTACTTTCAAGTGGAGTGCCGTAAATAGAATAGTCGATATTTTCAGCCTTTTTCCATTTATTAGTATATTCGTTAAGTTTTTGCATTACTTCTAAACCGAATTTTTTGCCTTCTTCTTCGGTTAACTTTTTACCCGTCATATAGTACACAGTTTCCCATAAACCTGCATATCCAAGAGAAATTGTTGAATAACCACCGTGGAGTAAACTATCGATAGTTTCACCCGGTTTTAATCTTGCTAACGCACCGTGTTGCCATAAGATAGGCGCAGCGTCAGATAACGTGCCTGTAAGCCTTTCGTGACGTGCTTGTAACGCTTTATGGCATAACTCTAACCTTTCGTCGAAAATACGCCAAAAATCGTCCATATTCTTCTTAGAAGACAATGCGATATCTACAAGGTTTACCGTAACAACGCCTTGGTTAAATCTTCCGTAATATTTAGGTTTACCATTTTCGTCAACAAAAGGAGTTAAGAAAGAACGACAACCCATACAAGTATAACAATGTCCGTCACCATTTTTATCTTTTTTAAGGTCTAACATAACCTTTTCAGAAATATAGTCAGGAACCATTCTCTTAGCAGTACATTCTGCAGCAAGTTTTGTTAAGTAGTAATATTGGCTATCTTCTTTAATATTATCTTCTTCTAAAACGTAAATGAGTTTAGGGAAGGCTGGCGTAATAAATACACCTTGTTCGTTTTTAACACCTTTAATTCTTTGAATAAGCGTTTCTTCAATCATAATAGCCAAGTCTTTTTTAGTTTGTTCGTCCTTTGCTTCGTTAAGGTACATAAATACCGTAATGAAAGGCGCTTGACCATTAGTCGTCATAAGAGTAACAACTTGATATTGAATAGTTTGAATACCCTTTCTAATTTCATCCCTTACCCTTTTTTCAACGATAGTTGAAAGTTGTTCATCCGTAGGAGTTACTGAAACGACTTTAAATTCTTCTAAAACTTCCTTAGTAATTTTTTCACGAGAAACTTGAACAAAAGGTGCTAAATGCGTAAGCGAAATACTTTGACCACCATATTGAGAAGAAGCAACTTGCGCAATAATTTGCGTTGCAATATTACAAGCGATAGAAAAACTATGTGGTTTTTCAATCATAGTGCCTGAAATTACAGTGCCGTTTTGTAACATATCTTCTAAATTAACAAGGTCGCAGTTATGCATATGTTGAGCAAAGTAGTCGGCATCGTGGAAGTGAATTCTTCCATCGTCGTGAGCAGAAACGATATCAGGTTCTAATAAAATACGCCTTGTGATATCCTTAGACACTTCGCCTGCCATATAGTCCCTTTGAACGCTATTAACGGTAGGGTTTTTGTTAGAATTTTCTTGCTTAACTTCTTCATTATTGCATTCGATTAACGCTAAAATACTTTCGTCAGTCGTGTTACTTTTCCTTATAAGTTGTCTTTTATAACGATAAGTAATGTATGACCTTGCTAAGTTGATAGCACCATGACGCATAATTTCAGTTTCAACAAGGTCTTGAATTTCTTCAACGTTTAAAGAACGAGTTCTTGACTTACATACGTTTTCAACTTTTAACGCAATTGCTAAAACTTGTTCTTGCGTAAGCCTTTCTTCTTCTTCAACTGATAAATTAGCCTTATTGACAGCATTTATAATCTTTTCTAAATCAAAATCTGCTTCTACACCACTACGCTTAATAATTTTCATATTACTTTTCCTTTATCGTGATTTCGCTCCCTTTTTAAAGGGTGTACGAACATTATACTACATATATGCGTTTTTTACTGTTGCATTTGCAACAAAAAACAAAAAAAATCAAAAAACCCACAATATCTTGTGTTTTGGTTAAAAAAATATCCACAACATATCGTTACCGACTATATTGTGGATATTCGTAAAATTGCTTATTTTATCTTAAATTTTGGCACTTTTTATTCTTCAATTAAGTTTTTATACCTGTCTTTAAAATATTCAACTTTCTTTAAGTTAGACGTAATAAAACTATTAGAAATTGTTTCTACTTCTGAACTTACGATAAGAGTAAGTTTGTTTTGTTTGAATAAACTTGCAAACGAATCATCTTCGTCAAGTTGAGCAATAAATTCGTTATAAGAAATAGGATTATCGCCCGTTGGTTTTAAAGAGTACGTACAAAGAATAATATGGTAACCAAATTCAGTTGCTACTATTGTATAGTAACCTGCACCCTTTTCAACTACTTTTTGTGAAGCGTCAGCAAATTCTTTAACGTATTTTGTTGAAGAAGTGATAGGTGAATATACGTAACCGTAATTTTCAGATAACGAACCTTCGTCAGTTGAATAAGCATAAATTAAGTCAGTAAATATTTCTTTATGTTCGTCGCTAATTTTCTTTGAACCGATAGGGTCTGCATTAATGCTACCTATTGTTGAAAGATTATCGTAATCAATAGTTAATAAACCATTACTATCAACGTAAGATGGATTAAAGCCTAAAAGATTTACGTTAGCCATTACGTTATTATAGAAATCTTTAAAAGACGTTTTTGTTGCAACAATTTCGTCGAAACTATAACCTGTTACTTTGTCGCCTTCGTCGTTTTTGTATTCGTATTTTTTAGCACCATACAAATCGCCAACGAAAGTTTTTAAGGCGTCTGTACGACAATATTTATCATCGAAAGTATAAGTTTTATTAGTTTCATCGTATTCGCCGTAGCCGTTATATATCCAAGATTCTCTTAAATCTTTAACAGTTAAACCTTTTAAAAGTTCTTGTCTATATTCTAAAATTGCTTCGGCAGTAACGTTCTTTTCTTCTTCTTTTGCACCTAAAAGTTCAATTTGTTTTGCATTAAAACCGATTAAAAGGTTTGCTACGTAGCCGTAACCTTCTTCTGGGTTATATACTAAGAAAGTGCTATCGTCTAACGAAGCAAGTTTTTCTTCATAACCCGAAACGCTTGAATCCGTTTCAGCCGATTGTGACCTGAATAAGTTTACGTATTCGTTATATAACGTGTCGTTATCAAAAATCTTTTCTTGTTGATTTTCAAGTGCTAATTTGTATTTTGAAACGATAACCGTTTGATATTTATCGTTAAGTAAATCATTAAAGTAAGTAAGATTTAATAAGTCGTTAACCGTTTTAACGTTAGAAGATTCAGTTGATTTAACAAGACCTGATTCTTTTAATTGTTTTACAAGTTTAAATACTGCCGTTTTAACTTCTTTTTGAGTCATGTAAGATTCAAACTTATTGTTAAAAGTGTTGAATAAATTGAAAGATAAATCGTATCTATTATCGTAACTTGCTACGTTAAATTCTAAATCATATCTTTTAACGATTTTTTCTGCCGATTCTAAATAAGCAGAAGAAATAACTTTCTTTTTATCGTCGTATTTAATTTCCCATTCGTTACCACCTTCGTCGTCTTCTTCACTTAAAGTTGCCCTTGCAGTGAAAGTTCCATTTTCATAAGCAGGTAAATCTTCTTCGTCTTTGTCGATAAACGATTCGATTAACGAACGAGCAGCCATTAACACTTCGTATTTAACGCTTGCCATTTCGTAAGACGTTAACAATTTGTCATATTCTTTATTATCAATAATTGATTTAGCGTTTGTGTAGTCAACTAACGGAGTTCCTAAATAGTTTGCCCCTGCTAATAAATTTTCAACCGACGTTCTATCTGCTTCGGCTACTTGTGATGCTTGATAGAAATAACCACCATCGTCAACAGTATTACCAACTTCGCCCGTAGGACCTAATAAAGCCTTAATTGCTTGTTGTACTATAATTTTATCTTTAACTAAGCTTTCTAAAACAAGTTCGTAAGCGTCGGCAACAGAATAACCATAGTAACTTACGTAATAATAACCGTATGAATTAAATTCAGAAACCATTTCCCTTTTATAAACGTTTTCTTTAATATCGTCGTCAATGCTTACCGTTGCTACTACCAAAGACATATCTTTGTCAACGTCGGTAGTAATTAAATTACAACCTGAAAAAGCCGTAAATAATAAAACGCAAGATAATACAAGGGTAATAATTTTAGTTAAAAGTCTTTTCATATAAATCTCCACTTTTAGAGTTTTTGTTTTGCTGATTGTTACGTACTACGTAACATATAGATTAATTATACAAAATTTTTAAAATTATTGCAATACTTTTTTGCCTTTTTTAAGCGTTTTGTTTGCCTTTTTTAAGCGTTTTGAATAAAAATTATAGACTATTTAGGCGAAAGAGAAAAATTCTAATATTATTTTCAAATAATCTTCGGCTAAAAGCCCGTCTTTCGTAAATACTAAAACAGGGTTTTCTTCAAAAGTTAAGGTAACTTGTCGCTTGTAATCGTTTAACCTTGAAGTTATTTTTCCATCTTTTAAACTTTCAAGATTTCTTAAATATACTTTGGCAACTTTATTTGAAATTGTAACTTTAATAGCGTCTGCCGTTTCAAGTTTTAATTTAAGTAAACTTACGTTTATTAAACGTTCAACTTCGTTAGGTATTGCCCCGAAGTTATCCGTAAGAGAATTTACTACCCTATCTAAATCGTCGTCGTTTTTAATTTCGGCAATTTGTTTATACGCTTCCATTTTTAAGCGTTGACTTGAAATATACTTTTCTGGAATATATGCGTCAACTTTAACGTCAAGTTCGATTTGTTGATTTTTAGTAACTTCGTTTAACTCTTCACGAAGCAATTTATTGTAAAGTTCGTAACCAACTTTATCCATATGCCCGTGTTGTTCTTTACCTAAAACGTTACCTGCACCCCTAATTTGCAAATCTCTCATTGCTATTTTATAGCCACTACCCATTTCGGTATATTCCATAAGAGCAGATAAACGTTTATACGCTTGTTCTGATAAAAGTTTTCCTTCGCTATAAGTAAAGTATGCGTACGCCATTACGCTACTTCTACCAACCCTTCCTTTTAATTGATATAAGGTTGAAAGTCCTAACCTATCACTACTTTCAACAATTAAGGTGTTTGCTCTTTCAATATCAATGCCGTTTTCAATGATTGTAGTAGCAACTAACACGTTGGCTTTGCCTTGATAAAAGTTCATAATACTTCTTTCGAGGTCTTTTTCTTGCATTTGTCCGTGCGCTACGATTATTTTTGCATTTTCACAAAGTGATTGTATTTTACTTGCAAAAGTATATATCGTTTCTACCCTATTGTACATTACTAAAACTTGACCATCTCTTGAAAGTTCCCTTTCAATTGCGTCTTTTAATAAAGAATCGTTTAACTCTGCTACCGTTGTTTGTACAGGTATTCTATTTTTAGGCGGAGTATTTATAACGCTAATATCCCTTATACCAGAAAGCGACATATGAAGTGTTCTTGGTATTGGCGTTGCCGATAACGTTAAAGTATCAACTCCACTACTTAATAATTTTAATTTTTCTTTATGTTCTACGCCAAAACGTTGTTCTTCGTCAATTACTAAAAGCCCTAAATCTTTAAAAACTATATCTTTTGAGAATAACCTATGCGTAGCAATAATTAAATCGACGTCACCCTTAGATAAGTCGCTTATTATTTTTTCTTGTTGAGTTTTGCTTTTAAACCTATTTAAAACTTCAATTCTAACACCAAAATCTTTAAAACGTTTTATTGCCGTCATATAATGTTGTTCAGTTAGAATAGTTGTAGGCGCTATAAGTGCCGCTTGCTTGCCATCTAAAACAGCCTTAAAACAAGCCCTAAAAGCAAGTTCAGTTTTGCCAAAACCAACGTCGCCACAAAGCAATCTATCCATTACCTTTTCGCTTTCCATATCGGAAAAAATTTCTTCTTGCGAAACAAGTTGGTCTTCGGTCAAATCAAAATCAAAAGCGTCGCCGAATTCTTGCATAAAAACTTCATTTTTAGAAAAGGCAAAACCGCGTTTTTCTTTCCTTTCTTTGTAAAGTTTTTTAAGGTTGATAGTCATTTTTGAAATTGACTGTCTTACCCTTTCTTTTATGCGTTCAAATTCGCCACCACCTATTTTATTAAGCGTTGGTATTTTATCACCGGCAACGTATTTTGAAAGTTTATCCATTTGGTCGGTAGAAACGTATAATCTATCGCCACCATAATATTCAACTTCAACGTAATCTTTACTACCTTCGACGGTAGCAATTCTTTTAACGCCCCTAACTATACCAACACCAAAATTTTCGTGTACGGCAAAATCACCTACCGACGGTGCTGTAAATAAATCGCCCCTTTTCTTTTTTAAAGACTTTTCTTTTTGTTTTGATTTAAAGAACAAGTCGTTTGTACCAACTACTGCAACCTTGCTATCGTGATAAATAAAACCACTATCAAGTTCGTAATCGGTAACTAATATTCCTGTAAAAGTGCTATCTATTTGGTTTTTTAATATACTATGTATATTATTTTCTTTTAAAAAGTAGTAAATTTTTTCAGCGTATTTTTTTTCGCCACAACATAAAATTACCTTATAATTTTTTAGCAACCAACCTAAGCAATCAACTTTTAATTCGTCGGGTTTTAAAGCGTATTTGCCAAGTGGCGACGTCGTTAACGAATAAGTTGCAATTGGCGAAAAGAAAGGTATTATCGTTTTAAACGATTGTAATGCAACGCTATTATATTTGTTTAATGAAATCATTAAACTTTGTTTAGATATAAATTGATTTTTAATAAAATCAAGCCCGTTGCCACCCCTAAACAAACTTTCACACCTGTTTACGTGTTCTTTTTCAAGATATTCTAAAACGTCGTATAAATACTTGCTTTCGTCATAGCAAACAACGGTATCTTTACTAAAAATATCTGAAAGTTTAGAAGTTGAGTTTTTTATAAGTGGAAAGACGTATTGCAAAGCATCGTCGAATAAATTTTCTTCAAGTTTTTCTGAAAGTTTATAATATATGCTTCTTGCGTTTTCAATAAAAACGAGTTGTCCATACTTTTTATAAGAGTTTCTAATAGTTGATAAAATATTTTCAACTTCGTCTTTTTCAATAATTACGTCGCTTGCCATAACGACGGCAAATGCAGTTACGTCTTTTTTATCTTCGCACCTAATCTCTTCTAAATAGTCGCCAAAAAAGTCTAATTTATACGGCTTATCTTCGTTTATTGCAAATATTTCAATAATATCGCCCCTTATTGAAAACTCACCCTTATTTTCGCATAATTCTACCCTTTTATAACCTAATTTTAAAAGGTCTAAACAAATTGTATCAAAATTATATTCTTTGTTCTTTTCAAAAGTAATATAATTGATTTTTTTAGGAAATAATTGGCACAAAGCGTCAATAGTAGTTACTATTTTTTTTGCACCTTTACTAATTTCGTATAAGGCTGTAATTCTTTTATATAAATTTTCTTTATTAAAGGTATCTTTGTAAAGTAGCGTATCGTCTTTGGCATTTAAAAAGGTAACCTTTTCTCCGGTTAAATCAAAAATTTCTTTTACACATTTTTGTGCTTGCAAATTATCTTTAACAATATATAAAACAGGGTTTTGTATTTGCGAAACAATATGACACTTTGAAGAAAATTGCGTACCGAAAACAGCGACGGATTTACCGTCGCTAATATCACTAATTATTTCGTTAAATACACCGCCTATATTTTTGGCAGTTAACATATTATTAAGCATAATCAACCATTAAATTATTGTAGTTTTTAACCGTTATACTTATTCATAACCCTTTCTAAATCAATTCCGTTTACAAAATCTAAACAAGCGTCGCTTGCCTTTTCAATAGCACTTTCTAAATAAGGTAAATCGTCTTTTCTAACGTCGCTTAAAACATAGTCGATTAAATTGTTTACAGGGTGCGTAGATTTTATACCTACTCTTACACGAGGAAAATCTTGACTACCAAGACAACTAACGATATTACGCATACCATTATGAGTTCCCGCAGAGCCTTTTAAACGAATACGAATTTTGCCTACGTCAATATCAATATCGTCATAGCAAACTAAAAGATTTTTAACGTCAGCCTTATAAAATTTTACGATTTGGCTTATGCTATTGCCACTTAAATTCATATACGTTGACGGCTTTAATAAAATAACCTTTTCGCCCTTAATATTTAATTCGCAGTATTCACCTTGAAAGCCTTTTTTATTAAAAGTAACGCCTAACCTATTTGCTAAATGGTCTAACACCATAAAGCCTACGTTATGATTAGTTTTAAAATATTTTGACTCTGGATTACCTAAACCTACAACTATAAACATTTTAATATCTCCTAATAAAAAATTATACAACAAATAATTGTTTTTGTAAAGAAAAAAGCGTTGCTCAAAGCAACGCTTTAAATTAGTCGTTATAAATGTCAGACATTTTTCTATCGTGATATACGTTTTCAATAGCAGTAGCAAATAATTTTGCACTTGAAACAACTTCGATTTTATCAATCTTCTTTTCTGCTGGTAAATCAATAGTATCTAACACAACAAGTTTTGTTATATGAGAGTTTTTAATCCTTTCAATTGCAGGGCCTGAGAATACTGCGTGCGTACAGCAAGCGTAAATTTCAGTTGCACCGTTTTTGTAAAGTGCTTCTGCACCTTGACAAATTGTACCTGCCGTATCAATCATATCGTCAACCATTAAGCACTTTTTGCCTTTTACGTCACCGATAATGTTCATAACTTCAAGTTGATTTGCCCTTGGACGACGTTTATCAATAATAGCCATTTGACAATTAAGTTTTGTAGCAACGTTTCTTGCCCTTGTAACTGAACCAACGTCAGGAGAAACAACAATAAAGTTCTCATCAATTTTATCAGTAAAATATTTGAAAAGTAATGGACCACCTACTAAATGGTCAACAGGAATTTTGAAGAAGCCTTGAATTTGCAAAGCGTGTAAATCCATAGTTAAAATTCTGTCAGCACCTGCTTCTTGAATAAGGTCTGCCACAAGCCTTGCCGTAATTGGGTCCCTTGGTCTTGCCTTTCTATCTTGCCTTGCATAACCAAAGTATGGTAAAACTGCCGTAATTCTACCTGCTGACGCCCTTTTTAATGCATCGATACAAATAAGAAGTTCCATAAGGTTTTCGTTAACAGGTTGTGATGTTGATTGAACGATAAATACGTCCCTACCTCTAACCGTTTCGCCTATATGTACGCTTATTTCTCCGTCACTAAAACGAGTACACTCAATATTACCAAGTGGCATATTAAGTTTTTTAGCAATAGCCTCAGCAAGAGGTCTATTAGAGTTTCCACTGAAAATCTTTATCTCTGTTCCGTGTGTTATCATAACTCCTCCAAATTTTATCTTATGTAATTATATTTTATAATTATCTTTTAAAATAGTCAAGTAATCTATATAACTATTCACACCTTTTTCTTGCTAAAAGGAAAAAATCTTTCATTATTTTAGAACACTCTTGCTCTAAAAGCCCGCCTTCAACTTCAACAGTGTGATTTAACGCCCCTAAAAACAATAATCTATGGTTAGAAAGGACTGCTCCACTATTTTTTTCGTAAGCACCAAAATAAAGTTTTTTTATACGGCTATTTAAAATTGCACCTGCACACATAGGGCAAGGCTCAACCGTTACGTACATTTCAACGTCTTCAAGTCGCCAATCGTTCAACTTTTTGCACGCCCTTTCAATAGCAATAATTTCGGCGTGTTTTATTGCCGATTTTTTACTATTGCGAACGTTTCTACCCGTTGAAATAACTTTGCCGTCTTTAACTATTACTGCTCCGATAGGAACTTCCCCTTCGCTTGCCGATTTTAATGCAAGGCGTATAGCCTTTTTCATAAATTTAATTTTATCTTCCATATTATTTATGATATTTTGCTCCGTTTATTATCGTATATGCCCTATAAATTTGTTCAACCAACATTACCCTAAACAAAGTATGTGGAAAAGTCATTTTTGAAAAGGTTATTTTATTTTGCACCTTTGATTTTACTTCTTCACTAACGCCGTAAGAACCACCTATAATAAAGGTTATTTCATTACCTTTATCGACGTTGCCTTTAATTAAAGAAGCAAACTCTTGCGAAGAATACGCTTTGCCTTGTAAATCAAGCAAATAGGCTTGCCCTTTTACTTCACGCAAGATATTTTCACCTTCTTTATTTATTATATTTTTTATATCGCTTTCAGACGGATTATCGTTAAAATTTTCTTCTTTAATTTCTTTTATTTGAAATTGACAAAACTTTGATAACCGTTTTTCATATTCTTTTACGGCTTCAACAAAATAACTTTCTTTTATTTTGCCTACGCATACAACTTTAACTTTTATCATTAAAACAACCCTACCACCCAAAACAATACGCAAATAGATATGCCTAAAACACTGCTATAAAGTATTGTTTTTACGTTTTTATTTTGACCTTTTACGTAATTTTTATTATTTACAAATAATAAAACTACGCCAACGCATAAACTTATTAATGATACAATCGTCAACACAATATTTATTTCAGTTGGTATAATTAATTTAAAAAAGTAGTAATTTAAAACGACGAATAAATTGTTTATAACGTGGCTTATAGATGTTAAAAGGTAATTCCCTCCACCATAAATAATAAGAGCAAATAACACGCCTACTATCAACTGATATACAGTTTGAGTAATGCTCATATGATAAAGTGAAAACATTATTGAAGTTATTAGTATAGCAAAAATCGTACCGCTTTTTGAAAAGTTGTTAAATAAAATATTCCTAAATAAAATTTCTTCAAACAACGGTGGTAATACGCACACAAAAACAAGAATTACAATAAATGTAATTGCGTTAAACTGCGGTAAAGTCGGCTCAACTACGTTAAGACCTATTTTTTGTGCTAAATCAAAAATCACGTTATTGATATTTGATAAGCCAAAAAGCATACCAAAAGTTATTAAAATTGTAGCAATAACGCTTTTAGTTTTTGCCTTTTCACACTTAAAAAGCGTTAAAAAATTGCTTTTTGTTTTTATTTTATAACTATAAAGCGCAACAATAAAGGCAATACTTGTTAAAGTATATGTTAAACACAAGTAAACGTCGCTACCTTTTATATCTTCTAAACTAATTTTTGTAACGCTACTAAATAAATTTACAGCAAAAGCAAATAGCACTGTTATTAATATTATTGAAATTATTAAATTGTTAAACAAGTTAGACGTTTCTTTTAAAGACGTTTGTTCTTGTAAAGGATTGTTTTTCTTCATATCTATATTGTACATTATTTAATAAAATTTTTCAATAAAAAAACGCTAAATTCCTGCTTGAACTTTGCGTTTTATTCTTCTAATTCTTCTTCGTTTTGATTATTTTGAATAACGGGTTTTTCGTCACACAATTTTACTAAAATTGCATCGTCGCCTATTTTTGTAATTTTATTATAAGAAATTTCCATTTCGTCGCAAAAAAACAGTCCGTTTTTCTTGCCTGTTACTATTATTTTTAAAATTTTGCCACACTGAGTATCAATTACTAAATCAACTATTTTACCTAAATTTTTGCCGTTTAATACGTTTACAACGTCTTTCTTTTTTAAAATATTATAATTAGTAATCATTTTTTGCCCCCGTTTATTATATGAAAATTATAAAAAATTTATAACTTTAATATATATTTAAAGGACTATTTATTATTATTAACTCTTTTGTGAAAGGGTGTGTAAATTCTATTTTTTTAGCGTGCAAAATATAGCCGTCTATCGTACTATCGCCGTACAAATCATCACCTAAAAGAGTTAAATTTTCACTTTGTAAATGCACCCTTATTTGATGCGTTCTACCCGTATGTAAAATTGCTTCTAATAAATGGCCGTTTGATAACTTTTGTATATAATAAAATTCAGTTTTAGCGTATTTACCATTTTCGTCGCAAATTCTTTTTACGGTATTTGGTAATTTTAAAATAGGTTTTTCAATTATAAAATGAGTTTTTGTAGGCTTGTTTTTAACAACTGCTAAGTAGGTTTTTTTAATTCTTCCACTCTTTAACTCTTCGCCAAGTAAACTTGCCGAAAACGTATCTTTTGCTATTAAAACAATTCCGCTTGTATCTTTATCAAGTCTATTTATAGGTCTAAAAGAAATATCCTCGTTTTTAAAGTAGCCGTAAAACATCTGCTCTAACGACGGCGTTTTGTTATATTTTAACGAGTGAGTTAACACGCCTTTTGGTTTATTTACGGCAAAAAAATAATCGTCTTCATATAAAACTTGCAAATCGGCAACAATAGGTTCGACGTATTTGTTTTTTTCGTCTTTTGGTAATTTCATTAAAACTACGTCGTTTGTAGTAACTAAATTGTTAACGTTTTTTACTACCTGCCCGTTTAAAAAAATATTGCCGACTTTTACTTTTAACAAAATTTCAATAGAAACGCCGTTTTCTTTTAATAATTCTTTTACTTTTAATCCTTTTTGACTTTCTTTTACGATAAACGAAAATTCTTTCATAATTTAATTATAACAAATTTTGTATTGTTATACAATAAAAAGACGGCTAATATTTAGCCGTACTTTTAATATATTTTACATTTTAAAATTTTTAAAGCATTTTTTTCAATTCTACTAACTTGCGCTTGCGAAAGTCCTACGCTTGAAGATATTTCAGTTTGCGTTTTACCTTCAAAATAACGCATATATAAAATCTTTTTTTCTCTATCTTCTAAAAGTTCTAACGCCTTTTTTAAAGAAGCGTTTTCTGCCCATTTTTCTTCGTTTTCTGTGCCGTCTTCTATTTTATCCATTAAAAGCAATTCTTCTCCCTCTTTATTGTAAACGGGGTCGTAAAGTGATACGTTATCGCTTATAGCATCAAGTGCGTAAACGACTTCACTTTCTAAAACGTTTAATTTATTAGCAATCATTTGGCTTGTAACTCTATCGTTAACCTTTTCAAGTTCGCCCCTTGTTTTAAGAACGTTGTAAGCCGTATCCCTTATAGAGCGAGAAACTCTTACTCCGTTTGCCGTGCGAATAAGCCTTTTAATTTCACCGATAATTAAAGGGACGGCGTACGTTGAAAACATAACGTTAAATGATAAATCAAAATTAGAAGTCGCTTTTATTAGTCCAACGCAACCTGCTTGAAACATATCGTCATAACTAATTTTAGTGTTAGGAAATCTTTTAATAATAGATAATACCAACCTAACGTTAGCCGTAATAAACTTTTCTTTTGCTACTTCATCTCCATTTTTAATTTTTTCAAGCAACGAAAGACTTTCTTCTTTGGTTAGTTTTGGTAAAGTTGAAGTATCTACACCACATATAACTACTTTATTTAACATAAACTTTCTCCTATGTAACGTGGTGTAATAAATAGTTTACCCAAAGATTTCGTTTTTATTCATTTTAATATATATAAAAAAACACGCTGTAAGCGTGTTTGAAATTAGTTTTCGTCGTAAGTTCTTGCTAATGCAAAAAACAATGAAGAAAGTTTATTTAAATATTCAAAGATAATTAGGCTTGTTTGGTATTTTTCATACACCTTTGCGTAGGCACGTTCTACCCTACGGCATATTGTTCTTAAAATATGCACTTTTGCACCTTTTAAAGTTTCGCCCGGTAAAATAAAGCCTTTGAACGGCCCAACCTTTTCATTATATTCGTTTAAAAGTTCGTTAAGTTCGTTTAAGTGCAACTCTCCTACGTGTCCGTATCCACCTGCAATTTCGCCCGATGCAACAGATAACACGTTAACGATTTTTTTAAGTTGCATTTCTAAAATTTTATCGTCAGCATAATGGATAAACTCCATAATAAAGGCTGAAAGTTCGTCTATTTGACCAAAAAATTCAATTTTTTCATCAGTTTTAAGCGTTTTATCGCCAACTAAATCAGTAACAAGTGGTTGATTTTTCATATCTCACCTTAAAATATAAAAGTTTTTTTAATTTTATCAATAAATAACGCACATATTAAAATATCGGCACTACCACCTATACTTACGTTATTTTTTATACATTCGTTTGTTATTAAAGTTTTGTTTTTGCTTTGACTATTTATAATTAAATTTTTAAAGTATTCATACCTTTTTAGTGAGCCTGCACGTTTTAAAAGTACGCTATCGTCAATCTCACTTAAAATATAGGTTAACACTTTCCATAAAGGTTTTTTTGATAAAAGCGTTTGAGCCTTTTTTACCGTAATAAAACCGCTTTTTGCTTCTTTTCTAATTCCACCAAAACCTTTTTTATAACTTTCGTATCCAAAAGTGTTAGTAGGTGCGTTGTAAGTAGAAAATATTTTAGCACTAATTTTATACACGTCAGAATAACACAAACGATTATTAAGAACATACCCTATTGACGCTAATAATATACCACCTGCAAAAATAAAACCTTTATAAGCGTTAGCGCCGTTAGTTGCTTTTAGCATTTTTTCTTCACATAAAACGCCTATTGGAATAAGACGCTCCATAATCAAGTTAACGTCTTTTGTTTTAAGCCCAACAAAAAATGCTTCCCCTAAACTATCTTTAATAACTTCAACTGCATTTAACATACAATCGTAGTCCATATCTTTATGAGAGCCGTTTGAAGTTTTAGTAACTAAACCAAACTTATCTTCAATATTTAATTCTTCTATCATACTTTCTTTTATAATATTTGCTATTAAATTTGAAAAGTACGTTTTAGAAGTATTATTAAAAAAATCGAATAATTCGCCAACTGTATGCGTTTTGTTTTTACCACACACAAAAGCAGGATTATCACATAAAAAACATTTTCGTAAACTGCCCCTTGATAAACTTTGCGTTTGACCTTTTAACGTTACGTCAATATCGATAAGCCTACCTAACGGGTGCGTTTCTTCTAAATTAACGGCGTAATTTTTAAAAGATTTGCCGTCGCTAATTTTACCTAAAATAGTAAGGCCGTCGGCACTATATAGCCTTTTTAATCCTTTAACGCCACCATTTAAAACTAATTTTGCAAAATATTTAGTAGTTAACGTGGCTAACGGTATATTTTTATCTGCACCTACAACGTTGGCTTTTATAGAAACGACGTCGCTGTTTTGAGCATCTTTTTTAATTATTTTAGACCGTTTTTCTCTATCGGCAAGAAGTTTATCATTAAACATTTTTACTTTTTAAAATAAGGTTCATAACCATTCTGCACGAAACAGGTATAAGTTGTAAAGCCTTTTCAATTTGATTTTCTTTTATAAGTTGACGGAAGGTTTTTGCCGAAATTTCTTCTCCGTCAATTAAAAACCTATCAACAACTTCCATTTGCTCACCTAAAACACGATGCATAACGTCGTTGTAAATTTGCATATATTCAGTTTTTTCAGAACCAAAATATCTTTTACAAATGCCTAATTTTTGCATAAAATAATTTTTAAAAATTAAAGCGTCGTATTCGGCATACGCTTCTGTCGATTTATCGGCATTTTTTAAAAAATAATCAGGAAAAGTTGATTTTGAAACGATATATTCAGTTGACGGAACGACTGAAATTCTATCAAAATATGGTCTTGTTGCTAAAAAAGCAAGCGAAAATCTTTCTTTAAAAGAAAATTCTGAAACGTCTTCTTCTAAGACAAAAAGAATAAGCCTTTTATGCTTTTTTAAAGCGTATTCACAAAGTTGTAAATGCCCTTCGGTAAAAGGATTGCCGTTTATAACTATACTTGCAGTATCGCTTTCTATGCCACCTAATTCCATACTAACCTTTGTAACGATAGCGTCAACGGATTTTTGTATATTACACTCTCCACCTTCTAATGCTACGAAATTTTCCGTTTTAACTAACGTTCTAAATCCCATATTTTCAAAAAGTGGTGCGTAATCACATTTAGTAAAGACTTTATAGCCGTAAATTTTATCTTCCCTAAGTTTTGTAATAGCGTGGTTGATAAGCGTTACGGCAAGATTTTCCCCTTGCATTTTTTTATCTACGGCAAGTAACATAATTACGTTATTTGCAAGCGAAACGGTCCCTACTATTTGTCCGTTTTCTTCGATATATACGGTATAGTCAACTGTATCTTTATACTTTAAAGAAAATTTATCTAAAAATTCTTTAACTAATGACTTTTCCGATTGTAAAACGACTTGTTTTATTTCCATACTAAATTTTATAAATTGTGTCTATCGCCGTGCCGTCTCTATAAACGACTACGCCAACAGGCTTATCTTGTAACGTTGGTTTTTTAGGCGTACCTGTAATTTCATACGCCATTTGTAATAATTCTTTTATATCGTAAACAGGTAAATTACTTCCCTTTAATTTTTCTAAAATATCTTGACGCTTTGGATTAACGGCAATACCACGTTCAGTAACTAAAACGTCAACGTCTTCACCAGGAGTAGTAACGGTAGTAACCTTTTCTTTAATAATAGGCATACGTGATTTTATAAGGTTTGTAGTAATTACCGTAACTTTTGCTCCGTGTGCCGTATCACTATGCCCGCCTGAACCACCCATAATTAAACCGTAAGAATCAGTCGTAACGTTTACGTTAAAATCAAGGTCGATTTCAGTTGCTCCTAAAATAACAAAATCTAACTTATCAACGATATTATCGTCAAAACAACTTGCATATCTTGAACCACTCATTTCAATATGAGTTTTATTTTTTGCTATTGATTGAACGCCTTTTAAATCAAAGCATTGAACGTCGTAAAGATTTTCAAATAAACCTTCTTCAAGCATATCGGTAAAATACCCGGTAATACCACCTGAGGCAAAACTACCTTTAATATTACGTTCTTGCATTAATTGTTTTACGTAATAGGCTACGGCAAGACTTGTTCCACCTGCACCCGTTTGCATAGACATACCTTGCTTTATCATACCTATTTTGTCAAGTGCTTTTGTAGCCAAACGTGCAATTTTTAAACCCACAGGGTCTTTTGTAATTTTAGTAGTTCCCGAAACAATACCTGCCGGGTCGCCGATAGAGTCAACCTTTAACACGTAGTCAACGTACTTGCCGTCGATAAACGGATTTTCAACTTCGTCAACTAAATTATCAGTAACTAAAACTACTTTATCGGCATATTTTAAGTCGCTTATAGCGTAACCTAAACTACCACAAGCACTTTTACCTATTGCACCCGTACCATTACCACTTTTATCAACGGTAGGCACGGCAAGAATTGCAACGTCGATATGAAGAGCACCACTTTCAATAGCAACAGGTCTACCACCGTGAGTGTACATAACGAAAAGGTCTTGCATTTCTCCATTTGAAATTGCACTTGCAACAGGGCCGTTAGCATAGTCGGCCGACATTTTTGTTACGTTACCGTTTTTAATAAGTTCAACTATACACGCATTGTTAGGAAAAATTGAACTTGGTGCTAAATTCATATTTTTTAAATTTTTGTTTTTAATTTGTTCGCATACCGAATTTAAAACGAAATCGCCGTTTCTTAAATGGTGGTGAAAAGAAAGCGTCATACCGTCTTTAATTTGTAATTTATCAAATAATTCTTCATAACTTGATAACATTATTACACCGTTTGACGTGTTTTTTTCATTTATGCGTTTAAAATTAACTTTTTTATATTCATTACTTCCGTTAAAGGTGTTATATCCTTTTGGAATTTCTCTACCTAATATATTTTTCATATTCGTTAAATTAAATTGTAGCGTTTTGCTTTTATTAAAATTTTCTTTGCCCTTTCAATAACAGGCTTATCTACCATTTTGCCGTCAAGGCTAAATACGCCTAACCCTTTTTTAAGTGCTTCTTCATTAGCCTTTTCTACCCTAAGTGCCCACTTAATTTTATCCGTTGTAGGCACGAAAGTTGAATTAATTGTACCTACTTGATTAGGGTGTATTGCCGATTTTGAAGTAAAACCTAATCCTAAAACTAAACGACAATCGTTTAAAAGCCCTTCTTCGTCGTTAGTGTCTGTAAATGGAGTGTCGATAGAATCAATTTTATAAGCACAACAAGCCATTACAACACGTTGCCTTGCGTATAAAATTTCGTCGCCTTTTTTAGTTCTTGCAACTTCTAAATCAGAAGATAAATCTTCTGCGCCTAAAAGTATTCCGTTTACCCTTGGCGCATTTGCAATTTGGTCAATTTCTAAAACTGAACGTGCAAGTTCAATAATAGGTATAACGCCTATTTTTTTAGTAAGCGATTTTTCCCTTTCAATGCAAGTTAAAATTTTATCAAGTTCAATAAGCGTTTCATAACTTGCCTTAGGTAACATTATCGTATCAATTTTATCACTAACAATTACGTTTAAATCGTCTTTATAAAAATCGGTGTCTAAACCATTTATACGAACAACAATTTCCATAGGAAAATCTGTTTTTCTATTATTTAAAAACTCAAAAACAAGTCTTCTTGCCGAATCTTTTTCGGTAACGCTTACGGCGTCTTCTAAATCGTAAATAACGGCATCGGCATCAAAAATATCAGAATTTTGTAACATAGCAGGGTTATTGCCCGGCATAAAAAGTAAACTTCTTCTCATAATGAATTCTCCATACGATTAATTGCTGTTATAAGTCTTGCTTTAATAGTATAATCAAGCGCTCCTTTATCTTCACAAAGAACACTTAAATTTTCTTTATTCAATTCTTTTAGCGTGTTTTTAATAACTTGTTCAATTTGTTCGTGAAAAAAATCATAAACAATACTTTTTATAACAATTTCTTGCTTAGTTGACGTCTTAACCGTAATTAACACGTCGTTTGATTCAAGAGAACCACATACTCCTATCTTCATAGATATATTCTCCATATACACTTTTTGCCTTACGCTAAAAAAGAGTAAGGCAAGTTTTTTATATTGTAATATGTATTTACAATTTTGTCAATAATAGGTAAACCTATTATTTTTTATTTTGAACGTCTATTTGCACTTGCAATTACACGATTCATTTCGTTTTTAACTATCATATAGCCTTCGTCAACGCCCATACCTGGTTTTGCTAAGCATTGAATTGCTCTACAAGCGATTGCTATATTAGTTGTTGTTTTTGCTGATTGGTCAGTTTCGTTACAAGTACCACCACAATAACTACCAACACCCTTTTGGTTACAATAAATTATTGCTTCGGCTACGTTATTTACACCACCTAAGTCAGGCGTTTTAATTTGAAGAACGTGACCTGCGTGTTCGTCGGCAAATAACTTAATATCTTCTAATGTGTTGCACCATTCGTCAGCAACAATTTGAAGTTTGCTTCCACAATCGTCAAGCATTTTTGTAAGAACTTTTTCATAGTGGAGTGTACCTTCTCTATCACCTGTATCGATAGGACCTTCAATACGAATATTGAAAGGTTTTGCAGTTTCTTCACACTTTAATAAATACTTGAACATTTCGTCAACGTCGTAGTTGAACGCTAAACCTATCGTACCATAAACGTCTATATGGAAAACAGGATTATAATCTTCGTTTGCCCTATGAGTTAAAATACGGTCCCTAAGCCAAGCAATATATTCTAAAAGAATTTCACCCTTTTTACCAAGTTTTGTTTCTACGTGGTTGATAAGTGCATGTGGTAAAACGTCGGCTTCTTTAATAATCATTTTATCAGCGTTATCGTGTCTATCGTCACCTGATTGAGTAAATACAGGAATAGGCTCGTAAACTTTACCTTCTACGTCGTATTCGTCACGAATAACTTCTGCCATTGTTATTCTTTTAGCGTTAGCCGTTGCATTTAATAACGCTTGGCTAATACCATAACGAATTGCCGTATGTAAACGTTTGCCGTCGATAATTAATCTATCATATTTTTCTGCTAACGGACGGAAAGAAGAAACGTCTTCACCGATAAGCATAGGTTTAATTTTTTCTTCGATAAACGGAATAAAATCACTTGCTAAAAATAACGGGTCACGTCCGCCTGCTCCTGAATATTGAACGGCTGCACAATCGCCATAACCAACAGTTCCGTCTTCTAAAATAAGTTGAATAGAAATTGCTTCGCCTGCTTGACGAATACTTGTAAAGCCTTCTGTTACAGGTTCGCCGATATAGAATACACCGTCGTGTCCTGCACCTTGCTTAATTGCTTTTTGGTCGTCAAAATAAAAGCCTGTGTATGATTTTGTTAAGATAACGTCAATAATTTTCATATAAATACCTTCTTTAATATTAAATTTCGTCGTATGATGGACGGCCTACGATATGACCTAAACTTACGGCGTAAATATCGTCGATAGTGAGTTGGAAAGATGCCGTACGGCCTTCTGCCTTAGCCCTTTCTTCAATTTTCTTTTTGTGGAATTCTTTAATTTCGTCAGTAAACGCTAAGTTACCAAATTCAAAAATTCTTATGCAACCATCGTTATCACGTACAGGTAAAATTAAACCTGCATTATATTTGCTTGGAGCAAATGGAACGTCGATAAGACCTTGTTCAAATGCTTTTACAGTGCCTTGTGCTAAATCGCCGTCACCAACTTTTAATACTGCTTCCATTAAGCAATTAACTTCTTTCTTGATTTGGTTAATTTCGTTACGTAATGCTTCACATTCAGGGAATTTTTGGTCGCATAAAAGCCTTGTAACAAGTTTAGATGCTTTAATACCTTGTGCGTTTGCTTCTTTTGTAGGAATTCCAACAGATTCGTGCGGTGTTTTAGTTATCATTTTTGTAGCACCAGAAAGTGCGCCAACAGTTGAACTAAATGCAATAAGACCTAACGCTTCTGTTTCATCGTGAGGGAAACCACCCATCCATTGATGGAATACAGTAGTAACGATAACGTCTTTATAACCGAATTTTTCAAGGTATTCTTCTGTTTGTTCTTGTAATGAACGAACAGCCGCAACGTCTTGAATAACGTTACCACCCATACCATAACCAACGGTGATATTTTTAACGCCTTGTTCTGCTGCTAAAAGTGCTTCAATAATACCAACTGTGTTAGAAATTGATGGTGGTACAAGCGTACCTGTAAGTGGACCAAATGGTTCTCTGTTAATATGTATGCCACGTTCTTCAAAGTAACCTACTAAACGGTCACAATATTGCCAATATTTAATAGAATCTTCTAATGAAATGCTTTTTGCGTAAGGTAAGTTGTAAGATATTGCACCACCTTCGTTAGAAGTCCAACCAGAAGCGTGGATAATTTCAGATAAAAGCCTTGCGTCAGGCGTGCCGTGTCTTGCTTGAAGTGGAATATTTACTGCATCAAACACTTGCCTACAACCTGCATAACCGTGGTTTACGCAAGGAAAACCATTAAGGAGTGCCCTATCGTGCAAGATACTTTCTTTAATACCAAGTTCTGCTTCGGCATACCTGTTTTGACGTGTATAACTATCAATAGTGCTTGGTAAAAAGTCTGCACCTGCTTCTTGTAAGTATTGTAACAATTCAACGTGTTTACTTACAACGGGAACGCCTGCCCTTGGTTGAACTAACGTTCTTGATTTCATTTGCTTTGCTTTTGCAAGTTTTTCAGCAAAGTTCTTTTCAGCAGGTATACTTTTTAAAAACGGTATTGATTTTTCAAAATCAAGGTTTGCGTCTTTACCTGTTTCCCAAGAAGCAAGCACTTCTTGTCTTTCTAATAAAAAGTCTTTTTCACTAATTTTTTTGTTTTGTACCATATTTTTCACCATTTTAAATTTTAACTATATGTTTTTTCATTATTTTAAGGGCAAGCAGTGCATCTATTTCAGCAAGCAAACCCATTGATGCTAATATATAATCTTTATCAAGCATAAAGCCCGGATTACGTGGTCGAAGTTCTAATCCTTTATTTATCGAATACTTAATAGCACTTAAAATATCTTCTGGATTTTTATTGTGAACTAAAACTCCACCCGTTCCTATTACAAAATTTACTTTGCCTAAATCTTTACCATATTGACTGTAAAGCATTCCCATAGGCGTGTACATTTCTTCCATTTTACCTGCGTGGCGTGATATCGCCTTATCTACGCAAATTCTACCCATAATTTTATCAATTTTAACCTGATGTTCATTATTAGGTATATTATCAACGTGTTCGTGCCTATATAAAAGTTCTTTTTCTAAATCAACGTTTTCGTCTTCATTTATCATACGTATTTCTTCTTTTGTTAGTGAAGATAACACGCCAAGAGCCGAATAACGCATACCTAAGTCGCCTTCAACGGTACGTTTCGCATAAGGCTCTTCTAAACCTTTAACAACAACGTCGCTACGCTTTGCCGATGCCGAACATATCGAATACATATCGGTAGTTGCACCACCTATATCGACAAGCACTATTTCGCCAAGTCCACGCTCGTGCATATATCCGTCGGCAAGCAAAGTTGCCGCTCTTAAAACTGATTCAGGAGTTGGTAAAATTAAACGGTCAATGTCCCCTTCAATTTTCTTAATACCTTTTGCTACGATAATATTTTCTAAAAAAATCTTCCTTATTTGATTGCGTGCGTCGTCAATGTTTAAAACGTTTAGTTTTGGCATAACGTTTTCACAATAATATTCGTTCATTGAGTAACGATTTGCAAGTTCTTTTATTTCGTCAAGGCAATTTTTATTGCCTGCAAAAATTATAGGAATTTTTATCCCTTTTTCGCAAAGCATTTTTTGGTTAAACAATACGCATTCGGTATTGCCACCGTCAGTTCCGCCCGACAATAAAATAATATCTATTTTTTTATCAATAATTTGTTGTACGTCTTCATTAGTTAAGTGGTTAGCAAAAGCAAGTTCAACTTTTGCTCCTGCACCTAAACAAACCCTGCGTGATGCTTCTAAGGTAAGTTCGGGAACTAACCCGATTGCAGCCATTTTAAGACCACCTGCTGCCGAAGAACAACCTATTATTTTATCAAACTTAGGATTTTCTTCACCTAATTTTTGCGAAAGAATTTTTAAAGCGTTTTTGTAGCCTATTGATATATCGGTATCTACCGTGGTAAAATGACTTGCCGTTGCAATAACGTCTTCAATTTCGGTATCTACGGCAGTCAGTTTTGTGAAAGTAGAGCCGAAATCTATCATCAGATAACGACTCATTTAATTATTCCCCTAAAATTTCTTTAATATCAGGAAGCGTTACGTCAATAGGAACGCCTGGTCCGTAAACCTTAGTGAAGCCCATTGCTTTAAATCTTTTTTCTACTTCGTCGAAGTTTTGTTTACCAACAACTATATTGCCACCTACAAAAAGTGGAATATCGCCGATACCTGCTTCAATACAATTTTCTCTCATACCACGACAGTCAATTTCGCCTTGACCGTATAAAGAAGAAACCATAATTAAATCAGCCTTCGTTTCAATAGCAGCGTTGATAAAATCTTCTTGTGAAGATAATACACCGATGTTTACAACGTTGTAACCTTCATTTTTTAACACGTATTCAATAATTTTGTTACCTACTGCGTGTACGTCTGCACCTATTACACCTATAACTATTGTCTTCATAAATCACCCTATTTGTGCCTATTATCGTTTAGCACAGTTATATTATTTTGATTATAACACTTATAAATTTTTTTTACAACTAAAAAAACAAATTATTTTGAATATTTATAAAATAATTTTTATAAATAAATAAAAGCACGCTATCTTATTTTGCAAAAATTAGCGTGCTTAAATTTAAAAATTTTATTTTTTATATTTTTCAATTCCTTGCTCAAAAAGGTCGTTTCCTTCTGAATCGTAAGTTACGATTGCGTAAAAATCTTCAACTTCAAGTCTATGTATTGCTTCTGCTCCTAAATCTTCATAAGCAACTACTTCACAAGACTTAACCGTTTCAGAAATAGATGCGGCTGCACCACCGATAGACGACATATAAACTGCACCGTACTTTTTAAGTAATTCTTTATATTCTTTACTTCTTGGACCTTTTCCTATCATAACTTTTAAACCTTCTTTTAAAAGTGGTTCAGAATAAGGGTCCATACGATAACTTGACGTTGGACCTGCCGAACCGATTGCTCTACCTGGTTTTGCAGGAGTTGGTCCTACGTAATAAATACAAGTATTGTTTACGTCAATAGGGAGTTGTTCGTTCTTTTCTAAAAGTTCGCAAAGACGTTTATGTGCTGCATCTCTACCCGTATAGATAACGCCTGTTATTTTAACAGCGTCACCTGCACGTAATTTTTTAACTTCTTCGGGACTTACAGGACTTTTTAATTGTATCATACTAAACCTCCTTAAAGCGTACAAGATTTATGCCTTGCAGAATGGCATTGAATATTAATTGCAACAGGTAAACTTGCAATATGGCAAGGGTGAACGTTTACTTTAACGGCAAGACAAGTTCTTGTTCCACCAAATCCCATAGGACCTACGCCCGTATTGTTAATAAGCTGTAACAATTCCTTTTCAAGTTTATTTGCAATAGGGTCGGCACTTTCGTCGTCTATTTCACGAAGCAACGCTTCTTTTGCTAAAAGTGCACACTTTTCAAAGTTGCCACCAATACCTACGCCAACAACGATAGGTGGACATGGTTTACCACCTGCGTTAAATACCGTATCAACTACTAATTTTTTAATACCTTCAACGCCGTCTGCCGGTATAAGCATTTTAACGGTTGACATATTTTCACTTCCGCCACCTTTTGGAGCAACGTCAATTTTAAATACGTCGCCAGGCACCATTTTAATATGTACGATTGCAGGCGTATTGTCTTTTGTATTTACCCTATCTAACGGGTGACGAACAACAGACTTTCTTAAATAACCTTCGGTATAAGCCCTTCTTACGCCGTCGTTTACGGCTTCGTAAATATCGCCTTCAAAAATTACTTCTGAACCGATTGTAAGATACACAACTGCAACACCCGTATCTTGACAAATAGGTAAATGTTTTTCTCTACCTAAATATGCGTTTTCAATAATTTGATTAAAAACTTCTTTACCAAGTGTTGATTGTTCTTCGTCACGTGCTTTTTTCAAAGCGTTAAGAACGTTTTCAGGTATATTTTCGCATGCGTCGATAAACATATCCCTAATTTTATCACTAACAACTTTTAAATCAATTTTTCTCATATCTATCCCTTATTTAAATAATTATTTTAATATATTAAAATAAACTTTTAACAAAACCCCCTAACAAGTAGGGGGTTTAAAACTCTCTTAATTAGATTTCAGAGAAGAACTTAATAGTTCTAACCATTTGGCTTGTGTATGAATTTTCATTATCGTACCAAGAAACAACTTGAACTTGGTAAGTTTCATCATCAATTTTGCTAACCATAGTTTGAGTAGCATCGAAAAGTGAACCAAATCTCATACCGATAACGTCAGAAGAAACGATTTCATCAGTGTTGTAACCGAAAGATTCAGTAGCTTGTGCTTTCATAGCAGCGTTGATGCCGTCAACAGTTACGTTTTGACCTTTAACTACTGCAACTAAAATTGTTGTTGACCCAGTTGCTGTTGGTACACGTTGAGCAGAACCGATAAGTTTACCATTAAGTTCAGGAATAACAAGACCGATTGCTTTTGCAGCACCTGTTGAGTTAGGAACGATGTTCATAGCACCTGCCCTTGAACGTCTCTTATCACCCTTTCTTTGAGGACCGTCAAGAATCATTTGGTCACCTGTGTAAGCGTGAACAGTTGTCATAATACCTGATTGAATAGGTGCATAATCGTTAAGAGCCTTTGCCATAGGAGCAAGACAGTTTGTAGTACAAGATGCAGCAGAAATAATCTTATCTTCACTTGTTAAAGTGTTGTGGTTTACGTTGTAAACGATTGTTGGAAGGTCGTTACCAGCAGGAGCAGAAATAACTACCTTTTTAGCACCTGCTACGATGTGAGCAGAAGCCTTTTCTTTACTTGTGTAGAAACCTGTGCATTCTAATACAACGTCAACGTCGTATTGAGCCCAAGGACATTCAGCAGCGTTAGCACATTTAGAAATTTTAATTTCTTTACCATCAACGATAATAGAATCAGCAGTAGATTCAACTGTATGACCTAATGCTACGTAATTACCTTGCATTGTATCATATTTAAGCAAATGAGCAAGCATTTCAGGGCTTGTTAAGTCGTTGATAGCAACTACTTCATAACCTTGTGCACCAAACATTTGTCTAAATGCAAGACGACCGATACGGCCGAAACCATTAATTGCAACTTTTGTTACTTTTGACATTTTTTATGTCCTCCAAATATATACTAAAAAAAATTTTTGACTAAGTTTTGTCTTACATATTATATCGTTTTAAAACGTTTAAGTCAATCAATTTATATACCTTTTTAACAATTTTACCCATATAAATAATTTTAATTCTTTAAAATTTATATATTTTTTAATTATATTATTATGCAACTACTTGTTGACAATTTTTTAGCCTTTTTTTATAACGTATAACGATATTGATTTTTAGGCAAAAATAAAAATCCTTTTGTAAACAAAAGGACTTATTTTTTAATTTAATTCATTATTTATTATCACGCAATTTTTGTAACGGTTTAAAAACGTCAATTTTAAGTTCGTTTATTAATTGTGCTATAAATATTACAACAAAGCCGACTATTAATAAATACGTGAATTTTTCATCGCCTATTATTACGGCGAACAACGCACCGAAAAAGGCTTCTAAACTTAAAATTAAAGACGCTTCGTTTTCTTTTGTGTATTTTTGACCTATCATTTGGCCAAGTTGAGCAAATAACGTACAAACTAACATTAAATAGCCTATTTTTAACACTTGTTCAGTATTAAGTTTAAATGCTACTATACCTTGCGTTGGCAATTCAAATATTAAAGAAGTTATAGCACAACAAACGCCCGTAGTAAATAATTCAAACACTAATAAAACAACGCCGTCGTCACCATTAATGTTTTGAAATTTATTTATTGCTATAATTTGTAAAGCGTAAAAAATAGCACAACCTAACGTTAAAACGTCGCCGAAAATTAAACTTTGCGAATTGTCTTCAAGCCCACTTGAAAATACAACGAAACCTATACCAACTAAACACAAAATTGCTGAAATAACGTTGTAACTTTGTATTTTAGTTTTGTTAATTAAGTATGCTAAAAAAGGAGTTAAAATACAATATGATGCCGTTAAAAAGGCGTTCCTTGAAGCCGTAGTGTATTTTACACCTAACGTTTGTATAGCATATGCCGAAAACAAAATTAAACCTATTATTACGCCGTGCAAAATGCTTTTTTTATTAATTTTACCTTTAATTTTATTAAATAATATTAAAAATAATATAAGGCTTGCGGGTATAAATCTTAACGCTAAAACGTAAAAAATAGGTAAATCGTCAATAGTTTGTTTTAAGATTATAAACGACGTACCCCACGCAATAGTTATAAGCAATAATATTATTTTACCTATTAAATTTAAACGTCTTTCTTTATCCATAGTTTTTAATACACCCTAGGCAAAAGCCTAGGGTGTTTTGTTTTATTCTTGTTCAATTTTTTCAAGAAGTTTAAGGTCAACGCCTTTTTCAGAAATTTTAATGATTTCAACTTTTACAGTGTCGCCAATCTTTAATACTTCTTCAACGCTTTTAATTCTTTCTTTACTCATTTTAGAAATGTGAATCATACCATCTTTATTTGGAGTAAGTTCACAGAAAGCACCAACCGTAGGAAGAATTCTTACAACCGTTGAAATAAACATATCGCCTACTTCTAAATCTTTTGCAATAGAAGTAATAATTGCTTTTGCTTTTTCAGCGTTTTTAGTATCTTCTTCGTAAGTTGCGATAAATACTTTACCACTTTCTTCAATGTCGATTTTAACACCTGTTTCTTCAATAATTTTATTAATTGTTTTACCACCTGAACCAATAACGTCTTTAATCTTTTCAGGATTGATTTCAAACGTAATAATCTTAGGTGCGTATTTAGAAAGTGCAGGCTTAACTTCTGGTAATACTTCAAGCATTTTATTTAAAATGTGTTGCCTACCTTCGTTTGCTTGTGAAATGGCTTGACGTAAAATCGCTTCGTCGATACCTTTAATTTTGATATCCATTTGAATTGCCGTAATACCCTTTGTAGTACCTGCAACCTTAAAGTCCATATCGCCAAGGAAGTCTTCTAAACCTTGAATATCACTCATAACTGAAACTTTACCAGACTCAACGTCTTTGATAAGTCCCATAGCGATACCTGCAACAGGACGAGAGATAGGAACACCTGCGTCCATAAGTGCTAACGTAGAGCCACAAACTGAACCTTGTGAAGTTGAGCCGTTTGAAGATAATACTTCTGAAACAAGCCTTATAGCATAAGGGAATTCTTCAACCGGTGGAATAACAGGTTCTAACGCCCTTTCAGCAAGAGCACCGTGGCCGATTTCTCTTCTACCTGGACTCTTTAACGCTTTTGCTTCGCCTGATGCGTAGCCTGGCATATTGTAGTGGTGAATATAACGTTTAGCAACTTCTTCGTCTAAACCTTCAAGTTTTTGAACTTCGCTAACCGTACCAAGCGTACAAGTAGTCATTACTTGTGTTTGTCCCCTTGTAAATACGCCTGAGCCGTGCACCCTTGGAAGCACGCCGTTTTCACACCAAATAGGTCTAATTTCAGTAAGCGTTCTGCCATCTGGTCTAACGCCGTCGTTAGTAATTTTAGCCCTAACTTTTTCTTTTGTTATATAGTAAAGAGAATCAACGATTTCTCTTTGCATATCAGGGTAAACGTCGGCAAAGTGTTCAAGACAGTCTTTTTCAACTTCATCTTGACGTGCTTGACGAACTTCTCTATCAAACGTATCAAGCGCATAATCAAGTTTAGCACCTGCGTAAGCCCTAACTGCTTGGTCAAGGTCTTCTGGAACGTGGTAGAAATCCATTTCAAGTTTCTTTTTACCACATTCAGCAACGATACCTTCAATAAATTCGCATTGACGTTTAATTTCTTCGTGGCCGAACAAAATTGCTTTAATCATTTGTTCGTCTTCAATTTCCTTAGCACCTGCTTCAACCATCATAATAGCGTCTTTTGTACCTGAAAGGTAAAGACTTAAATCTGATTTTTCTTTTTGTGCTAAGTTAGGATTGATAACGTATTCGCCGTCAACCATACCTACTAAAACTGAACCTGTTGGACCTTGCCAAGGTATATCAGAAATAGCAAGCGCTACTGATGAACCAAGCATTGCAAGTGGTTCTGGCATAATATCAGGTTCAACAGATAAAGCCGTTGCTATTACAGTAACGTCGTTGAATATCCCCTTAGGGAAAAGTGGTCTAATAGGTCTATCGATTAAACGAGAAACTAAAATTGCTTTATCGCTTGCTCTACCTTCTCTCTTCTTAAAACCGCCAGGTATTTTACCTACGGCATACATTTTTTCTTCATAGTCAACGCTTAATGGAAAAAAGTCCATTCCTTCACGTGCTTTTGGAGCCATAGTTACGTTTACCATAACTACTGTTTCGCCACACCTGATAAAACAAGAACCGTTTGCTTGTTGAGCATATTTGCCAACTTCAACTTTAACTTCTCTTCCACCGATTTGCGTTGAAAAAACTTTAAAATTTTCTAACATACTAACTCTCCTTATATTCTATCTTTAAAAGTTAAAGACACCTATCTTTAACTTGTAGTATTCGTTATTAAAAAAAGGGGCTATATAACATACGCCCCTTTCAAAATTACTTTCTTAAACCGAGTTTAGCAATAAGAGCCCTGTAACTTTCGATATCTTTATTTTTAAGATAGTCTAAAAGACCCTTTCTACGACCTACCATTTTCATAAGACCACGTCTTGAATGGTTGTCTTGCTTGTTTGCTTTAAGATGTTCGTTAAGATGATTAATTCTTTCAGTTAAAAGTGCAACTTGAACTTCTACTGAACCTGTGTCACCTTCGTGTGTTTTGTAATTGTCGATAATTGATTGTTTTAATTCTTTTTCCATTTTTTTATCCTCCACTATGGAATATATTTGCTTTTAACCAAGAACAAGGACGAGTCCCCCTTTGCCCTAGCCAAAAGTACGTATTAAATATAACATATATTTTTATAAAAAGCAAACGATTTATTAACCCTTTTGTAAATTAAACGCAATAAAATAAATTTTCTTTATCTTTTATGATAGTTTCTATTTTATTTACGTAGGTTATAACGTCTTTCGGCGTGCCGTATCTTTCAATTCGGTTTTCGCCTAAAAATACCACTTTTGAAACGGCGTTAGCACCAAAAGCAACGTTCGACGACGTTTCTTCCATTACGTCGATATTATAAATACACTCTTTACCTTTTTTGCTATACCCTGTGTTTTCAAGATTGCCTGCCATATATTTTTGACGATATAAGTAGTACGGACTATATCCGTTTTGCTTTAAAATTAAATGAGAAAAATCTATCATTTTAGAAATTTCGTCAGCACTTAAACGTTTAACCTTTTCTTTTAAAACCGAACCTTTTTTAAGGCATAAAGTATGCACCGTGATATTATCGGGATTTAAGTTTATCGTTGTTTCTAACGTATTTTTAAAATCGTCAAAAGTTTCGTTTGGCAAGCCTGCAATTAAATCCATATTTATACTAAAACCAAAACTTTTAACTAATTGATATTTATCTAAAATGTCTTGTGCAGTATGTTTTCTTCCTATAATTTTAAGCGTTTCGTCTTTAAAAGTTTGTGGGTTTACACATACCCTTGTTACACCAAAATCTTTTAAAATTTTAAGTTTTTCATAAGTAATAGCGTCTGGCCTACCCGCTTCAACGGTAAACTCTTTAACCTTAGAAATTATAGGTTTTAACGTAGTTAAAAGTCTTGTTAAATCGTCTTCGTCTAAACTTACGGGCGTACCACCACCGATATATAAAGAACGTGGATATTTTATTAAATTAAAGCCACATTCAATTTCTTTTATTAAGGCGTCAACGTAATTTTTTACCGTTTCACGCTTGGTTATTTGTTGAGAAATAAACGAACAATACAAGCATTTTGTTGGACAAAACGGAATACTAACAAAAACGTCTGAATATTCGCCTTTTAAATCTATTATTCCCTTTTGTGTTTGTAAAATATCCTTAATTAGTGCAGTTTTTTTTGGCGAAACGGAGAAGATTTTATCAAATTCTTCTTCAAAATTATCGCCTGCTTGATAAGCCATTTTCGTAGGTCTTATACCTGTTAACGCTCCCCATTCTAACGCAATATTGTAATAGTTTGATAATATTTTATAAAGACCTAATTTTGAAAAGCGTTTTTCCATACGTTTTAACGAAAGAGTATCGTTACATATCGCCGTATTTTCAAAATAAAAGTCTTTACCATTTAAGTTAAAATAATTTTTAAAGATTTTACCGTCGTTTTCTTCTTTATGTTCAATAGTAACGTCGTTGCCGTCAGAAAACATAAAAATAACTTCTTCTAAATCTTTTTTGTAGTCTTGTCTATTTGTATTAATCATAATATTTTATAGGGTTTGTTACCTTTTCGCTAAAAAGAAAAGTTCTTTCGCCGTGGCCTGATAAAACTATATAATTTTTATCAAGAGCAAACAATTTTTTTATAGAAGCAACTAACGTGTCCATATTTCCCGTAGGGAAATCAGTTCTACCAAAACTTCCGTTAAATAAGGTGTCGCCTGAAAGTAAATAATCGCCTATTATAAACGACGAACTGCCTGCCGTATGCCCTGGCGTTGAGATAACTTTAAACTGCATATCGTTTAAGTCTAATACGTCGCCGTCTGTAAAATACGAAGCAATTTCAAACGGCTCAATAGTAGAACCAAAATAACTTGATAAATTTAAGTTCCCGTCTTTTACAAAGTCCTTTTCTAACTTTGAAATATGAACTTTTACACCTCTTTTATAAAATTCGCCTACACCACCTATGTGGTCAAAATGACCGTGAGTTAAGATAATATCGGTAATTTTAAAATCGTATTTTAATTCGTTAAGCATTAAATATTTAGCATCGCCACCTACGTCGAAAGCAACTGCCAAACGTGTTTCTTCATTAACAAAAACGTATGTGTTTACTGACATTTCGCCCGTTTGAAAGGTATATAATTTCATTAATTAGTACTCCTAAATACGTCGAAAATACTCTTTTCTTTTCTTAAATCTTTAATTAAACTATCAAGGTCTTCTTTTTTGTTGATTTTTAACGTTACGTCAACGATAGACATATGGCTTTTATTGTCAATTCTACCATTAATTGCAAGAATAAAAATGTTATACCTTGAACAACCGTTAGATAAATATGCTAATACTGTGCTATCTTCTTTTGCTTGAATTCTTAAACTTACCGTATAGCCTTCTTTACCAACTTTACCCGTCCACTCTGCTTGAATAAGTCTTGCAGGGTCTTCCCACTTCATATTGTGGCAGTCTTTTCTATGGATAGCAACACCCCTACCACGTGATACGAAACCTATTATTTCGTCGCCAGGCACAGGGTTACAACAACGTGCAAATCTAATAAGTAAGCCATCTACACCCTTTATAGTTACGTCGCCCGTTGAGTGAACGACTTTTGTAGCAATACTTTGTGGATAATGCGAAACGTCGATAGGCGCTTCTTTTTTATAATAGTCGATAAGTTTACCTAATACTTGATTTACGGTAACTGCACCTATGCCCACACCTGCATACATTTCATCCAAAGAAGCAAAACTTAACTTTTGAGAAAGTTTTTCAAAGCCCGACTCAGTTAAAATTGTTGAAAGGTTATAGCCTTTATTTTTGGCTTCCGTTTCAAGCATTTGTTTACCTAATTTAACCTTGTCCTCTTCAGACATAACCTTTTTAAAGAAAGACTTGATTTTTGCTTTTGCTCCGCTTGATTTTACAAACTTTAACCAATCCCAAGACGGTCCTTTACTATTATTTGACGTAATAATTTCAACAATATCACCAACTTGTAAAGTAGTTGATAACGGCACGATTTTACCATTAACTTTTGCACCTACGCACTTGTTTCCTATATGAGTGTGTATTCTATACGCAAAATCGACAGGAGTTCCGTCTTTAACAAGGCTTATTACTTCGCCCTTTGGCGTAAACACTAAAAGTTCACTATTATATACGTCTGATTTTAACGATTCGATTAATTCGCCCGAGTCTTTAAGTCCACCTTGCCACTCTAAAACTTCTCTTATCCAAGATAAACGCTTATCGAAACTATCGGCAGATTCTTTATTTTCTTTATATTGCCAATGTGCCGCGATACCAAATTCAGCCGTCGTATTCATTTCATACGTTCTAATTTGAATTTCAAATATTTGACCGAAACTTGTAACTACGGTAGTATGCAAACTTTGGTACATATTTTCTTTCGGCATAGCGATATAGTCTTTAATTCTACCCGGCATAGGCGACCAACGTTTATGAATTTTACCTAAAAGTTCATAACATTCGTCAACAGTGTTTACTAACACCCTAACGGCAGTTAAATCATAAATTTGGTCAAGCGGTTTATTACGCTTTTTCATTTTACGATAGATACTATAAAAGTGCTTTGACCTACCGAAAACTTCGCCGTTTATGTTGCTTTCTTTTAAAATTTCTTTTAAAGCATCAACGGCTTTTTGCACAAAAGCACGCCTTTCTTCAATTTTTACGTTTATATTTACTGAAAGAAATTCGTAAGCGTCAGGGTCGATATATTTTAAACATAAATCTTCAAGTTCACATTTAAGTGAAGAAATACCTAACCTACCTGCAAGCGGTGCAAAAATTTCTAACGTTTCATTTGCGATTTTAAGTTGCCTTTCGTGTGATAAAAAGTTTAAACTACGCATATTGTGAAGACGGTCTGCAAGTTTAATGATAATAACCCTTATATCCTTTGCCATTGAAACGAAAATCTTTTTAAAGTTTTCGGCTTGTTCTTCCTTTTGTGACTTAAATTCAATTTTATCAAGTTTAGTTACCCCTTCGACAAGTTCTAAAATTTCGTCGTTAAACTCCCTTTTAATATCGTCGTCGGAAACAGGTGTATCTTCAAGAACGTCATGCAAAAAAGCGGCACTAATCGTGTTAGCGTCCATTTTTAAATCTATTAAAATTTTTGCAACGTTAAGAGGGTGAGTAAAATAGTCCTCACCCGAAGCCCTTTTTTGATTAGCGTGTGCTTCTTTTGAAAAGTAATATGCTTTGCATATTAACTCTGCTTCTTGCTTAGAATAACTTTTTTCAACGTTACTTAAAATATCTTTATCAAATTGCTCCATACGTTCCTTAAATACTAAAAGTTTTAAATATTTTAGAGTTTGAAAGTTCCTTTTTTACACTATTATCTACGTATAAAATTTCGCCTTTCGTTTTAATAATTTCAAGTTCAATTAAACTTTCAATAGCAAAAACTATTTGTTCAACTGAATAATTGTTTTCAATTTTGTAATAAATTTTATCCCTTAATAATACTTGCCCTAAGTTATAAAGTTTTATAATTTGTTTATAAACGTCAACTAACAATTCTCTTGTTAAACAAGGCGTAAAACTTTCTTGCGAAGTATTTACTAAGTTAATAACGCCTCGTATTTTAGGTAAAATAAACGGCTTATCTAAATATACTATTTGTTTATATAAAACGGCTTCTTCGTCGGTAATGCCACCGACTTTTACTAACGTTCTTCCGTTTAAATTTTCAACAGAGTTTGCCGTTAAGGTAAAGTCGTTTAAGTTAAACTTTTCAATATTTTTATGGTTACTAATACAAATTAAAGTTCCATAGCCAAACGGGTCTATATCGTTTAAAACGTTTTTATCACACGTTGTATAATCTCCACTAATTTGCGTAGATAACACGTCCTTAGCCACCTTTACGGCACAACTTACACCAAGGTCGTCGTTAATACAAAAATCTTCTTCGATAAGTTTTACGTATCCTACCACGCTTTGCGAATAACCATAAGTAGAAACGGCACACTCAAAACAAATATTCTTTTTACTACTGCACGTTAACAAGTTTAAGTGCCTTTCGCCATTAAAATAGAGTAAGTCGAACTTATCTAATTTAATTATTAAATGTGGCGCGTCAGGTCTTGTTCTTCTTACGAACACGTCTTTAAGTTCAACGCTAAATAAAGGAGCTTCGTTGCCTATGCCGTAAGGCTCTAACAAACTCAACTCTTTAACAAATTTTAAATTTAAACTTTCAACACCAATATTTTCTACTATCGTTTTTTTGTTGAAAATTTGTTTACTTATATTGTTTGAAACGTATTCTTTAAGTTTTTCAGTAAAAAGCGGTATATTTTCTTCTTTAATTTTAACGCCTGCCGCTTGCGAGTGCCCACCAAACTCTTCTAAATAATCTTTGGCGTAACTTAATGCTTCGTAAACGTTTATACCTTCTATCGACCTTGCCGAGCCGTGATAACTATCGCCACTCTTTGATAAAATAATGCAAGGTAAATTATATTCTTCGGCAAGCCTTGCAGATATAATACCTAATAAACCTTGCTTCCAATTTTCACTATGTAAAACGATAACTTTGCTTGGACTGCCTTGTTTTAAAAGAATTGCTTTTGCTTTATGGTAAAGTTCGTTACATTCGTCTTGTCTTTTTACGTTATACTCAACAAGTTGCCTTGCTAAATATTCCATTTCTTGTTCGTTTTCAGTTGTGAAAAAATTAAGTGCCGTGTATGCATCGTTCATACGCCCTGCCGCATTAATTTTAGGAGCAAGCAAATAGGCTACGTTACTTGAAGAAACGTCTTTAATTTGACTTTCTTTAATAAGTACAGAAACGGCTTTTTGACATTTGCCGTTTTTAATTAATTTCATTCCTTCGCATACCATTGCCCTATTTTCATTAATTAAAGGCATACTATCGGCTATGGTAGCAATAGCAACTAAATCTAAATAATCGTCAGCCTTTTCGCCTATAAGAGCATACGCAAGTTTATACGCAACGCCACAACCACAAAGCCCTGAAAAAGGATATTCTTGATTAGTTAACTTACAATTTATCGTTATACAATTTGGTAAAAGTTCAGGAATTTCGTGGTGGTCGGTAACGATAACGTCAACACCTAAATCTTTAATATATTCAACTTCTTTAAAACAACTAATACCACAGTCAACGGTAATAATTAAGTCGGGATAATACGTGCTTAAAACTTCGTCGATAACGTCTTCGGTTAAGCCGTAACCATTATCCCTTTCAGGTACGACGGCAACTACTTGCACTCCGTAGATTTTTAAGCATTTATATAAAAGCGAAGTAGCACAAATACCATCGGCGTCGTAATCTCCAAAAACAACGACGGTTTCATTATTTTGTTTTGCTAAGTTAATTCTTTCAACGGCATTATCTACGCCGTTTAATAAAAACGGACTATGAAAAGATTTTTTTGACGGGTATATAAAATTATTTAAATCGTCAAGAGTTCTTACCCCTCTATCGTATAAAAGGGCTACCATTTCAAAAGACAAACTACTTTTATTAGATAAATCTTGTATTAAGTTTTTTTCATTATTACTTAATTGTTGCTTTTTTATTATCATAAAACCCTTTTATAAAGCATAATCGGGCGAAAATACGATTTCCGCCCGAAAAGTTTTTAATTATTTCAATTACGCGATTTTCGACTAAATTATCGTATTACGCTTTCTTTTTATCTTTTGCTTTTTTAGCAAGTTTTTGTAAGTAAACCCAAATTGGTGCTGAAATAAATACCGATGAGTAGAAACCTGCTAAAATACCAAATATGATAGGAAGTGCAAATTCTAACATTGTAGAAACACCCATTATCGCACATACAACTGATAAAACAATAATTGTTGCTAACGTTGTAATCGTAGTAATAATTGACCTTGAAAGAGTGTTTGAAATAGCCATATTTGCAATTTCTATATCAGAAGCCTTTTCCATTGAAGGCAACTTTTTAATTTCACGTATTCTATCGAAAATAACAATAGTTGCGTTGATAGAATAACCTACTACCGTAATAATTGCGGCTATAAACGTAGTGTTTACTTGTACACGGAAAATAGCAACTAAACTGAACATTACTAAAACGTCGTGTAAAAGCGCAAGTATAGCGGCAATACCTGAACTTAACGTAAACCTTAATGCAATATAAATTAAGATTGCTACAATTGCTACCGCCGTTGCCCAAATTGCGTTTTTAAGCAAGTTGCGTGCCGTTGTTGCGTTAACTATTCTTGACGTAAAATCTTCGTTTTCTAATTCAAAATCATACTGATTATTTACTGCCGTAATAATTTTATATTTTAAACTTTCGGCATCATCGTCACCTTCGCCGTTAATACTATCTAAAAATTGTTTTTGTAATTCTTCGTTTGAAGCGTCGATTTCCTTTCCGTTGTATTTGTATTCAAGACCGATTTCTAACGTCGTTCCATTTGCAGCGTCACTTGACCAACGAACTGAACCTATTTCAAACTTATTGTCATTAATAGTGTTTTCAACCAAAGTATAAACTTCGTTTTGTTGTTCTTTGTTTTCAAATTCCCCAAAATTTACAGTTATTTGAGCACCGCCTGAAAAGTCAAGACCTACGTTCAATCCGATAGTACAAATTAAAATAATACCTGTTAAAATTATCGCTAATGCAATAGGAAGAAAAATTTTAAACTTTTCTACAATTTTTAAAATTTTAGATTTCATCAACTTGTCCTCCTACTACTTCTGCTTCTAATCTTTTTAAGTTAAAAAATTGTGCTTTTTTATCTTCTTCAATTAAAGGCATAAATAATTTAATTAACCAACGTGTAACAACGATAGCCGTAAACATTGAAAGTACGATACCTATAAGCAACGTGATTGAGAAACCTTTAATTGTACCTGGACAAAGAATTAAAAGAATTATAGCGGCAATAACCGTTGTAATGTTACTATCAAATATTGTCCAAAAAGCCCTACCAAAACCTGTTTTAATTGCTGCAACAACAGTTTTACCAGACGCATATTCTTCACGAATTCTTTCAAAGATAATAACGTTAGCGTCAACTGCCATACCGATAGAAAGTATAATACCTGCAATACCTGGTAACGTTAATTGAACCCAAGGAACAAGCGCTAAAAGTAATACGAGTAAAACCGTGTATATTACTAATGCGATAGAAGATAAAATACCTAAACCTTTATATCTTAAACACATAATTAAGCATACGATAAGTAAACCGATAGCCCCTGCAATTAAAGTTGCTGAAAGAGCGTTTTCACCAAGCGTTGCACTAATGTTATTTGCTTCACCTACCGTGAATTTTAAACTTGTTTTACCTGCATTGATAACGGCTGCAATATTTTCTGCTTCTTCTTGTGAAGATAAACCTGTTATTTGAGCATTGGCACTTGTAATTTGTTCGTTAACCGTTGGATATGAAATAAGTTCTTCACCAAGGTAAATGTAAATTGGTTTACCTTGATATTCTTTTGTTGCTTGTGAGAACTTTTCAACACCCGAAGAATAAAATTCAAGATGAACAACGTAATCTCCCGTTTCACTATCCATACCTGCAACTGCCCTTTTAATGTCAGAGCCTGTTAAAAGTGGAGTGTCGTTAGGGTTTTCAGTTCCCGTAAAGTTAAGACCACCTGAATAACCAATTAATTGTTTAACAGTGTCATAATCGTCAACTTCTGGAATTTCAACACGAATTTCCCTATTTTCGCCTACGCCTTGAATTGTAATCGTTGCTTCTGTATAACCCCTGTTGTCAAGACGTGTTTGAATAACGTCAACAGCCTTTTCAAAAATGTCGCCATCTTCTTCGGCTTCGTCTGATTCAGGAGTAACTACTACGTAATAACCACCTTTAAGGTCGATACCTAAACCTATCGTGCTTGCAATAGAATTGTACTTTAAAGTTCCGTTTTCAATAAACTTTGGAAGCGGAAATGAAGCAAATTCCATAATAGCCAACACTACAAGTATGATTGCTGTTATTACAAGTGTAACTATTGATTTCCTTTTAGTCATTATATCCTCGCTTTTAGGTAGAGCATTTTTTAATAAACACTACCCCTTTATACTACATATATACTTAATTATTATAAATGCAAACGCGAATTTAGTCAATAAGATTTTACATTATTTGTAAGCATTTTTAATTATTTTTTCTTTTTTATTGTATATTTATACAATATAAGCAACACTGCAATAAAAAAAGCGAAGAATTATCTTCGCTAATTTTTGTTTTTTACGTTTACGCTAATTATGCCTGAAAGCCCACCTACGAAAACGCCAAGCAAAATTTCCCATAATATTGAAAGTGAAAAGATATTTGTTTTTGCAATTAATGAAAATAACGCAAAAGTAACAATAGAAATAATTGCTCCTAAAACTAAACCTTTTATTAAGCCTTTGTCTTCGCTTATTGAGAAAAAGCAACCTATAAAAACAGATAAAATTTTAATTAACTGATTAACAGGTTTTATCGCCTGATTAGGTATGTTGAAAATTGATATTAATAAAGCAAAAACACAAATGAAAAATAAGGTAAAAATAAGTGATATAACTAAACCTTTAATTATTGACTTAAAAAAATTATTATTAAACAAAATAAAAAACCCCCAAAATACTAATAGTATTTTATGAGGGATTTTTTAATATTAGAACTTTTTAATTTTAGTAAACTATTTATTATTTAGTTTCTTCCTTTTTTTGTTCAGTTTCTTTTTTTGCTTCTTCTGGAAGTTCCATTTGATAAATAGCCCTTTTATCGAATACGATTTGGCTTGTAGCTGTTTCTAAAACGAAAGTGTTATTTTCGTGGTCAACTGAAACAACAACACCACTAATACCACCGATAGTAAGTATTTTTGTGCCTTTGCAAAGCCTATCTTTCTTCTCTTGTTCTTCTTGTGCTTGTTTTTGACGTTTTTTGTTTGAAATAGTGTTCATAACGATAAACGCTACTAAAATTACACCGATAATAATGTACATAACGTAGTTATTACTACCATTGTTTCCATCAGTTGTAGTTGTAAGTAAATTGAATAAATACATAATAATTCTCCTTTAATACATTAAGTATATAATATTTTTTTTAATTTTTCAAGTATATTTTTAATTATTTATACGGCATTTTAAAATGTTTTACTTTTTATTACATTTTACCCTTTAAAATCGTATTTTTTGTAAAATTCTAACGTAAAATCTTGCAAGTAATCACCTAAAATAGCCTCACGCATATCGTCCATAAGTTTAACTAAAAATGCAATGTTATGTAAACTTATAAGCATACCACCCATCATTTCGCCTACGTTTATCATATGACGTAAATATGCCTTAGTATAATTTTTACAACAATAACAATTACAATTAGCATCAAGGGGCGTAAAATCTTCTTTGTATTTGGCGTTTCTTACAACAATTTTACCTTGACTTGTCATTGCCGTACCATTTCTTGCAATTCTTGTTGCTAAAACGCAGTCGAACATATCTATACCTCTTTTTACCCCTTCTATTAAGCAATCAGGACTACCTACGCCCATTAAATAGCGAGGCATATTCGTAGGGTAATAAGGCAACATTTCGTCTAATATTTCATACATTATTTCTTTTGGTTCGCCTACTGATAATCCCCCTATACCAAAGCCGTATTTAGCGTAAGGTAACGTTTCTTTAAGACTTTGTATTCTTAAATCTTTATACATATTACCTTGAACGATAGGAAATAACGCTTGTTCGGGATTTTTATGGTGGTTATAACATCTGTCAAGCCAACTTAAAGTTCTGTGCATAGCTTTTTTTGAACGATTATAATCAGTGCCGTAGGCAGTACATTCGTCGAAAGCCATAATAATATCGGCACCTAAATTATTTTCAATATCAATCGCCTTTTCAGGTGTTATGAAATGCTTTGAGCCGTCGATATTTGAACGAAAAGTTACTCCGTCGTCTTTAATATCGTTTAGTTTTGCAAGTGAAAATACTTGAAAGCCACCGCTATCGGTTAACATTGGCTTAGAATAGTTCATAAACTTATGAACGCCACCTGCTTTTTTAACTATCTCATCACCGGGACGCATATATAAGTGGTAAGTATTGGCTAAAATAATTTGCGCACCAACTTCGTCTAAATCCCTTGGATACACACCTTTTACAGATGCTTGCGTACCAACAGGCATATAAACGGGCGTTTTTATATCGCCGTGTGGAGTATGCAAAATACCTGCCCTTGCACCACTTTTTGTATCTTGTTTTATAGTTTCAAAATAAAATTTTTCCATAATTATTAATTGTTTTATTTATTATTGTTGATTTTTAGATTGTATATTCCTTTTAAAAACTTGACAACTTAGGCAAGGCTATTTTTTAAACGGGTAAAATAAACCTTATTGGTCATCGAAGTCGTTAAAAAACAAAGAATTATAGCGTAACGAAGTTTATAAGGCTTTAAAAAATGAAACAAGCGTCGCCAAAAGAAAAAAACCTATACTTTTCGTTCACAGCCCTTTCGTATAATGAAAGTATTTTATCACGATTAACAAACGCCGAAACTAACATTATAAGGGTTGATTCTGGCAAATGAAAATTTGTAATTAAGCCGTCAACACACTTAAATTTATAAGGTGGATAAATAAAAATACTGGTATCTCCACTACATTGTTTAACAAAACCGTTTTGGTCGGCAACTGTTTCAAGAGTTCTAACCGACGTTGTGCCTACCGCTATAACTCTCCTATTTTCACGCTTTGCTTTATTGATTATTTCGGCATTTTCTTTGGTGATTGCATATCTTTCAGTATGCATAACGTGTTTAGTAACGTCGTCAACTTTTACAGGACGAAAAGTTCCTAAACCAACTTGTAGTTCAACTTCACAAAATTCAACGCCTTTTTGTTTTAATTTTTCGATAAGTTCGGTAGTGAAATGCAAGCCTGCCGTTGGCGCTGCCGAACTTCCTAAATTTTTAGCGTACACCGTTTGATAACGATTGCCGTCTTTTAATTTTTCGTGAATATACGGTGGTAACGGCATTTCGCCTACCCTTGAAATTATATCTTCAAAAACGCCGTCATAATGAAATTCTACAATTCTACCACCACTTTCAGTCCTTTCTAAAACGGTGAAAGAAAGTTCTTCATTAATTATAAAAGACTTGCCTTCTTTACATTTTTTGCCTGGTTTTACCATTACTTCCCAACGTTTTAAGTCTATACGTTTTAAAAGTAATATTTCTACTTTACCACCAAAAGACGACGTTGCATACATTCTTGCAGGCAATACCTTAGTGTTATTTACTACTAATACGTCGCCCTTTTTTAGCAAGTTTAAAACGTCGTAAAAATGCAAGTCGCTAACTATATCGTTTGTTTTATCATATACCATAAGCCTTGACGTATCCCTTGGATTTACGGGAGTTTGTGCTATTAATTCTTCGGGCAAATAGTAATTAAAATCGCTTGTTGATAACATATTATTTTTTATTATTTTTGTCGTTTTTATCGTCAAAAATAGAAATTTGACTATCTATATTTTCGGGATATTCTATACCCAAATGTTCGTATGCTTTTTTAAGGCACATTCTACCCCTTGTCGTCCTTGCAATAAAACCAAGTTGCAAAAGGTAAGGTTCGTAAACGTCTTCAATAGTGTTAGGGTCTTCATTGACCGTAGCACTAATAGTTTCAAGTCCAACAGGCCCGCCTGAAAACTTAACGATAATAGTTTCTAAAATCTTTTTATCAATATTATCTAAACCTAAACTATCAATTTCTAATCGGTTTAAAGCAAGTGTTGTGTCTTCGTAAGTGATTTGGTCGTGGCCTAACACTGTTGAAAAATCCCTTACACGTTTTAAAAGCCTGTTTACTATACGTGGAGTTCCCCTACTACGTTTAGCAAGTTCTAATGAAGCGTCGTCTGAAATAGGTGCTCCAAGAGTATTTGCCGAACGTCTTGCAATTTCAGCAAGTTCTTCGGTAGTGTACATTTCAAGCCTACAAAGTACGCCAAACCTATCACGAAGTGGAGAAGATAACATACCTGCCTTAGTTGTTGCACCTATTAAAGTGAACTTTTTAAGTGGTATTTGAATACTCCTTGCCGACGGACCTTTACCTACGATTAAATCCATAGTAAAGTCTTCCATAGCAGGATACAAAATTTCTTCAATATTATGGCGAAGCCTATGTATTTCGTCTATAAATAATACGTCACCTTCGTTTAAGTTTGTTAAAATAGATGCTAAATCGCCTGCCTTTTCAATAGACGGACCACTTGTTATTTTTATTTGCGACGACATTTCGTTAGCAATTATGTGAGCAAGCGTAGTTTTACCAAGCCCTGGTGGACCATAAAGCAAAATATGGTCTAAAACTTCGCCACGCAATTTTGCCGACTTAATAAAAATATTTAAGTTATCTTTTACCTTGTTTTGACCAACGTAATTTTCCATTGACTTTGGTCTTAAAATATTTTCAACGTCGTCATAGATAGTTTTATCTTGTGAAACTACCCTTTCGTCTTCATTATTTAATAAAATATCTTGTTCGTCAATCATAATTACCTACTTTATTACTTGAAGTGCTATCGTAATAATACTTTCAATAGTGTCTGCTCCGTTTGAAACGGCACTTTTTACGGCAACTTCGCTTGTCGCCCTATTAAAACCTAAACTCATAAGTGCAATAATTGCATCGTTTTCAATAGGAGTGATAGTTTGTGCTATTGCTTTTTGTTCTTTTTTATCAGTTGGCAAATCAAGCGTTGAAATATTTTCACGAAGTTCTAAAATAATTCTTTCGGCTGTTTTTTTACCTAAACCTTTTACTTTTGATAAATTTTTCACGTCTTGCGAAGCAATTATATAAGCAAGTTCTTTAAGTGGCATTGAAGAAAGGACTGATATACCCATTTTTGGACCTACGCCTGAAACGGTTATTAATTTTAAAAACATACTTTTTTCTTCTAACGATTCAAAACCATATAAAGAAATACCGTTTTCGGTAACGTTAAGATAAGTGTAAACCGCACCTTCGCCACTTGCCGTTAATAAACAAAATGCTTGCGAAGAACACGCTATTTCGTAACCTATTCCGTTACAATCAAGCAAAACGCTACCATTATTTGCATATAAAACTTTACCTTTTAAATATCCTATCATAATAACCTACTTTATTTCAAAAGAACCTTTTAATCTATTAGTGTAAGAGTGTGTTAACGCAACTGCCAAAGCATCGGCAGCATCGTCGGGTCTTGGAATGCTTTTAAGTGATAAAAACGTTCTTGTCATTTCTTGTATTTGACGTTTTTCTGCCCTGCCGTAACCTGTTAAGGCTTGTTTTATTTGTAAAGGCGTGTATTCAAATAGTTTACCAACCTTTTTTAAACACGTTAACACAATTACTCCCCTTGCGTGTGCTACGTTTATACCCGTTGTTATATTCGTGTTAAAAAACAATTCTTCAATAGCAACTTCGTTTGGAGAAAACTTTTCTATAATCGTTGTTAAATCACTTTCAATAATAGCAAGCCTTTCTGGCATTGTTTTATCTTTTGGAGTAGATATTACCCCGTACGAAATTACCTTGCACTTTGAGTTTTCAACGTCGATTATTCCATAGCCTATTGTTGCAAGCCCTGGGTCAATCCCTAAAATACGCATAAATCACCTATTATATATCTTATATATTTTAATACATATTTATAATTAAGTCAAGTTGAGTTTTATATAAAACAAAAAAAGGTTGAGCAATTACTCAACCTTAAATTTTTATTCAACGCTTATTAAGAAGTTGTAAATGTTTTGTCCTCCATCGTAAACCGTCAAGGTTAAATCTGGATACAATTCTTCAACTTGTTCAATAAACTTTTGTTTTTCTTCTTCCGTTACGTCTTTACCTATAAAAGCAGTGATAAGTTCTTTTTCTTCCATATCTTCAACAAGAGCAAGACCTTTTAACGTACAAGTTATTTCGTCAACGTCTGTACATGCTAAACGGCCGTTTTTAAAAGTCATATAATGCCCTTTCTTAATATCAACGTCGTTAATAACCGCGTCCCTTACCGCATATGTAGTTTCTAAATTAGTTACACCTTCAATAGTTGCGTATATATCTGCTTTAAGAGTTTCAATATCAGTAGTTTCACTATCAAATACAGATAACGCCACGTAACCTTGTTGAAGAGATTTTGTTTTAATAACTATAACGTTTGCTTTTTTATACAATTTACCCGCTTGTTCGGCTGCTAAATATATATTAGAGTTGTTTGGTAAAACAAAAATGTTTTCACAATTTAACGTATCGAAAGCCTTAACGAAATCATCACTTGATGGATTACCAGTTTGGCCACCATTAATAATAGCGTCTGCACCAAGTTCAGTAAATAAATTAATTAAACCTTCGCCATTTGCAACGCTTACGATAGCATTACGCTTAAACTCTTTTCTTTTGCTTTCAGTTTCATTATGTTGAAGATTCATATTCTCAATTTTTAAATTGAGATATTCACCATATTTTTGGCAATGATTTAAAACTGCACCCGGAGTTAAAGTATGAACGTGAACTTTAACGATATCTTCGTCTTTATAACATACGATAGAATCACCGTCTATTGATTTTAAAAAGTCTATAATAACCTTTTCGTCAAAAGCGTCAACGTCAACTTTTGAAGTTTGTAATCTTAAAATAAATTCAGTACAATATCCATAAGTTATAACACTATCTTTTGTAAATAACGAATAATCTACTTTTTCAGATTTTTGTTGAGAGAAATCTTCTGTAATAGCAATTTCTTCACCGATTAGCGCCCTATATAAACCATCGGCAAAACACACGTAACCTGCTCCACCACTATCAACAACGTTTGCTTCTTTTAATACAGGCAACATTTCAATAGTTTTAGATAAAGTTATTTTTGCTTGTTCTAAATGATTTTTTAAGAAAACGTCAACACCATCGTTATCGTCAGTATTGTTACAAGCATATTCAGTTGCTTCCCTAAATACTGTTAAAATCGTTCCTTCAACAGGGTGTTCAACTGCGTGATAAGAAGTTTCAACACCTTTTGCAAACGCCCTTTTAAAATCGCTTACGTTTAAAGAAGATAAGTTTTCAACCCCTAAACTAAAACCTTTAATTATTTGTGATAAAATAACACCGCTATTACCCCTTGCGCCAAACAATGCACCGTGAGCAAACTTATCGGCTATTACACTTGCGTTAGTATCTTCTAACGATAAAATTTTATCGACACCACCTTCAAGTGTTTTTGACATATTTAAACCCGTATCTCCATCAGGAACAGGAAAAACGTTTAAATCATTAATTTTTGAAGCATTGTTTTTAAGAACGCCTGCGCCACCTAAAAACATTGTTTTTAAAATTTGACCATCAATATTTTTATAACTCATAAAAATCCTATTAATTAATATTTCCAAGACAAAACCTTAAAATTTATTAATTTTACCTTAATTTGAGAAATATTATACCATTATATAAAATATTTTACACAAAAACGGTAAAAAAAAAGTTAAAATTGACAGGTTTTTTTAAAAAACGACAAAAAAAATTATAAAAAAAGACTATTTATTAAGTTTTTTCTCAATAAATAGTCTTTTAGGCTCTAAAATAAGCCCCTAAACGATAGTTTATTTTTGAAATTTTTATATTTATCTTTAAATATTTTTAATTTCTTGCTATCGTAAAGGTAGTATATTTCGTTTTTTTACTTTTATACATAAGTATAAAATTAAATTTCTTTTATCCAACAACGGCGACGCTTGTGTTGACGCACGTCTTCAAAATTTCTCCATAAACTATGAATATTTTTGTTCGTTTCAAGTTCAGGTCCTGTTTCGCAATATTGAACGCCGTTTTCAATGCAAATTTTCATCATTTCATTGATAAGCAAAATAGGTAAACCCTTCTTTTGATATTCTGGCTTAATTGCTACTAAAAACATTTCAAGCGTATCGTTTTTACAATTTATCGCTTTAAGCAACCTAAACACGCCGAAAGGTAAAAGTTTGCCGTTTGATTTTTTAAGCGCTTTTGCTATTGAAGGTACAAGTAACGCAAAACCTATAATTTCACCCTTTTTATCTTTAAACGTCATAACGTATTTAAGGTTTATCATAGGAATATTGTCTTTAACCGTTTTTTGTATAACTGCGTCTGTTAACGGCACTGTTCCGTAAAGAACTGAAAAGGCTTCGTCAATAACTTTAAAGGCTGCGAAAGCGTCTTTTTCTAAAAGTTTACGGTCGGTATATTTTACAAGTTCAAAATCCAACTTATCTTGTAAAAAGTCGTTTAATTTTTGAATTCTTGCGTTGCCGTCTTGTGGAACTTTTAACTTAAATTCTACCCAGTCTATATCTTTTTTTAGACCTAATTTTTCCATATGGTCGATATAGTACGGATAGTTGTAGAAAGTTATAGACATATTAAGTTCGTCAAAACCTTCAACAAGCATACCTTCGTGGTCTAAATCGTGAAAACCTATCGGTCCTATAATTTCACTATAACCTTGACTTTTACCAAAGTTTACAACAGCGTCGAATAACGCTTTTGAAACTTCGTAATCATCGATAAAGTCAAAACGAGTAAACCTTAACCTGTTTTGATTCCACTTTTTATTTGATGCGTGATTAATTATACCACCTATTCTACCAACAATTTTATTGTCTTTATATGCAAGAAATAATTTTACGTCGCAATACTCAAAAGCGGGATTTTCTTCCTTTGTAAAGGTAGCAATTTCATCAATTTTTAAAAAAGGAACGTAACAAGGCACGCCTTTATATAAGCGATTAGGAAATTCTACCCATTGTTTTAATTCTTTTTTACTTTTAACTTCAATTACTTTAACCATAATTCTTAATTACCTTTTAAATTTAATACGGCATATAAAACGATTTTATTTAATTTTAAAGTTGTAAAGAATTTGCAAGAAATCGAATATATAGTCGTTTTAATAAAATATGTAATATTTTATTCTTCTTCGTCTTCCTCTGGTAAATTTACGTTATGATAAACGTCTTGAACGTCGTCGTTATCATCAAAAGCATCCATCATTTTTGTAAACGAAATCATTTGGTCGGCATTTAAGTCGATTTTATCGTTAGCAACCATCATAATGTCGGCTTCGTCAAACGTATAACCCTTGTCTTCAAAATACTTTCTTACTTGTGAAAAATCTTGTGGAGCCGTTCTAATTTCATAACAATCGTCCATAGTGATAACGTCTTCTGCTCCACTATCTAAAACTAATTCCATCATTGTGTCTTCGTCAAGTTCAACAGTTCTTTCAATAATTAAAACACCTTTATTTTCAAACATATAAGAAACTGAACCTGTCGTACCCATATTTCCGCCGTATTTATCGAAAATGTGTCTTACTTCGCCAACCGTTCTATTAACGTTGTCAGTTAACGTTTTAACGATAACTGCACTACCACCAACGCCGTAACCTTCGTAAATTTTTACTTCGTAGTTTACGTTACCAAGTTCGCCTGCCGCTTTTTTGATACTACGAGTAATGTTATCGTTAGGCATATTTGCTGCCTTTGCTTTTGCAATAACGTCGGCAAGTTTACTGTTTGTGTTAGGGTCTGTACCTTGTTTTGCAGCAACGGCAAGTTCCCTACCGATTTTAGTAAAAATTTTACCTTTTGCTGCATCGGTTTTTGCTTTTTTATTTTTAATGTTAGCCCACTTACTATGTCCTGACATAATTTTCTCCTTAATTTTATTTTGATAATTGATACATAACTATTGATAACGCTACTGAAACGTTTAAACTTTCGCTATTTTCGTTCATTTTTATAGCAACAACGCTATCACTTTTACTAAAAAGTTCTTTTGAAATTCCGTTGCCTTCGTTACCTACGCAAATAGCATAGTTTTTTGACGGCTTAAACTCTTTTACGTCGCTACCAGACATATCGCAAACGATAATTTCATAATCTTTTAAAAGGTCTAAAACTTCATTTAAACTACCTTTGTATAAATTTACGTTGTAAATTGAACTCATACTACTTCTAACCGTTTTTGGAGAAAAACAATCTACGCAATTTACTAAATATAAATCGGTAAAACCAAAGGCTAATGCAGAACGAATTATCGTTCCCATATTGCCTGGGTCTTGTACGTTTTCTAAAATAACGGCGTTATTTTTAGGTAATTTTAAATTGTTTACGTTAGGCATTTTTATTACGCATAACGCACCTTGTGGCGACTTTTCGTCAGATATAAACGAAAAAACTTCTTCACTAACTTCAATAATGGTATTATTAGACGGCAATAACTTATCTAAACTTTCAGTCGTTGTAACGATATATTCGATAGGCATATTAAAAGATATCGCATCGTTTACAGGTTTAATACCTTCACTAACGTATAAACCGTATTCTTTACGAAACTTTTTATCTTTTAAAGATGCTATTTTTTTAATAAGTGAATTTTGCTTTGACGAATATATCATAATACCCTTTTTAACAATAGTTAAATATTAAAAACAGGCTGTCAATAAAATTAACAGCCTATAAAATTATTGTGCAAGTTTTGCTTTTGCTGTTTCTACTAACGTTGCAAAGCCTTGTGCATCGTTAACTGCCATATCAGCAAGCACTTTCCTATTAAGTGTAATTTCGCAAAGTTTAAGGCCGTACATAAATTTGCTGTACGAAATACCATTAATTCTGCAACCTGCATTAATTCTTGCAATCCAAAGTTTTCTAAAATCTCTCTTTCTGTTTTTTCTACCAACGTAAGCATAATTAAGAGATTTCATAACTGCTTGTCTTGCTACTCTGTACAACTTGCTTTTAGCACCAAAGTAACCCTTAGCAAGTTTCATAATTTTTCTTCTTTTTTTAACTGCGTTAACGCCTCTTTTTATAAGCATATCATCAATCTCCTTTTATTAAGCCTTATAAGGAATTAAAGACTTCATTGTCTTTTCTTGTGTAACTGAAACGTAAGTTCCCGTTCTTAATCTTCTCTTTCTTTTTGTGTTCTTTTTAGTTAAAATGTGGCTTTTACCTTGATGGCCTCTTTTAACTTTGCCTGTTGCCGTAAGTTTGAAACGCTTTTTAGCGCCACTATGTGATTTCATTTTTGGCATAATATATATCCTCCTAAATTTTTCTATTAGTTAAGCCTTTGGGGCTAATATCATAAGTATGTTTCTACCTTCAAGTAAAGGCTTCTTTTCCATAACGGCTTCGTTTTCAATCATAGCGAAGAAACGATTCATAACGTCAACACCAATATCAGAGTGAGCATTTTGTCTGCCACGCATTCTAATTGAAACTTTAATTTTATTGCCTTGTGAAAGGAATTTAACTGCTTGTTTTGCCTTTACGTTAAGGTCGCCTATATCAATAGTCATTGAAAGCCAAATTTCTTTAAGTTCAACGATTTTTTGATTTTTACGGGCTTCTTTTGCTTTTTTAAGTTGTTCAAACTTATATTTACCGTAATCCATTATTTTACAAACAGGTGGATTAGCGTTTGGTGAAATTTTTACAAGGTCGTAACCTTCGTCATACGCCATTTGTAATGCTGTATAAGCACTAAAAATACCTAATTGTTCACCATTGTTACCTATTAAGCGAACTTCACGGTCCCTTATTTCTTCATTAATTTGATGTTGGTCTTTAATGATAGTGTACCTTCCTAAAAAAAATTAGACGGGGTAAAAATTACCCCGTCATAAAACGCCACTTATGGCGAATAAAACTTATTTGGCCTGACTAACTATTGCTGTTAGGCGAGAAGGGTAATTCTACTTGTCGTATAAATATTACCACTATAAAAAATAATTGTCAAGCATTTTTAGTTAGTTAATAAATTTATTTTTTGTTTTCTTCATTTAAAATTTTAATAAATTTTTTAACGCTAACGTTGATTATTTTATTGCTTGCATATTTCCTTACGGCAACAAAGTCGTCTTCTTCTTTTGTTCCTACGATTACCGTGTAAGGTATTTGATTAGTTTGAGATTGCTTAATTTTTAAATTAATATTTTCATTTTTTAAATTAGCACAACACCTAAAACCATTAGAAACAAGAGTGTTATACACTTCTTTTGCACGCAATTCTTGGCTTTTACTTACGTTAATTACTTCAACTTGCATAGGTGCCAACCAAATAGGCATAGCCCCTTTGTACTTTTCAATTAAATAGGCTAAAAGTTTTTCGTAACCACCAACCAAAATTATATGCATTGATACGGGATTACATTTTTTGCCGTTGCGTTCTGTATATTTTAAGTTTAAAAGTTTAGGCAATTCTTTATCTAATTGTAACGAAATAATAACGTCGTCTTTCCTATACGAATTTTTAAGCAAGAATTGAATTGTTGGACCAAAATAAGTGCAAGCACCTACCTTTTCAACGTATTTAATTTGCTTTTCGTCTAAAATGCTACGTATTAAATTTTCTTGCTCAACAAAATCGTTTGAAGAACATAAATATTTTGAACTTTCTTTACTACCTTTAACGCCTAACCTTACGATTAAATCGTCCCTAAAACCAAGGCGAGTAAAGAAACTAATAATTCTTTCAACGGCATAACTAATTTCGTCTTTAAACTGACGGTCTAAACAAATAATATTTTCTTCGTGACCTGTATATTGCCTTGTTTTAACAAGCCCTTTTACACTTACTGCGTCAACGTTGTTAAAAACGGTAGAGTCTTCGGCATACCTAACGGGTAAATCTTTATAACTTTTAAAAGCGTATGAGTAGGCTTCTAAATGGCAAGCCGTCATATTGCTTCTTAAACTTAAATTGTGACTTTCTTTTTTATCAGTTCCTATATGATATAAACGTTCTTTATTTAATGCGTTACGCTTTTTGTAAAAAGAAGTTTTTGCTAAAACGGGAGTTCTAATCCACGTAAAGCCCGAATTTAATTCGTTATCTTCAATTAAACGTTGTAAAGTTTTAATTACAAATTCGCCCTTGCTTAAAATTATAGGCAAGCCCTTACCTATTCCTTGCGAAGTTGTGTAATAACCTAATTTTTTGCCAAGTTTTAAGTGTGCTACGCTTTCACTTTCTTTTAAGTTTTGGTAATATTCTTCAATTTGTGATTTCTTTTCAAAGGCAACGGCTGAAATTCTTGTCAACATATTATTCTTTTTATCACCAAGATAATAAGCACCACTAATTTCATTTAACCTAAAATGTTTTACCTTGCCCGTTGAAGATAACGTTTGTCCAAAATAAAGTTCCCTAAAAGAACCTTGTTTATAAAAAGTAACCTTTTCACTTTCACTATCAACGATTGACTGAATTTTATAAAATTCTTTAAACGACTTCATTTTTTTAATAGCGTCCTTTTTAGGCAACTCATACGTTGTAATAGGTAAATCGCTATTTATAATTTTTTTCATTTCATCGTAAATAGTTTTTAAATCTTCGTTTTTAATAGGTGTTTTAAATTCAATATTGTAATAAAAACCTGTATCTGTAACTTTACAATCTGCCAAAATACAAGTAGGATAAACTACTTTTACGGCGTGCGCTAAAATTAAAAGCAACGTTCTGCGATACGCCATAATACCTTCTTTATCTTTTAAGGTTATAAACTTAACTTTATCACTATCGTTTACAATATAAGATAAAGGACGCACTTTGTCGTTCACCTTGCCTAAAACGATAGTTTTATCGTTAAAACCTTTTAAAGATATAATTTCTTGCAAAGAAAGGTTTTTGTCAATATGTAAAATTTCTTCTTCCAAATAAATTTGCATTTTATCTCCTGTAATTTAGGGGTTAAAAAAAGCCCTTTAAAAAAGGACTTTTAGTTAGCAATAAGTTTAAGTCAGTTCGACTAATAATCCTAATATAAAATTAAACAACTTTTTTAAGCGTGTCTTTTAATTATATATAAATTAATTATTTTGTCAACTATTTTTAACTTTTTTTAGGCTTTACGTAATAATTAGATGAAAAAATCAACCTTTCGCCGTATATTTCTTTTATAATTTTTTCTTCTTTTTCACTTAAAGGCGAGCCAAGTTCCACTTCACCTGCTCCTGATAAAAGAATTTCTATTATCGTGCTTTCGTCATAATTGCAATTAGTTAAAAGTTCACGTCTTCTTAAAACGTTGTATTTTTTATCAAAGACGCTACCATTTTCATAATAAACTTTTTTGCCGTTTTTATCTTTTACGATATACTCAATAAAATCTTTAACTTGTTTAGACAAAAAGGTTGACGGTATATAACTTGCAACTTCACTCCACTTTTCTTTTAACGGCTTCATTCTAAAATTAAAAATGCCATCGATACTATATTCGGTAAAGTTTTTTAGTTTTTTAATAACGTATTTTTTGTCTTCGTCAATATCGGCTGAAATTAACGCCGTTATTAAAAGTTCCCTTTCAAAACTTGTTAAACTTGCCGTTTTTATCTTTTTAACAAAGAAATCATATTTATAACTAACGGCTATAATATCTGCGATTTTATCTTCAATTTCTTGTTTTAAAAGGTCGTAATAATCTTCAATAACAATTATCGTCAACTCTATTCTGTTGTTGCCGTTTTTTAAAATTATTTGTGAATTTATTTGATTTACTACGTCGCCCAAAGTCGTGTATAAATAAACTATATTTCTGTTTTTTGTTTTAGATTCAGTTATTTTAATTTCTTTCATAATTAAAGTCTATGCATTATTTTTGTTTTTAATTAATTTAAAAGAGTAATTTTTTAAATTGTTTTTTTCAGTCAATTTTCGATACGCCATTTTATACAATTCGCTAACTGCTACCACTGAAAAACACGTTAAAATACATTTAAACCAAATATCTATTTCAAGTGGAGTAGTTTTTAAAAATGCTCCCAAATATTGCGTTAAAATTATTTGCACTATAAAGGTTATGAAAAATACGGCAAGCATAACCTTATTATCTTTAACGTTTTTAAAGACGCTTGTTTTACCAAGTTCCCTACAATTAAAAGCGTTAAATAGTTGAAACAATATAAACATTGAAAATAATACCGTTGACATTTGGCTTTCACTACACGATATAAAATTAGTTTTATATTGTAACGATAAAATCGCCGTAGTAAATATTGCGTGAAAAAGTATTCTAAACAACATATTTTTTGAAACGATGTTATCGCTTCGTTTAACAGGTTTGCAACTCATTAAATCGCCTTTATGATTTTCAAGCCCAAGCGTTAAAGCAGGTGGGCCGTCCATAATAATGTTTATCCATAAAAGTTGTATAGTATTAAAAGGATTACCAAAACCTAAAATTATAGACGTTATTATAAATGCTACCGCCGTTAAGTTTACCGATAACTGAAAGGTTATAAAACGCTGAAAATTAGCATAGATATTACGTCCGAACGATATTGCTTTTACTATTGTTGAAAAAGAATTATCAAGCAATATAATGTCGCTTGCTTCTTTTGTTATTTCAGAGCCGTCGCCCATAGCAATTCCTATATCGGCGTGCTTGATTGCAGGAGCATCGTTAATACCGTCGCCTGTGCAAGCAACTACTTCGCCCATTTCTTTTAAAAGTTTAACAATTCTTACTTTCGTTGACGGAGTACTTCGTGCAACCACGCTTATTTTAGGCAATAATTTTTTTAATTCGTCGTCTGTTAAAAGGTCTATTTTACTACTTTCGACGGCACAATTTTCTTCACCTACAATATCTAATTGTTTTGCTATATTATAAGCAGTTTTTAAACTATCCCCCGTAAGCATTTTAACGCTTATTCCTGCCCTTTTACACTCTTTTACCGACGAATATACGTCTTTACGAATTGTGTCGCAAATAACGGCAAATCCGTCGTAAACATAACTATTATCACCTAATTTATGTGCAAAACTTATAACTCGCATACCTTGATTTTCGGCGTCTGAAACCTTTTTAGAAATTGATTGTTTTTCTTTTAAAGTTACGTCGCATTTATCTAAAACGACTTCCGTTGCACCTTTTAAAAATTCTATACTTTCTCCGTTTATATTGACTATTGTTGCCATATTTTTAGTTTTTGAAGAAAATGGCTCAACGCTAATAATTTTATTATTTTCTCTAATATCTGCGTATGCAATTTTGTTCTTTTTTAAATATAATAATAAAGCACATTCAGTAACGTTACCTATGTACGTTACCTTATTGTTTTCAACCTTTAAATTTGCCGTTGAGTTTAATGCTATATTGTTTATTATAAAATTATTTAACTTATTATTTTTACATACAAGTTTTTGAACGGTCATTTTATTTTCAGTTAAAGTGCCTGTTTTATCTGAACAAATAACACTAACCGAACCTACCGTTTCAGTTGCTACTAATTTTTTAATTAACGCATTTGAGTGCGATAATTTTACAACGTTTAACGTAAGTGCTATTGCAACTGTTGTCGGCAACCCTTCGGGCACGGATGCTACTATTAAAATTATGCTACTAATAAAGGCGTCTTGTATCGTATCGAAACTAACCCTATGTTCACTATAAATTTTGCTAACGGTTAAAATTAATACTAATACCGAAGCAATAGCACCAAGAGCAGTAATTAACTTGCCTAACCTATTTAACTTTTCTTGAAGTGGAGCCGAAACGCAATTTTTTACTTGCAATTCGCTTGCGATAGCACCTATTTCGGCTTTATCGCCAACTGCCGTTACAATACATTTAGCACTTCCTTCAACGACAAAACAACCACTAAAAACCATATTTTGCCTATCGGCAAGCAAAGTAGATTTATGTAAAATTATATTGCTGTCTTTTTTAACGGGTTGGCTTTCGCCCGTTAAACTTGACTCGTCAACTTTTAGCCCGTTACTTGTAATTATTCTACAATCGCAAACTATTTTGTCTCCACTTTCTAATAAAATAACGTCGCCTGCAACTACTTCGCTTTGATTAATTAAGGTTACTTGATTATTCCTTATAACCTTTACCAAAACGTTTTTAGCCATAGAATTTAAAAGGTTAAAGGCTTTTTGCGACTTGCCTTCCATAACAAGCGTTAAAATTACGCTAATTAATATGGCTACTAATATACCACAACACTCGTAATAATCGCTATCAAGCCCTTTTAAAGACTTACCTATATTTACGCCTAACGTTATTGCCATAGCAATTTCTAAAATGATTAACATAGGGTCAGAAAGGGCTTCTAACACCCTTTTTATAAAACTTTTACCCTTTTGCTTTGACACGACGTTTTTGCCGAATTTTTGTCTGTTTTCAATTACTTGACCGTCCGTCAAACCCTTTTCACACGAATTAAAATTTTCATAAACCTTATTAACACTTGTTGCGTATGCTTCCATAAATCACCTACGCTATTATATTAAAAGTAAAAAAACAATATACTATTTTAACTAAAAACTTTACATTGACTTTTTATTGTGCTAAAATTAAATTATCAAACGCTTATAGGAGAAATTATGAGTAAATTTTATAAAGTTGATATTAACGGATACGAAGCACAATTACCTATTTTACCTTTAAATGAAAATTTAAGCATTGCTTTTTTCAATTTGCACGGCAATCAAGAATTAACTGAACATTGTGGCAAAGAACTTGCTAAACTTTTAACTGATTGCGAAGTTATTATTACGGCTGAAAGTAAAGGTTTACAACTTGCTCACGTTGTTGCAAGAGAATTAAATAACCACTATTACGCCGTTGCAAGAAAAAGTAAAAAATTATATATGCAAGACGGTATTAACGTTTTAATTGAATCATCAATTACAACAGGTCAAGAACAACGTTTATACTTATCTAAACACGACGTAGACTTAATTAAAGGCAAAAAAGTTGGTATTGTTGACGACGTTGTTTCTACGGGTGCTTCTCTTAAAGGATTAGAAGATTTAGTTACACTTGCCGGTGGTATTATTCACAAAAAAGCCTTTGTTTTAGCAGAAGGCGACGCAAAAAATAGGACTGACGTTATCTATCTTGCCACTATTCCATTACTTTAATTTAAAAAAATAAAACGGTTGCTAATTGCAACCGTTTTTTTATTGCCTTTAAACGTGTTTAATTTAATTTAGTATCGCAATAAATACACCTTATCGCATTACCTACTTTTTTACCAACAGTTTTAAGTTCTTGTTCTGTTTTAGTTATACATTTAGGATTTGAACAACTTTGAACGTCTTTAACTAAATCATACTTTAAGGTAAATTTGCTATTATCTTTTTCTGCTTCTTCTAAAAGTTTTAAAATTAAAGCCATTCTCATAAGTTTACCATTATAAACTTGTTTAAAATAGCAAGCCCTACTATCGTCGTCAATATCAACGCTTATTTCATTTACCCTTGGAAGTGGGTGCAAAATAATGGTATCGCTTTTTGCCTTTTTCATTTTTTCACTTGTTAAAATGTAAACGTCTTTAAGCCTATTGTATTCGTCGATATCACTAAAACGTTCTTGTTGAACCCTTGTCATATACAATACGTCAAGAGAGCCTAACGATTCTTCTAAATTTTCAGTTTCAACAAAATCAACGTTATTTTTTAACAAAATATCTTCCCTAACGTATGACGGAATTTTTAATTCGCTTGGAGAAATTAACATAACTTTAATGCCTTTATGCCTTGCAAGAGCACCTAAAAGCGAATGCACCGTTCTACCATACTTTAAATCGCCACAAAAACCAACCGTTAAATCGTCAAGCCTTCCCTTTTCACTTTTAATTGTTAAAAGGTCGGCAAGCGTTTGAGTTGGATGTTTATGTCCACCATCGCCTGCATTAATTACAGGTATAGTTGCATTTAATCCTGCAACAAGTGGCGCACCTTCTAACGGGTGTCTCATAGCGATAATGTCGGCATAACAACTAATAACTTTTGCCGTATCACTAACGCTTTCGCCTTTACTTGCCGATGACGAACTTGCTGATGAAAAACCTATAACTTGACCACCTAATTCAATCATAGCCGCTTCAAACGATAATCTTGTTCTTGTCGATGGCTCGAAAAATAAAGTTGCAAGTTTTTTATGCTTACATTTTTCACTATACTTTAACGGGTTGTTTTTAATATCCAAAGCAACGTCAATTAAACTATCAATTTCTTCGACGGTTAAGTCAACAATATCCATTATACTACGCATAATTCACCTTATTTAATCCAACTTTCATCACTTGGATTATTTCTAAACGCTATTAATTTTTGTATATCTTCTTCTTTAATATAACCTTCTTCTGCCGCAACCTTAGCAATTACGTCAAAGTCAGTTAACGAAACATTTTTAACGTTTGCTTGTTCAAGTCTTTCTAAACCTTTTTTCATACCATAAGTGAAAATACTTACAACGCCTAAAACTTCTGCACCAGCTTCTCTTAAAACGTTTACAACTTCTATTACACTGCCACCTGTTGAAATTAAGTCTTCAACAACTACCACTTTTTGACCTTTTTCAAGCCTGCCTTCAATTTGGTTTTGTCTGCCGTGGTCTTTTGCTCCTGAACGAACGTAACCCATAGGGAGATTTAATAAATGTCCTACGATTGCAGCGTGAGCAATACCTGCCGTTGACGTTCCCATTAGAACTTCAACTTCTGGATAATTTTCTTTAACTAACGTTGCTAAACCATTTTCAACGTCACACCTTACGTCAACGCTTGTTAACGTTAAACGATTGTCACAATAAACAGGGCTTTTAATACCACTTGCCCAAGTAAATGGTTCGTCAGGCCTAAAAAATACAGCCTTAATTTTAAGTAAATCTTTTGCAATTAATTTTTTCATATTATCACCTTTATATTAACCTATAAATTCTTTTACACATCTTTTATATGCTTCAACAGGATTTTCACTTGCCGTAATAGGTCTGCCTACTACGATATAGTCAGAGCCAAGTTCTCTTGCCTTGGCAGGAGTAGTTACTCTTTTTTGGTCACCAACTTCGCCGTCGGCAAATCTTACGCCTGGCGTTACGGTTAAAAATTCATTTCCACATACGTTATGAACCTTACCTGCTTCAAGTGGAGAACATACTACGCCGTCAAGCCCTGCTATTTTAGCGTTTTTAGCATAGTGCATAACGACTTCGTCTAACGGCTTAGAGATTAATAAATCTTTTTGCATACTTTCTTCGTCTGTTGAAGTTAATTGAGTTACTGCTATTAAAAGTGGCCTTGTACCATCTTCTCTTGTTAAACCTTCGATAGCGTATTGCATCATTTTAATAGTTCCGCCTGCGTGTAAATTACACATATCAACGTCAAGCCTTGATAAAACTGCCATTGATTTTTTAACGGTGTTAGGTATATCGTGAAGTTTTAAATCTAAAAAGATTTTGTGTCCACGTTTTTTTATTTCCCTAACAATTTCAGGACCTTCTGCATAATAAAGTTCCATACCTATTTTTACAAAAGGTTTAACGTCGGTGAATAAATCTAAAAAGTTTAAAACTTTTTCTTTACTATCAAAATCACAAGCAATAATTACGTCTTTATTCATTATTTAGCCACTCCTATTATATCTTTAAGATTTTCTATTTTGTATTTTTGCATTACGTTTGGTAAATCTTCAATAATTTCTTTACATACAAACGGATTAATTAAATTTGCTACGCCAACCTCAACTGCCGTTGCACCTGCAAGCATCATTTCAATAACGTTTTCAGCATTTGATACGCCACCCATACCTATCACAGGTATTTTTACTGCGTTAGCAACTTGATAAACCATTCTTAACGCTACGGGAAAAATGCCTTCGCCTGAATAGCCACCCATTTTGTTTGCAATTATAGGTTTTTTAGTTTTTAAATCGATACGCATACCAAGTAAAGTATTTATTAAACTTATACCGTCTGCACCACTATCTTCACACGCTTTTGCGATAGAAACAATATCAGTTACGTTAGGAGAAAGTTTCATAATAATAGGTTTTGTAGTAACTTTTTTTACTGCTTTTACTACTTGTGAAATCATTTCTGTATTAGTGCCAAAACTCATACCACCTCCGTGTACGTTAGGGCAACTTACGTTAATTTCGTGCCAACCTATAATATCTTCTTTATCTAATTTTTCTGCCGTGTACGCATAGTCTTCAACCGAAAAACCACTTATGTTCGACATTACTTTTTTATTAAAAACTTTTTTAAGTTCAACAAGTTCGTGGCTAATAACTTTATCAACGCCCGGGTTTTGAAGCCCTACTGCGTTTATCATACCACTTGGACATTCAGCAATTCTTGGCGTTGGATTACCAAATCTTGCGTCTTTTGTTGTGCCTTTGAAAGAAAAAGTTCCTAAAAGGTTAATGTCGTAAAGTTCGTTAAATTCATAGCCGTAACCGAACGTTCCACTTGCAGGTATAATAGGGTTATCAAGTTCAATTCCACATAAATTAACCGTTAATTTCCCCATATAATTTCCTCCTTTTTAAGAACAGGACCATCTTTACAAATACGCTTATTGCCGTATAAAGTTTTACAAGAACAACCCATACAAGCACCAAAACCACAACCCATTCTTTCTTCAAAACTAAATTCGCCACTTGTTTTAGTTTGATTATAGATAGCCTTTAACATAGGTTCAGGGCCACAAGTGTAAACGTAAGAATAGTTTAAATCTTTCATAGCGTCGGTAACAAAACCTTTAACACCGTAACTACCGTCAACCGTCGTTACGTAAACGGTAGCACCTATATTTTTAAATTCTTGCTCGTAAAAAATTTCACTTTTAGTGTTAAACCCTAAAATTACACTAACTTTTTTACCTTGTGCTATTAACCTTTTTGCTAAAAGGTATAAAGGCGGAACGCCTACGCCACCACCTATAAGTAAAGGATTTTCGCCCGAATTTTCCAAATTATAGCCGTTGCCAAGTCCCGTTAAAATATCAAGAGTTTCGCCACCTTGCATTTTAGAAAGTTTTTCAGTGCCCTTACCTACTACCTTATAAATAATTGCTACCTTGTTTTCGTCTAAATCGTTGACTGAAATAGGACGACGAAGATATAATCCGTCAATTTTAATATTAATAAATTGACCTGCGTTCGTTATATCCGACGTATCGCCTAAAAGCCACGTTTTATAAACGTTTTCACATAATTTTTCGTTACTTAAAACTTTAAAAAAGCCTTGTTTCATTATTTCCCCTATGCATCTATTGTTGAGATGCAAATTGTAGTTTCTTCAAGTACGTCTAATAACGTTTGTACAGTATCAAGCGAAGTGAATATATTAACGTTATTTTCTGTTGCAAGTTTTCTAATTTCGTGACCGTCTTGTGACGTTGAATCAGAACTTCCTATATCGCTTGTGTTTATTATATAAGCCAAATAGCCTTGTCTTATAGCGTTAGGTATTTCATCACTACCTTCACTAATTTTACCAACGGCGTGCGTTCTAATTCCATTTTCTTTTAAGAATTTCGCCGTACCCTTTGTTGCTTGAATATTAAAGCCTAAATTATAGAATCTTCTAATAATAGGTAAAACTTCTTCTTTATCTTTATTAGCAACGGTAACAAAAACCGTACCATAGTTTTGAACTTTTAAGCCAGAGGCTTGTAACGCTTTATAGAAAGCACGATAAAGTTTATCGTCATAACCAATTGCTTCACCCGTTGATTTCATTTCAGGAGATAAGTAAGCGTCAAGTCCCCTAATTTTATTAAATGAGAATACAGGAACTTTTACATACCAACGATTTTTTTCTTGTGGGTAAATTTCAAAAATACCTTGTTCTTTTAAACTTACGCCCATAATAACTTGCGTTGCTATGTCTGCTAAACTATAACCTGTTGCTTTTGATAAGAAAGGAACGGTTCTTGAAGAACGAGGGTTTACTTCGATAATACAAACTTTTTCGTCTTTATCTACGATAAATTGAATATTATATAAACCTTTTATTCCTATACCTAAACCTAATTTTTTAGCGTATTGTAAAATAATACCTTTTACTTTATTAGATATAGTATAAGTTGGATATACGCTTATAGAGTCGCCACTATGAATACCCGTTCTTTCAACAAGTTCCATAATGCCTGGCACAAACACGTCCGTACCATCGCAAATAGCGTCAACTTCAACTTCTTTACCTACGATATATTTATCTACTAAAACAGGCTTATCTTCGTCGATTTCTACAGCCGTTTTTAAATAGTGACGAAGTTGTTCTTCATTGGCAACTATACGCATTGCCCTACCACCTAAAACGAAACTTGGTCTAACAAGTACAGGATATCCTATTTCTTTTGCAGCGTTAACACCATCTTCAATTTTAGTTACAGCCCTACCTTGTGGTTGTGGAATATCAAGTTCCTTTAATAACTTTTCAAAAGCGTCCCTATTTTCTGCTTTATCGATAGCATCGCAGTCAGTTCCTACAATCTTAACACCCCTATCTTTTAAAGGTTCTGCTAAATTGATTGCCGTTTGACCACCTAACGAAGCAACTACACCCATAGGATTTTCTAAATGTATAATATTCATAACGTCTTCTGTTGTTAACGGTTCAAAATACAATTTATCACTTGTAGTGTAGTCTGTTGAAACAGTTTCAGGGTTGTTGTTAATAATTATTGCTTCATAGCCTGATTGTCTAATAGTAGTTACTGCGTGAACGGTAGAGTAATCGAATTCTACACCTTGACCTATTCTTATTGGACCTGCACCTAAAACGACTAACTTGTCTTTTTTAGCCATTTTAACTTGCGATTTGTCGCCGTTATACGTTGAATAGAAATATGGAATATAAGCGTTTGTATGGCAAGTATCAACCATTTGATATGTTGGATAAATGTTGTTTTCAGTTCTTAAAGAGTAAACTTCAAGTTCTTTAACGCCCCATAATTTTGCTATGTATTTATCGCTAAAACCTAATTTTTTAGCATTTTTTAACGTTTCAACGTCTTTGTTTTCTTTAACTACCTTTTCAAAATCAGTAATCTTTTTAAATGCGTTTAAGAAAAGTTCGGTAATTTTAGTTACTTCGTGCAACTTTTCAATACTTTCATTTCTTCTTAAAAGTTCGCATACGGCAAAAATATTATCGTCCTTAAATTCTTTAAGATATTCGTATAATTCTTCGGTAGTATAACTATCGAATTTTGCTAAATGAGTATGACAAACACCCGTTTCAAGTGACCTAACTGATTTTAAAATACATTCTTCTAACGTATTACCGATACCCATTACTTCGCCAGTTGCTTTCATTTGTGTGCCAAGTTTGTTTGATGCTTGTGTAAATTTATCAAACGGGAACCTTGGGAATTTAGCAACTACGTAATCAAGCCTTGGTTCAAAAGCGGCTGTTGTGTTTGCAATTTGAATTTCGCTAAGTTGCATACCAACTGCAATTTTAGCCGTTACCCTTGCGATAGGATATCCACTTGCCTTAGACGCTAATGCAGACGACCTTGATACTCTTGGGTTTACTTCAATTAAGTAATATTCGCTTGTTGTTGGATTTAAAGCAAATTGAACGTTACAACCACCTGCTATTTTAAGTTCGCTAATCAATTTAATAGCACTATCGTTAAGCATTTTTAAGTCTTTTTGATTTAAAGACATAATAGGAGCAACTACGATAGAGTCGCCTGTGTGAACGCCAACAGGGTCAATATTTTCCATACCACAAATTGTAATTGCCTTACCCGTGCTATCACGCATTACTTCAAATTCAATTTCTTTATAACCTTTTACGCTTTTTTCAATTAATACTTGATGAACAGGTGAAAGTTTAAAAGCGTTTAAACCTATTTCAACAAGTTCTTCTTCATTATCGGCAAAGCCACCGCCCGTACCACCTAACGTAAATGCAGGACGTAATACTACGGGATATCCTATTCTTTTTGCCGCTTCTTTTGCTTCTTCGATAGAGTAAGTAATTTCTGACGGAATTACAGGTTCACCTATACTTTCGCAAAGTTCTTTAAAAAGTTCTCTATCTTCTGCCCTTTCAATACTTTCGCTACTTGTTCCTAAAAGTTCAACGTGGCATTCCTTTAAAACACCTTTCTTTTCAAGTTGCATTGCTAAATTTAAGCCCGTTTGACCACCAATACCCGGAAGTATTGCATCAGGTCTTTCATAACGAATAATTTTTGCAACGTATTCAAGTGTTAAAGGCTCCATATAAACCTTGTCGGCAATAGACGTATCCGTCATTATTGTGGCAGGGTTTGAGTTTACTAAAACAACTTCGTAACCTTCTTCTTTAAGAGCTAAACATGCTTGCGTACCTGCATAGTCGAATTCTGCTGCTTGTCCTATTATAATAGGGCCTGAACCTATAATTAATATCTTTTTAATATCTTTCCTTTTAGCCATATATTACTCCTCTTTGTAAACGACTTTGTTACCTACTACGGTTTTTAATAATTTACCGTACACTTTTTGTTTATCAAACGGAGAACTTTTACCCTTTGATAAAAACTTAATACTATCTATTTCATAACTTTCATTCAAATCCCAAACGCAGTAACCGTTGACTTCTTTAAAGTTGAAACGTTCCCTTGGATTAATACTCATAAGTTCTACAAGTTTTTGTAAAGTTATTATATTTGTTTTTACTAAATTAGTATATAAAATAGGAAAGGCTGTTTCTAAACCGACTATTCCATTTACGCTACCTGCTAATCCTTTGCTTTTTTCTTCTTGACTATGTGGTGCGTGGTCAGTTGCTATCATATCGATAGTTCCGTCTTTTATACCTTCAATTAACGCCAACCTATCTTCTTCGCTACGAATAGGAGGATTCATTTTAAAAGCTCCGTCTTCTTTTAAGTCATTATCGTTAAAAACTAAATAATGTGGTGCTGTTTCACAAGTTATATCAACGCCTTCACTCTTAGCCTTTCTAATAAGAGCAACGCTTTCCTTTGTTGAAACATGGCATACGTGATATTTACATCCCGTTATTTTTACAAGTTCAATATCCCTTGCAACTTGCCCCCACTCACTTTTTGAGCAAATACCTTTATGATTATATTTTTTAGCGTATTCGCCGTCGTGAATATAACCACCGTTTAAAAGTGAATTGTCTTCACAATGCGCAACGATAATAGCGTTTAATGCTTTTGCCTTACGCATAGCGCTAAGCATAATTTCGTCGTTTTGAACACCCCTGCCGTCGTCAGAAAAACCTGCAACTAAACTATTTAATTGGTCCATATCAGAAAGTTGTTCGCCATTTTGCCCTTTTGTAATCGAAGCAAATGGTATCACTTGAATAACGCTATCCTTATTAATAATATCAAGTTGTTCTTGTAAAGTTTCTACGCTATCGGGAACAGGTTTTAAATTAGGCATAGTGCATACCGTTGTATAACCACCACCCGCACCACTTTGCGAACCTGTTTTGATAGTTTCTTTATAAGAAAAGCCCGGCTCTCTAAAATGAACGTGTACGTCGCAAAAACCAGGCAAATAAACTACCCCTTCAATAACGTTGTTATTGAAGAAATTAGGAATTTTTAATGTTGTTTTTAAATTTTTAACGTCAAAATTACTCATAAATCCCTTTCACAAAAAAAGTCTACCGAAATATCGGTAGACAAAATTAAGCATAGTAAACTACACGAAAAGCCCCTTGCTTTTATAAAAGCACTAACTTTTTGTATAATTCTGAATAATTCCTATCTTGCCGATATCTCGTATCGTTTTAAAGATATATCTTTAATAGAATATCATAAAAACGATTGCAAGTCAAACATTTTAGATAGTTAAACGAATTATTTTATCGTTTGTGTTTTTTCTTTTGGTATAACGTCGTGTGCACCACCCTCAACAATACTTGTTGCAGACACTAACGTTAATTTTGCTTTATCTTGTAATTCTTTAATAGTTAATGCACCACAATTACACATAGTTGATTTAACTTTGCTTAATGAAAGTGCAACGTTATCTTTTAATTTACCTGCATAAGGAACGTAAGAATCAACGCCTTCTTCAAATGAAAGTTTTTTGTCGCCACCTAAATCGTACCTTTGCCAATTTCTTGCCCTTGCTGAACCTTCGCCCCAATATTCTTTATAATAGTTACCACCAATTATAACTTTATTTGTAGGGCTTTCGTCAAACCTTGCAAAATATCTACCAAGCATTACAAAGTCCGCACCCATTGCTAAGGCTAACGTTATATGGTGGTCGTAAACGATACCACCGTCTGAACAAACTGGAACGTATATACCTGTTTCTTCAAAATACTTATCTCTTTCTTTACAAACTTCGATTAATGCTGTTGCTTGACCTCTACCTATACCCTTTGTTTCTCTTGTGATACAAATAGAACCACCACCGATACCAACTTTAACAAAGTCGGCACCACAATCGGCTAAAAATCTAAAACCTTCGGCGTCAACTACGTTACCTGCACCAACTTTAACTTTGCCGTTATAAGTCGTTTTAATCCAATTAAGCGTAATTTTTTGCCATTCAGAAAAACCTTCTGATGAGTCGATACAAAGCACGTCAGCACCCGCTTCAACTAATGCAGGAACTCTTTCTTTAAAGTCCCTTGTATTGATACCTGCACCAACAACGTATCTTTTTTGACTATCTAAAAGTTCGTTTGGATTTTGTTTATGGCTATCATAGTCCTTTCTAAATACAAAGTAGCAAAGTTTGCCGTCCTCACTAATAATAGGTAAAGAGTTTAATTTATTATCCCAAATAATGTCGTTTGCTTCTTTTAAAGTAGTGCCTTCTTTTGCAGTAATTAATTTATCAAAAGGAGTCATAAACGTACAAACTTTTTCGTCAAGACTCATTCTGCTAACACGATAATCTCTACTTGTTACGATACCTAAAAGTTTACCGTCACTTGTACCGTCTTCTGTAACGGCAACAGTTGAGTGCCCTGTTTTTTCTTTTAAAGCAATAATATCTTTAAGCGTTGCATCAGGTCTTATATTAGAATCACTTGCAACAAAGCCTGCTTTATGGTTTTTAGCACGTGCTACCATTTTTGCTTCATCCTCAACTGATTGAGAACCATATATAAATGATACGCCACCTTCTTTTGCAAGAGCAATAGCCAAATTATCGCCTGATACCGATTGCATTATTGCCGATACCATAGGTATATTCATTGTAATAGCACTTTCTTCACCCTTTTTAAATCTAACAAGTGGTGTTTTTAAACTTACGTTTGCAGGTATTGCATCAGAACCTGAATATCCTGGTATTAAAAGATATTCGTTAAAAGTATGTGATGGTTCGTTAATATATTTTGCCATAATTTATATCTCCTTTTAAAATAATCCTGTTATTGTGCCGTTGTCGTCAACGTCAATATTTTCTGCCGCTGGCACTTTTGGAAGCCCCGGCATTGTCATTATATCGCCTGTTAAAACTACTATAAATCCTGCACCTGCCGATATTTTAACGTTTTTAATTGTAACTTTAAATCCGTTTGGTGCACCAAGTTTTGTTGCATCGTCTGAAAAACTATATTGAGTTTTTGCTACGCAAATAGGTAAATTACCATAGCCTAAACTTGTTAATCTTTCAATTTCTTTTTTAGCACTACTTGTAATTACTATGCCGTCGCCTTTATATATTTTTGTAACGACTGCATTAATTTTTTCTTCAATAGACGAATTATCGTCGTAAGCAAAAGTAAAGTTTTTGTTTTCTTCTTCACAAAGCCTTACAACTTCGTTAGCAAGTTCAACGCCACCATTACCACCGTCTGCCCATACCGTTGAAAGAATTACGTTTACGCCTAACTTCTTACACTCTTTAATAATAAAATCTATTTCATTTTGAGTGTCGGTAGGGAAACGATTAACAGCAACCACCGATGGTAAATTATATACGTTTTTAACGTTATCTACGTGACGTAAAAGGTTTGGAATACCTTTTTCAAGTGCTTCTAAATTTTCATTGTTTAAGTCGGCTTTTAAAACGCCACCGTGCATTTTTAACGCCCTTATCGTAGCAACTATTACTACTGCCGACGGCACTAAACCCGTTTTTCTACATTTAATATCAAAGAATTTTTCTGCACCTAAATCGGCACCGAATCCTGCTTCTGTTACTGCATAGTCACCCGTTACCATAGCCATTTTAGTTGCTAAATAAGAATTGCAACCATGCGCTATATTAGCAAAAGGTCCACCATGAATAAACGCTGGCGTTCCTTCTAACGTTTGAACTAAATTAGGTTTTAAAGCGTCTTTTAATAATGCCGACATAGCACCTTGAGCTTTTAAATCCCTTGCGTAGATAGGTTCGTTAGCAAAGTTATAACCTATTATAATATTGCCAAGTCTTTCTTTTAAATCGCTTATAGAAGTTGAAAGACAAAGTATAGCCATAATTTCACTTGCAACAGTGATATCAAAACCATCTTCTCTTGGACTTCCGTTAGCCTTACCACCTAAACCACAAACGATATTACGGAGTTGTCTATCGTTCATATCAACGCATCTTTTAAAGATAATTCTTCTTGCGTCAATACCAAGTTTGTTGCCGTGGTGAATATGATTATCTATCATAGCGCAAAGCAAGTTGTTAGCAGCACCTATTGCGTGAAAATCACCTGTAAAATGCAAGTTAATATCTTCCATAGGTATTACTTGGCTATAACCACCACCTGCTGCACCACCTTTAACTCCAAATACAGGGCCAAGTGACGGCTCTCTTAAAGCAACTGCAACCTTTTTGCCTATTTTGCTTAATCCGTCAGCAAGACCAATTGTAGTAGTCGTTTTGCCTTCGCCTGCTGGTGTAGGCGTAATTGCCGTAACCAAAATAAGTTTGCCTTGTTTTTGACTTTCATTAAGATAGGCAAGGTCAACTTTTGCCTTATATTTGCCGTATGGTTCAAGATATTTATCGTCAATACCTGCTTTATTTGCTATATCCATTATGTTTTGAATTTTAGCACTACGGGCAATTTCTATATCAGTTAAAAAAGCCATAATTTCTCCTGTTTATTATTTAAAATATTTTACTGCTGATTCAAAAAGTTTAATATCGTAATTTCCGTAAACGTTTTTATATAAGCCGTTACTGTACCTTTCAGTATGACCCATTTTACCAAGCACCCTACCATCAGGTGATAAAATACCTTCAATAGCATTGTAAGAATTGTTTGGATTAAACTGAATATCACTTGTAACGTTTCCGTCAAAATCAACGTATTGAGTTGCTATTTGTCCATTAAGTTTAAGTTGTTCTAACACTTCGTCAGTAGCAATAAATCTACCTTCGCCGTGAGATATAGCAACGTTACATACGTCGCCAACTTTTACTCCTTGAAGCCAAGGCGAATTGTTTGAAACAATTTTAGTAGTTACTATTTTAGATTGGTGACGAGATATACTATTGAACGTAAGTGTTGGAGAGTTTACGTCGGTATCAATAATTTTTCCGTAAGGAACAAGACCAAGTTTTATAAGGGCTTGGAAACCGTTACAAATACCTAACATTAAGCCGTCCCTTTCTTCTAAAAGTTCTGTAACTTTTTCTTTAATAACAGCGTTTCTGAAAAATGCCGTTATGAATTTACCTGAGCCGTCAGGTTCGTCCCCGCCTGAGAAACCACCAGGTATAAATATAATTTGTGAATCGCTAATCTTTTTAGCAAACGCTTCAACGCTTCTTGAAACACCTTCGCTTGTCAAGTTGTTAATAACGAATATTTCAGCTTGTGCTCCTGCCCTTTCAACTGCTTTTGCCGAATCGTATTCGCAGTTAGTACCAGGGAATACAGGAATTAAAACCTTTGGTTTGCTTACTTTGATTTTTGGAGCATAAATCTTATCAGTTTTATACTCTAATTTTTCAAGTTCACCACTTTTATATTCAACGTTGCAAGGGTAAACGCTTTCTAACTTGTCTTCATAAATTTTTTCAAGTTCGCTAACGCTTATCACTTCGCCGTTTAATGAAATTTCATAATCTTTCGTAGTATATCCTAATACTTCGCCTATTTCAACGTCACTTTCAACTTCTATAATAAATGAACCATAATTGTAAGCAAAAATATTTTTTAACGCAACGTTATTTGCATATTTAAAGCCTATACCGTTACCTATACACATTTTAAAGATACCTTCGGCAACACCACCATAACAAGGCGTGTAACAAGATAATACTTTACCTTTTCTAACAAGTTCACTAACAATATTAAAGTTTTTAATTAAGTCGTTAGCATCAGGGAGTTTATCTTCATTATATTTGCAATTTAATAATACTACCTTGCTATCAGACTTTTTAAATTCAGGTGAAACAACGTTTTTAATTTGGTCAGTTGTAACGGCAAAAGAAACTAACGTTGGTGGAACGTCTAAATCTTCAAAACTACCACTCATTGAGTCTTTACCACCGATTGACGCTATTTGTAAATCTTTTTGAGCCCTAAACGCACCAAGTAAAGCCGATAATGGTTTACCCCAACGTTTTTGGTCTTTTAAAGGCCTTTCAAAATATTCTTGGAAAGTAAGATATACGTCTTTAAAATCTGCACCCGTTGCTATTAATTTGCTTACGCTTTCAACTACTGCAAGGTAAGCGCCGTGGTATGGACTTTTTTCAGTAATGAAAGGGTTATAACCATAACTCATTAACGAACAATCATTAGTGTCGCCCTTTTCAAGCGAAATTTTATGTACCATTGCTTGAATAGGAGTTCTTTGGCGTTTACCACCAAACGGCATTAATACCGTACCTGCTCCGATAGTAGAGTCAAACCTTTCACTTAAACCACGCTTTGAGCAAACGTTTAAGTCGTCAACTAATTTTTTATAATTTTCTTTAAAATCTCCGTCAACTTGTTTTTCAAAATTTTGTGGTTTTGATAAACAAATATCAACGTGCTTTTCAGCACCATTAGAATTTAAGAAGTCCCTTGAAATATCAACGATTACGTTACCCTTCCACGTCATTGTAAGACGGTTTTTATCAGTAACTACTGCAACAACAGTTGCTTCAAGGTTTTCGCTATTTGCTAATTCAATAAATTTTTCAACGTCGTTTTTATCTACGACAACAGCCATTCTTTCTTGCGATTCGCTTATTGCAAGTTCAGTTCCGTCAAGACCTTCATATTTTTTAGGTACAGCGTCAAGATTAATTAATAAGCCGTCGGCTAATTCGCCTATTGCAACTGAAACGCCACCAGCACCAAAGTCGTTACAACGCTTAATCATTTTACTTGCCGTTTCGTTTCTAAATAATCTTTGAAGTTTTCTTTCTTCTGGTGCATTACCCTTTTGAACTTCTGCACCACAACTTTCTAACGATTCAATGGTATGAGATTTTGAAGAACCTGTTGCTCCACCACAACCATCTCTACCCGTTCTACCGCCAAGAAGAATAACTACGTCGCCGTCGGCAGGTCTTTCACGTCTTACGTTCTTTTCAGGTGCTGCCGCAATAACTGCACCGATTTCCATTCTTTTTGCAGTATAGCCTTCGTGGTAAATTTCATCAACCATACCCGTTGCTAAACCTATTTGGTTACCATAACTTGAATATCCTTGTGCCGCCGTCGTTACAATTTTTCTTTGAGAAAGTTTACCTTTTAACGTTTCGTTCAACGGCTTTAACGGATTACCTGCACCCGTTACACGCATTGCCGCATATACGTATGAACGACCTGAAAGCGGGTCTCTTATAGCGCCACCGATACAAGTAGCCGCTCCACCAAATGGTTCAATTTCTGTTGGGTGGTTATGCGTTTCATTTTTAAAGAGTAAAAGCCAAGGCTCTTTTTTGCCATCAACCGTCACTTCAATTTTTACCGTACAAGCATTAATTTCTTCTGATTCGTCAAGTTTGTCAAGTTTACCCGTCTTTTTAAGATATCTTGTAGCCAAAGTTGCTACGTCCATAAGATTTACAGGTTTAGTTCTATTTAAAAATTCCCTTGTCTTTAAGTAATCTTCATAAGTCGCTTGTAAAAGTTGGTCTTCAAAACACACTTCGTCAATAGTTGTTAAAAACGTTGTATGACGGCAATGGTCAGACCAATACGTATCAATCATACGTATTTCAGTTATCGTAGGATTTCTATTTTCACTTTTAAAATATTCTTGGCAAAAAGCGATATCGTCAATATCCATTGCCAAGCCGTATTCTTTAATAAAATCGTTTAAACCTTGTTTATCTAACTTGATAAAGCCGTCAAGCGTTTTAACCGTTGTAGGCATATCAAAATTAGTCTTTAACGTATCAAAAGCGTCAAGAGTTGCTTGCCTTGATTCAACAGGGTTGATAACGTATTTTTTAATTTCATTAATATCTTTTTCAGTTAAATTGCCGTATAATACGTAAATTTTCGCCGTACGACATAATGGTCTTTCTTTTTGAGAAATAAGTTGTAAACATTGTGAGCAACTATCTGCCCTTTGGTCGAATTGACCAGGTAAATATTCGACTGCAAAAACGTAGCCGTCGTCTAAACTTAAAGTTTCGTAATAATCGTCCACTTGTGGTTCAGAAAATACGGTGTTTTTAGCATAGTCGAATAATTCTTTATCAATATTTTCTACGTCGTACCTATTAATTAAACGCAATTTTTCAAGGTTTTTAATACCTAAAAACGTTATAATATCGTTAAATAACGAAGATGCTTCGTGTCTAAATTCTTCCTTTTTTTCAACGTATAAACGATAAACCATTTTATTCTCCTTTAACTTTTAACGCTTTTTGTCCTATATCCGTTCTAAAATATTTGTTTTCAAACTCAATTTTATCAGTTAATTCGTACGCCTTTAAAATTGCACCTTTTAAAGTATCGGCAATACAAGTTGCACCTAAAACTCTACCACCATTAGTTTTTAAAATGCCGTCTTCTATTTTTGCGCCTGCAACGTAAACTTCGCCTTCTACCCCTTGTGGCAATTTAATTTCAAAGCCCGTTTGATATTTTTGTGGATATCCGTTTGATGCTAAAATTACGCAACACGCACTTTTATTTGAGAATTTAACTTCAACTTCGTTTAACGTTCCATTAGTTGTAGCCATCATAATTTCAAGCAAGTCGCTTTCTAATAATGGTAAAACTACTTGCGTTTCAGGGTCACCGAAACGACAGTTGTATTCAATAACCTTAGGGCCGTCTTTGGTAAGCATTAAACCAAAATATAAACAACCTTTAAAAGTTCTATTTTCTTTATTCATTGCTTCGATTGTAGGAATAAATATTTCATCCATACATTGTTTAGCAATTTCGTCAGTGTAATAAGGGTTAGGAGCAATAGTTCCCATACCACCCGTATTTAAACCTTCGTCGTTATCTTTTGAACGCTTGTGGTCCATAGAAGAAATCATAGGAATTACCACTTTACCATCGGTAAATGATAAAACCGAAACTTCTGGTCCTTGTAAAAATTCTTCGATTACAATGTTGTTACCGCTTGCACCAAAAACCTTATCTTGCATAATTTGTTTTACTGCATCAACGGCTTCTTGCTTAGTCATAGCGATAATAACGCCTTTACCAAGTGCTAAACCATCGGCTTTAACAACAACGGGAATTTTACAAGTTTCTAAATATTCAAGAGCCTTGTCGGCATCGTCGAAAACTTCATATTCTGCCGTAGGAATATTATATTTCTTCATAAGGTTTTTTGAAAATACCTTACTACCTTCAATAATAGCCGCTTCTTTTGTTGGACCAAAACAAGGAATACCAACTTCGTTAAGAGCATTTACCGTACCTAACACAAGTGGGTCGTCCGGAGCAACTACTGCATAATCAATTTTATTTTCTTTTGCAAAAGCAACTATTTTATCAGTTTCTTTTGCACCTATATTTACACAAGTTGCGTCATTTTGCATACCACCGTTACCTGGAAGAGCAAAAATAACTTCAACGTTTTTATTTTCTTTTAACTTTTTAATAATAGCGTGTTCTCTACCACCACTACCAACAACTAAAATTCTCATATCTATCTCCTTAATGATGGAACAATCTCATACCCGTAAAGCACATTACCATATCGTTTTCGTCGCAAGTTTTAATAACTAAATCATCCCTTATTGAGCCACCTGGTTGCGCTACGTATTTAACACCACTTAAAATAGCCCTTTTAATATTATCGTCAAACGGGAAGAAGGCATCAGAAGCAAGCGAAACGCCTTTAATCGTTGATAAATATTCTTTAATTTCTTCACTTGTTAAAGGTTGCGGTTTAGTAGCAAAATATTTTTGCCAAATGCCGTCGGCACACACGTCTTCTTCATTTTTGTTAATGTAGCCGTCGATAACGTTATCCCTTTCCGGCCTACCAAGAGTAGGTAAAAAGTCTAAATTTAAAACTTTTTCGTGTTGACGTAAGAACCAAGTATCAGCCTTGCCACCTGCTAAGCGAGTACAATGTATTCTTGATTGTTGACCTGCACCTACGCCTACTGCTTGACCGTCGAACGCATAGCAAACTGAATTTGATTGCGTATATTTTAACGTAATTAAAGCAACGATTAAATCTTGCTTTTTATCAAAAGGAATTTCTTTATTTTCAGTAACGATATTTGCAAGTAACGAATAATCAATTTTAAAATTATTTCTACCTTGTTCGAAAGTAACGCCATATACTTGTTTTGTTTCTTTTTCAAAAGGAATATAATTTTCGTCAATTAAAATAACGTTGTAAGTTCCCTTTCTTTTAGCTTTTAAAATTTCAAGTGCCTTTTCAGTATAGCCTGGTGCAATAACGCCGTCACTAACTTCCCTTTTAATTAAGTTTGCAGTTACTTCGTCGCACACGTCTGAAAGTGCGATAAAATCACCGAACGAACATTGACGGTCAGTTCCCCTTGCCCTTGCATATGCACAAGCAAGTAAAGAGGTATCTAAATCTTTAACGTCGTCAACAAAACAAGCCTTTTTTAATTTTGCAGGTAAAATTTTACCTATTGCGGCCGACGTTGGACTTACGTGCTTAAACGAAGTGGCACAAGGAAGTCCTACTGCTTGTTTTAATTCTTTAACAAGTTGCCAAGCGTTAAAAGCGTCTAAAAAGTTAATGTACCCTGGCCTACCATTTAATATTTGTATAGGCAATTCTGAGCCGTCTTGCATATAAATTTTAGATGGTTTTTGGTTAGGATTACAACCATATTTTAATTCAAATTCTATCATTTTTTTATTCCTTATTTTTGTTTATAAGCCTATATTCTATTTCGTTAGTTTTTAAGTTAGTATATCTAACGTAAAGTGAAATTTTGTTGTTTTCGTCTAAATTATTCCAAATTTCATTAGTAAAAGCATCAATATCGTCGTAAATTTCAACTCTTTCAGGTTCACCTTGAAAAGTTGGAATAGGGTTTCCGTCAGTTACGTAAGTGTGAATAAAATGACCAAGACCATTTTTTGACGGATAATTAAATAAATATCTTGCACATTGGCTACCTACTTCGTCAATACTTTTTAAAATACTCATTTGATAAGTAAAGTCGTTATTTTCAAAAGTAATCATACCACTAATACGTGGAGTAAAGTTAGGAGCATCAGGTTCAAAACACCTAGAATTTAAAGCACAAGCAAAACTCTTGCCATCTTTTAAATAATCGTAAATAGTATCAGTTTGGTCGCCGTTTGTTACGATAAGTTTATTTTCATAACTTTTTACGGCACTATAAATTATTAACGAAGGGTCTTCAACTTTTGTTACGTCGAAAGGTTCAGTATAAACGTTGCCGTCTTTAATCGTAAATACTCTATTACGACTATTTTCGCTTCTTCCCATAATAAAGTAAGCACTTACGGCACATTCGCCGTTTTTAGTTTTTCCTAAAACAATTCCCCTTCCTACGTAAGGATTGCCTTTAATTCTTTTGCCGATAGGTAATATTTCGTAAACGTTCATAATTACTCCTTTAAACTTTTTGCAACCTTTTCAACTGATAAAGGTAAGATAATCCATTCGGCTTGCTCCATAACCCTTTTTTGTAAAACTTCGGGAGTGTCGCCATCGCAAATTTCAACGGCTTTTTGCATAACAATTTTACCACCATCGGGAATTTCATTAACAAAATGCACCGTTGCACCCGTAACTTTTACACCGTATTCAAGAGCCTTTTCGTGAACTTTTAAGCCATAATAACCTTCTCCACAAAACGACGGAATAAGTGATGGATGCACGTTTAAAATTCTATCTTTAAACGTATCTGTAAACCTTTTTGATAATATACACATAAAACCTGCTAAAACTATTAAGTCAATGTCGTTATCTTGTAAAGTTTTAATGATTTTATCTTCGAACTCTACACTATCTTTACATTGTTTTTTAATAATCGTTTGAGTTTTTATGCCGTTATTTTCAGCACGGGTTAAAGCATAAGCGTCGCTTTTATTTGAAATTACCAAAGTTATTTTACCACTTTTGATAATTCCGCTTTTTTCTGCATCGATAAGTGCTTGTAAATTAGTTCCCCCGCCTGAAACAAGTACTGCTATTTTTACCACTTTAATTCCCCTTAGGCAAAAATTACGCCTTCGCCTTTAACTACTTCGCCTATGATATAAGCGTCTTCACCATTTGCTTTTAATATTTCAAGTGCTTTTTCTTCTTGACCTTTTTTAACAATAATACTCATACCTACACCCATATTGAAAGTATTAAACATATCTCTTTCAGGGATATCGCCAACTTTTTGTATTAAATTGAAAATAGGTAAAATTCTTAAAGAAGATTTATCAATTTTTGCACCGAAACCATCTTTTAAACTTCTTGGAATATTTTCGTAAAAACCACCACCCGTAATATGTGAAATAGCCCTTACGTTAACTTCTTTTAAAAGAGCTAAAACAGGTTTTACGTAAATTTTAGTTGGAGTAAGTAACGTTTCACCTATTGACTTACCACCAAGTTCTTCCATAGGTTTTGAAATATCTTGCGTACCTATACCAAAGACTTTTCTAACAAGTGAGAAACCGTTACTATGAACACCGCTTGATGGTAACGCAATAATCACGTCGCCTTCTTCCATTGTAGTAGGGTCTAAAATATCTTTTTTATCAACAACACCAACGGCAAAACCTGCAACGTCGTATTCGTCGATAGGATAAAAACCTGGCATTTCAGCAGTTTCGCCACCGATTAACGCACAATTACTTTGAACACAACCTTCGCAAACGCCTGCAACGATTGAAGCAATTTTTTCAGGAACGTTTTTACCACATGCAATATAGTCAAGGAAAAATTGAGGTTTTGCACCACAACAAATAACGTCGTTAACGCACATTGCTACACAGTCAATACCGATTGTATCGTGCTTGTCTTGTAAAAAAGCAAGTTTTAATTTTGTACCAACGCCGTCAGTACCACTAACTAATACAGGTTGCTCCATACCTTTTACGTCAAGTTCAAAAAGGCCTCCGAAACCACCTACCGTTGAGCAAACACCACTTGTAATAGTTCTTGCAATATGTGATTTCATAAGTTCAACGGCTTTATAACCTGCCGTTATATCAACACCTGCTTTTGCGTAACTTTCAGATTTAGAATTTTTCATTTTTGTCTCCTTAATTAATCTTCTTTTCCGTTCCAACAATAAGTACATAATTTACAAGGGTCAATACCTATTGCTTTAATCATACCTTCTAACGTTTGGTATTCAAGAGAATTTATTTTTATTTTTTTACAAATTGCTTTTCTTAAATTTTTACCCCTTTCAGTAGAAGAATCGGCATATTCGTCGATATACTTTAAACCATCTTCGCCTTCAAGTTCAACAATAATTTTCCTTGCTAATAAGTCCATATCACTGTTAGTTCTTGAAAAATTAAGGAACTTACAAGGATACATTATAGGTGGACACGCAGAACGCATATGAACTGATTTAGCCCCATTGTTAAACAAGAAACTAACCGTTTCGCCAAGTTGCGTGCCTCTAACAATACTATCGTCAACAAAAAGCAAGTTTTTCCCTTTAATTAACTCTTTTACAGGAATTTGCTTCATTTTAGCAATCTTTTTCCTTTCATTTTGGTTAGACGGAATAAAACTTCTTGCCCAAGCAGGAGTATATTTTATAAACGGTCTTGCAAAAGGAATATTACTGCCGTGAGAATAGCCTATGGCGTGTGGAGTTCCACTATCAGGAACACCACTTACGTAGTCAATTTCAGGTAAAGTGCCGTTAGCAATTTCATTTTCTGCCATTATTTTACCATTTTGCATTCTTACCATTTCAACGTTCTTACCTTCGTAAGTTGCGTTAGGATATCCGTAATACGCCCACATAAACGAACACATTTTCATTTTATCTGAGCCTTCTTGCAATACGGTACATGCGTCACAAGTAAGTTTAACGATTTCCCCCGATTTTAATTCTTTATAATCAACGTATCCAAGTTTTTCATAAGCGAAAGATTCAAACGAAACAGCAAATCCGTCTTTGTTTTTACCAACGCTAATAGGTAACCTACCAAACTTGTCCCTTGCGACAACCAAACTACCGTCTTCAAGTAAAAGCATTAACGATACTGAACCTTTAATTAAAGATTGCATATGTTTAATACCTTCACACAAATCGTCTTTTTCTTCAATGATAGCCGAAATTAATTCTAATGAATTTACCCTATTGCCTGAAACGGCTTGGAAAATGCCGTAACCACTTTTCAAATAATCGTTTACAAGTTCTTCTGTATTTGAAACGTAGCCTACCATTGTGATTGCGTAAGTACCAAATTTAGATTTTATAAGTAAAGGTTGTGGTTCTAAATCACTAATACAACCGATACAAGCATTACCGTCTAACCTTGAAGATATGTTATCAAATTTAGTTCTAAAAGGCGAATTTTCAACGTTATGTATTTCTCTTTGAAAACCTAATTCAGCATTTAGGCTTGCCATACCTGCCCTTGAATTACCTAAATGTGAGTGATAATCTACACCGAAAAATACGTCTTGAACACACCCTTTTTTACTTGTTATTCCAAAAAAACCACCCATTATAACACCTTACGCAAAGAAAAGTTTAGATAAAGTCATAGGGTCGATATACTCGCCGTTTTTGTAAACACGCATATTGCCTGATGCTATTTCGTCAATTAAAATAACTTCGTCGCCACTATAACCGAATTCAAACTTGATATCGTATAAAGTTAAACCCTTTTCTTTAAGGTCGTCTGCAACGATTTTTGTAATTTGTTGAGTCATAAGTTTAGTTTCTTCGTATTGTTTTTCACTCATAACGCCAAGACTAACTAAACCGTCTTTTGTTACAAGCGGATCGCCCTTTTCGTCGTTCTTTAAAGTCATTTCAACGTAAGCGTCAAGGTCGGCACCTTCTTCAACGTAGTCACTATAACGTCTATAAAAACTACCAACTGCTTTATATCTACAAATAACTTCTAAACCTTTACCAAATACTTTTGCAGGAAGAACTTCCATTGTAGTATTTTCAAGGTCTGCACTAACGTAATGAGTTTTAATGCCTGCTTCTTTTAATTTTTCAAAGAAGTAAATTGACATTCTTAAATTTACGTCACCAACGCCTTCGATAGTAAGACCAACTGCATTTTCACCTGGGTCAAACTTGCCGTCTTTACCCGTACAATCGTCTTTAAATTTTAAAAGATAATTTCCATTATCAAGTGCGTACACGTCTTTTGTTTTGCCTTTGTAAACTAATTGTTTGCTCATAATAAGTTCTCCTATTAAATATTAAAAGTATTTTCCACAGCCTTGTTTTTTTCAAGAACTGCTAATTTATCGTTTTCTCTTTTTTTATCGAGAGCGTTTCTTAAATTGTCATCATTAATTGAAAGCATTTGAACTGCTAAAATTGCAGCGTTTGCTCCTCCGTTTATAGCAACCGTAGCAACAGGAATACCTGACGGCATTTGCACCGTTGATAATAAAGCGTCAAGCCCTGATAACTTGCCACTATCACAAGGAACTCCGATTACAGGAAGCGTCGTTTGTGCTGCAACTGCACCTGCTAAGTGTGCCGCCATACCTGCAAAACAGATACACGCTCCAAAATCATTTTCTCTAAGCGATTTAGAAAAGTTCATCGCTTCAAGAGGCGTCCTATGTGCCGAAAAGACGTGAACTTCATATCCAACGCCAAAATCGTTCAACACGTCTATTGCCTTTTTAGCAATAGGCAAATCACTATCACTACCCATTAAAATTGCTACTTTTTTCATAATAACTCCTACACCTTAAAGTTTTAAAAAAGGGCACACTTATTTTGTAAGATAAGTGTGCCCAGACGGTCGGCTTAAAATATTCTTCATTTCACGTGGTTATCCACTTATCCGTCAGTCACAAAGAATATCTATATTGTTGCCTTAATTGTAGCAAATTTTATTTTGTTTGTCAACGAGTTTTTACATTCTATTTTATAAAATAAAATAAATAATAAAATTTTTCTCTTTTCATTTGACTTTTATCATTAATTTTATATAATGAAATTATCTAATATCCTATTAAGGTGAATTATGCAAAAAACTAAAACTAAAAAAGAACGTAACATTGTTTACCATATTCCTAACTACGACAACGTATTTTTAAACGCAAGTAAGAAGAAAAACGTTGCAAATAACGTACTTTTGGGACTTTTTAAGAATAAAATTCCTACTATCTTATTAGTCAACGTTATGAACGTTATAAAAACCTTGCCTGTTTTCTTAATACCTATCGTTTCATCAATGGTTATTAACGAAGTCGTTTCAGGCACGCCTAACGTAAACAAAATTATTGTTTGGGGCATAATTTTATTTTTTACCATAGCACAAAACGTCCCTACGCACACGTTATACGCTAACCTTGCCAACAAGTTTTTGCGAAACACAAGTGCCGGCATAAAATCAACCGTCGTTAGAAGATTACAAAAACTTTCGTTTACATATCATAAGGACTCTGAAAGCGGTAGATTACAAGCCAAATTTTTAAAAGACACCGATAATATCGACCACTACTTGCGCCTTATTGTTTGTCAATTAATTCCTGCTGTAATTTTCCTTATTATAAACATTTTTATATCTCTTTACCAAAGCCCGATAGCAACGGTGTTTATACTTTCGATAGTTCCTATAAACGTGCTTTTAACAAGGTTGTTTAGAAACCCTATTCGTTCAAGTATAAAAACGTATCGTGTTGAAAACGAACAATTATCTGCAAAACTTTCACAAATGCTTGATATGATACAAGTTACAAAAGCACACGGACTTGAAAATGAAGAAATTAAAAATATTGAACAATCTATAACTTCGGTAACAAAAAAAGGTTTAGGTTTTGATAACACGCTTGCTTACTTTGGTTCGTTTGCATGGACGGTAACAACGCTTTTTCAATGCTTATGTTTATTCTTTTCAGTATTCATGACGCTTAAAGGAGTTGACGGATTTAACGCAGGCGCTATCGTACTTTTTCAATCAATATTTAGCCAAATTTACGGCAACGTAAACCAAATAATTAACTCTATACCACAAATTTCACAAGGTGTAGATTCAATCAACTCTATAACGGAAATTATGGCGTGCGACGATATTGAAGACAATACGGGTAAATTACCTATAAATAAAGTTGACGGCTACGTTAAGTTTGATAACGTAAGTTATCGTTATCCCGACTCACCCGACTACACTATTAAAAACTTTTCTCTTGACGTTAAAAAAGGCGAATGTATTGCTTTTGTCGGAAGTTCAGGCTCAGGCAAAAGTACTATAATGAATATGATTATAGGGTTTTTAAAACCAACCATTGGAACTCTTTATATTGACGGCAATTCTATTACCGATATAAATTTAAGCGATTATAGACATTTAATTTCAGTTGTATCTCAAAATAGTTTATTGTTTGACGGCTCCGTTAAAGATAATATTACTTACGGCTTAAACAATTACACCGAAGAACAATTACAAAAGGTTTTAAAAATGGCTAACGTCGAAGAATTTTTACCCGAACTTTCAAAAGGTATTGACACAATTATAGGCGAACACGGAGATAAAATTTCAGGCGGACAAAAGCAAAGAATTACTATTGCAAGGGCGTTAATTAGAAATCCAAGTATATTAATATTAGACGAAGCCACTTCTGCCCTTGATAATATTTCTGAATATCACGTTCAAAAGGCCATTGAAAGCATTATAAAAGAAAGAACAACCTTTATAGTTGCACATAGGTTATCAACAATAAGAAATGCCGATAGAATTGTCGTTATGGAAAACGGCGAAATTTGCGAAATAGGCTCTTACGACGAACTTATGCAAAAGCAAGGTAAATTTGCTAAATTAAAATTGCTTTCAGATATTGCTACAAAAGAGTTGACCGACAACTAAAATTTGCGATAAAATCGACGATTTTTAAAACATACTTTACGTATGAACATAAGTTTTATATGCTATAAATCAGCATATATTACACGTAAAAAACATAATAAAAAAGCAACTTTTTTAACTAAAAAAGTTGCTTTTTTTATACCTTTATTATGTTTTTTTAATCCTTTTTTTTAACTTAATCTCACTCTTTTTTTAAAGGAATTTTAAGTGTAATTTTTAAGTGTTTTGTACTAAAATTTCACAATTTTATAATGCTAAATACAATAAAGAAACCCACCTTTCGCATTAGCAAAAAATGGGTTTTTCTTTAATTTAAGTTAGGTTTTCAATTATTCAATGATGCTTGAAACAACGCCTGAACCAACAGTTCTACCACCTTCACGGATAGCGAATCTTAAACCTTCTTCCATAGCAACAGGAGTAATTAATGTAACGTCAATAGTTACGTGGTCGCCAGGCATAACCATTTCAACGCCTTCTGGGAGTTTAATAGTACCTGTAACGTCTGTTGTTCTGAAATAGAATTGTGGACGATAGTTGTTGAAGAATGGAGTATGTCTACCACCTTCTTCTTTAGTTAATACGTAAACTTGACCACTGAATGAAGTGAAAGGTTTAACTGTACCTGGTTTAGCAATTACTTGACCTCTTTCGATTTGAGTTCTATCGATACCTCTTAAAAGAGCACCAACGTTATCACCTGCATAAGCTTCGTCAAGTGATTTTCTGAACATTTCAAGACCAGTAATAACTGATGTCATTTTTTGAGCCTTAATACCAACGATATCAACAGGTTCGCCAACTTTTGCAATACCTCTTTCAACCCTACCAGTTGCAACTGTACCACGACCAGAGATAGTGAATACGTCTTCTACAGGGAGAAGGAATGGTTTGTTAGATTCTCTTTCAGGAGTTGGGATATAACTGTCAACAGCGTCCATAAGTTCGAAAATACATTTACAATCAGCAGCGTTTGCGATAGCGTCTGCTTCGTTGTTTGATGCAAATTCAAGAGCTTTTAATGCTGAACCTTTAACGATAGGTGTATCGTCGCCAGGGAAGCCATATTCGTTAAGTAATTCTCTAACTTCCATTTCAACGAGTTCTAATAATTCTTCGTCGTCAACTTGGTCACATTTATTTAAGAATACTACGATGTAAGGAACACCAACTTGTCTTGCAAGAAGAATGTGTTCTCTTGTTTGAGGCATTGGACCGTCTGTAGCAGCACAAACAAGGATTGCGCCGTCCATTTGAGCAGCACCTGTAATCATGTTCTTTACATAGTCTGCGTGACCTGGACAGTCAACGTGTGCATAGTGACGTGCATCTGTTTGATATTCAACGTGTGAAGTATTAATTGTAATACCCCTTGCCTTTTCTTCAGGTGCTTTGTCGATTTGGTCATATCTCATTTTTTCAGCACTGCCCTTAGAAGCGAGTACCATAGTGATTGCTGCAGTCAACGTAGTCTTACCGTGGTCAACGTGACCGATAGTACCGATGTTAATATGCGGTTTACTTCTTTCAAACTTTTGTCTTGCCATAATTTTTTGTTTCCTCCAAAAAAACTTTGTTTTTGTTTTAATTTTTTAATTTTATATAATTTATTAATTATATCAGTATTATTATACATTATCAATCTTACACTGTCAAGCATAAGATTGAAAATGTTATATTTTAATCGCTATTTTTTACTGCTCTATCGCCGATAATTTTTTCAGCAATATTTTTTGGAACTTCAGCGTAGTGGTCAAATTGCATTGTATATTGTCCACGGCCTTGTGTCCTTGAACGAAGGTCAGTAGCGTAACCAAACATTTCAGAAAGTGGAATGTGTGCATCAATAACTTTTGCACCATTTCTATCTTCTGTGCCTTGAATGTTACCACGTCTTGATGAAACGTTACCCATTAAATCACCAAAGTAATCGTCTGGCGTAATAATTTCTACTTTCATAATAGGTTCTAAGATTACAGGGTTTGCTGTCTTCATTGCTTCTTTAAAAGCAAGAGAGCCGGCAATCTTAAACGCCATTTCTGATGAGTCAACTTCGTGGTAAGAACCATCTTGTACAGTTGCCATAAAGTCAACAACTTCGTAACCTGCCAACGTACCGTTTTTAGATGCTTCTTCAATACCTTTTCTAACAGGTTCAATATATTCACCTGGAATTGAACCACCAACCGTTTCATCAACGAATTGGAAGCCTGATGCAGGTTCAAGCGGTGTGAATTTAACAAGACAGTCACCGTATTGACCTTTACCACCAGATTGACGTTTGTAGAAACCACGTGCAGTAACTTCGTTTCTAAACGTTTCTCTGTAAGCAACTTGTGGTTTACCTACCGTTGCTTCAACTTTAAATTCTCTTAATAACCTATCAACGATAATTTCAAGGTGTAATTCACCCATACCTGCAATGATAGTTTGGTTAGTTTCTTTATCTGTGTAGAACTTGAATGATGGGTCTTCTTCAGCAAGTTTAATAAGAGCAAGAGTCATTTTATCTTGACCTGCCTTAGTTTTAGGTTCAATAGCAACCTTAATAACTGGTTCTGGGAATTCCATTTTTTCAAGAATAATTGGGTGGTCTTCGTCACAAAGCGTATCACCTGTTGACGTTTCTTTTAAACCAACGATAGCACAAATGTCACCTGAGTAAATTTGTTCAATTTCTTCTCTTTCTTTTGCGTGCATTAATACTAAACGACCAACTCTTTCTCTTTTATTTTTAGTACTATTAAATACGTATGAACCTGATTCTAACGTACCTGAATATACCCTGAAAAACGCAAGTTTACCAACGAATGGGTCAGCAACAATCTTGAATGCAAGACCTGCAAATGGTTCATTGTCGTCAGTTTTTCTTGTTTCTGGTTCGCCTGTTTTGTAGTTTACACCTTCAACGTGGTCAACGTCGATAGGGCTTGGGAGATAATCGATAATAGCATCGATAAGGTGTTGTACACCCCTATTTTTATAAGATGAACCACAAAGAACAGGAGTCATTTGCATTGAAACAGTAGCCTTTCTTATAGCTCTTTTCATTTCTTCAACAGTTAATTCGCCTGTTTCGAAATATTTTTCCATAAGTTCGTCTTCTTGTTCAGCACACGCTTCCATAAGTTTTTCTCTGTATTCGCTTGCTAAATCAACTAAATCAGCAGGGATAGGTCCTTGTATAAAATCTTTACCAAGGTCATCTTTATAGATAATAGCGTCGTTAGTTACAAGGTCGATAATACCTGTGAACGTATCTTCTTTACCGATAGGTAAACAGATAGGAACGGCATTAGTGTGAAGCCTTGTTTTCATCATATCAATAGCGTTAAAGAAGTTAGCACCATTGATATCCATTTTATTAACGTAAGCAATTCTTGGAACTTTATACTTATCTGCTTGACGCCATACTGTTTCTGATTGTGGTTCTACACCACCCTTAGCACAGAAAGTAGCAACGGCACCATCAAGTACACGAAGTGAACGTTCAACTTCAATAGTAAAGTCAACGTGACCTGGTGTATCGATAATGTTTATTCTATTACCTTTCCAAAAACACGTAGTTGCAGCAGAACAAATAGTAATACCTCTTTCTTGTTCTTGTGCCATAAAGTCCATAGTAGCCTCACCATCGTGAGTTTCACCTAACTTATGTGTTTTACCTGTATAGAATAAAATTCTTTCCGTAGTAGTTGTTTTACCAGCATCAATGTGAGCCATGATACCGATATTTCTTGTGTGTAAAAGGTCATATTCTCTTGGCATAATAATCTCCTACCAACGATAATGAGCAAATGCTTTGTTTGCTTCTGCCATTCTATGCGTATCGTCTTTCTTCTTAACTGAACCACCTGTATTATTCATAGCGTCGATAAGTTCGTTTGCAAGTTTAAGACTCATTTCTCTTTCACTTCTTTTCCTTGTGTTAATAACAATCCAACGAATAGCAAGTGTTTGTCTTCTTTCTGGTCTAATTTCGATAGGAACTTGATAGTTTGAACCACCAACTCTCCTTGCTTTTACTTCTAATAATGGCATAACGTTAGCCATTGCTTGGTTGAACACTTCCATAGCGTCTTGACCAGTTTTTTCTTTAATAATTTCAAAAGCATCATATACAATGCTTTGAGCAATTCCTTTTTTACCGTCTAACATAATCTGATTTACGAGTTTAGTAACAACTTTACTGCCGTAAATTGGATCTGGAAGAACGTCTCTCTTAGGAACGTTACCTCTTCTTGGCATAATTAATCCTCCTTTAAATTTTAGGGCTTTGCCCTTGTACAGCTATCACAAGCATTACGCTGTGAACCTTCTGCTACCTTTGTAGCATACTGCCTACAAATCGGGCTAAAAATACTTTCCGACAAGTAGGTTTTTTAGTTTTTCGTTATTTATTACTTAGGTCTTTTTGCGCCGTATTTGCTTCTTGATTGCTTACGTTTTGCAACGCCTGCCGTATCCAAAGCACCACGGATAATATGATAACGAACACCTGGAAGGTCTCTTACCCTTCCTCCACGAATAAGTACTGAACTGTGTTCTTGAAGGTTGTGACCTTCACCTGGAATATAAACAGTACCTTCTTGTTTGTTTGTTAAACGCACTCTTGCAATTTTTCTTACTGCTGAGTTAGGCTTCTTAGGAGAAGTTGTTGTTACTGAAAGACAAACACCTCTTCTTTGTGGACATTGTGCTAAAATAGGGCTTTTGCTCTTTTCTTTAGCAGTCACTCTGCCTTGTTTAATCAACTGGTTAATTGTTGGCATACTTTCTACCTCCTTTAAAAAATCGGAAAATATTTCTAAAACGAATTTAAACCCGTTTAAAGAAAACTAATTTACATAGCAAAACACGTAATTTTAAGCGAATTTCACTTAAAATTGCGTTTTTGCATAACATACTTGACTATTTTACCATTTTTACAAATTTTAGTCAACCGTTTTAACGTCAACAAATGAATCATCTTCACCGTCGTCGCCACTTATTTTAGTTACGGCGTTTAATTGTGGTAATAAACCTTTATATTCTTTCGCGCCTGTACCCGCAGGTATAAGTTTACCTATAATAATATTTTCTTTAAGACCTACTAAGTGGTCAATTTTACCTTTAATAGCGGCATCTGTAAGAACTCTTGTTGTTTCTTGGAATGATGCAGCCGATAAGAAACTTTCAGCAGCAAGAGACGCCTTTGTGATACCTAAAAGAACTTTTTGGCTCATCGCAGGTACGCCACCTTCTTCGATAATTCTCTTATTTTCTTCGTTTACTCTGTATTCGTCAACGTATTCGCCTGGTAAGAACGAAGACGTACCACTCTTTTGAATAATAACCTTACGAAGCATTTGTCTAACGATAATTTCTACGTGTTTATCGTTGATTTCAACTTCTTGGCTACGGTAAACTTTTTGAACTTCTTTTAAAATATATTCTTCAACGCCAAGCATACCCTTAGTTGCAAGAATTTCTTGTGGATATACTGAACCACTTGTTAAAATTGTACCTGGTTCAACGATATCACCATCTTTAACTTTTAATTCTACGCTGAACGGAATAGCATAATCTTTATGCGTATTACCGTTAGTTACAACTACGTATCTTAAACCGTCTTTATTATCAATACTTACAACACCATTAGTATCGCAAAGTACTGCTTTACCTGCTGGACTTCTAGCATCGAATAATTCAACGATACGTGGAAGACCCCTTGTAATATCGCCTGTTGAAGCAATACCACCTGTGTGGAACGTTCTCATTGTAAGTTGTGTACCTGGTTCACCGATTGATTGAGCGGCGATTGTACCAACTGCTTCACCTATTTGTACAGGATTTAAGTTAGACATATTTTTACCATAACATTTAGCACATACACCAATCTTTGTACGACATCTAAATACTGTTCTAATATGAACTTTATCAATACCTGCGTTAACAATTTCTTTTGCTTTTTCTGCAGAAATCATAGTATCGTTAGCAACGATAACTTCGCCTGTTTGTGGGTTAATTACGTCGCCGATAGTATATCTACCAACTAATCTTTCTTCAAGCGTTTCAATAGGTTTTGTTTCACCTGGTTCTCTTATTTCAGAAACCCAAGTTCCCTTAGGTGTTACACCTAAACTTGCAAAACAGTCTTCTTCTCTTACGATAACTGAGTGCGCTACGTCAACAAGTCTTCTTGTTAAGTAACCTGAGTCAGCCGTCTTTAAAGCCGTATCGGCAAGACCTTTACGACCACCGTGTGATGACGTAAAGTATTCAAGAACAGTTAAACCTTCACGGAAACATGATTTAACCGGTGTTTCAATAGTTTTACCATTAGGGTTAGTCATAAGACCACGCATACCTGAAAGTTGCTTAATTTGGTCGATAGAACCACGGGCACCTGAGTTAGCCATCATCCAAATTGGATTGAATTTATCAAGTGTAACTTTAAGTTCTTCTGTAACTTCACCCGTTGCGTTTGTCCAAACGTCAACCACTGCCTTATATCTTTCTTCGTCAGTTATAAAGCCCCTATTAAATTGTTTTTCAATTTGTAATACTTGTTTTGAAGCGTTTTGTAATATTTCTTGTTTCTTTTGAGGAACGTGCATATCAAAAATAGACGTTGTAATAGCACCTATTGTTGAATATTTGTAACCAAGTTCCTTAATGTAGTCAAGAGTATCGGCAGCACATTTTGAAGATTTATTTTTAAAACATGCTTCAACAATCTTTTTAAGGTCGCCCTTCTTTACAAGTTTGTTGATTTCATATTTAAGGTAATCTTCTTTTTCTACCCTTTTTACAAAACCAATGTCTTGTGGGATTTTTTCGTTGAAAATTATTCTACCACAAGTTGTTTTTATGATGCCTGTTACTTCTTCTCCGTCAGGAGTTTTAACAGTTCTTCTTAATTTAATTTCATCTTGAAGGTGAAGTTGCTTAGTTTGGTAAGCCATTATTGCTTCATCTTCTGAAATAAATGATGGACAACTATATCTTCTTACGTTAGTTGCAACTTTACCCGTATTTACGTTAGTTAACGTACAAGATTTAATTGCACCGTCGTCGTAGAATTCGCAATCAGATGCAACGATTTCATCATTTTGAAGAACACCGTCTTTAACTAAATAGAATTTACCATTTTGTTCAGTGTATTCAACTTGCGCATCGTCTCCGTAATAATTGCCTTCAACCTTTCTAGAAATAGTAAGGTAGTAACAACCAAGTACCATATCTTGCGTTGGGCTCATTACAGGTTTGCCGTCTGAAAGTTTTAAAATGTTATTAGAAGAAAGCATTAAAAATCTTGCTTCTGCTTGTGCTTCCACTGAAAGTGGAACGTGAACAGCCATTTGGTCACCGTCGAAGTCGGCGTTGAACGCACCACAAACAAGTGGGTGAAGTTTAATTGCCCTACCTTCGATAAGTACAGGTTCAAACGCTTGAATTGAAAGTCTGTGAAGTGTTGGTGCTCTGTTTAAAAGTACAGGGTGGTCTTTGATAATTTCTTCTAAAATATCCCAAACGCACGGTTTCATTCTTTCAACCGTTCTCTTAGCACTTCTAATGTTATGGCAAGTACCATCTTCAACAAGCCTTTTCATAACGAAAGGTTTGAAAAGTTCAATAGCCATTTCTTTTGGTAAACCACATTGATAAATTTTAAGTTCAGGACCTACTACGATAACTGAACGGCCAGAATAGTCAACACGTTTACCAGGTAAGTTCATACGGAACCTACCTTGTTTACCCCTTAACATAGCAGAAAGAGACTTTAATTCTCTACCACCCGGGCCTGTTGCAGACTTGCCGTGTTTACCATTATCGATTAAAGCGTCAACTGCTTCTTGAAGCATACGCTTTTCATTTCTAATAATGATATCAGGCGAACCTATTTGCATAAGTTTGCGAAGTCTGTTATTTCTGTTTATAAGTCTTCTATATAAATCGTTAAGGTCGCTTGTTGCAAATCTACCACCATCAAGTTGTACCATAGGACGAAGTTCAGGCGGAATTACAGGAATAGCATCTAAAATCATCCATTCAGGACGTGAACCACTTAACCTAAATGCTTCAACGATTTCTAAACGCTTAATTGCCTTAATTTTTCTTTGGGAAGATGTTTTATCACTATCAATTTCTTCTTTAAGTGCCTTAGATTCCGCTTCAAGGTTTACTGCCATTAATAATTCTTTAATGGCTTCTGCACCCATACCGACTTTAAAACTATCTTCACCGTATTTTTCAATTAAATCACGGTATTCTTTATCTGTAATAACTTGCTTATAAGCAAGTTCTTCGATATTTCCGTTATCTAAAACAACGAAGCAAGCAAAGTAAATAACTTGTTCAAGTTGCTTAGGACTCATATCAAGCATAAGTCCTATTTTTGACGGAACACCCCTAAAATACCAAATGTGTGATACAGGAGCAGCAAGTTCAATGTGACCCATTCTTTCACGTCTTACTTTTGCTTTTGTAACTTCAACGCCACATTTATCACAAACGATACCTGCATATCTTATTCTTTTATACTTACCACAATGACACTCATAGTCCTTAGTAGGTCCAAAAATCCTTTCACAGAAAAGACCATCCCTTTCAGGTTTTTGAGTTCTGTAATTTATTGTTTCCGGTTTTGTTACTTCACCGTGAGACCATTGTCTAATCTTTTCGGGAGAAGCAATGCTAATTTGTATAGAGTCAAAATTATTAAGTTCAAACATTTAATTTACCTCTTTAACTAATTATTCTTCATCGTCGAAATCGTCAATTTCGTCCAAATCGTCGTAGTCGTCGAACATTTCACTTGAACTAAAATCACTATCGTCGTCAAAATCTTCTAAATCGTCGTCGAACATTTCGTCGTCTACTAATACGTCGTCGTCTTGACCGAAATCAAGTTCAACTTCGTCTTGTACATCTTTATCAGATTTATCAAATGCACCAACTTCTTCACTTTCTTCAGTAAGGTCTCTAAGCGAAATTTCTTCGTTATTTTCAGTAAGAACTCTCATATCAAGAGCACAAGATTGAAGTTCTTTGAAAAGCACTTTAAATGATTCAGGAATTCCTGGTTCGCTAATATCGTTACCACTTACGATGGAATCGTAAGTTTTAAGCCTACCAACGATATCGTCTGACTTAACGGTAAGCATTTCTTGAAGAATATGAGCAGCGCCGTATGCTTCAAGCGCCCAAACTTCCATTTCACCAAATCTTTGGCCACCGAATTGCGCTTTACCACCAAGTGGTTGTTGCGTAACAAGTGAGTAAGGACCTGTTGAACGTGCGTGAATCTTATCGTCAACAAGGTGGTGAAGTTTAATCATATACATTGAACCTACCGTAACCCTATTTTCAAATGGTTCACCCGTTCTTCCGTCGTAAAGTTGAATTTTACCATCAACTTCGCCATTTGGATTTACTATATTATTTTCAAAAAGTAATTCTCTAATATCTTTTTCGGTTGCACCTTCAAATACAGGAGTTACTACTTTCCAACCAAGTTGTTTACATGCAAGACCAAGATGCACTTCTAATACTTGACCTATATTCATACGTGAAGGAACGCCTAATGGGTTAAGTACGATTTGAAGTGGTGTACCATCTGCCATAAACGGCATATCGCTTTCAGGGAGTATTCTTGAAATAACGCCCTTGTTACCATAACGACCAGCCATCTTATCGCCGACAGAAATTTTTCTTTTTTGAGCAATATAAACTCTAACAACTTTATTAACGCCAGGTGCTAAATCGTCTTTATTTTCACGTGAGAAAATCTTAACGTCAACAACTATACCACCTTCGCCGTAAGGAACTTTTAAAGACGTGTCTTTAACTTCCCTTGCCTTATCACCGAAAATAGCCCTTAAAAGCCTTTCTTCTGGTGTAAGTTCAACTTCACCTTTTGGTGAAACCTTACCTACTAAGATATCACCACTTGTAACTTCGGCACCAATTCTAATAATACCGTCTTCGTCAAGGTCTTTTAAAACTTCTTCACTTAAATGTGGAATATCTCTTGTAATTTCTTCACTACCAAGTTTAGTGTCTCTTTCTTCTATTTCGTGTTCTTCAATGTGAATTGAAGTGAATATATCGTCTTGTACAAGTTTTTCACTAAGTAAGATAGCATCTTCGTAGTTGTAACCTTCCCAAGTCATATAACCAATTAAAATATTTCTACCAAGAGCAAGTTCGCCGTTTGCCGTTGAAGGGCCATCGGCTAATACGTCACCTTTCTTAATAACGTCGCCTACTGAAACGATAGGTCTTTGGTTAAGACAAGTACTTTGGTTAGAACGTTCAAACTTTTTAAGCGTATATGCGTGAAGAGTTCCGTTTTCATCAACAACGATTTCTCTACCCGATACGTTTTTAACGATACCATCGTTTTCAGCAATAACCATTACGCCTGAGTCGTATGCGATTTTTGCTTCAATACCCGTACCTACGATAGCGTTTTCAGGAACAAGAAGCGGAACTGCTTGTCTTTGCATGTTAGAACCCATTAACGCCCTGTTCGTATCACTGTTTTCAAGGAAAGGAATAAGTGCTGTTGCTACTGATACAAGTTGTTTTGGAGAAACGTCCATATAATCAACTTCGTTCTTAGGAACTTCAACAATTTCGTCCCTTCTTCTTGAAAGAACCCTTTCATTTACGAAACGACCTTCTTCGTCAAGTGGTTCGTTTGCTTGTGCAATAACGTATCTATCTTCTACGTCGGCAGTAAGGTATTCAACCTCATTAGTAACAACGTTAGTTGCTTTATCAACCTTTCTGTATGCTGATTCGATAAATCCGTATTCGTTTACCTTAGCAAAAGTTGAAAGCGACGTGATAAGACCGATATTTTGACCTTCTGGCGTTTCAATAGGACACATACGTCCGTAGTGCGTATAGTGTACGTCACGAACGTCGAAAGTTGCCCTTTCCCTGTTAAGACCACCAGGACCTAACGCAGAAAGTTTTCTTTTGTGAGTAAGTTCAGCAATAGGGTTAGTTTGATCCATAAATTGTGAAAGTTGTGATGAACCAAAGAATTCTTTAATAGCCGAACTAATAAGTCTTACGTTGATTAAGCCCTTAGGATTAATTTCTTTCGGGTCTTGCGTTGACATTCTTTCTTTAATAACTTTTTCAAGCCTTGAAAAACCAATACGGAATTGATTTTGTAAAAGTTCGCCAACACTTCTTACCCTTCTGTTACCTAAGTGGTCGATATCGTCGATAGTGCCAATATTTTTAGTTAAGTCAATGTTAAGAGAAATACCTGCAACTACGTCGTCAACAGTAAGGTGTTTATGGTTGAGTTTGTCGATAAGTGGTCTAATAGTCTTTCTATCTTCTGCTGAAAGTTTAGATGGAATTTCTCCACTTTCAACAATTTCAAAGAACTTTTTGCACGCTTCAACAAACTTTCTTCTCATTTCTTTTCTTGCTTCGAAATTCTTTTGGTCTTCTGGCCTTTCTTCTGCAAGCCTTTCTTGAGAAAGTTCTTCAACGTAATATAAATCGTTGATTTGTACTTTATATTGTTCTGCAATATCTTCTATTGCTAACGTTTTCGTAAGTTCGTAAATTTCTTTCGCAAACACAAAGTTTGGATAGTAAATAGTGTCGATTAAACCAAATGGTTTTGCTTTTACGCCACAAACTTCTTTAAAGTCGGCAACGTTATTAGCAATAATTTTGTGCTTTTCGCCACTTTCAGTAATAACGTAAACGCTGTTAATACCACTATTTTGAATAAGTTTTGCTTGTTCTTCAGTAAACACGTCGCCTGCTTGTGCTAAAACTTCACCATCTTGTGAAACGATTAAATCAGCACACGTAAGACCTACGATACGATTTTTTAAGCAAAGTTTTTTGTTGTATTTGTATCTACCAACTTTTGCTAAGTCGTACCTTCTTGGTTCAAAGAAGTTATTTTTAATGTATTGTTTAACTGCGTCTTCCGTTGGCATTTCGCCTGGTCTTAATCTTTTATAAAGTTCAATAAGACCTTTGTGTTCGCAAGTGATACCGTTATCTTCATCTTTTTTAACGGTGTTTGCAATAATTTCATTATTTTCAAAAATTTCAAAAATAGATGCGTTGCTACCATAACCTAACGCCCTTAATAAAGTTGTAGCCGTAATTTTACGTGTTCTATCAACTTTAACAGTTAACACGCCTTGACTATCTTGTTCAAAGTCAAGCCATGCACCACGATTAGGCATAATTGTAGTGTTGTAAAGTTTTTTACCTGATTTATCTTGAACGAATGCATTATAAACGCCTGGTGAACGAACAAGTTGTGAAACGACAACCCTTTCAGCACCATTAATAATAAACGAACCACTATCAGTCATTTTAGGCATATCACCCATAAAGACGTTTTGGTCTATTATTTCCCCCGTCACCTTATTGTTAAGCCTTACCTTAACTTCTAATGGAACGGCATAAGTAGCATCCCTATCCCTACATTCTTTTACAGTGTACTTTGGCTCTCCATCAAGATTGTGTTCAAGAAAATACAACTCATAGTGGTCGGCAAAGTCAGTTATAGGTGAGAAATCTTCAAAGACGTCGCCTATACCTTCTTCAATAAAAGCATTATAAGAATCTTTTTGAACTTCAACAAGGTATGGAATAGGCTGAATCTCTTGACTTCTTGCAAAAGACTTTCTTTCCACGTTTCCGCATTTTACTGTTTGTAACTTACGCATTTTATAGACTCCTTAAAAAAATTTGTAAAACAACTTGATTATTCTTCGCTGTTGAGTTATAATATCGACAATGAAAGAACAATTTTTGACAAGTTACGCTTATAAATGTAATTTATACTTTCAAAAAAAGTGGTGTTTTTTGCTTGTTTTTTCGTAAAAAAGTGCAAAAAGACGCTATTATTACATTTTAGCATTTTACTATTATAAATTAAGGTTGTCAAATTGTCAACTCTTTTGCAGTTTTTTTATAAATTTTTTTTAAAGGAATTATTATGAGAATCGACAAATTTCTTAAAGTTGCACGCATTTTAAAAAGAAGAACAGTTAGCAAAGAAGCGTGTGAAAACAGCAAAGTTGCCGTAAATGGTAAAGACGTTAAGCCGTCTTACAACTTAAAAATAGGCGACGTTGTTGAAATAAAGTTTGCTAAAAATTCATTAATTTTTGAAGTTTTAGACGTTAAAGAAACGGTTAAAAAAGACCAAGTTCAGTCATTATATAGAATAATAAATCAAGGTGAAATATGAAAAATTTAAAGGTAACGGCTATAATTGCCTGTGCGGGAAAAGGTAGCCGTTCAGGGCAAAAAGACAACAAAATATTTGCCAAAATTGACGGGCAATCATTAGTTTATAAAACGGTAAAAACGTTTAGCGAAATTAAACCTATCGACCAAATTATCGTCGTTTATGCAAGTGGCGAAAAGGAAAAAATTCAAAACGAATTATCTTCAATTTTAAAACCTATTATATATATAGAAGGTGGCAAAACACGTTTTGAGTCAGTTAAAAACGCCCTTTTTACTATTGACGACGGTGCCGTTTTAATACACGACGGGGCAAGACCTTTTATTGATAGTAAGACGATTATAGATTGCATCAAAAGCGTTAAAAATTTTGGTTCAGGCGTTGTTTGCACTACTCCAACCGACACTATAATTGAAACGGATAATAAAAATAATATCGTTGTTTCTACACGTAAAAATCGCTATTTAGCACAAACTCCACAAGGGTTTATGGTAAAAGAATTACAAAAGGCTTACTCTTTATGTAACGACGAAAACGAATTTACCGACGATGCCGGTGTTTATTGTTCGTATATAGGCAAATGCAAGGCCGTTATAAACAAGCAAAACAATCAAAAACTCACCTACCCCGAAGATTTTAACGAACCTTTAACAAGGGTTGGAACAGGCTTTGATATGCACGTTCTTGTTGAAAATAGAAAACTAATTTTAGGTGGCGTTGAAATTCCGCATAGTAAAGGGTTATTAGGTCATAGCGACGCTGATTGTTTAACGCACGCTATTATGGACGCTATTTTATCTTCAATTTCTATGCGTGATATAGGCTATCATTTTAGCGATAAAGACGCAAAATATAAAGATATTTCAAGTATGATTTTATTAGACGAAGTATTAAAAATGCTTAAAGAAAAAAATTATGCTTTAACTAATATTACGGCAGTAATTATGGCTGAAAAACCTAAACTTTCGCCTTATATTGACGCTATTACTACTAACCTTGCCTATAAAACAGGGCTACCTAAACAAAATATAGGCATTACTTGTACGACAATGGAAGGTATAGGTTTAGTTGGTAGAGAAGAAGGAATTGCTTGCCAAAGTTATTGTCAAGTTAAAAGGATTTAATTATGAAAGGTAAAGAAAGTTCAAAATACGTATGTAGCGAATGTGGTAGTTTTAACCCCGTTTGGCTTGGAAAATGCCCTGTTTGCAATAAGTTTGGCACGCTTGTAGAAGAAATTGTTTCTTCTTCAAGTTCTTCAAACTCTACCCCTATTTCTACTCCTAAAAAATTAAGTGAAATAGAATACAAAACGTACGCACGCACGTCAAGTGGCATAAGCGAATTTGATAACGTTTTAGGCGGTGGTATAGTTCCGTCGTCAATCGTTTTAATAGGTGGCGACCCAGGAATAGGTAAATCGACTATTTTAACGCAAATTTCGGGCTTTTTATCAAAAGATAATAAGGTTTTATACGTTTCGGCAGAAGAAAGTTTATCGCAAGTAAAATTAAGGTGTGATAGGCTTGAAATTAGTAGCGATAATTTAATGGTTGTTAACGAATGTAAACTTGAAAATATCGAGGCTTTGGCAAAAGATTACGAATATATAATTGTTGACTCTATTCAAGCAATTTACCTTGAAAGTTTACAAGGCTCATCAGGCTCTGTCGGTCAAGTAAGAGAGTGCGCTTCAAGACTTATGCGTCTTGCTAAAAATAATAATAAAACAATATTTATTATCGGACACGTTACAAAAGACGGTAATATTGCAGGTCCAAAAGTTTTAGAACATATTATGGATACCGTTTTATATTTTGAAGGCGAGCCAAGTGATAACTATAAAATTTTAAGAGCCGTTAAAAACAGGTTTGGTTCAGCCCAAGAAGTAGGCGTATTTGAAATGACTGAAAAAGGCATTAAAGGTATAACCGACTACAACGGAATTTTTATTAGTGAAACAAGAGGTAGTCAGGCAGGTAGCATAGTAACCCCATCGGTAAGTGGTAATAGATGTATGCCTGTTGAAATACAAAGTTTACTTTCAAAAACGGTATTTGGCTTACCAAGAAGAATGCCTATCGGCGTCGATTACAACAAATTAGTTTTAATTATTGCTATTTTAGAAAGAAAGGCTTACGTACCATTTTTTAATCAAGACGTTTACTTAAACGCTATGAGTGGCATAAAATTAAGCGAGCCGTCTATTGATTTAGCCGTTGCCCTTTCGTTAGCAAGTTCTTCAAAAAATATTGCTATTGACAAAAACGTTACGGCGTTTGGCGAATTAGGGCTTTCAGGCGAAGTTCGAGGCGTTACCTTTGCTGAAAAAAGGGTTGCCGATAGCATTAAGTACGGCTTTGAAAAAATAATTATACCAAAGCGCAACTTCGACGCTTGCAAAAAATATAGCGATAAAATTGAAATTATACCCGTTTCATATCTATCGCAAGCAATAAAATATTTATTTAAAGATAAAGAAAGTCAAGAATAAAAAAAACGTTCAAACGAACGCTTTTTTGTTTTTGTTTAATTAAAAATTGCTTATTTTAACAAAAAATAGTCTTTTAATTTCATTTAAAGTATATAGTGTATTATATAGACAAGCCACTTTATTTTATAAACAAATAAGAATCGTCGTTGTTAGTAAAATATTTTATTTAATAAAATATTGCAAAACTATAAATTTTAGTGTATAATAACTCTTATATGGGATTTTTTAACCCTTTAATTAAAGGTACGCGTAATGGACAAAAAGCAAAAGCAAAAACAAAAAAAATGGATTAAACCTCGCCATAAAATAATAAAATCAATCGTCTATCCTTTTTTATCTTTACACGTTAAGAAAAAGTATGGTATTACGGTAGAGCCTTTTAACGACCAAGAAAAAAGACCGTACCTTATTTTAATGAACCATCAAACGGGATACGACCAATTTTTTATTGATATGGTTTTTAAAGGTCCTGTTTATGCCGTTGCGTCAGAAGATATTTTTTCTACCGGATTATTAGGTAAATTATTGCGCCATTTTGTCGCACCTATCCCTATAAAAAAAGGCACACGCGAAACAAGTGCCGTTATGACTTGTATGCGTATCGCAAAAGAAGGTGGCTCAATTGCTATCTTCCCAGAGGGCAACAGAACGTATAGTGGTAAAACAGAATATATTAATCCGTCAATTTCAAAACTTGCTAAGGCTTTAAAATTGCCTATTGCTTTTATGAGAATTGAAGGCGGTTACGGCGTTCAACCTCGTTGGAGCAACGTTGTTCGTAAAGGCGCTATGCGTGCTTACGTTTCTCGCATTATAGAGCCCGAAGAAATTAAAAATTATCAAGTTGAAGAACTTTACGATATTATCGTAAAAGAATTAATGGTAAATGAAAACGTTTCTGATAGTGAGTTTACTCATAAAAAGTTAGCAGAATATTTAGAACGTGCCGTTTACGTTTGCCCTTATTGTGGCATTTCAAATTTTGTAAGTAAAAACGACGTTATTTGTTGTAAAAAATGCAACAAAAAAATACAATATTTAAACAACAAACAATTGCGTGGCGTTGGCTTCGATTTTCCTTTTAAGTTCGTTGGTGAGTGGTACGATTATCAAACTGACTTTATCAGTAAATTGGATATTTCGAATTACTCTACCCTACCTGCTTACACCGATAAAGAAATTTCTCTTTTCAACGTTATTCTTTATAAAAATAAAAGTTTACTTAAACGCAATATGACTATGTCTGTATATAACGACCGTTTTGAGTTTATTAAAGGTAAATTTACAATTACCCTACCACTTGAATTAGTTACGGCTGTTACCGTTCTTGGCAAAAACAAATTAAACGTTTATATTGACAATAACAAAAAGGCATATCAAATAAAAGGAAATAAAAGGTTTAACGCTTTAAAATACGTTCATTTTTATTACCACTACAAAAACATAAAATCAGGAGTTAAAGATGGCAAATTTTTGGGACTTTAACGTTTGGGGAACGTTCAACTTAGTAGCAGTTCTTTTAATCAGTTTGCTTTTTGCAAACGTTTTAAAAAGACGCTTAAAATTTTTAAAAAATTCATTAATACCTACGTCAGTTCTTGCAGGTTTAATTCTTTTTATTATCAACGTAGTGTATAAATCAATTACATCTTCCCCTATTTGGGACACTGAATTTTTTGGAACTAACGGTAACTCTGTCCTTGAAGTTATCACATATCATACACTTGCTCTTGGCTTTATTGCCGTTGCTTTTAAAACTAAAGAACATAAACTTACAAAACAACGTACGACTGAAATTTTCAACACAGGTATAACAACGGTTGCTACTTACCTTTTACAAGCAGTTGTTGGTTTAGGTATAACTATCGTTGCCGCACTTATTGTTAAAGATTTATTTTCGGTTGCAGGCATATTGCTTCCGTTTGGTTATGGTCAAGGCACAGGTCAAGCACTTAACTACGGCAGTATTTACGAAGCAGATTACGGCTTTGTAGGCGGTAAAAGTTTCGGTCTTACTATTGCGGCACTTGGCTTTTTAAGTGCAAGTATAGGTGGTGTTATCCACTTAAACGTTTTAAAACGTAAAGGCAAAGTCGCAACAATTTCAACCGATACAGTAGTTTTAACCGACCGTAGTATTCAAGACGCTAATGAAATACCTATGAACGGCAGTATGGATAAATTAACCGTTCAAATAGCATTTGTTGCTTTTGCATATTTCTTAACTTACTTATTTATGTTTGGTATAGGCGAATTGTTGCCGGGTGCAAGGTCGGTCGTTTACGGATTTAACTTCCTTATCGGTGTTTTAATGGCTACGCTTATTAAAGTTATTTTAAACGCTTTAAGCAAAAAAGCCGTTATGAAAAGAAAATATACTAACAACTTTTTAATGGATAGAATTAGCAACTTTTGTTTCGACGTAATGGTCGTTGCAGGCATTGCAGCAATTAATTTAGATGCTCTTACTTCATATTGGGTAATAATAATTATTTTAGGCGTTGTAGGTGCTTTAATTACGTATTATTACAACTTATTTGTTGCACGTAAATTATTTAAAGGCTACGAAGAAGAACAATTTTTGGCTATGTACGGCATGTTAACAGGTACGGCAAGTACGGGCATAATCTTACTTCGTGAAATTGATGGTAACTTTAAATCGCCTGCTTCTGAAAATATGGTGTATCAAAACTTCCCTGCTATGGTATTTGGCTTCCCTATAATGCTTTTAGCAACGTTTGCACCAAAAGAACCCGTTTTAACACTTATAATTTTATTCGGATTCTTTATAGTAATGAACGTTATATTATTCCGTTCACGCATATTTAAAAAGAAAAATAATAACTAATATATATTATATATAGAAAAAGACAAACTTTTTTGTTTGTCTTTTTTTGTTTAGTTGAAAGATTATTCTTCCTGCTTTTGTTGGCGCACCGTAAGAGATACAACTAAAAAACGGACTGCCCATAACCGCTCTTCTCATAGGGATTTAAATATGCAACTTATAAAACTCGACTTTTAACAAGCCGAGTTTTCTTTTGTCCACGCAAAACAAGTTGAATCAAATTTTATTTTATGTTATAATAAACTCACCGATAAATAAGAATTTGACGGAGATAATGAAATGAGTATAATACAAAAGTTTTATGACAATATGGCATCTCATTACGATAAAATATTCCTTGATTGGAAAGCTGCAACGAAGGAGCAAGCCGTATTGTTGCAAGGTATATTTCA